>NZ_JBEYRY010000048.1:0-1028 GCF_040704175.1 Micromonospora sp. NPDC047812 | reverse complement strand
GAGGGTCAGGTGGTGGTGGCGGATGTGCGGTGGGATCGGTTCGTGCCGTCGTTCACGGCGTTGCGTCCGTCTCGGCTGTTCACCGACATCCCCGAAGCGCAGGCGGCGGTCGAGGCCGCGGCCCGAGCCGAAACCGGCCCCACCGACCAGGCCTCCGCACTGCGCGAGCGGCTGGCGGCCCTGACGCCGCCGGAGGTCGAGGCGTCCCTCCTGGACCTCGTACGCTCCCAGGTCGCCACGGTGCTCGGCCACGCCACCGTGGAGGCGGTGCGGCCGGACCGGCCGTTCCAGCGTCTCGGCTTCGACTCGCTCACCGCCGTCGAGCTGCGCAACCGGCTGACCGCCGAAACGGGCCTCGCGCTGCCCTCCACCCTGGTCTTCGACCACCCGACGCCTGCCGCCCTGGTCACCCTCATCCGGGAGACCGTGCTCGGCGCCTCGGCTGACGCGCCGGCCGACCGCAGGATCGTCGCCGTGGACGACGACCCGATCGTGATCGTCGGAATGGGCTGCCGCCTTCCGGGTGGCGTCGCATCCCCCGACGAGCTGTGGCAGCTGCTCTCCACGGGACGCGACGGCATTTCCGAGTTCCCCCTCGACCGGGGCTGGGACAGCTTCCTCGGCAGCGGCCTGTCCGACACGTCCTTCGTCCGCAGGGGCGGCTTCGTCTACGACGCCGGTGAGTTCGACGCCGAGTTCTTCGGCATCTCACCGCGCGAGGCCCTCGCGATGGACCCGCAGCAGCGGCTGCTGCTGGAGACGTCGTGGGAGGCCGTCGAGTCGGCGGGCATCGACCCGACCAGCCTGAGGGGCGGCGCGGTCGGCGTCTTCGCCGGGGCCAGCTTCCAGGGGTACGCCAGCGGATCGGTCGGTCGGGCCCAGGAGGTCGGCGGCCACCTGCTCACCGGCAACGCGACAAGCGTGTTGTCGGGTCGGGTGGCGTACTCGTTCGGTTTCGAGGGGCCGGCGGTGACGGTGGACACGGCGTGTTCGTCGTCGTTGGTGGCGTTGCACCTGGCGGTGCAGGC
>NZ_JBEYRY010000047.1:0-1080 GCF_040704175.1 Micromonospora sp. NPDC047812 | reverse complement strand
CTGCGGGCCAAGGCCGACGCGGCGTGGTGGCTACACGAACTGACCCAGGATTCGGATCTCGCGTTGTTCGTGGTGTATTCCTCGGCAGCGGCCACACTCGGGTCACCGGGACAGGGCAACTACGCCGCGGCCAACGCGGTTCTGGACGCCCTGGCACTACGACGGCAGAGCGCCGGCCGGGTTGGACAGTCACTGGCGTGGGGACTGTGGGCCCCACAGTCAGCGATGACCGGGCATCTCGACGAGGTCGACCTGGACCGGATGCGACGCAACGGCATCCTTCCCATGTCCCCTGAGCAGGGCCTGGCGTTGTTCGACGCGGCAGTACGTACCAACCAGCCGCAACTCGTGCCGATCCGGGTGGACCTGGCCGCGCTACGCCGAGCCGGCGCCGGTAGCGTGCCGCCGCTGTGGCGGACGTTGGCCGGCGGCTCCGCCCGCCGGACGGCGACCACAACCGACACGCGAGTGGACCTGGCCACCAGGCTGGCCGCTATGGGAGTCGAGGAACGCCAGCAGAAGGTGCTCGAGCTGGTGCGTACCCACGCGGCCACAGCCCTTGGTCACGACAGTGCCCAGGCAGTCGCACCTGATCGGGCGTTCCGCGAGCTCGGCTTCGACTCGTTGACCGCGGTGGAACTACGTAACCGGCTGGGCACCGCGACCGGGCTGTCGTTGCCGGCCACGCTGGTCTTCGACTACCCCACCCCGGAGGTGTTGACCGACCATCTGACGGACCTGCTGCTTGGCAAGAACGCTGCCGTGGCCGTCGCGCCGGTGGCGGTCGGTGCGGATGTCGATGAGCCGGTGGCGATTGTGGGGATGGGGTGTCGGTATCCGGGTGGGGTTGGTGACCCGGACGGGTTTTGGCAGTTGCTGCTCGAGGGTGTTGACGCGGTGGGTGGGTTCCCCGTGGATCGGGGTTGGGATGTCGGGTCGTTGTATGACCCGGATCCGGGGCGGTCGGGGACCAGTTATGTCCGGGAGGGTGGGTTCCTGGCTGGTGCGGCGTTGTTCGACGCGGGGTTCTTCGGGATCAGTCCGCGGGAGGCTGTGGCGATGGATCCGCAGCAGCGGCTG
>NZ_JBEYRY010000046.1:0-1138 GCF_040704175.1 Micromonospora sp. NPDC047812 | reverse complement strand
GGGACGGCGGCGGTGGCGGCGCCGGCGAGGAACACCCAGCCTTCGCGCAGTCGTACGCCGTGGCGGCCGGCGAGGCGGATGCCTTCGTCCAATGCGCGGCGGGGGTCGCCGAGGATCGCGGCGGTGGAGCCGACCTGCGTGACGCGTCCGTCGACTTCCAGCAGCACACCCAGGTTGTCCAGGCCGTCAGGCACCGGCGACCACGGGCCGATGGTGAACGCGGCGGCGGAGGTGTTGTCGGCGATCACGTCCGGCAGGGAGAACGTGAAGTTGGCGTACCGGGAGTCGATGACCTCGATCGCGGGGGCGACCGCGCGGACGGCGTCGGTGAAGTCGCCGACGGGTTCGCCGGGTTCGGGCAGGCGGTCGAGCAGGAACGCCACCTCCGGCTCGGCACGGGGGTGAATGAAGGCCCCGACGTCGAGGGTGCCGCCGTCGGGGATGCGCATGGTGTCGGTGAGGCGGCCCCAGATGACCTCGTCCACGCCGACCTGGGCCATCTTCGCCTTGCTGGTCAGGCCCATCTTCAGCCCCACCAGGCGCTCGCCGCGGTCGAGGCGGCGCTGGATCAGCGCGGTCTGCACCGCGTACGCGGCGTCGACGTCCAGGCCTGTCTCGGCGGCCAACTGCGCGATGGCGGTGGCGGTGTCGGCCGCCACGCCCAACCGCTCGGCGATACCGGTGGTGTCCGGCCCGATCATGATTTCTCCTTGCCGGCGAGGTCCAGTGCCACGTCCACGATCATGTCCTCCTGCCCGCCGACCATGCGGCGGCGTCCCAACTCGACCAGGATCGAGCGCACGTCCACCCCGTACTTGTCCGAGGCGCGTTCGGCGTGGCGCAGGAAACTCGAATACACCCCCGCGTAGCCGAGGGAGAGGGTTTCCCGGTCGACCTGCACGGGCCGGTCCTGCAACGGCCGCACGATGTCGTCGGCGGCGTCCATCAGGGCGAACACGTCACAGCCGTGCTGCCAACCGTGCAGCTCGGCGACGGCCACGAACACCTCCAACGGGGCGTTGCCCGCACCGGCGCCCTGCCCCGCCAGGGAGGCGTCCACCCGCACCGTGCGCCCGTGCGTCGCCTGCGCACCAGCCGCGGCATCGCCGAGAATCCGGCCGTGCTCCACCGCGACCAC
>NZ_JBEYRY010000045.1:0-1174 GCF_040704175.1 Micromonospora sp. NPDC047812 | reverse complement strand
TGGTCGAGGGATCCGAGCATCCGCTGGACGCGATGGTGCTGTTCTCCTCGAACGCCGGTGTATGGGGCAGTGGCGGGCAGGGGGTATACGCGGCCGCCAACGCGTTCCTGGACGCCTACGCCGCCCAGCAGCGTGCCATGGGGCGGGCAGTGACCAGCGTGGCGTGGGGCTTGTGGGCCGGCGAAGGAATGGCTGAGCAGGCCGACGCCGAGCAGTTGCAACGACGCGGGGTACGGAGCATGGACCCCCAGCGGGCGGTGCAGGCACTGACCGAGGCAGTCGGCCAGGGCGAAGACTTCCTCGCGGTCGCTGACGTGGACTGGGCCCAGTTCACCCGGACGTTCACCTCCGCACGCCCGAGTGCGCTACTAGCCAGGCTGCCCGAGGCACAAGCCGCCATCACCGACACCGAGCCCGGCCCACTCGACGACTCAGGACTGGCCACTGAGCTGCGGACGTTGACCGGCCCGCAGCGCCAGCAGAAGATGCTCGAACTGGTGCGCACCCACGCGGCCACAGCCCTCGGTCACGACAGTGCCCAGGCGATCGCACCTGATCGGGCGTTCCGCGAGCTCGGCTTCGACTCGCTGACCGCGGTGGAACTACGTAACCGACTGGCCACCGCGACCGGGCTGTCGTTGCCGGCCACGCTGGTCTTCGACCATCCGACACCGGCCGCCCTGGCCGACCATCTCCGGGCCCAGCTATGGCCGGCCGAGCCGGCCGAGGCACCGGCCGTCGCCGAGCTCGACCGGTTGGAGCGCGCGCTCGCCGAACCGGCCGTGGACGCGGACACGCGCGCCCAGCTCGCCCGGCGCCTCCAGGCGCTGGTCGCCCGGCTCACCACGCCGCTGCCCGCAGAGTCGACCGCCGGGCCCGACACCGACCTGGACGAGGTTACCGACGACGAGCTGTTCGAACTTGTCGACAACGAGCTCGGCTCGGCCTGAACGCCCCGTACCCGCTCCGGAGGGACACCCGTGACCAACGACGACAAGCTGCGCGAGTACCTCAAGCGGACCGTAGCCGAGCTGCGCCAGGCCAACCGCCGGGTACAGGCCCTGGAGACCGCCAGCGCCGAGCCGGTGGCGATTGTGGGGATGGGGTGTCGGTATCCGGGTGGGGTTGGTGACCCGGACGGGTTTTGGCAGTTGCTGGTCGAGGGTGTTGACGC
>NZ_JBEYRY010000044.1:0-1176 GCF_040704175.1 Micromonospora sp. NPDC047812 | reverse complement strand
CTCACCCAACACACCCGGCAAATCCACCAAACCACCCCACCGCAACGGCACCTCCAAACCCACCACCCGACCCAAACCCCACACCGCAGCACCCGCGACATCCACCAACACGTCCGAGCCGCCGACCGACACCGCCCCCCGCGTCAGCCACCACAACCGGCCCTTCCCGCCGACGTCGGTCAGCGCCTGCACCACGGCCAGCGCCGTCGACACCTCGGCGGCGGCCGGAACCGTGCCCGGTTCCCCGGAAGTGGCCGACTCCCCCGGGTCGACCAGCGACAGCAGGGACACCACGTGGGCGTCGCGGTCGTCGGTCCCCATCGCCTCGCGCAGCAGCCGCGCCACCCGGTCGCGGTCGGCGCCGGCCGGGATCAGCACCGGGACCGCCCGGTCGGCCCGGGCGGCCAGGGCTGCGGCCACCGGGTGGTCCTCCTGCCCCGGCGCCATCAGCAGCAGCCAGGTCCCCGCCAACGTCGCGGACTCCGGCACGGCGGCCGTACGCCACGTCGCCCGGTACCGCCAGGCGTCGACGGCGGCCCGCTGCTGCGTGGCCCGCCGCCAGCGGGCGAGCTTGGGCAGCAGCGCGGTGGACGGCTCGTCCGCGCCCACCGCCAGCTCGTCGCCGAGCACGCCGAGGTCTCCGGACTCGACCGCCGCCCAGAACCGCTCGTCGGACGGGGCGCTGGCGCCATCCGGAGCCGAGCCGGGCCGGGGGTCCTCCAGCCAGTAGCGCTGCCGGTCGAAGGCGTAGGTGGGCAGTTCGACCACGCGCGGCCGGGCGCCGGTCTGGCCGAGGTACGCCGCCCAGTCGACGGCCACGCCGGCGGCCCAGAGCTGCCCGACGGCGTTGGTGAGGGTGGTGACGTCGGGCTGGTTGCGGCGCAGGGTGGCGACGTACCGCACGTCGTCGGGCGCGTCCGCCTCGGCTGCCATGGCGGTGAGGACCGCGTCGGGGCCGAGCTCCAGGAAGGTGTCCACGCCCTGCGCCCGCAGCGCCGCCACACCGTCGGCGAAGCGCACCGGCTGCCGCACGTGCCGCACCCAGTAGCCCGGGTCGGTGATCTCTGCGGCGTCCGCGACTCCACCGGTCACGTTCGACACGACCGGAATCCTCGGCGACCGCCAGTCCAGGCCCGCCACCACCGAGGCGAACTCGTCCAACATCGGCTCCATCAA
>NZ_JBEYRY010000043.1:0-1186 GCF_040704175.1 Micromonospora sp. NPDC047812 | reverse complement strand
CCGCATCGGGCAGGTCCCACACCCCGGCCACATGCGCCGCGCTCAACTCACCGATCGAGTGCCCGGCCAGATACTGCGGAACCATCCCCCACGATTCGACCAGCCGGTACAACGCCACCTGCACCGCGAACAGCCCTGCCTGGGTATACATCGTCTGGTCCAGCAGCTGCGACTCACCCGCGACCACCTCCCGCAACGGCCGCTCAAGATGCTGGTCGAAGTATGCGCAGACCTGATCGAACGCTTCAGCGAATACCGGATACGCCTCATACAGGCCCTGGCCCATCCCGAGCCGCTGGCTACCCTGCCCGGAAAACACCACCGCCAGCCGATCAGACCCGACGACCCTGGTCACCACTCCCGGTGCCTGCGCACCCGCGGCCAGCGCCTGCAGCCCACCCAGCAACACCGACCGATCCTGGCCGAGCACCACACCCCGGTGGGTGAACCCCGTCGCCCGGCTGTCCACCAACGCCCGCCCCACCACGACCGGCTCCACCTCGGGCCGATCGGCCACGAACCCCGCCAACCGCCGGGCCTGCGCCCGCAACGCCACCTCGGTCTTGGCCGACAGCACCCACGGCACCACCCCGTCGGCTGGCGCCATCGGCGACTGCTGGCCCGAGCCCGCCGGGTCGGCCGGTGTGCCCTGCGGCGGCTCGAACGATTCGGGCTCCTGCAGGATCTCGAGCGGTTCGGCTTCTTCGAGGATGAGGTGGGCGTTGGTGCCGCTGATCCCGAACGAGGACACCCCGGCTCGTCGTGGTCGGCCGTTGTCCGGCCATGGTGTGGCCTCGGTGAGTAGTTGCACCGATCCGGCTGACCAGTCCACATGTGATGAGGGGGTGTCCACGTGCAGTGTCTTGGGCATCAACCCGTGCCGCATCGCCAGGACCATCTTGATGATTCCGGCGACGCCCGCGGCCGCCTGGGTGTGGCCGATGTTCGACTTCACCGATCCCAACCGCAGCGGTTGGTCCGCGGGCCGGTCCTGGCCGTAAGCGGCGATCAGTGCCTGCGCTTCGATCGGGTCACCCAGTGTGGTGCCGGTGCCGTGCGCCTCGACCACGTCCACGTCGCCTGGCGTCAGTCGCGCGTTGGCCAGGGCCTGACGGATCACCCGCTGCTGCGACGGCCCGTTCGGGGCGCTCAACCCGTTGGAGGCGCCGTCCTGGTTGACCGCGCT
>NZ_JBEYRY010000042.1:0-1243 GCF_040704175.1 Micromonospora sp. NPDC047812 | reverse complement strand
TGGACTTCCGCCAGAGCTTCCTGACCGCGACCGGGGGGGAGGGTGTGGATGTGGTCCTCAACGCCCTGACCGGGGAATTCGTGGACGCGTCGCTGGAACTGCTGCCCCGTGGCGGCCGGTTTGTGGAGATGGGTAAAACCGACGTGCGGGATCCGGCCCGGATTGCCGCAGACCATCCCGGGGTGGTGTATCAGGCGTTCGACCTGTCCGAAGCCGGTGTTGACCGGATCGGGCAGATGCTGGGTGAGATCCTGGACATGTTCGCCGCTGAGGTCCTCCAGCCACTGCCGGTGAGGGTATTCGAGTCAGCTCACGCAGTGCAGGCCTTGCGCTACCTGCAAGCGGCCCGCCATGTGGGCAAGGTGGTGCTGCGGTTGCCGGCGGGGTTGGATTCGCGTGGCACGGTGGTGATCACTGGCGGGACCGGGGTGTTGGGTCAGTTGGTGGCCCGGCATCTGGTCGCCACCCACGGGGTCAGGCATCTGTTGTTGTTGTCCCGGCAGGGCCCGACCGCCACGGGATCAACGGAGCTGGTCGCTGATCTGACCGAGCTGGGCGCGCGGGTGCAGGTGACGGCGTGTGACGTCGCTGACCGGAATGCCCTGGCTGAGGTGTTGGCGGCGGTACCGGCCGAGCATCCACTGATCGGGGTGGTGCACACCGCCGCAGTGCTCGACGACGGGGTGATCGAGGCGTTGACGCCGCAGCGGCTGCAGACGGTACTGCGGGCCAAGGCCGACGCGGCGTGGTGGCTGCACGAACTGACCCAAGATTCGGATCTCGCGTTGTTCGTGGTGTATTCCTCCGCAGCGGCCACCCTCGGGTCACCGGGACAGGGCAACTACGCCGCGGCCAACGCCGTCCTGGACGCCCTGGCACTACGGCGACAGAGCGCGGGTCTGGTCGGACAGTCACTGGCGTGGGGACTGTGGGCCCCACAGTCGACGATGACTGGGCATCTCGACGAGGTCGACCTGGACCGGATGCGACGCAACGGCATCCTTCCCATGTCCTCCGAGCAGGGCCTGGCGTTGTTCGACGCGGCAGTGCGTACTGACCAGCCGCAACTCGTGCCGATCCGAGTGGACCTGGCCGCGCTACGTCGAGCCGGCGCCGGTAGCGTGCCGCCGCTGTGGCAGGTGCTGGCTGGCGGCTTCGCCCGCCGGGCGGCGACCACAACTGATACGCCGGTGGATCTGGCCGCCAGGCTGGCCACTATGGGAGTCGAGGAACGCCAGCGGAC
>NZ_JBEYRY010000041.1:0-1253 GCF_040704175.1 Micromonospora sp. NPDC047812 | reverse complement strand
TTCCAGGACTGTCCGCTGGCGTTCCTCGACTCCCATAGCGGCCAGCCTGGTGGCCAGGTCCACTCGCGTGTCGGTTGTGGTCGCCGTCCGGCGGGGCGAGCCGCCAGCCAGCACCTGCCACAACGGTGGCAGGCCACCGGCGCCGACGCGACGCAGCGCGGCCGTGTCCAGCCGGATCGGCACGAGTTGCGGCTGGTTGGTACGTACTGCCGCGTCGAACAATGCCAGGCCTTCTTCGGAGGACATGGGAAGGATGCCGTTGCGTCGCATCCGGTCCAGGTCCACCTTGTCGAGATGCCCGGTCATCGTCGACTGCTGGGCCCACAGTCCCCACGCCAGTGACTGTCCGACCAGACCCGCGGTCTGTCGCCGTAGTGCCAGGGCGTCCAGGACCGCGTTGGCCGCGGCGTAGTTGCCCTGTCCCGGTGACCCGAGGGTGGCCGCCGCCGAGGAATACACCACGAACAACGCGAGATCCAGATCCTGGGTCAGTTCGTGTAGCCACCACGCCGCGTCGGCCTTCGCCCGCAGTACCGTCTGCAGCCGCTGCGGCGTCAACGCCTCAATCACCCCGTCGTCAAGCACTCCGGCGGTGTGCACCACCCCGACCAGCGGATGCTCGGCCGGCACCGCCGCCAACACCTCAGCCAGGGCATCGCGGTCAGCGACGTCACACGCCGCCACCCGCACCCGCGCACCCAGCTCGGTCAGATCACCGACCAGCTCCGTCGCTCCCGCCGCGACCGGGCCCTGCCGGGACAACAACAACAGATGCCTGACCCCGTGCGTGGCGACCAGATGCCGGGCCACCAACTGACCCAACACCCCGGTCCCGCCAGTGATCACCACCGTGCCACGCGGATCCAACCCCGCCGGCAGCCGCAGCACCACCTTGCCCACATGGCGGGCCGCTTGCAGGTAGCGCAAGGCCTGCACTGCGTGAGCTGACTCGAATACCCTCACCGGCAGTGGCTGGAGGATCTCAGCGGCGAACATGTCCAGGATCTCACCCAGCATCTGCCCGATCCGGTCAACACCGGCGTCGGACAGGTCGAACGCCTGATACACCACCCCGGGAAGGTCTGCGGCGACCCGGGCCGGGTCCCGCACGTCGGTTTTACCCATCTCCACAAACCGGCCGCCACGGGGCAGCAGCTGCAGCGACGCGTCCACGAATTCCCCGGTCAGGGCGTTGAGGACCACATCCACACCCTCCCCCCCGGTCGCGGTCAGGAAGCTCTGGCGGAAGTCCA
>NZ_JBEYRY010000040.1:0-1407 GCF_040704175.1 Micromonospora sp. NPDC047812 | reverse complement strand
CAGACGGTACTGCGGGCCAAGGCCGACGCGGCGTGGTGGCTACACGAACTGACCCAGGATTCGGATCTCGCGTTGTTCGTGGTGTATTCCTCGGCGGCGGCCACCCTCGGGTCACCGGGACAGGGCAACTACGCCGCGGCGAACGCGGTCCTGGACGCCCTGGCACTACGGCGGCAGAGCGCGGGTCTGGTCGGGCAGTCGCTGGCGTGGGGACTGTGGGCCCCACAGTCAGCGATGACCGGGCATCTCGACGAGGTCGACCTGGACCGGATGCGACGCAACGGCATCCTTGCCATGTCCCCTGAGCAGGGCCTGGCGTTGTTCGACGCGGCAGTACGTACTGACCAGCCGCAACTCGTGCCGATCCGGCTGGACACGGCCGCGCTGCGTCGAGCCGGGGCCGGTAGCGTGCCGCCGCTGTGGCGGGTGTTGGCTGGTGGCTCGACCCGCCGGACGGCGACCACAACCGACACGCGAGTGGACCTGGCCACCAGGCTGGCCGCTATGGGAGTCGAGGAACGCCAGCGGACAGTCCTGGAACTGGTACGGACACAGGCCGCCGTCGTGCTCGGCCATGCCGACCCAGCGACGATTGATCCGGACAGCGCATTCCGCGAGCTCGGCTTCGACTCGCTGACCGCGGTGGAACTACGTAACCGACTGGCCACCGCGACCGGCCTGTCGCTGCCGGCCACGCTGGTCTTCGACTACCCCACCCCCGCCGAACTCAGCCGCGAGCTGTGGACGCGAGTTGTGCCAGAGGAGAAGACCCCCGCAAATGCTCTGCAGTCCGACTTGGACCGGATCGAGCAGGCTATACGCACGTTGGCCCCGGGAGATGGCAGAGATCCAACGAAGCTGGCAGACCGCCTACGTGAGCTGGTGCGCAGGCTCGAGGCCCAGACGGGCGGCGACGGGGCAATCCCGGTGATCGACACCTATGCGGCCTCCGATGACGAGCTGTTCGACGTTCTCGACAAGATCGCAAGCTCCGAGGGAGGGCGAACGGCGTGAGCAACGATGAGAAGCTGCGGACATATCTGCGACAGGCCACGGACAACCTGCTGGAGACCCGGCGACGCCTGCACGAGATTCAGGAGCGGGCGACTGAGCCCATCGCCGTGGTCTCGATGGCCTGCCGGTTCTCGGCCGGCATAGATACCCCGGAACAGCTCTGGGATCTCATTGCCGCGGGTGGCGACGCCATCGGGCCATGGCCGATGGATCGGGGTTGGGATGTCGAGTCGTTGTATGACCCGGATTCGGGGCGGTCGGGGACCAGTTATGTCCGGGAGGGTGGGTTCCTGACTGATGCGGCGTTGTTCGACGCGGGGTTCTTCGGGATCAGTCCGCGGGAGGCTGTGGCGATGGATCCGCAGCAGCGGCTGTTGTTGGAGGTTTCCTGGG
>NZ_JBEYRY010000039.1:0-1523 GCF_040704175.1 Micromonospora sp. NPDC047812 | reverse complement strand
ATGTCCAGGATCTCACCCAGCATCTGCCCGATCCGGTCAACACCGGCGTCGGACAGGTCGAACGCCTGATACACCACCCCGGGAAGGTCTGCGGCAATCCGGGCCGGGTCCCGCACGTCGGTTTTACCCATCTCCACAAACCGGCCGCCACGGGGCAGCAGTTCCAGCGACGCGTCCACGAATTCCCCGGCCAGGGCGTTGAGGACCACATCCACACCCTCCCCCCCGGTCGCGGTCAGGAAGCTCCGGCGGAAGTCCAGATCACGGGACGACGCCAGGTGCGTGTCGTCCAGACCCATCCCGCGCAGGGTGTCCCACTTGCCGGCACTGGCGGTGGCGTATATCTGCAATCCCCAGGCCTGGGCCAGTTGCACCGCGGCCATACCCACACCGCCGGCCGCAGCGTGGATCAGGATCCGTTGTCCTGGCCGCACATCGGCCAGATCCCGCAACGCGTAAAACGCGGTCAGATAGACGATCGGCACCGACGCCGCCCGGGTAAACGACCACCCCTGCGGGACCCGGGCCAGCAGACGATGATCGGTGACCGCCACCGGCCCGAACGCCCCGTTGAACATTCCGAACACCCGGTCCCCGACCACCACCTCGGTCACATCCGGGGCAGTCTCGATCACCACTCCGGCCGCCTCGCTACCCATCACCGCGGTCGGATCCGGATACATACCCAACCCGACCAGCACGTCGCGGAAGTTCAACCCCGCCGCTCGCACCGCTACCCGTACCTGCCCAGCCGCCAACGGCGCCATCGCCTCCGGACAGTCCAGCACCGTAAGGTTGTCCAGACTGCCTGGCTCTGACACGTCGATACGCCACGACAACCGGTCAGGACCAGGCAGAGACAACCGGCCAGTACCAGCTCGGGTCAACCGTCGGGCATACAGTTCACCGGCCCGTACCGCGATCTCCGGTTCGCCGCTGTCGAGCACCGCGGTCAGGATCCTGCCCAGTTCGCCATCGTTGTCGTGGTCGGTGTCATCGTCGAGGTCGAGCAGGATGAATCGGTGGGGGTGTTCGGACTGCGCGGAGCGGACCAGGCCCCAGACCGCGGCCGCGGCCAGGTCACTGCCGTCGGTAGCGCCGCGGGTGATCACCACCAGGCGGGAACCGTCCGTGGCCGCATCGGCCAGCCATTCCTGGATCCAACCCAACACCAGCGTGCTCGCCGCGTGCGTGGCCTCGACAACGCCGACAGCATCGCCCGCAGCTGGTAGCTCGGCCACCACGACCGTGGGCAGCTCACCATCAAGCTGGCCTGGCGGGTGGGGCACCAGTAGAGGTTGCGGCCGCTGCCCGTGCCATGCCCAGAGCGGTTCGGCAGTCACCGGCGCGGTGTCGGGTTCCGCGTTTGGTAGCGGCATCCATTGCACCGTGAACAGTGACTGCGCCGTATCCGGCGCCCCGGTGCCCAGTTGGTCGGTGGTCACTGGCCGCAGTACCAGCGAGGTTGCGGTCAGCACCGGCTGGCCGGTGGTGTCGAACACGGCCACCGCGATAGCGCCGTC
>NZ_JBEYRY010000038.1:0-1559 GCF_040704175.1 Micromonospora sp. NPDC047812 | reverse complement strand
GTCACCCACCAGGACATCCCCTTCGACAAACTCGTCGAGCACACCCGACCCACCCGCGACCGCCACACCCCACCCCTCATCCAAACCGTCTTCACGACCATGGACGGCACCGGTCCGGCACCGCTGCACACCGCCACGATGAGGCCGCTGCCGATCGACGAGGGGGTCGCGAAGTTCGACCTGACCGTTCAGGTGCAGCTGGAGCCGGACGTCATCCGGGTGCTCTTCGACTACGCCTGCGACCTGTACGACGCCGCGACGATGGCCGAGCTGGCCGACAGCTACCGGGCCCTGGTGGGCGCCGTGCTGGCCGAGCCGGACCGCCCGCTCTCCACCGTGGTCGCGGTCACGGCCGCCCAGCGCGAGCGGCTCGCCCGCGCGCTGACCGCCAGCCCGGTTGCGGTCCCGCCCGCTGCTGCGGGGTGCGTGCCGCGGCTGGTCACGGAGACGGCCCGACGCCAACCCGACGCGGTCGCCGTCGTCGACGGGGCGGGCACACTCACCTACCGCGAACTCGACGAACGGTCCAACCACCTCGCCCACCAACTACTACGACACGGCGCCCGACCCGACCACCCCGTCGCGGTCAGCCTCCCACCCGGCGCACCCGCCATCACCGCCATGCTCGCCGTCCTCAAAGCCGGCGCCGCCTACCTCCCCGTCGACCCCACCGCACCCACCACCCGCCGACACCACCTCATCACCGACTCCGGCGCCACCATCCTCATCACCGCACACCCTGACGACACCGACACACCCCCCGGCGTCGTCACCCTCACCCCGCACCCGGCACCGGCCACGGCCACGTCCACGCCGCCCCCGGTCGACATCCATCCGGAGCAGGTGGCGTACGTCATCCACACCTCCGGGTCCACCGGCACGCCCAAGGGAGTCATGGTCCCCCACCGGGCGCTGACCAACCTGGTCCACTGGCACCTGGACACCCACCCCACCGGCCCCGGCGAGCGCCACGGCCAGGTGGCCAGCCTCGGCTTCGACGCCGCGATCTGGGAGATCTGGCCCGCGCTGGTCAGCGGCGCCACCCTGCACATCGCCGACCCGGCCGACCGCCTCGACCCCACCGCGCTGCACGACTGGCTGGTCCGGGGAGACGTCACGAGGACGTTCCTGCCGACCCCGGTCGCGGAGGCCGTCCTCCGGTTGCCCACCCCGTCCACCAGCCACCTGCGGACGATCTTCACCGGTGGGGACGCCCTCACCACCCGACCGTCCACGCAGGCGCCGTACACGCTGTTCAACATCTACGGGCCGACCGAGACCACCGTCGCCGTCACCGTCGGGCCCGTCAGCACCGACGGGGTCCACCGGCCGGACCTCGGCGTCCCGATCGCCGGCGCCCGCATCTACCTCCTCGACGCCGACCTCCAGCTCGTCCCGCCCGGCGCGCCCGGCGAGGTCTGCGTCGGCGGCGACGTGGTCAGCCGCGGCTACCTGAACAAGCCCGGGCAGACGGCGGAGCGGTTCCTGCCCGACCCGTACGCCACCACCCCCGGCAGCCGCCTCTACCGCACCGGCGACCTCTGCCGCCTCCGCACCGA
>NZ_JBEYRY010000037.1:0-1603 GCF_040704175.1 Micromonospora sp. NPDC047812 | reverse complement strand
GGGCCGACACCCGGCCGGTGTCGCAGGCCTCGCTGGACAACCTGGCCTACGTCATCTACACCTCCGGCTCCACCGGACGACCCAAGGGCGTGGCGATGTCGCACCGGCCGTTGGCGAACCTCATCGACTGGCAGTTGCGGCGCAGCCAGGTCGTCGGACCGGTGCTCCAGTTCTCGTCGATCTTCTTCGACATCTCGTTCCAGGAGATGTTCACCGCCTGGCTGGGCGGCAGCTACGTGGTGCTCGTGACCGACGAGCAGCGGCGCGACCCGGAACAACTGCTCGACGTGCTCGCCGCCGAACGGGTGCGGCGGCTGCACTGCCCGCCCGCGGTGCTGGCACAGATCGCGCTCGCGGCGCGGCGTACCGGCCGTCGGCTGTCGCTCGAGGAGGTCGCACCCGCAGGTGAGCAACTCCAGATCACGGCGGAGATCCGCGAGCTGGCGACCGCCGGGGACGGCGTCGCGGTCGACAACCAGTACGGTCCCACCGAGGCCCATGTGATCACCGCCGGCCGGCTGACCGGTGACCCGGCCGGCTGGCCGGAGTTTCCGAGCATCGGCAAGCCGATCGCCAACACCCGGATCTACCTGCTCGATCAGCACCTCCGGCCGGTTCCACCCGGGGCCGTGGGCGAGATCTACGTGGCCGGAGACTGTCTGGCCCGGGGGTACGTGGGCCGTGCCGACCTGACCGCCGAACGGTTCGTGCCGGACCCGTTCGCCACCGCCGCCGGGCAACGCCTCTACCGCACCGGGGACCTCGCCCGCTGGCGTCACGACGGCAACCTGGAGTTCCTGGGCCGCGCCGACCGCCAGATCAAGATCCGTGGATACCGCGTCGAACCCGGCGAGATCGAAGCCGCCCTGCTCCATCATCCGGATGTCGCCGAAGCCCTCGTCGTCGCCGACCAGGGCCGCACCGGTGACACCCGGTTGCTCGCGTACGCCGTCCCCGCGGGGCAGGCCCTGCCACCCGGCTCGGCACTGCGCGCCTTCCTGCGCGCCTCGCTGCCGGAGTACATGGTGCCGGCACAGGTCGTCGCGCTGCCGAGCCTGCCGCTCACGGCGACCGGCAAGGTCGACCACACGAGCCTGCCGAATCCGGCCGACGCGCCGGTGGACGAGGTCGCGGACCGGGTCGCGCCCCGCACGGCCGAGGAAGCGACGATCGCGACCATCTGGGCGGAGACCCTCGGCGTACCGGCCGTCGGCGTCGATGACGACTTCTTCGAACTCGGTGGCCACTCGCTGCTGGCGACGCAGGTCATGGCACGGGTCCGGGGCGCGCTGGGGATCGAGCTGCCGTTGCGGGCGATCTTCGAGAACCGGACCGTGGCCACGCTCGCCCTTGCCGTCGCCGGTCGGTCGACCGGCGCCGACGAGGTGCGGCTGGAGCCGGTGGCGCGGGGTGAGCGGTGGGTGCCGTCGTTCGGGCAGCGGCGGTTGTGGTTCATGGACCAGTTGCAGCCGGGGCTGACCGCCTACAACCTTCCGCTGGCCTACCGGATTCGTGGTCGGTTGGCGGTGGGGGTGTTGGCGCGGGCGTTGGATGTGGTGGTGCAGCGGCATGAGGTGTTGCGGTGTTGTTTTGAGGTGGTGGA
>NZ_JBEYRY010000036.1:0-1844 GCF_040704175.1 Micromonospora sp. NPDC047812 | reverse complement strand
CAACTCCTCATCCACCGCTACACCACCCAAAACCCCGTCGTCATCGGCACCCCCCTCACCGGCCGCACCGACCCCGACGCCGAAAAACTCATCGGTTTCTTCGTCAACACCCTCCCCCTCGCCGTCGACATCCACCCCCACCACACCTTCCGCCAATTCCTGCACCACTCCCGCACCGTCCTCATCCACGCCGTCACCCACCAGGACATCCCCTTCGACAAACTCGTCGAGCACACCCGACCCACCCGCGACCGCCACACCCCACCCCTCATCCAAACCGTCTTCACCGGCGGGAACGTCACGGGCATCGCCGACGGCCCCGTGCCGCTGCACACCGCCACGATGCGTCCGATGTCGACGGAGCCGGGCACCGCGAAGTTCGACCTCACGGTCCACGCGGAGGTGGGAGCCGACACCGTCGGCGTGTACTTCAGCTACGCCTGCGACCTGTACGACGCCGCGACGATGGCCGACCTGGCCGACAGCTACCGGGCCCTGGTGGCCGCCGTGCTGGCGGACCCCGACCGGCCGCTGTCCACGGTGGAGGCCGTCACCGACGAGCAGCGCCGGCGGTTGGCGGCGGTGTCCACGGGGCGACGGCCGCCGACCGGTCGTGCGGCCCGGCGGCCCGAGGCCGTCCCCGACGGTCCCGACCGGGCGAGCGTGGTGGGCGCGCCGACGGCCGCAGTCGCCGGATGGTCGGACGGGGAACCCGGGTGTGTGCCGCGGCTG
Source organism: Micromonospora sp. NPDC047812 (assembly GCF_040704175.1). NCBI lineage: Bacteria > Bacillati > Actinomycetota > Actinomycetes > Micromonosporales > Micromonosporaceae > Micromonospora > Micromonospora sp. NPDC047812. Next base: position 1,112 of record NZ_JBEYRY010000036.1, on the reverse strand, counting down.
GTGACGCGGACGGCCCGACGCCAACCCGACGCGGTCGCCGTCGTCGACGGGGCGGGCACACTCACCTACCGCGAACTCGACGAACGGTCCAACCACCTCGCCCACCAACTACTACAACACGGCGCCCGACCCGACCACCCCGTCGCGGTCAGCCTCCCACCCGGCACACCCGCCATCACCGCCATGCTCGCCGTCCTCAAAGCCGGCGCCGCCTACCTCCCCGTCGACCCCACCGCACCCACCACCCGCCGACACCACCTCATCACCGACTCCGGCGCCACCATCCTCATCACCGCACACCCTGACGACACCGACACACCCCCCGGCGTCGTCACCCTCACCCCGCACCGCTCCACCTCCCCGGCGGCACCCCGGGTCGACATCCACCCCGAACAGTTGGCGTACGTCATCCACACCTCCGGGTCGACGGGTGTCCCCAAGGGCGTCATGGTCGCCCACCACGCGCTGGCCAACCTCGTCCGGTGGCACCTCGACACCTATCCGAGCGGCCCCGGCGAGCACCACGGCCAGATCGCCAGCCTCGGCTTCGACGCCGCCGTCTGGGAGATCTGGCCCGCGCTGGTCAGCGGCGCCACCCTGCACGTCGCCGACCCCGCGCACCGCCTCGACCCCACGGCGCTGCACGACTGGATGCACCGGCAGGGCCTCACCGTGGCCTTCGTCCCCACGCCGATCGCCGAGGCCGTCCTGCGACTGCCCACGCCGTCCACCAGCACCCTGCGCACGCTGCTCACGGGTGGGGACGCCCTCACCACCCGGCCGTCCGCGCGCACCCCCTACGCCCTGGTCAACCACTACGGGCCCACCGAGGCCGCGGTCGTCGCCACCGCCGGGCCGGTGCTCCCCGACGGGACCCACCGGCCGGACCTCGGCACCCCGATCGACGGTGCCCGCGTCCACCTCCTCGACGCCGAGCTGCGACTGGTGCCGCCCGGCGCGCCCGGCGAACTCTGCATCGCCGGCGACGGACTGGCCCGGGGATACCTCGGCCGTCCGGGGCAGACGGCGGAGCGGTTCCTGCCCGACCCGTACGCCACCACCCCCGGCAGCCGCCTCTACCGCACCGGCGACCTCTGCCGCCTCCGCACCGA
>NZ_JBEYRY010000035.1:0-1891 GCF_040704175.1 Micromonospora sp. NPDC047812 | reverse complement strand
ATCGCGGTGGCCGTGTTCGACACCACCGGCCAGCCGGTGCTGACCGCGACCTCGCTGGTACTGCGGCCAGTGACCACCGACCAACTGGGCACCGGAATACCGGACGCGGCGCAGTCACTGTTCGAGGTGCAATGGATGCCGCTACCAGGCGCGCAGCCCGACACCATGCCGGTGGCTACCGAACCCGTCTGGGGACGGCACGGGCAGGTTGATGGTGAGCTGCCCACGCTCGTGGTGGCCGAGCTACCGGCTACGGGCGATCTACCGGCTACGGGCGATGCTGTCGGCGTTGTCGAGGCCACACACGCGGCGAGCACGCTGGTGTTGGGTTGGGTCCAGGAATGGCTGGCCGATGCGGCCACGGACGGTTCCCGCCTGGTGGTGATCACCCGCGGCGCTACCGATGGCAGTGACCTGGCCGCGGCCGCGGTCTGGGGCCTGGTCCGCTCCGCGCAGTCCGAACACCCCCACCGATTCATCCTGCTCGACCTCGACGATGACGACCACGGCAACGACAACGAACTGGGCAGGATCCTCACGGCGGTGCTCGACAGCGGCGAACCGGAGATCGCGGTACGCGCTGGTGAACTGTATGCCCGTCGGTTGACCCGAGCCGGTACTGGCCGGCTGCCCCTGCCTGGCCCTGACGGGTTGCCGGCGGGGTTGGATTCGCGTGGCACGGTGGTGATCACTGGCGGGACTGGGGTGTTGGGTGGGTTGGTGGCCCGGCATCTGGTCGCCACGCACGGGGTCAGGCATTTGTTGTTGTTGTCCCGGCAGGGCCCGGCCGCGGCGGGAGCGACGGAGCTGGTCGCTGATCTGACCGAGCTGGGTGCGCGGGTGCGGGTGGCGGCGTGTGACGTCGCTGACCGGAATGCCCTGGCTGAGGTGTTGGCGGCGGTGCCGGCCGAGCATCCGCTGGTCGGGGTGGTGCACACCGCCGCAGTGCTCGATGACGGGGTGATTGAGGCGTTGACGCCGCAGCGGCTGCAGACGGTACTGCGGGCCAAGGCCGACGCGGCGTGGTGGCTACACGAACTGACCCAGGATTCGGATCTCGCGTTGTTCGTGGTGTATTCCTCGGCAGCGGCCACGCTCGGGTCACCGGGGCAGGGCAACTACGCCGCGGCGAACGCCGTCCTGGACGCCCTGGCGCTACGGCGACAGAGCGCGGGTCTGGTCGGACAGTCACTGGCGTGGGGACTGTGGGCCCAGCAGTCGACGATGACTGGGCATCTCGACGAGGTCGACCTGGACCGGATGCGACGCAACGGCATCCTTCCCATGTCCTCCGAAGAAGGCCTGGCATTGTTCGACGCGGCAGTACGCACCAACCAGCCGCAACTCGTGCCGATCCGGGTGGACCTGGCCGCGCTACGTCGAGCCGGCGCCGATGGCGTGCCGCCGCTGTGGCGGACGTTGGCCGGCGGCTTCGCCCGCCGGGCGGCGACCACAACTGATACGCCGGTGGATCTGGCCGCCAGGCTGGCCACTATGGGAGTCGAGGAACGCCAGCGGACAGTCCTGGAACTGGTACGGACACAGGCCGCCGTCGTACTCGGCCATCCCGACCCCGCGACGATTGATCCGGACAGCGCGTTCCGCGAACTCGGCTTCGACTCGTTGACCGCGGTGGAGCTGCGTAACCGGCTGGCGACCGCGACCGGGCTGTCGTTGCCGGCCACGCTGGTCTTCGACTACCCCAGTGCGGAGGTGTTGACCGACCATCTGACGGACCTGCTGCTTGGCAAGAACGCTGCCGTGGCCGTCGCGCCGGTGGCGGTCGGTGCGGGTGGCGATGAGCCGGTGGCGATTGTGGGGATGGGGTGTCGGTATCCGGGTGGGGTTGGTGACCCGGACGGGTTTTGGCAGTTGCTGCTCGAGGGTGTTG
>NZ_JBEYRY010000034.1:0-1910 GCF_040704175.1 Micromonospora sp. NPDC047812 | reverse complement strand
ACCGACACCTCACCCGCCGGCAGGCACACCACCGACGCGTCACCGTCCACGTCGGCGACCATCGCCTCCAACACCGCCCGGTACATGCCACCGAGGCGCAGGACGTTGGGGTAGCTGACCTGGTGCGGCCGGGCCAGGATGTTGAGGACGCCGCCGAGCGTGGAGACGTGCAGGCCGAACTCGCCGCTGGCCTCGTAGATCGCGTCGTCGAAGTCGACCCGCTCGGTGTCGACCTGCTCGAAGTCGAGGTAGTTGAAGAGGATTTCGATCGGCCGGCGCCCGTCGCCGAGGCGCTGCACGGCCGGCAGCGGGTAGCGGCGGTGCGGCCACAGCTCCAGCTCCCCGGCGTACGTGCCCCGGATCAGCTCGCGCCAGGTCCGCGCGCCCGCGTCGTGCACGAACGGCAGCGTGTTCAGGTGCATCCCGTAGACCCGGTCGGCGCCGGTGACCTCGGGCCGGCCGTGGCTGACCAGCCCGCTGGTGAACACGGGCTCGGCGGTGAGCTGGCTCATCACCTTCAGGTGCGCGGCCAGCAGCACGCTCTTCAGCGACGTGTCGGTACGGCTGGCCAGCTCGCGCAGGTCGTCCATCAGGTCGTGCAGGGGGACGCGGGTGCCGCACTCGTACTCGGGGACCGACTCGTCCTCGCCCCAGCCGGCCGGCAGCTCGAAGACCGGCCGGGCGACGACGCCCTGCCAGTAGTCGCGGTCCTCGGCCGACGCCAGCGCCTCGATCTCGCCGGCCACGAAGTCGGCGTAGCGGACCGGGGGCGCCTCGAACGCGGCCGGCACGCCGGTGTCGCGCAGGCTGCGGTAGTTTTCGAGGATCTCCATCAGCAGCGAGTGGTGGCTCCAGCCCTCGAGGATGCCGTGCGACATGGTCAGCACGAACCACCACGTGTCGTTGCGGCCGGCCGCCCCGGCGATGCGCATCTGCGGGACCTGGTCGGGGGCGAAGGGCCGGGACCGCTCGGCGGCCAGGTACGCCCGCAGCCGGTTCTCGGCCTCCTCGTCCGTGCCGTCGCGCAGGTCGAGCAGCGTGACGTCGACGGGCACCTCGGCGTGCACGAGCTGCATGGGCACCGAGAAGCCGGTCAGGTCGAACGACGTACGCAGGATCTCGTGCCGGTCCACGACGGTCCGCACGGCCCGGCGCAGCGCGTCGCCGTCGAAGGCGTGCTCGTCGCGGATCGGGAACGCCGACACGTTGTGGTAGGTGCGACGCTCCGAGTCGGAGAGGGTGACCACCAGCATGGCGAGCTGCACCTGCGCGCACGGGTACGCGTCGGCGAGCCCGGCGGGCAGGGCGGCGCGGTCGGCGTCGTCGAGCAGGCTGAACGGGGCGACCGCCCGGAAGGCGGGCGCGGCCTCGACGTCGTCCCCGCCGGTGAGGTGCTGCGCCAGGGCGGCGACCGTGCGGTGCACGAAGACGTCGCGCACCGAGACCGGGTGCCCGGCGCCGCGCAGCGCGCCCACGAGCGCGATGGCGCTGATGGAGTGCCCGCCGAGGTCGAAGAAGCTCTCCTGGGTGCTGACCTGCTCCAACTGGAGCACCCGGCCCCAGATCTCCGCCAGCTGCGCCTCCAGCTCCGTCGCCGGGGCGACGTGCTGCCGGTGCGCCGGCACCGCGGCGTCCCAGAGGGCGGCCCGGTCGACCTTGCCGTTGGCGTTGAGCGGGATCGCCTCCACGGCCACGAACTCGGCCGGGATCATGTACTCGGGCAGGTGCTCCACGCACCGCTGCCGGATCCGGTCCGCCAGCTCCGTGGCCGCCGCGCCCGGCCGGTAGAACACCACCAGCCGGTCCGACTCGCCGACCAGGGCGACCGCGTCGCCGACGCCGTCGGTGCCCTCGACGACCGACTCGATCTCGCCGAGTTCGATCCGGTAGCCGCGGATCTTCACCTGGTG
>NZ_JBEYRY010000033.1:0-1930 GCF_040704175.1 Micromonospora sp. NPDC047812 | reverse complement strand
ACGTAGACGTCGTTGAGGGTGCCTTGGGTGAAGGCGACGATGTCGTCGCGTCCGTCGCCGGTGAAGTCCGTCGGCGAACCCGCCAGATACCGGCCACCCGTCGGTGACGTACCGCAGTTGTCGCTGACCAGGTACTTCTGGTGGTACTGGCCGGGATACGGCGCCAGCGACGTCCCGTTGATCACGATCGTCTGTCCCACGCCGTTGTAGAGCTGTTCGTAGTGGATGTGCGGCCCCGACGAGTTGCCGGTGCTGCCCGTGGTGCCGATCTGCTGGCCCTGCTGCACGTACGCCCCGTCGGGCACGGAGTAGGTGCTGAGGTGGAAGTAGTAGGTGGTCCAACCGCCGCCGTGGTCGATGACGATGTAGTTGCCGGCGCCGCTGGGCTGCGAGTACCGCCTGGCGACGCCCGCCGCCGAGGCGAGTTGCGGCGTGCCCGCGGTGGCACCTCCGTCGGCCCGCACGAAGTCCAGGGCCTGCCGGACCTCGGCGCTGTGGTGGTCGTAGGTCCACCGCTGCCCGCACGGGAACGGGGCCTTGAAGTTCGGTGCGGCGAGCGCGGGGGACGATGTCGCCACCGCGCCGGTCAGGACGCCCACCGCCAGGGTGAGCAGGGCGGCCAGGACGCGACGCGCCCCGGTCCTCGGATGCCGTGACATGGGTGACTCCCGTCAGGGAAGACTCGGATGGGCTGGGCGGGGAACGACGACGCGCCGCCGGCCGCGACGGGTGTCCGCGGCGGCGGCGCGTCGTACGACGAGGGGTCAGCCGGCGCGGCGCAGGCGGCCGAGCATCCCGTTGAGATCCTGGACGAAGATCTCGCGCCGGAAGTAGTGGCCGCCGGGGAGCTCACGCCACTCGTGCGGAATGCCGGCCCGGCCCAGGGCCGCCCGGAATTCGCGCTGACCGGCCAGCACCTGCGTCTCGTTGACGTAGTCGAACCAGTTGATCGGGTCGGGCGAGGTACCGGCGACCAGGAAGATGCGCTTGTTGCGGTAGCTCTCGATGCGCTGGACCGGGTTGTCGGCGGTGACCCGCGCCTCGTCCCACAGCGGCGCGCCGTAGACCGTGCCGCCACCGAGGTCCATCGCGGCCGAGGTGGTGTTGGCCCAGTGCACCACGAGGCCGAAGTCGCGGCGCAGGCTGGCCGGTCCGGAGTGGGAACTGACCGAGCAGAAGTGGCCGTAGTACTTCGCGGTGTACTTCAGGGCGCCGAACCCGCCCATCGAGAAGCCGGCGACGGCGCGGCCGTTGTACTCGGGGAAGGTGCGGAAGTTCGACTCGATCCAGGGCAGCAGCTGCGCGATGTGGAAGGTCTCCCAGTTGCGGGGACCGGTGTTGCTGCTGACCGGGTTCGAGTACCAGCCGGTGGAGGCGTCCGGCATGACGACGATGATCTCCCTGCCGGCGGTCAGGTTGATGATGTTGTCCTGCATGTGGAAGGTCCGGAAGTCGGCCGCCCCGCCGTGCAGCAGGTACAGCACGGGGTAGCGCTTGCCGCTGGTGTGGTAGCCGTCGGGCAGCAGGACGTTGACCGCCGGGTCCCACTCGATGGCGTCGGTGGCGAACCGGTAGTACTGCAGGCGGCCGCCGTTCTCGTTGCGGTCGACGATGCGCAGGCCGTGGCCGTCGCGGGCCGCGGACGCGGGCAGCGGTGCGGCGAGGGCGCCGGCGAACGTGCCGGCGGCGGCGACTCCCGCGGCGCCGGTCAGGAGCCGTCGGCGGCTGACGGGCCGGCGGGCGGCAGGGATGTTGTCCATGGATCCTCCATCGGGTGAGACTGCGCCGGGCGGACGAGAACCGCGGCGGGAAGCTTGCTGTCCACGCGGGACGGCTCAGAGGGTGGTTTCGCCGTTGAGGCCGAAGAAGTCGTGCCATTTGGTGCTGGGGTTGAAGCCGGTGCCGGTGGAGAGTCCGACGTAGACGTCGT
>NZ_JBEYRY010000032.1:0-2461 GCF_040704175.1 Micromonospora sp. NPDC047812 | reverse complement strand
TTCGCGTTCGTCATCACCTCGGCCGCCGCCGCGATCCACTCGGCGTCGCTGGCCGCACCATGACCGTAGTTCACACTCGAACCCGCGAGCCCGTCGCCGTGGGCGACCTCGATCGCGGCCACCCCCGCCGCGTCCAACGCCGCCGCGATCGTGCGGACCTGCTCCACCGTGTACCGGTGCGCCACGGCGTGCATGCCGTCGCGCAACGTCACGTCCTGGATGTACAGATCAGTCACGACAGGACCTCCGAGGTGGCCATGGGGCGCAGCGCGACCAGGCGCTCCGCCGTACGCAGCGCCGCCGAGGTCATGATGTCCAGGTTCCCCGCGTACGCCGGCAGATAATGGCCGGCGCCGGAGACCTCCAGGAACACCGACACCTGCAACCCGCGCAGATGCCGACCCAACGACGGCACATACGTGTCCACCCGGTCGAACTGCACGTCCTGCTTCAACCGGTACCCCGGCACGTACTCCTGCACCGACGCGACCATCTGCGCCACCGACCCGGCTATCGCCGCCCGGTCGGCGTCAGCGTCCTCGCACAGGCAGTAGACGGTGTCGCGCATCAACAACGGCGGATCCGCCGGATTCAACACGATGATCGCCTTACCGCGCTGCGCGCCGCCGACCACCTCGATCGCCCGCGCCGTGGTCTCGGTGAACTCGTCGATGTTCGCCCGCGTGCCCGGACCCGCCGACCTCGACGCGATCGACGCCACGATCTCCCCGTACGCCACCGGCGTCACCCGACCCACCGCCGCCACGATCGGCACGGTCGCCTGCCCACCACACGTCACCATGTTCACGTTGCGCTGGTGCAGGTGCTCGTCCAGGTTCACCGGCGGCACCACGTACGGACCGATCGCCGCCGGCGTCAGATCCACCACCAGCCGACCATGCGCCGCCAACACCACGTCGTTGCGCCGGTGCGCCCCAGCGGACGTGGCATCGAACACCAACTCCACGTCCGCGAACTCCGGCATCGCCACCAAGCCGTCGACACCCTCGGCGGTGGTCGCCACACCCAACCTGCGCGCCCGCGCCAGACCGTCGGAGTCGGGGTCGATGCCGACCATCGCCACCATCCGCAACGACTCCGACAACCGCAGCACCTTGATCATCAGATCGGTGCCGATGTTGCCCGACCCGATCACCGCCACGCCGGTGGTCACGACGCCTCCTTGGAGAAGCACGTGCGGACAGAGCCCAGGCCGGAGATGCGTGCCTCGTACGCCGCCCCGGCCGTCACCGGCACCATCGGACCGAGCGCCCCGGAGAGCACCACGTCACCGGCGCGCAGCGGATCACCCGAACGGGCCATCGTCTGCGCCAACCACTGCACCGCGTGCAACGGATTACCCAGACACGCCGCGCCCGCCCCCACCGACACCGGCTCACCGGCCAGTTCGAGGACCATCCCGCACAACCGCAGGTCCACATCCGCCAGCCGACGCGGCGTCGTGCCGAGCACGAACAGGCCGCTGGAGGCGTTGTCCGCCACCGTGTCCACGATCGAGATGTCCCACCCCGCCACCCGCGAATCCACGATCTCGATCGCCGGCAACACATGATCCACCGCCCGGATCACATCCGCACTGGTAATCCGCTCGTCGGGCAGATCCGCACCCAGCACGAAGGCGACCTCCGCCTCCACCCGGGGCTGCAACAGCCGGTCCATCGCGACCTCGGCCCCATCGGGCACCGCCATGTCGTCGAGCAGTACGCCGAAGTCCGGCTGGAACACCCCGAAGCTCTCCTGCACCGCCCGCGAGGTCAGCCCGATCTTCGCGCCCACCCGCCGGTGGCCCCGCTGCAACCACTGCCGCACCTGGAGTTGCTGCACCACGTACGCCGACGTGACGTCCCCCTCCGGCAACAGCCGCCCCCGCAGCGGCGGGCAGGGCTTGCCGCTCTCCCGTGCCTCGACCAGTTCCCGCGCCGCCGCCTCGTAATCAACGCTCATGTCGACTCCTCGCTGCGCGCGAAGCCGCCACGGGGCTCCACGCCACTGCGCCTGATGGCCTGCACGCTCATGTCAGGTCCACGCAGACGTTGGTGAGTTCGGAATAGAAATCGAGGGAGTGCACGCCGCCCTCGCGCCCGATCCCGGACGCCTTGACCCCACCGAACGGGGTGCGCAGGTCGCGCAGGAACCACGTGTTCACCCACACGATCCCCGCATCCAACCGCATACCGGCCCGATGCGCCCGACCCACATCCCGCGTCCACACCGCCGCCGCCAACCCGTACTCCGTGCCGTTGGCCAACGCGAACGCCTCGTCCTCGTCATCGAACGGCGCCACATGCACCACCGGCCCGAAGATCTCCTCGGTGTTGGTGCGGGCCTGCGGGCCGAGCCCCGTCAACACCGTCGGCTGCACGTACGCGCCACCGTCACGGGCGTCACCGAACGCCGGCACCCCACCCCCGGCCAGCACCTGCGCACCCTCACGCCGGGC
>NZ_JBEYRY010000031.1:0-2940 GCF_040704175.1 Micromonospora sp. NPDC047812 | reverse complement strand
GCGTCAACACCCTCGAGCAGCAACTGCCAGAACCCGTCCGGGTCACCAACCCCACCCGGATACCGACACCCCATCCCCACAATCGCCACCGGCTCGTCGACACCCGCACCCACCGCCACCGGCGCGAGGACGTCGGTCTGCTCACCGAGCAGTTCGGTCAGCAGGTACCGGGTCAACACCTCCGGGGTGGGGTGGTCGAACACCAGCGTGGCCGGCAGCGACAACCCGGTCGCGGTGGCCAGCCGGTTACGCAGCTCCACCGCGGTCAACGAGTCGAAGCCGAGCTCGCGGAACGCCCGATCAGGTGCGACTGCCTGAGCACTATCGTGACCAAGGGCTGTGGCCGCGTGGGTACGCACCAGTTCCAGGACTGTCCGCTGGCGTTCCTCGACTCCCATAGTGGCCAGCCTGGTGGTCAGGTCCACCGGCGTATCGGTTGTGGTCGCCGTCCGGCGGGCGGAGCCGCCGGCCAGCACCTGCCACAGCGGTGGCAGGCCACCGGCGCCGACGCGACGCAGCGCGGCCAGGTCCACCCGGATCGGCACGAGCTGTGGCTGGTTGGTACGCATTGCCGCGTCGAACAACGCCAGGCCTTCTTCAGAGGACATGGGAAGGATGCCGTTGCGTCGCATCCGGTCCAGGTCGACCTCGTCGAGATGCCCGGTCATCGCTGACTGCTGGGCCCACAGTCCCCACGCCAGTGACTGTCCGACCAGGCCGGCGCTCTGCCGTCGTAGTGCCAGGGCGTCCAGGACGGCGTTGGCCGCGGCGTAGTTGCCCTGTCCCGGTGACCCGAGGGTGGCCGCTGCGGAGGAATACACCACGAACAACGCGAGATCCGAACCCTGGGTCAGTTCGTGTAACCACCACGCCGCGTCGGCCTTGGCCCGCAGTACCGTCTGCAGCCGCTGCGGCGTCAACGCCTCAATCACCCCGTCGTCAAGCACTCCGGCGGTGTGCACCACCCCGACCAGCGGATGCTCGGCCGGCACCGCCGCCAACACCTCAGCCAGGGCATTCCGGTCAGCGACGTCACACGCCGCCACCCGCACCCGCGCACCCAGCTCGGTCAGATCAGCGACCAGCTCCGTCGCTCCCGTCGCGGCCGGGCCCTGCCGGGACAACAACAACAGATGCCTGACCCCGTGCGTGGCGACCAGATGCCGGGCCACCAACCCACCCAACACCCCGGTCCCGCCAGTGATCACCACCGTGCCACGCGAATCCAACCCCGCCGGCAACCCCTCAGGGCCAGGCAGGGGCAGCCGGCCAGTACCGGCTCGGGTCAACCGGCGGGCATACAGTTCACCAGCGCGTACCGCGATCTCCGGTTCGCCGCTGTCGAGCACCGCCGTGAGGATCCTGCCCAGTTCGTTGTCGTTGCCGGGGTCGGTGTCATCGTCGAGGTCGAGCAGGATGAATCGGTCGGGGTGTTCGGACTGCGCGGAGCGGACCAGGCCCCAGACCGCAGCCGCGGCCAGGTCACTGCCATCGGTGGCGCCGCGGGTGATCACCACCAGGCGGGAGCCGTCCGTGGCCGCATCGGCCAGCCATTCCTGGATCCAACCCAACACCAGCGTGCTCGCCGCGTGCGTGGCCTCGACAACGTCGACAGCATCGCCCGCGGCTGGTAGCTCGCCCGTAGCCGGTAGCTCGGCCACCACGACCGTGGGCAGCTCGCCATCAAGCCGGCCTGGCGGGTGGGACACCAGTAGAGGTTGCGGCCGCTGCCCGTGCCATGCCCAGACCGGTTCGGCAGTCACCGGCGCGTCGGGTTCCGCGCCTGGTAGCGGTACCCATTGCACCTCGAACAGTGACTGCGCCGCGTCCGGTATCCCGGTGCCCAGTTGGTCGGTGGTCACTGGCCGCAGTACCAGCGAGGTCGCGGTCAGCACCGGCTGGCCGGTGGTGTCGAACACGGCCACCGCGATAGCGCCGTCGTCGGCTGGTGTCAGCCGGACCCGTAGCGTGGTCGCTCCGGTCGCGTGCAGCTGTACCCCGCTCCACGCGAACGGCAACACCGCGGCGTCGTCGTCGTTGAGCAGTCCGGTCAACCCGATCGGATGCAGCGCCGCGTCCAGCACCGCCGGATGCAACCCGAACCCGTCCGCTTCGACGTGTTCGGGCAGTGTCACCTCGGCGTACACATCCTGGCCGGCACGCCATACCGCCCGTAGGCCCCGGAACACCGGCCCGTATACGTACCCGCCGTCGGCCAGCCGTTCGTACAACCCGTCGACAGCCACCGGTCGGGCGCCGGCTGGTGGCCACTGCCCCAACCCGGCCGGGACCCGACCGGCCTGCGGGCTCAGCACACCAGTGGCATGCCGAGTCCACGAACCCTCCACACCCTCCACACCCTCTGCCCGGGAGTACACGTTGACGGGCCGTCGACCGTCCTGGTCGGGATCGCCGACCCATACCTGCACCTGCACCCCGCCCTGCTCGGGCAGCACCAACGGCGTCTGCAGCGTCAACTCCTGCACCAGGGCACAGCCCACCTGGTCGCCGGCGTACATCACCAACTCCACGTACGCCGTTCCCGCCAGCAGGACCGAGCCCAACACCGCGTGATCGGCCAGCCACGGCTGCGCAGACAACGACAGCCGTCCGGTCAACAACACCCCGTCCCCATCGGCCAACGACACCGCCGCACGCAACAACGGATGATCGGCCGAACCCAGCCCCAACCCCCGAGCGTCTCCCACACCGGCCAGCGCCGTCTGTGGCCAGTACCGCTGATGCTGGAACGGGTAGGTAGGCAGTTCCAGAGCCCGCCGAGCGGTACTCGTGTCGAGTAGTGCCGGCCAGTTCACCGCCACGCCGTGTACGTGGACACCGGCGACCGCGGTCAGGAGTGTCTGCGGCTCGTCCCGGTCGGCGCGCAGCGCTGGTAGCCACACGTCTGTTTCGGGGGTGTCGGAGTCGGCCATCGAGGTC
>NZ_JBEYRY010000030.1:0-3543 GCF_040704175.1 Micromonospora sp. NPDC047812 | reverse complement strand
CCGTACGGGTCGGTGACGAAGCGTTGGGCGGTGAGTTCGGGGCGGTTGAGGTAGCCGTCGGCGACTCCGAAGCCGGTGATGAGGATTTCGCCGGGTACGCCGGCGGGCATGAGGTGGAGGTTGGTGTCGACGACGCGGATCTGCCGGTTGGGCATGGGCCGGCCGATCGGCACGTACGCCCCGCCCCAACCCGCCGACGCGTCGAACCACGTGCACGCCACGGAAGCTTCGGCGGGCCCGTACGCGTTGATCAGCCGGGCGCCGGCGGTCATCCACCGCTGCGCCATGTGGGGCGGGATGGGCTCACCGGCGAGGGTCACGCACGACATGCTCGGGCAGTCGGCGGGGTCGACCGCCGCGAGGTTGGTGGGCGGGCAGAAGGCGTGGGTCGCCTGTTCCTTGGCGATCAGGTCCGTGAGGCGGCGGGCGTCGAGCAGGTCGTCGCGGGAGCAGACCACGACGCGGGCGCCGGAGGTCAGCGCGGTGTAGATCTCGCCCAGGGCGACGTCGAACACCGGGGCGCAGCAGTGCAGCATCCGGCTGTCCGGGCCCACCGCGCACTCGTCGCGCATCCAGGCGAGGAAGTTCGTCAGCATGTCGTGCGCCAGCACGACGCCCTTCGGCGTCCCGGTGGATCCCGACGTGTAGATCACGAACGCCGGCGCGGACGGCTCGACGGTCGGCAGGTCGACCGGTTCGTGCGCCTGCACGGTCGGCCAGTCGTCGTCCAGCGCGACCACCTGTACGCCGTCCGGCCGGGGGACGCGTGCGGCGACCTCGCCGACGGTGAGCACGACCCGTGCGCCGTGGTCGGCCAGCAGCACGCGCATCCGCTCCGTCGGCCAGGACACGTCCATCGGCGTGTACGCCGCGCCCGCCCGCATCACACCCAGGGTGGCGATCAACGTCCACAGGCTGCGGTCCAACGCCAGCGACACCACGTCGCCGGCCCGCACACCCAGCGACCGCAGGTACCCGGCCAGCGCCCCCGAGCGGCGGTCCAGTTCCGCGTACGTCAGCACCTCACCACCGGCGACACCCGCCACCGCCTCCGGCGTGCGCCGCGCCCACTCCAGCACCAACTCGTGGATCGGCTGACCCGGCACCTCACGCACCGGACCCCGCCCCCACGCCAGCAGCCGCTCCCGCTCCGCGTCCCCCACCAGCGGCAACCCCGACAGGCCAACCCCCGGCTCCGCCGACCCCGCCGACGCCAGCAGCACCACCTGGTCCACCAGGCCCCGCACCCACTGCGCCGAGAACCCGTCCGCCGCGTAGTCCACCCGTACCGCCGACCCGTCGCCCGCGACGGCCACCATCACATCCACGTCCACGACATCCGGCCCCACCTCGGCCACCGGAGCGTCCACCAGCCCCACCACCACCGGACCCACCGCGCCCGCGTCCGGCGCGACCGGCCCGGCCAGGGCCGCACCCACCCGCGACACCAACTCCCCGAAACCGGGGTCGTCCGCGACGTCGACCCGCAACACGCCGCCCGACGAGAACCCCACCACCACCTCGGCCTGGGCGGTGTACCGGGCCAGCACCCCCAGGACACCGGCCAGCACCACCGCGGCGGGGGACCCCGCGCCCGCCAGGGCGGTCAGGTCCACCGTCCGGAACTCGGAGGCTGCCCGGGCCGGCCACACCGTCGGCCGGCGCAGGTCCCCCACGAGGTCGAGGACCTCGAAGTCGGTGCCGGTCCCGACGACACCCGCGGCCGGGACCCGACCACCAACGAACCCGACAGACATGAGCCAACCTCCGATCAGTCCCGGCGTCGCCCGCAGGGGCCCGCCGGGAGGGGAAGAACCACGAACTCCGGGGACGCGACTCGCGCGCCCACGGCCATGACAAGCAGTCCGGTGTGTACGGGGTGAACGGTCAACCGACGGTGGGGGAGCCCGCCGGCCCGGCTTCCAGGAAGCGCAGCATGTGCCCGTTCAGTTCCTCGGCGAAGCGGTACGGCAGGTAGTCGGTGCGGATGGTGACGCGCAGGAGGGCGTGGTCGGCGCGGGGCAGCACCTCGACCGTGAGGCCGTTGGGCACCTCCCGGGCGTACGGGTCGACGACCTCCTCGGCCCGGCAGCCGGGCAGTTCCAGCGGAAGCACCACGTTGTCCTGGAACACGAAGGTCGGCAGGCTGGCGACCACCTCGCCGGAGAGCCCGGCGGCGGGGTCGTCGGCGGTCTCCGCGAAGGGCACGTCCTGGGCCCGCATGAGGTCGCTGATCGTCTCGTTGACCCGCAGGACGAGTTTGTCGTCCTCCGGCCCGTCGAAGCGCACCCGGACACAGTTGAGGTTCAGCCGGGTGGTGAAGGCGGAGTCGAGAACGCGGCTACCCCGCTTGGCCACGACCATCAGCAGACCGATGTCGTCCTGCTCGTGGACGGCGCGCAGCGCGGAGGCGAACGCCGCGACGAAGTAGCTGGACCGGCTGAACCGCTGTTCCCGGGCGGCCCGGTCCCAACGCCGTATGACCTCCGGGGTGACGGTGACGGTGTGCCCGGCCTTCGGACCCCAGGCCAGCGCCTGCTCCAGCGGTGCCGTGGCCTCGCCCCGGCCCTGGCGGGGCAGGCCCCGCAACTGCTCGCGCCAGTAGGCCCGCTGCGCGTCGAGGTCGGCGGCGTCGCGCAGGCGGGCGTACTCCTCGTACGACTGGCGCAGCGTCGGCGCGGGTCGCGCCCACACCGGGGCCGCGCCCGACAGCCGCGCCGCGTAGGCGTGGCTCAGGTCCCGCACCAGCAGCGCGTACGACCAGCCGTCGAAGGCGATGTGGTGGATGCCCACGCCGAACAGGACCCGCCCGGTCGACTTCTCCCGGGTCAGGGCGGCCCGCCAGACGCGGCCCTGCGTGTAGTCGAGCGGCTGCTGCACGGCCTCCGCCAGTTGGTCCAGGGCTTCCTGCTCGCTGTTGGCGTCGGTGAGCAGTCGCAGCTGCGGCATCCCCGGGTTCGGCGGGACGAGCGCCACCGGGGGAGCGGTCCGCCGGTAGCGGGCGTGCAGCGCCTCGTGCCGGCGGTGCACGTCGCCCAGCGCCGCCATCAGCGCCCGCAGGTCCAGCTCACCCTCGATCCACCAGGTGACCGGGACGACGACCTCCAGCGGCGACATCAGGCACTTCGCCACCTGCTGCGCGAGCGGAACCGGGCCGGGGCGCTGACGGGCCTGCGCGGCGGTCGAGCCGGCGCCCGTACGGCGGGGCGCGGTGGTCAGCCAGTGGGCCAGGCCCTGTGGTGTGGGGGTGCGGTGGATCTGCGAGACGGGCACGACGACGTCCGCGGCCTCGTCGATGCGCGTCGCGACCGCCGCCGACTGAAGAGAGGTGCCACCCAGGTCGAAGAAGCTGTCGCGCGTGCCGACGCGGTCGATGCCGAGGACGGTCGCGAACACCGCGGCGACGAGGCGCTCCTCGTTCGTCGCCGGCTCGACGAACTCCACCCCGAGGTCGGGGCGCTGCGAGTCGGGTGCGGGTAGGGCGTTGCGGTCGATCTTTCCGGTGCCGCCGACGGGGAAGCGGTCGAGGATCATGATCACGGC
>NZ_JBEYRY010000029.1:0-3717 GCF_040704175.1 Micromonospora sp. NPDC047812 | reverse complement strand
GCCAGGGAGGCGTCCACCCGCACCGTGCGCCCGTGCGTCGCCTGCGCACCAGCCGCGGCATCGCCGAGAATCCGGCCGTGCTCCACCGCGACCACGCTGTTGGCCACCCCCAGGGACAGGTTGTGGTGGGCGTGGATACCGATCTGCGTGGTCGGCGCCAACACCTGCCGATAGGCGTCCACTCGCTGCGCGACATCGGACATCAGGAGTCGGCCGCCGGAGTCGGTGACGTAGACGCAGTGCGCCCCGTACGACTCCATCAACTTCGCCTGAGCGGCCAAGCCCACAGGGTCGTTCATGTGCGACATCATCAGGAACCCGGACACGTCCATGCCGTTCTCCCGCGCCCACGCGATGTGCTGCGCCGAGATGTCGGCCTCCGTGCAGTGGGTGGCGATGCGCACACTCGTCACGCCGAGGGCCTTCGCCGCCTTCAGATCAGCGATCGTGCCGATGCCCGGCAACAGCAGCGTGGTGAGTTTCGCGTTCGTCATCACCTCGGCCGCCGCCGCGATCCACTCGGCGTCGCTGGCCGCACCATGACCGTAGTTCACACTCGAACCCGCGAGCCCGTCACCGTGGGCGACCTCGATCGCGGCCACCCCCGCCGCGTCCAACGCCGCCGCGATCGTGCGGACCTGCTCCACCGTGTACCGGTGCGCCACCGCGTGCATGCCGTCGCGCAACGTGACGTCCTGGATGTACAGATCAGTCACCGGGTCACCTCCACGACGTCCCGACCCGCAGCATCCCTGCCCTCGCTGTCGCTGTCGGCGCCGTCCTGACGCGTCGCTACCGACCGCAGTCCGACCAGGCGCTCCGCCGTACGCAGCGCCGCCGAGGTCATGATGTCCAGGTTCCCCGCGTACGCCGGCAGATAATGCCCGGCGCCGGAGACCTCCAGGAACACCGACACCTGCAACCCCCGCAGATGCCGACCCAACGACGGCACATACGTGTCCACCCGGTCGAACTGCACGTCCTGCTTCAACCGGTACCCCGGCACGTACTCCTGCACCGACGCGACCATCTGCGCCACCGACCCGGCTATCGCCGCCCGGTCGGCGTCAGCGTCCTCACACAGGCAGTAGACGGTGTCGCGCATCAACAACGGCGGATCCGCCGGATTCAACACGATGATCGCCTTACCGCGCTGCGCGCCGCCGACCACCTCGATCGCCCGCGCCGTGGTCTCGGTGAACTCGTCGATGTTCGCCCGCGTCCCCGGACCCGCCGACCTCGACGCGATCGACGCCACGATCTCCCCGTACACCACCGGCGTCACCCGACCCACCGCCGCCACGATCGGCACGGTCGCCTGCCCACCACACGTCACCATGTTCACGTTGCGCTCGCCCAGGTGCTCGTCCAGGTTCACCGGCGGCACCACGTACGGACCGATCGCCGCCGGCGTCAGATCCACCACCAGCCGACCATGCGCCGCCAACACCGCGTCGTTGCGCCGGTGCGCACCCGCCGACGTGGCATCGAACACCAACTCCACATCCGCGAACTCCGGCATCGCCACCAAGCCGTCGACACCCTCAGCGGTGGTCGCCACACCCAACCGCCGCGCCCGCGCCAGACCGTCGGAGTCGGGGTCGATGCCGACCATCGCCACCATCCGCAACGACTCCGACAACCGCAGCACCTTGATCATCAGATCGGTGCCGATGTTGCCCGACCCGATCACCGCCACGCCGACGCTCATGCCGCACCCCCCTCACCGAAGACCGCAACGGTCGCCAACCCACGCCGCGCACTCACAATGCCGCCCCCGAGAAACAGACGCGCACCGAACCCACACCCGAGATCCGTGCCTCGTACGCCGCCCCGGCCGTCACCGGCACCATCGGACCCAGCGCCCCGGACAGCACCACATCCCCGGCACGCAGCGGATCACCCGAGCGCGCCATCGTCTGCGCCAACCACTGCACCGCGTGCAACGGATTACCCAGACACGCCGCGCCCGCCCCCACCGACACCGGCTCACCGGCCAGTTCGAGGACCATCCCGCACAACCGCAGGTCTACGTCGGTGAGCCGGCGCGGCGTCGTGCCCAGCACGAACAGGCCGCTGGAGGCGTTGTCCGCCACCGTGTCCACGATCGAGATGTCCCACCCCGCCACCCGCGAATCCACGATTTCGATCGCCGGCAACACATGATCCACCGCCCGGATCACATCCGCACTGGTAATCCGCTCGTCGGGCAGATCCGCACCCAGCACGAACGCGACCTCCGCCTCCACCCGCGGCTGCAACAACCGGCCCATCGGCACCTCGGCCCCGTCGGGCACCGCCATGTCGTCGAGCAGCACCCCGAAGTCCGGCTGAAACACCCCGAACGACTCCTGCACCGCCCGCGACGTCAACCCGATCTTCGCGCCCACCCGCCGGTGGCCCCGCTGCAACCACTGCCGCACCTGGAGCTGCTGCACCACGTACGCCGACGTGACGTCCCCCTCCGGCAACAGCCGCCCCCGCAGCGGCGGGCAGGGCTTGCCGCTCTCCCACGCCTCGACCAGCTCCCGCGCCGCCGCCTCGTAATCAACGCTCATGTCAGCTCCCCACTCCGCCTGCCGCCGCTACGGATAGCCGCCGGTGGACCGGAAGTCGGACGGACGTCCCGCGACACCGATGCGCTCGCACGTCCTCTGCGCCCCGCGTCACCGATGCGAACGCCGACGCTCATGTCAGGTCCACGCAGACGTTGGTGAGTTCGGAATAGAAACCGAGGGAATGCACGCCACCCTCGCGCCCGATCCCGGACGCCTTGACCCCACCGAACGGGGTGCGCAGGTCGCGCAGGAACCACGTGTTCACCCACACGATCCCCGCGTCCAACCGCATACCGGCCCGGTGAGCCCGCCCGACGTCCCGCGTCCACACCGCCGCCGCCAACCCGTACTCCGTGCCGTTGGCCAACGCGAACGCCTCATCCTCGTCATCGAACGGCGCCACATGCACCACCGGCCCGAAGATCTCCTCACGATTGGTCCGCGCATCCGCGCCCAGCCCCGCGAACACCGTCGGCTGCACGTACGCGCCACCGTCACGGGCGTCACCGAACGCCGGCACCCCACCCCCGGCCAGCACCTGCGCACCCTCACGCCGGGCCAGGTCGTAGTAGCCGAGCACCTTGTCCCGATGCTGATGCGAGATCAACGGCATGTTCACCGTCGCCTCGTCCGCCGGCCACCCGAACGGCAACCCGGCGGCCCGCTCCGCGAGCCGCGCCGTGAACTCCTCGAACACCGGCCGCTGCACATAGACCCGCTCCGTGCACAGACACACCTGACCACCATTGGTGAAACTCGACCGCACCGACCCCGCCACCGCCGCATCCAAATCAGCGTCGGCGAACACCAGACCGGCGTTCTTCCCACCCAACTCGAACGACACCGGCCGCACCCCATCAGCCGCCGCCCGCATGATGGTGCTGCCGGTCGACGACTCACCGGTGAACGTGATCGCGTCCACCCCCGAATGCCGGGTGAGGAACTCCCCCGCCGAATCCGGCCCGAAGCCGTGCACCAGGTTGAACACCCCGTCGGGCACCCCGGCGGCGGCCATCACCTCCGCCAGCAGCGTCGCCGAGGCGGGCGTCTCCTCGCTGGGCTTGACGATCACGGCGTTGCCGCACGCCAGCGCGGGGGCGACCTTCCACGTCAACAGCAGCAGCGGCAGGTTCCACGGCACGATCACCGCCACCACACC
>NZ_JBEYRY010000028.1:0-3980 GCF_040704175.1 Micromonospora sp. NPDC047812 | reverse complement strand
TGTGAGGAATTCGTCCAGGCGTACACGGAGTTGGGTGCCCGACGCATCGCGGTGGACTACGCCTCACATTCGCCGCAGGTACAGGCGATCCAGGACCGGTTGCACACAGATCTGGCCGGCCTGCAACCGGACAGTGGGCGGGTGCCGTTCTACTCGACCCTGCAAGCGGCGCAGGTCGACACCGCCAGCCTCGACGGTGACTACTGGTACCGCAACCTGCGACACACGGTCCGGTTCGCCGACGTGATCCACACCCTGACCGAGGCCGGCCACCAGACGTTCGTGGAAGTCAGCCCACACCCGGTACTGACCATGGCGGTAGAGCAAGCCGGCGAGCACCTGGTGGTGACCGGCACCCTACGCCGTGACGACGGCGGACGGGACCGCTGGCTACGCTCGATGGCCACCCTCCACGTCGCCGGCATCAACATCGACTGGACCCCGACCTTTGCCGGTGACCTGCCCCGACGCGTGCCGCTGCCAACATACCCGTTCCAGCGCCAGCGCCACTGGCTCCCGGACACGCTGGCCGAGCTCCCTGGCCGCAGTATCGCCCCGATCGACCAGTCCCAGGACGCGGTCGAGCGGCATGACATCGAGGCCAGCGCGGCCGCGCTCGACCTTGCCGAGACCGAACGCTCCGCCCTCGGATCGTCGACGCCGTCGCAGTCGGGCTGGCTGCGGAGGCAACACCGCGACGCCGAGTTCGATGCACTGCGGTGCCACGTGACCTGGGAACCGGTGGGTCTTGTGGCGACGCTGCCTCTGACCGGCCAATGGCTTGTGGTTGTGCCCGCCGGGCATCCGGACAACGGGACGGTCACCCAGGTCGTTGAAGCGTTGTCCGAGAGCGGCGCCGAGACCGCCCTGATCTGGGTTGATCCGGCACGACCGGACAACCCACTCGGCGGCCGGCCCGCTGCGGCCGGTGTGGTGTCCTTTTTGTCGCCCGACGATTTCACTGGAATGAGGCCCGACGCACCGCTTGGCGCGCTGTCTGGTGAGACGTCTGCGAGTGCACCAGTGTGGTACGTAACCTTAGGCGCGGTCGCCGTCGAGCCGACCGAGCGGATCCGGGATCTGCCGCAGGCGCGTCACTGGGACCGGCCGTCGAAGCCAGGCGACCAGGGCGGGTGGGTCGACCTGCCCAGGGCGTGGGACGCCGCCACGGGCCGACGGCTGGCAGCCATCTTCGCCGGTCAGTACGGCGAGGATCGGCTTGCTCTGCGGGCCACTGGTGTTTTCGCGCGCCGAGTGACGCCGGCGCCGGTCAGCCTCGGGACGCAGCGGCGCCTGTGGCGACCGACAGGCACCGTGCTCCTGGCTGGCGCCGGCGGTGGGTTGGCCGCCGCACTCACCCGGTGGCTGCAGGCCGGCGGCGCCCGCGTGGTTCGGGGTATGGACCTGCCCTTGGATCTGGCCGTCACGGCCATTGTGTGCCTGCCGGACCCAGCCGGCGATCCGGACGCCGATGCGGTACGCCGCCTACATGAGCAGAGCGCCGATCGCGAGCTGTCCGCGTTCGTGGTCGTGTTCCGGGCTGGTGCTCTGCTCGGCCTGGAGCCAGACCCGGCTCACCGCGAGTACGGCGCGTACGTCGATGCACTGGTCAGGCGACGCCGAGCAGACGGCTTGCCTGGTACCGCCGTGGGATGGCACGACGGCGACGCCCCGGCGATCGAGGGCTTGCGCCCAACCGAACCCGAGCGGCTCGTGGAAGCGATGGTCCAGGCGGTCGAACATGACGACCCAAGCGTGATCATCGTCGACCTTACCCGCGACCTGCGAACCACCATTATGGATGGTCCGCGCCCTAACAGGCAGGGACCATCGAGGCGGGCCCGCCCTGGTGAAGCCGGTGTGAGAATCGAGCCGGCAGCGGGTGAGGGCGAGTGGCACCTACTTGACCTGATCCGTACCCATGCGGCCGCAGTGCTTGGTCATGCCGGGCCGCAGGATGTCGACGCTGACCGGAGCTTTAGAGAGCAGGGCTTCGACTCATACGCCACCATCGAAATGTGTGACCGACTCACCGCGGTGACAGGGCTGCGGCTGCCGACCACCCTGCTATTTAACTACCCCACGCCCGTGGCGCTGCTGGGATACCTGCAGCAGCGGTTGGACGGGGTGTCTGAGCCGGCAACTGGACCGGTCGCCGCAGCCGCAGTCACTGTGCTCGACGAGCCGGTTGCGATTGTGGGGATGGGGTGTCGGTATCCGGGTGGGGTTGGTGACCCGGACGGGTTCTGGCAGTTGCTGGTCGACGGTGTTGACGCGGTGGGTGAGTTCCCCGCGGATCGGGGTTGGGACCTGACGGCGCTGGACGGCTCCGGCCGTCAGCGGTCGGGGACCCGGTACGGAACATTCCTTTCCGGGGCCGGGATGTTCGACGCGGGGTTCTTCGGGATCAGTCCGCGGGAGGCTGTGGCGATGGATCCGCAGCAGCGGCTGTTGTTGGAGGTTTCCTGGGAGGCGTTGGAGCGGGCCGGGATCGACCCGTCCGGGCTACGCGGGTCGGACACCGGCGTGTATGTGGGCCTCATGTACCACGACTACGCCATGCAGTTGGCGGCGAGCCCGGCCGAGACCGAGGGACACGCGCTGACCGGGACCAGCGGAAGTGTGGCGTCGGGGCGGGTGGCGTACACCTTGGGCCTGGAGGGTCCGGCGGTGTCGGTGGACACGGCGTGTTCGTCGTCGTTGGTGGCGGTGCATCTGGCGGCGCAGGCGTTGCGGTCGGGTGAGTGTTCGATGGCCCTGGCCGGTGGCGTGACGGTGATGGCCACTCCGGGAGCGTTCGTGGAGTTTTCCCGGCAGGGCGGGTTGGCCGCCGACGGGCGGTGTAAACCGTTCGCGGATGCGGCTGACGGTACGGGTTGGGGTGAGGGTGTCGGGATTGTGGTGTTGGAGCGGTTGTCGGATGCCCGCCGGCGGGGACATCAGGTGTTGGCGGTGCTGCGGGGCAGCGCGGTCAACCAGGACGGTGCCTCCAACGGGTTGAGTGCCCCGAACGGACTGTCGCAGCAGCGGGTGATCCGTCAGGCCCTGGCCAACGCGCGGCTGACGCCGGGCGACGTGGACGTGGTCGAGGCGCACGGCACCGGCACCACGCTGGGTGACCCGATCGAGGCGCAGGCGTTGATCGCTGCTTACGGCCAGGACCGGCCCGCGGACCAGCCGTTGCGGTTGGGGTCGGTGAAGTCGAACATCGGCCACACCCAGGCAGCCGCGGGCGTCGCCGGAATCATCAAGATGGTCTTGGCGATGCGGCACGGGTTGATGCCCAAGACGCTGCACGTGGACACCCCGTCATCGCATGTGGACTGGTCGGCCGGGTCGGTGCGACTGCTGACCGAGGCCGCACCATGGCTGCGCAACGGCCGGCCACGACGGGCCGGGGTGTCGTCGTTCGGGATCAGCGGCACCAACGCCCACCTCATCCTGGAGGAGGCCGAATCGTTTGAGCCGCGGCAGGGCACACCGGCCGGCCCGGCGGGCTCGGGCCAGGAGCCGCCGGCGGCCCCGCCGCCGGCCGACGGGGTGGTGCCGTGGGTGCTGTCGGCTAAGACCGAGGTGGCGTTGCGGGCGCAGGCCCGGCGGTTGGCGGGGTTCGTGGCCGATCGACCTGAGGTGGAGCCGGTCGTGGTGGGGCGGGCGTTGGTGGACAGCCGGGCGACGGGGTTCACCCATCGGGGTGTGGTGCTTGGCCAGGATCGGTCGGTGTTGCTGGGTGGGCTGCAGGCGCTGGCTGCGGGTGTGCAGGCACCGGGGGTGGTTACCGGGATCGTCGGGTCTGGTCGGCTGGCGGTGGTGTTTTCCGGCCAGGGTAGTCAGCGGCTCGGGATGGGCCAGGGCCTGTATGAGGCGTATCCGGTATTCGCTGAAGCGTTCGATCAGGTCTGCGCATATTTCGACCAGCATCTTGAGCGGCCGTTGCGGGAGGTGGTCGCGGGTGAGTCGCAGCTGCTGGACCAGACGAT
>NZ_JBEYRY010000027.1:0-4437 GCF_040704175.1 Micromonospora sp. NPDC047812 | reverse complement strand
CTGTGGGCCCAGCAGTCAGCGATGACCGGGCATCTCGACGAGGTCGACCTGGACCGGATGCGACGCAACGGCATCCTTCCCATGTCCTCCGAAGAGGGCCTGGCATTGTTCGACGCGGCAGTACGCACCAACCAGCCACAACTCGTGCCGATCCGGCTGGACATGGCCGCGCTACGCCGAGCCGGCGCCGATGGCGTGCCGCCGCTGTGGCAGGTGCTGGCCGGCGGCTCCGCCCGCCGGACGGCGACCACAACCGACACGCGAGTGGACCTGGCCACTCAGCTGCGAACGTTGACCGGCCCGCAGCGCCAGCAGAAGATGCTCGAACTGGTATGTACCCACGCGGCCACAGCCCTTGGTCACGACAGCGCTCAGGCGATCGCACCTGATCGGGCGTTCCGCGAGCTCGGCTTCGACTCGCTGACCGCGGTGGAACTACGAAACCGACTCGCCACCGTCACCGGGCTGTCGTTGCCGGCCACGCTGGTCTTCGACCATCCGACACCGGTGGTGTTGAGCCGGTACCTGCTGATCGAACTGCTCGGTGAGCAGACCGACGTCCTCGCGTCGGTGGCGGTGGGTGCGGGTGTCGATGAGCCGGTGGCGATTGTGGGGATGGGGTGTCGGTATCCGGGTGGGGTTGGTGACCCGGACGGGTTCTGGCAGTTGCTGCTCGAGGGTGTTGACGCGGTGGGTGGGTTCCCCGTGGATCGGGGTTGGGATGTCGAGTCGTTGTATGACCCGGATCCGGCGCGGTCGGGGACCAGTTACGTCCGCAAGGGTGGGTTCCTGGCTGGTGCGGCGTTGTTCGACGCGGGGTTCTTCGGGATCAGTCCGCGGGAGGCTGTGGCGATGGATCCGCAGCAGCGGCTGTTGTTGGAGGTTTCCTGGGAGGCGTTGGAGCGGGCCGGGATCGACCCGTCCGGGCTACGCGGGTCGGACACCGGCGTGTATGTGGGCACCACCGGGCAGGACTACATCTCGATGATCGCCGACGCGCAGACCGGTAGCGAGGGACACCTCCTTACCGGCAACGCTGCGAGTGTCATGTCGGGGCGGGTGGCGTACACCTTGGGCCTGGAAGGCCCGGCGGTGTCGGTGGACACGGCGTGTTCGTCGTCGTTGGTGGCGGTGCATCTGGCGGCGCAGGCGTTGCGGTCGGGTGAGTGTTCGATGGCCCTGGCCGGCGGTGTGACGGTGATGGCCACTCCGGGAGCGTTCGTGGAGTTTTCCCGGCAGGGCGGGTTGGCCGCCGACGGACGGTGTAAACCGTTCGCGGACGCCGCTGACGGCACGGGTTGGGGTGAGGGTGTCGGGATTGTGGTGTTGGAGCGGTTGTCGGATGCCCGCCGGCGGGGGCATCAGGTGTTGGCGGTGCTGCGGGGCAGCGCGGTCAATCAGGACGGCGCCTCCAACGGGTTGAGCGCCCCGAACGGGCCGTCGCAGCAGCGGGTGATCCGTCAGGCCCTGGCCAACGCGCGGCTGACGCCGGGCGACGTGGACGTGGTCGAGGCGCACGGCACCGGCACCACGCTGGGTGACCCGATCGAGGCGCAGGCGTTGATCGCTGCTTACGGCCAGGACCGGCCCGCGGACCAGCCGTTGCGGTTGGGGTCGGTGAAGTCGAACATCGGCCACACCCAGGCGGCTGCGGGCGTCGCCGGGGTCATCAAAATGGTCTTGGCGATGCGGCACGGGTTGATGCCCAAGACGCTGCACGTGGACACCCCCTCATCACATGTGGACTGGTCGGCCGGATCGGTGCGACTACTCACCGAGGCCGCACCATGGCCGGACAACGGCCGGCCACGACGAGCCGGGGTGTCGTCGTTCGGGATCAGCGGCACCAACGCCCACCTCATCCTGGAAGAGGCCGAACCCGCACCGGACCCGGCGTTGGGTCATGAACCGGCCCCGCCGCCGGCCGACGGGGTGGTGCCGTGGCTGCTGTCGGCCAAGACCGAGGTGGCGTTGCGGGCGCAGGCGCAGCGGCTGGCCGGGTTCGTGGCCGACCGGCCCGAAGTCGGGCCGGTTACGGTGGGGCGGACGTTGGCGGCCCGAGCGGTGTTCGCGCATCGGGGTGTGGTGCTTGGCCAGGATCGGTCGGTGTTGCTGGGTGGGCTGCAGGCGCTGGCCGCGGGTGCGCAGGCACCGGGGGTGGTTACCGGGATCGTCGGGTCTGGTCGGCTGGCGGTGGTGTTTTCCGGGCAGGGGAGCCAGCGGCTCGGGATGGGCCAGGGCCTGTATGAGGCGTATCCGGTATTCGCTGAAGCGTTCGATCAGGTCTGCGCATATTTCGACCAGCATCTTGAGCGGCCGTTGCGGGAGGTGGTCGCGGGTGAGTCGCAGCTGCTGGACCAGACGATGTATACCCAGGCGGGGCTGTTCGCGGTGCAGGTGGCGTTGTACCGGTTGGTCGGATCGTGGGGGATGGTTCCGCAGTATCTGGCCGGGCACTCGATCGGTGAGTTGAGCGCGGCGCATGTGGCCGGGGTGTGGGATCTGCCCGATGCGGTGGCGGTGGTAGCCGCGCGGGGCAGGTTGATGCAGGCGCTACCTGCTGGTGGAGCCATGGTGGCGTTGACCGCCAGCGACGGCGAGGCCCACGAGCTGATCGCCGGGCACACCGACCTGGTAGGGGTGGCGGCGGTCAACGGTCCCCGCTCGACGGTGATCTCTGGTGACCAGGACGTGGTGCTGGATCTGGCGCGGCAGTGGCGAGACGGGGGCGGCAAGGCCCGGCGGTTGCGGGTCAGTCACGCGTTCCACTCGCCGTTGATGGAACCGATGCTGGCCGAGTTCGCACACGTGTTGACCGAGGTGGCCTGGCGAGAACCGTCCATCCCGGTGGTTTCTGGCACTCCCGGCGCGGAAGTGACCGAACCGGGATACTGGTTGGCGCACGCCCGCCAGACGGTGCGGTACCACGACGCGGTGAACGCCCTGCGTGAGCGAGGCGTGGGTGTCTTCCTCGAACTGGGTCCGGACGGCACGCTGACCTCGATGGTCGACTCCGACACCCCCGAAACAGACGTGTGGCTACCAGCGCTGCGCGCCGACCGGGACGAGCCGCAGACGTTACTGACCGCGGTCGCCGGTGTCCACGTACACGGCGCGGCGGTGAACTGGCCGGCACTACTCGACACGAGTACCAGTCGGCAGGCTCTGGAACTGCCCACCTACCCGTTCCAGCATCAGCGGTACTGGCCGACGCTGCGGGGTTTGCCGGTGCAGGGTGTGGATGGTGGGTTCGATGCGGAGTTTTGGCAGGCGGTGCAGGGCGGCGACGCCGCGGCCTTGGCTACTGCCTTGCGGGTGGATGAGCAGGGTTTGGCCATGGTTCTGCCGGCGTTGGCGGCCTGGCAGCGGGCCCGTCAGGACCGGCGGTTCATTGACACTTGGCGGTACCGGGTCGTCTGGGAGCCATTGACCGGTGGCCCTGAGGCGGTGTTGAACGGTACCTGGCTTCTGGTGTATGGCGCGGATCTGGCGGCCGATCACGCCGAGTCGGGGTGGATCGGGCTGGTCGAGCAGATCCTGGTCGGACATGGTGCGCGGGTGTTGCCGGTAGCTGTTGACGGCACTCGGGTGGGGGTGGCCGCGGCGTTGCGGGCAGTGATGGCCGGGCTGGACGCGGCCGGGCTGGACGCGGCCGGGTTGGGCGGGGTGGTGTTCCTGCCCGGCCGGGCGCCGGTGCATGAGCTACTGGCGCTGTTGCAGGGTCTGAACGACACCGACATGGGTAGCGACGCGGGCCTGTCGGGGCGGGTGTGGGTATTCACCCGTGGCGCGGTCGGTACCGGTCGGTTCGATGCTCCCGCTGACCCGGTCCAGGCCCAAGCGTGGGGTTTGGGTCTGGTCGCGGCGCTGGAGTACCCCCGCCGCTGGGGTGGTCTGGTTGATCTGCCCACGGCCTGGCCTGACACGTCGCGGGACGCGGCGGCGACAGCGCGTCGTTGTGCCGCGGTACTGGCCGGGTGGGACGGCCAGGACCAGGTCGCGGTGCGCGCGAGTGGCGTGTACGGGCGCAGGTTGGTGCATGCCAGGCCGGATGAGTCGCCGCGGGTGTGGCAGCCACGGGGCACGGTGCTGATCACCGGTGGTACCGGTGGTCTGGGCGGACACGTGGCTCGCTGGGTGGCCAGGCATGGTGCAGAGCATGTGGTGTTGATCTCCCGCCGGGGCATGGACGGGCCGGGCGTGGTCGAGCTGATCGGTGAGCTGACCGCTGAAGACCGGGTACGGGTGAGCGTGCTGGGTTGCGACGTGGCAGATCGTGACGGGTTGGCCGCGGCCCTGACCGGGGTGGGACCGATCGATGCGGTGGTACACGCCGCCGGAGTCGGTCAGCTCACGGCCATCGATGACGTCGATCCGCAGTTGGCAGACCGAGTCTTGGCGGCGAAGGTCGCAGGTACCCGTAACCTGCACGAGCTG
>NZ_JBEYRY010000026.1:1820-3589 GCF_040704175.1 Micromonospora sp. NPDC047812 | reverse complement strand
TAAGAGCACCCTGTTGGGTCCTGAAAGAACAACCGGTGGTTGTTTCTTTCGGAGCCTTGAGCGGAACTTCGTGTTTCGTGGGCTGCCAGGCATGACTTGGCCTTGCATACCGTCGGCGTTTGTCGGGCTGGTGTGGGGTGGATCTGGTTGTGGGTTGGTCGTTTGTTGAGAATTGCACAGTGGACGCGAGCATCTTTGTGGTCAAGTTGTCAAGGGCGAACGGTGGATGCCTTGGCACCAGGAGCCGATGAAGGACGTGGGAGGCCGCGATAGGCCTGGGGGAGCTGTCAACCAAGCTGTGATCCCAGGGTGTCCGAATGGGGAAACCTGGCTGGAGTCATGTCCAGTCACCCACACCTGAACACATAGGGTGTGTGGGGGGAACGCGGGGAAGTGAAACATCTCAGTACCCGTAGGAAGAGAAAACAAATAGTGATTCCGTGAGTAGTGGCGAGCGAAAGCGGATTGAGGCTAAACCGGCTGCGTGTGATACCTGTCAGGGGTTGCGTGGTTGGGGTTGTGGGACCCTGCTGAACAAGCTGACACTTGTTCGAGAAGTTACAAAGCCAGTTGCTAGCCGAACAGTCTGGAAAGGCTGACCGTAGGCGGTGAGAGTCCGGTAGGTGAAAGTGGCTGGTCTTCTGTGGGTGTTCCCGAGTAGCGGCGGACCCCTGTAATCTGCCGTGAATCTGCCAGGACCACCTGGTAAGCCTAAATACTTCCTGGTGACCGATAGCGGACGAGTACCGTGAGGGAATGGTGAAAAGTACCCCGGGAGGGGAGTGAAATAGTACCTGAAACCGTTCGCCTACAATCCGTCGGAGCCTTGCGGGGTGACGGCGTGCCTTTTGAAGAATGAGCCTGCGAGTTAGTGGCATGTGGCGAGGTTAACCCGTGTGGGGGAGCCGTAGCGAAAGCGAGTCTGAATAGGGCGTTCAGTCGCGTGTCCTAGACCCGAAGCGGAGTGATCTAGCCATGGGCAGGCTGAAGCGCGGGTAAGACCGCGTGGAGGGCCGAACCCACCAACGTTGAAAAGTTGGGGGATGACCTGTGGTTAGGGGTGAAAGGCCAATCAAACTCCGTGATAGCTGGTTCTCCCCGAAATGCATTTAGGTGCAGCGTCGCGTGTTTCTTGCCGGAGGTAGAGCACTGGATGGTCTAGGGGGCCCACAAGCTTACCGAAATCAGCCAAACTCCGAATGCCGGTAAGTGAGAGCGCGGCAGTGAGACTGCGGGGGATAAGCTTCGTAGTCGAGAGGGAAACAGCCCAGATCACCAGCTAAGGCCCCTAAGCGTGTGCTAAGTGGAAAAGGATGTGGGGTCGCATAGACAACCAGGAGGTTGGCTTAGAAGCAGCCACCCTTTAAAGAGTGCGTAATAGCTCACTGGTCAAGTGGTTCCGCGCCGACAATGTAGCGGGGCTCAAGCACACCGCCGAAGCTGTGGCATTCACATTTTTACCTCGCTTGGACTTGATTCCTTGTGCAGGTGTGTGGATGGGTAGGGGAGCGTCGTGCCGGGGGTGAAGCAGCGGGGTGACCCAGTTGTGGACGCGGCACGAGTGAGAATGCAGGCATGAGTAGCGAAAGAAGGGTGAGAAACCCTTCCGCCGGATGACCAAGGGTTCCAGGGCCAGGCTAATCCGCCCTGGGTGAGTCGGGACCTAAGGCGAGGCCGAGAGGCGTAGTCGATGGACAACGGGTTGATATTCCCGTACCCGCGAAAGAGCGTCCCTGATGAACCTCGTTGTGCTAACCACCCGAACTCGG
>NZ_JBEYRY010000026.1:0-1724 GCF_040704175.1 Micromonospora sp. NPDC047812 | reverse complement strand
CGGGGGAGCGTGGGAACCTGGCGGGTAGTAGTCAAGCGATGGGGTGACGCAGGAAGGTAGCTGAGCCCGGCCGGTGGTTGTGCCGGGGTAAGCGTGTAGGCCGTGTTGTAGGCAAATCCGCAACACATGAAGGCTGAGACGTGATGCCGAGCCGATTCAGGTGAAGTCAGTGATCCTATGCTGCCGAGAAAAGCCTCTAGCGAGTTCTTAGCGGCCCGTACCCCAAACCGACACAGGTGGTCAGGTAGAGAATACCGAGGCGATCGGGCGAACTGTGGTTAAGGAACTCGGCAAATTGCCCCCGTAACTTAGGGAGAAGGGGGGCCGGAGACGTGAAGCCCCACGCGGGTGGAGCGTTGTATGGCCGCAGAGAGCAGGGGGAAGCGACTGTTTACTAAAAACACAGGTCCATGCGAAGAAGTAATTCGATGTATATGGACTGACGCCTGCCCGGTGCTGGAACGTTAAGGGGACCTGTTAGCTCTTCGGGGCGAAGCGGAGAACTTAAGCGCCAGTAAACGGCGGTGGTAACTATAACCATCCTAAGGTAGCGAAATTCCTTGTCGGGTAAGTTCCGACCTGCACGAATGGCGTAACGACTTCCCCACTGTCTCAACCACAGGCCCGGCGAAATTGCATTACGAGTAAAGATGCTCGTTACGCGCGGCAGGACGGAAAGACCCCGGGACCTTTACTATAGCTTGACATTGGTATCCGAATTAGCTTGTGTAGGATAGGTGGGAGCCGGTGAAGTCCATACGCCAGTATGGGTGGAGGCAATCTTGAAATACCACTCTGGTTGATTTGGGTATCTAACTTCGGACCGTTATCCGGTTCAGGGACAGTGTCTGGTGGGTAGTTTAACTGGGGCGGTTGCCTCCTAAAGGGTAACGGAGGCGCCCAAAGGTTCCCTCAGCCTGGTTGGCAATCAGGTGTTGAGTGCAAGTACACAAGGGAGCTTGACTGTGAGACTGACAGGTCGAGCAGGGACGAAAGTCGGGACTAGTGATCCGGCACTTGCGAGTGGAAGCGGTGTCGCTCAACGGATAAAAGGTACCCCGGGGATAACAGGCTGATCTTCCCCAAGAGTCCATATCGACGGGATGGTTTGGCACCTCGATGTCGGCTCGTCGCATCCTGGGGCTGTAGCAGGTCCCAAGGGTTGGGCTGTTCGCCCATTAAAGCGGTACGCGAGCTGGGTTTAGAACGTCGTGAGACAGTTCGGTCCCTATCCGCCGTGCGCGTAGGATACTTGAGAAGGGCTGTCCCTAGTACGAGAGGACCGGGACGGACGAACCTCTGGTGTGCCAGTTGTCCCGCCAGGGGCACGGCTGGTTAGCTACGTTCGGAAGGGATAACCGCTGAAAGCATCTAAGCGGGAAGCTCGCTTCAAGATGAGGTATCCCACCCACCTTGGTGGGGTAAGGCCCCCAGCTAGACGACTGGGTTGATAGGCCGGAAATGTAAGCCCGGTAACGGGTTCAGTTGACCGGTACTAATAGGCCGAGGACTTGACTACTAAGCTGCTACGCGTCCACTGTGCAACTCTCGATGAACGAACAACAGACCACACGTGTGTGGTGTTGTTTGACATGTCGATAGAGTTACGGCGGTCATGGCGGAGGGGAAACGCCCGGTTACATTCCGAACCCGGAAGCTAAGCCCTCCAGCGCCGATGGTACTGCACTCGGGAGGGTGTGGGAGAGTAGGACACCGCCGGACAA
>NZ_JBEYRY010000025.1:10001-10997 GCF_040704175.1 Micromonospora sp. NPDC047812 | reverse complement strand
CACACCACCGGCAAACGCCAGACCAGCAACACCAAGAACGCTCTTACGCAGAATCGTGTTCATCGCAGATGCTCCATTCGGGGGTTGGCACCCACACACCGAGGGGGATCGGCTCACGCAGGTGCAAGCACCGTCCGGCGCCCAAGGAACTCAAGGGGGAAACTCCAGCAGGAACTGGAGGGGATCTCCGGCGTCGTACCGGAGGAAAGATCAGATCGGCCCTACCGGCCGGTTGTCCGACCTGTGCGGGTCGGAAGGTACCGGGCTGTTACGCGAGGCGGGGCCTCACGTCGGCTTGCGCGCGGGGCAGGGGGGATGTCCTCGCGTCGGCCGGACCATGTGTAACGACCACCGGCCCGCCATCATTCCGGGACCACGGCACACCATCCTGCCGGGCGGCGCGGCCCTGCCTTGCTCGGTCGTACGCAGGGTGTAACGACCCCACCCCCGCCACGATTCCGCCCCCACGATGCCCCCGATCACACCCCCGAACCGGACACCACGCCTCAACACACGCGCACAAGGGTGATCAACCACCGACACCCCCCGGACGACAGTCCCGAAACCGGACAACCGGCGCACCGGCACCGACCACACCTCCGAGATCTTGGTAGGCAAACGCCCCTCAGAGGGCCCTTACCTACCAAGATCTCGCGCCTGCCAGGGCAGGCGGCGTCGATCATGCAGTTGTGGCGCCCCACAGAAGGTGCAATCCAGGGCACGACGCCCACCACAACTGCATGATCGACCCGACGAACGGCGCGGCACGTCGAGCCACGCTCGTCGAGGCCGCCGCCGCACCGGTCCCGCAGCGGACGAACGCGAGAGTGGGCACCGACGGGGCGAGTTGATCTCCGGCGGCTGGCCGGGGTGCCCTTCGTGGTGTTCCGGGGGTGTGGCCCGCCGTGCCCGGCGACGACTCCCTGGCGGTGGGCCGCGGCTTCAAGCTGAACAGCGCGTTCAAGCCGCTGGAGCCGTGGCTGAAGAGCGGCAACC
>NZ_JBEYRY010000025.1:0-9991 GCF_040704175.1 Micromonospora sp. NPDC047812 | reverse complement strand
GTGTGGCCCGCCGTGCCCGGCGCAGGGATCAAGCCTGACCGCCCGGAGCCGGGCACGGCCGGCCACACCCCCACCCACTCCGCGACAACCATCACGACGACCACGTCGAACCCGGCCACGGCGACCCGCATGAACCGACGCCGAAGGAACGCGAAAACCGTCCCGACCGCGCCCGCCACGCCGCGACACCGGCGAAACCGCGATCCCCGGCGGCCCGACCTGGGGTTACCCTGACAGCATGCAGGCCCTCTCCCCCGCTCCGACCCGCGCGGCCCACCTGGCCCGTCCGGGCCGGCCCGCCGTGGTGGCCCGCACCCTGACCGAGCTGACCGGCCCCACCCGTGGCGTGGTGGAGCTGCCGGTGCGGCTGATGTGGAACGCCGACCGCACGTTCGACCTGGGCGACCCGGACGAGCTGCTCTGGATGTACGAGAACGTGCTGCGGGAGACCACCCGCGCGGAGGATCTCCGGCTGCTCATCAACGGGCGCACACTGCGCCGGGTGTGGCGGCTGCTCAACCTGCCCCGGGGCGTACGCCAGGCGTGGGAGAGCCGCCACCGGGGGCTACGCACGGCGTGAGCACCGCGCACCCGCACGAGTTCTATCGCGAGGTGGCCCGGGTGGCCCTGTCGGCTGCCGGGCCGTACCGGTTCGTGCTCGGCGGCGGGGTGGCCTGGGCCGCGCACGGGCTGGTGACCCGCCCGACGGAGGACGTGGACCTGTTCGCGGACGTGGAGGGGGCTGCCGCCGCGGCGGCGGACGGGGTGCGTGCGGCGCTGGAGCGGGCCGGGTTCGAGGTGACCGACGCCGATCCCGACAGCGAACTGGCCGAGCTGTTCGACGGCTTCGACCGGGACCTGAGGGACTTCGTGGTGAGCCGGGACGGGCGGCTCATCCGGCTCAGCCTGGCCCGCCTCGACCGGCACCGTAGCCCCGTGGTGATGGACCTCGGCCCGGTGATGGACGTGCGGGACCTGATGGCGAACAAGACCGCCGCCCTGGTCAACCGGCGGGAGGTCCGGGACTACATCGACGTCGCGGCGGCCCTGGAGCACCACGACGTGGCGGAGCTGCTGGAACTGGCCCGCCAGCTCGACCCGGCCCTGGACGAGGACGACGTCCGCGCCGCCGGCCGCTACCTGGACCGGCTGCCCGACCGCCGGTTCGCCCGCTACGGCCTGGACCCCGCCGCCATCGCCCAGGTCCGCACCCGCCTGACCTCCTGGCCCCGCTGACCCCCACCCTCCCACCCCACCCCCATCTCCCGCGTCGATCATGCACTTCCGGTGGGCGGAAAGTGGCGATCCTTGCCTTTCGCGGGGCACCACAAGTGCATGATCGACGCGGGCCAGGGCGCGGGCCAGGGCACGGGGCCAGGGGCGCGGCGGTGGGGCCAGGGGCGGGGGCGGGGCGGGTTACTTCGTGGGGCGGCCGCCCGTGACGCCGAGGATCTCGCCGGTGACGTAGCTGGACTCCTGGGAGGCGAAGAAGACGTACGCCGGGGCCAGCTCGGCCGGCTGACCGGGGCGTCCCTCCGGGGTGTCCTGGCCGAACTTCTCGACCTTCTCGTTCGGCATCGTCGCCGGGATCAGCGGCGTCCAGATCGGGCCCGGCGCCACCGCGTTCACCCGGATCCCCCGCTCGGCCAGGTCGGCGGCGAGCGCCTTGGTGAAGTTCGCGATCCCGGCCTTGGTGGTGGCGTAGTCCAGCAGCTGCGGCGAGGGGTCGAACGCCTGGATCGACGAGGTGTTGATGATCGCCGAACCCTCGGCCATGTGCGGCACGGCCGCCCGGCAGAGCCAGAACATCGCGTAGAGGTTGGTCTTCAGCACCCGGTCGAACTGTTCGTCGCTGATGCCGAGGATGCCCTTGTCCTGTGCCATCTGGTAGGCCGCGTTGTTGACCAGGACGTCGATCCCGCCGAGGTCGCGCACGGCCCGATCGACCAGCTCCTGGCAGTGCCCCTTGTCGGTGATGTCGCCGCGTACCGCGATGCCCTTGCGGCCGGCCTCCTCGACCAGCCGGACGGTCTCCCGGGCGTCGGCGTCCTCCTCCTCGCTGAGGTAGGAGATGAGCACGTCGGCGCCCTCCCGGGCGTACGCGATGGCGATCGCGCGGCCGATGCCGGAGTCGCCACCGGTGATCACCGCCCGCCGGCCGTCGAGCTTGCCGCTGCCGCGGTACGACTCCTCGCCGTGGTCCGGCTTCGGGGTCATCTCCTGAGTCGAGCCGGGCGGCGTCTGCTGCTGCTTCGGTTGTCCCTCCTGCTGGCCGTACTGGCTGGTGGGGTCCTGCTGGGTGTGCTGGTCCTCGCTCACCGACGTCTCCTCGCGCACCGGTCGGGTCTGGGTCTCCCACGCCGTACCCTGCGGCGGCAAGCGGAAACGACCGGCACGGTGTTACACGGACAGGTCCGGGTGGGCCGGTGTGATGAAACACCCCGGGCTGCTGTGGCAGGAGTGACCGCCGCTCGTTTATGGTGCGCTCGGCGCTCATCGGGCGCCCAGAACCCCCATGGAAGGGCACCTCATGACCTCTCCCTCCGGCCCGTCGCGTCGGACGGTGCTCGCCGCCGCGGCCGCGGCGGCGAGCGTCCCGCTGATCGCCGCCACCCCCGCCCAGGCGGCCGGCGCGGCCCGGTCGCGGACCTGGGACCTCACGATCCTCGGCACCTCGGACACCCACGGCAACGTCTACAACTGGGACTACTACTCCGACGCCGAGTACGACGACAGCAAGCACAACGACGTGGGCGTCGCCAAGCTGGCCGCGCTGGTCACGCAGATCCGCGCCGAGCGGCGGGGCCGGGCGACGCTGGTGCTGGACGCCGGCGACACGATCCAGGGCACGCCGCTGGCCACCTTCTACGCCAAGCAGGAGCCGATCACCACCACCGGTGCGACGCACCCGATGGCCAACGCGATGAACGTGCTCGGCTACGACGCCGTGACGCTGGGCAACCACGAGTTCAACTACGGCCTGCCGCTGCTGGCGAAGTGGATCTCGCAGCTGGGCTTCCCGGCGCTGGCCGCGAACGCCGTCAACGTCGCCACCGGCAAGCCGGCCTTCCTGCCGTACGTCATCAAGAAGGTCTCCGTCGGCTTCGCCGCACCGCCGCTGCGGGTCGGCATCCTCGGCCTGACCAATCCGGGCAGCGCGATCTGGGACAGGGCCAACGTCGAGGGCAAGCTGCGGTTCGACGACATGATCGCCACCGCCGCGAAGTACGTGCCGATCATGCGGGCGCGCGGCGCCGACATCGTGCTGATCTCCGCCCACGGCGGCGACAGCGGCACCTCCAGCTACGGCCCGGAGCTGCCGATCGAGAACCCGACGGCGCTGATCGCCCAGCAGGTCCCCGGCATCGACGCGATCCTGTTCGGTCACGCCCACGCCGAGGTCGCGGAGAAGTTCGTGACCAACGAGCGGACCGGCGAGCAGGTGCTGCTCACCGAGCCGTCGAAGTGGGGCCAGCGGCTGAGCCGGATGGACTTCACCCTCGCCCGCGAGCGCGGCCGCTGGAAGATCACCAAGAAGACCGCCGCCCTGTTGAACACCAACACCGTGGCCGAGGACCCGAAGGTCCTCGCCGCCGTGCGGGCGCAGCACCAGAAGACCGTGGCGTACGTCAACCAGGTCGTGGCCCGCTCCACCGTCCAGCTGTCGGCGGCGGAGAGCCGCTACCGGGACACCCCGATCCTGGACTTCATCAACCACGTGCAGACCGAGGTCGTCGGCCAGGCGCTGGCCGGCACCTCGTACGCGGACCTGCCGGTGCTGTCGATCGCGGCGCCGTTCAGCCGGACCGCGGTCTTCCCCGCCGGCGACGTGAAGATCCGCGACGTGGCCGGGCTGTACGTCTTCGACAACACCCTCGAGGCGGTCGTGCTCAGCGGCGCGGAGGTACGCACCTACCTGGAGTACTCGGCGAAGTACTTCCGGACCCTCGCCCCCGGCGCCCCGGTCGACCCGGCCGCGATCAGCGACCCGGCCGTGCCGGACTACAACTACGACGTCTTCTCCGGCCTGGAGTACGACATCGACATCTCCAGGCCGGTGGGTCAGCGCGTCACCCGCCTGGTGCTGCCCGGCACCGACACGCCGGTGGCGGACAACGCGCAGTTCGTGGTGGCGGTGAACAACTACCGGCGCAGCGGCGGCGGCAACTTCCCCGGCATCGTGAAGACCCAGGTCTACAACGAGCAGCAGGAGATCCGTCAGCTGCTGATCGACTGGGCGCAGGCCAAGGGCACCATCGACCCGGCGGACTTCTACCAGCCGAACTGGCGGCTCGTACGCGAGGGCGTGCCGGTCTTCTGATCCCGATCACCGGGACGGGCCGTGGGCGATCCCGCCCACGGCCCGTCCCGGTGCCCGCCGCGGCCGCGCCGGCCCGTACGCGACGTGGCGGTGGGCCGGGCCGGCGCGGCGGGGCCGGGTTCACCGTCGTTCGTGGGCGGCGGCCCGACCCCCGATCTCCAGGCGCGGCCAGTCGGCGAGGTCCCGCAGCAGCTGCCGGTCGTGCGTGGCGACCACGACGGCGGCACTCGTGGCGCGGATCGCGGCGGTCAGCTCGTCGACCAGCGCCGACGACAGATGGTTGGTCGGCTCGTCGAGCAGGATCAGCCCGGGCCGCCCGGCCAGCGCCAACGCCAGGTCGAGGCGCCGCTGCTGCCCCTGCGACATCCGCCCGACCGGCGTGCGCATCGCGTCGGAGTCCAGCAGCCCGAGGGCCCCGAGCGGGACGGCGTCGGCGTCGCGGAGCGCCCCGCCGGCCACCAGCCGCCCGACGTGACGGGCGTGGACCTCCCGGGCGGTGAGGCCGGGGTCGTGCCCGGCGGTCTCCTGGTCGATCAGGGCGATCCGGGCCTCCTTCGCCGTCCAGACGCGTCCCCGCGTGGGCCGGAGCGCGCCGGCCAGCACCGCGAGCAGCGTGGACTTTCCGGCACCGTTCGCCCCGGTGACCAGCAGCCGGTCGCCGCCGTCGAGGGAGAGGTCGACCGGTCCGGCCAGGCGCCCGTCGACGGCGACGCCGTACGCCCGCAACTGTGGCGCGCCTGGCCGGACGCCCAGGTCGGGCCACCGCAGGGCCGGCGGCGGCTCCGGCACGTCGATCCGGTGCGCCCGCAGGGCGTCCTGCTGCCGGCGCAGAGCCTGCACGACGCCCGGCGCGCGGGACTGGCGCTGGTGCTTACCGGTCCCCTTGTCCGGCCGCCAACCGGTGGAGAGCCGGTTGCGCGCCTTGGACACCGCGTCTTGCAGCCGCTGGTGCTCGGCCTGCTGCTCCTCGTAGTCCTGCTCCCAGGACTCGCGTTCGCGGTGCCGGGCGTCCTGCCAGGCGTCATAGCCGCCGGCGTACAGGCGCGGCGTCCCGTCGCGGGTCGGGTCGAGGTCGAGGAACCGGTCCGCGACGTCGCGCAGTAGCGCCCGGTCGTGGCTGACGACGGCGAGGCCGCCCTCGTGCTCGCGCAGCCGGCGGGTCAGGAAGTCGAGCCCGTCGGCGTCGAGGTGGTTGGTCGGCTCGTCGAGCAGCAGCACGTCGTGCCGCGCGCCGAGCAGGCAGGCCAGCCGCACCCGGTAGCGCTGCCCGACCGAGAGCTGCGACAACGCCCGGTCGCGGTCCGTGCACGCGCCGAGTGCCTCGAGGGCGACATCGATGCGGCGCTCGGCGTCCCACGCGTCGAGCCCGGTGGCGGCCTCGAGTGCGGCGGCATAGCGGTCGTCGGCGCCGGGATCGCCCGCGACCACGGCGAGCGACGCCTCGTCCAGCGCGGCGAGGGCCGCGAGCGACGCGGCCAGCGCCGCGGACGTCAGGGTGCCGACGGTCTCGCCGTCGCGCGCGGACAACTCCTGACGGGCCAGGCCGATCGTGCCGGCCCGGTGCACGGTGCCCTCGTCGGGCGAGATCAGGCCGGCGAGAACGTGCAGCAGCGTCGTCTTGCCACGGCCGTTCTCGCCGACGACGGCGACCCGGGACCGGGCGGAGACGGTCACCGACACGTCGTTCAGGACGCGCCGGGAGCCGCGGACGACGGTGACGCCGTGGGCGCGGACGTGCGCGGCACCGCCCGCCATGGCGGGCAGGGACATGGTTTCGGAGGTCGGGGTGAGGTTCATGGGTGCTCCGCAGCTCGTGGTGGAGCCGGGCAGCAGCGAGCGACCGCCCGGCGGGAACCGGGACGGCGAGCGCGGATTCAGCAGAGAGCAGCGCCGCCGTCAGCGGACGGAGCGGACCTTCTGCGACCAGATACCTCGTGCCATGACGGCAAGGTTAACAGCGCCGGTGCTCCCGCTCCTCCGGGTTTCGCCCCGTCGGGAAGCGCCGCACGAAGAACCGGCGGGAACCGTCGGGGAGCTGCGGCGCAGCTCCCCGAGCACGGCGTCAGGCCCCGTGCCGCAGGTCCCACCGGTCCCGCTCGTCGCCCGGATCCGGCTGGTCCCGCCGCGGATCGGTCTCGGTCAGCGCGGTCCGCTCCTCCGGGCTGACGGCGGGCGGCAGCTCGCCGAAGCGCACGTGCCGCAGGAAGCGGTAGTCGTCGTCGGTGAACGACGGTCCGGAGCGGTCCTCGGCCATCACTTCTCTCCCTCGACGCCCCTCATTGTCCGTGGTCGTGACGGCGGACACCACCGCCAAGGCATCCTAGGATCCTGGGCGAAAGGCGGAGCACGCCCGTGGGTCGCGGGAGACCTGCCACCCTCCTCGGCGCACCGGCCGGGGTTCAGCCGCCCGTCGGCCGGTCCAGCAGCGCCAGCGCCGCCCGCACGGGAGCGCGGCGCAACGTCTCGTCGAAGCTCGCCCGGCCCTGGCAGAACCGCACGAACATCCGCCAGCCCGGCGGCGTGGCCAGCAACGCGTGGAAGACTCCGGGCCGCCGGGCGAACACGTCGAGCAGCCGGTGCCCCGCGCGCATCGACGGCACCAGGTCCCGGGCGACCGCGCCCTCGTAGCCCGCCAGGTCACCCGCGGCGACCGCCGCGCCCGCCAGCTCGCCGGACCGCAGCGCGTAGCTGATCCCCTCCCGGCTCCACGGCTCCAGCAGTCCCGCCGCGTCGCCCGCGACCAGCACCCGGCCCCGACGCAGCGGCGAATCCTCCGTCCGGCAGCGGGTCAGGTGGCCGGAGTCGTGCGCCGGCTCCACCCCGGACAGGCCCAGCCGGTCGACGAACCCGCGCAGGTAGGCCCTGGTCCGCTCTCCCTCGCCCCGGGCGGCGATCACCCCGACCGTCAGCCGGTCGCCCTTCGGGAAGACCCAGGCGTACGAGCCGGGCAGCGGACCCCAGTCCAGCAGGAGGCGGCCCCGCCAGCGGGCCTGCTCCTCCGGCGGCACGGGCAGCTCCAGCTCCAGCCCCAGGTCCACCTGCCGGTGGCGCACCCCCACGTGCCGGGCGGTCACTCCCGAGGAGCCGTCCGCCCCGACCACCGCCCGCGCGTGGACGGTGTCCCCGTCGGCGAGTCTGAGGCGTACGACGTCGGGGTCCTGCTCGACCGCGCGGACCGCGACGCGCTCGCGCACCTCGGCACCGGCGGCGACCGCGGCGGCACGCAGCCGGTCGTCGAACTCCTCCCGGCGCACCATGCTCACCAGCGGACCGCCGGGATGGCGACGGGTGAACCCGCGTCTCCCGTCCCGGGTGAACGTCACCCGGTCGACCCGGTCGTGCGCGGGCACCTCGATCCGACCGGCCACCGCCGCGAGCGAGGTGCCGATCAGACCGCCCCCGCAGGTCTTGTAACGCGGATGCGCGGCGCGTTCCACGACCAGCGTGCGCACGCCCGCGCGGGCGGCGGCGTGGGCGGCGGAGAGCCCGGCGGGGCCGGCGCCGACGACGGCGAGATCCCAGACGATCACTGGTGCAGCCTAGGGCAAGCCGCGGCGTCCGGCGCCGACGGCGCGGCCACGCGGCACCGCCCGATCGGGTGGGCATCTTCGCCCGTCCACCGGGTAACCGCGCGGCGTGACCGCCCGCGCAGGGGCGGGACAGGCGAAGGAGGAAAGGCCATGCGGCAGGTGCAACTGTCGGATGTCGAGGAGAAGGTGTACGACGCGGTCGCGACGCTGGAGGCCCGGGGACAGGTGCCGTACCCGGACCTGATCGCCGAGGAGGCCGGGCTCACCGAGGAGCAGTTGCGGGCGCCGCTGCACCAGCTCACCGAGAAGAACCTGTTGCACCGCGAGGACTCGCCGATGGCCGGGCTGGACTTCGGGCCCCGGTTCTGCGCCCGCCAGATGGCGTGAGCCGCCGGGCGCCTCGCGATGGTTCGCCTCCCGGGGACCGGGGTAGCGCTCGACGATGCCCGATCACCGGTCCACGGGAGCCACGATGAGCCCGGCGGGTACACCGCCACCGGTCGACGCCACCGCGCCGCCGGACGACCGTCGCCGCTGGCAGGCCCTCGCGGTCGGGCTGGTCGCCGCCTTCATGACGCTGCTCGACGTGAGCATCGTCAACGTCGCCGTCCCGTCGATCGACCGCGCCCTCGGGGCCTCCCCCAGCGACCTGCAGTGGGTGCTCTCCGGGTACGCCCTGACGTTCGGGCTGGTGCTGGTCTCCGCCGGCCGCTTCGGCGACGCGCGCGGCCGACGAAGCGCGTTCGTCTTCGGGATCGCCCTGTTCACGCTGGCCAGCGCCCTGGCCGGGCTGGCCGCCTCGCCCGGGTGGCTGATCGCGGCCCGGCTGCTCCAGGGTGCCGCCGCCGGGGTGGTCAACCCACAGGTCACCGGGCTGATCCAGGAACTCTTCCAGGGGCCGGAGCGGGGTCGCCCGTTCGGGCTGCTCGGCGCCACCATCGGCATCTCCACGGCCGTCGGCCCGCTGCTCGGCGGCCTGCTGATCGCCATCGGCGGCGAGGCGCACGGCTGGCGGTGGGTGTTCTTCGTCAACGTGCCGGTCGGCGTTCTCGCGGTGGTCCTCGGCTGGCGGCTGCTCCCCGGCCGACCGGCCGGCCCACGGGACCACCGGCGGCTGGACCCCGTCGGGGTGCTGCTGCTCGGCGTCGGAGTGCTGCTCGTGCTGTTGCCGCTGGTGCAGCAGGATTGGCGGGGCCCGGCGAAGTGGCTGCTCGTTCCGGCGGGGCTGCTCGCCCTGGCCGGCTTCGGGGCGTGGGAGCGGTGGTACGGCCGGCGCCAGGAACCGCTGTTCGACCTGCGGCTGTTCGGCTTCCGGTCGTACACCCTCGGGTCGCTGATCGCGCTCGTCTACTTCGGCGGGTTCACCGCGATCTTCTTCATCTTCACGCTCTACCTGCAGAACGGCCTCGGCTACAGCGCGCTTGTCGCCGGCC
This sequence comes from Micromonospora sp. NPDC047812, assembly GCF_040704175.1. Taxonomy (NCBI): domain Bacteria; kingdom Bacillati; phylum Actinomycetota; class Actinomycetes; order Micromonosporales; family Micromonosporaceae; genus Micromonospora; species Micromonospora sp. NPDC047812. The sequence goes on along the minus strand of NZ_JBEYRY010000025.1, from coordinate 707 downwards.
TGGCCATCACCCCGTTCGCGCTGGGCTCGGCCGCGGCGTCCGCGCTCGGTGGCCGGATCGTCAACCGCTTCGGGCGCCCCCTGGTCGCGGTCGGACTGCTCACCGTGGTGGTCGGGCTCGTAGCGGTGGTCGTCGTGCTCGACCTGGCCCCGAAAGGCGCCGCCGTGCCGTGGCTGACCGCGGCCCCCCTGCTGGCGGCCGGGCTGGGCAGCGGCCTGGTGATCGCGCCGAACCAGACGCTGACCCTGTCCCAGGTGCCGGTGCGGCAGGCGGGCAGCGGGGCGGGCATGCTCCAGACCGGCCAGCGGATCGGTTCCGCCGCCGGGATCGCCGCCGTCGGCTCGGTCTTCTTCTCCTCGTTGGCCGCCAGCGGTGGCGACTTCTCGCTCGCCTTCCGGCACTCGCTGCTGCTGGCCGCCGGCGTGATCGCCCTCGCGCTGGTCGCGGCCCTGGTCGACGTCGCCCTCGGCCACCGCCGGTGAAGGTTAGCGGCTCGCCGTACTGGTCGAGGCGCGACGGCCGCGCCGTCCCCGGTCCGCCCGGCTCCGCCACCCGGAATGCGGCTGGCCGGCACCCCGGGTGGGGTGCCGGCCAGGCGGCGTTCATTCAGTGTTGTCAGCTGTTCCAGTGCTCGGCGACGAGGTCGGCGGCCTGCTGCTCCCACTGGGCGTAGTGGTCCGGGTACGCCGACACCTGCACCGTCTGCG
>NZ_JBEYRY010000024.1:0-11162 GCF_040704175.1 Micromonospora sp. NPDC047812 | reverse complement strand
TTCGAAGGCGAACAGGGCGGGTTGGGTGTAGCCGGTCTGGTGCAGCTCGTCGGTGTCGATGACCTCGCGCAGTGGCCGGTCGAGGTGCTTGTCCAGGGCGGCGCAGGTGTCGTCGAACGCGGCGGCGAAGACGGGGTACGCGGCGGCGAGTTCGGCGCCCATGCCCAACCGCTGCGCCCCCTGCCCCGTGAACAGGAAGGCCAACCTGCCGGCTCCGGGGGTGCCGGTGACCAGGTTGGCGGCCTCCCGGCCGGCGGCCAGCGCGGCGAGGCCGTCGAGGAGTTCCCGCCGGTCGGTCCCGACGACGGCCGCCCGCTGCGTGAACCGGACCCGGGCGGCGAGGGAGCGGGCGACGTCGGCGTCCGGCAGTTCGGGCCGGGTCGCGAGGTGGTCGTGCAGGCGACGGGCCTGCTCCCGCAGGGCCTGCTCCGAGCGGGCGGACAGCAGCCACGGCAGCGCCGGCGGCGGCGTGCCGGCGTCGGCGCCCTCCGGTTCGGCGGGCGGCTCCTCGATGATCACGTGCGCGTTCGTGCCGCTGACGCCGAACGAGGAGACCCCCGCGCGGCGCGGGTGGCCGTTCGGCTGCCACTCGGCGGGCTCGGTCAGCAGCGCGACGGAGCCCGCCGACCAGTCGACCTTCGGGGACGGCTCGTCGACGTGCAGCGTGCGGGGCAGCAGTCCGTTGCGCAGGGCGAGGATCATCTTGATGACGCCGCCGACGCCGGCGGCGGCCTGCGCGTGGCCGATGTTGGACTTGAGGGAGCCGAGCCAGAGGGGGCGTTCGCGGTCCTGGCCGTAGGTGGCGAGGATGGCCTGGGCCTCGATGGGGTCGCCGAGGGTGGTGCCGGTGCCGTGTGCCTCGACGGCGTCGACCTGGTCGGGGGTGAGGCCGGCGTTGGCGAGTGCGGCGCGGATGACGCGCTGCTGGGAGGGGCCGTTGGGGGCGGTGAGGCCGTTGGAGGCGCCGTCCTGGTTGACGGCGGAGCCGCGTACCACCGCGAGCACGCGGTGGCCGTTGCGCCGCGCGTCGGAGAGCCGCTCGACCACGAGTACGCCGACGCCCTCCGCCCAGCCGGTGCCGTCGGCCGCGGCGGCGAACGACTTGCACCGGCCGTCGCGGGCGAGGCCCCGCTGCTTGGAGAACTCGACGTACAGGCTCGGCGTGGACATGACGGTCACGCCGCCGGTGAGCGCGAGGGAGCACTCGCCGGAGCGCAGCGCCTGCACGGCGAGGTGCAGGGCGACCAGCGACGACGAGCAGGCGGTGTCGACGGTGACCGCCGGCCCTTCCAGCCCGAACGTGTACGCCACCCGGCCCGAGGCGACGCTGCCGGCGGTGCCGGTGCCCCAGAACCCTTCGACCTCGTCGGGTACGGCGCCCGACCGGGCGGCGTAGTCGTGCGTCATGAGGCCGGCGAAGACACCGGTGGGTGAGCCGCGCAGCGTGTCCGGTCGCAGGCCGGCGTTCTCCAGCGCCGCCGAGCAGGTCTCCAGGAACACCCGCTGCTGCGGGTCCATCGCCAGCGCCTCGCGGGGGCTGATGCCGAAGAACTCCGCGTCGAACCCGGCCGCGTCGAGCAGGAATCCGCCCCGGTCGACGTAGCTGGTGCCGGGGGTGTCCGGGTCGGGGTCGAACAGGGTGTCCAGCTGCCAGCCACGGTCGGTCGGGAAGCCGGTGATGCCCTCGCGGCCCTCGACCAGCATCCGCCACAGCTCGTCCGGCGAGGTGACGCCGCCGGGGTAGCGGCAGGCCATGCCGACGATCGCGATGGGCTCGTCGGTGGGACGGGCGGCGACCGCCGCCACGGCGGGCTGCGGCTCGTCCTCGCGGCCGCCCAGCTCGCCGCGCAGGAACTCGACGAGGACCTCCGGGGTGGGGTAGTCGAAGGTCAACGTCGCGGGCAGGCGCAGCCCCGTCGCGGTGTTGAGCCGGTTGCGCAACTCGACGGCCATCAGCGAGTCGAAGCCGAGCTGACGGAACGGTTCGGCCACGGAGACCGAGTCCACGTCCGGCTGGGCGAGGACGGTGGCGACCTGCGTACGCACGATGTCGAGCAGCAGCCCGCGCTGCTCCTGTTCGCTGCGCCCGGCCAGCTCGCGGGCCAGGGCGGTGGCGCCCGGCCGGGTCGCGGCCTGCCGACGGCGCGGCACCCTGGCCAGGCCGTGCAGCGGCGGCGCGGCGTTCGTCGCGGCGCGTACCGCGGCGACGTCGATCGTGATGGGCACCAGGTGCGCCTCGTCCGAGCGGCACGCGGCGTCGAACAGCGCGAGTCCTTCCTCGACGCTGTGCGGCAGGATCCCGCCGCGCGCGATGCGGGCCAGGTCGGTCTCGCCGAGCTGGCTGGTCATGGCGCTGGCCTGCGCCCACAGGCCCCAGGACAGCGAGGTCGCCGGGCGGCCCTCGGCCCGCCGCTGCGCGGCCAGGCCGTCGAGGAACGCATTCGCCGCCGCGTAGTTCGCCTGCCCGGCGGTGCCGATGACGCTGGCGACGGAGGAGTAGAGCACGAACAGCTCCACGTCGCCGGCCAGCTCGTGCAGGTTGAGTGCGGCGTCGACCTTGGGCCGCAGGACGGCGTCCAGGCGTTCGGGCGTGAGCGACTCCAGGATGCCGTCGTCGAGCACGCCCGCGGTGTGGACCACCCCCGCCAGCGGCCGGGCGAGCCCGGCGAGCAGGGTGGCCAGCGCCTCGCGGTCGGCGGTGTCGCACGCGACGACGTCGACCGTGGTGGCGCCGAGGGCGGCCAGTTCCTCGGTCAGCTCGGCGGCGCCGGGCGCGTCCGCGCCGCGCCGTGAGACGAGGAGCAGGTGTTCCGCGCCGTGCCGGGTGACCAGGTGGCGGGCGAGCGCGGCGCCGAGCGTACCGGTGCCACCGGTGATCAGGACCGTGCCGGCCGGGTCGAAGAGCCCGCCCTCGGGGGCGGCGGAGGCGTGCCGCGCGAGCCGCGGCACGGTCAGCGCCCCGTCGCGGACGGCGAGCTGCGGCTCCCCGGTGGCGATCGCGGCGGCGAGGGCGCGCTCCGACCTGTCGGTGCCGTCGGTCTCGACGAGGACGAAGCGGTCCGGGTGCTCGGTCTGGGCGGAGCGGACGAGACCCCAGGCGGAGGCCCCCGCGAGATCCCCGCTGCGGGTGACCACGGCCAGCCGCCCGGTGCCGGCCGCCGTCTCCTGGACCCTCGCCAGGGTGAGGTGCAGGGACCGCCGTACGGCGTCGGCGGTGTCGCCTGCCTCGACGCGGAACACCTCGACGTCGGGCGTGCCGGTGCCCGTCGGGGCGGTAACCGGCACCCATTCCGTGTGGTAGAGGGCCGCGCTGGGGCCGCTCGCGCCGGTCAGTCCGCTCGTCGTGACGGGGCGCACCGCGACCGCGTCGGCGCTCAGCACCGGGTTGCCCTCGTCGTCGGTGGTGCTCACCCGCAGGGTGTTCTCGCCGACCGGGGTCAGCCGGACCCGCACCGCCGAGGCCCCCCGGCGGTGCACCCGCACCCCGCGCCAGGAGAACGGCAGCCATGCCCGGCCCCCCGGGTCCCCGCCGCCGTCGACGTGCAGCACGAGCGGGTGCATGGCGGCGTCGAGCAGCGCCGGGTGCACGCCGTAGCGCACGGCGGCCGGCTCGTCCTCGGCGCGCAGGGTGGCCCGGGCGAACAGTTCGTCGCCGCGCCGCCACACCTCCTGCACGCCCTGGAAGGCGGGGCCGTAGCAGAAGCCACGCGCCAGCAGCCAGCCGTAGAAGTCGCCGATGTCGACGGGCTCCGCGCCGGGCGGCGGCCACTCCTCCACGGCCGGGGCCGGCGTCGGCGCGTCGGCCAGCATGCCCGACGCGTGGCTCGTCCACTCCGCGCCCGGCGTGTGCCCGGCCGGCTGGGAGTACACGCCGAACTCGCGGCGGCCCTGCTCGTCGGGTCGGCCGACCCACACCTGGATGTTGACCCGCTGCTGCTCGGTCAGCGTCAGCGGGGCCTGGAGGGTGAGTTCCTCGATCGTGCCGCTGCCGGTGTGCTCGGCGGCGTGCGCGGCCAGCTCCAGGAACGCCGTACCGGGCAGCAGGACGGTGTCCAGGACGGCGTGGTCGGTGAGCCAGGGCTGCTCGCGCAGGGAGAGCCGTCCCGTGAGCACGAGCCGGTCGGTGTCGACGACGCCCAGCACCGCGCCGAGCAGCGGGTGGCGCGCCGCGGTGAGGCCCGCCGCGGCCACGTCGCCGCCGCCCGAGGGCCGCAGCCAGTACGACCTCCGCTGGAACGGGTACGTCGGCAGCTCGACGGTCCGGGCGCCGGTGAAGTAACGGTCGGCGTCGGGGGCGGTGCCGGTGGTGAAGAGGTGGCCGACAGCCCGGGCGAGGGTGTGGGTCTCGGGGTGTCCCCGGCGCATGGTGGCGATGCCGGTGGCGTCGCCGGTGGTGGTGGCCAGGACGGTGTCGGGGCCGATCTCCAGGAAGGTGTCGACGTGGTGCTCGGTGGTGAGCCGCTGGACGGCGTCGCGGAAGCGGACGGCCCGGCGGACCTGGTCGACCCAGTGCTCGGGGGTGGAGCGCAGGGGTCGTCCGTCGACGGTGGAGATCAGGCCGATGCGGGGTTCGTGGTGGGTGATGGACTCGGCGACGGCGCGGTAGGCGTCGAGCATCGGGTCCATCAGGTGGGAGTGCGCGCCCAGCGGGATCGGCAGCCGCTTGGTCTTGTGGCCGAGCGCGGCGAGCTGCTCGGCGGCGGCGAGCGTCGCGGCCTCGTCGCCGGAGATGACCAGGTCGGTGGGGGTGTTGATGGCGGCGATGCCGACCTGGTCGCTCAGGTAGCCGGTGACCTGCTCCTCGGTGGCCTGCACGGCGACCATCGCGCCGCCCAGGGGCAGGGCCGCCATCAAGGTGGCGCGCGCGGCGACGAGCTTCGCGGCGTCGGCGAGCGACCAGACCCCGGCGACGTACGCGGCGGAGAGCTCGCCGAGGGAGTGCCCGGCCACGAAGCCGGGGCGGATGCCCCACGACTCGACGAGCCGGTGGAGGGCGACCTCGAAGGCGAACAGGGCGGGCTGCGTGTACGCGAACCGGTGCAGGTCGTCGCTGCGGATGATCTCGCGTACCGGCCGGTCCAGGTGGCGGTCCAGCTCGGCGCAGGCCTCGTCGAACGCGCTCGCGAAGACGGGGTACGCGGCGGCGAGTTCGGTGCCCATCCCGAGGTACTGGGCGCCCGTCCCGGTGAACAGGAACGCCAGTCCGCCGGAGCCGGCGGTGCCGGTCAGCACGTCGGGCGCACTCCCGCCGGCGGCGAGGGCGGCGAGGCCGTCCAGCATGTCCTGCCGGGTGGCGCCGGTGACGGCGGCCCGGTGGCCGAAGGCGACCCGGGTGGTGGCGAGGGAACGGCCGACGTCGGCGACCGCCAGGTCGGGGCGGGCGGTCAGGTGCTCGTGCAGGCGGTGGGCCTGCTCCCGCAGCGCCTGCTCGGAGCGCGCCGACAGCAGCCACGGCACCACCGACGGCGCGGCGTCCGGGGCGGCGGCGGTGTCGGTGGTGGCGGTGGCGTCCGGGGCGGTGGCGTCCGGGGTGGCGGCCGCCTCCGGACCGGCGGCGGGCGGCTCCTCGATGATCACGTGCGCGTTCGTGCCGCTCATGCCGAAGGACGAGACGGCGGCGCGGCGCGGACGGTCGCCGGCGGGCCACGCGACCGGCTCGGTCAGCAGCGAGACCGACCCGGCCGACCAGTCCACCTTGCGGCTTGGCGCCGAGACGTGCAGCGTGCGCGGCAGCAGTCCGTTGCGCAGGGCGAGGATCATCTTGATGACGCCGCCGACGCCGGCGGCGGCCTGCGTGTGCCCGATGTTGGACTTGAGGGAGCCGAGCCAGAGGGGGCGTTCGCGGTCCTGGCCGTAGGTGGCGAGGATGGCCTGGGCCTCGATGGGGTCGCCGAGGGTGGTGCCGGTGCCGTGTGCCTCGACGGCGTCGACCTGGTCGGGGGTGAGGCCGGCGTTGGCGAGTGCGGCGCGGATGACGCGCTGCTGGGAGGGGCCGTTGGGGGCGGTGAGGCCGTTGGAGGCGCCGTCCTGGTTGACGGCGGAGCCGCGTACCACCGCGAGCACGCGGTGGCCGTTGCGCCGCGCGTCGGAGAGCCGCTCGACGACCAGTACGCCGGCGCCCTCGCCCCAGCCGGTGCCGTCGGCGTCGTCGGAGAACGCCTTGCACCGCCCGTCGGGGGAGAGGCCGTTCTGCCGGGAGAACTCGGTGAAGGTGTCCGTGCCGGACATCACCGTCACCCCGCCCGCCAGAGCCATCGCGCACTCGCCGGAGCGCAGCGCCCGGACGGCCAGGTGCAGGGCGACCAGCGACGCCGAGCAGGCGGTGTCGACGGTCATCGCCTGGCCCTCCAGGCCCAGGGCGTACGCGATCCGGCCGGACGCCACACTGCCGTGGGTGCCGGTGATGAGGAAGCCGTCGACCCCGTCCTCCTCGCTGTGCCCGGCCCGGCCGTAGTCCTGCACGTGCAGGCCCGTGAAGACGGCGGTGTCGCTGCCGCGCAGCGAGGTCGGCGGGATGCCGGCGTGCTCCAGCGCCTCCCACGCGGTCTCCATCAGCACCCGCTGCTGCGGGTCCATCGCCAGCGCCTCGCGGGGGCTGATGCCGAAGAACTCCGCGTCGAACTCGTCGGCGTCGTACAGGAAGCCGCCGGCGGTCGCGCTGCACGTGCCCGGCCCGTCGCCCGCGAAGAGCGCCGCCAGGTCCCAGCCGCGGTTGGTGGGGAATTCGCCGATGGCGTCCACGCCGCCCTCGACGATCCGCCAGAGGTCGTCGGGGGAGGTGACGCCGCCGGGAAAGCGGCAGGCCATGCCGACGATCGCGATGGGTTCGTCGTCGTCGTGGGCCTCGGCGACGGTCGCCTCCGGCTCGGCCGCGCCGAGGCCCAGGGCGTCCAGCAGGTGGCCGGCGACGATGTCGGGGGTCGGGTAGTCGAAGACCAGGCTCGCCGGCAGGTTCAGGCCGGTCGCGGCGCAGAGCCGGCCCCGCAGCTGTACGGCGGTGAGGGAGTCGAAGCCGAGCTGGCGGAACGGCGTCTCGCCCTCGATCGTCGCGGGTGCCTGGTCGCGCAGGACCTCGCGCGTGGCGGCCCGTACGACGTCGCGCAGCAGGCCGAGGCGGTCGGGCTCCGGCACGCCCAGCAGCCGCTCGGTGAGGGCGGCCCGGGTGCCCTCGGGGTCGACCTCGGCGGGCGCCACGGGACGCGCGGCGACCACGCAGGGCTCGCCCGCGGTCAGCGCGGCGTCGAGCAGGGCGGTGCGTCGCGCCACCGGCAGTTCGGCGAAGCCGGGAGCGGCCCAGGCCACGGAGACGCCGGGCAGGTCGCGGGCGCGGCGGTGCCGCACCAGCGCGTCGGCGACGGCGGTGGCGGCGGCGTCCTGCCCGCCGGTGAGCAGCACGAGCGCGGTGGCGGAGTGCGCGGGCGTCGCCTCGTGCAGCGCCAGCAGTTCCTCGGTCGTGAGGTCCACCGCCACGACGGCGGTGAGCGGTCGGTCGCCGAGCACGGCCGCCAGCGCATCCCGGTCGAACGGCACGCCCGGGTGCACGGACGCCCCGGCGCCGTACGCCGCCAGTTCGGCCGCCGCGTCGGCGGGAACGTCGTCGGGTCCCACCAGGACCAGGTCGCGGACCTCGTGGGCCGCCACGAGGTGGCGGGCGAGCGCCGCGTCGTACGAGCGGGCGACGAGCGCGACCGTGCCCCACTGCGGTGCGCCGCCGGCCCGGGTGGGGACGGCCGCGTACCGCGGCAGGAGCAGTTCGCCCGCGCGTACGGCGAGCACGTCCTCGCCGGAGGCCACGGCGGCGCGCAGCACGTCCGTGGTGACCTCGTCGGCGTCCACCAGCACGAGCCGGTCGGGGTGGCGCAGCTGGTGGGCCCGCGCCACCGCCCACGCGACGGCCCGCCGGGGATCCGTGGCGTCGTCGCCGTGGACGGCGCCACGGGTCAGCACGACCAGCCGGGAATCCGCCGGCCGGTCCTCGTCGAGCACCCGGGTCAGCAGCTCGGCCAGCGCGGCGGGGTCGGCGTAGGTGTCGACGGCGGGTCCGTCGCCGGCGAGGCCGGCGGTGAGTTCGGGCGGGCCCGCCACCGACCAGGTCGGCCGGGTCGCGGTGGCGTCCGTGCCGTCCTGCTCCGGGTGATCGGCGGTCGGCGCCGGCTCCCAGTGGAGCGCGTGCAGCGCGTCGTGCCGCGGCGCGGCCACGCGGAGCAGGCGGCCGGGCAGCCCGGGCAGCCGGTGGCGCGCGGGGCTGTCCATGGCGGTGCGCGGGATCTCGCGCACCAGGTACGTCTCGACCGGTACGGCCGCGGCGGACAGTTCCGCGCGGCACGTCGTCAGCAGGCGGTCGGCGTCCACTTCGGACCCGACCACGTACGCGACGGGCCCGTCCGAGGAGGGCCGGGTCGCCGCGTCGCGCACCCCGGGCACGGTCCGCAGCACGGTGTCGATGCGGTCCAGCCGGACCCGCTCGCCGCCGACCTCGGTCACGTCGGTCAGCCGGCCGGTGATCGCGAGGTGCCCGGAGTCGTCGCGGCGGGCCAGGTCGCCCGTGCGGTACCAGCCCCCGCGCAGCGCCTCGGCCGTCTCGGCGGCGCGGTCGTGGTAGCCGCCGGCCATCACGTTCGGGCCGCTGACCCAGACCTCACCCTCCTGGCCAGGGCCCAGGTCGGCGCCCGATGCGGGATCGACCACCCGCAGGCTCGCCCCCGGCAGGGGCAGGCAGCGCCGTTCGGCGTCGCCGTCCGGCCAGCTCACCGCGACCAGGCCGGAGGTCTCGGTGGTCACGTAGCCGGTGAGCAGCGGCGCGCCGAACGCCGCCTCGAAGGGCTGGCGCAGCGTCGTGTCCACCGGGCCGAGGGCCAGCGCGATCCGTACGCCCTCCGGGGCCGGGCCCGGCGCGTCCAGCAGGGCCCGGTGCGTCGGGCCGGTGCCCACCAGCACGGTGCTGCCCTGCGCGGCGAGCGCGGACCGCAGCTCGTCGGGGGAGAGGCCGCCCGCAAGCCGTACCGACGCCCCCGCCGCGGTGGCGGCGAGCAGCTGCCCGAACCAGGCGTGCACGGGCGGCATCCACAGCACCCGGTCGTCCGCGGTGCAGCCGAGTCCGGCCACGTACGCCGCCGCGGCGGCGGGCCACAGCGCGTTGCGCTGGGTGGACAGCACACCCTTGCGGGGGCCGGTCGTCCCCGCGGTGTAGGTGAGGAACGCCAAATCGTCGAGGCCGGCGTCGTCCTGGGGCGGCGACGACGGGTCGGTCGTCGCCAGCTCCTCGAACGAGTGCGCCTCGCCGTCGTACCCTCCGTCGACGACGAGGACCGACACGGCCACCCGCGCCGCGTTGGCCGCGTCGGTGATCACCGCGTCGGCGCCCGCGTCCTCGACCAGCCGGGCCAGCTCGGCGTCGTCCAGGGCCGGGTCCATCGGCACGGCGATGCCGCCGGCCCGGACGACCGCGAGGACGCCCTCCACCGCCGCGACGCCGTCGAGCAGGACGACGACGCGGTCCGCCGGCCACACGCCGAGATCGGCGAGGTGGCCGGCGAGCCGCGCTGTCCGTTCCGCCAGCTCCGCGTGGGTCACGCTCCGCCGAGAGTCGGCGTACGCGATCCGGGTGCCGGACCGTTCGGCGTTGGTCCGGAGCAGTTCGGGCAGGGGGCGGAGCAGATCGGTACGCGGCATGGTTCAACAACCTCTTGTCGGACAGGAGTTGCGATGCGGGCCGGGAAGGGGAGCGCTCAGACCGTGACCGGGAGGGAGATCAGTGCGGGCACCAGCGGCGTACGCCGGACCTTCAGCGACTCCCGGGGTGCGGCGAGCTTGATGTTCGGGAAGCGGGTGAACAGCTGACGCAGCGCGATGGTCGTCTCCATCCGGGCCAGCTCCGAACCGGAGCAGAAGTGGGGGCCGCCGCCGAACGCCACGTGCCCCTTGTCCTCGCGGTCGATGTCGAGCACCTGCGGATCGGGGAACCGCTTCGGGTCGTTGCCCGCCGCGGTCAGGTGCAGCAGCACCGTCTCGCCCTTGGCGATCTTCGTGCCGTCGATCTCCAGGTCCTCGGTGGCGAAGCGGCGGAAGCCGTGGTGCACGGAGCCGTGCTTGCGCAGCAGCTCCTCGACGGCCACGTCGAACAGGTCCGGGTCCTTGCGGAGCCGCTCCAGCGTCTCCGGGCTGTCCAGCAGCGCCAGCGCGCCCCGGCCGATCATGCCCGCGGTGGTGTCGTACCCGCCCAGCATCGTCAGCAGGGCCAGGGCCATCACCTGGTAGACGTTGAGTTCGGGCTCGCCGTCGGCGTTCTTGGCGTGGATCCAGTACGAGAAGAGGTCCTCGCCGGGCTCCTTCGTCTTCTCCTCGCGGACCATGTTCATGAAGTGCGACATCTTCGTGCGGACCATCGCGTTGGTCTCGTTGTCGCCGCTGAACACCAGGTCCGCCCAGTGCTTCAGGTCCTTGCGGTACTCCTCGCGGATGCCGAGCACGTCGCAGACGATCGTGATCGGCAGGATGGCCGCGTAGTCCTCGACCAGGTCGCCGCCGCCCGCCGCCTCGATCGCATCCAGCCGGGCCTCGACCAGCTGGTGCACGCGGGGGCGGAAGGTCTCCAGGTTGCGGGGGAGGAAGGTGAAGTTGATCATCTTCTTGAGCCGCGTGTGCTCCGGCGGGTCGAGGGTGACGATCGTCCCGGTCGCCTCGCCCTCCGGGAAGCGCCTGCTGGTGAAGTCGCCGTTGCTGTACTCGCGGGGCCGCGCGAGGCGCCTGTCGCGCAGCGCGGAGTAGACCTCGGCGTGTCCGGTCACCAGCCACACGGGGCCGTGGTCGTCGAGACAGGTCCGGTGGACGGCGCCCTTCTCGTGCAGTGACGCGTAGAGTTCGTACGCCGCGTACGGGCTCGCGAAGTAGTCGTCGTCCATCAGCATCTGATGCCCGTGCGCCGGGCACTTGTTCACCATGTCGTCCTCGCTGTGGTCGCTGAGCAGGAATCGCCGTCGGCCTCTGGTGCGCCAGGCGTCACGGACCGCGCGCGCCCCTGATGTTGCCCGTAACTGGTCCACGCTCGGGTAATCGTGGAAGCGATCGTGGCTGGTGTGGTGGTGGGTCAGTGGGTCAGTGCGGGGATTTGGATTTTGGCGTCGTGTTCGAGGATGCGTTGTTGGAGTTCTTGGAGGCTGCGG
>NZ_JBEYRY010000023.1:0-14923 GCF_040704175.1 Micromonospora sp. NPDC047812 | reverse complement strand
CGCGTCGGCGACATCAACGGCGACGGCCGCGACGACATCGTCACCTTCACCTGCAACACCAACGCCGACGTCTACGCCGCCACCTCCACCGGCACATCGTTCGCCGGCACCACCATCAAATGGCACGACTTCTTCTGCCTCACCGGCGAATTCCCCTACCTCGCCGACGTCAACGGCGACAACAAAGACGACATCATCGTCTTCACCAAAGGCACCACCAACGACGTCTACGTCGGACTCTCCACCGGCACCGGCTTCAACCCCAGCACCAAATGGCACGACTTCTTCGGCCTCAACGGCGAAACCACCCTCTGAACCACGGATCCCCGTCGTCCCCGCCGTGGCTGTGATCACGGCGGGGACGATCGGCGAGCGGCCTCGGTGACGAGCGCCGCCGGTCCCGTCAGAGGCCGACCGTCGCCCGACGACATGACGCACCCGGTCAGGCGCTCCACGTTCCCGTGCGCGGGTGGCTCGGCCCGGAGCCGATGCCCTCCTGTCGGATCACGGCGGCGATCCTGTCGAGATCCGCGGCCGACAACCGCACCGTCGCCGCCGCCCGCCAGTCCGCTATCTGCTCGGGTCGACGCGCTCCGACGATGGCGCCGGTCACGCCACGGCACTCCAGCACCCATGCGATGGCGACGGCGCTGGTGCTGACGCCGTGCGCGGCGGCGACATCCGCCAGGGTGCGGGTCAGCCGCATCGTCTTCTCCAGTCCATGCCCCCGGAAACCGGGGTCGCGGGACCGCCAGTCGCTGGGCGGCAGGGCAGCGGCTCGCTCGGGAGTGAACGCACCGGTCAACAGCCCGGCACCCAACGCGCCGTAGGTGATGACCCCCACGCCGTGCGACGCACACCAACCGATCTCCTCCGCAGCGCCTCGCGCAAGAGCGGAGAACGGGGGCTGGAACGAATCCACCGGCGCGACGTCGTGCGCCCGCTGCAGTTCGTCGAGGCGGTGGTTCGACAGCCCCGCCGCCCGTATCTTGCCCTTCTGACGCAGGTCGGCAAGGGTCTGCCAGTACTCCTCCAGCGGAGTTCCATCTGTGGCGGGCCAGTGCATCTGGTACAGGTCGATGCAGTCGAGCCGGAGCCGACGGAGAGACTCGTCCAGTTCACGCTCGATGCTCTGTCGCCGGCCGGCGACGGTGCCCGGCTCGGCGTCTGCGCCCCACACCACGCCGCACTTCGTGAACACGTACGGGCGGACGTCCTCGGGGAAATCGGCGAGCGCCTCACCCACCAGTTCCTCCGCCTGCCCAAGGCCGTAGACCGGTGCCGTGTCGAGCCAGTTCAGGCCCCCGTGTTCCACCGCGTACCGGATGGTGTCGATCGCCTCCGAGGCGTCCTGCGGCCCCCAGCCGAAGGCCCAGCCATCACCGCCGAGCGCCCAGGTGCCGAGACCGAGCCGGGTGACGGTAAGCGGGGATGAACCGAGTCGTACCGATGGCAGCGTCGTCATGGTGCGTCCTCCCGGATCGGCGAAAATGACAGGCGGCGAAAGGCGCGGAGCGGTACCGCTCCGGCGGTGTGCCGGCCCGGGCCAACGCCGGGCCGGCTCGTGCGCCGCCGCCTGGCAGGACGATGTGCGTCGCTTCACCGGCGGCGCCCGGATCTCTATCGGGCATAGTCGCGCATCGTTTCGGGGAATGCAATTCCTGCCGCTGCGACTATTTGCGGGAAGGGGCGTCGGAAACTGTCACCCACCAAAGGCGACAGTGCCGCGAAGCCGTCGCGACAGGCCTCCTTGGCAGGCTCGGAGCGTCCAGCGGGTTTCGCACCGAGGAGACGGGACGAAACGCGGCATCGACCCTTCCGGAGCCGAGGAGTGAGGGCGTGGAGTTCATCGCCGAGCCAGACCGACAGAGCATTGTGATCAGGCGCGTCTTCGACGCCCCCCGCCACCTGGTCTTCAAGGCGTGCACGGAGCCGGACCTGCTCGTCCGTTGGTGGGGGTCGAGCGAGTTCGAGAACAGCGTGGACCGGATGGATGTCCGGCCGGGCGGCACCTACCGGTACGTCAGCCGCGACGGCCGCGGAACCGAATTCGCCATTGGCGGCGTATACCACGACGTCGTCGCACCTGAGCGGATAGTGCAGACATTCCAGTTCGAAGGCATGCCCGGCCAGGTGCAGCTCGAGACGATCACCTTCGAAGAGGTCGAGGGCGGCACCCGGTACGAGGCGGTGTGCATCTTCCAGTCGGTGGAACAACGGGATGACGCGGTGCGGTACGGAATGGAGGCGGAGACGCACGGCAGCATGGACCGGCTGGCCCGGGTGGTGGCGAGCCTCCGTTGAGGGCCCGGCATTCGGTGCGCGACCGTCACGGCGGCCCGCCGACCCGGCGCCGGTGTCCCGCCGGCGGGACATGGGCTACAGCCGCAGCAGAGACGAGCCTGCGACCTGCCCCGGCGGCGCGGACCCGCCAGGCAGCCCGGGCCGGCCGTGGTCGGCCGAGGGTGCCAGGGCCCCGTCACCGGTGGTGCCCGTGCCCAGGGCCCGCTCGGCGGCCTGGTCGAGCGTCGTCACGATCCACGAGGCCAGATCGCTGCTCGCGTGCTCGGCGGCGAGTCGCCAGCATTCGAGGCGGGCCTCCTCCACCTGCACACGCGGCAGTGCCGACCCCGTGGACTGGCTGGGCGTCCCCCGCCCGCGCGCCTGCTGGACGTGCCGGCGCAGTTGGTTCCGAGACCATCCGCGCTCCTCGGCACGGTCCAACCAGACGTCCTGTTCGGCAGGGGGCAGCGAGGCCACTTCCGCGTGGTGCTGGAAGCTCAGGTTCTCCCGCCGCCTGGCGGACTCGAACTTGCGCGCGACCCAGGCGTAGTTGCGCAGCGTCTGGTAGTCGAGGCCGATCCTCTCGACCGTCTTGGCGTACCTGCCCTCGTACTTGTCCTGTCCGTAGACCAACCAGTCGCCGAGGCACCAGGCGAACGAGTCGACCAGACCGGAGAGCTTCGGCCCCGCCTCCGCCCACTGCTCGAACGTGATCCCCGACGGGAATCGCAGGCCCACCCGGGTCGTCAGGATCTGGCCGTGGCCGTGCGCCGACGCCTCCTGCTGCTCGTCCTCGCCCAGTAGTGGGCTCGCGGGCTGCCTGACGAGATGCCGCGAACTGAGTGCCGTCTGCCTGGGTACACGCTTCACCCTGTTCCCCTTCGCGGGAGTGCTGAACTCGGATTCGTGACCTACCGCCGCCGCGCTACTCGATTACCAGAATGACATGTGACCGCCCCACTGGATATCAACTCCGACTTCACGGAAATCCCCGTCGTTCACGCGTCATTAATCGGTCGGGCAGATCGGGCGTCAGGCCACCGAAGGCCTCTCCTCGAATCGATCTGGCGGCTCCGGCAATCAACTCCGGGCCGGACAACAATCGCGACCTGCGACGCCAGGAACGACCATCACGGCGCCATGACCGAACGAACGCGACGCCGCAATTGCGTGGCTTTCATGACCCACGATTAGTCTTCCGTGACGCATGCGCTGCCCCCGTGACAATGAGCAATCTCCAGCCAAACACCTAACCGGTGCCGCAACATCAACCGTAACGCCTGCCGGTCGGGATATCAAGATCGACAGATGGCGATACGTGGAACTTGCACCGCCGAACGCTATGGCCAACCATCACTCCGAGGAGAGGTCCGGCGGTCGCCACGAACCCCTCATCCTGCACGCGTATCAGCAGGGTAGGGGCCACCTAGCGGCCCTGGCCCACGTCAGTGGCGCCGTGCGACAGCAGCCCGGGACGCAGCCGCACACTGCAATCGCAGCCGTCAGGCATTGGAGGGATATAGAACCACTCCCGTTTCGGACGCGCCCACTCCACGTCGATAACCCGCTGAGACGCTTGACAATGCCTCCAGGACCGGGAGATCGTTGGCGCTGGCGGATCATTCCGCCTCATCGCGGCGTACGCCATTCGAGGCCTTGCGTGCGGGTCGTGCGCGACGACGGCGTGTCGCGGATTTCGATGCGGCCCCCAGGGCCGGCCCGGGGCGCCAAATAGTTCGACGAAGCCGCCACCAGACACGACAGGAATGACATGTACGTTCCGGAACAATACCAGGCGGAAGATCCGTCCTGGACGTGGGAGCTGATCGATTCCCACCCCCTGGCCACGCTGATAACCGCGACCGATGGTGTACCGCTGGCCAGCCATGTGCCGACCATCAGGCGGCCCGCCCCGGAGCGCGCCGACGGCACCAACCCGGCGGACTCACAATCGATTCTCCTGGGGCACATGAACCGCCTCAACCCACAGTGGGCGGCGATCGGGGCCGGTTGTCCTGCACTACTGGTCTACACCGGGCCCGACCGCTACGTCTCCCCCACCGTCTACGGCGTCACCCCGGCGGCTCCGACGTGGAACTTCACCGCCGTACACGTCGACGGTTGGCTGTCGCCGCTACCGCCGGGCGAACCGACGCTGGCGGTGATCCGGTCCACCGTGGAGGCCCTCGAGAAGCGGCACGGCACGGGCTGGGACATGACGGCGTCGCTGGACTACTTCGATCGCCTGCTTCCCGGTGTCGGCGCGTTCGAGCTGCGGGTGGACCGGATCGATGCGATGTTCAAGCTGAGCCAGGAACAGGCGCCGGACGTCCGCGACCGGGTCGCGGCCGACATCGTGACCACCGACTGCGGCCACCACCGGGAACTCGCGCGCCTGATGACACGGGCGGCCGGACGCGACAAGCCCTGACGGGCCGGTCCGCCGGTGGCGCGGTGGCGCCGAGCATCCGGCGCACGGGTGCCGGAACGGCGGCCGGCCGACCCGGTGCGCGGGCCCGCGAGCGCCCACCCGCCGGCCCGCCGCCGTCTGCCCGCTCCGGGCACGTGCCGGGGCGGCCCCGGGTGGCCCGCCCCGGCACCCGCCACACCGCTCAGGAGACCCCGACGGCGGCGTTCGGCGTGGATTGCGGTTCCCGGTCCGCATCCGCGAGAACCGTGTCGATCTCGTGTGCCAGTTCCGCGACGGTCGCCGCCTCGAACAACGACCGCAGCGGCAGGTCGACCCCGAGCGTCTCCCGCAGCCGGTACACCACGCGGGTCACCAGCAGTGAGTGGCCCCCGAGACCGAAGAAGTTGTCCCTCCGGCCGATCCTCGCGATGTCGAGCACCTCGCCCCAGATGTCCGCGACGGCCTTCTCGGTGCCGGTTGCCGGCGCGACGTACCCGTCGACCGGGTCCAGGTCCGGCAACGGAAGCCGCTTGCGGTCGATCTTGCCGGAGGCGGTGCGGGGAAACTCGTCGAGCACGAGAATCAGTCCCGGCAGCATGTAGTCGGGCAGGTCGGCACGGAGCGCGCCGCGCACCGCCTCAGGGGTCAGTTCGTGCCCTGGGCGGGGCGTGACGTATCCGATCAGTCGAGGCGCCTCGGGCACCGACGTGTCACAGACCACGGCCGCCTCCCCGACACTCGGCAGGGCGGCCAGGCACGACTCGATCTCGCCGGGCTCGATGCGGTAACCGTGGATCTTGACCTGGAAGTCGATCCGGCCGGCGAACTCCAGGGTCCCGTCCGACCGCCACCGCGCCCGGTCACCGGTGCGGTAGAGCCGTTCACCCGGGCCGTTGCCGAACGGGTCGGGGACGAACGCCGCCGCCGTCAGGTCGGGTCGGCCCAGATACCCACGGGCGATGCCGGCGCCGCCGACATGGACCTCGCCGTAGGCTCCGACCGGTACCGGTCGCATCGCGGTGTCCAGCACGTACACCCGGAGGTTGTCGATGGGGCGTCCCATCGGGGCCTGGTCCGGCCAGTCGTCGGTGGGATGGGTGAGCCGGTTGAGCGTGACGACGTTGGCCTCCGTCTGTCCGTAGTGGTTGTCGAGAACCGCTTCGGGAAGGGCGGCGAACATCCGTCGCACCGCCGGGCCGATGCGCTGCCGGTCACCGGTGGTGGCCACGTCCCGCAGCGACGCGAACTGCTCGGGATGCTGATCGGCGTGCCGGGCGAGATGTTCGACGACGACGGTCGGAAGCACCGTGGCGGTGACCCGGTTCGCCTCGATGAGCCGACCCAGCGCCGGAATGTCGCGCCGGACCTCCTCCGGCACGACGACCAGCGTGCCGCCCGTCCACCAGGCCAGCATGACCTCCAACAGGAAGGTGTCCGGGCTCATGGAGTAGAACTGGAGCACCCGCGGCTGCCCGCGGTAGCACCGGACGATCCAGTTCATCATGTTCAGCTTGGAGCGGTGGGTCATCATGATGCCCTTGGGGCGTCCGGTGGAGCCGGAGGTGTAGACCACGTACAACACGTTGTCCACGCCGGCGCGTCGCGGCGGGTTGTCCGCCGGCCGTTCCGCGATCCGCTGCCAGAGCGCCTCGTCGAGACAGATCACCGCCGTCTCCACGCCGCCGTCCGGCTCCGCCGCCGGGTCGGCGCCGGCGGCCGGCACGCGCCCGCCCGTAACCAGGTCCGCCGTCTCCGGCTCGGTCAGCACCAGCGAGGCACGCGAGTCGTGGACCAGGTACTTCAGCCGCGACGGCGGATCCGACGGGTCCAGCGGGACGTAGGCGCCGCCGGCCTTGATGATGGCCAGGACGGTGATCAGCGCACGGGTGCCGCGCGGCAGGCAGACGCCCACCACCGCCTCCGGGCCCACCCCGGACTCGCACAGGTACCAGGCCAGCCTGTTCGCCTCGGCATTGAGCTGCCGGTAGGTGAGCTGCTCACCCCCGGACACGACCGCC
This sequence comes from Micromonospora sp. NPDC047812, assembly GCF_040704175.1. NCBI lineage: Bacteria > Bacillati > Actinomycetota > Actinomycetes > Micromonosporales > Micromonosporaceae > Micromonospora > Micromonospora sp. NPDC047812. The sequence continues at coordinate 8,212 of NZ_JBEYRY010000023.1, read as the reverse complement.
ACCCGGTCCGGGTACGCCTCGACCTGGCGCTCCACGTGCTCGGAGACGGTGCGGGCGGCGGGTGCGGGAACCGTCGGCCCGGTACCCCAGTCGTCCAGCAGCGCCCGCTCCGCCTCGGCGACGGGCACCAGTTCGGAGATCCGCGTGCGTGGCGCCGCCACGGCGGAGGCGACCAACGCCGCGTACTGGTGCGCGAAGTGCTCCATGGTCGCCTGTTCGAAGAGGTCCCGGGCGAAGATGACCCGCCCGAGCATCCCGCCGTCCGGCGTTTCGAACACGTGCAGCTCGACATCGAACCGCGTGGTGACGGTCCCGCTGCGGAACTCCTCCACCGCCAGGTCCGGCAGGTCGAGTTCGCCGCGCTCGACACCGGTCCCGGTGCTCAACAGACCGAACAGGATCTGGACCACCGGGTTGCGGCTCAGGTCGCGGGGCGGCGCGAGGTCCTCGACGATCCGGTCGAACGGAACGGCCTGGCGCGCGTACGCCTCGAGTGCGGTGTCCCGGACCCGCTCGACGAGCTCGGTGAACGTCGGATCGCCGGTGAGGTCGATGCGGAACGGCAGGGTGTTGGCGAAGAAGCCCACGGCGCCGCGCAGCTCCGGCTCGAGCCGGCCGTACACGGGTGACCCCACCAGCAGGTCCGACACGCCCGCCAGCTTCGACAGCAGCAGTCCGTAGGCGGCCAGGGTGACCATGAACGGGGTCACACCGCTCTCGGCGCACAGGGCCCGGACTCCGCCCGCGACCTCGTCGGCGATGGGGAACGTGAACTCACCCGCCGCCGCGGACGGCACGGCGGGCCGGCGGCGGTCGGGCGGCAGTTCCAGGGTGATCGGCGCGTCCGCCAGGTGGCGTTGCCAGTACTCGAGCTGTTCCGCCATCTCACGCTCACCGATCTGGGCGTGCTGGCGCAGCGCGTAGTCGGCGTACTGGACCGGCGGCTGCTGCGGTGGCGGCGAAGACCCCCGCGAGTACGCCCGGTACGCCGCTGTCAGTTCCTCGGTGAGCACCACCAGGGACCAGCCGTCGAACACCGCGTGGTGGGCGGTGCACAGCAGGACATGGTCCTCGTCGGCGAGGCGGAGCAGCGCGACCCGGAACAGCGGCCCGGCGCTCAGGCTGAAGGGCGTGTCCACCTCCGCGGCCGCCAACCACCGCGCCGACGCCTCCGGATCGTCCGCGTCGCGGAGGTCGATGAGCCGCAACTCGCCGCCGCCCGCCGTGATCACCTGGTACGGCTCACCGTCGACCGTCTCGATACGGGTACGTAGGACCTCGTGCCGGTCGACGACATGCTTCACGGCGCGCCCCAGGGCGTCGCGGTCGAGCCGGCCCCGGATCCGGTACCCGAACGGAATGTTGTACGCCGTGCGTCCGGGAAGGAGGCGGTCGATGAACCAGAGCCGACGCTGGGCGTAGGAGAGCGGCGCGCGACGGTGTTCGGTACGAGTGGGATCGGTCATGACCCTCCGATCGAAGTTCCTGCCGACGTTCCGGGCGCGGATGCCGGGCAGCGTGGCCCTGGACTCGCGGCCACCCGGCCAGCCGCTGGCACGTCCCCGGCGGATGCCGACGCCTCACCGGGACGTCCCGGCGGTCAGCGACTGTCGCGATTCTCGTGATCCGGCATGTCACGGGGCTTTCAATCCGCCGTCGGCGGTCCCGCCCCACGACGCGCGGACACGCCGGCGGGGCCGGTGGGACCGGTCCGCACCGCTCGGGCCGGACAGCGCGCGGACAGCCTCCCGACAGGCTCCGTTGCCAGGATGCAGACGGAACGCTTGCTCTCGTCGGTGTGGAAGGCGGCCAGCATGGCGCACGTGGAGTTGCCGGAGTTCGTCAGCCGCGACGGCCGGGGCGACCCGGACCCTTACCGGCACTTCGACTGGATGCGGTCCGCCATGCCGGTGGGTCCGGTGGTCGGGCCGGACGGTGAGGGCACCGCCTGGTTCGTGACCTCGTACGAGCACGCACGGGCCTGCCTGGCCGATCCACGGCTGAGCAACGAACGGCGCAACTCGGCGACCGCCACCGAAGGCGAGGACGAGGACGAGGGCGATCTGCTCGGCAAGGACCCGCCGCAGCACACCCGGCTCCGCAAGCTGGTGAGCCCCGTCCTGAGCAGTGGTGCCGTCGCGCGGCTACGCCCCCGTATCACGGAGGTGTGCGCCTCGCTCATCGACGCGTTCGCCGGACGCGGCACCGCCGACCTCGTCGCCGAGTACGCGTGGCCGATCCCGTGGGCGGTGGTGCACGAGTTCCTCGGCATCCCGGAATCGGAGCGGATGTCCGCCAGCCGGTGCATCGACCGCTTCCTCGTCGCCGGCTACCAGGAACAGCAGCGCCACGGACGTCCGACACCGGCGACGGACGAGTTGATGGGGTACGTCCGGCAACTCATCGCCTACAAGCGTCGGCACCGCGGCGACGACCTCACCACAGTCATGATCGACGGCTTCGAACGCGGTGAGGTACGCAGCGAGGCCGAACTCGAAGGCATGCTCTACGTGCTGCTCGGCGCCGGGCAGGTGAGTACCGGTCCCATGATCGCCGCTGCGGCGCTGCGACTCCTCGAGGATCCGTCGCACCTGGCCGGGCTTCGCGCCGGGGAGACGAACTGGCGGCTCGTCGTGGAGGAGTCACTGCGCTACGACGCACCGGTGCAGACCTCTGTCAGCCGTTACGCGCTGACGGACCTGGAGCTCGGGGGCGTACGCATCGCCAAGGGCGACATGGTGATCGTCTCGCTCGCCGCCGCCAACCGGGATCCGGCGCGTTTCGCCGATGCCGCTCGGTTCCACGCCGGTCCCGGGCGTCCCTCGCACCTGGCCTTCGGGCACGGCATCCACCTCTGCGTGGGCGCGCCTCTGGCCAGGTTGGAGGGCGAGATCTGCCTGCGGATGCTCTTCGACCGGCTGCCCTCGCTGCGGCTCGCCGTACCGGCCGGGGACACGGCGTGGGTGCTGGGGCCCAAGTTGCGCAGCCCCCGCGAGATTCCGGTGCTCTTCGACGCGCAGGGAGCTGCGCCGTCGCGTCCGCAGACGCGCGCGTCCCACGCGCCCGAGGCACCGTAGGGTCCCGCCAGGCGGCACCGGACGTCGCGGCCGGCCCATGAGGGGCCGCTGTCACCGCCACCCGAGCACCGCGTCCGCGATCCGGTCCAGCGGCAGCGCCCTGCCCGCGTCCGCGAACGGCAGGGCGAGTGCTCCGGCCTCCAGCAGCGGCGCCGCGGCAGGCTCGGACCGCGCGTGGTCGGGGGCGGTCCGGGGTCGGCGTCCGGAGCGCGCGTCGCCGGCATACGGCCGGCCGACGCCGGGGCCCCGCGCCTGGGGGCCGATGCGGTGGCCGGCCCGGCCGTCCGCCGTCCCCGCGGCCGGCGCGGCCGTACGGGTCTGCGCGTTCAGCAGCGCCAGGTGCGCCTCACGCAGCACGTCGGACGGATCCACGCCCAGTTCGTCGGCGAGTCGCCGGCGCACCCGCCCGTAGGCCCGCAGTGCCTCCGCCCGCCGCCCGACGGCCGCCATCAACGTCAACAACCTGGCGTGCAGCGGCTCGTCGAACGGCAGGTGGGCGGCGAGCTGCTCCACCAGCGGCAGCGCCAGGCTCGCCCGGTCCAGCCTCAGCGCCACGTCACCCAACTCGTAGGTGCGCTCCAGCCGGTCGCGCTCCAGGGCCAGCACGGCGGGGTCCATCCGCAACCATTCCGAGGACTCCGCGAGGACCGGTCCTCGCCAGGTCCGCAGCGCGCGCAGCAGCGCCTCGAACCGGGTGTCCGGCTTGTCAGCCTCGTCCGCCAGGCGAGCCAGCGCCGAGAAGCGTGCCGCGTCGAGCCGGTCCGGTTCGACGATGATGCGGTACCCGGCCCCGGAGTGCTCGATACCGGGGTCCCGGCCGCCGGCGTCGCCGAGCATCCGGCGCAGCCGCGCCACCGCGCAGTGCAGGGCGTTGCGGCTCGCGTCGGCCTCGCCCCAGGTCAGCGACGCCAGCCGGCTGTGGCTCACCCAGGCGTTCGCGTGGATCAGCAGGGCGCCGAGCAGGTGGTTGACGACGGTGCCCCGCACGTCGAGGGGCAGCCCGCCGGCCCGCACCTGCAGGGCGCCCAGAAGACCGAAGGTGACGTCGTTCCTCGGCATGAACGGGTCCTCCCGGTACAGGTCACGGCATCAGGTCCGCGCGCCGGGGATCCTGTCCCCGTATCCGGCTGCGATCGACCTGGTGATCTCACCGGCCCGGACCGCGGTGTTCGACAGCAGCGAGGAGGAGATCCCGTGCGTCTCCTCGGTGCCGCCCTGCAGGTAGACGGCGCAGTCGACGCCGCCGGTCGTGACCACACGATAGTCGCGCTCGAAGCACAGGGCACCCCTGTCGTCCAATTTGCAGTACTGGACGAAGTCGCCGAGCATCGGGATCGGGTCGGCCGGCCGGTATCCGGTGGCGTAGACGACCACGTCCGAGCCGAACCGCCGTACCTGCCCGGTCGGCAGGTGCTCGACGGTGACCCGCAGCCCCGCCGGGTCGGGCTCGACGTTCTGCACCCGGGAGGAGTTCACCATGTGCAGGCGCCGCGGTCCGCGCACGCTCTCGTCGTACACGCGCCGGTACAGCTCGGCGATGAGGTCGGCGTCGACAGCCGAGTAGTTGGTGTTCGCGTGGTAGTCCAGCAGCATCTTCTTGACCGAGGGTGGCGAGTGGAAGAACAGGTCCACCGCCGCCGGGTCGAAGATGCCGTTGACGAACGGGCTGTCGTCGGCCGGGCTGTATCCGAAGCGGGAGAACACCGAGTACACCGTCGCCGCCCGGAACCGTCGGTGCAGGTACTCCGTCACCTCGGCGGCGCTCTGCCCGGCACCGACCACGGTCATGGTCAGCGGCGCGGCCTCGTCGAGCCGGTCGGCGCGGTCCAGCAACTCGTAGCTGTGCCAGACGCGGTCCGACAGGGTGACGCCGGGCGGCGTCGCGGGGACCAGGCCACAGGCGAGGACCAGGTTGCGGGTGCGGGACACCGTGGTCCTGCCTCCGGCCTGGGCCACCACGTCCAGGTGGGCGACGCGCCCGTCGACCACCACCGGACGGACCTCGACGACCTCGGTGCCGTACTGGACGACGTCCTCGAACGCCGCCGCGGCCCAGGTGAGGTAGTCGTTGAACTCGACACGCGAGGGGAACAGCGCCTTGTGGTTGATGAAGCTCGGCAGCCGCCCCTTCTCGTGCAGGTACTTGAGGAAGGTGAAGGGACTGGCCGGGTCCCGCAGCGTTGCGAGGTCCTTGAGGAACGACACCTGCAACGTCGCTCCGTCGATCAGCATGCCGCGGTGCCACCCGAAGCGTTGCTGCTTCTCGACGAAGGCGAAGGTCAGTCGACCGTCCCGGGGCGTCGTCCCGGTCGCGCTCCGCATGGCGACGGCGTCGTTGTGGCTTCGTAGGGCGACGGCGAGCGCCAGGTTCGACGGCCCGAAGCCCACCCCTACGACGTCGAGGAAGGGCGCCGCTGCGGTGTCCGCAGCCGTGTTCATGGCTTCTCCGTTCGGTGACGTTCGATCAGGGTGGCCATCGCCGCGACCGTGCGGTGGTCGAAGATCGCCCGAAGCGGCAGATCCAGCCCGAACGTACGACGCAGTTCGGCGACGACCTGGGTGGAGAGCAGGGAGTGACCGCCCAGCCCGAAGAAGTCGTCCGTCACACCGACCTGATCCAGGTGCAGGATGCGGGCCCACACCTCGGCTATCGCCGCTTCGAGCTCGTTGCGCGGGGCCACGAAGCCGTCACTGTCGGGTGTCGCCACCGGAAGTCGACCGAGGTCGATTTTTCCGGACGGCAGACGCGGCAGTTCCGGCAGCACCACGAAGACCGAGGGGACCATGTACTCGGGGACCCGCTCGGCGAGGTCGGCACGCATCTCCGCCGCCGAGGGCGCCAGCATGCCCCTGGCCACCACGTAGGCCGCGAGGATCGGGTCACCGCCCGGGCCGTCGACGGCCCGCACGGCCGCCTCGCGCAGGCGGCTGTTGGCCAGCAGGGCGGCTTCGATCTCACCGGGTTCGACGCGGTATCCACGGATCTTGACCTGGCGGTCGGCGCGGCCCAGGAACTCCAGGTTGCCGTCGTGACGCCAGCGGGCGAGGTCCCCGGTGCGGTAGAGGCGTTGCCCGGCGGCGGTGGCGAACGGGTCCGGCACGAACCGTTCGGCGGTCAGGTCGGCACGGCCCACGTACCCCCGGGCCACTGCGGTGCCGCCGAGGTACAACTCACCGGGCATACCCGCTCCGACCGGCGCGCCCTGCTCGTCGAGCAGGTACGCGGTCACGTGCGGCAGAGGGCGGCCGATCGGCGGCCGCACCTGCCCCGGCTCCACGGGGCAGGCCGTGGCGACCACCGTGTTCTCGGTGGGGCCGTAGTGGTTGCAGAGGGTGAACCCCGTGCCGGAGTCCGGCTGGGCCGGGCCCGGCAGGGTCAGCGTGTCGCCACCGGTGAGCAGGTACCGCAGCCGGGTGGCCGGGAGCCCTCTGCGCAGCAACAGTTGCGCCATCGGGGTCGGAACGAACGCCACGGTCGTCTGCGCGAGCTGGAAGTGCTCGGTCAGCAGCTCGGCGGAGGTCTCCACGCCCGGGTCCGGGACCACCATCCGGGCGCCCGAGAGCAACGCGGTCCAGATCTCCCAGCACGCGGCGTCGAACGAGGGGTTGGCGACCTGGCTGACCACGTCGCGGCCGTCGAGCCGGTACCGCTCGACATGCCAGTCGACGAGATTCAGCAACGAGCCGACGGTGACCGCCACGCCCTTGGGTCGTCCGGTGGAGCCGGAGGTGTAGATGACGTAGGCCAGGTTGTCCAGCGAGGCCTGCGACACCGGCCGGGTGTCGGCCCCGGGCTCCGGCTCCGGCAGCGCGCCGACGTCCACCGCCTCCACGCCGGCCGGCAACCCCGCGGCCCGCGCCGCATCGGTCAGCACCAGCCGCGCCCCGGCGTTGTCGAGCATGTAGGCACTGCGGTCGGCCGGCTGCTGCGGATCCAACGGCAGATACGCCGCACCCGCCTTGAGCACCCCCAACACCGCCACCACCAGGTCCACCCCACGCGGCAGACACACCCCCACCACCTGCTCGACACCCACCCCACGACGCGACAACAACCCCGCCACCCGCTCGGCCCGCGCGTCCAACTCGGCAAAACTCAACCGCTGCCCACCACCGACCACCGCCGGCGCCTGCCCAGACCTCGCCACCTGCTGCGCGAAACGCTGCACCAACGTCTGCCCACCAGCCCGGTCCACACCCGTGGCGTTCCACCGCACCAACACCTGCGCCAACTCGTCGTCCGGCACCACCGCAAGCCGCGAACACCGCTGACCCGCATCAACAGCCACCGACTCCAACAACCGCCGGAAATGCCCCGCGAACCGACGCATACTCGCCTCGTCAAACAGATCCCGCGCATAGATCAGCTGACAATCCCACCCCTCCACACCACCCACACAATGCAACTCCACATCGAACCGAGTCGTCACCGACTCCTCGGGGGCGGCGGTGACCCGCGTGCCGTCGAGCTCCAGACGGACCAGTCGGTCCTCGGTCTGGAACAGTTGGAAGAAGACCTGCACGAGGGGGTTGCGGCTGAGGTCGCGCGTCGGCGCCAACTCCTCCACCAACCGGTCGAACGGCACGTCCTGATTCGCGAACGCGTCCAGAACCGTCTCCCGCACCCGACCCAACAACTCCACAAAACTCGGATCGTCCGACAAGTCCGACCGCATCACCAACGAATTGACAAAGAATCCCACCAACGACTCCAGCCGCGCCGACACCCGCCCCGCCGCCGGCACACCCACCACCACATCCGGCACACCGCTGTAACGCGCCAACAACACCTGAAACGCCGCCAACCCCACCATGAACAACGTCGCACCCACACCCGAGGCCAACTCCCGCAACCCCGCCACCACCGACGCATCCACCCGAAACTCGACCACTCCACCCCGATACGACGGCACCGCCGGACGCGGCCGATCCACCGGCAACTGCACCGCCTCCGGCACACCCGCCAACCGCTCCCGCCAATACGCCAACTGCTCCCGCACCACCGGCTGCGTCATCCGCTCCCGCTGCCACACCGCATAGTCGCCGTACTGCACCACCAACTCCGGCAACTCCGGCCGCCCACCAACCAACAACGCCGAATACGCCGCCGACAACTCCCGCTGAAAAACCCCAAT
>NZ_JBEYRY010000022.1:0-32074 GCF_040704175.1 Micromonospora sp. NPDC047812 | reverse complement strand
TGTAGTCATTTAATCTCGTGACCAAGGGGGGGGGGCCCCGCCGCCCCCCCCCCCCCCGGGGGGGGGCCCCCCCCCCGGCCGTGGTGGTCAGCAGCGTGGCACGCCGGGGATGAAGCCGTCGTGGCCGGTCAGGACGTACGCGTCTGAGACGTACCGGTTGGTGCCGATGCGGTCCCAGATGTTGCTCGTGCCGTAGGGGCCGGTCACCGTGGTGCCGACGGCCTGGCAGTAGATGCTGACGGTCGCGCCGTCGGCGACGGAACCCACGACGGCGTAGCCGGTACCGGGACCCGAGCGCACGTTGAGGCTCACCCCCTCGGTGTTCACCGTGCCGGAGCCGACACCGGTCTGCTGGTTCACCAGCTGCATGTAGTAGGCCCAGTTCCAGTTCGGGCCCGGGTCGGTGTGGGTGGCTCCGGGCACCTCGTGGTGACCGATGATGTGCGTCCTGGTCTTCGGGATGCCGTACTTGTTGGCGAGGCTGCGGGTCAGCGTCGCCGACGCCCGGTACATCGCGTCGGTGAACCAGGCCGCGTTGTCGACGTACCCCTCGTGCTCGATGCCGATGGACTGGGTGTTGTAGGTCCAGTTGCCCGCGTGCCAGGCGATGTCCTTCTCCCGCACCGACTGGGTGACCGCCCCGTCGGAGGAGCGGAACGTGTAGTGCGCGCTGGCCTGGGCGGCCGGGTTCTGGAACCAGCTGATCGAGCCGGCGTAGCTGCCCTGCGTCACGTGGATGACGATGTACCTGACGGAGTGGCTGGTGGGTCGGCTGGCCACCGTGTAGTTGCTGGTGCTCGCCGGCGCCCACGCGGCCGGCCCGTAGTCGGTGCTGAGGATGCCGACCCCGTCCGACGCGCCGCCCGGCAGGTCGCGCTCCGGGGCCACCCGGCGGCCGGGGACCTTCGCCACCCCGGCGTGACCGGTCTCGAAGCCGGTGCCGAGCAGGTCGTAGACGGCGTCCGCGTAGAGGCGGGCGAGCGACGGTTGGGACGCGCCGCCGTAGCGGGCGATCGGGGCGTACCACTCGTCGACGTCGTCGCGCTCGGCCGCGGTCAGGCCGGCCTGGTCGGCGTAGGAGCGCAGGACGGCGGCCGCTCCGGCGATGTTCGCGGCGGCGTCGGCGCGCAGCGCGGCGCGGCTGAGCCCGGTCAGCGTGGCCGCCTCGTCCAGGGTGTGCAGCCTGGGATTGCTGACCAGGTGCATCATGCCGTAGCCGCCCGCCGCGCTGGGGGCGCCGCCGTGCCCGTCCAGGCGGGTCTCGGCGTAGCCGAGGGCGACGAGCAGGTCGCGGGGGACGTCGTACCGGCCGGCGGCGGTGTCGAAGGCGGTGGCCAGCCGGGCGGACGCCGGTGGGGCACCCTCCGGGGCGGCCGACACCGGCGCGGCGGCCAGGGCTGATTCGGCAGTCAGGACCAGGGTCGCGGCCAGCATGGCGCTGAGCAGCCCACGCCTGCGTCGCGCGGCGGGTCGAGCAGTCATCTGCACCCCTCCAGATATCCGCCGCCATCAATGAGTATCGGCGGGTGGCGGTAACGTACACCGCGACGGGTGTTGATGTAAACGCCTGCCGCGCCGGTGCTGCTGGATGGCGGAAACCTTCATCCGTGGATGCGCCGAGCCGCCCGCGGGCACCTGCGCACCGAGGAAGCGGGCGCGGCGGCGCGGGTCCCGGCCCCGTCAACCTACTCAGCTACCGCCGGCCGGTGGTGCCCGCGGTGGGCGCCCTGCTGAGCGGCGTCACGAACCGCCGACGCGGGGCACGACCGGGCGGACCGCGACCGGGGCGCCCGGCCGCCCGCCCGCGCGCGACCGGTACTCGGGGACGCCCACGCAGGTGAAGAGCAGCGCCGCGAGGTCGTCCGGCTCGCCCAGCAGCCCCGGGACGTCCGAGTCGAGAAAGGTCATGCCGGAGGCGCCCGCGCCGAGGGCGTACGCCGCGAGGTGCAGCCGGCCCTCGACGAGCCCGGCGGCGAGCTGGGCGTCGCGGTAGCCGCGGTCGTCGAGGGCCGACAGCGGCGCGGCGGCGACGACGACGTAGGCCGCGTCGCCGGCGAGCGCCTGGTCCAGGCAGACCCGGAGCAGCTCGTCGCGCAGGTCACCGGTGCGCAGCGGCGCCGACAGGTCGGGCCACCGGTAGAGGCCGGGCGGCACGCCGTCGACCCCGTGCACGGCGACCCAGTGCGGCACCGGCACGCCGCGCAGGGCCGCCGCCAGGGGCCATTCCAGCAGGAGACGCGGCAGTGTCCGGGACCTGTCCATCCGCCGCTGCGAGCCGCGCCGCCGGACGACCTCGTCGAGCGGGTCGGACGGCGGGTACGCCGACAGCGGCTCCGCCCGTGGCCAGGGCGCGCCGAGCACGTCCCGGTCGCCCGCGCGCTGGGCGGCGGTGCACAGCGGCAGCTCGACCGGCGGCAGCTCGCCGGGGACCGCCGGCCCGGTGGGCCCGATCGCCGGCGCGCCGTCGCCGAGGGACAGCAGGGCCAGCGGGTACTCGTGCACCCCGTCCGCGCCGACGAGCGTGCGCACGGTGGCGTCCGGGAAGAGCGACCGCAGCCGCGGCGACAGGCCGGCGCTGTCGGCGGCTGCCGACAGTTGGGACAGCAGCGTGCCGGCGTCCCAGTAGAGGTGCCGCCAGCCGCGCTCGGCGTAGCGCCAGCCCGTGCGCCACGGCACGCCCGTGACCACCAGCGTCGTGACCGCCCCGGTCGCGGCGGGGGCCACCTGGACGAGCGCGTGCCGCCGCGCGTCGTACCAGTGCACGCCGTCCGGCACCCCCGCGACGCCCCGAGTGCTCGCGTAGACCTCCAGCGGGAACCGCGCCCCCGCCGAGCCGGAGGCGCGGTAGAGGAAGGGGTGGCCGTTGCGTTCGGCGGTGCGCACGACGCCGGCGCCGAGGAAGAGCACGCGGCCGAGCTGCGCCGCGTCGAGGGGCTGCGCGGGGGACGCGACGCCGGCCAGCACGGCGGTCGCGGGGACGCCGGGGTCGGGCAGGTCGCGCGGCAGGGCGAGGACGGCGGGACCGTCCGGGTAGCCCTTCATGGGCGGCGGCAGGGTCCCGGGGTCGTTCGGGACGAGGTCCTGGCGTACGCGCGGATCGTCCACGGGCACGTCCCACTCGCGGCTCGGCTCGTAGGACGTCAGCCGGTGCAGCAGCCCGGCGCCGGTGTCGAGGTCCATCCGGTCATCCTGCCAGCGCGCGGCGCCGGGCGGTGGCCCCGACGGGCGACCCGCACGGCACGCTCCCGCGCCGGTGCGGGAGGCCGCCGGGCGGCCGGGGAGCCGGCGGAGCCACCGCCGACCGCCCCGGCCGGTCCGGCTCAGATCCGGGCGCCGACGTCCGCGCCGTTGGCCGGGCGCAGGAACGGGGAGGTGGGGATGGCGCCGTCCGCCGTACGGGGGCCGGTAATCGTGGCCGGGTCCGTGCTGACGAGCGACCACGTCCCGCCGAGGTTCCACGAGTTGCCGGAGCCGGTGGAGCCGCCGAGCGACACGTCGGTGGTGTTGCCGACCGCGAGGTTGCGGGTGAGCACCGAGGTGGAGCGCGACACGTTGAAGCCGTCCTTGCCGTTGTCCCAGGCGGTGTTGCGCTCGAAGACCAGCGAGCCCGGGTTGCCGTTGTCGATGAACCCGCCGGCCGAGTTGCCCCAGGCCATGCTGTTGCGGGTGACGTGGGCGACCGCCGGGCGCGGATCCGTGCCGCCGCCGTTCTTGAAGCCGTTGCCGTCACCGGTGTAGTCGGGCAGGCCCCAGTAGTTGTAGCCGTTGTCGTAGGCGACGCTGTTCTCGATGAGCACGGGCGACAGGAACAGCCAGGCGTCGAAGCCGTCGTCGGCGTTGCGCCACAGCCGGGCGCCCCGGACGACGTTGCCCGTCCCGGAGCCCTCCTTGATGGCCAGGCCGTCCGCGCTCTCGCCGTTCTTGCGCGGGTCGCGGTTGCCGTAGCTGTCCAGGTCGACGACGTGGTTGCCCGACGAGGCGCCCTGCAGGTGCAGGCCGGTCTCGTAGTTGTCCCGGGTCACCAGGCGCTCGTAGCGGCCGTTGTTGGTGTCCACCCCGAAGATGCCGTACGGGCCGTTGACGATCTCCAGGCCGACGAACCGCCACCAGTCGCCCTCGACGTGCAGGGCGCCCCGGTCGGCGCGGGGGATCGAGGATCCCACGGCCCCGGGGGTGTACGGCATGTTCTCGCCGTCGATGACCACGCGCTCGCCCTGGTAGGCGGTGAGGGTGATCGGCTGGGACTGGGTGCCGTCCTTGAGGATCTTGATGGTGCTGGCCGGCGCGTAGGTGCCCGCGCGCACGGCGATGGTCCCGCCGGGCTGCACGAGGTCGTGGGCGCGCTGGATGGTCCGCAGCGGCTGGGCCAGGGTGCCCGGGGCGGCGTCGTCGCCGTTCGTGGCGACGACCAGCGTGCCGGCGGTCGGCGGGGGCGTGGTCGGCGGCGGCGTGGTCGGCGGGGGCGTGGTCGGGGGAGCGGTGGTCGGGGCGGCGGTGGTCGGCGGGGTGGTCGGCGGGGTGGTCGGGGCGGTGCCGCCGGAGCTGACGCCCACGTCGTCGAAGCTCGCGTCGGCGTGGGCGGTGACCAACGCGATCCGCCCGGCGCCGGTCAGGGTGCCGTTCGCGTCGCCGACCCGTACCCCGTCGACGAACCCGCGCACGGTGCTGCCGGCGGTCTCGATCCGCAGCGTGTGCCACGCGCCGGTGGAGCCGACGCCGGCCGCCGAGCCGAGCACGGTGATCGCGCTGCCGTTGACGGCCTGGAGTTCCGCGCGACCGTCGGCCAGCAGCGACAGCCGGTACATCTTCGTGGAGCTGCTGGCCCGGGCGGCGATGGCGACGAGACCGCCGCTCCCGTACGAGGCCGGCTTGACCCGGGCCCGTACCTCGTAGTCGGTCCAGCTCGTCTGCCCGGCGAACATCCGGGCGAGCTCGCTGGCGGTGTTCGACTGGCGGAGCACCGGCGAACCGTCGGTGGTCACCGACCAGGTTCCGCCCGACTTCGACCAGCCGCCGCTGTCGCCGTCGCCGAAGTCGTCGGAGAAGAGGGTGGCGGCGTGGGCCGTCGAGACCATGCTCGCGGCCAGGGCGAGCGCGGTCGCCGACACGCCGACCGCGGCGACCGCGCCGCGGGTACGTCTGATGCGCCTGTCACGCACGGGGTCCTCCTGGTGCGGTGCGGGAGCGGTCCGGGCCGGCTGACGGCGGTGGTGCGCGCCGCCAGGCGAGGCGCCGGACCACGCGGGAAAGGGCTTTCCCTCCGGTGACGCTAGGGCCGCCCGGACATCGACGTCAACGTTCGTCGATTGCAGGAATGTTGCACCGCGTGGCCGCTCAGCCGCTCTCCACCTCGGCGGCGTACTCGCTGAGCGCGATCCGGTTCGGCAGGCCCGTCTTGCCGAGCAGGCTGGACACGTGCCGTTCCACGGTGCGCGGGGAGAGGTGCAGCCGGCCGGCGATCTCCCGGTTGCTCAGCCGCCCGACCAGCAGCCGAAGCACCTCGAACTCCCGCACCGTCACGCCCACCGACCGCAGGCCGGAGGGGATGTCGCCCGCACCGGAGCGGCGCTGCGTCATGCGTACGCCGGCCTGGCGCAGCAGGGCCCGGCAGGCGCTGGCCACGGCCGGCACGTCGCTGCGGTGGAAGTGCTCCTCGGCGGCGCGCAGCCACTGCACCGGCGTCCCCCACCCGTCGGCGAGGGCCGACTCGCACACCAGCCGCAACGCGAGGTGCCGGCCCATCGCGTACGGCGCCCCGGCCCGCATCGCCTCGGCCGCCGCCGCCTCCGCCTCCTCCCGCCGACCGGACCGGCCGAGCAGCACCGCCTTGGCGAAGAGAGCGAACTGCAGGTCCCAGCGCAGCCTGCTCGCCGAGTCGCCCTGCACCGCCTCGTAGGCCGGCCAGCCGGCCTCGCCGGAGGTGACCTGGAGCAGCACGTGCAGGCCGTGCCGGCCGGAGAGGTGGAAGACCGTCGGGCTCTGCGCCTCGGCGTCGAACGCACGGGCCAACTCGTCCATGGCGCGGGGCCGGTCCTCCTCCAGCAGCGCGCAGAAGGCCCTGGCCAGCCCGTGTACGCGGGAGGCGTGCAGGGCCTGGTCGCCGCTCCACCGGCGGAACTCGGCCAGCGCGTGCTCCATCTCCCGGCGCCGCCCCTGGTGCGCCGCGAGCACCGCGCTGACCAGCAGCACGTACTGGGTGGTCTCCAGCAGCTTCAGCCGGGTGGTCGCGGCCAGCACCTGCTGGACGAGGGCGTTCGCGGTGTCGAAGTCGCCCCGCAGCACGGCGTGCAGGGCGAGGCTCGCCTCCGCCTGGTGGCGCGCGGTCACCGCGCCGGCCTGCGAGGCCCGTTCCCGGGCCTGTTCGAGCCGGTCCAGGCGCGCGTTGCGCAGCGCGTCGTCGTTGCCGAGCCGGATCAGCGCGTGGATCTCCCAGATCGGCAGCCGGTGCTGCGCGGCGATGGCCAGGGCCCGTTCCAGGCACCGCGTCGCCTCCGCCGGGTCGCGGTGCCGGATCAACGCGCCGAGCAGCTGCCAGGCCTGGCAGGCCACCACCGGCAGGGGGACGGTCTCGGCGACGGTGGCGGCCCGGCGGGCCAGCGCCTCGGCGGTGGCGAGCTGGTCCTGCCCGGCGGTGTCCAGCACCAGGTGGGCGGCGACGACGTCGACCGGCGCGGTGTCCTCCGCGGCGGCGTCCGGGCCGAGCAGGGCGCGTGCCTGCTCCACCTGTGCCAGCCCCTCGGCCGAGCGGCCGGCGACCGTCGCGGCCCAGGCCAGCCGGGTGTGCAGCTGCGCCCGCCGGCGCGGGTCGACGCCACCGATCTGGTCGAGGGTGCTGACCGACGCGAGCGCCCGCTCGACCAGCCCCGCCTCCGCCAGGGCGTGCAGCAGCGCTTCGAGGGCGGCCGCGCGGGCCACGGGATTGTCGCCGAGCAGGCCGATCGCGCGGTCGAGCAGGGAGACCGCGGTGGTGGCGCCGCCCTGTGCGATCGCCCGCCGGCCCGCCTCGGTGAACAGCCGGCCGGCCGCCTCCGGCTTGTCGGCCTCCAGGTGCAGGGTGGCCGACACCTGGCACCATTCGCCCGGCAGACCGGGGAAGACCGCCTCCACCGCGTCGGCCATCCGCTGGGCGAGCCGGGCGCGGTCGGCGGGGCCGAGGAGGCTGAGCAGCGCCTCCCGGGTGAGCCGGTGCCGGAAGGCGTACCAGTCGGTGAGCTGGTCGTCCACTGTGACCAGCCGCCCGGCGACGTCGCCGCACAGGTGGTCGAGCACGTCGTGGTCGCTCAGCCCGGTGGCCGCCTGCACCACGGCCAGCGGAAACCGCTGACCCAGCAGCGCGCCCATCGAGAGCAGCTCCCGGGCCTGGGGACCGAGCTGCTCGACCCCCTGCGCCATGCCCCGCGCCAGGGTGCTCGGCAGGGCGGCGGGCAGCTCCTCGGACAGCCGCCAGCCCTGCGGGCCGCCGATCAGCAGCGCGCCGTCGACCATGCCGGCGACGAGTTCCTCGATCAGGAAGGGGTTGCCGGCACTGCCCGTCGCGACGAGGGCGTGCGCGGCCGCCGGCACCCGATCCGGGTCGGCGTCGAGGCAGGCGCCGACCATCTGCCGCAGCCCGTCGTCGTCGAGCCGGCCCAGCTCGATGAGGGTGCACTGACCGCGTTGGGCGGCCGACCGGGCGATCGTCGACGCGGCACAGGGCTCCGCCCTGATCGCCCCCAGCAGCAGGGTCGGTTGCAGGGCGAGGTTGTCGATCAGGTACTCCAGCACGGCCAACGTCTCCGTGTCGGCGTCCTGGAGGTCGTCCAGCAGCATCAGGCAACCCCGCCCCGCGCCGGCCACCCCGGTCAACCGGAGGACGGCCTCGGCGAGGATCACCAGGGACGCGTTCTCCTGGTCGGCCGGCGGCCGGCCCCAGTCGGGGACGAGCCGGCCGAGGATCGGGCCGTACGGTCCGAGCACGGTGGGGTCGACCGGCCCGGACCGGAGCAGCGACAGCAGCGCCTCGGTCAGCGGGCGCAGCGGCACCGCGGTGCCGATCGTGCTGCCCCGGCCCCGCATCACCCGCATGCCCGCCGCGGTGGCCAGCTCCGCGACCCTCGACGCGAGGCGGGACTTGCCCACGCCGCTCTCGCCGACCACGAAGACCGCGCCGCCCCGCCCCGCCCGCGCCGATTCGAGGCTGTTCAGCACCGCGCGCAGTTCGGCGTCCCTGCCGATGAACTTCGAGGAGCGGTACACACTGCGCACGCTATCCGAGGAGACACCCCCGGCCCAACGCGGTGCTGGTCGACGCGGGCCCCGGGCGGTTACCGCGCCGTCGTCACATCGGCTTCTCGGGGCAGCAGGTCGTCAGGGGTGCGGCGTCCGCCGCCGCGCCGGCGTCACCGACGAGACCGCCGATCACCATGCCCACGGGCACGACCAGGCTGGCGAGGGCGGCCGCGCGGATCCCGAACGTCACGACGGGCTGCAGCCACATCGCCCCGGCCGGGTCGTCGACGGGCGCCGCGAAGTCGGTCTCGTCGACCTGGTACGGGGGGAGCTGGTTCTCGGACAACTGTCATTCCTCCTGTTGGTGACTTCGTCGGTTGTTTCCGGAGCTGGCGGCTCCTCTGGAGATCGTCGTCGCTCGCCCGGCGGTCCTCAACCCGTGGGGCGCGGTTCAGGGGTCGGTTCCAGCAGCAGCACCGACGGCACCGGCCCGGCCCCGGAGAGGCGGAGCAGCCCGTACCCGATGCCGGCGAGGCCGGTGAGCAGGCCGGGGGTGGACACGTTGCCCGGGGTCCCGCAGGACGCCCCGTACCGGTCGACGGCGTCCAGGATCCGACCGGCACGTCGCCGCGCCGCGCCACCGCCGCCGTCGAGGACACCGGTCGCCTCAGTGATGCCCAGCTCGCCGTGGCAGAGGCTGAGGTCGTCGAGCAGCGGGCGGTGGGTGAGCAGGCGTACCGCCTCGTCGGGCGCGGGTCCGGGTCCGCCGCCCGGCAGCACGACCCGGTCGGCCGCGCCCCGGGTGCCGGGCGCAGGGGCGTCGGGGGTGCCGGCGTCGGGGGCGAGGGCGTGGTGGGCGAGCGCGAGGCCGGCAGCGCCGCGACACCAGCCGTACCCCGCCGGCCCGTCGCCGCCGGGGGCACCCGCCCGGCGCAGCGCGCGCCGGCCCGCCCGCGCGTAGCGGGCGCCACCGGTGCGGGCGTACCGGCCCAGCGCCCCGCCGATGCCGGCCAGCCCGCCGGCGAAGCCCGGCTCCGTCGGCAGGTCGTCCCGCTCGATCACGTCCACGAGCCGGTCGGCCCAGCCCCGGGCGAGCGCCGCCGCCGGCGCGTGGCCCAGCTCGGCGTGCACCGCGTCCATCGCGGCGAGGCAGCCCGCGCCGCCGTCGGCCCAGGACAGGGCCGTCGAGCCCGCGCTGGCGGCGGCGGCCAGGTCGACCGCCAGGCGGGCCTGTCCGGCGAGCCCAGGGTCGGCCAGCAGGGTGGACAGCCGGGCGAGGCCGTACGCGATGCCGCCGAGGCCGTACAGCCCGCCGGGACCGATCGCGGCGGTCAGGTCCGGGCGCGCGCCGAGCAACCGGAACAGCCCCGGCACCCCGGCGACGGCCCGGTGGGCCAGCTCGGCGTAGCGGGCGGTGCCGGTCACCGCGGCGAGCTGGCCGAGGAAGAGCGCGACCCCGAGGTGCCCGTTGGCCAGCCCCGCCCCCATCGGCAGGACGAGCCACTGCCGGTCGTCCACCAGCTCCAGGCCGAGCCAGTTCACCCGGTCCGGGCCGGTCACGCTCCGGGCCTGGATCTCGTCGGCCAGCGCGCACGCCGTGGCGAGCAGGCGCTCCGGCGACGCGGCGGCGTCCGCGACCGGCCGGGACGTCGGTGCGCCGACGTGCCGGCCGTCGAAGGGGCGACGGGTCGCCAGTGTCGCCGCGACGATCCACTCCTGGCGCCGCCGGTCGGCCTCGTCCAGCGTGGCGATCTTGCCCAGCGCGGCGTCGAGCCCGCAGCGGGCCAGCGGCACGGGCAGCGGTTCGCCGCCCCCGGCGACCCGGACGGTGCGGCTGCCCGGAGTGCCCTCGAACAGCGGGACGTCGCCCGCCCACAGCGCGGCGACCTCGTGTCGCGGGAACTGGGCGAGGAAGGGGTGCCCGTCCACGCTGGACCAGAGGACGCCGAACGCGCGGTCGCGCTCCAGCGCGTCGCCGAGCACGTCCGGGTGGGTGGTCTCGGTGAGCAGGGTGTGGTACGCCGAGGTGGGCCGGGCGACCAGCCGTACCGGGACGTCGGCGCAGGACGCGACCAGTTCGGTGAACTCCCGCCGGTGTGCCCGGATCGTCTCGTACGCCTGCCGGAACCCCGCCCGCAGCGCCGGCTCGTGGGCGACGGGATCGATCGGGCAGTCGCCGACGCGGGGGCGGTTGCGGCCGCCGGCGAAGTCGACGGCCCGGCGGGTCAGCCGCATCCGGTCGGTGCCCGGGTCGGCCCAGTCGAGCGCGCTGACGGGTGCGGTCCCGCCCCGGTCGCCGCCGACGCCGGACAGGTCCATCGCCCCCTGGTCGCCGACGACGATCACCGGCATCAGGCCGGTCCGGTGCACCGAGGCGGTCAGCAGGTCCGCCGCCGGGTCGCCGGTGCCCACCGGCTCGCCCAGCGCGGGGTGGAAGAGCGTCTCGGTGTCCACCACGACCGGTGTGTCGCCGGCGGCGATCAGGTTCTCGTAGTGCATGTCCGTGGCGTGCAGGGCGTGCAGCAGCGCGACCAGGGCGCCCTGCCGGCGGTAGAACCCGTCCGCCTGCCCCGGGTGGCGCAGCGCCGTCGCGTCCACGTACTCCGACCAGCCGTAGCCCGGTCGGGTCAGGGCGGCGACCCCGCGCAGCCCCAGCCCCGGCGCCCGCCGCTCCAGCCAGTCGACGAACCCGGTGAAGCGGACCTGGGAGGCCAGGTCGCGCGGCTTGTAGACGACGCGTCGGCCGTCCGCGAAGCGCAGCACGGTGGTCGTACGGCCACCGGTGTGGGCGTCGCCCAGGTTGCTGCGGACCGCGACGAGCGGGCCGGGGTCGTCGCCGCCGAGCAGGGTCTCCACCAGGTCGTCGCGGTCGGCGACGAACCGGGCCAGGAGTTCGAGCCCGGCGCGGGCGGCCGCCGTGCCGGCCTGCGCCAGCAGGCGGGCCAGCACGGGATAGCGGTCGACCAGCTCGACCAGCCCGGCGGGGTCGCAGAGCTGCGCCACGAAGTCGGCGAAGCGGGCCCGGCCGTCGGCGCCGGCGAGCCGGCCGGCGGCCCGGCGTCGGTGCAGCTCCGAGACCAGCGTGCGGGCCGCGACGGCGAGCAGGCGCCGACCCAGCGCGGCGGCGAACTGGTCGGTGAGGGCGGCCAGGTCGACCGTCTTCTCCGTCGCGATCGGACGGGCTCCGGCGAGGAACCGGTCGGCGGCGACGTCGACGAACGGCCGCAGGGGCGCGGCGAGGGCGCCCCGCCAGTCCGCCGGGTCGGCCGGCGGCCGGGGCGTGGCCGCGGCGGCCAGGGCCGCCTCGACGCTCTGCGCCCATCCCGGGCGGGCCGTCCTGGCGGCGAGGGCGGACCGGTCCTCGGCCAGCAGCGCGCGCAGCGCCGCCTCGTCCAGGCCGACCTCGGCGAGGCGCGTCCCGAGGCCCGACCCGTGCCCGTCCCGCCACCGGGCCAGCTGCCGGTCGACGCCGTCCGCGCCTCCGGGCGTGCCCGTGCCGTCGGCGTTGCCCGTGCGGTCGGGACCGTCGGTAGCCGTGCCGACCGCCTCGTGCGTGGTGTCGACGCCGCGCGTGGTGTCGGCGCCGAGCGTGGTGTCGGCGTCGCCCGGGTCGCCCGCATCCGGGCCGTCCGCGTCGCGTGGGGCGTCGGTGGGGCGTCGGCCCGGTGCGCCGCCGGCCGGGCCGGGCGCGCGTTCGTGCAGCGCGAGCCCCGAGGCCCACCAGTGCGGGGCCAGCCGTACGCCGGAACAGGCGTGATCGGTGGCGCCGGCCGGGGGAGTCGAGGTCACCGTTGCACGGTGCCAGAGGGGGGCGCGGAGTTCATGCGTGGAAACTACTCACATTCGTGCCCCGTTGCTGGCCGCGCCGGTGCGCGCGAGCCCGCCGGGGCCGGCGGACGGCGGGACCGCCCGGCTCGGCGGCGGCTCCTCGCTCCACATGCGACCCGCCCCATCCTAGTCACGATCAGTGATCAATTGAACAGCCAGTGTGACGTCGCCGGGAAATTGAGTGCCGCCCACGCATGTGGACCGTGCCGGTGCCGATGAGTCTTCGGGCGACTGTTCTACCCGGGGCGGCGCGATGAACGGAGCCAGGGATGGAGTTTCGGGTACTGGGGCCGGTGGGGGCCTGGAAGGGTGACTCGGAGGTGGCGCTGGACGGTGCGAAGCAGCGCACCGTGCTCGCGGCGTTGCTGCTCGCCGAGGGGCGTACCGTGCCGGACACCCGGCTGTGCGAGCTGCTCTGGGGGGAGCGCCCGCCGGCCACCTTCGCCGCCCAGCTCTACAACTACGTCTCGCGGCTGCGCAAGTACCTCGGCGCCGAGGTCGACATCGTCCGGCAGTGGTCGGGGTACCAGCTCCGGATCGGCGCCGCCCGGCTCGACCTCGACGAGTTCGAGCGCCTGGCCGAGGCCGGGCGGGAGGCACTGCGCGACGGGCGGTACGCCGAGGCCGCCGAGCGGCTGCACGCCGCCATGTCGCTGTGGCGCGGTCCCGCGCTGTCCAACGTGACCGAGCACCTCGCGGCGGCCGAGGCGCACCGCATGGCGGAGGTGCGGATGGCGGTCCTGGAGAGCCGGATCGAGGCCGACCTGCGGCTGGGGCGCCACGTCCGGCTGGTCCCCGAGATCACCCAGCTCGTCGCCGAGCACCCGCTGCACGAGGGGCTGCGGAGCCAGCTCATGACCGCCCTGCTGCACAGCGACCGGCAGGCCGACGCGCTGGCCGCCTACCACGAGGGCCGCCGGGTGCTCGCCGACGAACTGGGCGTCGACCCGGGGCCGCTGCTCACCGAGGCGTACCGGTCGATCCTCGCCGGCCCCCCGGCCCCGGCGGTCGTCGCGGAGCCGAGCTGGCACGGGGTGCGGCCCGCGATGCTCCCGCCCGGCGTCGGTGACTTCGCCGGGCGGGAGGAGGAGCTGAACGGGCTGCTCCGCGTGCTGACCGCCGAGCCGAAGGCCTGCCCGCCGGTCGCCGTGGTCACCGGAATGGCCGGCGTCGGCAAGAGCACGCTCGCCCTGCACGCGGCCCACCTCACCCGGACCGCCTTCCCCGACGGTCAGCTCTACGCCGACCTCGGTCGCGCGCGGGGCAACGCCGTCGAGCCGTACGACGTGCTCGGCTGGTTCCTGCGCAGCCTCGGCCACGCCGAGTCGGCGATCCCGAAGGGGCTCGACGAGCGGATCCGGCTCTACCGCAGCCAGCTCGCCGGCCGGCGGCTGCTGGTCATGCTCGACGGCACCGCGGACTACGCGCAGGTGAGCCCGCTGCTGCCCGGCGACCCCGGCTGTCAGGTCATCGTCACCAGCCGGCTCCGCATGCCCGAGCTGGCCGGCGCCACGTCGATCGAGGTCGGCACCCTCGACCGGCGGCAGGCGCTCGCGCTGCTCGGCCGGATCATCGGGGCGCAGCGGGTCGCCGAGGAGGCCGAGGCGGCCGCCCGGATCGTCGAGCTGTGCGGCCGGCTCTCGCTCGGCGTCCGGGTCGCCGGATCCCGGCTGCTGGCGCGCCCGCACTGGTCGCTCGGGTACCTGGCGGACCGGCTCGCCGACGAGCGGTACCGGCTGGACGAGCTCCGGCTGGGCTCGATGGACGTCCGGGAACGGCTGGACAGCAGCTACCACCAGCTGGCCGACCTGGGCCAGCTCGCCCTGCGCCGGCTGGCGCTGCTGCGCACGCCGGCCTTCCCCAGCTGGTGCACCGCGGAGGTGCTGGGCGTGTCCCGGCACGCCGGCGAGGAGGTGGGGGAGAACCTGGTCGACGCCCGGCTGCTGGAGATCGTCGAGTCCGACGGCGGCCGGCGGCAGCGGTTCCGCTTCCACGACCTCGTCCGCGTCTTCGCCCGGGAGAAGGCCGACCAGGCCGACCGGATGTTGGTGGCGGGCGCCGGGGCGCTGAGCACGGTGGGGAACTGACCCGAGCCGGCCCCGCCCGGTGCGGCCGGCACGGGGGCGGGGCCGGGACGACGACCAGGCCTCGCGGACGACTCCGCGCCGGTGTGCGAGTCGGCCCCGGTCTCGATCCCTGCGCTCACGCGGCGGGTCGGGACAGTAGAGAAGATATAGCCGCCGACCCCATGGTGGCCTGGTGAACGCCCCGACATCGGCCGACTGCGCGACGGCCGTTCCCATCGACGTGGAGCACGTCGCACCCGACACGATCGTGGCCAGGATCCGCCCCGACCTCGGCGATCCGGTCTTCGCCGGCCACTACCCGGGCTTTCCGTTGCTGCCCGGGGTCCACATCTTCGAGTTCGTGCACCGGGCGGTCCGCGCCGCGGCCCCCGGGCTGACGCTCACCGAGATCGTCAGCTGCCGGTTCCTGCTGCCCTTCCGGGGCGACGACGAACTCGTCGTGACCATCCGCCGCAGCGGCGACCTGTGGCGGGGCGAGGTCGCCGCCGCCGCCGTGCCGGTCGCCGAGGTGCTGCTGCGCTACGCGAGCGAGGAGTGAGCCCCATGATGGGGATCGAGGAGATCAGGCGGATCATCCCGCACCGGCCGCCGATGCTGCTGGTCGACCGGGTCACCGAGCTGGTGCCCCGGCGGCGGCTCGTGGGCTCGCTGACCGTCACCGGTGACCGGCCGCTGCCGATGTCGCTGCTGCTGGAGTCCTGGGGGCAGGCGGCGCTGGTGCTGATCCGGCACGACCGGCCGATGCCGGACGTGCTGACCGACGGCGTGCCGGTGGCCGGCGTCTTCGAGCACATCCGCTTCGGCCGGCCGGTGCTGCCCGGGGAGACGGTGGAGCACCACGTGACCATGAACCGGCTGGTCGCCGACACCGCCTTCGTCACCGGCGAGAGCGTCGTCGGGTCCACCGTGGTGCTGCGGGTGGGCCGCCTGGTCGGTGCGATGCGATCGGTGGAGTCCCTGCGGGCGTCCCTCGACGCGGCGACCCGGGAGTCCCGCGCGACGGCCCCCGCGCAGCCGGCCGAGCCGGCCCCGGTGGCGTCCGGGGCGGCGCGGTGAGCGCCGGCGGGCGGCCCGTCGCCCTGGTCACGGGCGGCTCCCGGGGCATCGGCCGGGCGGTGGTGCTGCGGTTGGTGCGGGACGGCTACGACGTGGCGATGTGCTACCAGTCCAGCAAGGACGCCGCCGACGAGGTGGTCGCGCAGGCGGCCGCGGACGGCGGACGCGTGCTCGCGCTGGCGGTCGACGTCGCCGACGCCGCCGCGGTGCGGGACTTCGTGTCGACCGCCGAGCGGGAGCTGGGCGACCCCGAGGCGGTGGTCACCGTCGCGGGGATCATCCGGGACCGGCCGTTGGCCCTGATGGCCGACGCCGACTGGCGCTCCGTGATGGAGGTGAACCTCGACGGCACCTACCACGTCTGTCGCGCGGTCGTCCGCCGGATGATGCGCAGGCGAAGCGGGTCGATCGTCACGGTCTCCTCGGTGTCCGGGGTGGCCGGCAACGCGATGCAGACGAACTACTCCGCCTCCAAGGCCGGGATCATCGGCTTTACCAAGGCGCTGGCCAAGGAGGTCGGCCGGTACGACATCCGGGCGAACGTGGTGGCGCCCGGCTACGTCGACACGGACATGATCGCCGCCCTCTCCGACGAGCTGGGCGCGATCGCCCGGGACCGGGTGGCCCTGGGCCGGCTCGGGCGCAGCGAGGAGATCGCCGACGTGGTGGCGTTCCTGCTCTCCTCCCGGGCGTCGTATTTGACCGGTCAGGTGATCACCGTGGACGGCGGCCTGTCGATGTGACCGGCCGCCGGCCACGGCCGGCGGCCACCCGTGGGTACCACGGTCCGAGCAGTCGGGTCAGGATCTCGGTGCGGTAGGCGTCCGCCCCGACCAGGATCCGGGCCCGGTTGCGGGCCACCCCGCGCAGGATGGCGCGGGCGGCGTACTCCGCCGAGATGTCGACCGAGCGCTCGAAGTGCTCCCGCACCGCCTGGTAGTCGCGCAGCCCGTCGTTGCGGGCGTTGCGCATGATGTTCGTCCTGATCCGGCCGGGATGCACGCAACTCACCCTGACCGGCACCCCGTCGGCCCGCAGCTCCTGCGCCACCGCCTCCGTGAAGCCCCGGACGGCGAACTTGGCGGCGTTGTACCCGCTCTGCATCGGGGCACCGGCCAGCCCCAGCACGCTGGAGACGTTGACCAGGTGCCCGCGCGACGCCGTCAGCAGCGGCAGGAACGCCCGCGTGCCGTGCACGACCCCCCAGAAGTCGACGTTCATCACCCATTCCAGGTCTTCCCAGGCCCCGTCGGCGACCGAGGCGAGCAGGGTCACCCCGGCGTTGTTGACGACCAGGTCGGCCCGGCCGAAGTCGGCGTCGACCCGCTCGGCGTGGGCCAGCACCGCGGCCCGGTCCGTCACGTCCAACCGGTACCCGCGCACCTGGCCGTCGAGGCCCGCGCAGCACCGTACGGTCTCCCGCAGCCCCTCGTCGTCCACGTCGGAGACGGCGAGCCGGGCCCCCCGGGCGGCCAGCTCGACGGCGAGCGCGCGGCCGATGCCCGAGCCGGCGCCGGTGACCACCGCCACCCTGTCAGTGAAGTCTCTCATCCTGGACCTTCTCGCTCGGCCTTCGGGCCTCGGCGGTCCGCGCCCGACGCAGGCTTCCCCCGCCGGCTATGGCATTCCTATGCCGCGTCGATATGTAGAGAAGCTATGAGGCGGCTGCCCGAGCCTTTCTCCCGGCAGTCCTCGACGCGGCTGCCGGCCGGGTTGACGAAGGGAGAACGATGTCGAGCATCTTCGGTTCGGCGATCACCGGGCTCGGCGCCTATCGGCCCACCCGCGTGGTCACCAACCCGGACATCGCACTGCGCACGGATGTGACCACGGAGTGGATCGAGGAGCGCACGGGCATCAAGACCCGGCACGCCGCCGGCCCCGGGGAGACCGTGCCGGTGATGTCGGCGGAGGCCGGCGCGAAGGCGCTGGCGATGGCGAACGTCGACCCCTCCGAGGTCGACCTGCTCATCCTGGCCACCGCCACCAAGCGGGACCGGATCCCGGGCGGCGCGCCGGAGGTCGCCCACCGGATCGGCATCCCGGCCACCGGCGCGTTCGACCTGAACGCCGCCTGCGCGGGCTTCGCCTACTCGGTGTCGGTCGCGTCCAACGCGGTCCGCCTCGGCGAGGCGCGCAACGTGCTGGTCGTCGGCGCCGAACACCTCACCGAGTTCATCGACCCCGAGGACCCGGCCACCTACGTCATCTTCGGCGACGGCGCGGGCGCCGCGGTGATCTCCCGCTCCGAGAACCAGGACATCGGCCCCGTGGTGTGGGGCAGCGACGGCCGGCGGGCCCCGATCCTCGGCACGAAGTGGGCCAAGGACGGCAAGGAGTACGCCTCGATGAACGGGCCGCTGGTCTACCGGTGGTCCACCAAGAACATCCCCCCGGTCGCGCGGGAGGCCTGCGCCCGCGCCGGGATCGACCTGTCGGAGATCGACTGGTTCGTGCCGCACCAGGCGAACCTGCGGATCATCGAACAGCTCGCCGAGATCCTGGAGATCCCGGAGGAGAAGGTCGCCCGGGACGTGATCGACACGGGGAACACCTCGGCGGCCTCGGTGCCGCTCGCGCTGAGCCGGCTGCACGAGAGCGGCCGGACCAAGCCCGGCGACAAGGCGCTGCTGCTCGGCTTCGGCGCCGGCCTCGCGTACGCCGGCCAGATCGTCCGGATGCCCTGAACACCTCCCGAAAGGACACTGACATGACCGTTGACCAGGTGGCCGCCGACGTCGAGCAGCTGACCCGCAAGCTGATGACGGAGGAGCCGGACCGGCCGATCTCCGCCGACGACACCTTCGTGGACCTGGGCCTCGACTCGCTCAAGCTGGTCGACCTGCTCGGCGCCGCCGAGGTGCACTTCGACATCGAGGTGCCGGACGAGGAGGTCGGCAACTTCGTCCGCGTCCGGGACCTGACCGACTTCGTGCTCGGCGCCAAGTGAACGCCGGCGACGGGGACGCCCGGGAGCTGTCCGTCGGTCAGGCCGCGCAGTGGGCGCTGTACCGACTCGCGCCCGAGAGCTCGACCAGCAACGTGGTGACGGCCGTGCTCGCCGAGCCGGCCTTCGACACCGACGTGCTGCGGGCCGCCCTCGTCGCCGTGCAGGAACGACACGACCTGCTCCGGTCCCGGTTCGCCGAGACCGGAGCGGGGCCGGTGCGGCTGGTCGATCCCCTCGGCTCCGACGCGATCGAGGTCCGCGACGTCGGCGACGTGGACGACGCGGCCCTGCGAACGCTCATCCACGCCGTCGGCGAGCAGCCGCTCCGGCTCGAACAGGACGGCCCCCTGCGGGTGGTGCTGCTGCGCCGGCGCACGGACTGCGCGCTGGTGCTGGTCATCCACCACATCGCCACCGACGGGCTCTCGCAGTACCTGATCTGGCGGGACCTCGGCGACGCGTACCGGGTGCTGCGGGGCGGGGGCACGGTCGACTGGCCGACGTACCCCCGCTACGACGAGTTCGTCGCGCGGGAGCAGGCCATGCTGGCCGGCCCCCGCAGCGCCGAACTGGCCGAGCACTGGGCCCGCACCTGCGCGGGGGCCACCGCCGCCACCCTGCCCACCGACCGGCCCCGTTCCGCCACCCGGTCCTACCGGGGCGCGTCCGTGGCCCGGACGCTGCCGGACGACGTCGCCCGGCAGGTGCGCGCCACGGCCGCCGCCCTCGCGGTCACCCCGTTCAGCGTCCTGCTCGGCGTCTTCGAGGCGCTGCTGCACCGGTGCACCGGGCAGCGCGAGTTCACCATCGGCTGCCCGGTCTCGGTGCGGCGGGGACGGGCGCTGCGGGAGGTGGTCGGGATGCTGGTGAACCCGGTCGTGCTGCGCTCGTCGTTCGCCCCGGACACCACCTTCGCGGCGGCGATCTCCGCCGCGGGACGCCAGCTCTCGGACGGGGTGGCGCGCGCCGCCTACCCGTTCCCGCTGGTCCAGGCGGCCCGCCGGGACCGGGACCCGCTGGTGCGGGTCACCATCACGCTGCTCACCCGGCAGCACGGCGACACCCTGTCCGACACCAGCAACGGCTTCGTCGGGCACCGGGTCCGCCAGGTGGTGGTGCCGTACGACGAGGGCCAGTTCGACCTCGCCGTGACGGTGCACCAGCTGCCCGACCTGGCCCTGCGCACCGAGTTCAACTACGACACGGACCTGCTCGACCGCGCCACCGTCGAGCGGCTCTTCGACCAGTACCTGGCCCTGCTCGGCGCCGCCTGCGCCGACCCGGCCGCGACGGTGGCCGACGCCTGCCTGGCGGGCGACGCCGACGAGCGGATGCTGCTCGAACTCGGCATGAGCTGAGCACCTCGGTCACCCGGCACCCGTCGTCGACGGGGCGCCGCACGACGCCCGCACGGCGGATGCGGGCGACCTTCCGTCAGCCCGGAGAGGGGGTTTGAAATGGATCAGGGAATTCTCTCCACGGTCGGCAACACGCCCCTGGTGCGCCTGGACCGGTTGTTTCCCGAATTTCCCGCCCGGGCGTACGCGAAACTCGAACAGTTCAATCCGGGTGGGAGCATCAAGGACCGGGCCGCGCTGAACATGCTGCGCGGGAAGATCGAATCCGGCGAACTGGTGGCCGGACGGTCAGTGGTGGTGGAGTCCAGCTCCGGCAACCTCGCCATCGGCCTGGCCCAGATCTGCGCGTACTTCGGGATCCGGTTCATCTGCGTGGTGGACCCCAAGACCACCCGGCAGAACCTGGCGGTGCTGGCCGCGTACCAGGCCGAGATCGACATGATCGAGCACCCCGACCCGGTGACCGGCGAGTATCTCGCGGTCCGGCGCCGCCGGGTACGCGAGCTGGTGGAGACCGTGCCCGGCGCCTACCGCCCGGACCAGTACACCAACCCGCTCAACGCCCGGGCCCAGCGGCAGACCATGGCCGAGATCATGACCGAGCTGGACGGCCGGGTCGACTACCTGTTCTGCTCCACCGGCACCTGCGGCACCCTGGTCGGCTGCGCCGACTACCTGCGCGAGAACGGCCACGCCACCCGGATCGTCGCGGTCGACGCCGTCGGCAGCGCGATCTTCGGCCACCCGCCCGCGCCCCGGCTGATCCCCGGACACGGCGCGTCCGTGGTGCCCCCGCTGGCCGCCAACGCCAGGCCGGACGAGGTGCTGCACGTCTCCGACCTCGACTGCGTGGTCGGCTGCCGGTTGCTGGCGGTCCGGGAGGCCATCCTCGCCGGCGGTTCCTCCGGGGCGACGGTGGCCGCGCTGCGGCGCCGGATGGCGGACCTGCCCGCCGGGAGCACCAGCGTCCTGATCTTCCCGGACAACGGCGACCGCTACCTCGACACCATCTACTCCGATCGCTGGGTGACCGAACAGTTCGGCGAGGTCAGCCACCTGTGGAAGGGCGACAAATGCTGATCATCGGCCATGCCGTGGTCCGGGACGTGCTCGACGGCGACGAGGCCCGGGTCATCGACCTCGTCCGGCAGGCGTACCTGCTGCACGAGCAGGGCCGCACGAGCGTGCCGCACTCGGTGTTCCTGCGCTTCCCCGACAACGCCCGCAACCGCATCATCGGGCTGCCCGCGTACCTGGGGGCCGACCCGCCGGCCGCCGGCATGAAGTGGATCTCCTCGTTCCCGGCGAACATCGAGCGGGGCCTGGACCGCGCCAGCGCCGCCATCGTGCTCAACTCGCTGGAGACCGGCCGGCCCGAGGCGGTCATCGAGGGATCGGTCGTCTCCGCCCGGCGTACCGCGGCCGGCGCGGCCCTCGCCGCGCAGCTGCTGACCGCCGGGCGACGCCCGGACGGCCTGGCGCTGATCGGCTGCGGGCTGATCAACGAGCAGGTGCTGCGCTTCCTGACGGTGGCCCTGGCGCCGCCGGCCTCGCTGGTGCTGCACGACACCGACCCGCGCCGGGCCGAGGCGTTCGCCGCCCGGGCGGCGGCCCTGCTGCCGGCCACGACGATCAGCGTGGTGGCGAGCGCCGAGCAGGCCCTGGCCGCCCACCGGCTGGTCTCGATCGCCACCACCGCCAGCGAACCGCACCTGGAGCTGACCGCCTGCCAGCCGGAGAGCGTGGTGCTGCACCTGTCGCTGCGGGACCTGCACCCCCGGGCGGTGCTGGCGGCCCGCAACGTCGTCGACGACCCCGACCACGTCTGCCGGGAGCGCACCTCGCTGCACCTGGCCGAGCAGCTCACCGGTGGCCGGGACTTCATCCACACCACCATCGGCCGGCTGGCCGGCGGTGCGGCGCTGCCCCCGGTCGACGTCCCCGGACCGGTGGTGGTCTCGCCGTTCGGGCTGGGCGTGCTGGACATCGCGCTGGCCGAACACGTCCGCCGCACGGCGGCCCGGCGTGGCCTCGGCGTGCGGATCGACGACTTCACACCCGTACCGGCCGCCGCCGTGGCGACCGTGGAACCCACGAGGGAGAGAACATGAGCGACGACGACCGCAGCTACCTGGTGGTGCTCAACGACGAGGAGCAGTACTCGATCTGGTGGAGCGACCGGGCGCTGCCGGCCGGCTGGCGGGCCGAGGGCACCGAGGGCACCCGGGACGAGTGCCTCAGCCGGATCAACGAGCTCTGGACCGACATGCGGCCGAAGAGCCTGCGCCTGCGCATGGACGGCGCGTCCGTCTGACGGGCCCCCGGCAGGCGTGACCCCCGGCCGTCCGCGATCGACCCCCCACCCCGGAGGAGCACCCCGATGAGCACCCCTCTGTCCACCCTGCCGGCCGCCGGAGCGGGCACGGTCGATCCCGTCGTCCTGCCGGACCTGATCGCCCGCCAGGCCGCGGCGACGCCCGACGCGACCGCGGTGCTCGCCGGCGACGTACGGGTCGGCTACGCCGAACTCGACCGGCGCGCCAACCAGCTCGCCCAGCACCTGGTCGGGCTGGGCGTCGGTCCGGAGTCGACGGTCGGCGTGTACCTGCGCCGGGGGATCGACCTCGTGGTCGCCCTGCTCGGGGTGTGGCGGGCCGGCGGCGCGTACCTGCCGCTGGACCCGGCGCACCCGGTCGACCGGCGGCGGTGGATCGTCGCCGACACCGGGGTGGACGTCGTGCTCACCCAGACCGACCTGCGCGACGACGCGCTGGCCGGGCCGTCCCACGTGGTCTGCCTGGACGCCGACCGGTCCCGGATCGCGGCCGGACCGGACACCGCGCCGCCGGTCCGCATCGACCCCGACAACGCGGCGTACGTCATCTACACCTCCGGCTCGACCGGCCGCCCCAAGGGCGTGGTCGTCACCCACGGGGCCATCGGCAACCGGGTGGCCTGGACGGTCCGGCAGCACGGCCTGTCCCCGGCGGACCGGGTGTTGCAGAAGACCGCGGTGAGCTTCGACGCCGCCGGCTGGGAGTTCTTCGCCCCGCTGATCTGCGGGGCGACGGTGGCGCTCGCGCCGGACGGCGCCGAACGCGATCCGGCCGCCCTGGTGGCGGCGGTCGTCCGGTACCGGGCGACCGTGCTCCAGGGCGTGCCGTCGGTGCTGCAACTGGTGACCGAGGAGCCGGACTGGCCGAGGTGCACCTCGCTGCGGCTGGTCTTCTCCGCCGGCGAGCCGCTGCACGCCGAGCTGTGCCAGCGGCTGGCGGTGGCACCCGGGACACGGGTCTGGAACACCTACGGCCCGACCGAGTGCGCCATCGACGTGACCGCCCAGCAGGTCGACCTCGCCCAGCGCACCGGGCCGGTGCCGATCGGTCGGCCGCTGGACAACCTCCGCCTCCAGGTGCTGGACGCGAACCGGCGCCCGGTGCCGATCGGCGTGGTCGGCGACCTGTACGTGGGTGGGGCCGGGCTCGGCCGCGGCTACCTCAACCGGCCCGACCTGACCGCGGAGCGGTTCCTGCCGGACGAGTACGGGCCGCCCGGCGCGCGGCTCTACCGCACCGGCGACCAGGTCCGGTGGCGCTCGGACCGGAGCCTGGAGTTCGTCGGGCGCACCGACGACCAGCTCAAGATCAATGGCGTACGCATCGAGCCGGGCGAGGTGGAGGCCGCGCTGGCCGCCCACCCGGACGTCCGGCGGGCGGTCGTCGTCGGCTTCGCCGAGCCCGGCGGCAGCCCCCGGCTGGCCGCGTACGTCGCCGGCCGGCGCCCCCTGACCGCCGCGCAGCTGCGGTCCTTCCTGACCGACCGGCTGCCCGACGCCCTGGTGCCGGCCGTGTTCGTCCCGGTGGCGGAGTTCCCGCTCACCACCGGCGGGAAGGTCGACCGGGCCGCGCTGCCGCCCGTCGAGACCGTCGACCGCACGGCCTACCTGGCCCCGCGTACCGACGCCGAGCGGCTGGTCGCCCGGCTCTGGCAGGAGCTGCTCGACGTCGACCGGGTGGGGGTGCACGACGACCTCTTCCAGCTCGGCGGGTCGTCGCTGGTGACCGTCCGCCTCGCCAGCCGTCTC
This sequence comes from Micromonospora sp. NPDC047812, assembly GCF_040704175.1. NCBI lineage: Bacteria > Bacillati > Actinomycetota > Actinomycetes > Micromonosporales > Micromonosporaceae > Micromonospora > Micromonospora sp. NPDC047812. The sequence goes on along the minus strand of NZ_JBEYRY010000022.1, from coordinate 8,503 downwards.
GCCGCCGAGTCCGGCGTGCGGATCGAGCTGAGGGAGCTGCTCGCCGCGACCACCGTCGAGGCGCAGGCCGCCCTGCTGACCGGCAACGCCTCCGCCACGTCGGCGGTGGTCCCGGTGCCCCGGACCGGCCCGCTGCCACTCTCCCCGGCCCAGCGGCGGCTGTGGCTGCTGGACCAGCTGCACCCGGCCAGCCCCGAGTGGGTGGTGCCGCTCTACCTGCGCCTGCCCGGCTCGCTGGCACCCGAGACCGTACGGGCGGCGCTGACCGCCCTGGAGGCCCGGCACGAGGCGCTGCGCACCCGCTACCTGACCCGCGACGGCGAGCCGCACCAGCGCGTCGATCCGCCCGGCCCCGTCGACCTCACGGTCTGCGACGCGGCCGGGACCCCGCTCGTCGACCTCGTCGACGCGCAGCTCGGCCGGGGCTTCGACCTGCGCACCGGGCCGCTGTGGCGGGCCACCCTGGTCACCTCGGCCGGGGCGGACCACCTGCTGCTGGTGGCCCTGCACCACATCGCCTCCGACGCGACCACCGCCGGGGTCCTGGAGCGGGACCTGCGGGAACTCTGCGCGGCGAGCGCCGACGGCCGGGAGCCCGACCTGCCAAAGCTCACGGTGCACTACGCCGACTACGCGGCCTGGCAGCACCGGTACCTCACCGACGAGCGGGTCGAGCGGGAGCTCGGCTTCTGGCGCGAACACCTGGCGGGGGTGCCCGAGCTGGCCCTCCCGCTGGACCGGCCCCGGCCGGCCGAGCGCGACCCGCGCGGGTCGCACGTCGAGTTCGAGGTGCCGGCGGAGCTCGCGGAGAAGCTGACCGCGCTGGGCCGGCGCTGCTCGGCGACCCCGTTCATGACCATGCTGGCGGGCTTCGCCACGCTGCTGGCCCGCTACAGCGGGCAGTGGGACGTCGCCGTCGGCGCCCCCACCTCCGGTCGACGGCCGCCCGAGGCGGAACAGATCGCCGGGGTGTTCCTCAACCCCGTGGTGGTGCGCTGCACCCTGGACCCGGCCGCGCCGTTCGAGGCGGCCGTGCGGGCCGTGCGGTCCCGGACCCTGGCCGCCCTCGCCCACCAGGACCTGCCCTTCGAGCGGGTGGTCGACGAACTCGTCGACGTCCGCGACCTCTCCCGCACCCCGCTCTACCAGGTGATGCTCAACGCCCAGGAGGGCGGCATCACCGGCCAGTCGACCGACGACGAGGCCCTGCTGGACGCCCTGCGCCGGGCGGCCCGGATCGCCAAGACCGACCTCACCATGCACGTCTGGCCCCGCCCCGACGGCACCCTGGCCGGCAGCCTGGAGTACGCCACCGCCCTGTTCGACGAGTCGACCGTCCGGCGGATGGCCGACCACTTCGTCCGGCTGCTCGCTGCGGCGGTGGCCGCGCCGCGGACCCCGCTCGACGACCTCGACCTGCTCTCGCCGGGCGAGCGGCACCTGCTCCTGCACGAGGCGCACGGGCCCACCGTGCCCCGCTCCACCGCGACGGTCTGCGACCTCTTCGAGGCCCAGCGCCGCCGGACGCCGGACGCGGTGGCCCTGCGCCACGGGGACCTCACCACCACCTACGCGGCGCTGGACGACCGGGCCAACCAGTTCGCCCACCACCTGCGGCGCTCGGGCGTCGCCCGGGGCGCGGTGGTGGCCGTGCTGCTGGACCGGGGCGTCGACCTGGTCGCGGCGATCCTCGGCACCTGGAAGGCGGGGGCGGCCGTGCTGCCGCTCGACCCGTCGTACCCCGCCGAGCGGATCGGGCACATGCTCGCCACCGCCGGCGTGGAGCTGGGCGTCACCCAGGCGGCGTACGCGCCCAGGTTCACCGTGCCGACCCTGCACGTGGACACCCACCGGCTGATGGTCTGCGCCGGCCCCACCCACCGGCCGGACCGGGACACCGACCCGGCCGAGACGGCCTACGTGCTGTTCACCTCCGGCTCGACCGGCCGCCCCAAGGGCGTGCTCCTGCCACATCGCGCGGTGTCCAACTTCCTCGCCTGCGCCGTCGAGACCGAGGCCCTGGGCGACCGGGGGCCGCGCGGGGGGCGGGGCGACGGCGCGCCGCTGTTCACCACCATCGCCTTCGACCTGTCCATCCCCAACCTGTTCAGCCCGCTGGTCTCGGGGCAGTCGGTGACGCTGCTGCCCGCCGCCCTCGACATCGCCGAGCTGGGCGGCCTGCTCGTCAAGGCCGGCCCGTTCGACCGGTTCATCATGACCCCGCCGCACCTGGAGCTGCTCACCGAGCAGCTCGACGACGAGCAGGCGGGCCAGCTCTCCGGTCTGATCTGGACGGCCGGCGCGGCGCTGCGCAAGGAGATCGCCAACCGGTGGCTGGACCGGCTCGGGCCGGGTGGCCTCACCAACAGCTACGGGCCGACCGAGACCACGGTCATCATGACGGCCCACCCGGTGCGGACGCCGCAGACGACCGACATCGTGCCGATCGGCCGGGCGATGGCGAACACCACCGTCCGGGTGCTCGACGACGCGCTGCGGCTGCTGCCGGTCGGGGTCGTCGGCGAGCTGCACATCGGCGGGGAGTGCCTGGCCACCGGGTACGCCGGCCGGCCCGACCTCACCGCGGAGAAGTTCGTGCCCGACCCGTACGGGCCGCCGGGCAGCCGGCTCTACCGCAGCGGGGACCTGGTCCGGATGCGCCCGGACGGGGTGATGGACTTCGTCGGCCGGGTCGACGACCAGGTGAAGGTGCGCGGCTACCGGATCGAACTCGGCGAGATCCGCGCGGTCGTCGAGGAACACCCCGGGGTGGCCCGGTGTGCGGTCATCGTCCACGAGGAACGGCTGGTCGCCTTCCACCGGGGCGAGGCGCCCGACCTGGCCGCGCACTGCGCCCGGCTGCTGCCCGACTACATGACGCCGAGCCTGCTCGTGCCGGTGGCCGAGATCCCGCTCAACGCCAACGGCAAGGTGGACCGTGCCGCCCTGCTCGACCTGCTCTCCCACGCCGTGTCGACCGGCGCCGCCGGCGCCGAGGAGGCCCTCGTCGCGCCGCGCACGGTCGTCGAGGAACGCCTCTGCGCCATCTGGAGCGACCTGCTGGGCGTGCCCGTCGGCGTGCGGCACAACTTCTTCGCCATGGGCGGGCACTCCGTGCTGGCGGGCCGGCTGGTCGCCGTCCTCCAGGAGGAGTTCGACCTCGACGTGTCGCTGCGGCTCGTCTTCGAGCACCCGACCGTCGAGGCGATGGCGGGCGCGGTGGAGGACCTCGTCCGGGCCGAGGTGGACGCACTTTCCGACGCCGACCTGACCGAAGACCTGCGGCAGACCAAGGAGCACCAGGCATGACCTCGACCGCGAACCAGCCCAACCTGCGCGAGTCGCTCGTCCAACGCCGGCTGGCGGGCAGGGCCGCCGGTCGGCGCGCCGGCATCCCGACCGTCGACCGCTCGGGCGACCTGCCGCTCTCCTTCGGCCAGCAGCAGATGTGGTTCCTCAACCGGCTGGACCCCACCAGCCCGGAGTACCTGGTCTCCTCGGCGCTGCGGCTGCGCGGCCCGCTGGACCGGACCACGCTGGCCCGGGCGTGGAACGCCCTGATCGCCCGGCACGAGATCCTGCGCACCCGGTACGCGATGGCCGACCTGACGCCGGTGCAGGTCGTCAACGAGCCCCGGGCGCAGGAACTGCCGCTGGTCGACCTGACCGCCGTGCCGGAGGCCGAACGGGAGGACCGGGCCGCCGCGCTGACGACCGACCTGGCCGCCACCGGCTTCGACCTGGCCACCGAGTGGCCGGTACGGGCGACGCTGCTGCGCCTCGGCCCCGCCGAGCACCTGCTGGTGCTGGTGATCCACCACATCGCCTGCGACGCGCCCTCCACGGCGGTGCTGCTCGGCGACCTGGCCGAGCTGTACGGCGCGTTCGTCCGGGGCGAGCGGTCGCCGCTGGCGCCGCCGGCCGTGCAGTTCGCCGACTTCGCGGCGTGGCAGCGCGACCGGCTGCGCGGCGAGCCGCTGGAGCGGCACCTGGAGCACTGGCGCGACCGCCTCGCCGGCATCACCCCGCTGGAGCTGCCCGCCGACCGGCCCCGGCCCCGCGTGCGTGACTGGCGGGGGGCGGCGGTCCCGTTCGCGCTCTCCGCCGACCTCTCCGCCGCGCTGCGGGAGATCGCCCGCGGCGCGGAGACCACCCTCTTCGTCACCCTGCTCACCGCCTTCCAGGCGCTGCTGTCGCGCCACACCGGCCGGACCGACATCCCCGTGGGCAGCGTGACCTCCGTGCGCGACCGCGCCGAGCTGCGCAACCTGGTCGGGTACGGAATCGACAACCTGGTCCTGCGGGGCAGCTGGACGGGTGACCCCACCTTCGCCGACCTGCTGCGCGGCACCCGCGCCACCGTGCGGGACGCCTTCGCGCACGCCGACGTGCCGTTCGCGCTGCTGGTCGACGAGTTCGAACCGGAGCGGGACCTGTCCCGCACCCCGCTCTACCAGGTCGCCTTCACCCTCGGCGACGACGCCCCCGGCGGCACCTGGCCGGCCGGCCTCACCGCCGAGACGCTCTGGCTGCCCACCCGGGTCGCCAAGGTCGACCTGCAACTGCACGTCGTCGAGGGCGCCGACGGCCGGCTGCGCGGGCACCTGGAGTACGCGACCGCGCTGTTCGACCGGGCCACGGTGCGGCGGATGGCCGACCACCTCGGCCGGTTGCTGGAGCACGTCGGGGCCGACCCGCACGCCCGGATCTCCGAGCTGCGCATCCTCGACGACGCCGAGCTGGCGGCGGCGACCCCCGCCCCGGCCCGCCCCGCCGCGCCGGTGACCGGCACGGTGCACGGCGTCTTCGCCGCCACCACCGCCGCCCACACCGACGCGACCGCCGTCGTGGACGGCGCGCGACGCTGGACGTACGCCGAACTGGACGCCGCCGCGAACCGGCTGGCGCACCACCTGCGGGCCCTCGGCGCCAGCCCGGAGCGGCTGGTGGCGGTCTGCCTGGACCGCCGCGCGGAGCTGGTCTCCACCCTGCTGGGCGTGCTGAAGTCCGGGTCGGCGTACCTGCCGGTGGAGCCCGGCGTCCCCGCCGACCGGCTCGACTTCATGCTCGCCGACGCGGGCGCGCGGATCGTGGTGACCACCGAGGCCCACCGGGCGCGGTTCGCCGACTTCGACGGCGCCGTGGTGGTGCTGGACGACCCCGCCCACGCCGGGGAGATCGCCGGCCGTCCCGGCACCGACCCGGGCGTCGCCGTCGACCCCGAGAACCTGATCTACGTCATCTACACCTCCGGGTCGACCGGCCGCCCCAAGGGCGTCTTCCTGACCCACGCCAACGTGCTGCGCCTGACGACCGTGGCGCAGGACGAGCTGAACTTCGGCCCCGCCGACGTGTGGCCGCTGTTCCACTCCTACGCCTTCGACGTGTCGGTGTGGGAGCTGTGGGGCGCGCTGCTGCACGGCGGCCGCCTCGTGATCGTGCCCCGCGAGGTCACCCGTTCCCCCGGCGACCTGCTCGACCTGCTGGTCGAGGAGCGGGTCACCGTGCTCAACCAGACCCCGACGGCCTTCCGCGGCCTGGTGGGACTGGCCCGCGACGGCGACCCCCGCATCGACCGGCTCGCGCTGCGCGCGGTCATCTTCGCCGGGGAGAAGCTGGAGTACGGCGACCTCGGCCCCTGGGTGGCCCGTCGCGGGCTGACCGCGCCCCGGCTGCTCAACCTCTACGGCATCACCGAGATCACCGTGCACGCCACCTACTACGAGGTGCGCCCCGACGACCTGGCCGGCACCGCCGCCAACCCGATCGGCGTCCCGCTGGCCGACCTGAGCATCCACCTGCTCGACCCGTACGGCAATCCGGTGCCGGTCGGCGTCACCGGCGAGATCCACGTCGGCGGACCCGGCGTGGCCCGGGGCTACCTGAACCGGCCCGGGCTGACCGCCCAGCGGTTCGTGCCCGACCCGTTCGGCCCGCCCGGCGCCCGCCTCTACCGCAGCGGCGACCTGGCCCGCCGGCGCGCCGACGGCAGCCTGGAGTTCGTCGGCCGGATCGACGACCAGGTGAAGATCCGGGGCTACCGGGTCGAGCTGGGCGAGATCGAGGCCGCCATCTCGGCCCTGCCCGGGGTGCGGGAGGCCGTGGTCGTCGTCCGCGAGGACACCCCCGGCGACCGGCGGCTGGTGGCGTACTCGGTCGTCGACGGGCAGGCGGAGCTGCCCCGGCCCGGGCAGGTGCGCGCGGCGCTGGCCCGCACCCTGCCCGAGTACATGATCCCGTCGGCGTTCGTCCCGCTGGCCCGGCTGCCGCTGACCGTGAACGGCAAGCTAGACAAGCGGGCGCTGCCCGCGCCCGACCGTACGGTCACCGCCACCGACCGGCCCTACCTGGCGCCGCGTACGGAGGTGGAGGAGCGGCTCGCCGCGATCTGGGCGGAGCTGCTCGGCCTGGAGCGGGTCGGCGTCGAGGACGGCTTCTTCGACGTCGGCGGCGACTCGATCCGCGCCGTGGCGCTCGCCGCCGCCATCCGGGCCGCCGGCTTCGACGTGCAGGTGCGCGACCTCTTCGAGCGTCGCAGCATCGCCGAGCTGGCGGAGTTCCTCACCGGCCGCCCCGCGCCGGCCGCGCCGGAGCCGGCCGTCGAGGCGTTCGCGCTGATCTCCGAGGCCGACCGGGCCGCGCTGCCCGACGGCGTCGTCGACGCGTACCCGTGCACCCAGGTGCAGCTCGGCATGCTCGCGGAGATGCTCGCCGACGAGCACAACCACTACCTCAACGCCACCACCTACCGCATCCCCGACGCCGGCGAGTTCTCCCTCGACGCGTTCCGGGAGGCCGCCGCGCTGCTGGTGCGCCGGCACGAGGTGCTGCGCACGTCGTTCGACCTGACCGGCTACTCGGTGCCGATGCAGCTCGTGCACGCCACGGCCGAGATGCCTGTGGGCATGGACCGGGCGCAGGCCACCGACCGGGCCGGCCTGGAGCGGGAGCTGCGCGACTTCATCGCCGCCGAGCGGGCCGACATGTTCGACCTCGGCCAGCCGGCGCTGTTCCGGCTGCACGCGCGGGTCTGCGCGGACGGCAGCTGGTGGCTCACCCTCACCGAGTGCCACCCGATCATGGACGGCTGGAGCTACCACTCGCTGATGATGGAGCTGGTCGGCGCGTACCACCGGATCCGCGACGGGCTGCCGGTCGAGCCGCGCCCGGCGCCGCCGGTGCGCTTCGCCGACGCGGTCGCCGCCGAACTGCGCTCCACCGGCGACGGACCCGACCGCGCCTTCTGGCACGACCGGGTCGCCGGCCGGGACCGGTTCGTCCTGCCGGAGGGCTGGGGCGACCCCACCGCCGAGGAGGGCGCCCAGTACGACCACTGGGTGCCGCTGCACGACCTGGAGCCGGGCCTGCGGGCGCTGGCCCGCCAGACCGGCGTGCCGTTCAAGTCGGTGATGCTGGCCGCGCACCTGAAGGTGATGAGCCAGCTGACGGAATCGGGCTCCTTCTTCACCGGACTGGTGTGCAACATCCGTCCCGAGGTCGCCGGCGCCGACCGGGTCTACGGGATGCACCTGAACACGGTGCCGTTCGTGCACGACGCGGGCGCGCGGACCTGGCGTGAGCTGATCACCCGGACGTTCGCCGGGGAGCTGGAGCTGTGGCCGCACCGCCGGTACCCGCTGCCGGTGCTCCAGCGGGAGGTCGGCGACGGCGGCCGGATGCTCGACGTCCGGTTCAGCTTCCACGACTTCCACCAGATCGACACCGACGAGATCGACTACGCCGACTCGATCGACGACAGCCCGAACGAGTTCCCGCTGGGCGTGATCAGCCGGCTCGGCTTCATCACGCTGGAGGCCAACCTGCGCCACCTCGGCGTCGCGCAGGTCGCCCGGCTCGGTGGCATGTACCGGGCGGTGTTGGAGGCGATGGTCGCCGACGTGGACGGTGACGCGTCGGTGGTGTGCCTGCCGGCGGGTGAGGTGTCGGTGGTGTTGGCCGACGGGGCGTCGGCGGTGGCACCGGTGTCGCGTTCGGTCCTGGGGGAGTTCGAGGCGCGGGTGGCCGAGGTGCCGTCGGCGGAGGCCGTGTCGGTGCCGGGCGGCCGCTCGGTCGACTTCGCGGGCCTGGACGCGCGGGCGGAGAACGTCGCCCGGTGGCTGGCCGCGCGGGGTGTGGGTGCCGGTGCGGTGGTGGGTGTGCTGTTGGACCGTGGTGTGGAGCTGGTGGCGTCGATGTTGGGGGTGTGGAAGGCGGGTGCGGCGTTCGTGCCGGTGGATCCGTCGTACCCGCCGGGCCGCATCGCCGCCATGCTCGCCGACGCGGGCGCCCGGGTCGCGGTGACCTCGGAGCGGTACGCCGACCGGTTCGCCCCGGTCGGCGTGGAGGTGGTGCGCGTCGAGGAGATCGGGGAGAGCGACGCGCCCCTGCCGGCCCGCGCCACGGATCTCGACGGACTGGCGTACGTGATTTTCACGTCGGGGTCGACGGGTCGGCCGAAGGGTGTGCAGGTGACGCACCGGGGGTTGGCGAATCATGTGCGGTG
>NZ_JBEYRY010000021.1:26207-35299 GCF_040704175.1 Micromonospora sp. NPDC047812 | reverse complement strand
CAGGAGGTGGGGGTGCATGGTGGGGGTTATTGGGTTGGCAGTGCGGAGTTGCTGGTCAGGCATTGTCGGGTGGTGGTGGGGCATGAGACCGTCACCCGGGTCGGGTGAACGGCGCACGGCCTGACGGGGAATGGTGCCGGTGAGCTGCCGAAGGTTGCTCCCACGGCCGGTGGGGAGCAATTCCCCCGGCCCGCTCCGCCGGCCGCCGCACCGCACCTGACCCCTGTCGCGCAAGGCTTCCCTGGTCGCGGCCCCGGCCTGGAGGCCGCGCTAGCGGCGCCTGGACGGCCCGCTAGGGTATTGACAAAAGTCACCGGGCCTGCCAGGCGTGACGGGTATGAGCGATTCACGAATGCGCTGTGATGAACCTTCGCGCAGACGATGAACGCAGACCTTGTTGAAACACGTACCCGTCCAGCAGGTTTAGGTGGCGTTCCGCACCACCGGGCCAAGCTGTGCGAGAGGGGACTCCCATGTCTGTCAATGCGACCGAGATTCTCAATGCCTTCTTCTTCGACGGCGCCGACGCCCCGGCGGAGAGCGACGTCCGGATCGACGTCGTGGACAGCTGGACCACCAGCGACCTGGCGGCGGTCCGGCCCACCACCATCAGCTGGAGCGAGGCCCGGGCCGACGCGGGCCGCTGACGGAACCCGGGCGACCGCCACCGGCAGCCACCATCCGATTCGCGGGGGAACGAGATGACGGACACCGACCTGTGGGTGCGACGGTTCCACCCGGCGGACGACGCGGCGACCAGGCTGCTGTGCCTGCCGCACGCCGGCGGCTCGGCGAGCTACTTCGCCCGGGTGGCCAGGACGCTCGCACCCGAGATCGACGTGCTCGCCGTCCAGTACCCCGGTCGGCAGGACCGGTTGCGGGAGCCCGGCCTCACCTCGGCCCACGAGATCGCGGACCGGCTGGTGGCGGCGCTGCTGCCGCTGGTCGACCGGCCGGTCACCGTCTTCGGCCACAGCCTCGGCGCGACCATCGGCTTCGAGGTCGCGCTGAGGCTGCGGCGGGCGGGCGTCGGCCCGACGGCGCTGTTCGTCTCCGGCAGGCGGGCGCCGCACCTCCGCAGGGAGGAGCGGACCCACCTGCGGGACGACGCCGGCCTGATCGCCGAGGTGCGCGCCCTGGCGGGCACCGACAGCGCGCTGCTGGATGACGAGGACGTGCTGCAGATGGTCCTGCCGGCCATCCGCTCCGACTACACCGCTGCCGAGACCTACGAGTACCGGCCCGGGCCGCGCCTGGACTGCCCGATCATCGCGCACATCGGCGACAGCGACCCGCGGGTGACGGTCGACGAGGCGAAGGCGTGGCGGGAACACACCGACGCGGGGTTCGAGTGCGTCGTCCACCCCGGCGGTCACTTCTATCTCAACGACAACATGTCCGCGGTGCTGCGCAGCATCAGGGCGCACACCCGGTCGCTCAGCTCGGCCTCGCGCGGCGCCGCCACGGTCGCCAACGCCGAACAACCGGGGTGAGTCGCCGGTCGACCCGAGCCTCAGGAGTGTCCGGAGGTGACCCACATGGCACTGATCGAGAGAGAACACCTGCTGTCCGACCTCGCCGAGGCGTACGCGACGGCTGCCGCGGGACAGGGCCGGGTCGCGCTGGTCGACGGCGGCGTCGCCAGCGGGAAGACCCGGCTGGTGAACGCCGTGACCGAGGTGGCCGTCGGCGAGGGCGCGCTGGTGCTGACCGCCGCCTGTTCGGTCGCGGAGAGCATGATCCCCCTGGGGGTGGTGGGACAGCTGTTCCACAGCCTCCGGGCCCAGACCACCTCGACCGACCACCTGCCGCTGCTGCGGCGCGACACCGGGCCGGCGGGGGATCCGGACGCCCCCACCCTGCGGCACGGTGACGCGCAACTGCTGGAGGACGTCTGCCAGGTCCTCCTCGACGTCGCCGCCGACCGGCCCCTGGTGGTGGTCGTCGACGACGTCCAGTTCGCGGACTCCCTGTCGTTGCAGGCGCTGCTGTACCTGCAACGGCGCATCCGCTTCGCGCGGGTGCTGCTCGTGCTGAGCGGCTGCGTGGGCGCGCGGCCCGAGGCGGCGGCGTTCCGCGCGGAACTCACGCGCCAGCCGCACTGCCGTCACCTGCGGCTGCTCCCGCTGTCGCCCGACGGCGTCGGGCGGCTGCTCGCCGAGCGGATCCGGCCGGAGGCCGCCCGGCGGCTCGCCGCGTCGGCGCACGCCGTCAGCGGCGGCAACCCGATGCTCGTACACGCGCTGCTCGACGACGCCCTCACCGGCGCCGACGGGGAGGTCGCGCCGACGGTGGGTGCGTCGTTCGTCCAGGCCGCGCTCGCCTGCCTGCACCGCAGCGACCCCCGGCTGCTCGACGTCGCCCGCGCGCTCGCGGTCGTCGGCCCGGCCGCGTCGGCCGGGCTCGTCACCGGGCTGGTGGGCCTCTGCGCGGCGACCACCCGGCAGGTGCTCGGCGCGCTCGCCGAGGCGGGCCTCACCGAGGGGCACTCCTACCACCATCCGGCGGTACGTGCGGCGGTGCTCGACGACTGCCCGCCGCAGACGCAGTCGGCACTGCGGTCGCGGGCGGCGCGCCTGCTCCACGAGGACGGCGCGTCCGCCGCCGAGGTGGCCGCGCACCTGGTGGGCGTCGGTGAGCCGGCCGGGTCCTGGGCCGCGCCGGTGCTGGTCGCGGCGGCCGGGGAGGCCGTCGCCGGGGGCGCCGCACGGCACGCCGTTGACTGCCTCGAACTGGCGCTGAGATCCACGGAGGACGCCCGCGAGCGGGCCGCCGTGGAGGCGGCCCTCGTCCGGGTGCACTGGCGCAGCGATCCCGAGGCGGTTCCGCGGCACCTGTCGTCGCTGGCGGCGGCGGGGCGCGCCGGCCACCTCGACGAGGCCGACACGCTGCTGCTCGCCCGGTCGCTCGCCTGGCAGGGCAGGCACGACGAGGCGATGGAGGCGCTGGGCGCGGTGGGTGACCTCACCACGCACCCGGATCCGGACCTGGGCGCCGACCACCTCGCCACCCGCGAGTGGCTGCGGCACTGCCGTCCGCACGGCGGCGACGATCCGGGCGACCCCGGGCCGGGCGCGGCGGTCGACCGCGCCGAGGAGGTGCTGCAACGCGCCCGCCCCGGTGACTCCCTCCTGGTGTCGGTGTGGCACGCGCTGCGGGTGCTCATCGGCGCCGACCAGCTCGACCGCGCCGCCGACTGGTGCGAGAAGCTGGCCGAGGAGGCCGAGTCGCACGGGATCACGAGCTGGCGGGCCGTCCTGACCGACGTACGGGCCGCCGTCGCCCTGTGCCGCGGCGACCTCGCCGCCGCCGAGCGGCACGCGCGCGACGCGCTGGCCACGATGCCGCCCGCCGCCTGGGGCGTCGCCGTCGGCTCGCCGCTCGCTCACCTGGTGCTGGCCTGCACGATGACCGGACAGCTCGCCCGGGCCGAGGCCGCCCTGCGGGAGCCGACGCCGGCCGCGATGCGCCAGAGCCTGTTCTGGCCGCAGTACCTGCGGGCCCGGGGCGTCTACTACGACGCCGTGGACCGGCGGCACGCCGCGCTCGCCGACTTCCAGACCACCGGCCAGCTCGCCGTGACCTGGGGCGCCGATGATCCGTCCGCGCTGCCGTGGCGGGTCGACCTCGCCCGGCTGTACGTGCGGATGGGCCGGCCCGACCAGGCCCGGAAGCTGGTCACCGAACACCTGGCGCTGCCGGGTGGCGACGCCCCGCGCGCCAAGGGCATGGGGCTGCGGGCGCTGGCGGCGGCGTACGCGCCGAAGCAACGTCAGGTGATGCTGCGCGAGGCGATGGACCTGCTGCACGCCAGCGGGGACCGGCACGAGCTGGCGCACGTCTTCGCGGACCTGAGCCAGACCGGGCACGCGCTCGGCGAGTTCGGGCGCGCCAAGATGATGGGCGCGCACGCCCTCCAGCTCGCCGAGGGCTGCCACGCCGAGCTGCTGCGACGCAAGCTCAAGCCGTCCGACGACACCCTCGACCCCGCTGTGGCCGGCGCGAAGGACGGGCTCGCCACGCTGACCGACGCCGAGCGTCGCGTCGTGAACCTGGCCGCCCGCGGGCACACCAACCGGGAGATCGGCGACAGGCTGTTCATCACCGTCAGCACCGTCGAGCAGCACCTGACGCGGGCCTACCGGAAATTGAAGATCAGCACCCGTACGGAGCTGGTGCACATCGACCCGCCGAAGGGCGCGCGAGGCGCGCGGCGCCGGCGCGTCGCCCCGGTCGGTCCGCCCTCCGGCGGCGACAAGGAAACCACGATGCGATCGGACACGACATGACCGTCGCCGAGGACTAACAGGTCGGCAGCCGGGAGCGCACGCTCGCCCGGCAGATACTCGAACTGGTCTTCCGCTTCCGCCGTCTCGAACACGCCGACGACCCGTGCGCAGCGCAGCCGTGCGACGACTGCTTCGCGACCCACGAGGAACGGGTGGGCCGGTACGTGCGCAGCGGCGAACCGCTGCACTTCGTGCTGCCGGCGTTCCCCGCGAAGTCCCGCAACCCGGAGAAGGTGGTCGGTTCGCTGCCCGACCTCGGCATCCGCCGGGTCGAGTTCCTGCCCGTGATGCTGGCCATCTACGCGATCCCGTCGCTGCTGTCGGTCGACGACCTGAGCACCCTGGCCTCCGTCCACTTCGCACTGGCGATCGTGATGGCGCTGTCCATCATGCACTTCATCGACATGACCAACGCGTACGCCGACCGCGACGTCGACGCCGTGTACAAGACGTGGCTGTCCCAGGCGGTGTACGGGCTGGGGCTGCGCAACGTGCGGTGGCAGATCGCCGCCACGGGCGCGGGTGTGCTGGCCCTCGCGCCCTACTTCACCTTCCGCACCGGGCACTGGGACATCCTGCCCCTGGTCGCGTTCACCCTCTGGATCGGCGCCCAGTACTCCATCCCGCCGTGGTGCCGCCTCCAGGTCGCCGAACTCATCACGCTGGGCGACGATCCGACGCGGTGGCCCACGGCCGACGAGTGCCTCCTGCCCGGCGGAGCGTTGACGGCCACCGGCTGAACGGCGTACGGCGGACCGTGCCCACCGGCGGGGTGGGCGCGGTCCACCGTCATGCCGCGGTGGTGCTGTCGCGCCCGCCGTCCCGGACGCTGGCCTCCACGGTGAACGTGCCGTCCTCCCGCCACGTGCGTAGGGTGCCGCCCGCGTCCCGCAGCCGCTCGGCCAGCCCCGGCAGCCCGCTGCCGTCGAGGTCCGGAGCACCGTCGCCGGCCCCGTCGTTGACCACCGTCAGCCGCGCTCCGGACCCCTCGCGGGCGATCTCGATCGTGCACCACCGCGCCTCGCCGTGGCGCAGCACGTGGGCGCCCGCCTCCCGCAGCACGGACACCAGCGGCCCGGTGAGCGCGGGCGGCAGGTCGCGCTCCGGCTGCGTCACGGAGCACCGCACGCCGGCGTTGCGCAGCACCCGGGCCACCGTCTGCGTCTGCTCGCGCAGGCCGACGCTGCGGTAGCCGTGCACGGCCTCGCGCATCCGGGCCGACGCGGCTGCCGCGAGCGCCCGCATCTCGGCGGTCTCCTTCCTGGTCCGCTCCCCGTCGACCAACGCCAGCCGCGACGCCAGCTCCGCCTTGAGGACGAGCGCCGACAGCTCGTTCGCGAGCAGGGCGTAGACGTCCCGGGCGCACCGCAGCCGCTCCTCGGCCGCCGCCAGGTGGGCCAGGGCGTCGCGCCCCTCCCGGGCCTGCGCCCGGAACGTCCAGAACCACAGGTGCAGGACGTTCCACGTCGCCACCGTCAGCCCGAGCACCACCGTGACGGTCACCGCGTCCCGCACGGGACCGCCGAGCCACCAGGCCGTCGCCGCGGCCACCAGCACCGTCCCGGCCATCAGGGTCACCGCATACCGGACCGGCAGCAGCAGTGGCGCGGCCCCCACGAGCGCGGCCCCCACGAACGCCCAGGCCCGGCCCGGGGTGCCGCCGACCGGCCCGACGAGCGGCACGGACAGCACGGCGGCCGTGGCGCAGCCGGCGATCAGCCACCGGCCGGTCGTCGTTGGCCACGGCACGACCGACCGGTACAGCGCCCCGGCCAGCGCCACGACCATGAGCAGCGCCCCCGCCGCGCCGAGCACGATCCCGCGCGGGTCGGGCTCGCGACGCAGCTCCAGGGCGGCGAGCAGCACGCACGCCGCCACCCCGCTCGCGGCGCCCGCCAGGATGCACAGCCTCGCCCGCCGCATGCCCGGGGTCGACAGGGCTTCAGACGGCCCGGCGGGCCGGGTCCCGGTGACCATCAACGCCACGGCTCCCTGCGGACGTGGCGCGTGCCAGGCGGCGCCGGCACGCCAGGATGAGCCGACCCGGGCGCTGGCACACCAGGATGAGTCGACCCGGGCGCCGGCACACCTGGGCGCGCCGACCCGGGCGGCGACGCGCCCGGTATTGTCGCCTGCCGGATCCCGATCGCCACGGAATGCATGGTATCGGTCACGGTCGGTTCGTGCCGACGTGGACCCGTCCCCGCCGTCGCGTCCCGGGGCCGCCACCCGTCGGGCTCGCCCGTGGGGTGGGTGGTCTCGAGGAGCTGCGCTGTCATCGGAGGGCCTCCGTCCGGTCCTGGTCGCGTGGGCGCCGGCGGGCGCCGGTCCGCCCCGCGGGTCGCCGGCCGTGCCGCGGGCCGTCGCCACGCGGTCGGTCGTGCCGTCAGCATGGCGGCGACGACGCGTCGGATCCCATCCCCGGGTGTCACGTCCGTTCCGGGAGAACTGCACGGGTGAACCGTGCGTCGGTGGGTGGACGGCGGGTTCCCGGGCGGCCCGGAAATTGCGTGTTCCATCGCCTCGAAATTGTTCCGCCATCGCCCGGTAATTTGCGCCGCGGGCTGTGTCGACAGGTGGCGCACGTGATTGCGGTCGATGGTTCCACTCGGCTAATTTGCAGACACGAAATGCCTCTCCTCTCTGGAGGCTGCTGTGTCCTCATCCGTCGGAATTCTGGGCACCGGATCCTGGGTGCCCGCGCGAGCATTGCCGAACGAGGAAATCGTGCGTCGCGTGCCGGGCGCCAGCCCGGAATGGATCGTACGCAAGACCGCCATTCGTTCGCGCCGTTTCGCGGCGGCGGAGGAGGCCACGTCGGACCTCGCCGCGCGGGCCGCGGCCCGCGCGCTGCGGGACGCGGGCCTCGGCGTGGACCGCGTCGACTACCTCATCGTGTCGACGTCGACCCCGGACCACCCGCAGCCGCCGACGGCCTGCCTGGTGCAGGACCGACTCGGCGCGTACGGGGCGGCGTGCTTCGACATCAACGCGGTGTGCGCGGGATTCGTGCACGCCCTGGTGCTGGCGCAGTCGCTGGTGGCGGACCGGCCGGGCACCCACGCGCTCGTGGTCGGCGCCGACGTGTACTCGCGCATCCTGGACTTCGACGACAGGCGTACCGCCGTGCTGTTCGGCGACGGCGCCGGCGCGGCCGTCGTGGGGACGACGCCACCGGGGCGCGGTGTCGTCGAGTACGAGCTGGCCAGCCGGGGCGACGCCAGCGACCTGATCGGGGTGGCGGCGGGCGGCAGCAGGCTGCCGGCGTCCGAGACGACGGTGGCGGACGGCGGCCACTTCTTCCGCATGCACGGCCGCGACGTCACCGGGCTCGTCCTCCAGGAGGTCCCGCCGTTCGTGGACAAGCTGCTGGCCAGGGCGGGCGTCGGCGCGGCGGACGTCGCGCACGTGGTGCCGCACCAGCCCAACGGCCTGCTCCTCGACGAGCTGGTACGCGCGTGCGGGCTGACCGCCGCGCACACGCACCGCACCGTGGAGGAGTACGCGAACGTCGGCAGCGCCTCGGTGCCGCTCACCCTCGACCACGCCAACCGGGCCGGGCTGCTCCACGACGGCGACCTCGTCCTCCTGCTGGGGTTCGGCGGGGGGATGTCGTTCGGGGCGTGCCTGCTGCGGTGGGGCCGGGCGCCCGGCCCGGACCCCGGTGGTGACCGGTGAGCCCGCCGGCCGGCCACCGGACCCCGCAAACCCTGCCCGCTTCCACGCCAACCCTGTCGAAACAGGACGGTTATTCATGAAGACCTTGACGAAACTCGGCGCGTTCGCGCTCGCCCTGGTGCTGGTGCTCGGGAGCGCCTACACCGTCGGCCGCGTGGTCGGGCCCCCGCCGACCGCCGCACCCGCGCCCGCACCCGCCGCCAAGCCGGCCGCCGTGGCCGAGGAGTCCTCGTACGGGCTGACCCTCAACCACGAGAGCATGAACCTGAAGGTGATCACGGACAACGTCCGGGCGGGCACGAAGCAGACCTTCGCCTTCCAGATCCTGCAGCACGACGGCACGCCGCTGGTCAAGTACAAGCCGCAGCACGAGAAGCTGATGCACCTGATCGTGGCGCGGCGCGACCTCACGAACTTCCAGCACGTCCACCCGAACCTCGGCGCGGACGGCGTGTGGCGGGTGCCGCTGACCTTCGCGGCGGCGGGCGAGTACCGGGTCTTCGCCGACTACATGCCGCTGTGGGGCATCCACGGCGAGACGCTCGGGGCGGACGTGTCGGTCTCGGGCGACTACCGGCCGGAGGCGCTGCCGGCGCCGTCGGCCACCTCGACGGTCGACGGGTACACGGTGACCCTCGGCGGTGAGCTCAAGCCCGGCAAGAGCGGCAAGCTGACGCTCAGCGTCGCGAAGGACGGCAAGCCGGTCACCGACCTGGAGCCGTACCTCGGCGCGTTCGGGCACCTGGTCGCGCTCCGCGACGGCGACATGGCGTACCTGCACGTCCACCCCGACGGCACGCCGGGCGACGGGAAGACCGCTCCCGGTCCGGACATCCTGTTCCACGCCACCGCGCCCAGCTTCGGCGACTACCGGTTGTTCCTGGACTTCCAGCACCAGGGCGTCGTGCGTACGGCGTCGTTCACCCTGCGCGTGAACGGCCCCAACCCGCCGCCGCACGGCCTGACCGAGGAGGCCTTCGCGGCGGCCAAGGCCCGCAACGAGGAGGCCGTACGCAACGGCGGAGCCGCTGTCCCCGCCGACACGACCGGCGGCGGCACGGAGGGGGGCACCGAGCATGGCCACGGCTGAGAACCACCTGGAGCTGCTGATCGGCGGCATGACGT
>NZ_JBEYRY010000021.1:0-26111 GCF_040704175.1 Micromonospora sp. NPDC047812 | reverse complement strand
CGTTGCGCGGCCTGCGCGGCGCGCATCGAGAAGCGCCTCAACGACATCGACGGGGTGGAGGCGACGGTCAACTACGCCACCGAGAAGGCGAAGGTGCTGGTCCCACCCGGGATCACGCAGGCGCGGGTGATCGCCGCCGTCGAGGAGATCGGCTTCACGGCCCGGCCGGTGAAGCCGCGCACGGCCAGGGCCGAGAACCACCTGGAGCTGCTGATCGGCGGCATGACGTGCGCGGCCTGCGCGGCGCGCATCGAGAAGCGCCTCAACGACATCGACGGGGTGGAGGCGACGGTCAACTACGCCACCGAGAAGGCGAAGGTGCTGCTCTCGCCCCAGGTCTCGCGGGAGACGGTGATCGCCGCCGTCGAGGAGATCGGCTTCACGGCCCGGCCGGTGCAACCGCCCGCGGCGACGACGGTGGACGCTCCGGATCCGGCGGCCGAGGAGGAGGCCGAGCACGACCGTGAGCTGCGGGCGGCCCGCCACCGCCTCTGGGTCGTCGCCGTGCTGGCGGTGCCGGTCATCGCGATGTCGATGTTCTCCCAGCTCCAGTTCGAGTACTGGCAGTGGGCCTGCCTGACGCTGAGCGCGCCGGTCGTGGTGTGGGGGGCGTGGCCGTTCCACCGGGCCGCCTTCGCCAACCTGCGGCACGCCGCCGCCTCGATGGACACGCTGGTCTCGGTGGGCACGCTCGCCGCGTTCGCGTGGTCGCTGTACACGCTGTTCCTCGGCACCGCCGGCGAGCCCGGCATGCGGCACCCGTTCCGGATCACCCTGGAGCGGACGCCCGGCGAGGGCAACATGTACCTGGAGGTCGCCGCGGGTGTGACCCTCTTCATCCTCTGCGGCCGGTACTTCGAGGCCCGCGCGAAGCGCCGCTCCGGCGCCGCGCTGCGCGCGCTGCTGTCGCTGGGCGCCAAGGACGTGACGGTGCTGCGCGACGGCGCCGAGGCGATCGTGCCGATCTCGGCGCTCGCGGTCGGCGACCGGTTCCTGGTGCGACCGGGCGAGAAGGTGGCGACCGACGGCGTCGTGGAGGAGGGCTCCTCCGCCGTCGACGCGAGCATGCTGACCGGCGAGTCCGTGCCCGTCGAGGTGGGGCCCGGCGACGAGGTCGTCGGCGCCACGGTGAACGCCGGCGGGCGGCTCGTCGTCCGCGCCACGCGGGTGGGCGGTGAGACCCAGCTCGCGCAGATGGCGAAGCTCGTCGAGGAGGCGCAGACCGGCAAGGCCGACGTCCAGCGGCTCGCGGACCAGGTGTCGGCGGTGTTCGTGCCCGGGGTGATCGCGCTGTCGCTCGCCACGCTGGGCTACTGGCTCGGCTCCGGCCAGCCGGCAGCGGCCGCGTTCACGGCGGCGGTGGCCGTGTTGATCATCGCCTGCCCGTGCGCGCTGGGGCTGGCGACGCCGACCGCGCTGCTGGTCGGCACCGGTCGGGGCGCCCAGCTCGGCATCCTCATCAAGGGACCGCAGGTGTTGGAGTCCACGCGGACCGTCGACACCGTCGTGCTCGACAAGACCGGCACGGTGACCACGGGCGAGATGTCCGTCGTGGAGGTCGTACCCGTCGACGGGGAGAGCGACGTGCAGCTGCTGCGGCTCGCCGGCGCCCTGGAGAGCGCGTCGGAGCACCCCATTGCCCGGGCCGTCGTCGCGGGGGCCAGGGACCGGTGCGGCGAACTGCCCCCGGTCGCGGACTTCTCCAGCGAGACCGGCGTCGGCGTGCGCGGCACGGTCGACGGGCACGAGGTCATCGTCGGCCGGGCGTCGCTGCTGGGCGCGTGGGCGACCGACGAACTGCCCGCGGAGCTGACCGCCGCCAAGGCGAAGGCCGACGCGGCGGGCCGTACGTCGGTCATGGTCGGCTGGGACGGCGCCCTGCGGGGGATGCTCGTCGTGTCCGACCGGGTGAAGCCCACCAGCAGGGCGGCGGTGGCGCAGTTCAAGCGGCTGGGCCTGCACCCGATCCTGCTGACCGGCGACAACGCCGCGGTCGCGGCGGCGATCGCGGCGGAGGTGGGGATCGACGACGTGGTTTCCGAGGTCCTTCCCGCCGGGAAGGTCGAGCTGGTCAAGCGGCTCCAGGCCGACGGCAAGGTCGTCGCGATGGTCGGCGACGGCGTCAACGACGCCGCCGCGCTCGCGCAGGCCGACCTGGGCATCGCGATGGGCACCGGCAGCGACGTGGCGATCGAGTCGGGCGACCTGACGGTGGTACGCGGCGACCTGCGGGTGGTCGCGGACGCCATCCGGCTGTCGCGCCGCACCCTCGGCACGATCAAGGGCAACCTGTTCTGGGCCTTCGCGTACAACGTCGCGGCCATCCCGCTCGCGGCGAGCGGGCTGCTCAATCCGATGCTGGCGGGTCTGATCATGGCCGGCAGTTCGGTGTTCGTGGTGTCGAACAGCCTGCGGCTGCGGCGGTTCAAGGCGCTCGCGGGCAACGAACTCCCGGACCGGGCCGACACGACCGAGGCGTCGCGCGCCCCGATGGTCACCGCCTCCTGACGCGTCGAACGGGCACGTCCGCACGGAAAGAAACGGAGCCGCACCATGGCCGAGCCGAGCCGGCTCGCGGAGGATCCTCAGCTCCTGCTGCTGCACGCGGCCGGTCTCGGCCGGGCGAGCTGGGACGCCGTCGTCGAACGCATCCCGGGCTTCGCCCGGACCCTCGCGATCGACCTGCCCGGTCATGGCAGCGTGCCGGGGCTCGCGTACGACCGTGACGTCGTGCCGAGGCTCGCCGAGTACGTCGCGGAGCGGATCGCCGCGCTGGGGCTGCGCAGGCCGCACGTGGTCGGGCACTCGCTCGGCGGGGTGATCGCGCTCGAACTGGCGCGTCGGGTGCCCGTCGCGGCGGTGACCGCCCTGTGCAGCATCGGGTTCCGGGCGGTCTGCCACGCCTCGATGTGCGTGGCGCGGACCCACGCGATGCTGCGGATGACCGGCGCGGTGGGGCCGAGGACGCGGGGGCGGCTGCTCAACAGGGGGGTGGTCCGCAGGATGGTCATGGGCAGCGTGTCGGCCCGGCCCGCCGCCCTCCGGCCGGACGTGGCCGCCGCCGACGTGACCTCGATGATCACCAGTGACCTGTCCGCCCTGAGCCGGTACGCGGGGCTCTACTCGTTCCGCGCCGACGCCACCGACACGACGCCGGTGAACCTCGTGTGGGCCGACCAGGACCGCGTGGTCCCGTTGCGCGACGCGCTCCGGGCCCGGCGAGTGCTCCCGAGGGCGCAGCACTTCGTCATCCCCGGCAGCGGTCACTTCGTCGTACGCGACGACCCGCACGGCGCCGCTGCCGTCATCCACGCCTGCCACATCCAGGTGCTGCGGGAGAGGCAGGCCGAGAATCGCAGAGGAGCCCGCGGAAATGTGAACCCACAGCGCGGTAATTGAGCTGGCAATTTGGCCCCGCACACCTGTCGGGGCGGGAACTGTTGACCGACCGGACGCGACTACTGAGGTACTCGGATCCCGGGACCACCGCTCAGAGGAGTGCGAATGAAAATCACCCCGCAGGCTGGAAAGAAGTTCGGCGTGATCGTGGAGGGTTTCGACGCGGAAACCGCCTCGGCGCAGGACATCGTCGAGCTGAAGAAGGCCATCTACTCGAACAAGATCGTCGTATTGAAGAACCAGGACCTGTCGCCGCGGCAGTTCCTGGCGCTCGGCCAGCGGCTGGGCCGGGTCGCGGAGTACTACGAGCCGGTCTACCACCACCCCGAGGTGAAGGAGGTGTTCGTCTCCTCCAACGTCAAGGAGGAGGACGGCCGCCAGATCGGGGTGCCGAAGACCGGCAAGTTCTGGCACTCGGACTACCAGTTCATGCCGCGTCCGTTCGACATCACCATGATCTACCCGCAGGTCGTGCCGTCGAAGAACCGTGGCACCTACTTCATCAACCTGGCGACGGCCTACGAGCAGCTCTCCGAGGAGCTGAAGCTGGCCGTCAAGGACACCACGGCGACGCACAGCGTGCTGCGGTACTTCAAGATCCGGCCCACCGACGTCTACCGGCCGATCTCGGAGATCATCGACGAGGTCAACGCGAAGACCCCGCCGGTGACGAGCCCGCTCGCGTTCCCGCACCCGCACACGGACGAGACCCTGCTGTACCTCAGCGAGGGCTTCACGCTGTCGGTGCAGGACGCGGACGGCAACGACCGGCCGGAACTGCTGACCGAGCTGCTCACGGCCACCGGCCAGCTCGACCGCACCTACCAGCACGAGAACATCCACCTCCAGACGTTCGAGAAGGGCGACATGCTCCTCTGGGACAACCAGAGCCTGGTCCACCGGGCGTTGCACACCGCGACGCCGGAGCCGGCCGTGTCCTACCGCGTCACCGTCTACGACGACGTGGACGCCGCCTAGCCCCTCACGGACGTTCGATCCGCGGTGGGATCCGGCGGTGTCGACCGTCGGATCCCACCGGTGTCCACATCGCACAAGGTCGAGAGGCATGACGTGGCAGACCAGTTGACGGCGGCGACGATCCGGGCGGACGTCGCCGAGATGCTCCACCGTCGCCCGGACGAGAGCTTCGACACGGAGGACCTGTTCGACTGCGGCCTGGACTCGGTGCGGTTGATGACGCTCATCGAACGGTGGCGCGACGCCGGGGCCCGGGTCAGCTTCGTCGACCTGGCCGAGCGGCCGACGGTGGAGCACTGGGTGAAGCTGCTGGTGGGCCGGGATGACTGAACCGCTGCCGTTGGGCGCCGCCCAGGAGGGGATCTGGACCGGTCAGCAGTTCGACCCGGACAGTCCCGCCTTCAACACCGCCGAGTACGTGGAGATCCGCGGCCCGGTCGACGTGCGGCTGCTGGAGGCGGCGGTGCGCGGGGCGGTCGGCGAGGCCGAGGCGCTCAACGTCGTGTTCGAGGAGGACGCCGACGGCCGCCCGTGGCAGCGTCCCCGCGAGAACCACGGATCGTGGCCGCTGCCCCTGGTCGACACCAGCGCCGAGGCGGATCCGCTCGCCGCCGCGACGGCCTGGATGCGCGCGGACCTCGACAACCCCGTCGACCTGCGCAAGGACCCGCTGTTCCGGCAGGCGTTCCTCCGGCTCGGCCCGGACCACCTCCTGTGGTACCAGCGCGTGCACCACATCGCCCTGGACGGGTACGGGCTGTCGCTGGTCGCCCGCCGGGTCGCCGAGCTCTACACCGCCCTCGTCGAGGGGCGGGAACCACCGCCCCGCACGTTCGGGTCGCTGTCCGCCGTGGTCGACGAGGACCGGGCCTACGCCGACTCGGACAGGTACGCCGCCGCGCGCGAGCACTGGACGTCCCGCGCGCAGGGCAGGCCGGCGCCGGTGGTGCTCGCCCGCCGCACGGGGAAGCTGGCGCGGACGGTGCGCCGCGCCACCGCGGACCTCGACGCCGCCGGCATCGACGCGCTGAAGGCGGTCGCCAAGGCCACCGCATCCACGTGGAGCGAGACCGTCATCGCGGCCTTCGCGGCGTACCTGCACCGGATGACCGGCGCGGACGAGCTGACGCTCGCGCTGCCGGTCATGTCGCGGCTCGGCTCGGTGTCGCTGCGGGTGCCGTGCATGGTCACCAACGTCGTGCCGCTGTGGGTCCGTGTCGAGCCCACCGCCACGCTGGCGGGCCTCACCGCGCAGGTCGCTGCGGAGCTGCGGGCCGGGCGCCCGCACCTGCGCTACCGCTACGAGCAGCTGCGCCGCGACCTGAGGATGGTCGCCAGCGAGCGCAAGCTGTTCGGCCCGTCGGTCAACATCATGCCGTTCGACTACGGCCTGAGCTTCGCCGGGCACCGGGCCGTCGTGCACAACGTCAGCGCCGGGCTCGTCGAGGACCTGGTGGTCCACGTGTACGACCGGGCCGACGGCAGCGGGCTGCGGGTCGTCCTCGACGCCAACCCGAACTGCTACGACGACGAGGAACTCACCGGTCACCTGACCCGGTTCCTGGCCTTCCTGCGCCGCGTGACCGCCGCCGCCGACACTCCGGTCGCCGACGTCGACCTGCTCCTCGACGGCGAGCGCCGGCTGCTGCTGGAGGAGTGGAACGACACCGCCCGGCCCCTGCCGGCGGTCACCGTGCCCGCGCTGTTCGCGGCGCAGGCCGCCGCGACGCCGGACCGTACGGCGCTGGTGGCCGGCGACGCCACGCTGACCTTCGCCGAACTCGACCGCCGCGCCGACCGCCTCGCCCACCTGCTCGTCGCCCGGGGCGCTGGCCCCGACCGGCACGTGGGGCTCCTGCTGCCCCGCACCTCGGAGGCGATCGTGGCGCTGCTCGCCGTGCTCAAGGCCGGCGCCGCGTACGTGCCCGTCGACCCCGACCTGCCCGCCCGGCGGGTCGCGGCGATGCTCGCCGACAGCGCACCCGTCGTGCTGCTCGCCACCGGGGCGCTGTGGGCCGGCCACCGGCAGTCGGAGGTCCCGGTCCTGCTCGTGGACGCCCCCGCGACCGTCGCGGAACTGGCCGGGGCGCCCGACGCGCCCGTTCCGGACGCCGGCCTCGCGCCGGAGCACGCGGCCTGCCTCATCTACACGTCCGGCTCCACGGGCGTGCCGAAGGGCGTCGTGGTCGAGCACCGTGGGCTGGTCAACCTCTTCCACCACCACCGCGACACGATGATCCGGCCGGCGGCCGGCGGTCGGGTGTGCCGGGCCGCGCTGTCCGCGTCGCTGTCGTTCGACACGTCGTGGGAGGGGCTGCTGTGGCTGCTCGACGGCCACGAGCTGCACTTCGTCGACGACGACCGGCGTCGGGACCCGGCCGCGATGCTCGACTACGTCGACCGGCACGGGATCGACTTCATGGACATCACCCCCACGTACGCCGAGGAGCTTGTGGCGAACGGGTTCCTCGACGCCGGCCGGCACCGGCCCGCCGTGCTCGCGCTCGGCGGCGAGGCCACCGGACCCGCGCTCTGGACGGCCCTGCGCGACGCCGGCATGATCGTCTACAACCTGTACGGCCCGACCGAGTGCACGGTCGACACCCTCTGGTGCCGGCTCGCGGAGAGCGCCGAGCCGATCGTGGGCCGGCCGCTCACCAACACCAGGGCGTACGTGCTGGACCCGGCGCGCAGGCTCGTGCCGCCCGGCACGGTGGGCGAGCTGTACTTCGCCGGGGCGCCGGTCGCCCGCGGCTACCACGACCGCCCGGAGCAGACCGCGGAGCGGTTCGTGGAGGATCCCTTCGGGCCCCCGGGCGGCCGGATGTACCGCACCGGCGACCTGGCCCGCTGGCGGCGCGACGGCACCCTGGAGTTCCTCGGCCGCGCGGACGACCAGGTCAAGATCCGTGGCTTCCGCATCGAACCGGGGGAGATCGAGGCGGTCCTGCTCGCCCACCCCGGGGTCGCCCAGGCGGCGGTGGTGCCCCGCGAGGACGCGCCGGGTCAGGTGCGGCTCGTCGGCTACGTCGTGCCGGCGGGCGACACCGCGCCGGAGCCCGCCGCGCTGCGGCAGTTCGTGGCGGAGCGGCTGCCCGACTACATGGTGCCGCCCGCGTTCGTCGCGCTGGAGGCGATCCCGCGTACCACGAACGGCAAGCTCGACCGCGCGGCGCTGCCCGCGCCGGACCTGACCGCGACGGTCGGCGGTCGCGCGCCGCGCGACCACCGCGAGGCGGTCCTGTGCGGTCTCTTCGCCGACCTGCTCGGCCTGCCCGAGGTCGGCATCGACGACGACTTCTTCTCGCTCGGCGGGCACTCCCTGCTCGTCGCGCGGCTGATGGGCCGGGTACGCGCGGAGTTCGGCGTGGAGATCAGCATCCGGACGGTGTTCGAGGCGCCGACCGTCGCGAAGCTCGCGCCGGCGCTCGCCACGGACACCGGCGGCGGCTCCACCGAGGTGCTGCTCCCGTTGCGGACGCGGGGGAGCGGGCCGCCGCTGTTCTGCGTCGCGCCGGCGACCGGGCTGGCGTGGTCGTACGCCGCGCTGCTGGCGAGCCTGCCCGACCGTCCGGTGTACGGGCTCCAGTCGGTCGCCGCCACGGACTGCGCCAGCGTCGCCGACCTGGCCGCCGACCACGTACGCCGCATCCGCGAGATCCAGCCCGCCGGTCCGTACCACCTGCTCGGCGCCTCGTTCGGCGGCCTGGTGGCCCACGAGATGGCCACGCAGCTCACGGAGTCCGGCGAGCCGGTGGCCCTGCTCGCGCTGCTCGACTCGTTCCCGGTCCCGGCCGCCTGGCGGGAGCTGCCGCCGCCCGGCGAGCACGACGCCGCCGCCGCGGTGCTCGGCCAGGCCGTGCTCGGCGGGCTCGACGAGGCGCAGCGTCGCCTCGCGTACGACGCCTTCGCGCGCAACTCGCGGCTGGCCGTCGGCTGGACGCCCCGGCGCCTGCGCGGCGACGTGCTGGTGATCGAGGCGACCGACGGCAAGACACCGGACTGGCCCGGCCCGCGGAGCTGGGAACCGCACGTCGACGGGCGCATCGACGTGCACCGGCTCGACTGCACGCACGACGGCATGCTCGCCGCCGGTCCCCTGGCGCGGGTCGGCGCCGTACTCCCACCTGTCGGCGACCTTCGGAGGGCAGCATGAGCGAACGGCGTGAGTGGCTCGGACTCGGCGCGGTCCTGGCCGCGACGTTCATGACCCAGGTGGACGGGTTCGTCGTCAACGTGGCCAGCCCGTCCATCCAGCGCGACCTCGACGCGGGCTTCGACCAGATCCAGTTCGTCGGCGCGGCGTACGTGATCGCGTTCGGGGCCCTGATGGTCACCGGCGCGCGGCTCGGCGACCGGATGGGGCACCGCACGGTGTTCCTCTGGGGCGTCGCCGGCTTCACGGTGACCTCGCTGCTGTGCGGTATCGCGCCGGACGCCGACCTGCTCATCGCGGCCCGCTTCCTGCAGGGCGCCACGGCGGCGTTCATGGCGCCCCAGGTGCTCGCGATCATCCGGGCCACGATGCAGGACCCGGACCGGCTCGCGCGGGCCATCAGCGTCTACGGAGTCGTCATCGGCCTGGGCGTGATCAGCGGCATCGCGGGCGGCGGTCTCATCGTCGAGGCCGACATCCTCGGCCTCGGCTGGCGGCCGGCGCTGCTCGTCAACGTGCCGGTCGGGATCGCGATCCTGGCGCTGGGCGGGATCCTGCCGCGTACCGTGCCGAAGGCGCCGCACCGGCTCGACCTCGCGGGCGCGGCGCTCACCATCGTGGCGGCGCCCGCCCTGCTCGTGCCCCTGGTCTTCGGGCCGGGCGGCTCGCCGTGGCTCTGGCTCGGCGTGCCGCTCGCCCTCGTCGTGGCCGTCGTGCTCGTCAACCAGCAGCGGCGCCTGCACCGCGAGGGCGGCGAACCGCTGTTCCCGCCACGGGTCGTCACCGCCCCCGGGATGCGGCTGTCCCTGCTGACGGTGCTGACGCTGTTCGCCACGAACTCGGGGCTCTTCCTCGTGTTCACCTACTACCTGCAGACGGGGCTGCGCTTCACGCCGCTCACGGCGGCGCTGATGTTCGTGCCGCTCGGGATCGGCTTCTCGCTGGGCTCCGCGGCGAGCCGCCGGGTGGGACGCCTGATCCCGGCGCCGACCCCGGCCGTGGGCTGCGGCCTGCTCGCCGCCGTGCTGCTGGCGAGCGCGGCCGTCGTCCAGGCGCCGGAGTCCGCGCAGGCGCCCATGCTCGTCGCGGTGGTCACGCTGGCCGGCTTCGGGCAGGGCCTGGTCGTCTCGCCCCTGGTGGCCGGGATCCTCGGCCGGGTCAGGCCGGCCGAGGCCGGCGCGGCGTCCGGCATGGCGACCACCGTGACGCAGTTCGGTCTCGCGCTCGGGGTCGCGGTCGCGGGCGTCTGGTACCGCACCGTGCTCGGCGCGACGCCCGGCGACCCCGGTGTGCCCTTCGCCGACCACGCGACGGCCTTCGCGGCCACCGCGCTCCTGCTCGCGGCCTCCGCGACCTGCGCCGGCCTGGTCAGTGTCCGTCTGCACCACCTGCCCAAGCCGACTGCCGCGGCAGCGGAACCGGAAGGGGCGGCGGCGCCGTCGCCCGTCGCCACGTCAACCGTTCGGAGGACCGGATGAATCTCAAGCGTTTCCCCCTCGCAGCGGCCGTCGCCGCCCTGCTTCTCACGACGGCCTGCACGGCGGCGAAGAGCGAGGCCGACCAGTCGAACGACCCGCCGAAGGCGGGCTACCCGGTGACGATCACCAACTGCGGCAAGGAGTACACCTACAAGCAGGCGCCGAGCCGCGTGGTCGTGATGAACGGCGGGTCGGTCGCGGAGGTCTCCGCGCTGCTGGAACTCGGCGTCGCCGACCGGATCGTCGCCAACGCGCAGTCCTACGGCGCCTCCGAGGTCGACGGCCGGGTCGACGCGATCAAGAAGCTGCCGACGGGGAACATCAAGCTCAACGACATGTCGGACATCCCGCGCGAGGCCATGATCGGGCTGACTCCCGACTTCGTGATCTCCACCTACGACGGGGGCTTCCGCGCCGAGGCGGGCTTCGCCACCCGCGACGACCTCGCGGCCGTCGGGGCCAACACGTACGCCCCGAAGAGCTCGTGCGGCGAGGTCGGCACGGTCTCCGGCACGCCCACCGTCGAGGACAGCTACGCGCTGCTGCGCGACCTCGGCGCCATCTTCGGGGTGTCCGAGCGCGCCGAGAAGATCATCGCCGACTCGAAGGCGCAGATCGCCGCCGTCGGGGCGAAGACCGCGAACCTGCCGAAGCAGAAGGTCATGCTGATCATCCCCGGCATGGCGATGGGCGGGGAGTTCAGCTCCGTCGGCGGCAACGGGATCTGGAACGACATCATGGCCAAGGCGGGTGCGGTGAACGCCTTCGAGGGCGCCACCGACCAGATGTTCGCCAACCTCTCCCGCGAGCAGGTCGCCAAGGCCGACGTGGACGTCCTGCTCGTCGTCAACTACATGTCGAAGGATCCGGACGCGGACGCGAAGAAGCTGCTCGCCCAGTTCCCGCAGTGGGACGCGGCGAAGAACAACCGCTACGTCGTGTTGTCCGACTCGATCTACCTCGGCCCCAGCAACCACCTCGCGGTCTCCAAGATCGCGCAGGCCGCGCACCCCGAGGCGTTCTGAGCGTCATGACCACCTTGTCGCGTTCCACGGACGGCCGGGTGTCTGCCGCGCCGCAGCGCAGCACCACCCGGCCGGCCCCACTGCACGGCGCGCCCCTCCCGCTGTGCCTGCTCGTGCTCGGCGTACTGCTGGTCGTCCTGATCCTCGTCGCGGCGGCCGTCGGCTCGGTGCCGGTCTCCATCGGGGACACCGGCCGGATCGTCTGGGCGCACCTGACCGGGGCGACCCCCGCCGTCGATCCGGCCCACGACCAGATCGTCTGGACCTTCCGGATCCCACGGGTGCTGCTGGCCGCGCTGTGCGGCGCCGGGCTCGCGGTCGCGGGCGTCGTGCTCCAGGCCCTCGTGGCCAACCCGCTCGCCGACCCCTTCATCCTCGGGGTGTCGGCGGGCGGCTCGGTCGGCGCGGTCACCGTGATGGCGCTGGGCGCGGGCGCGGCCGGCGGACTCGGGGTGTCGGGCGCGGCGTTCGTCGGCGCGATGCTGGCGGTGGCGCTGGTCTTCACCCTCGGGCAGCAGCACGGCCGGCTCAACCCGGTCCGGCTCGTGCTCGCGGGGGTCGCGATCAGCTACGTGTTCACCTCGATCACGAGCCTGCTCCAGTTGCAGACGACGCCCAACAACATGCGCCAGATCATGTTCTGGCTGCTCGGCAGCGTCGCGGGCGCCCGCTGGGAGCAACTCCAGGTCGCGGGTGTGGTCGTCCTCGCGGTGACCGTGCTGCTGACCCTGTACGCCCGGCAGTTCAACGCGCTGGTCACGGGCGACGAGTCGGCGACCGCCCTCGGGATCGACGTCAAGCGACTGCGGATCGTCTCGATCGTCCTGACGTCGCTGCTCGCGGGCGTGCTCATCGCCGTGGCCGGTGGCATCGGCTTCGTCGGGCTGATGGTGCCCCACCTGGTGCGGCTCGCGTTCGGCGTGGACCACCGCCGGGTGCTGCCCCTCGCGGCCCTCGTCGGCGCGGTCTACCTCGTGATCGTCGACCTGCTGTGCCGGACGGTCGACCCACCGAACGAGTTGCCCCTCAACATCCTGACCGCCCTCTTCGGCGCACCGTTCTTCATCTGGCTGATGCGCCGGGATCGGAGCCTGTCCCACTCATGAAGCTTCAGGTGCAGCAGGTGTGCGTCTCCATCGGCGGCACGCCGATCCTCCGCGACGTCAGCATGGAGGTGGCGCCCGGCGAGGTCGTCGGCCTGATCGGCCCCAACGGCAGCGGCAAGTCCACGCTCCTGCGGACCATCTACCGGTCGGTCCGGCCCGCCGGCGGGCAGGTGCTGCTCGGCGACGAGGACGTCTGGTCGATGTCGGCGCGGGCGGCCGCGCGACGGACCGCCGCCGTGTTGCAGAACAGCCCCACCCCGCCGGGTCTGACCGTGCGGGAGGTCGCCGCGTTGGGCCGGACGCCGCACAAGGGGGTCTTCGACCGCGAGACGGCCGACGACCACGAGATCGTCGTCGACGCGCTGGAGCGCACCGGCATGCTGGGGCACGCGGAGCGGATCTACGGCTCGCTGTCCGGCGGTGAGCGGCAGCGGGTGCTGCTCGCCCGGGCGCTGGCGCAGCAGCCGCAGCTGCTGGTGCTCGACGAGCCGACCAACCACCTGGACATCCGGGCCCGGTTCGAGCTGCTGGAACTGGTGCACACGCTGGCCGTCACCACGCTGGCGGTGCTGCACGACCTGGACCTCGCGGTGCGCAGCTGCGACCGCCTCGTCGTGCTGGACCGCGGGGAGGTGGTCGCGTCGGGGCCGGTGCTGGAGGCGCTCACGCCCCAGGTGCTGTCCGGGGTCTTCGGGGTCACCGCCGAGACGGAACGGCACGACGACGGGGTCGTCCGCGTCACGTACGGCGCCCGGCCGCTGGCCAGGACCGGCGGCTGAGTCGGGGTGCGGCGGTCGTGCCCGCCGCCCGGCCGGGACCGGCCGGGCGGCGCCTCGCCAGGCGGCCGGCGCGCCCCGGGCGCGCGGCCCTCGTCGGGCGTGCGTCCGTCGGCGGACCCGTCGCCGGGTTCCCCGCGCCAGCGCGGCGCTGCGCGGTTCCCGGGACGCCCGACACGCTGGCCGAACGGTTCCATCGAATTCTGGTTCCCGGCGATGAGGCCGGCTGGACCGCCACTGGAGCCCGTTCTTCTCGGCATTCCGTACGTTTACCGTGAATTCATGTCGGAGTCACTGGGAGAAGGCGCGGTCACGGCACTGGTCCTGGCCGTCGGGCGCGGCGATCGTTCCGCGGCGGATCCTCTCGTCCGCAGCACGCAGCGGGACGTCTGGCGGTTCCTGGTCTACCTGGTGGGGCACGCCGACGCCGAGGACCTCACGCAGGAGACGTTCGTCCGCGCGCTGGGCAGCGCGCACCTGTTCACCGGGCGCCACCACGCGCGGTCCTGGCTGCTGGCCATCGCGCGGCACGTGGCCGCCGACCACTTCCGCGCCGCCGCGAGCCGGCCCCGGATCGTGTCCGACCAGGACTGGCAGGCCACCGCGGAGCGCTCGGGGGCCCACCACCTGCCCGGCGTGGACGACACGGTCGCGCTCAACCTGGCGGTACGCACGCTGCCCGCGGCCCGCCGCGCCGCGTTCGTGCTCACCCAGGTTGTCGGCCTCGGGTACGCGGAGGCGGCCGAGTTGTGCGGCTGTCCCGTCGGCACGATCCGCTCCCGCGTCGCGCGGGCCCGCCGCGACCTCGTGTCGGTCCTGGCGCCGGCCTCGCGGCGGCTTCCGGCGCTGCCCCGGTAGGCCCTCGCCGCCGCGCGGCGGCCCCGCGTCAAATGTCCCTACTAGAGGATATGACGTGACGGTGGCAAATGTTCCCTAGCATCGATTAGGACCCTTTCGCGCTGCGGTGGCCAGGGGTGGACGGCTTGACGGCCGTCATTTTTTTGTGGAAAGGTCGACCCTCAAGGGGGAAGGTGTCCGTAGGGGCACATCGCAATTCGGGGCCGGGAATCCGTCAAAAACGTTTGCGTTGCGTAACAACTCTGTGGGCTGCGGCGCCTGTCGGCGTCCAATCGGCCGCACCGGGTTCCTACGCGGCTCGACGTGACCATTCCCGTCGTCGGGTCGATCGCTGGGGAGAGTGTGTCGTGGTTGTTGGATCGTCGCCCGTCAGCGGGCATAGTGGCCGCCGGGGGGCCGGCCACACCGGGTGCGGGGCGAGTTGGCCTCTGGGCGTACGCCGGCTGCGCTAGAGCAAACGAGAGCGCTGCTGCCGTGAACCTCTCCGTCACACCAGGGCGCTCATCATCGCGGGAGGTCGCGCCGCTGCCGGCGCCCCGACTCGCGATGGGCGTCGTCACCGCCGTCTTCGCAAGCATCAGTCTCATCGGCTTTCTCCACGTCATGTTCCTGCCGGTCGGTCCGGTCGCCATCGCGCTGTCGTTCACCTGCATCGCCGTACTGATGGCGATGCAGTTGCTGTGGTACGGCCGGGACAACGGGCGCCTGCGTACGCCGCTGGGCTACGGCGTCCTCGCCACCCAGGCCGCGCTGGTCTACCTGCCGATCCTGGCCTTCGGTCAGGCGTGGGTCGGCATGCCGGGCTTCCTGGCCGGCAGCGTGCTGCTCGTGCTTCGGGCGGTCACGGCGTGGGTGACCTTCGCCCTCATCGTCGCCTCGATGGCCGTCGCCCAGTGGATCTTCACCCACGCGCCGATCGACATGCTCTACACCGCGATCTCCACCGTCACGACGGGGCTCGTGGTCTACGGGCTGTCCCGGCTGACCGCCCTCGTCGTCGAGGTGCAGGAGAGCCGCGCGGAGATCGCGCGCATGGCGGTGCTGCGGGAGCGGCTGCGGTTCGCCCGCGACCTGCACGACCTGCTCGGCTACAGCCTGTCCGCCATCTCGCTCAAGATCGAGCTGGTGCACCGGCTGATGGAGAAGTCACCGCAGGAGGCGAGCGACCAGCTGCTGGAGATCCTGGAGATATCGAGGGTCGCCCTCTCCGACGCGCGGACCGTCGCCAGCGGCTACCGCGAGCTGTCGCTGGAGGAGGAGTGCCGCTCCGCCGTGTCCGTGCTGTCCGCGGCGGACATCCAGGTGCGGCTGGACAGCGACCACCTGGACCTGCCGGTCCAGGTGAGCACGGTGCTCGCCACGGTGCTGCGGGAGGGGGTGACCAACATCCTGCGGCACAGCAAGGCCAAGCGCTGCGACATCACCATCCGGCAGACGCAGGACGACGCCTGGATCGAGATCGTGAACGACGACCTGGCCGTCGGCCCGCCGCGGGACCCGGGCAGCGGTCGCAACGGGCTGCGCAACCTGTCCGTACGCGCCGAGGAGATCGGCGGCTCGCTGACGGTCGACCAGCAGCCCGACCAGTTCCGTCTCTGTGCCAAGGTGCCACTGCGGCTGGAGCGCCACGGGGCGACCCGGTCACAACCAGCCGGCCTCCCGGGCGACCCGGATGGCGTCGACGCGGTTACGCGCGGAGAGCTTGTTGACGATCGTGGTCAGGTAGTTGCGGACGGTGCCGACTGACAGGAACATCTGCGCCGCGATGTCGACGGCCTGGAGTCCCTCCGCCGTGAGGCGGAGGACTTCGGTCTCGCGCGCCGTGAGCGGGCACTCGGCGCTGTCCCAGGCGGACATGGCGAGCTGGCTGTCGACGACCCGACGGCCGGCGGCGACGCTGCGGATGGCGTCGACCAGCTGCTCGGTCGGGGCGTCCTTGAGCAGGAAGCCGGTCGCCTTCGCGGACAACGCCCGGCGCAGGGTGCCCGGTCGGCCGAGCGCGGTCAGGACCAGGGTGCGGATCTCCGGCAGGTGGGCCTGGATGTCGGCGATGGCGGAGAGCCCGTCCTTGCCCGGCAGGTCGATGTCGATCACGGCGACGTCGGGCCGGAACCGCTGCGCCATGGGCAGGATCTCCGTGCCCGAGGCGACCGCGGCGACGACCTCGATGTCCGGCTCCAGGTTGAGCAACGCGACCAGCGCATCTCGGACCATGTGCATGTCCTCGGCCAACAACACCTTGATCAACTTGGCATCCCCTGTCGGGCCGGCGCGATTAACCCCGTTCTATCACGCGCCCGCACACATCATGAATGCTCTTTTCGTGCCCGCGCGGGAGCTGTCGCAAAGCCATTTCCGGCGGTCGATCGAACCATTCACATTCCGTGTACGCCCAGATACTCCTCGTTACAGGAAATGTCGTTTTCGGGTAGTCCGACGGCAAATTCGCCGACGCCGACCTCCGCCGGCCAGTCGAGCCCGAACGCCGATGCGGAAACCCTGGCGTCGCCCATGGTGAGCGCGCACGTGGCGAGCCCGAGCATCGTGGCCACGAGGCAGAGCGTCTGCTGGAGCATGCCGACGTGCTTCAGGGTGCTGGCGTAGGAGATGCTGTCGTACACCCAGGAGAGCCGGCCCACCCGCGCGGTCATGGTGATCAGCACCGGCGGTGGCCGCCGGCCCCCGACGGAGACGCGGGCGTTGTCGAGCAGTTCGTCGACGTCCGCCGGGCTGGCGTTGACGAGGGTCAGCGCGTGCTCGACCGGACTGTAGTGGTAGATCCCCCGCCGCAGGTCCGGGCAGCGGTCCACCGTCAGGTACAGCTCCAGTTCGTACAGCGAACCCGCGCTGGGATACGGCCGCCGCGTCACCGTGTACCGCACGTTGTCGGGAGCCGTGGCCACCGTCTGCATCCGGACCCTCGCCGCGTGGAACAGCAGCTCCCCGAGTTCGCGGGTCGACGGCGCCGCCTCCGCGAACGTGCGGGTGGACCGGCGCCGGTCGACGGCCTCGGTGAGCGTCATCCCGTGCGGAACCGTGACGGGCGGCCGGTACATCGGGATCCGCGGCCCGGCGGGCGCCGGCTTGACGGCGGGCGGTGGCGGCAGGGTCGCGACGTGACGGAACGTCGCGCCGGCGGGGTCGTCGTGCGTGCCGAGCCTGCTGCGCGAGTGGAACAGCAGGTCGTACGGCGACCACATCGCCAGCGTGGGGTCGGAGTCCTCGTGGAACCGCGACGTGCCGGCCTCACCGACGACGACCATGCCCGCGCCGACCAGGTAGGCGACGACGTCGGCCACCCCCGGGAGCGCCAGGCCGACCCGCCGCGCCACCTCGACCACGGTGGTCGCGCGGGGAAGCGCGCCGAGCACCAGCGACACCTGCGGCCGGTGCAGCACCACGCGGTGGTGCGACAGCGGGGACTCGAGCACCAGCTCCCCGTCCCGCTGGTGCGCGAACGCGAAACGGGACAGCCTGACCGGTTGGTCCTCGGCCACCTCCGGCAGCTCGAACACCCCCAGCGGGGACACCGGCTGGACGGACAGCAGCGGCACCGGCGAGTCCCGCGAGCCGAGCGAGCGGACTATCCGGCCGGGCAGCCGGTCGAAGACCGCCCGCAGGACGCGCCCGTCCAGCCCGGCGACGTTGCCGAGCGCGACCGGCCCGTAGGTCATGCGGTGCAGGACCTCCTCGACGGCGGGCGCGGGGCGGCCCACCGGGACGTCGCCCCAGCGGGTGAGGATGGTCAGACTGCCGTCCTCAGCCGTCTCGATGGTCACGTCGTCCCGGAAGGACCACAGCGACAGGCTCGGTCCGGGGCGGGACGTGTCGGCGTCGGATGGCAACCTGGCTCCTCGACGGGCGTGGCCGGGCCACGTGCGCCCGCTCTACACGAAAAGTGGTATCGGGTTGAGGTTCTCGTACTCCGTGGGGCGGTCGAGCCTGCCGAGCTGCACCGGGACGTCGAACAGTCTGCCCGGCGCGAACCTCGCCCAGAAGCCGCGCATCCCCGGCACGATGGCCTTCACCACGGGGAGCCCGACGTCCGGGCGGGTCTGGTCGAGCACGAGCACGTCGAGTCCCAGTGCCTCCAACCTGTGCTGGACCGAGCGGACATCGGACAGCAGATCATCCGTCGGGGTGTGGCGGTAGTCGGTGAGCCGGCGTGCCGGCAGCGCCGGATCGGGCCGCAGGTAGGCGTCCCCGGCCCAGGTGGCGGTGCGCCACCACCGTACGGCGTCGGGATCGGACCAGCCGTACCTGTCGTCGTCGTCACCGCCGACCTCGGCCACGGTCGGCATCAACTGGTTCATCTCGGTGAGCGCGCGGACCAGCGCCGCCCGCGGGTCGGGGTGGGTGCCGAAGCCGAACATGATGTCCTCGCACCGCTTGTCGGTGCGCCGGGACAGCGCGGCCATGGTGGGGATCCCGACGTCCGACGACACGTCCAGGACCCACACCTCGCGGTGCAGGCCCGCGTAGACCTCCCGCAGCTCGTCGATCCAGCGGTCGCGGAAGCTGTCCAGGTCCACGGCGGGGGCCTGGGTGCGGTTGTACCACCAGAGGGCCACCGCGTCGCGTTCCACCACCTCCAGCAGGCCCTGGAGCAGCGCGTCCTCCAGACTGCTGCCGGCGGCGTTGCCGTTGGAGTCCGCGCACAGCGACGAGCCGCCGTGCTGCTCCGGCACGTTGAAGTAGAGCATCGAGGTGGGCAGCAGGCGGTGCCGCTGCTCGGTGAGCGACCACACCGGGGTCCAGCTCGTCACGGCCGCGTCGTCGAACGGCGCGCACACGTACTGGAACGGCGAGCAGGTGGCGTTC
The DNA here is from genome assembly GCF_040704175.1 of Micromonospora sp. NPDC047812. Lineage (NCBI taxonomy): Bacteria > Bacillati > Actinomycetota > Actinomycetes > Micromonosporales > Micromonosporaceae > Micromonospora > Micromonospora sp. NPDC047812. The sequence continues at coordinate 7,514 of NZ_JBEYRY010000021.1, read as the reverse complement.
CAGCGGGCGCGGTCGGCGTACTGCCGCTCGTCGAACAGCAGGCAGTCGTCGGGATGGATGGCGGTGCCGGCCAACTCGGTGTAGCTGCCGGTCACCCGGGCCTCGTCGCCGTGGAAGTAGGCGCTGTGCCGCTCGATGGCCTCGCACAGCGCGCTCACCTCGGCGTGCACGGGGGTCACGCCCTTGCCGCCGTTCTCGGCCCGCAGCGCGAAACGCATCTGCTCGGCGTTCCTGCGCGTGGTCATCGCGAGGTTCGGGCCGGAGCGGAACGAGTTGAAGAAGGCCGGGCCCCGCCCGTCGCGGGTGATCTCCTTGACCACGCCGCTGACCGGGCTCACCAGGTGCCCGTAGTCGCGCAGCACCCGCTCCGGCGGCAGGGCCCGGTGGCTGCCCCCGGAGCGGGACGCCTTCGGCCGGCTGCGCAGCGGCACCGGGCGGAACGCCCGGTCCCGTTCGATGCCGGGGTCGCCGCACTCCGGGCACTGCGGCCGGGCGCGCACCTCGTGGTGGGCGCCGCGCAGGGTGACGCTGTCCAACGTCCACACCGCGCGCTGCCCGTCGTGCCGGAGCCCGGCCGTCCACTTCGCGGCCTCCAACGCCACCAGGTGCAGGGCGGCGGCGCCGAGCGGGGGCAGTGACACCGGCGGAGTGCTGATCTCCGCGGCGGAGCCGACGACGGCGCGCAGGCGCGTCTCGGCCTGGCGGTGGCCGCGCAGCCGGTGCCCCAGGCAGTGCCAGCACCCCGTCGCGGCGGCGGGGTCGAACACGGGCCCCACCCACACCTGTGCGCCGCCGGGCTTCGCGAGTAGCCAGGGCCGGCGTGCGGCGCGATGCGCGGCGTCGACGGCAGCCAACCCCTCGTCGAGGTAGTCTTCACAGAGCACAATCGATAAGTCGGCCGGCGGGGCCGATAAGTTCCCGGACACCCGCGTCACCGTCAGACCGGCCGCGCGCAGCGCGTCCTCCGCCGCCACGGCATCCTCCGCACGACCGCCGACGCGGACGAGGTCGACCCGGGCGGCGGCGGTGGCCCGTACGGCGGCGGTGGGGTCCAGACCCGCCGACTCCCAGTACGCGAGCGCGGGCTCGTCGGCCTCCGCCTCCTGCGCGGGCCGCAGCGTCACCAGGCCGGCGTCGACGAGGCGCCGGACGACCGTGCCGATCTCGGCGGGCGACATCCCGGCAGGACTGTCCCGGACGAGTTCCGTCAGGTCCCGCGTGCCGTCGAGCAGCGGGGCCAGCGCCTCGACGTGCGCCCCGCTGACCGAGGTCGCCCCGCGCTCGGAGAGCAGGTAGACCGCGTCACCGCGTACCACGTGGGCCCGCAGGTGCCGCTTGAAACCGACGCGCAGCTGTGCATCCCCGCCCGACATGGCTGCTCCCTGCTCGACCAGTGCCGCTCCAGCGACACTCCAGCGTGCCTCCAGCCAGCCTCGCGGCAGCGCAGGCTGCGGGCAAGTGCCGCGGTCACATGCTCCCCTCTCGTTTGGTCACGCCCGTCCATGACGCGGTCACTATCGGCTCGACCTTGACTTGGAATAGCGTGGAAGCCTGTCCTGACTCCCCCTGGTCGGAATCGTCGCTCCCGTCACGGAACCAGTACGCCGACACCACTCGTCGGCGGTGGAAAGTGCGGTGGATCCGACTGATAGCGAGGTCGGCGAAATGATTACCAAGTTTGCGGAACTGGGATCGATGTCGCACGAGGAGAAACTGACGCTCCTCGCCGCGTTGCTGGAGTCGGCGGCCGACCCCGCAACGGAGATCCGGCGCCCCGAGCCGCCGCCGGTCGTGCCGCCGCGGCACCCGGCGGGAAACCCGCTCGCCGGACTGCGGTTCGAACTGCTCGGACCGCTCGTCATCCGGCACGACGGGGTCGACATCGCACCGAGCGCACCGAAGCTGCGGCTGGTCCTGTCCGCGTTGCTGTTCAACGCGAACCAGCCGGTCGGCGCGTCGGTGCTCGTACGGGAACTGTGGAGCACGGGGGCGCCCCGCACCGCCCACGCCACCCTCCAGACGTACATGTTCAAGGTGCGCAAGCTCTTCCGCGGCGTGCTCGGCGGCTCCGTCGAGGACATCGCGCGCGACGTCCTGCTCACCTGCTCCGGGGGCTACACCCTGCGGGTGGACCCGAAGCAGCTCGACATCGTCGAGTTCGACGAGCTGGTCACGGCGGGCACCGCGGCGATGCACGCGGGCGACTACGAGCAGGCGGGCGCGCACCTGCGCCGGGCGCTGGCGCTCTGGCGCGGCAACGTCGTGCACCAGGGGCAGTGGGGCCCGCAGCTGCGCGCCCAGGCGGCCCGGCTCGAGGAGCGCCGGTTCTACGCGTACACCACCAGGATCGACGCCGACCTGTGCCTGGGCCGGCACCGGGAGGCGACCTCCGAGCTCGCGTCGCTGGTCGTGGAGCACCCGCTGCACGAGTCGGCGCACACGATGCTGATGCTCGCGCTGCACCGGTCGGGCCGCACGCCGGCGGCGCTGGAGGTCTACCTGCGGTTCCGCCGGCGGATGTTGGGCGAACTCGGCATCGAGCCCTCGGAGCGGATCCAGGCGCTGCACCTGGCGCTGCTGTCGACCGACCCGCTCCTGGCTGATCTGTCGCTCACCTCCGACATGCTGCTGGACCGGCTCGTCGGTCGGGCCCGCCAGGGGCGCCGGCTCAGTTCTTCCGCTGTTACCGGGTGATGGACCGGCCGCGATTACCTTCAATTTCGCACTCGTGCGCAAAGGAGGAATAGCAATGACCACATCGCCGGTGAAGAACAGTGCGCCTATCGGGCGTGCGACATTTGCCAACGACCCGGGACTGCTTTCGGACGTGCTGCGCCCGTACGCGAGGCCGAAGACCCAGTACCTGAAGTCCGCGACGGTCACCGTCGCCAACGGGCTGGCGAGCGCGGAGGGCGAGTTCGCCATCCCGTACCCGTGCTACATCGACGACACCGGTCACCTCAACTCGGTCGAGGTGAACATCTGCTTCAACCAGCTCATGTACTACCTGATCGCCAAGTGCGTCCAGGACCGGGCGGTTCCCGCGCTGGCCGCGTGGACGATGGAGGACTACTGGGCCAAGCAGCTGCCGGACATGCTCATCGCGAACTTCACCAGCAGGTTCCGCCGGCCGATCGACTCGTCGTCGTTCCACGGCGAGGTCTCCTTCGCCGAGTTCAGCGAGCGCAACCGCAGCAAGCCGGTCCAGATCATCGACATGCCCTGGCGCTTCTGGGACGCCCAGGGCGGCGTCGCCGACGGCGAGGTGCGGATGGCGCTGGTCAACCCGCCCGGCATGCGCTTCCAGGCCGACGCGGCCTGAGTCGCCCCCACCCGCACGTCCCCTGAGGAGGACCCGGTGACTGTTCAGTTGCGCACCCTCGTCGACGTGGTGCGCAGGCACGCCGTCCAGCAGCCGGACGTCGTCGCCATGGTCTGCGAGGGCCGGCGCGTCGACTACGCCACCCTGCACCGCGTCAGCAACCAGGTCGCGCGCGGCCTCCAGGCGGCGGGCCTGCGCCCCGGCGACCGCATCGCCTACCTGGGCAAGGAGTCCGAGCACTACTACGAGCTGCTCTTCGGCGCCGCCAAGACGGGCGTGGTGCTGGTGCCGATCAACTGGCGGTTGGCCGCCGGAGAGGTCGAGCACATCCTGCGCGACTCCGGCGCCGCCCTGCTCTTCGTCGACTCCGACTCGGCCGCCACCGCCGAGAAGCTGGCGGCGGAACTGCCGACGCTGACCGGGGTGGTCGGGCTCGACGAGCCGGGTGCCGCCGGCGCCGGCTTCACCGCCTGGGTCTCGGCGCAGCCGGACGCGAACGTGCTGGCCAGGGTCACCCCCGACACGCCACTGGTGCAGATGTACACCAGTGGCACGACCGGGCTGCCGAAGGGCGTCGTCCTCGCGCACCGCAGCTTCTTCGCGGTCCGCCAGGCGCTCGCCTCGGCGGAGCTGGACTGGATCGACTGGCGCGAGGGCGACGTCAGCCTCGTCGGCATGGCCGGCTTCCACATCGGCGGCCTGTGGTGGGCGACGCAGGGCTTCGTGTCGGGCGTGACGAACGTGGTGATGCGCGAGTTCACCACGGCGGGCGCGGTCGAGCTGATCAGGACACTGCGGGTCACCACCGCCTGCCTGGTGCCCGCGATGCTGCGGCTGCTGCTGGCGGAGCCCGGCGTGTCGAGGGAGGACTTCACCTCGCTGCGCAAGGTGGTCTACGGCGGCGCGCCCATCTCGGCGGCGCTGCTGGCCCGCTGCGTCGAGGGCTTCGGCTGCGAGTTCGCCCAGATCTACGGGCTGACCGAGACCGGCAACACGGCCATCTGCCTGCCCCCGGCCGACCACACGCCGGACAGCGGCAGGATGCAGGCGGCGGGGCGTCCCTACCCGGGTTTCGAGGTCAAGATCGCCGACGACAAGGGCCAGCCGCTGCCGCCCGGCGAGATCGGCGAGGTCTGGCTGCGGACCCCGGCGGCGATGGTCGAGTACTGGAACATGCCCGAGGCCACGGCGAAGACGCTGGTCGACGGCTGGGTCGTGACCGGTGACGCCGGCGTGCTGGACGAGGACGGCTACCTGTTCATCCGGGACCGGATCAAGGACATGATCATCGTGGCGGGGGAGAACGTCTACCCCGCGGAGGTCGAGCACGTCATCGGACGCCACCCGCTGGTCGCCGAGTCGGCGGTCGTGGGCGTGCCCGACGAGCGCTGGGGCGAGGCCGTGCACGCGTTCGTGGTGCCGGTGGAGGGCCAGCAGCTCACCGAGAGCGACCTCGCCCTGCACCTGCGCGGCAAGCTCGCCGCCTTCAAGCAGCCTCTGCACTACGAGTTCATCGACCGGGTGCCCCGCAACCCCAGCGGCAAGATCCTGCGCCGTGAGCTGCGTGAGCGATTCTGGCAGGGTCACGAGCGCAGGGTGAGCTGAGCGCGATGACCGCGGCGACCATCGGGCGCGACACCCGTGTCCCGCTGTACCGGCTGCCCGGGCCGGCGCGGCGGCGCGGCGGCACGCCGCTCGACGCCCTCGCCGAGGTCGCCGCCATCCACCGCACGACGATCGCGGCGCCCGGGGAGACCGGACGCCGCGAACTCGTGCCGCGAGTCGTCGTAGCCCACGTGCGCGTCGTGGGCGGCCCCGACCGCGCACCCGACCTCGGCGCGGTCGACGAGGTCGTCCGCCCGGAGGAAACCCGGGCCCGCCCCGTGTCCGCGCTCGACGCCGGCCCCGTCCGGCGACGCGGCGCGCAGGGGCACGTCCCGCTCTGACACACGATCCCCTACCGGTCCGCTCTTGGAGTGACGTCGATGCCCGACAACGAGGAAAAGCTGCTCGACTACCTCAGGCGGACGACAGCGGAGCTGCGCGAGACGCGGCGGAAGCTGCGCGACGCGGAGGAGGCCGCGCACGAGCCCATCGCGATCGTCGGCATGGCGTGCCGGTATCCGGGGGGCGTGCGTACGCCGGAGGACCTGTGGGAGCTGGTCGCCGCCGGACGCGACGGGATCGGCGGCTTCCCCACCGACCGGGGCTGGAACGTGGGGGAGTTGTACGACCCGAACCCGGGCGCCCCGGGCCGGTCGTACACCCGGGAGGGTGGCTTCCTGCCCGACGCCGCGGACTTCGACGCCGAGTTCTTCGGGATCAGCCCGCGCGAGGCGTTGACCACGGACCCGCAGCAGCGGCTGCTGCTGGAGACGTCGTGGGAGGCGCTGGAGAACGCCGGCATCGACCCGGCGGGGCTGCGGGGCAGTGCCACCGGCGTGTTCGCCGGGATGATGTACCACGACTACGCGGGCAACAGCTCCACGGGCTCGATCGCCTCGGGCCGGGTGGCGTACACGTTCGGGCTGGAGGGGCCGGCGGTCACCGTCGACACGGCGTGCTCGTCGTCGCTGGTGGCCCTGCACCTGGCCGGGCAGGCGCTGCGCAACGGCGAGTGCACGCTGGCGCTGGCCGGCGGCGTGACGGTGATGGCGACCCCGGAGACCTTCATCGAGTTCTCCCGGCAGCGTGGGCTGTCGCCGGACGGCCGGTGCAAGTCGTTCGCCGCCGCCGCCGACGGGACCGGCTGGTCCGAGGGCGTCGGCGTGCTCGTGGTGGAGCGGCTGTCGGACGCGCGGCGCAACGGCCACCGGGTGCTGGCGGTGGTCCGGGGCACAGCCGTCAACTCCGACGGGGCCTCGAACGGCCTGACCGCCCCGAACGGGCCGGCGCAGCAGCGGGTCATCCGGGCCGCGCTGGCCAACGCGCGGCTGTCGGCGAGCCAGGTCGACGTGGTCGAGGCGCACGGCACGGGCACCGTCCTGGGCGACCCGATCGAGGCGCAGGCGATCCTGGCCACCTACGGCCGCGACCGGGACCGGCCGCTGTGGCTGGGCTCGATCAAGTCGAACATCGGTCACACCCAGGCCGCGGCCGGCGTCGCCGGCCTGATCAAGATGGTGGGCGCGCTGCGGCACGGGCTGCTGCCGCGCACGCTGCACGTCGACGAGCCGTCCCCGAAGGTCGACTGGTCGGCGGGGGCGGTGTCGCTGCTGACCGAGCCGGTGGCGTGGCCCGCAGGCGACCGTCCGCGTCGTGCCGCCGTGTCGTCGTTCGGCATCAGCGGCACCAACGCCCACGTGGTGCTGGAGGAGCCGGAGCCGGCGGAGTCCCCCGAGCCGGCCGCCGCGGTCGAACCGCCGGTGATCCCGTGGGTCCTCTCCGGACGGACGCCGGAGGCGGTACGGGCACAGGCCGCGCGCCTGGCCGGCGCGGTGGCGGGCCGCGATCCCCAGGACGCCGGGCTCGCCCTGGCCGTCGGGTTCACGCTGGCCGTGGGGCGCACCGCGTTCGAGCACCGCGCCGCGGTGGTGGGCCGCGACACCGCGGAGCTGGTACGCGCGCTGGAGGCCGGCGTGCAGCCGACCCCGGCGGGGACGGGCAGGCGGCTCGCCTTCCTGTTCACGGGGCAGGGGGCGCAGCGGTTGGGCATGGGCGGCGAACTCGCCGCCGCGTACCCCGTCTTCGCCGCCGCGTTCGACGACACCTGCGCCGCGTTGGACAAGCACCTCGACCGGCCACTGCGCGAGGTCATCGACACCGACGAGCTGCACCAGACCGGCTACACCCAACCCGCCCTGTTCGCCTTCGAAGTCGCCCTGCACCGACTCCTCGAATCCTGGGGCATCCACCCCGACCACCTCGCCGGACACTCCATCGGCGAACTCACCGCCGCCCACCTCGCCGGCATCCTCGACCTCACCGACGCCGCCACCCTCGTCACCGCCCGCGCCCGCCTCATGCAGAACCTGCCCACCGGCGGCGCCATGATCGCCGTACAGGCCACCGAAGACCAGGTCACCGACCACCTCACCGACACCGTCGCCATCGCCGCCGTCAACACCGGCACCGACCTCGTCCTCTCCGGCGACGAAACCGCCACCCTCACCGCCGCCGAAACACTCGCCGCACAGGGCCACAAAACCAAACGCCTCACCGTCTCCCACGCCTTCCACTCCCACCTGATGGA
>NZ_JBEYRY010000020.1:0-38354 GCF_040704175.1 Micromonospora sp. NPDC047812 | reverse complement strand
TCCACGACGCCATCACCACCCTCACCACCACCTGCAACGTCGACACCTTCCTCGAAATCGGCCCCGACACCGTCCTCGCCACCGCCGCCGCCACCGGCGACACCACCACCGCCATCGCCACCACCCGCCGCGGACAACCCGAAACCACGACCCTCACCAAGGCCGTCGCCGCCCTGCACACCCACGGCGTCCCCGTCGACTGGCCCACCTTCTTCGCCGGCGCCCGGACCACCGACCTGCCGACGTACCCCTTCGAACGCCAGCGGTACTGGGTGGAGAACTCGGCCGCGACCGGGGCGGCGAGCCGGCTCGGGCTCGCCGACACCGAGCACCCCCTGCTCGGCGCGGCCGTCGCGCTGCCCGACTTCGACGGCGTGGTCTACACCGGCCGGCTGTCGACCGGCACCCACCCGTGGCTCGCCGACCACGTCGTCGCCGGCGCCGTGCTCGTCCCGGGTGCGGCGCTCGTCGAACTCGCGGTGCACGCCGCGGACGCGGTCGGCTGCCCGGTGGTGGAGGAGCTGACCACGGTCGCCCCGCTGGTCCTGCCCGCCGACGGCGCGGTGCAGCTGCGGCTGCGCGTCGGCGAGCCGGACGAGCAGGGCCGCCGCACCGTCGAGATCCACTCGCGCGGCGAGCACACCGAGACCTGGACGGCGCACGCCACCGGACTCGTCACCGCGGAGGCGGTCACCGCGCCGGACACCGTGACCCAGTGGCCCCCCGCCGACGCCCGGCCGGTCGACCTGACCGACGCCTACGACCGGCTCGCCGACCGGGGTTACGAGTACGGGCGGGCGTTCCGTGGCGTCACGGCGGTGTGGGAACGCGGCGACGAACTGTTCGCCGACGTCACCCTCCCCGAGGCGGACGAGCGCTTCGCGCTGCACCCCGCCCTGCTGGACGCGGCCCTGCACGCCCCGCTGCTGGCCGACCAGGCCGGTACAGGGAGCGCCGTGCTGCCGTTCTCGTGGCAGCAGGTGGTGCTGCACGCCACGAACGCCACCGCCCTGCGGGTCCGCATCGTGCCGGTCGAGTCCGGCTGGGCGATCACCGCGACCGACGGCACGGGCGCCCCCGTGGTGTCGGTGGGCAGGCTGGAGACCCGGCCGGTCGGCGCGCTCGACGCCCGCCCGGGCCACCACGACTCGCTGTACGAGCTGACCTGGACCCCCGTGCCGGCCGCCGGGGAGCAGGACGGGGACGTGCGGGTGCTCGACACGACCACGTTCCCGCCCGGCCCCGCCCCGACGGACACCCCGGCCGGCGTCCGCGCCGTGCTGCACCGCGTCCTCGACGAACTCACGTCGTGGCTCGCCGAACCCACCGGCCCGCGCATCGTCGTGCGTACCCGGGGCGCGGTGGCCCTGCCCGGCGAGGACGTCACCGACCTCGCGGGCGCCGCCGTGTGGGGGTTCGTCCGCTCGGTCCAGGCCGAGCACCCCGACCGCGTCGTCCTGGTCGACGGCGACGTGGTGCTGGCCGACGACGAGCCGCAGCTCGTGGTCCGCGATGGCGTTCCGCACGCCGCCCGGCTGGCCCGGGCGACCACCGCCGACCCGGTCGACCCGGACTTCGGCTCCGGGACGGTGCTGGTGTCCGGTGCGTCCGGCGCGCTGGGTGCGGTGGTGGTCCGGCACCTGGTGGCGGTGCACGGGGTGCGTGACCTGCTGCTGGTGTCCCGTCGGGGCGAGACCGCGCCGGGCGCCGCGGAGCTGGCGGCGGAGCTGACCGCGTCGGGCGCGTCGGTGCGGTGGGCGGCCTGCGACGTGGCCGACCGGGACGCGGTGGCGGCGCTGGTCGCCGGCCGTGAGCTGTCGGCGGTCGTGCACGTCGCCGGCGTGCTGGACGACGGTCTGCTGGCGTCGTTGTCGCCGGAGCGCCTGGACCGGGTGCTGGCGCCCAAGGTGGACGCGGCGTGGCACCTGCACGAGGCGACGGCCGGGACGCCTCTGTCGGCGTTCGTGGTGTTCTCGTCGGCGGCGGGCGTGTTCGGCAACGCGGGCCAGGCGGCGTACTCCGCCGCGAACGCGTTCCTGGACGCGCTGGTCGTGCGCCGCCGGGCGGCCGGCCTGACCGGGCAGTCCCTGGCGTGGGGCATGTGGGACGGCGGGATGGCGGGCGAGCTGACCGGCGCGGAGCGGCAGCGGCTGGCCCAGGCGGGCGTACGCGCCCTGCCGGTCGACGAGGCCCTGCGGCTCCTCGACGCCGCGCTGACCTGCGCCGCACCGGTCCTCGTACCCATCGGGCTCGATCTCGGCGTGGTCGACGGCGCGATCTACCGCGGCCTGGTGCGCCCCCGGACCCGGCGGGCGGCGGCCACCGGCGACGGCCTCGCCGCGCGGCTGGCCGGCAGGTCCGGGCCCGAGTGCGCCGACCTGCTGCTGGACCTGGTCCGCACCAACGTCGCGACGGTGCTCGGGCACCGCGACCCCGACGCCGTCGACCCCGGTCGCGCTTTCACCGAGCTGGGCTTCGACTCGCTCGCCGCGCTGGAACTGCGCAACCAGCTCAACGCCGCGACCGGCCTGCGGCTGCCCGCCACCCTGACCTTCGACCGCCCCAACACCCGCGCGGTCGCCGAGCTGCTGTACGAGCGGCTCGTCCCCGACACCGGCGGCGACGACGGGCTGCCCGAGGACGAGGTCCGCCGCATCCTGCTCGCCATCCCCCTCAGCCGGCTGCGGGACGCCGGCCTGATGGACAGCCTGCTCGAACTGGGCGGCGTGCGGGTCGCCGCCGCCGAGCCGGACGCCGCACCCAGCGGATCCATCGACGACATGGACGCCGACGCACTGATCAGCATGGCGCTCGCCGACCTCGGTGAAGCGACGACGGAATCGGGGAGCTGACCACATGGCCAACTCGGAGGAGAAGCTCGTCACCGCGCTGCGGGCCTCGCTCAAGGAGAACGAGTGGCTGCGGGAGCAGAACCGCAAGCTGAACTCGACGCTGCGCGAGCCGATCGCCATCGTGGGCATGGCCTGCCGCTACCCCGGCGGGGTGCGGACCCCCGACGACCTGTGGAACCTCGTCGCCGCCGGCGGGGACGGGATCACCGGCTTCCCCACCGACCGCGGCTGGAACGTCGCGGAACTCTACGATCCCACGCCCGGCACGCCGGGACGGTCGTACACCCGCGAGGGCGGCTTCCTGCACGACGCGGCCCAGTTCGACCCGGAGTTCTTCGGGATCAGCCCGCGCGAGGCGCTGACCATGGATCCGCAGCAGCGGCTGCTGCTGGAGACCTCGTGGGAGGCCTTCGAGAACGCGGGCATCGACCCGACCGGGCTGCGCGGCAGCGACACCGGCGTCTTCGCCGGGATGATGTACCACGACTACGCGGAGAACAACGCCACCGGCGCCATCGCATCCGGCCGGGTGGCGTACACCTTCGGCCTGGAGGGGCCCGCCGTCACCGTCGACACCGCGTGCTCGTCGTCGCTGGTCGCCCTGCACCTGGCCGTGCAGGCCCTGCGCAACGGCGAGTGCTCGCTCGCGCTGGCCGGCGGGGTCACCGTGATGGCGACCCCGGAGACGTACGTCGCGTTCTCCAAGCAGCGCGGGCTGTCGCCGGACGGCCGGTGCAAGTCCTTCGCCGCCGCCGCCGACGGCACCGGCTTCGCCGAGGGCGTCGGCATGCTGATCGTGGAGCGGCTCTCCGACGCCCGGCGCAACGGGCACCCGGTGCTCGCCGTCGTCCGCGGGACGGCGGTCAACCAGGACGGGGCCTCCAACGGCCTGACCGCCCCGAACGGGCCGGCGCAGCAGCGGGTCATCCAGGCGGCGCTGGCCAACGCGCGGCTGTCGGCCAACCAGATCGACGTGGTCGAGGCGCACGGCACCGGCACCACGCTGGGCGACCCGATCGAAGCCCAGGCCATCCTCGCCACCTACGGCCAGGACCGGGACCGGCCGCTGTGGCTCGGCTCGGTCAAGTCCAACATCGGTCACACCCAGGCAGCCGCCGGCGTCGGCGGCATCATCAAGATGGTGCTCGCCATGCGGCACCGGCTGCTGCCCAAGACGCTGCACGTGGACGCCCCGAGCGACCAGGTCGACTGGACCGAGGGCTCGGTCGACCTGCTGACCGAGGCCGTCGCCTGGCCCAGGGGCGCCGAGCCGTCCCGCGCCGGCGTCTCGTCGTTCGGCGTGAGCGGCACCAACGCCCACGTGATCATCGAGGAGCCGCCCGCGCAGGAGACCGCGCCGCCCGCCGAGGCGGCGACCGGGCCGGTGCCCTGGGTGCTCTCCGGCCGTACGCCCGAGGCCCGCCGCGACCAGGCGGCCCGGCTGGCGGCCCACCTCGACCTGCACCCCGCCGCCCCGGCCGACGTCGCCGCCGCCCTGGCGACGCGCGCCCGGTTCGAGCACCGGGCGGTCGTGGTCGGCGCGGACCCCGCCGAGCTGCGGGCCGGCCTGGCCGCCGTCGCGGCGGACGAACCCGCGCCGACCGTCGCCACCGGCGCCGCGCTGGGCGACGAGCCCCGGGTCGTCTTCATGTTCCCCGGCCAGGGCTCGCAGTGGGCGGGCATGGCCGTCGAGCTGATGGACACCGCCGAGGTGTTCGCGGACCGGATGGACGAGTGCGCGCGGGCCGTCGACGCGTTCACCGACTGGTCGCTGCTGGACGTCGTCCGGGGTGTGCCCGGCGCGCCGTCGCTCGACCGGGTGGACGTGGTGCAGCCCGTGCTGTTCGCCGTGATGGTGTCGCTCGCGGAGCTGTGGCGGTCGTACGGCGTGCGGCCCGCCGCCGTGGTGGGGCACTCGCAGGGCGAGATCGCCGCCGCCGTCGTCGCCGGCGCGCTCAGCCTCGACGACGGCGCCCGCGTGGTCGCGCTGCGCAGCCGGGCGATCGCCGCCGGGCTGGCCGGGCGTGGCGGCATGGCCTCCGTGGCGGCGCCCCGGGCCGACGTGCAGGAGCGCCTCGCCCGGTGGGGCGAGCGGATCTCCGTCGCGGCGGTCAACGGTCCCGCCGCCACGGTCGTCTCCGGCGAGCCCGACGCCCTCGCCGAGCTGCTGGCCGCGTGCGAGGCCGACGGCGTGCGGATGCGGATGATCCCGGTGGACTACGCCTCGCACTCCGCGCAGGTCGAGGCCATCCGGGACGAGCTGCTGCGCGTCCTCGCCGACGTCCGGCCGCGCAGCGCCGACGTGCCGCTGTACTCCACGCTCACCGGCGAGGTCGTCGACACCGCCACCCTCGACGCCGGGTACTGGTACGCGAACCTGCGCGGCACGGTCCGGTTCGAGGAGGCGATCGACCGCCTGCTCGCCGACGGGCACGACGTCCTCGTGGAGATCAGCCCCCACCCCGTGCTCGGCATGGGCGTACGCGAGATCCTGGACCGCGCCGACGCCCCGGCCGCGCTCGTCGCCTCGCTGCGGCGCGACGAGGGCGGCCTGTCGCGCTTCCTGCTCTCCCTGGCCGAGGCGTACGTCCGCGGGGTCGCCGTCGACTTCTCCCGGCACACCCGCGGCGTCCCGGCCCCGCTGCCGACGTACGCGTTCCAGCACCAGCGGTACTGGCAGCTCGCGGCGGCGTCCGCCGTGGACGCCCGCGGCCTCGGCATCGACGTCGTCGGCCACCCGCTGCTCGGTGCCGCGCTCACCGTCCCGGAGCGGGACCTCGTCGTGCTCGCCGGCCGGATCAGCCTGGAGACGCACCCGTGGCTGGCCGACCACGCCGTCCTGGACACCGTCCTGCTGCCCGGCACGGCGCTGGTCGAACTCGCCGTGCGGGCCGGCGACGAGGTCGGCTGCCCGGCCGTCGAGGAACTCGTCATCACCTCCCCGCTCGTCGTACCGGCACACGGCGGGGTGGCCCTGCGGCTCACCGTGGAGGCACCGGACGAGCACGGCCGCCGCGCGCTCGGCGTCTACGGGCAGACCGACACCGAGGCGCGGATCGGCATGTGGACCCGGCACGCCACCGGTGTCCTCGCCGCCGCCACGGCAGCGGGGGAGCGCCTCACCGAGTGGCCGCCCGCCGACGCGTCGGCCGTCGACCTCGGTGACCTGTACGACCGGCTCGCCGGGCTCGGCCTCCAGTACGGCCCGGTGTTCCAGGGCCTGCGGGCGGCGTGGCGGCGGGGCGACGAGACGTTCGCCGAGGTGGCCCTGCCGCAGGGGATCGACGTCGACGGGTTCGGCCTGCACCCGGCGCTGTTCGACGTCGCCCTGCACGCCCTCGCCGCGGACGTCGGGGACGGCGCGGCGAAGCTGCCGTTCTCGTGGAACGGCGTGACGCTGCACGGGGCCGGCGCGACGAGCCTGCGCGTCCGGCTCACCAGGACGGGGGCGGACAGCGCGACCCTGCTCCTCGCGGACCACACGGGTGCCCCGGTGGCCACCGTGGCGGCGCTCACCGTACGCGCGGTGGCCCCGCAGGCCCTCAAGGGACGCAGCGGCTTCGTCGAGTCGCTGTTCCGGCTGGAGCAGGCGCCGCTGACCGCCGGCCGGGGCGAGCGCGGCACGTGGCAGACGCTGGGCGGCACGGCGGTCTTCGACGCGCCGCCGGTGGCGCTGGCCGACGTGGCCGCCGACACGCTGTTCCTGCCGTGCTTCTCCGACGCGCCCGGCATCTCCGGGGTGTCCGACCTGACGGCGTACGCGCTGGGCACGATCCAGCGGTGGCTCGCCGATGCCCGGCAGGCCGAGACCCGGCTCGTCGTGGTGACCCGCCCGGACGACCTCGCGGGCGCGGCGGTGCACGGCCTGGTCCGCTCCGCGCAGGCGGAGAACCCGGGGCGGATCGTCCTGCTGGAGGCCGACGACACCGCCGACGAGCTGGTGGCGGCGGCGCTGGCGACGGGCGAGCCGGTGCTCACCGTCCGCGACGGCGTGGTGCGCGCACCCCGCCTGGCCCGGGTGCCCGAGCAGGACGTCGCCGGGCCGGCGGTGTTCGGCCCGGACAGCAGGGTGCTCGTCACCGGTGGCACCGGCACGCTGGGCGGACTGGTCGCCCGCCACCTGGTCACCGCGCACGGCGTACGCGACCTCGTGCTGACCAGCCGCCGCGGCCTCGCCGCCGCCGGCGCGGAGGAACTGCGCGACGAACTCGCGGAGCTGGGCGCGACCGTGACGGTGCTGGCGTGCGACGTCGCGGACCGCGACCAGGTCGCGGCCCTGCTCGCGGCGCACCCGGTCACCGGCGTCGTGCACACCGCGGGCGTGATGGCCGACGCCACCATCGCCACGCTCACCCCGGAGCGGCTCGCCGAGGCGCTGCGTCCCAAGGTGGACGCGGCCTGGCACCTGCACGAGCTGGCCGGCGACGTCACCGCCTTCGTGCTGTTCTCCTCGGCGGCGGGCATCTTCGGCAGCCCCGGCCAGGGCGCCTACGCGGCGGCGAACGCGCTGCTCGACGCGCTCGCGGCGCGACGCCGGGCCGCGGGACTGCCCGCCCACTCGCTCGCCTGGGGTCTGTGGGCCGAGCGCAGCGAGATGACCGCCGAGGTGGGCGGCGCGCAGCTGAGCCGGATGGCGCGCAGCGGCATGAGCGAGCTGTCCAGCAAGGACGGCCTGGCGCTGTTCGACGCCGCGATCCGGACGGCCGACGCGCTGCTGGCGCCGGTGCCGGTGGACCTCGCCGCGTTCGGCCGGGACGACCGGGAACCGCCGGAGCTGCTGCGCGGCCTGGTCCGCGCCCCGGCCCGCCGGGCGGTGGGCGGTTCCTCGCTCGCCCAGCGGCTGGCCGAGGTGCCCGCCGAGCGCTGGACCGAGGTCGTGCTGGAGGCGGTGCTCACCCGGGTCGCGTCCGTCCTCGGCTACGCCCGGGCGGACCGGCTGCCGGCGGGCCGACCGTTCAAGGAACTGGGCTTCGACTCGCTCACCGCGCTCGACCTGCGCAACCAGCTCGGCGTGGCGACCGGGCTGCGGCTGCCGGCGACCCTGGTCTTCGACTACCCGACGCCCGAGGCGCTGGCCGGGCACCTGGTGGAGCAACTGGCCGGCGGGCGGACCGCGACGGCGGACGTCGCCGTGGCCCGGCACGACCACGAGCCGGTCGCGATCGTCGGAATGGCCTGCCGCTTCCCCGGCGACGTGCGCACCCCCGAGGACCTGTGGCGGCTGCTGGTCGGCGGCGGCGACGCCATCGGGCCGTTCCCCACCGACCGGGGATGGAACCTCAACGCGCTCTTCGACCCCGACCCGGACACGTCGGGCACCAGCTACGTCGACCGGGGCGGCTTCCTCCACGACGCGGCCCACTTCGACCCCGGCTTCTTCGGCATCTCCCCGCGCGAGGCGCTGGCGATGGACCCGCAGCAGCGGCTGCTGCTGGAGACCTCGTGGGAGGCGCTGGAGCGGGCCGGCATCGACCCGACCACGCTGCGCGGCAGCCGGACCGGCGTCTACGCGGGCGTCATGTACAACGACTACGGCACCGTGCTGCGCGGCTCCGCCGAGTCCGTCGACGGGTTCCTCTCCACCGGCAACTCCGGCGGCGTGATCTCGGGCCGGATCTCGTACACGTTCGGGCTGGAGGGCCCGGCGATGACCGTCGACACCGCCTGCTCGTCGTCGCTGGTCGCCCTGCACCTCGCCGTCTCCGCGCTGCGCAACGGGGAGTGCTCCCTCGCGCTCGCCGGCGGCGTGTCGGTGATGTCGACGCCGAGCACCTTCCTGGAGTTCTCCCGGCAGCGCAACCTCGCCCCCGACGGGCGGTGCAAGTCGTTCGCGGGCGCGGCCGACGGCACGTCGCTCTCCGAGGGCGTCGGCGTGCTGGTGGTCGAGCGGCTCTCCGACGCCCGGCGCCACGGGCACCCCGTACTGGCCGTGGTGCGCGGCTCGGCGGTGAACTCCGACGGCGCCTCCAACGGGCTCACCGCGCCCAACGGGCCGTCGCAGCAGCGGGTGATCCGGGCCGCCCTGGCGGACGCGCGGCTGTCCCCGGCCGACGTAGACGTGGTCGAGGCGCACGGCACCGGCACCACCCTGGGCGACCCGATCGAGGCGCAGGCCGTCCTCGCCACGTACGGGCAGGAACGGGCCGCGCCGGTGCTGCTGGGTTCGGTCAAGTCGAACCTCGGGCACACGCAGGCCGCCGCCGGCGTCGCCGGCATCATGAAGGTGGTGCTGGCGCTGCGGCACGGCGTGCTCCCGCAGACCCTGCACGTGGACGAGCCCTCGCCACACGTGGACTGGTCCGCCGGCGCGGTACGCGTCGCCTCGGAGACCGTCCCGCTCACCGCCGCCGACCGTCCGGTGCGCGCCGCCGTGTCGTCCTTCGGCATCAGCGGCACCAACGCCCACGTCGTACTGGAGCAGGCCGACCCGGCGCCGCCGGCCGACGAGCCGGACGTGCCGTTCACGCCGTGGCTGCTCTCCGCCCGGACCGAGGAGGGGCTGCGGGAGCAGATCCCGCGGCTGCGCGCCCACGTCGCCGCCGATCCGACGCTGCGGCCGGTCGACGTCGCGTACACGCTCGCCACCGGGCGGGCCGGGTTCCCGCACCGCGCCGTGCTGCTCGGCGACCAGGTGGTGACCGGCACGGCCGACGGCGGGAAGCTGGCGGTGCTCTTCACCGGTCAGGGGGCGCAGCGGGTCGGGATGGTGGGGGAGCTGATGGGCTTCCCGGTGTTCGCGGCGGCGTTCGACGAGGTGTGCGGTGAGTTGGACCGGCATCTGGAGCGGCCGTTGCGGGAGGTGCTGGACACCGAGGAGGTGCACCGGACGGGGTGGGCGCAGCCGGCGTTGTTCGCGGTGGAGGTGGCGCTGTTCCGGTTGTTCGAGTCGTGGGGTGTGCGGCCGGACTTCGTGGCGGGGCACTCGATCGGTGAGCTGGCGGCGGCGCACGTGGCGGGCGTCTGGTCGCTCGCCGACGCGGCGAGGGTCGTCGCGGCGCGCGGCCGGCTGATGCAGGCGCTGCCCGCCGGCGGCGCGATGGTGGCCGTACGCGCCACGGAGGACGAGGTCGCGCCGCTGCTGCCGCCCACGGTCGCCGTCGCCGCCGTGAACGGGCCGGAGTCGGTGGTGCTCTCCGGCGAGGAGACCGCCACCCTCGCCGTGGCCGAACAGCTGTCGGGCAAGGGCCGCAGGGCGCGGCGGCTGACCGTGTCGCACGCGTTCCACTCGCCGCTGATGGACCCCATGCTCGACGAGTACCGCGCGGTCGTGACCCAGGTGGACTGCCGGGAGCCGGCCGTCGCGCTGGTCTCGACGGTGACGGGCGAGCCCACCATCCTCGACACCGACCACTGGGTGCGGCAGGTGCGCGAGCCCGTCCGGTTCGCCGACGCCGTCGCCACGCTGGCCGCGTCCGGGGTCACCACCTTCCTCGAGATCGGCCCCGACGCGGTGCTGACCGCGCTCGGCCGGAACGTGGCCGAGGGCGAGTGGATCCCGGTCTGCCGCAAGGGCCGCGCCGAGCCGGAGACCGTGGCCACCGCGTTGGCCCGGCTCGCGGTGCGCGGCACCACCATCGACTGGCCCTCGGTGGTGCCGGGGCGGACCGTGGAGCTGCCCACGTCCGTGTTCCAGCACCAGCCGTACTGGCCACGGGCGGGCGCCGGCACCGGCGACGCGAGCGGGCTGGGCCAGACGCGGGCGAACCACCCGCTGCTGGGCGCGGCGGTCGAGCTGCCGGACGGCGGCGCGGTGTTCACCGGCCGGCTCGCGCTGACCACCCACCCGTGGCTGGCCGACCACGCGGTGGCGGACCTGGTGCTGCTGCCCGGTGCGGCACTGGTCGAGCTGGCGGCCCACACCGGCCGCGAGGTCGGCTGTCCGCGCGTCGAGGAACTGACGTTGGAGGCGCCGCTGGTGCTGCCGGACTCCGGCGGCGTGCAGGTGCGCGTGACGGTGGGCGAACCGGCGCCGGACGGCGGCCGGGAGGTGGGCGTCCACTCGCGGACCGAGGACGGGGACGGGGACGGGTGGACCACCCACGCGGTGGGCCGGCTGACCCCGGCCGGGGCCGCCGGCGCCGACCTGCGGGCCTGGCCGCCGGACGCGGAGCCGGTCGACGTCGCCACGGCGTACGACGACCTGTTCGCGCGCGGCCTGCGCTACGGCCCGGTCTTCCAGGGCCTGACCGCGGCGTGGCGGCGCGGCGACGAGGTGTTCGCGGAGATCACCCTGCCCGAGCAGGCCCACGACGACGCCGGCCGCTTCGGCCTGCACCCGGCGCTGCTGGACGCCGTCCTGCACGCGGTGGCGTCGACCGGCGACGGCGACCCGGTGCTGCCGTTCTCGTGGCGCGGGTTCACCGTGCACGCGGCGGGCGCCAACCGGCTGCGGGCCCGGATCGTGCCGGGCGACGGCACGGCGGCCATCACCCTGGCCGACGCGACCGGCGCCCCGGTGGCCTCGGTCGAGGCACTGGCGGTACGGCCGGTGTCGCCCGAACAGCTGGCGGCGCTGCGCCGCGACCGGCACGAGTCGCTGCTGCGCCTGGACTGGACGCCGCTGACCGGGGCGCCCCGGCCGCGCACCGTCGCGGTGCTCGGGGAGCGGATCGACGGCCTCGACGCGACCGCGTACCCGGACCTGGCGGCCCTCGCCGCCGCCGTCGACGCCGGCGCCGCGGTGCCCGACGTGGTGGTGGCGCGGTGCGCCCCGGACCGGGGCGTCGCGGAGGACGCGCGGGCCCGCGCGGCCACCCACCAGGTCCTCGCCCTGGCGCAGCAGTGGCTCGCCGACGAGCGGTTCGCCGCCGCCCGCCTCGCCGTCCTGACCGGTGGCGCGGTGGCCACCCGCCCCGACAGCGACGTCACCGACCTCGCCGGGGCGGCTGCCTGGGGCCTGGTGCGGTCCGCGCAGTCCGAACACGGCGACCGGTTCGTCCTGGTCGACGTCGACGACCGGGCCACCGGGACCGGCCTGTCGGCCGCGCTCGGTTCCGACGAGCCGCAGCTCGCCGTGCGCGGCACCGAGGTCCTGGTGCCCCGCCTGGCGCGGGCCGGCGCCACCGACGAGACCGCCGCGACCGCCTTCGAGGGGACCGTCCTGGTCACCGGCGCCACCGGCGCGCTCGGTGGGCTCGTCGCCCGGCACCTGGTCACCCGGCACGGGGTCCGCGAGCTGGTGCTGGTCAGCCGCACCGGCCCCGCCGCCGAGGGCGCGGCCGAGCTGCGCGACGAACTCGTCGCCCTGGGGGCCGAGGTCACCGTCGCCGCGTGCGACGTCGCCGACCGGCACGCGCTCGCCGCGCTGCTCGCGGCGCACCCGGTGCGCGGGGTGGTGCACACGGCCGGCGTCGTCGACGACGCCGTCGTCACCTCGCTCACCCCGGACCGGATCGACCCGGTGCTGCGGCCCAAGGTCGACGCCGCGACGAACCTGCACGAACTGACCCGGGACCTGACCGCGTTCGTGCTGTTCTCGTCGGCCTCCGGGGTGCTCGGCGGACCGGGCCAGGGCAACTACGCCGCCGGCAACGCCTACCTGGACGCGCTCGCCCAGCACCGGCGGGCGAACGGCCTGCCGGCCGTGTCGCTGGCCTGGGGCCGCTGGGAGCAGGCGGGCATGGCGGAGCAGCTGACCGAGGCCGACCTGCGGCGCATGTCGCGCTCCGGCGTCGGCGCGCTCGCCGTCGAGGAGGCGCTGGCCCTGTTCGACGCGGCGCTGCACACCGGGGGCATGGTGGCGCCCATCAAGCTCGACCACCGGGCCCTGCGGGAACGCGCCGTCGCGGGCATGGTGCCGCCGGTGCTGCGCGGCCTGGTCCGGGTGCCCGCCAGACGGGCGGCCGACACCGACGCGGGAGCGGCCGACGCGCTGCGGCAGCGGCTCGCGGGCCGGGACGCCGAGGAGGTCGAGGCCGTCCTGCTCGACCTGGTGCGTACCCAGGTGGCGGGCGTGCTGGCCTACCCGGACCCGGGCGCGGTCGCCGCCGACCGGCCGTTCAACGAGCTCGGCTTCGACTCGCTCACCGCGGTCGAGCTGCGCAACCGGGTGAACGCGGCGACCGGGCTGCGGCTGCCCGCGACGCTGGTGTTCGACCACCCGACGTCGAAGGCCCTGGCCGCGTACCTGCGGGCCGAACTCTCCGGCGAGGCGGGCGACACCAACGCGGTGCTGGCCGCGTTCGCCGAACTCGACCGCCTCGAGGCGGTCCTGTCGGACGTCGACGAGCAGTCCCGTACGCGGCTGTCGCTGCGGCTGCGCGACGTGCTCGCGAAGCTGGGCGGCGAGCCCGCGTCCACCGGCAACGACATCGAATCCGCGACCGACGACGAGGTCTTCGCTCTCATCGACAGCGAACTCGGGATCTCATGACAGTGCGAGGAGGGCGACCCTAGTGGCCAACGAGGACAAGCTCCGGGACTACCTGAAGCGGGTCACGGTCGACCTGCAGAAGACCCGGCAGCGCCTGCACGAGGTGGAGGCGTCCGCGCACGAGCCGGTCGCGATCGTCGGCATGGCCTGCCGCTACCCCGGAGGCGTGGCGAGTCCCGAGGACCTGTGGCGCCTGGTGGAGTCCGGGACCGACGCCACCGGCGCGTTCCCGACCGACCGCGGCTGGGACCTGGAGTCGCTGTACGACCCCCAGTCGCTGCGCGAGGGCACGTCCTACACTTCGCGCGGCGGCTTCCTGTACGACGCGGCCGACTTCGACCCGACGTTCTTCGGCATCAGCCCCCGCGAGGCGGTCGGCCTGGACCCCCAGCAGCGGCTGCTGCTGGAGGTCGCGTGGGAGACCCTGGAGCGCGCCGGCATCGACCCCGCCTCGCTCGCCGGCAGCCCGACCGGCGTGTTCACCGGCCTGATGTACCACGACTACCTGGGCAGCAACAGCTCCGGCAGCGTGGTCTCCGGCCGGGTCGCCTACACGCTGGGGCTGGAGGGGCCGGCGGTCACCGTCGACACCGCCTGCTCGTCGTCGCTCGTGGCGCTGCACCTGGCGATCCAGGCGCTGCGCCGGGGCGACTGCACGCTCGCGCTCGTCGGCGGCGTCTCGGTCATGGCGACGCCGCTGACGTTCGTCGAGTTCTCCCGCCAGCGCGGCCTGTCGCCGGACGGGCGGTGCCGCTCGTACTCGGCGGACGCCGACGGCACCGGGTTCGCCGAGGGCGCCGGCGTGCTGCTGGTGGAGCGGCTGTCGGACGCGCTCGCGCACGGTCACCGCGTCCTGGCGGTCGTGCGGGGCTCCGCGGTCAACCAGGACGGCGCGTCGAACGGGCTGACCGCGCCGAACGGGCCGTCGCAGCAGCGGGTCATCGAGGCCGCCCTGGTCGACGCGGGCCTGTCGACGCGCCAGGTCGACGTGGTCGAGGGGCACGGCACCGGCACGACCCTGGGCGACCCGATCGAGGCGCAGGCGCTGCTCGCCACGTACGGCCAGGACCGGGAGGACCCGCTCTGGCTCGGCTCGGTGAAGTCGAACATCGGCCACACCCAGGCCGCCGCCGGGGTCGCCGGGGTCATCAAGATGGTGGAGGCGATCCGGCGCGGCGTCCTGCCCGCGACGCTGCACGCCGAGCAGCCGTCGGACCAGGTGGACTGGACGGCCGGGAACGTCCGGCTGCTGACCGCCGCCACGCCGTGGCCGCGTACCGGGCAGCCGCGCCGGGCCGCCGTCTCGTCGTTCGGGTTCAGCGGCACGAACGCGCACGTGATCGTGGAGCAGGCGCCGGACGCCGCCGCGCCCGAGCCGGCCGCCGCGCCGGTGACGTCGCTGCTGCTCACCGCCCGCGACGCCAACGCGCTGCGGGACCAGGCACGGCGACTCTCCGCCGTGGTGTCGCAGGTGGAGCCGGCCGAGTTGGGCTACGCCCTGGCCACCACCCGGTCCCGCTTCGCGCACCGGGCCGCGGTGCTCGGCGGCACCGCCGAGGAACTGGCCGCCGGCCTGGCCGCGCTGGCCCGCGACGAGCAGGCCGCCAACCTGGTCCGCGGCCGGGCGACGGACGGCCGGGTCGGGATGCTCTTCTCCGGGCAGGGCGCGCAGCGCCTCGGCATGGGCCGCGGGCTGTACGCGGCGTACCCGGAGTTCGCGGCGGCGTTCGACGAGGTGTGCGCCGCCCTGGACCCGCACCTGGACCGGCCGCTGCGCGAGGTCCTCGACACCGAGGACCTGCACCGGACCGGCTGGACCCAGCCCGCCCTGTTCGCCGTCGAGGTGGCCCTGTACCGGCTCGTCCGGTCCTGGGGCGTCACCCCCTCGGTCCTGGCCGGGCACTCGATCGGCGAACTGGCCGCCGCGCACGTCGCGGGGGTGTTCCCGCTCGCCGACGCGGCCCGCCTGGTCGCGGCCCGGGGCCGGCTGATGCAGGCCCTGCCGGCGGGCGGGGCGATGCTCGCCGTGCAGGCCACCGAGGACGAGGTCGCGCCGCTGCTCGGCGCGGACGCCGACATCGCCGCCGTCAACGGCCCGGACTCGGTGGTCGTCTCGGGCACCGAGGAGGCGGTGGCGGCGGTGGCCGCGCGGTTCGCCGACCGGCGCACCCGGCGGCTGACCGTGTCGCACGCCTTCCACTCGCCGCTGATGGACCCGATGCTCGCGGAGTTCCGGGCGGTGGCCGAGACGATCTCGTACGCGCCGCCGAGCGTCCCGCTGGTCTCCACGGTCACCGGCGCGCCGGCGGGCGACGAACTGGCGACGCCGGAGTACTGGGTCGGGCAGGTCCGGGCGACCGTGCGCTTCGCGGACGCGGTACGCGCCGCCGCCGCGACCGGCGTCACGACGTTCCTCGAACTGGGCCCGGACTCGGTGCTCGCCACCATGGCGGCGGACTGCCTGGACGGCGACGTGCTGGCCACGCCGGTGCTGCGCCGGGACCGCGACGAGCCGCCTGCCCTGGTGGAGGCGCTGGCGCGGCTGGAGACCCGGGGCGTCCGGATCGACCCGGAGGCGTTCTACCACCGGTCCGGACCGTCCTGGGTGGACCTGCCGACGTACGCCTTCCAGCACGAGCGTTTCTGGCAGGACAGCGTCGAGCCGGCCGTCGCGGCCGGAGCCGGCGACGACGACGGCCTGTGGGCGGCGGTGGACAGCGGTGACCTCGACACGGTGGTCACCACCCTCGACGTGGACCCGCAGGCGCCCCTGGCGTCGGTGCTGCCCGCGCTCTCCGCGTGGCGCCGGGGCCGGCAGGAGCGGTCCGCGCTGGACGGCTGGCGTTACCAGGCGCGGTGGGAGCGCCGCCCCGGCGGCACGCCTCCGGCGCTGACCGGCACCTGGCTGCTGGTGGTTCCCGAGCCGGCGGTGACCGGCGACACGGGCACCGCCGTCGCCGACGCGCTCGCCGCGCACGGCGCCACCGTCGTCACCACCGACCCGGCCGCCGTCGCGGAGCACCTCGACGGGGAACTCGCCGGCGTGGTCTCCCTCCTCGCGCTCGACGAGGCGTTCCTGCCCGGGCACCCCGGCGTCCCGGCGGGCGCCGCGGCCACCCTCGACCTGATCCGTACGCTCGCCGGGCGGGGCGTCGCGCTGTGGTGCCTCACCCGTGGGGCCGTGACCACCTCCCCGGCCGACCCGGTGACCGGCGTGGCGCAGTCGCAGGTGTGGGGCCTCGGCCGGGTCGCCGCGCTGGAACTGCCCGACACCTGGGGCGGCCTGGTCGACCTGCCCGCCGAGCTGGACGGGCGCTGCGCCGCCGCGCTGGCCGGCGTGCTCGCCGGCATCGGGGAGGACCAGGTCGCGGTGCGCCCGGACGGGGTGTTCGTCCGCCGGCTGCACCGCGCGCCGGTGAGCGGCAACCCGCGCTGGCGCGGCGCGTCCGGCACCGTCCTGGTCACCGGCGGCACCGGCACCCTCGGCATCGAGGTCGCCCGGCTGTACGCGCGGCACGGCGCCGAGCGGCTCGTCCTGCTGAGCCGGCGCGGCACCGCCCCCGCCGAACTCCTCGACGAGCTGCGCGGGCTGGGCCCGGAGGTCGACGTCGTGGCCTGCGACGTGGCCGACCGGGCGGCCCTGGAGGCGGTGGTCGACCGCTACCCCGACGTGCGCGCCGTGGTGCACGTGGCGGGCCTGGCCCAGCTCACCGGCATCGTGGACATGGACCTCGCCGAGTTCACCAATGTCGTCTCCGCGAAGGTCGCCGGCGCCGCCAACCTCGACGCGATCTTCGCCGAGCGGGACCTCGACGAGTTCGTGCTCTTCTCCTCCGTGGCCGGGGTCTGGGGCAGCGGCGGCCAGGCCGCCTACGCCGCCGGCAACGCCCACCTGTGCGCCCTCGCCGAGGCCCGGCGCGGCCGGGGACAGCCGGCCACCGCCCTCGCCTGGGGCCCGTGGGCCGAGAGCACGCTGGTGGACGACGAAATCTCGGCCTCGCTGCGCAAGCGGGGCCTGGCGCCGATGGCGCCGGAGCGCGCCGTCGCGGCCATGCGTACCGCGCTGGCGGCCGGCGACACGGACGTCCTGCTCGCCGACGTGGACTGGGCCACCTTCGTGCCGTCGTTCACCGCGCTGCGGCCCAGCCGGCTCTTCGACGCCATCCCCGAGGCGGTCGCCGACGAGGAGCCGACCGACACGTCCACCTCGTCGGACTTCGCCCGCCGGCTCGCCGACCTGCCCGAGGCGGAGCGGCTCGACCACGTCGTCGGGCTGGTCCGCACCCAGGTCGCGCTCACGCTCGGCTACGCCGGCCCGGAGGCGGTCGAGCCGGCCTCCGCGTTCAAGGAGCTGGGCTTCGACTCGGTCACCGCCGTGGAGTTCCGCAACCGGATGGTCGAGGCCACCGGCGTACGGCTCTCCGCGGCCGTCGCCTTCGACTACCCGACCCCGGTCGCGCTGGCCGAGCACCTGCTGGAGACCGGTCGCACCGAGGTGGTCGTCGGCACCGTCGCCGCCGACGAGCCGATCGCCATCGTCGGCATGAGCTGCCGCTTCCCCGGTGGCGTCAGCTCGCCGGAGGAGCTGTGGACGATGCTGCGCGAGGGTCGCGACGGCATCGGCCCGTTCCCCACCGACCGCGGCTGGGACCTCGACGGCCTGTTCCACCCCGACCCGGAGCACTCCGGGACCAGCTACGTCCGCGAGGGCGGCTTCCTCGCCGACCTGCCGGGCTTCGACGCGGCCTTCTTCGGCATCAGCCCCCGCGAGGCCGAGGCCATGGACCCGCAGCAGCGGCTGGTGCTGGAGGCGTCCTGGGCGGCCTTCGAGGACGCCGGCATCGACCCGACCACGCTGCGCGGCAGCGCGACGGGGGTGTACGTCGGCGCCAACAACGTCGACTACGCCCGGATCACCGGCGCGGCCGGGGCGAGCGCGGAAGGCTTCATGGCCACCGGCAACGCCGCGAGCATCATGTCCGGTCGCCTCTCGTACGTGCTGGGGCTGGAGGGCCCGGCCGTGACGGTGGACACCGCCTGCTCGTCGTCGCTGGTGGCGATGCACCTGGCGGTGCGGGCGCTGCGCTCGGGCGAGTGCGCGATGGCGGTCGCGGGCGGCGTGACCGCCATGTCGACGCCGGGCGCGTTCCTGGAGTTCAGCCGGATGCGCGGGCTCGCCCCGGACGGGCGCTGCAAGGCGTTCGCGGCCGGCGCGGACGGCACCAACTGGGGCGAGGGCATCGGCGTGGTCGTGCTGGAGCGGCTCTCCGACGCGCTCGCCGCCGGCCACGAGGTCCTGGCCGTGGTACGCGGGACCGCCGTCAACCAGGACGGCGCGTCCAACGGGCTGACCGCGCCCAACGGGCCGGCGCAGCAGCGGGTCATCCGGCAGGCGCTCGCCGACGCCGGACTCTCCACCGCCGACGTGGACGTGGTGGAGGCGCACGGCACCGGCACGACGCTGGGCGACCCCATCGAGGTCGACGCGCTGTTCGCCACGTACGGCCGGGACCGCGCCGGGGACCGGCCGCTCTGGCTGGGCTCGGTGAAGTCGAACATCGGGCACACCCAGGCCGCCGCCGGCGTCGCCGGGGTGATCAAGATGGTGCTCGCGCTGCGGCACGGCGAGCTGCCCCGGACCCTGCACGTCGACGAGCCGACTTCGCACGTCGACTGGTCGGGCGGGGTGCGGCTGCTGGCCGAACCGCAGCCGTGGCGGCGTAACGGCCACCCGCGTCGCGGCGGCGTCTCGTCGTTCGGGTTCAGCGGCACCAACGCCCACCTCGTCATCGAGGAGGCTCCGGCGGCGCCCGAGGCCGAGCGGTCGTACGACGACGGGCCGGTCGCGCTCGTGCTCTCCGCCCGCTCGGACGGCGCGCTGCGCCGGCAGGCCGCCGACATCGAGCCGCTCCTGGCCGAGGTGGCGCCCCGCGACCTGGCGTACTCGCTCTCCCTGCGGGCCACCCACCCGCGCCGCGCGGTCGTGGTGGGCGGGCCCGACGAGCTGCGCGCCGGCCTCGCCGCGCTCGCGGCGGGGGAGCCCGCGCCGAACCTGGCCACCGGGGTCGCCGCCGGCACGCCGGGGAAGGTGGCCTTCTCCTTCCCCGGGCAGGGCTCGCAGTGGATCGGCATGGCCGTGGAGCTGCTCGACGCCTCCCCGGTGTTCGCCGCGCGGATGGCCGAGTGCGAGGCGGCGCTGGCACCGCACGTCGACTGGTCCCTGGAGGCCGTCCTACGGCGGGGGGAGGGGCTGGACCGGGTGGACGTCGTCCAGCCCGTCCTGTTCGCCGTCATGGTGTCGCTCGCGGCGCTGTGGCGCTCCCACGGGGTCGAGCCCGCCGCCGTGGTGGGGCACTCCCAGGGCGAGATCGCCGCCGCCTGCGTGGCGGGCGCGCTCTCCGTGGCGGACGCGGCCAGGGTCGTCGCCCTGCGCAGCCGGGCGCTGCTGCGCCTGTCCGGTAAGGGCGGCATGGTCTCCGTGCCGCTGCCGGTGGCCGAGGTGCGGGAGCGCCTGGAGCGCTTCGCCGGCCGGGTGACCGTGGCGACCGTCAACGGGCCGCGCTCGACGGTGGCGGCCGGCGAGCTGGACGCCCTCGACGAGCTGCTGGCCGAGTGCCAGCGCGACGGCGTGCGCGCCAAGCGCATCGACGTGGACTACGCGTCGCACTCGGCGTACGTGGAGGAGCTGCACGAGGAGCTGCGCGACGTGCTGGCCGGGCTGGAGCCCCGCCGGCCCGAGGTGCCGCTCTACTCGACGGTGGACGACCGCTGGCTGGACGACGTCGCGATGGACGCCGAGTACTGGTACCGCAACCTGCGCCAGACCGTGTGGTACGAGCCCGCCATCCGGGCCCTGCTCGACGCGGGCGTCACCACGATCGTCGAGGTCAGCCCGCACCCCGTGCTGACCATCGGCGTGCAGGACGTCATCGACGACGCGGAGGCCGCCGCCACCGTGGTCGGCTCGCTGCGCCGCGACGAGGGCGGCCTGGCGCGCTTCCTGCTCTCCCTGGGCGAGGCACACGTGCACGGCGTGCACCCCACGTGGGGGGTCGAGGGCGCGCGGCGGGTCCGGCTGCCCGGCTACCCGTTCCAGCACGAGCGGTACTGGCCGGCCGTCGGCCCGGCCACCGCCGACGCGGCCGGGCTGGGGCTCGCCGCCACCGAGCACCCGCTGCTCGGCGCGGCGGTCGCGCTGGCCGACACCGACGGCCTGCTGTTCACCGGCCGCATCTCGGTGGCCGCGCACCCGTGGCTGGCCGACCACCGCGTCGGCGGGCAGGTGTTCGTGCCCGGGACCGCGCTCGTGGACCTCGCGGTCCGCGCGGGCGACGAGGTGGACTGCGGGCGGGTCGAGGAGCTGACCCTGACCGCGCCCCTGGTCCTGCCCGACAAGGGCGGGGTCCAGGTGCAGCTGCGCGTCGGCGCGCCCGACGGCAACGGGCAGCGGCAGCTGACCGTCCACTCCCGGCCCGACGGGGTCGCCACCGACGCGGCGCCGTGGGTGCGCAACGGCGTGGGCCTGCTCGCCCCCGCGGAGCCGGCGGGCGGTTTCGACACCGCGTGGCCGCCGGCGGCCGAGCCCGTCGCGTCCGACGAGCTGTACGCCACCCTGGCCGCGGCCGGTCTCACGTACGGCCCGACGTTCCAGGGCGTACGCCGGGTGTGGCGGCAGGGCGAGGAGATCTTTGCCGAGGTGGCCCTGCCGGCGGACGCCGCGCGCACGGCGGCCGGATACGGCCTGCACCCGGCGCTGCTCGACGCCGCGCTGCACCCGCTCGCGCTCGTCACCAGCGGCACCGAGGCGCTGCTGCCGTTCGAGTGGAGCGGCGTGACCGTGCACGCCGTCGGCGCGACGGAGTTGCGCGTCCGGCTGCGTCCGCGCGGCCGGAACACCGTCGCGGTGACCGTCGCCGACCAGAGCAACACCGTGGTCGCCGAGGTCGAGTCGCTGGTGCTGCGGGAGGCCACCGCCCCCGCGCAGCCGAGCACGCACCACGACGCCCTGTTCCGCCTGGAGTGGACCCCGCTCGCCGCGCCGGCGGCCGCGCCGGACGTCCGCTGGGCGGCGCTCGGCGGGTGCACCCTGCCGCAGGACGCCGGCCTCGTCACCGACACCTACCCGGACCTGGCGGCGCTGCGGGCCCGGGTGGCCGACGGCGCGCCGACGCCCGCCCTGGTCGTGCTGCCCTGCGCGGCCGGCGCGGCCGACGACCCCGCCGGGGCGGCCCACCGGGTCGTGCACGACACCCTCGCGGTGCTGCGCGAGTGGCTCGCCGACGAGCGGTTCGCCGACGCCCGGCTGGTCGTCGTCACCCGGGACGCGGTGAGCGTGCGGGAGGCGGCCCCCGACCTGGCCAGCTCGCCGGTGTGGGGCCTGCTCCGGTCGGCCCAGAGCGAGCACCCGGACCGCTTCGTCCTGCTCGACGTCGACGACCACCAGCCGCACCGGGTGCTCGCGGCGGCGGTCGCGACCGACGAGCCGCAGCTCGCCGTCCGCGACGGCGTCCTGCTGGCCCCGCGGCTGGCCCGCGCGGCCAGCAGCCCCGCGCTGGCGGCGCCGCCGGTCGACCGCTGGCGGCTGGACGTCACCGAGCGCGGCACGCTGGAAAACCTCGCGCTGCTGCCCGAGGCGGAGGAACCGCGCCCGCTGGGACCGGGCCAGGTGCGCATCGCGATGCGGGCCGCCGGCCTGAACTTCCGGGACGTGCTGATCGCCCTCGACATGTACCCCGGCGGCGGGGTGATGGGCGGCGAGGGGGCGGGCGTGGTCGTCGAGACCGCGCCGGACGTGACCGGCGTCGCGGTCGGCGACCGGGTCATGGGCCTGTTCTACGGCGCCTTCGGCACCGAGGTGGTCACCGACGCGCGGATGGTCGTGCCTGTGCCGTCGGGCTGGTCGTTCGCCACGGCGGCGTCGACGCCGATCGCGTTCTGCACCGCCTACTACGCGCTCGTCGACCTGGCGCAGGTGAAGCCGGGGGAGCGGGTGCTGGTGCACGCCGCCGCCGGTGGCGTCGGCATGGCGGCGGTCCGGCTCGCCCGGCACCTCGGCGCGGAGGTGTACGGCACCGCCAGCACCGGCAAGTGGGACGCGCTGCGCGAGATGGGGCTGCCGGACACGCACATCGGCAACTCCCGCACGCTGGAGTTCGAGGAGCGCTTCGGCGCGGCCGGCATCGACGTGGTGATCGACTCGCTGGCGAAGGAGTTCGTCGACGCCTCGCTGCGCCTGCTCGGCGCGGGCGGCCGGTTCGTCGAGATGGGCAAGACCGACGTGCGGGACCCGGACCGGGTCGCCGCCGACCACCCGGGCGTCGCCTACCAGGCGTTCGATCTGCTCGCCATCGACCCGGACCGGGTCGGCGCGATCCTGCGCGACGTGGTCGCCCTGTTCGGGACGGGCGACCTCACGCCGCTGCCGGTGCGGCCGTACGACATCCGTCGCGCCCCGGAGGCGTTCCGGTTCATGTCCAAGGCCCGGCACGTCGGCAAGCTCGTGCTCACCGCGCCGCCCCGGCGGGACCCCGACGGCACGGTGCTCGTCACGGGCGGCACCGGCACCCTCGGCGGTCTGTTGGCGCGGCACCTGGTGACCCGGCGGGGGGTGCGGCACCTCCTGCTGACCAGCCGTCGTGGCCCGGACGCGCCGGGGGCCGCCGCGCTGGTGGCCGAGCTGACCTCGTACGGCGCGCAGGTCACCGTCGCGGCGTGCGACGCGGCGGACCGCGCGGCGCTGGCCGAGACCCTGGCCCGGGTGCCCGCCGCGCACCCGCTGACCGCCGTGGTGCACACGGCGGGCGTCCTCGACGACGGCCTGGTGGCCGCGCTGACCCCGGAGCAGGTCGAGGCGGTGCTGCGGCCCAAGGTCGACGCGGCGGTCAACCTGCACGAGCTGACCCTGGACGCCGAGCTGGCCGAGTTCGTCGTGTTCTCCGCGGCGGCCGGCACGATGGGCGGCCCCGGGCAGGGCAACTACGCGGCGGCGAACACCTTCCTGGACGCGCTCGTGGCGCGGCGCCGGGCGGCCGGGCTGCCCGCCCGTTCGCTCGCCTGGGGCCTGTGGAGCGAGGCGAGCGGGATGACCGCGCACCTCGACGCCAACGACCGCGCCCGGATGGCCCGCGTCGGGCTGTTGGAGCTGTCGGTGGAGCAGGGCATGGCGCTGTACGACGCGGCGGAGCTGGTCGACGAGCCGCTGCTGGTGCCCATGCCGGTGGACCCGGCGGTGCTGCGTGAGCTGGGCCGGGCGGGCGTGCTGCCCGCGCTGCTGCGTGGCCTGGTGCGGGGTCCGTCCCGACGGTCGGTGGAGCAGTCGACGCAGTCGCCCGGCGCCCTGCGGGATCTCCTGGCACGCCAGAGCGGCCCGCAGCGGCGGCACACCGCGCTGGAGTTCGTCAAGGCACAGGCCGCCGCCGTGCTCGGGCACGCCGGGGCGGGCGCGGTCGACCCCGACCGGCCGTTCACCGAGCTGGGCTTCGACTCGCTGACCGCGGTCGAGTTCCGCAACCGGCTGAAGGCGGCCACCGGCCTGAAGCTCTCCGCCACCATGGTGTTCGACCACCCGACCGCCGCGGCGCTCACCGACCACCTGCTGGCCGGGCTGGCCCCGGCCGAGGTGGACCCGGCCGCGGGGCTGTTGGCCGAGCTGGACCGGCTGGAACGCTCGTTCGCCCAGGCAGGCGCGGCGGGCCTGGAGGACGCGGTCAAGGCACGGATTACCGAACGGTTGCACGCGGTGATGTCGAATTGGCGTGGCAGGTCCGACGTGGACGCCGAACCCGACGGGCCGGACGTGGGCCTGGTGCTGAAGACCGCCTCCGCCGACGAGCTGTTGCGGTTCATCGACGACGAACTCGGCGCCGCCTGATCCGCACGCGCTGAGGAGGGCTTACTGATGGCGAACGAAGAGCAGCTTGTCGAGTACCTCCGGCGCGTGACGGCCGACCTGCACGAGACGCGGCGGAAGCTGCGTACCGCCACGGAGCGGGAGCCGATCGCCATCGTCGGCATCGGCTGCCGCTTCCCCGGCGGCGTGCGCTCCGCCGACGACCTGTGGGAGCTGGTGTCGTCCGGCGGCGACGGCATCACCGACTTCCCCACCAACCGGGGCTGGGACCTGGACGAGCTGTTCGACCCGGACGGCGGCACCGGCACCAGCTACGTGCGGCGGGGCGGCTTCATCCCCGACGCGACCGACTTCGACGCGGGCTTCTTCGGCATCAGCCCGCGCGAGGCGCTCGCCATGGACCCGCAGCAGCGGCTGATGCTGGAGACGTCGTGGGAGGCGTTCGAGCACGCCGGGATCGACCCGCACTCGCTGCGGGGCAGCCGGACCGGCGTGTTCGTCGGCGCCAACAGCGTCGAATACCTGAACGCCATGCAGCGCGACGTCGACGCGCTGATCGGCTACACGATGACCGGCGTCGCGGGCAGCGTCGTGTCCGGCCGGGTGTCGTACGTGCTGGGGCTGGAGGGCCCCGCCGTCACCGTGGACACGGCCTGTTCGTCGTCGCTGGTGGCGGTGCACGTGGCCGCGCACGCGCTGCGCAGCGGCGACTGCGACCTCGCGCTGGCCGGCGGCACCTGCGTCATCTCCACCCCCGGTACGTTCGTGGAGTTCTCCAGCCAGAAGGGGCTCGCCCCGGACGGTCGGGTGAAGGCGTTCGCCTCGGCAGCGGACGGCACGGCGTTCGGCGAGGGTGTCGGCGTACTCGTGCTGGAGAAGCTGTCGGACGCGCGCCGCAACGGGCACCGCGTCCTGGCGGTGGTGCGCGGCTCGGCCGTCAACCAGGACGGCGCGTCGAACGGCCTCACCGCGCCGAACGGGCCGTCGCAGCAGCGGGTCATCCGCGCCGCGCTGGCGAACGCCGGGCTCACCACGGCCGACGTGGACGCGGTGGAGGCGCACGGCACGGGCACCACGCTGGGCGATCCGATCGAGGCACAGTCGCTCATCGCCACCTACGGCCAGGAACGGGACCGGCCGCTCTGGCTCGGCTCGGTGAAGTCGAACCTCGGGCACACCCAGGCCGCCGCCGGCGTCGCGGGCATGATCAAGATGGTCATGGCGCTGTGGCACGAGGAGCTGCCCCGCACCCTGCACGTCGACAAGCCGTCGCACCACGTGGACTGGGCCGACGGCGCGGTCCAGCTGCTCAGCGAGCCGGTGCGGTGGCCACGGGGCGAGAACCCGCGGCGCGCGGGCGTCTCGTCGTTCGGCATCTCGGGCACCAACGCCCACGTGCTGATCGAGGAGCCGCCGGCCGCCGAGACCCCGGAGAGCGCCCCGCCGGCCGAGGGCCCCACCACGTGGGTGCTGTCGGCCCGGACCAAGGCGGCGCTGCGCGACCAGGCGGTCCGGCTGCGCGAGCGCCTGACCGACGACCTCGACGCGCACGACGTCGCGTACGCGCTCGCCAGCACCCGCGCCCGCCTCCCGCACCGCGCCGTCCTCGTCGGGGACCGCGACGAGCTGTCCACCGCGCTCGACGCCCTCGCGGACGGCGGTGCCGCCCGCAACCTCGTCACCGGGCTCGCCGACGCCGGCGACCGCACCGCGTTCCTCTTCCCCGGCCAGGGCTCGCAGTGGCTGGGCATGGCCGCCGAGCTGCTGGAGACCTCGCCCGTCTTCGCCGCCCGGATGGCGGAGTGCGCCACCGCCGTGGACCGGCACACCGACTGGTCGCTGCTCGACGTGCTGCGCGGCGTCCCGGGCGCCGCCTCCCTGGAGCGGGTCGACGTCGTCCAGCCCGCGCTGTTCGCGATGATGGTCTCGCTGGCGGCGGTGTGGCGCTCGCACGGCGTCGAGCCCGCCGCCGTCGTCGGACACTCCCAGGGCGAGATCGCCGCCGCCTGCGTGGCCGGCGCGCTCTCCCTGGACGACGCCGCCCTGGTGGTGACCCGGCGCAGCCAGCTGATCGCCGTCGACCTCGCCGGCCGGGGCGGCATGGTGTCCGTGTCGGAGCCGGTCGCGAGCCTCGCCCGGCGCCTGCGGCCCGGGCTGTCGGTCGCCGCCGTGAACGGGCCGTCCACCGTGGTCGTCTCCGGCGCGCCCGAGGCGCTCGACGAGCTGCTCGCCGAGTGCGAGCGCGACGGGGTCCGCGCGCGGCGGATCGACGTCGACTACGCGTCGCACTCGGCGCACGTCGAGTCGATGCGCGAGGAGCTGCTCCGGGTCCTCGCCCCCGTGCGGCCCCGCACCAGCGACGTCCCGCTCTACTCGACCGTCACCGGGGAGCTGCTCGACACCGCCGAGTTGGTCGCCGAGTACTGGTACCGCAACCTGCGGCAGACCGTCGAGTTCGAGCAGACCGTACGCGGCGTCATCGCCGACGGCATCGACTCCTTCGTCGAGGTCAGCTCGCACCCGGTGCTCGTACCCGCCGTGCAGGACCTGCTCGACGAGGCGGGCGGCGGCTCGGTCGTCGGCACGCTGCGCCGCGACGAGGGCGGCCTGCGCCGGTTCCTGCTGTCGCTGGGTCAGGCGCACACCCGTGGCGTGCAGCCGGCCTGGGCCACGCTGGTCACCGCCCCGGCCCGGCCGGTCGCCCTGCCGACGTACGCCTTCCAGCGCCGGACCTACTGGCCCAGCGGCGCGGGCGGCCCGGTCGACGCCACCGGCCTCGGCCTGGGCTCCACCGGACACCCGTTGCTCGGCGCGTCCGTGTCGCTCGCCGGCGCGGACGGGGTGCTGCTCACCGGCCGGCTGTCGACCTCGGCGCACCCGTGGCTCGCCGACCACCGGGTGGCGGGCCGGATCTTCCTGCCCGGCACGGCCTTCGTCGAGCTGGCGATCCGCGCGGGCGACGAGGTGGGCGCCACCGAGATCGAGGAGCTGACGCTCGAAGCGCCCCTGGTGGTGCCGGAGCGGGGCGCGGTGCAGGTCCAGCTCCGCGTCGGCGAGCCCGGTCCGGACGGCGCCCGGCGGCTGACCGTGCACTCGCGGCCCGACGGCGACGGCCCGTGGACCCGGCACGCCACCGGCACCCTGGGCGCCGGCACGCCCGGTGCCGGCGAGCGCGCCGCGGCCACGGCGGGCGTCTGGCCGCCCGAGGGCGCGGAGGCGCTGGACACCGCCGAGCTGTACGACCGGTTCGCCGCGCTCGACGTGACGTACGGCCCCGCCTTCGGCGGCCTCGGCTCGGTGTGGCGCCGGGGCGACGAGGTGTTCGCCGAGGTCACCGCCCCCGAGGGGGCGAAGGTCGCCGGCTTCGGCCTGCACCCCGCGGTGCTCGACGCGGCGCTGCACCCGCTCGGCCTGGGCGTGTTCACCTCGGACGACGGCGAGGGTGGGCCCTGGCTGCCGTTCGCCTGGCACGGGGTGACCCTGCACGCCACCGGCGCCGCCCGGCTCCGGGTCACCATCCGGCCGGCCGGCCCGAACGCCGTCGCGGTGACCGCCGCCGACCACGCGGGCGCCCCGGTCGCCACCATCGACACGCTGGCCGTCCGCCGCCTGCCCGCGGGCGCGCTCGCCGACCTGACCAACCCGCGCCACCAGGCGATGCACGTGCTCGACTGGGTGCCCGTCCCGGTGGCCGCCGGCGCGGCCACGGTCGCGGTCGTGGGCGGCGAGCTGCCCGGCGCCACCGCGTACGACAGCCTCGCCGCGATCGCCGAGGTCCCCGACTACGTGGTCCTCCCGGTCGCCCGGGACGGCGACGACCTCATCGGGGCCACGTACCGGGCGGTGGAGCGCACCCTCGCCGCCACCCAGGAGTGGCTCGCCGACGACCGGTTCGCCGCCGCCCGTCTGGTCGTCCTGACCGAAGGGGCCACCGACGCGACCGAGCCCGCGCTCGCCGCCGTGTGGGGCCTGCTGCGCTCGGCCCAGTCCGAGAACCCCGGCCGGATCGTGCTCGTCGACGTCGCCGGCGGGCAGTGGGCGCCGAACCTCGTGCCCGCGCTGCGCTCGGGCGAGCCGCAGCTCGCCCTGCGCGGCACCGAGGTCCTCGTGCCCCGCCTCGCGAAGGCGTCCGGGCAGCCGGGCACGCCGCCGGAGATCACCGGCACCGTCCTCGTCACGGGGGCGTCGGGCACGCTCGGCCGCCTCGTCGCCCGGCACCTCGTCGCGCGGCACGGCGTACGTCGGCTCGTGCTCGCCGGCCGCCGTGGCATGACCGAGGACCTGGCGACGCTGCACGAGGAGCTGACCGCCCAGGGCGTCGACGTGACGGTCGCCGCCTGCGACGCCGCCGACCGCGAGGCGCTGGCCGCGCTCGTCGCGGAGCATCCGCCCACGGCGGTCGTGCACACGGCCGGCGTCCTGGACGACGGGATGATCCCGTCGCTCACGCCGGAGCGGGTCGCGACCGCGCTGCGCCCCAAGGTCGACGCGCTCGTCAACCTGCACGAGCTGACCGGCGACCTGAGCGCCTTCGTCGTGTTCTCCTCGGCCGCAGGCGTCCTCGGCGGCCCCGGGCAGGGCAACTACGCGGCGGCCAACGCGTTCGTCGACGCGTTCGCCGCTCACCGGCGCGCCCGGGGCCTGCCCGCGGTGTCGCTGGCGTGGGGCATGTGGGAGCAGCGCACCGGCCTGACCGGCGCCCTCGACGACGCCGACCTCGCCCGGATGCGGCGCTCCGGCGTGCGGCCGCTCTCCACCGAGGACGGGCTCGCGCTCCTCGACGAGGCGCTCTCCGCGCCCGAACCGGCCCTCGTGCCGATCCACCTGGACCTCGCCGCCCTGCGGGAGCAGGCGACCGGCGGCGTGCTGCCCCCGGTGCTGCGCGGCCTGGTCCGCACCCCGGCGCGACGCCAGGTCTCCGCCGACGCCGCGGCGGCCTCCGACCTGGTCGCGGCCCTCGCCGGTCGCGGCCCGGCCGAGCGCCGCAAGGAGCTGGTCGACATCGTCCGTACGCAGGTCGCGGTCGTGCTCGGGCACGGCGGCGCCGAGGCGGTCGGCGCGACGAAGGCGTTCAAGGAACTGGGCTTCGACTCGCTCACCGCCGTCGAGTTCCGCAACCGCCTCAACGCGGTCGTCGGCCTGCGGCTGCCCGTCACGCTGGTCTTCGACTACCCGAACCCGACGGTGCTGGCCGAGCACCTGGACGCGGAACTCTTCGCCGGGGGGTCGGCCGCCGCCGTGGTCGTGGCCACGTCCGACGGCACCGACGACCCCATCGCGATCGTCGGCATGGGCTGCCGGTTCCCCGGCGGCGCCAGCTCGCCGGAGAAGCTGTGGGACCTGGTCGCGGGGGGCGTCGACGCGGTGGCCGGCTTCCCGACGGACCGCGGCTGGGACATCGACAACCTCGTCGACCCGGACCCGGACAAGCCCGGCCGCACCTACTGCGGGGAGGGCGCCTTCCTGTACGACGCGGCCTGGTTCGACGCCGAGTTCTTCGGCATCTCCCGCCGCGAGGCCCTGGCCATGGACCCGCAGCAGCGGCTGTTCCTGGAGACCTCGTGGGAGGCCGTCGAGCGGGCCGGCATCGATCCCAGCAGCCTGCGCGGCAGCCGTACCGGGGTGTTCGCCGGCCTGATGTACCACGACTACAGCGCGCACCTTCAGCACCTGCCGCCCGAGCTCGACGGCTTCATCGGCACCGGCGTCGCCGGCGGCGTGGTCTCCGGCCGGGTGTCGTACGCGCTGGGGCTGGAGGGGCCGGCGGTCACCGTCGACACGGCGTGCTCGTCGTCGCTGGTCACCCTGCACCTTGCCGCCCAGTCGCTGCGCCGGGGCGAGTGCGCGCTCGCCCTCGCCGGTGGCGTGACCGTGCTCGCGACGCCCAACGCGTTCATCGACTTCAGCCGCCAGCGGGCCCTCGCCCCGGACGGCCGGTGCAAGTCCTTCGCCGCCGGCGCCGACGGCACCGGCTGGGGTGAGGGCGTCGGGGTGCTGGTGCTCGAGAAGCTCTCCGACGCGCGCCGCAACGGCCACCCGGTGCTCGCCGTCGTGCGCAGCACCGCGGTCAACCAGGACGGCGCGAGCAACGGCATGACCGCGCCGAACGGGCCGTCGCAGCAGCGCCTGGTCAACCAGGCGCTCGCCGACGCGGGGCTGCGACCGGCCGACGTGGACGCCGTCGAGGCGCACGGCACCGGCACCACCCTGGGCGACCCGATCGAGGCCCGGTCGCTCATCGCGACGTACGGCCGTGACCGGGGCGAGCACCCGCTCTGGGTCGGCTCGATCAAGTCGAACATCGGGCACACCCAGGCCGCCGCCGGCGTCGCCGGGGTGATCAAGATGGTGGAGGCGATCCGGCACGGCGTGCTGCCGCCGACGCTGCACGTCGACGCCCCGTCGCCGCACGTGGACTGGGCGGACGGGGCGGTCCGGCTGCTGACCGGGGCGGTGCCCTGGCCGGAGACGGGACGCCCGCGCCGCGCCGGCGTCTCCTCGTTCGGCATCTCCGGCACCAACGCGCACGCGATCATCGAACAGGCGCCCGAGCCGGTGGTGGTGGACTCGACGGCCCAGGTGCCGGTGGTGCCCCTGGTGGTGTCCGGCCGCGACCAGGCCGCGCTGCGGGACCAGGCGGCCCGGCTCGCCGCCCACCTCACCGACGAGGCGTCCGCCGTGGACGCCGGATTCTCGCTCGCCACCACCCGTACCGCCCTGCGGCACCGGGCGGCCGTGCTCGGCCGGGACCTGGCCGAACTGCGCGCCGGACTGTCCGCGCTGGCCCGTGGCGAGAACGCCCCCGGGGTGGTCGGCGGGGTCGCCGACACCGCCGGGGCGACCGCCGTGCTCTTCACCGGTCAGGGGGCGCA
Source organism: Micromonospora sp. NPDC047812 (assembly GCF_040704175.1). Lineage (NCBI taxonomy): Bacteria > Bacillati > Actinomycetota > Actinomycetes > Micromonosporales > Micromonosporaceae > Micromonospora > Micromonospora sp. NPDC047812. The sequence continues at coordinate 7,409 of NZ_JBEYRY010000020.1, read as the reverse complement.
GCGGGTCGGGATGGCGGGGGAGCTGATGGGCTTCCCGGTGTTCGCGGCGGCGTTCGACGAGGTGTGCGGTGAGTTGGACCGGCATCTGGAGCGGCCGTTGCGGGAGGTGCTGGACACCGAGGAGGTGCACCGGACCGGGTGGGCCCAGCCGGCGTTGTTCGCGGTGGAGGTGGCGCTGTTCCGGTTGTTCGAGTCGTGGGGCGTGCGGCCGGACTTCGTGGCGGGGCACTCGATCGGTGAGCTGGCGGCGGCGCACGTGGCGGGGGTCCTCACCCTGCCGGACGCCGCCCGGCTGGTGGCCGCCCGCGGCCGGCTGATGCAGGCGCTGCCGGCCGGTGGCGCGATGGTGGCCGTACGCGCCACCGAGGACGAGGTCGCGCCGCTGCTCTCCGACGCCGTGGCGGTCGCCGCCGTCAACGGCCCCACCTCGGTCGTGCTCTCCGGCGAGGAGACCGCCACCCTGGCGGTCGCCGAGGAGCTGGCCGGCGACGGTCGCAAGACCAAGCGGCTCACCGTGTCGCACGCGTTCCACTCGCCGCTGATGGAACCCATGCTCGACGAGTTCCGCGCGGTCGCCGGGTCCGTCACCCACCACCCACCGACGATCCCCGTGCTCTCCACGGTCACCGGCGAGCCCGCCGAGCTGACCCCGGAGTACTGGGTGCGTCAGGTGCGGGCGACCGTGCGGTTCGCCGCGGCGGTCGAGGCGCTGGCGGCACGCGGCGTACGCACCTTCCTCGAACTGGGCCCGGACGCGGTGCTCACCGCGCTCGGCCGGGAGTGCGTGGCGGACGCCGAGTTCGTGCCCGCGCAGCGCGTCGACCGGGACGGGCAGCTGGTGGCGACCGAGGCGCTGGCCCGCCTGCACAACCGCGGCGTACCCGTCGACTGGCCGGCCTTCTTCGCCGGCGCGCGCCCGGTCGACCTGCCCACGTACGCCTTCCAGCGCACCCGCCTGTGGCCTGACGCGCCCGTCGTCGCCGCGCCGGGCGACGACTTCTGGGCCGCCGTCGACCGCGACGACCTGGGCGCGCTGCTGGGCCTGGACGACACCGCGACCCTGAAGGACGTCGCGGTGGCGCTGGCGTCGTGGCGACGCGGGCCCGCGCCCGGCTACCAGCTGCGCTGGTCCCCGGTCACGGAGCTGCCGGTCGCCGCGCTGCGGGGCGTGTGGCTGGTGCCGGCGGACGCCGAACGGATCGCCGAGGCGATGACCCGGCACGGCGCCGACGTGCGCGTGTACCGCGACGGCACGGCGGACGAGCTGCTCGACCTGACTCCGGAGCACGTGGCCGCGGGGGTGCTGACGACACCCGCCGGACCCGCCCCGGCCGCGCTGGTCCGGGCCCTCGACGAGGCGCGCATCGACACCCCCGTGTGGTGCCTGACCCGGGGCGCGGCCGCGGTCACCCCCACCGAGCGGATCACCGACCTGGACGGGGCGGCGGCGTACGGCTTCGGCCGCTCGACCGCCCTCGTCACGCCCCGGGCCTGGGGCGGGGTCGTCGACCTGCCGGAGACGCTCGACGACCGGACCCTGACCGCCCTGTGCCGGGTGCTCACCCGGGGTGCCGGCGAGGACCAGGTGGCGCTGCGCTCGGCGGGCGTCTTCGCCCGCCGGCTCGTCGCGGCCCCCGCGCCGACCGGTGAGCCGTGGCGGCCGGCGGGCACGGTGGCGCTGCACGGCGGGCCGCTGGCGGACCGGATCGCCGCCCTGCTGGAGGCGGCGGGCGCGACGGTCACCACGGAGGCCGCCGACACGGTGGTCGTCACCAGCGACGCCGACGACCCGGTCGCGACCGCCCTCGCCGCCCGGGCGGAGCGGCTCGTGCTCGTGCACACGGTCGAGGAGATGTTCGGCGTCGCCGGCACCGCCGAGACGGCGGCCGTGTTCGACGCGATCGCCCAGCAGCGCGACGGGGTGGTGTCGGTCGCGGTCGGTCCGGACCTCACCGTCGAGCAGTTCGGCGCGGCGGTGGGCGCGGGCGCGGTCGGCCGGGTCGCCGCCGCCGTGGACTGGCCCTCGTTCGTGCCGGACTACACCCGGTACCGGCCGAGCCCGCTGCTGCGGGACCTGCCGGACGCGATGCGCCACATCACCGAGACCGCCGAGGACACGCTCGACGTCGACAGCCCCGAGGCGTTGCGCCGGCTGCTCGACGGGGCCGACGAGGCCGAGAGCCGCGCGGTGCTGTCCCACGTGGTACGGGCCCAGACCGCGTACACGCTCGGTCTGCCGTCGGCCGCCACGGTCGACGAGAACCAGGAGTTCCTGGACATCGGCTTCTCCTCGCTCACCGCCGTGGAGCTGCGGCGCCGGCTGGAGGCCCTCACCGGGCTGGAGCTGACGGCCGCGCTCGTCTACGACCACCCGACGCCTGCCGAGGTGGTCGAGGAGCTGCTCGCCCAGCGGGCCCTCGTCGCGTAGCCGACCCCCACGACGTGGCGCGGCCCCTTCCTCACCCCCTCACAGAAGGAGGCCCACATGAGCAAGTCCGCTCGGATGAGCACCCTGATCAAGCCGCCCAAGGTGGCGTGGAACCCGACGGAACGCCGGCTGCTGCGCGCGGCGGGCATCACCGACCTGCGTGCCGTGGCCCGCCGGGCCGTGCCCCGGATGGTGTTCGACTACTGCGACGGGGCGGCGGACAGCGAGCGCAGCCTCGACCGCGCCCGGGAGACGTTCGCCAACATCGAGTTCCAGCCGTCGGTGCTGCGCGACGTGTCCGCCCTCGACACCAGCCGGACGGTGCTCGTCGACCGGCATCACCTCGGGCGCGGAGATCGTCGCCGCGATCGCGCTGGGCGCCACCGCCGCCGTGGTCGGCCGGGCCTACCAGTACGGGCTGATGGCCGGCGGCCGGCGTGGCGTCGTACGGGCCATGGAGATCCTGAGCCGGGAGATCGAGGCCACCATGAATCTGCTCGGGGTCTCCTCGGTGGGCGAGCTGAACCGTTCGCACGTCAAGTTCCGCTGATTCCCGCGGTTCCTCGGTTCCCGGATGGACCGCCGCGACGGGCGGATGGTGACCGCTCGTGGCGGTCTCTTCGCGGGTGGTGAGGGGTGTCGGTAGGGGTTACCCCTCCCGGAACCCTTCGTAATGATCGGACTGTCGTATTTCGGGGCGTACGTGGAGGTTATCTGTGGCACGCATGGGCGGGAATGGTCACTGCCGTTCGTTCAACGGGGACGGGAGGATGGACATCATGGTCCGTGACGACGTCACGGGTGAACTGCTGGTCTTCCCGCACAGCGGCAGCTTCCGTGGTGGCGAGACCTTCGGCGAGCCGGTGCTGATCAGCACCGGTTTCCACCCGAAGCGCAACCACGGGCTGGTCCGTCCCATCGACGTCAACGGCAACGGCTACGCCGACGTCATCGGCGTGAGTGGGACGCACATGAACGCGACGCACGGGATCTTCCTCTACCCGAACAAGGGCGGGCTGAACGGTCTGGAGACCCTCGGCGAGCCGATCCGCATCTCCGGCGCCCGCGACGACAAGAAGTGGGAGACCCTGGGTATCGCGGACGTGGACCTGGACGGCTGCGACGACATGTTCGGCCGCGAGAAGAACGCCGGCCACGTGGACGCGTTCTTCAACCAGCGGCAGATCAAGCAGAACGAGACGTACGACCGCACCGCGCACCGCCTGGTGACCGTCGACGTGGACGACTTCCCGCTGGCGATGGCCGACGTCACCGGCACCGGCCGGCCCGACCTGCTGGTCCGTCGGGCCAACGGCGACCTGGACCTGTACGAGTTCGCGCACGACACCTCCGGCGAGGGTCCGTGGTGGCGGGGCGAGGGCCGGTGGTTCACGCTCGCCCAGGGCTGGCAGGAGTACGAGATCATCACGGTGACCGACATCGACCTGGACGGCCGCCCGGACCTGCTGGGTCTGCGCGCCGACGGCACGCTCGTCGTCCACCTGCACAACGGCAAGTTCGACCCGGACCGGCCGTTCGCGACGCTGTCCGCACCGGAGGTCGTCGCGACCGGCTGGCAGAAGTACTCGGTGGTGAGCTGACGTGGATCAGCTCGCGCCGCAACCGGGCGGGCCGCCACGCGCGGTCCCGCGACCCGGCACGATGGACACCCGACGAGAGGGGCAGTGGTGAGCGCGAACGAGGCCGGCGACCAGGCCGGGTGGCGGTTGGTGGTGGAATCGAAGCGCTGCATCAGCTCAGGTTTCTGCGTGGGCAGCGCGCCGGACCACTTCGCGATGGACCCCGTCTCCCGGCCGCTGGCCGACGTGGTGGCGCCGTCCGATCTGGTGGTCGAGGCCGCCGAGTTCTGCCCGGTGGAGGCCATCTCGGTGCTCGACGCACAGGACGGGACGCTGATCGCCCCGAAGCGATGACGGCAAGGGCCCGCCGGGTGTGACACGCCCGGCGGGCCGACGCCCACCCCCGAGGCCGCCGTGGGCGGCCTTTTCCCGTTTCCGGCCGCGGCCGGGCGGGTCACCGGGCGGCCCGGGCCAGCTCGGCGCGACCTGTCGAGCTGCTCTGACGGACGGGGCGGCGCCGGCAGGCGCCGCCCCGTCGGTTCAGATCTTGTCCAGTTCGTTGTCGAGGATGTCGAACAGGTCGTCCGCGGTCACGGAGGCGAGGTCGGCGCTCTCGGCCGGCGCCGGGTTGGACTTGTCGCGCCACTTCGTCAGGAGCCGTTGCAGGGCCGTGGCGATGTCCGTCTCCGCCGCGTCCGCCGTCTCCAGCTCGTCCAGCGTCGCCTCAAGCCTGGCGATGCCGTCGACCAGGGTGCGCATCCGCAGCTTCTCCTGGTTGCCGCCCAGCTCCTCGATCAGGTGCTCGACGAGCGCCGTGGGCGTGGGGTGGTCGAACGTCAGCGTCGCCGGCATCCGCAGGCCGGTGGCCTGGTTGAGCCGGTTGCGCAGCTCCACCGCCGTCAGCGAGTCGAAGCCCAGCTGCTTGAACGCCTGGTCCGCCGCGATGGTCTCCACCGACTCGTGGGCCAGCACCGCGGCCACGTTCGTGCGTACCAGGGTCAGCAGCACCTCGCGCTGTTCCGGCTCGGTGAGCCCGGCGAGCCGGCGGGACAGCGGCACCGCGCTGCCGGCCGAGGAGGCGCGGCGGGGGCGGGTGAAGGAGCGCAGCGGTGGCGGCGCCGTCGTGCTCGTGCGCAGTGCGGAAACGTCCAACCTGATCGGGACGAGGCACGGCTCGTCGGTCCGGCAGGCCGCGTCGAACAGCGCGAGCCCCTCCTCGACGGTGTGCGCCAGCACGCCGGTGCGCCCGATGCGGGCGAGGTCGGCCTCGGTCAGCCCACCGGTCATCGCGCCACCGCTGCGCCACAGGCCCCAGGCCAGCGACGTCGCCGCGAGGCCGGCGGCCCGGCGGTGCGCGGCGAGCGCGTCCAGGTAGGCGTTCGCCGCCGCGTAGTTCGCCTGGCCGGCCGTGCCGAGCACCCCGGTCGCCGAGGAGAAGAGCACGAACAGCTCGACGTCGCCGGCCAGCTCGTGCAGGTTGAGCGCGGCGTCGACCTTGGCCCGCAGCACGGTGTCCACCCGTTCCGGCGTGAGCGACTCGACCGTCCCGTCGTCCAGCACGCCTGCGGCGTGCACGACGCCGACCAGGTCGGGCAGGGACGTCAGGAGTTCCGCCAGCGCGGCCCGGTCCGCGGCGTCGCAGGCGGCGACCGTGATCCTGGCGCCCAGCGACTCCAGCTCTGCCGTCAGCTCCGCGGCGCCCGGCGCGGCCGGCCCCCGGCGGGAGGTCAGCACGAGGTGCCGCGCACCGTGCGCGGTGACCAGGTGGCGGGCCAACGCGGCGCCCAGTGCGCCGGTGCCGCCGGTGACGAGCACGGTGCCCGCCGGGTCGAACAGGCGGCGGTCCGAGGCGGCCGCGAACGTCGCGAGCCTCGGCACGGTCGACACCCCGTCGCGGACGGCCACCTGCGGTTCGCCGGTCGCGACGGCCGCGCCGACGAGGGCCGGGTCGTCGGTGTCGACGAGGACGAAGCGGTCGGGGTGCTCGGTCTGCGCGGAGCGGACCAGGCCCCAGACCGCCGCCCCCGCCGGGTTCGTGCCGTCGGTCGCGCCCCGGGACACGAACACCAGCGGGGAGCGGTCGCCGGGCAGCCACTCCTGGATCGCCGCGAGCGCGTCGTGCACGGCGGCCCGTACCGCCTCGGCGTCCGTGCCGGTGCCGACCGGGAACACGTCGAAGGCGTCGGCGGCGGCCACGGGCGTGGGGACCGGCAGCCACTCCAACCGGTGCAGCCCGTCCGGGCCGGCGGTGGAGCGCAGCTGCTCGATCGTCACCGGGCGCGCGACCAGGGACTCGACCGTGGCCACGGGCATGCCGGTGCCGTCGGCGAGGGCCAGGGTGTACGCGTCCTGAGCGGTGGGCGTGATCCGCACCCGCAGGGCCGTCGCCCCGGTGGTCGACACCCGTACGCCGTGCCAGCTGAACGGCAGGCGCAGCGGGCCGTCGGTCCCGGTGGCCAGGGAGATCGGGTGCAGGGCCGCGTCCAGCAGCGCCGGATGCAGTCCGAAGCGGCCCGTGGGCGCGTCGGCGGGGAGCGCGACCTCCGCGAGCAGTTCGTCGCCCCGGCGCCAGGCCGCCACCAGCCCCCGGAACGCGGGGCCGTAGTCGATGCCGAGGTCGGCGATGCGGTCGTACAGGTCCTCGACCGGGGCGGGGACGGCGTCGGCGGGTGGCCACTCACCGGCCCAGCCGGTCTCGGGCTCCGTGGCGGCATCGAGCAGGCCGCTCGCGTGCTGCGTCCACGGCTCGCCGTCGGGTGCGTCCTCGCGTCGGGAGTGCACCCGCAGCGGCCGGCGGCCGGCCTCGTCGGGTTCCCCGACCTCCACCTGGATCCGTACCGCGCCGTCCGGTGGCAGCACCAGCGGCGCGTGCAGGGTCAGCTCCTCGATGAGGTCGAGGTCGACGTGCTCGGCGGCCCGCCGCGCGAGCTCGACGAACGCGGCGCCCGGCAGCAGGACGGTGCCCAGGACGGCGTGGTCGGCGAGCCAGGGCTGCTCGCGCAGGGACAGCCGGCCGGTGAGCACGCTCCGCTCCGAATCGGCGAGCCCCAGCACCGCGCCGAGCAGCGGGTGGTCCGCCGCCCCGAGGCCGAGTCCGCTGGCGTCGGCGGGGGAGTCGTCGGGGACCAGCCAGTACCGCTGGTGCTGGAACGGGTACGTCGGCAGCTCCACCTCGCGGGCGCCCGCCAGGTACGCGCCGGCGTCGGGACCGGCTCCGGCGGTGAAGAGCTGCCCGACGGCCTTGGTGAGGGTCGTGGTTTCGGGTTGTCCGCGGCGGGTGGTGGCGATGGCGGTGGTGGTGTCGTTGGTGGCGGCGGCGGTGGCGAGGACGGTGTCGGGGCCGATTTCGAGGAAGGTGTCGACGTTGCAGGTGGTGGTGAGGGTGGTGATGGCGTCGTGGA
>NZ_JBEYRY010000019.1:0-40991 GCF_040704175.1 Micromonospora sp. NPDC047812 | reverse complement strand
TCGTCTTCGTCTCCGGCACCTCCAGCCGACGGCCCGACAACACCTTCGCCGGCGTCGAAGTCGACGAGTTCGGCACCACCAACCTCGACATCCGCGCCCAGACCCGCGCCGTCATCGACAACATCCGTGACCTCCTACGGACGGTCGGCGCCGACCTGAGCGACCTCGTCCAGGTCACCACCTACCTCGTCAACATGAACGACTTCGGCGGCTACAACCAGGTCTGGGCCGAGTACTTCGACGCCACCGGACCCACCCGCACCACCGTCGCCGTGCACCAACTACCCCACCCGCACCTGCTCATCGAGATCCAGGCCGTGGCCCTTCTTCCGTCAGGAGGTCAGTCGTGAGTGAGATCGCGGAGCCGTTCAGCTTCCCCGGTTGGATCGCGGAGAACCAGCACCTGCTCAAGCCGCCGGTCGGTAACAAGGAGATGTTCCCGGGCGGAGACGACTTCATCGTGATGGTGGTGGGCGGGCCCAACCAGCGCACCGACTTCCACGTCGACCCGTACGAGGAGTTCTTCTATCAGGTCAAGGGCAACATGCACGTCAACCTGATGACCCCGGAGGGGCCGCGTACGGTGCACGTGCGCGAGGGCCAGATGTGGATGCTGCCGCGCAACACCCCGCACTCGCCGCAGCGGCCCGAGGCCGGCTCGATCGGCGTGGTCGTGGAGCGGGTCCGCGAGGAGGGCACGCTGGAGAAGTTCCAGTGGTACTGCACCGAGTGCGGGCACAAGGTGCACGAGGTGGAGTTGCAGGTCAGGGACATCGCCGCCGACCTGCCCCCGGTGTTCCAGGCGTTCTACGCCGACGAGGCCGCCCGCACCTGCGCGAACTGCGGCGCGCTGCACCCGGGCAAGGGCTGATGCCCGCCGGGCCCGGGCCGGCGCGGCCTCCCGTGGTCGACGTGCACACGCACGTCGTACCGAAGGGGTGGCCGGACCTCGGCGCGGCGTGCGGCGGGTCCGGCTGGCCCTGGTTGCGGGTCGACTCCGAGCGGGCGGCCATGATCATGGTGGGAGAGACGGAGTTCCGCCCGGTCGGGGCGGAGTGCTGGGACGCGCCGACCCGCCTCGGCGACATGGACGCCGACGGGGTGGACGTGCAGGTCGTCTCGCCCACCCCGGTCTTCTTCAGCTACGACCGGCCCGCCGACCAGGCGGTGAAGGTGGCCCGGATCTTCAACGACCTCACCCTGGAGGTCACCGCCGCCGGTGGCGACCGGCTGGTGCCGTTCTGCCAGGTGCCGTTGCAGGACCCGGAGGCGGCCTGCGCCGAGCTGGACCGCTGCCTCGCGGCCGGGCACGCCGGCGTGGAGATCGGCAACCACGTCGGCGACCGCGACCTGGACGACGCCGGGATCGTGGAGTTCCTGACGCACTGCGCCGAGGTGGGCGCGCCGGTCTTCGTGCATCCGTGGGACATGCCGGGCGGCCCCCGGCTGGACCGGTGGATGGCCCGCTGGCTCGCCGGGATGCCCGCCGAGACGCACCTGTCGGTGCTGGCGCTGATCCTCGGCGGCGTCTTCGACCGGGTGCCCGACACGCTGCGGATCTGCTTCGCGCACGGCGGCGGCAGCTTCCCGTTCTGGCTGGGCCGCGCCGACAACGCCTGGCACCGCCGGGGCGACCTGGTACGCGGCGCCTCCACCGCCCCGCCCAGCTCGTACGTCGACCGGTTCTGCGTCGACTCGGTGGTCTTCTCCACGCCCGCGCTGCGGCTGCTGGTCGACACCATGGGCGCCGAGCGGGTGCTCGTCGGCAGCGACTACCCGTACCCGCTGGGGGAGCGGCCGGTCGGCCGGGTGGTGCGGGAGGCGGACTTCCTCACGGGGGAACAGCGCGACCTGCTGCTCGGCGGCAACGCGCTGCGGTTCCTCGGCGCCCGCTCCTGAGCCCGCGTCCGGGCGGCGCGGTCCCCGAGGGGCCCCGCGCCGCCCGGCGGGTGGAATCCGGAGCCGTCGCGGCCCCCAGTGCGCGCGACGGCTCCGGAGCGTGGGGGTCAGGAGTGCGGGCAGGTGTCCCGGTACTCCTCGATCGCCGAGCCCTGGGGGGCCGGGCAGAGGAACTGCTCGTAGCGGGTGTCGTCGTCGACGAACCGCTTGAGCCAGGAGATGCTGTACTTCGCCACCGTCACGTTCGACGAGGTGGGCGCGGAGTGGCTCGCCGCGTTCAGCTCCAGGTACGCCTTGTCCAGAGTGGCCGGCAGGCTCGTGTAGAACGGCTCCGAGTGCGACGAGACCGGGGCCACCGTGTCGTTCTCGGCCCCGATGACCAGGGTCGGTACGCGTACCGTCGACCAGCTCTTCTGGGTGTGCCAGCCGGTCAGCGGGATCGCCGCCTGCAACGCGGGACGGGTGCTGGCCGCCGACAGGCTGCCGCCGCCGCCCATCGAGTGACCCATCACGGCGAGCCGGTTCCCGTCGATCCGGGTGCGGACGGTGCTGGTGTTGGTCAGGTAGTCCAGGGCGGCCAGCAACTGGGTGCCCCGGCTGGCCGGCTGGTCGTACACCGACCGGGTGTCGATGGTGATGACGACGAAGCCCTGCGAGGCCAGGCGGGGGCCGAGCCACGCGACCGAGGTCTGGCGCGCGGTGAAGCCGGGGGAGATGGCGACCGCGCCGAAGGTGCCCTCGGCGGTGCTGGTCGGGTAGTAGATCGTCCCGCCGCCGAAACCGCTGACGCTGCCGGCGGCGACGGTGGTCTGCGCGGTGGCGAACGGGCCGCGGGTGGCCTCGATGCTGGCCACGGTGGGCGCGGGGCCCCGCTCGTACGGGTTGGCGGCCAGCGGCGCGGCCGGGGGCAGGTCCCGGGCGCCGGCCGGCGCGGCGGGAGTGGCGGCCAGGCTCGCGCCGACCAGGGCGAGGGCCAGCAGCGGACGGGTGGCGCGCGAGGACCAGCGACGGCCCGGGCCGGGGTGGAGGGCGGGTACGGGTTGCACGGCGACGCTCCCTGCGGGGGTGGGGGTCGGTGGCGGCGGTGCGGGGCCACCGGTGGGGGATGATCGTCATCGATCTGTCTCCATCCTCTGTGCCGGGAGCCGGTGGCCGGTCATCCCGATGTGGTCATGTCAGGGGGATATGGCGCTCGTCGCACCGCCGGCCGGTCGTGTCGTGCGGCGGAGCGGGGGCCGGGCGGGCAGGATGAGGGGATGGCCGAGCCGCACGACCTGACCGCGCTGGAGCAGGCCGCCGCGATCGCCGGCGGCGAGCTGTCCAGCGTCGAGCTGGTCGAGCACCACCTGACCCGGGTCGACGCCCTCGGCGACACCGTCGGCGCGTTCGTCACGGTCACCGGCGAGCGGGCCCGCGCGGCGGCCCGCGCCGCCGACGCCGTCCCCGCCGACGGGCGCGGCCCCTTGCACGGCGTGCCGACCGCGATCAAGGACCTCACCCTCACCGCCGGGGTGCGCACCACCTTCGGCTCGGCGGCGTTCGCCGACTTCGTGCCGCCGGTGGACGCCGACGTGGTCCGGTTCATGGCGGCGGCCGGGCTGGTGAGCCTGGGCAAGACCACCACCTCCGAGCTGGGCTGTTCGCTCTACTCGGAGGGGCTGGTCGCGCCGCCGGCCCGCAACCCGTGGGACCTGGCGTACACCGCCGGCGGCTCCAGCGGAGGGGCGGCGGCGGCCGTCGCGGCCGGCCTGGTGCCGGTCGCCCAGGGCTCCGACGGCGGCGGCTCGCTGCGCATCCCGGCGTCGCTGTGCGGCCTGGTCGGCTACAAGCCGAGCCGGGGGCTGGTCTCCGGCGGGCCGGTCGGCTCCGGCGCCTACGGCCTGCCGACCAACGGGCCGATCGGGCGTACGGTCGCCGACGTGGCGGCGCTGCTCGACGTGCTGGCCCGGCCGGTGCCCGGCGAGCCCTACCTGGCGCCCGCCCCGCCCGCGGGCGGTTGGCTCGGCGCGGCCCGCGCGGCCGACCCGGGGCGGCTGCGCGTCGGGCGGTTCACCACCCCGATGCTCGCCGACGAGCCGGTCCACCCCGACTGCGTCGCCGCCGTGGACCGGGCGGCGGCGCTGCTCACCGCCGCCGGCCACGAGGTGGTCGACGTCCCCGCGCCCCTCGGGCCCGCCGTGTGGCCGCTGTTCGAGATCGTCTGGTACGTGCTGGCGCTCGCGCCCGTGCCGCGGGAGCGGGAGAGCGCGCTGCTGCCGCTGACCCGGCACCTGCGGGCCCGGGGCGCGGAGATCTCCGCCGGCACCCTCACCGCCACGCTCGGCGAACTCCAGGCGCAGGTACGCCTCGGCGTGCGCCGCACCGCCGGCTGCGACCTGCTGCTCTGCCCGACCCTCGCCGCGCCGCAGGCGCCGCTGGGCTGGTTCGCCTCCGGTGGCGACCCGGCGGAGGACTTCGACCGGCAACGCCGGTTCTCGCCGTACTGCGCCGTGTTCAACGTCACGGGTGATCCGTCAGTGTCCCTGCCGGTGGGCGTCACCGCCGAGGGGCTGCCCGTGGGGGTCCTGCTGACCGGTCGGTACGGCGACGACGCGCGGTTGATCGCCACGGCTGCGCAACTGGAGCACTTTAGTGGCGGATGGGATCGCCACCCCGCAATCTGGCGGGCCGTGGGCTCCGCTAACGTGAATGGCAGCGGTGTCGGGCGGTCGGCGCCATGATCGTCCACCCGACCCGGATCCTTGAGGTCTCTTCTTCCGCCTGGGGGCGTTGGGATTGTCTGTAACCGAGACGTTGCTGGTCTTCGTCGGCATCCCGGCGGCTGCGGTGCTGGTGATCGCCGGTCTGGCGTACGCCGGTAGCCGTGGTGGCGGCGGTGGCGGCGCCAAGCGCTACCGACCGGGCCGGCCCTTCGACTTCACTCCGGTCTGGTTCCTGGGCCGGCCGGAGCAGCTGGCCGACTCGGCCGGCACCGCCCTGGCAGCGGGCGCGCAGGCGCCGGCGCTGACCAGCCACAAGCTCGAGCGGGCCGGCGTCGAGCCGCCGGCCGGTGGAACCGGAGGCGCAAGTGACCGTTGGTGAGAAGCAGGCCGGGACGGGGACCCCGCCCGAGGTGCTGGACGGGCCGTTCTCGACCCGCCAGCTGCTGCGCATCGACGAGGCCCTGCGCCTGGCCGACCAGGGCACCGGCCTGGTCTTCTCGGTCTTCGTCGGCGGTCTCGACGAGCCGGTCCGGGAGCACGCCGAGCGGCTGCACCGCCAGCTCGCCGAGCCCGACCGGTCGGTCCTGATCGCGGTGTCGCCCAATCAGCGGCAGCTGGAGATCGTCACCGGCCGGCACGCCCGCAAGCGCATCCCCGACACCTACGCCCGGCTCGCCGCGCTCTCGATGGTGGCGGCGTTCGGCGGCGGCGACCTGGCCGGCGGCATCATCAACGGCCTCGACCAGCTCGCCAGCCACGCCGGCAAGGGCTGACCGACCCCGGCGCGTCCCGCGCCTGCACCTGTGCGACGAAGCCCGGTCCGCGACGCGGACCGGGCTTCGTCGTGTGACGCGTACGTCAGGCGCTGCGGGCGTCCCGCTCGCGGGCCCGTAGGGCGCGGACGACGCCGTCGCGGCCCTCGACCACCAGCCGGCGCAGCGACGTCGGGTGGCCTTCGCCGGCCAGCCACGCGTCGGTGGCCGCCACGGTCTCGTCGTCCACCAGGTACGCCGGGTACGCCAGCTGCGCGAACTCCTGCGCCGGCTCGCTGTCCCGGCTGCCCCAGACCTGGTCCACCGCGGCGAAGTACCTGTCCCGGTAGGGCACCGTCAGCTCGATCTGCGCCGGGTGGATGAGGCCCTGCAACAGCGCCCGGTTGCGCCAGTTCGGCAGCGCCTCCGGGCCGGTCAGCTGGGCCCAGACGGCGGCCTTGTTCTCCGCCGTCGGCACCAGCGCGTGCGCGTACGCGGCCTCGCGTTCGCCACTGGCCGTCCGGTCCCCGGCCAGCTCGGCCTCGATCTCGGCGGGACCGGCCGCGCCGTTGGCGACCAGCGCGTCCAGCACGGCCCAGCGCAGCTCGGTGTCGATGGACAGGCCGGCCGGGACGTCGGTGCCGGCCAGCCAGCCGCGCAGGGTGGCCAGGTCCTCGGCCGAACGGGCCGCCGTGGCGTACGCGCGGGCCCAGGTCAGCTGGAAGCCGCTGCCCGGTTCCGCCGTCGCCAGCGTCGTGCGCGCGGTGCGGGCCAGCTCCGCCCAGCCGGTCGGCGCCCAGGCCGGGTCGACGTAGAAGCTGAGCGCCGTCTTGGCCTGGCGCAGGGCGGCGTTGACCAGGTTGATGTCGGTCTCGGCGGGCAGCCCCGCCAGCACCAGCGCCACGTAGTCGCGGGCGGCCAGTTCGGCGTCGCGGGTCATGTCCCAGGCGGCGGTCCAGCACAGCGCGCGGGCCAGCGACGACTCGAAGCCGGCGATGTGCTGCACCACGGTGGCCATCGACCGCTCGTCGAGGCGCAGCTTGGTGTAGGTGAGGTCGTCGTCGTTGAGCAGCAGCACGTCGGCGGCGGGCAGGCCGCGCAGCGCGGTCAGCTCGGTCCGCTCGCCGGTGACGTCGACCTCGTGGCGCTCGCGGCGGACCAGCCGGCCGTCGGTCAGGTCGTAGAGGCCCACCCCGATCCGGTGGGTACGCAGCGTCGGGTGCCCGGTGGGCGCCTCCTGGAGCACGACCACCTGCTCGTAGGTGCCGTCCGCGCCGATCGTCAGCTCCGGCCGCAGCGTGTTGACCTGCGCCGTCTCCAGCCACTGGGCGGCGAACTTGCGCAGCTCCCGGCCGGAGGCCGTCTCCAGCTCGGAGAGCAGGTCGTCGAAGGTGGCGTTGCCCCAGGCGTGCTTGGCGAAGTACGCCCGCAGGCCGGCCAGGAACGGCTCCTCACCGACGTACGCGACGAGCTGCTTGAGCACGCTCGCGCCCTTGGCGTACGTGATGCCGTCGAAGTTGACCTCGACCGCCTCCAGGTCCGGCATCTCGCAGTAGACCGGGTGGGTGGAGGAGAGCTGGTCCTGCCGGTAGCCCCAGTTCTTCCGGATGGACAGGAACGTCGTCCATGCCTCGGTGAAGCGGGTGGCGTGGGTGTTGCACCAGTGGCTGGCCCACTCGGCGAACGACTCGTTGAGCCACAGGTCGTTCCACCAGCGCATGGTGACCAGGTCACCGAACCACATGTGCGCCAGCTCGTGCAGGATCGTGTTCGCCCGCTGCTCGTACTCGTAGTCGGTCACCTGCGAGCGGAAGAGGTAGTGCGACTCGGCGTGCGTGACGCAGCCGAAGTTCTCCATCGCGCCGGCGTTGAAGTCGGGCACCCACAGCTGGTCGTACTTGGGCAGCGGGTAGCGCACGCCGAACTGCTCGTGGAAGAAGTCGAAGCCCTGCTTGGTGACCAGGAAGAGGTCGTCCGAGTCGAGGTGCGGCGCCATCGAGGCCCGGCAGAACGCGCCCAGGTCGATGCCGTCGTGGCTGTCGCGCACCTCGTGGTACGGCCCGGCGCAGAGGGCGGTGATGTAGGTGCTCATCCGCACCGAGGTGGCGAGGTGGACCGTCTTCAGCCCCTCGCCCGCCGGCTCCTCCCGCTCCACCGGCATGTTCGAGACCACCTTCCAGTGGTCCGGGACGGTGGCGTGCCAGGTGTAGACGCTCTTCAGGTCGGGCTGGTCGAAGCAGGCGAAGACGCGCTGGGCGTCGGCCGTCTCGAACTGGCTGTAGAGGTAGGTCTCGCCGTCGACCGGGTCGACGGTGCGGTGCAGGCCCTGCCCGCTGTTCGAGTACGCGAAGTCCGCCTCGACGACCAGCGTGTTCTCGCTGCCCAGTCCCGACAGGGTCAGGCCCTTCTCGGCCGACCAGTCGCCCAGGTCCACCGGAGAGCCGTTCAGCGTCGCGGAGCGCACGGAGTCGGCGGCCAGCTCGATGAAGGTGCTCGCGCCGGGTTCCGCGCACCGGAAACGCACCTCGGTGGTCGAGCGGAAGGTGCGAGCCTCGGCCGCCCGTACGGCGGACGAGAGGTCCAGACTGATGTCGTATCCGGTCACGTCGAGCAGGCGGGCCCGCTCGGTGGCCTCGACCTGCGTCAGGTTGCGCACTCCCGGCACTTTTCGTCTCCATCCCGTTTCGCCGCACGCCCTGGTGGCGCCGTCATCGACCGCTCGTGACGGCCGGATTCGAGTCTTCCATGCACGAACACCCCGCGGCGGGCGAGGTCACGCTTCCATTCCGCTGCCGGTCGGTGCCCGCCGGGGTGAGGATCGCAGGAGGCGCCGGAGGCCGGCGCACCCGTCGTGAAGGGACCAGCCGTGAGCGAGCGTGCCGCCGTAGACATGTGGTTCGACCCCATCTGCCCGTGGGCGTGGATCACCTCCCGTTGGCTGCTGGAGGTGGAGCAGGTCCGGGACGTGGACATCCGGTTCCACGTGATGAGCCTGTCGGTGCTCAACGAGGGCCGGGAGCCGCCGGAGCAGTACCAGGAGCTGTTGCGCGCCGGCTGGGGCCCGGTGCGGGTCTGCGTCGCGGTGGAGCAGCGGTACGGCCAGGACGCCGTCCGGAAGCTCTACACGGCGCTCGGCACCCGGATCCACCTCGGGCAGGAGAAGCTCACGCGGGAGCTGTTCGTCGCCGCGCTGACCGACGTCGGGCTCGACCCGGCGCTGGCCGACGTCGCCGGGGGCACCGCCCACGACGAGGCGCTGCGGGCCAGTCACGAGGCCGGCATGCGTCCGGTCGGCACCGACGTCGGCACCCCGGTGATCCACGCGCCCGGCCCGGACGGCGGCACGGTCGCCTTCTTCGGGCCGGTGGTCACCCCGGCGCCGAAGGGGGAGGCCGCCGGCCGGCTCTGGGACGGCGTCCTGCTGGTCGCCGGCACCCCCGGTTTCTACGAGCTGAAGCGCTCCCGCGACCGCGATCCCGTCTTCGACTGACCCGCTCCTCCCCCGGCTCCCGGGTGGGCGCCTCCCGGACCGGTCAGGGGTCGCGTCGGAATTCCCGACCCGGAGCCCCTGATCGACGGGGGAGGTGGGGGCGGGGGAGGGTGGGGCGGGCGTCACCGGGGTGGCGGCGGGATCGTTGGCCCGGGTGTCCGCCGCAGCGACCCGCAGGGCCGCACCCCGCAGCTCGTGGAGGCAGTTCCGATGGCCAAGCACCGTGTGCCCGGTGACGATCCGTCGACCCGGGAGGGGGTGACCGAGCGCCCGGACGCGGCGTACTGGTCGGTCGACGACTCCCGCTGGCCGACGGTCCGTCCCGACCTTCCCGCCCACATGGTGGACCTGCTCGCCCCGCCGATCGTGGTCGGCGTCGCCCGCGTGCCGGCCACCTCCCGGCTCACCCCGCCGGCCGAGCACCGGCCGGTGCCGGCCGCGTCGGCCGGGACCCGCAGGATCGTGCCCGCCGGACCGGGCGTGCCGGGGCGGCGACCGGCGGGCGGCCCCACGCCGGGCGGCCGGCACCGCCGGGCGGCGGGACAGTCCGACCGCACCGCCTGAATCCGGCCCACCGGCCCCGGTAGCTCTTTCATCTGGTGGACCCCGTGCGGGTCCCGCGCCGGCGGGACTCGCGTCGCCGGTAGCGTCTTCGCCCATGACGGTCGTGCATCCGATCGCCCGGGCCTGGATCACCACTGGCGGCACCGGCGCGCAGAACTACGACGAGTTCGCCGACGACGCGGAGATCACCGCGATCATCGAGGCGAACCCGCACAGTGCCCTCGGCATCGAGATGCCGCACCGGGCGCCGGAGAGCCTGGGGAAGCCCTTCCTCGAGGCCCTGCCGGACGCGGTGACCCGGCTCGCCGAGGCCAAGGCCGACGGCAGCTACACGCCCGCCGAGCAGGTCGTGGTCCTCTACCGGATCAGCGCGCCGGGGGAGGAGAACGCATACGGGCTCTTCGCCATGGTGGACACCGACCAGATCTCCACCCGGGCCGACGAGCCCGGCCTGGTCATCCGCAACGAGGACGTCTTCATCGCCAAGGTGCGGGAGCGGGTGGCGCTCGCCGAGGCCCTGGGCCACCTGCTGTCGCCCGTACTCCTGCTCCAGACCGGGCGCGGCGACGAGCTGCACGCGGCCCTCGCGGCGGCGACCGACGCGGCCGGCGCGCCGGCGGCGACCGACACCGACCAGGCCGGGCGCACCCACGCCATCTGGCTGCTGGGGCCGGGCCCGGCCCAGGACGAGCTGACCGCCCTCGCGGGCGGCGGCGAGCTGGTCGTGGCCGACGGCAACCACCGCAGCCTGGCCGCGCAGACCGGCGGGCTGCCGCGCTTCCTGTCGGTGATCACGACCCCGGCGTCGGTGGCGATCCAGCCCTACAACCGGCTGGTGAGCGAGCTGACCACCACCCCCGACGACCTGCTCGCCCGGCTCCGCGCCGCCGGGGCGGAGATCAGCCCGATCGACGGCCCGGTCGAGGTCCCGGCGGCCGGCGGCACCGTCCACCTCCGCCTCGCCGGCCGGGGGTACGCGGTCACCCTGCCGCACGTCGGCGAGAACCGGCTGGAGAACCTGGACCACGCCCTGGTCGAGCGGCTGCTGCTGCGCGACGCGCTCGGGCTCGACCCGGGCGACAAGCGGATCACCTACGTCGGCGGCGACTACCCGGCGAGCTGGCTGACCGGCGAGGTCGACGCGGGCCGGGCCGAGCTGGCGGTGCTGGTCGCCCCGGTGACGGTGGACGACTTCGTCGCGGTCAACCTGGCGCGGGAGAAGATGCCGCGCAAGAGCACCTGGTTCACCCCGAAGGCGCGCGGCGGCCTGGTGGTCGCCGAGCTGTCCCGCTGATCCTGTGACGAATCCGCCTCCGGGGCGCCGCCCGCGCGTCGTCCCGGAGGCGCGCCTGACAGACTGCGCGGTATGCGCGTCTACCTGGGATCCGACCACGCCGGTTTCGAGTTGAAGGTGCACCTGGTCAACCACCTGGCCAAGGAGGGGCACGACGTGGTCGACGTCGGCCCGCACGCCTTCGACCCGGACGACGACTACCCGGCCTTCTGCCTGCACACCGGTGACCGGGTGGTGGCTGACGTGGGCAGCCTCGGGGTGGTCATCGGCGGCTCGGGCAACGGCGAGCAGATCGCCGCGAACAAGGTGGCCGGCGTCCGGGCGGCTCTCGCCTGGAGCGTCGACACCGCCCAGCTGGCCCGTGAGCACAACGACGCGAACGTCGTGGCGGTCGGCGCCCGCCAGCACACGCTGGACGAGGCCACCGCCATCGTCGAGGCGTTCCTGACCACCCCGTTCTCGGGCAACGAGCGGCACGCCCGCCGGATCGCCCAGGTGGCCGACTACGAGGGCACCCGCCAGCTCCCCACGCTTCCCTGACCGCCCACCCGGCCGTCCCGACGGCCGGGTGACGCCGGGGGCGGTGCGGATCCTGGACGGACCACGCCCGGGGAGGGGCCGTCTCCCGGCCGCGTCGCGCGGTGCGAGCCTCCGCACGCTCCCAGGACCCGGGGTCAGCGGCGGGGGAGGTCCTCGCGGGGCGTCCAGTTGCGGCGGATGATCACGACGCGTTCCTCGGCCTCGGCCAGGTCCTCGTCCGTGGGGCGGGCGGCGTCGCGCGCCCGCATCGCGGCGGTCACGCTCACCTGGGAGGAGCCGGGGCCGACGAGGCCACGCAGGCCGCGATCGCCCTCGTCACCCGGGCCGCCCCGGCGGCCACGCGGCGGCTCGGGGCCGTCGTGCACCCCGGCGGTCGCCGCGTTCGGGCCCTCGGTCCCGCCCGTGTCACCGCTCGGGTGCCGTAGCCGGCGCCGGCGTCGCTCCGTCTCGCCCATCAGCCGACCGTACCGCCCCGGCCCGGTCGGCGCCGGCTCGCGCGTCCGGCGGGCGGCGGGCAGGGTGTCCGGTGACCTCGGTCACGACGACGCGCTCGTCGGCCGCCGCCGGGTCGACCGGCCCTCGCCGTGGTCGGCGGATCGGGGCCCGCGTCCCGGTACGGCCTCGGCGACCGGTTTGCCGGCTGGCTACCCTCGGAACAGACGGCGGCCGGTGGTCGCCGTCGGTCCAGGGGAGGGACGAGATGGTCGACCAGACGCAGCCGTGGGCCGAGCGGACCGTCGAGGTGCCGCCGCAGCCCGGTGCCGGGGTGCCGCCGCAGCGCGACGGCTTCCAGCGAGGGGTGGCCTCGGTCGGGCAGCCCCGTACGACGCGCACCGAGCCGTTCCCCGTCGTCGAGCACGAGCCGACGGGCACCGGGTGGCCGGGCGCGCCTGCCCCGCGCCGGCCGTTGAGCTGGCACGTCGAGCAGTTGAAGCGCGGCGGTGAGTGGAGTGCCGCCGGCGCGCTCTTCGCCTTCGTCTGCTGGGGGATCTGGGCGATCTCGGGCGGCGGGAACCTGGGCGGCCCGTTCCTGATCTTCCTGCTGAGCCTGCTGGTGGCGGCCGGCCTCTTCGCGTTGGCGCGGTTGCTCGGCCGCGTGGTGCTGGAGCGTCAACTGGGCCGGGTGCGGCGCAGCGCGCGCGGGGCGCACCTGGTGACGGCGGTCTTCCTGGCCGGTCTCGGTATCGCCTACCTCCAGCAGACCGAGTGGGTCGTCTCGGCCTGGAACTGGATCAGCAACAACTGACCGTACGCCCGGGCGGGCCGGCCTGCGCCGCCCGCCCGCGCGCCCGGTCGCGGCGTCTCGCGACCTCCGGTCGTTCCACCAGGTCGCCGGCTGCTTACCCGGCCGGCCGCGGTTCATCCGCCGCCGGCCGGGGCTGATCCGCGGGATCAGTGCTTCCCGCCGTGGCCCTCCGCGTCGGCCTTCGGCGAGGCCACCCGGGCCTCCGGGTCCTCGACGCCGGGCTCCCCGCCGTCCGGCGCCACCATTCCGTCGTAGTTGTAGACCGTGCCGTCCTCGCCGTGCTGCTTCGTGGTCCGGATGTACCGGTGCATCATGCCGTCGATCTCCACCTCGAGCAGGGCGTCGCCGCCCGTGTCGATGGTGCTGCCGTCGCGGGGTCCGCCAACCAGGTGTGCCTTCGTGTTCGTGTCCATGTGAAGGCCGTACCCGGGCGGTCCCGGCGCAAAACGGGCGGTGTGCGTCCGGCGCGCCGAATCCCGGTCGGCTGCGGTATGACCGACGCGGGATGTGTCGAAGCATTGCCATCCATCGATAGATGTCCATAGGCTCCCGCCATCGGTTTCCGGCGCGCCGCCTCGGCGCGTCGCGAGGGTTCGGGAGGCTCCCATGGTCCGTTGGCGCACACTCGTCGGCCGGTTGGCCGCCGCGTTGGTGGCGGTCACCGCCGGCTCGTTCGTCCTGGCCGTTCCGGCCTCCGCCAAGCCCGGGCCCGAGGTGACCCCGTACGTCGTGGGCGGGACGCTGGCCGCGCAGGGCGAGTTCCCCTTCATGGTCCGGCTCTCCATGGGCTGCGGCGGTTCGCTCTACAGCCCGCGCCTGGTGCTGACGGCCGCGCACTGCGTCGGCGGGACCGGCACGAACACCAGCATCACCGCCACCCTCGGCGTGGTGGACCTCCAGTCGTCGAGCCGGATCCAGGTCCGCTCGAACTACGTCTACCGGGCGCCCGGCTACAACGGCAACGGCAAGGACTGGGCCCTGATCCGGCTGGCCACGCCGGTCACCACGCTCCCGACGCTGAACATCGCCACCAGCACCGCGTACGACAACGGCACCTTCACGGTCGCCGGCTGGGGTGCCACCCGCGAGGGCGGCGCGCAGCAGCGCTACCTGCGCAAGGCCACCGTGCCGTTCGTCAGCGACGCGACCTGCAACTCCTACTACGGCGGCCAGATCATCGCGAACGAGGAGATCTGCGCCGGCTACGCCAGCGGCGGCATCGACACCTGCCAGGGGGACTCGGGCGGCCCGATGTTCCGGCGGGACGCGAGCAACGCCTGGATCCAGGTCGGCATCGTGAGCTGGGGCAACGGCTGCGCCCGGCCCTCGTACCCCGGCGTCTACACCCAGGTGAGCACCTTCGCCCCGGCGATCGCCTCCGCGGCGGCGAGCCTCGGCGGCTGAACCGCACCGCCCCCGGGGGCCCGGCCGGCTCGTCCGGCCGGGCCCCCGCGCGCGTTCCGGCTGGCCCCTGCCTGTGCGCCGGCCCGGCCGCCGCGTGGGGCGCTGGAGGTCCCCCTGCGGTCCGGCGGCGGATGCCGGGCGCACCCGGCATCGAGCCCGCGCGGCCAGTTCTTCCGCTGTTACCCAGGGATGGACGGGCGCCGATTACGTTCAGTTCGCGCTCGCGCACAAAGGGGGAACAGCGATGACGGCATCGCCGGTCAGGAACAGCGCGCCGACCGGGCGGGCGACATTCGCCGACGACCCGGTACCGCTGGCGGACGTCCTGCGTCCGTACGCCGGTGCGAAGACCCGGTACCTCGAGCCCGCGTCGGTCACCGCGGCCAACGCGCTGGCGAGCGCGGAGGGCGAGTTCGTCCACATCATCGACATGCCCTGGCGCTTCCGGGACGACAGCGGCGGCATCGCCGAGGGCGGGGTGCGGATGGCCCTGGTCGACCCGCCCGGCATGCGCCTCGCTGCCGACGCGGCGTGAGTCGCCCCCACCTGTACGCCCACTGAGGAGGACCCCTGGTGACTGTTCAGTTGCGCACGCTCGTCGACGTGGTGCGCAGGTACGCCGCCCAGCAGCCGGACGCCGTCGCGATCATCTGCGAGGGCCGGCGCGTCGACTACGCCACCCTGCACCGCGTCAGCAACCAGGTCGCGCGTGGCCTCCAGGCGGCGGGTCTGCGCCCCGGCGACCGCATCGCGTACCTGGGCAGGGAGTCCGAGCACTTCTACGACCTGTTCTTCGGGGCGGCGAAGGCCGGCGTGGTCTTCGTGCCGATCAACTGGCGGTTGGCCGCCGGCGAGGTCGAGCACATCCTGCGGGATTCCGGCGCCGCCCTGCTCTTCGTCGACTCCGAATCGGCCGTCGTCGCCGAGAAGCTGGCGCCGGAACTGCCGATGCTGCGACAGGTGGTGGAGCTGGACTCCGACGGCGCGGCCCGCGCCGGCTTCGCGGCCTGGGTGTCGGCGCAGCCGGACGCGAACGTGCTGGCCAAGGTCACCCCCGACACGCCGCTGGCGCAGATGTACACCAGCGGAACGACGGGCCTGCCGAAGGGCGTCGTCCTGGCGCACCGCAGCTTCCTCGCGGTACGCGACGGGCTCGCCTCGGAGAACCTGGACTGGCTCGACCTGCGCGAGGGCGACGTGAGCCTCCTCTGCAACGGCGGCTTCCACATCGGCGGCCTGTCGTGGGCGGCGATGGGTTTCGCCGCGGGCGCCACGAACGTGGTGATGCGCGAGTTCACCACGGCCGGCGCGGTGGAGCTGATCAGGACCCTGCGGGTCACCACCATCCTCGCGGTGCCCTCGATGCTGCGACTGCTGCTCGCGGAGCCCGGCGTCACCAAGGCGGACTTCGCCTCGCTGCGCAAGATCGTCTACGGCAGCGCGCCGATCTCGACGGCGCTGCTGGCCCGCTGCATCGAGGGCTTCGGCTGCGAGTTCGCCCAGATCTACGGCCTGACCGAGACCGGCAACTCCGCGGTCTGCCTGCCCCCGGCCGACCACACCCCGGACAGCGGCAAGATGCAGTCGGCGGGGCTGCCGTACCCGGGCTTCGAGGTCAAGATCGTGGACGACAAGGGCGACCCGTTGCCCCCCGGCGAGGTCGGCGAGGTCTGGCTGCGGTCGCCGGGCGTGATGGTGGAGTACTGGAACCTGCCGGAGGCCACGGCGAAGACGCTCGTCGACGGGTGGGTCGTCACCGGGGACGCGGGCTTGCTCGACGAGGACGGTTACCTGTTCATCCGCGACCGGATCAAGGACATGATCATCGTGGCGGGGGAGAACGTCTACCCCGTCGAGGTCGAGAACGTCATCAGCCGGCACCCGCTGGTCGCCGAGTCGGCGGTCGTGGGCGTGCCGGACGAGCGCTGGGGCGAGGCCGTGTACGCGTTCGTGGTGCCGGTGGAGGGTCAGCAGCTCACCGAGCGCGACCTGGCGCTGCACCTGCGCGGCCAGCTCGCCGGCTTCAAGCAGCCGCTGCACTACGAGTTCATCGACCGGGTGCCCCGCAACCCCAGCGGCAAGGTCCTGCGCCGCGAGCTGCGGGAGCGGTTCTGGCAGGGCCACGAGCGCCGGGTGAGCTGAGCGCGGTGACGGCGGTGATCGGCGAGGGGGACACCGCCACCCGCCGTACCGGCTGCGCCG
This sequence comes from Micromonospora sp. NPDC047812, assembly GCF_040704175.1. NCBI lineage: Bacteria > Bacillati > Actinomycetota > Actinomycetes > Micromonosporales > Micromonosporaceae > Micromonospora > Micromonospora sp. NPDC047812. The sequence continues at coordinate 24,898 of NZ_JBEYRY010000019.1, read as the reverse complement.
CCGGCGGCCCGCGCGTCGCCGGCTACCGCCCGTCATCGTGCCTGCTCGTCCGCGGGGCGGGGACGGTCCGTCCGCCCCGTCGGTCGGCCTCCGCGCGCGGCCGGTGGTCCGGCGTGGATTCTGCGCGTACGCCGGTGTGTGGGCGAAGGATTCCCTGGTGGGAGGCCTGTTCGCCGGATGGTCGGCGCGCGGGGAGCCGCTCGGTGTCACGGTCGCCATTTTCAAGTGACGGGAATCGATGTAGCAGAAAGTTGCGTGTTCCCTCCTCTCGGTCGGCCCTCTAATGTGCTTGACCAGCGGCCAGGGCATCGACCGGTGACGATAAAAACCCTTGCTGTGCGTCGGGTCGGATTCGTCCCGTCCGCGGCGTGACGACAGGCCGGGCGAGCTCGGGGACAGGAGGCGTGATGAGGGCGGGCGACACCGGACACGCGGCGGCGGTTGCCGTCTCCGACGGACCCACCTGCCGGTGCACCGCCAACCCTCCGGCGGCCGCCGGGACACCGTACGACGACCGGCCCTTCCTCGCCGTGCCCGGCATGGTCGAGGAGCGCGTCGACCGGCACCCGCACCGTCGGGCGGTGTCGTTCCGGGGCCGCTCGCTGACGTACCGCGAACTCGACGACCTGGCCAACGGCGTCGCCGCCGCCCTGGCCGGGCGGGGCGTCCGGCGGGGCGACGTGGTGCCCGTCCTGCTCGCCGACGGGCTCGAACTGCCCGTCGTCGACCTGGCGTTGATGAAGCTCGGCGCGGCCTTCGTACCCGTCGATCCCGGCTGGCCGGCGGACCGGCTGCACGCCTCGCTGCGGGTGGTCCGGCCCCGGCTCGCGGTGGTACGCGGCGCAGGCCCGCGTCCCGACACCGGGGACGTCCCCTGCCTGCCCGTCGACCTCGACGAGATCACCCCGACCCGCCGCCGGCCCGGCGTGCCGATCGGTCCGGCCGACCTGATCTACGGCATCTTCACCTCGGGCACCACCGGCACCCCGAAGTGCGCGCTGAACCGGCACGACGGGATCGCCAACCGGCTGCGGTTCATGACCCGCCACTTCGCGGCGACCGGCGACGAGGTGGTGCTCCAGAACAGCCGGCACACCTTCGACTCGTCGGTGTGGCAGATGTTCTGGCCGCTGACCACCGGTGGCCGGACGGTGGTGCCGGTCGAGGGCGGGTTCCTCGACGTCGAGCGGACCGTCCGGACCATCGCCGACGAGGCCGTCACGATGACCGACTTCGTGCCGAGCGTGCTCGGCGCGCTGGTCTCGGTCCTCGACCGGGACCCGGCCGCCCGCCGCGCCGTCGCGTCGCTGCGCAACGTGATCGTCGGCGGCGAGGAGATCGACCCGTGGGCGGTGCACCGCCTGGTCGAGCTGGTGCCGGAGGTGGCGGTCACCAACGGCTACGGCCCCACCGAGGCGTCGATCGGCATGATCTTCCACACCGTCGCCCGATCCGACGGCGACGTCATCCCCATCGGCCGGCCCATCGACAACTGCTACGCCGCCGTGGTGGACGCCGAGCTGCGGCCCCTGCCACCGGGCGAGACCGGCGAGATCGTCATCGGCGGCGTGTGTCTGGGCGAGGGGTACCTCGGCGACGCGGCCCGCACCGCCGAGGTGTTCGTGCCCAACCCGCTGCCCGACATCCCGGGCCCGCGGCTCTACCGCACCGGCGACCTCGGCCGGATCGCCCCCGACGGCCGGCTGCACTTCGCCGGCCGCCGTGACCACCAGCTCAAGGTCAACGGCGTGCGGATCGAGGCCGGCGAGATCGAGACCGCCGCCACCCGGCTGGCCGGCGTACGGCAGGCGAAGGTCCTGCTGGCCCGCGAGCACCGGGGGAAGTCGCTGGCCCTCTTCCTCGCCGCCGACCCCGAGGTGACGGAGCCGCAGGTGCGGGCGCACCTGCGGGGGCTGCTGCCCCGGACCCACGTGCCCCGGCACGTCGTCGTGCGCGACGCGCTTCCGCTGACCGGCAACGGCAAGGTCGACCGGCGGGCGCTGGAGGCCTGGCTGGACCGTACGCTCGCCGACCGGACCCGCCCGTCGGCCGCGCCCGCCGAGGCGCGGACGCTGCCCGACCGTGTGCTGGGGGTGTTCCGGACGGTCCTCGGCCGGCCCGACCTCGGCCCCGACACCGACTTCCTCGACGCCGGGGGCGACTCGCTCCAGGCCCTCGACGTGGTCACCGCCCTCGGCGCGGACCAGAGCCTCCGCGTCGGCGTGCAGGACCTGTTCACCCACCGCAGCGCCGCCCGGCTCGCCCGGGCGCTCGCGGTACGGCTGCGCGCGGCCGACCCCGCCGAGACCGAGGACGAGCTGGTGGAGCGGGACGCGAAGGTCCCGGCCGACCTGCCCGTACGTCCCGTCGGCCGGCGCCGGGCGCCGCGTACGGTCCTGGTCACCGGGGCCACCGGATTCGTCGGCGCGCGCCTGGTCCACGAGCTGCTCGCCACCACCGACGTCCGGGTGCTGTGCCTGGCCCGCGCGGCCGACGACGCCGAGGCCACCGCCCGCGTCGTGCGCGCGCTGGCCGAGCGGGGCCTGTGGCGGCCCGGCCACGGCCTGCGCCTGCACGGGTACGCGGCCGACCTCGGCCGGCCGGCCCTCGGCCTGACCCCGCAGGCGTGGGACCGGCTGGCCCACGACTGCGACCTCGTGCTGCACGCCGGGGCGCTGGTCAACTTCCTGTTCGACTACCGGGCCCACCGCGCCGCGAACGTCCTCGGCACCGCCGAGCTGCTGCGGCTGTGCCTGACGGGCCGGCCGAAGCCGCTGCACCACGTCTCCACCCTCGGCGTCCTCGACAGCGAGGCCGCCCGCCATCCCCAGCCGCTGCCCGAGACGTACGACCCGGCCCTCGCCGTCCCGCCGACCACCGGCTACAGCCGGTCGAAGTGGGTGGCGGAGCGGTACCTCGACGACGCCCGGCGGCGGGGCGCGACCATCACGATGCTGCGCCTCGGCGAGGTGATGCCCGCGGCGGACGACGGCCACCCCAACCCCCGGGCCCTGACCCACCTGCTGCTGGCGGCCTGCCACCGGCTGCGGATGCGGCCCGACGCGCCCGTGCGCTCCGACTGGACGCCGGTGGACTGGGCCGCCCGGCGGATCGTCGCCACGGTCGTCGACCCGCGCCAGTGGGGCGGCACGCTGCACGTCCTGCACCCGGTGAGCGTCGACTTCACCGACCTGCCGCTGGCCGGCCCGGACGCCCTGCCCCGGGTGAGCTGCGGGCGGTTCCTGGCGGGGCTGCGCGAGGCGGCGGACGAGGGCGACCGCGACGCCGCCGTACTGCTGGCCCTCTTCCCGCCCGGCGCGGGCGCCGACGAGGAGCCGCTGCGCGCCGTCTTCGCGACGCTGCTCACCGACAACCCCCGGCTCTTCCGGCGCGACGGCTGCGCCGAGCTGGAACGGCACCGGGGCTTCAGCGACCACCGGCTCGGCCCGTCCGTCGGTGCCTACCGCGCCTGGCTGGGCGAGCACGTGCGGCGGGAGGCCGACCGGCTGCTGGTGCCGGCGGGACCAGGGTGAACGGCCGCGCGTGACGCGGTGACCGGCACGGATGAGGGAGTGGAATGCGATACCGCAGGATGGGTCGGCTCGGCTGGCAGGTCAGCGAGGTCGGGTACGGGATGTGGGGCATCGGCGGTGGACCCGGCGGCTTCACCGGCTGGGACTACGACACCGCACCGGCCTGCCTGGACGAGGCGGTGGAACGGGGCTGCAACTTCTTCGACACCGCCTGGGTCTACGGGCGGGGCGTCAGTGAGCAGCTCCTCGGCGGCCTGGTGCGCCGGCACCCGGACCGCCGGCTGTACCTGGCCACCAAGATCCCGCCGAAGAACCGCGAGTGGCCGCCCGGCCCCCAGGACAGCCTGGACGACGTCTTCCCGGCCGAGCACATCCGCGAGTACACCCACCGCAGCCTCGAGAACCTCGGCGTGGACCGGATCGACCTGCTCCAGTTCCACGTCTGGGAGGACCGGTGGGCCGCCGACGACCGCTGGCAGGAGGCCGTCGCGGACCTCAAGCGGGAGGGCGTGGTCGAGGGCGTCGGGATCAGCGTCAACCGGTGGGAGCCGACGAACTGCCACGCGGCCCTCGACACCGGCCTGATCGACGTCGTGCAGGTCATCTACAACATCTTCGACCAGGCGCCGGAGGACGAGCTGTTCCCGCGCGCCCAGCGTGACGACATCGCGATCATCGCCCGGGTCCCGTTCGACGAGGGGACGCTGACCGGCACGCTGACCGCCGACAGCACCTGGCCGGAGGAGGACTGGCGCAGCACGTACTTCGGGCCGGAGAACCTGCTGCCCAGCGTGGAGCGCGCCGAGCGGCTGGCCGCCGACGTGCCGGCGGGGATGACCATGCCGGAGCTGGCGCTGCGGTTCATCCTGCACCACCCGGCGGTGAGCACGGTGATCCCCGGCATGCGCCGCGTCGAGCACGTCCGCGCCAACCTGGCCGTCAGCGACGGCGTGCCGCTGGACGCCGGGCTGCTGGACACGCTGCGCGCGCACCGGTGGGACCGCAAGCCCACGTCGTGGTCGCAGTGAGCGCGGCGCGGCGCCGGGCGGCGCGGTACGGGAGGCCCGCATGCCGGTGATCGCCATGTGGGCGCACCCCCGGGCGCTCTCCACCGCGTTCCTGCGCATGATGATCGCCCGCGGCGACGTCACGGTCGTCCACGAGCCTCTGGTCACCCTCGTCGACGAGGGGCACGTCGAGCTGCCCGCCGCCGACGGCGGCACCGTCACCGTGACCGACGCGGCCGAGGTCGTCGCGCACCTGAGGGAGCTGGGCCGGGACCGGACGGTCTTCGTCAAGGACACGCTCGAATACCGCTACGAGCACCTGTTCGCCGATCCCGGGGCGATCGCCGACGTCACGCACACCTTCATCGTCCGGGAACCGGCCCGCACGATCAGTTCGCACTACGCGATCAAGCCGACGGTGACCTGCCGGGAGATCGGCTACGAGCACCAGTGGGAGCTGTTCGACCTGGTCAGTCGCACCGCGCGCCGGCCGCCGGTGGTGATCCGGGCCGAGGACCTGCTGCGGCACCCCGGCGAGACGGTGTCGGCCTGGTGCGCCGCCGTGGGGCTGCCGTACCGGCCGGAGGCGCTGAACTGGGCGCCGGGGGAGCGCGCCGAGTGGCGGCGCACCCGCAAGTGGCACCTCGACGTCGAACGCACCTCGGGCTTCTCGCCGGTCGAGAAGTCATTCGAGACGACCGTCGCCAACAACGACACCCTGCGGTCGTACCACGACCACCACCAGCCCTTCTACCAGCGGCTGATCCGGCACGCCATCTCCATCGGGGAGGACTCATGACCACCACCGCCGCGCCGCCCGTGACCGCGTCGTCGACGCTGTCGCCCGGTGAGCTGTTCGCCCGCGCGTACGCCGACGATCCCGCCGGCGCCGAGGTGCGCTTCGACTACACCATCACGGACGCCTTCCAGCCGACCAAGGAACGCCCCCGGGTGACCGTCCGCAACCTGTTCCGCAAGCGGCCGGTCGGCATGGAGCCGGTCCGGTTCTGGTGCGAGGGCCGGCCCGACGCGGGCGAGGCCGCCGTCGTGCATGAGTCGGGCCTGCGCCGGGAGGCCGCCTTCCGGTTCGGCACCGCCTCCGCCGGGGTGCACGCGATCCGCGCCTGGGTGCGCATCCCCGAGGAGCTCGCCGACGACCCGGAGGGGCTGGCCTCCTTCATCGACTACCGGCTGCTGGTCCGCCTCGCCACGGCCGAGAACCAGGCGCTGACCATCGGCGAGGGCGGCCTGCTGCGGCACCCGGAGATCGGGCGGCTGCCGTACCGGCACGACTGGCTCAGCGGCCTGCTCGCCGCCTGCGACGAGATCGAGCAGACCGGCGCCACCCCGCACGCGATGATCGTCAACCCGAGGGACTACTACACCCACCTGCTCGGCCGGGGCGCGCTGCTGGCGGACCTGACCCGCAACGGCGTCCAGATCAGCCGTACGCGGATGGTGGCGCCGGGCGAGGCGGTGGTGGGGGACTTCGCGATGGCGGCCCGCCTGCTGGACGCCGGGCGGTCCTCGATTCGCGTCGATACCCCGCCGCCCGGTACGCTGTCCATCGATGGCCCTGCCGTCTGTGCCGAGATCCACGAGGGTCTGGCCGTGCACCTGCCGACCCACTTCTTCCACGTCGTACCGGCCTAGGAGCGTCATCGCATAGCCATGACCGGCGGAAAACTGTCGTACTACCGGCCCATAGCGCCGCTCTTCGCCGCGATCTTCCTGTGCCTTCTCGGCGTGGGCGCGTCCCTGGCCGTGCTGCCGTTCTACGTGCTCGAAGAGTTGGACGGCAACCGGGTCGAGGTGGGGGTGGTGATCGCCGCGATCGCGGTCTCCGCCGTGATCGCCCGGCCCATCGCCGGCCGGATCGGCGACCGGCACGGGTACCGGACGGTGATGCTGGGCGGGGCGCTGGTGTGTGCCGCCGCCGGAGCGGCCTACCTGGTGGCCGGCAACGTCGGCGTGCTGGTCGGCGTCCGGGTCCTGCACGGGATCGGTGAGGCGGCCGTCTACACCGCCGGCGCGGCCTGGCTGGTGGCACTGGCGCCGGCCGACCGGCGGGGCCGCGTCGTCGGCCTGTACGGCATCCACATGTGGCTGGGCATCACGCTGGGCACCGTGCTCGGCGCGGTGCTGCTGCGTACCTCCGGTTATGCCGCGGTGTGGCTGTTCGCGGTCGTGGCGGCGGCCGCCGGGGCCGCGTTCGTCGCCGCCCGACCGGGGCCGCAGCAGGCGAGCGCGGCAGGCCGGGCCGGCATCCTGCCGCGCAGTGCGGTGGCGCCCGGCGTCGCGCTCTCCCTGGCCGGGTTCGGCTACGCCGCGCTGGCCTCGTTCGTGGCCCTGCACATGGCCGAGCGGGGCGTCGAGAACGGCATCGCCGCGCTCAACGCGTTCGGGTTCACCTACGTGGGGGTCCGGCTCCTCGTGGGTGGGCTGCCCGACAAGCTCGGCGCCGGCCGGGTGGCCGTCGGGTCGGCCCTGGTGGAGGCGGTGGGGCTGCTCCTCGTCGCGCTCGCGCCGAACCTGCTGGTCGCGGTCCTCGGCGGGCTGGTGATCGGCGCCGGGCTCTCGCTGCTCTTCCCGGCGCTGGCCCTGCTGGTGATCAACCGCACGGACCCGGCCCACCAGGGGGCGGCGCTCGGTGCGTTCACCTCGTTCTGGGACATCGGCCTGGTGGCCGGGGCGCCGCTGGCCGGCCTGGTCGCCAGCGTGTCCGGCTACCCGGCGGTCTTCCAGGTGATGCTGCTGGCAGCGCTGCTGTCGGCCGCCCTCTCGGCACTGACGATGCTCCCCCGCCGCTCCCAATAAAACCACCCCCACCCCACCCCCGGGTCAACCCCGCTGATCATGAGGTTGGCGGCGAAGTCGATCTCCTCGGCTGCCGCCAACCTCATGATCGACGCGGGTGGCCGGGTGGCCGGGTGGCCGGGTGGGTCAGGGGAGGCGGGAGGGGGAGAGGGGGGTGGGGTCCACGGGGGGTGGGGCGTCGACCGCCAGCGCGGCGAGCAGGGCGCCCGCCGCGGGCGAGGTCTGTACGCCGTAGCCGCCGAGCCCCGCCATCCAGAGGAAGCCCGGCGCGTCGGTCGCCGGGCCGATCACGGGCACGTCGTCCGGGGCGGCGGTCCGCAGCCCGGCCCAGGGCTGGTGGACGCGGCGGATCTCCAGTGTGGTCGCCGCCTGCACCCGCTCGGCGCCGATCGCCACGTCGAGGTCGTCGGGGCGCGCGTCGCCCGGCGGCACGGGAGTGGTGTCGCACGGGGAGACCAGCAGCCGTCCCGACTCCGGCTTGAAGTAGAAGCTGCTGTCGACGTCGCCGACCATCGGCCAGTCCGCCGCCGCGACGCCGGCCGGCGCGTCCACCAGGAAGGCGGTGCGTCGCAGCGGCGTCAACCCCAGCGGTCGTACGCCGGCCGCCGCCGCGACCTCGTCGGCCCAGGCACCCGCGGCGTTGACGACGACCCGGGCGGTGAACTCGCCGGCGTCCGTTGTCACCTGCCATCCGCCGCCGGCCCGCCGCAGCCGGCGCACCCGCGCGCCGCACACGACCCGGCCGCCGGCCGCCCGGACGCCCCGCAGGTACCCCTGGTGCAGCGCGGCGACGTCCAGGTCCCGTACGGCCGGCTTCACCATCGCCCGCCGGCACCACCCGGGGCGCACGACGGGGCAGTGCCGGGGCAGGTCGGCGACGTCGATCTCGCGGGCCGGCGGGTCCACCTCGGCCCCGTCGCGCAGCGCCGCCTCGAAGGCGTCCTCGCTGCCGGGCGGGCAGAGGGTGAGGACGCCGCGCGGGGTGAGCAGCGGGTGCTCGGTGAACCCCGGCGGCGGCGCGGTGAGGAAGCCCCGGCTGGCCCGGGTCAGGGCGCGCACCGCCGGTCCGCCGTAGTACTCGGAGTACGTGGCGGCCGAGCGGCCGGTGGAGTGGTGGCCCGGAACCTGCTCCATCTCCAGCAGCACCACGGTCCCGTACGCGGCGAGATGGTGTCCGGCGCTGGCGCCCGCGATGCCCCCGCCGATGACCAGGTAATCGATCATCGACTGAACGGTAGTCGGCGGACCCACCGGGGACAAGGGTCGACAAACATCGATCGTCGAGCCGCGATCCGGGCGTCCCTCCGGGAGCGGACCGTGTCACCCCCGGGAGCGGACCGCGCGGCCCGTCGGTGCGACGGGCCGCGCGGACAGCACGCCGGGAACGGGTGCCCGGCAGTTCGGACGTACGCCGGATCCGGTGCCCGGGCAGCTCGGCCGGGCACCGGCGTCCGACGCCGGCGTGGCTCAGGGGCCGCAGTAGAGCAGACGGTTCGGCGTGCCGCTGACCACGCCCGTGACGATGCCGGTCGTCGCCCTGCCGACCAGATGGGCCGTCACCTGGGCGGGGCTCCAGGTCGGGTTGGCCGAGAGGGCGAGCGCGGCGCAGCCGGCGACGTGCGCGGCGGCCATCGAGCCACCGCTGATGGTGGCCGCCGCCGCGTCACCGGTGTGCCAGGTGGAGGTGATGTTGGCGCCGGGGGCGAACAGGTCGATGCAGCTGCCGTGGTTGCCGCTCGGCATCCGGGCGTCGGTGCTGGTCGTGCCGGCCACGGTGAGCGCCGCCGCCACCCGCGCCGGGGAGTAGTTGCAGGCGTTGGCGTTCGAGCTGCCCGCCGTGACGGCGTAGGTCACCCCGGACGCGATCGACTGGTTCACCGCGGCGTCCAGCGCCGTGCTGGCGCCGCCGCCGAGCGCGAGGAGCGCCACCGCCGGCCGCACGGCGTTCGCGGTGACCCAGTCCACCCCGGCGATCACCTGGGAGAAGGTGCCGCTGCCGGCGCAGTTGAGCACCCGCACCGGCCGCAGCCGGACCTCCTTGGCCACCCCGTGCAGGGTGCCGCCGATGGTGCCGGCGAGGTGGGTGCCGTGGCCGTTGCAGTCGTCCGCCGGGCCGCCGTCGACGAGGTCGACGCCGCCGCCGGCCCGGACGCCGAAGTCGCCGTGCGTGCTCCGGATGCCCGTGTCGATGACGTACGCGTGCACGTTGTGCGCGGTGTTCGGGTAGGCGTACCGGCCGTCGAGCGGGAGATGGCGCTGGTCGATCCGGTCCAGGCCCCACGACGGCGGGTTGAGCTGCACGCCCGGCCCGACGAGGGTCACCACCCGGTCCCGTTCCACGTACGCCACGGCCGGGTCGGCGGCGAGCCGGCGGGCGGCCCGCTCCGGCAGGTGCGCCACGAATCCGCTGAGCGCGTGCCCGTAGACGCGGTCGACGGTGGCCCCGTAGCGGTCGGCCAGCCGGCTGGCGGCGTCCGTCACGGCGGCCCGCCGGTCGCCGGCGCGTCCGACCGCGTCGTCCCTGAGCACCACGACGTATCCGTCGGTCACCGCGCTCGCGGCGTCGGCGTGCAGGATGTCGCCGGTGGCCGGGGTCGCCGCCGCGGGGGTGCCCATCGCGGCGACGACCGTGGCGGCGGCGAGTACGCCCACCGCGCGGGCCCGCCATCGCCGGGTACGGGGAAGTGTCATCTGCCGGTCCTCCTCCTGTCGGCCCCGCGCCGGCTCGTGACCGGAAGCGGAGCAGCCTGGCCGTTGAGAGGAGGCTATCGGCTATATAGATCGATCTGAATGGCTGTCGGGTATCGGCTACTCGGCGAACCGGTAGAGCACGAAACCGTACGGGGAGTCCGCCCCGGCGTCCCCGCTCTGCCTACCGGCACCGCAGGCGATCACGCTGGTGTTCCACGAGCAGCTGTCGCTGCGTACGTCCTCCAGCTGGCCCAGCTCGGCCACCTCACCCGAGCCCACCGACATCCCGGCGACGCTGCGGTCGTCCTCGACCGAGCTGGGCGGGTCGGCGAGGAGCAGCAGGTTGCCCGCGTCGAGCCGGACCGCCACCCCGCCGCGCTCGGAGAGCACGGCGCGACCGTCGGGGCCGAACAGCGTGCCGGCCGACTCCGGGGAGGTCCGCCGGGCGAGCAGGTGCTCGCCGAGCGGCACCAGCAGGGTCGCCTCCGGCGCCTTCCACCGGCTCACCTTCTCCTCGGTGGCCGCCACGACCTCGGTGGTCTCGTCGTCGCCGCCGGTCACCTCCAGCAGGCACGCCCGCCGCTCGCCGCAGGGCACCAGCGCCTCCGGCCGGCGCTTGTCGTCCTCGGCCGTGTAGAGCACCTTCGGCTGGGCGTCACTCGTCAGGTCGTACGCGAGCAGCTGGTAACCGGCGTCGTCGCGGGCCACGTAGAGCCGGTCCTCGTGCGCCACCACCAGGTCGTCGTGGTCGGCCACCCCGGCCCGGGTACGGACGACCCGGCCGCTGCCCATGTCGATCAGCCGGACGGAGCGGTCCGCGCCCACCTGCACGATCCGGCTGACGTCGCCGCGCCATGGATCGCGCGGGGAGCCGTCGAGGAAGGCCGGGCCGCCCAGCGCCTTGTCGGTGGTGACCGGGTGGACGCTGGTGGGGGTGTTGTCGTACTCGTCGCGCGGGCTGGGCGCCGCCCAGATCTCTCCGCCGTCGCCCAGGCGCAGCCCGACGAGCCGCTTCCCGGCGCGGTCCACCTGCACCGCGACGCCCTCGCCGAAGAGGACGTCGTCGTTGCCCAGGATCGACCGGCGCCACCGCTGGTCGCCGGAGGCGCCGTCGAGCAGCACGAGGTCGCGGGGGGTGTCGTCGCCGATGGCGTCGGCGAAGACCGCGACCGCGCCGGGCAGGGCGACGATCCGCTTCCACCGCTCGGAGGAGGCCGCCGTCTGCTTGCGCCACTTCACGGCGCCGGTGCCGGCGTCGACCGCCACCACCTCCAGCCGCCCGTCGTCGAGCGGATAGCCGAGGTACGCCCGGTCGCCGAGGACCGCGGTGAACATGTCCGCCGGCCGCTGCGTGCCGGCGGGCACCCGGGTCAGCTGGTCGACGGTGCGGAACTCCAGGGCCGGGTAACGGTCCCGGGTCAGGTACAGCACCGCCGCGGTCGCCACGCCGGCCAGCGCGAGAACGGCGGCGAGCGAGATCCAGAGCGCCCGGCGTCGGGGGAGCGCCGCTCCACTCCGGCCGCCGCCGGTCGACGGCGACACCGGCGTCCCGGAGACGGGTACGCCCGACCACGCCCCCGCGGGACCGGCCGGGGGCACGCCCGGCGGTGCGTAGGGCGCCCCGCCTCCGGCCGGTGCGCCCGAGGCCGGGCCGGCGGCCGGCGCCCCCGGCGGTGCGTACGGTGTCGTGCCTCCGGCCGGTGCGCCCGACGACGGATGAGCTGCCGGCGCCCACGGCGGCGCGACCGGCGACGGGCCGGCGTCCGGCGGCGCGAACGCTGACGGGCCCGCGCCCGGCGGGGCGAACGGCGCGGCCGGTGACGGGGCGGCGGGCACGGTCGGGGCGGTCGGCGGGCCGGCGACCATGGTCGGCGCCAGCCCGGCGGGCAGGGCCGGCGTGACGCCCTCCGGTCCGGCGACGGCGGTCGGCGTGGGGGCCGGGCCGGCGGGCGCGGTCGGCGCGTTGCCGTCCTGGCCGCCGGCACCCCCGCCCGGTGCGGCCGGCCCGCGTGGCGGCCCGCCGGCGGATCCGGGCTGCGCCGGCAGGTCGGGCGGTGTCGAGGCGGCGGCCTGTGGTGCCGGCGCGGCGGGACCGGGCTGTGGTGCTCCGGCCGGTCGCGCCGGCCCGGCGGGCGCGGCGAAGGCGTCGGCGGACCGGGCCCGCCGGGGCAGGGGCAGGTCCGTCAGCGCCCCCTCGGCCACCGGCAGCTCCGGCTGCTCCAGCACGGTCGGGGCGACGCCCAACTCGGCGTGCAGCAGCCGGGCCACCATCGGCATCCGGGTGGCGCCACCCACCAGGAACAGGCCGGAGAGCTGCTGCGGGTCGAGGCCGGCCGCGCCGACCACCTCCCGGGTCACCGCCACCGCCCGGCCCAGCAGCGGCGCGGCCACCCGCTCCAGGTCGGCGCGGGTGAGCGTGACCGCCGCCTCCACCCCCGGTACGGCCACCGGCGCGGCCGTGACCCGCGACAGCATCTCCTTCGCGCCCCGCACGTTCTCCCAGAGCTCGTGCCGCTCCCGCCACTGCGTCGCGGACTCCGGGCGGGTCAGCCGCTCCCATCGCGCCGGGTGCGCCTCGGCGACCAGCTCGCCGAGCCGGCCCAGCAGGGCCGCGTCCAGGTCCAGGCCGCCGAGGTCGTCGGCGCCGCCAGCCGTGACGACCGTGAACCCGGAGTCACCCCACGGGTCGGCGCCCTCGTTGCGCAGCACCGCGACGTCCAGCGTCCCGGCGCCGAAGTCGAAGACCGCGATCGTCCCGCCCACCGGCACCGGACGGCGCAGCACCTGCGTGTAGTAGCGGGCGGCGGCCACCGGCTCGCGCAGCAGCCGGGTGCCGGGCGGCGTGGGACCGGAGAGCGTGTGCTCCGCCGCCGACGGCCAACCGGCCGCCGCCAGGGCGTCGGCCAGCACCTGGCGGCGGGCGGCGTCCCAGGTCGCCGGGCAGGTCAGCACGGCCGGGGGCAGGAACCCGACCGCCTCGACGGCGGCCCGGGCCACCGCGTGCAGCGTCGCGGCCAGCAGCTCGGCCGGCGGGTACCGGCGATCACCCAGCATGACCGCGGGCTCGTCGATGCGCCGCTTCGGGTTCGGCTCGTACCGGCCCGGATCGGTGCGGGCCAGCCGCTGGGCGTCCCGACCGGCGTGCAGCAGCCCGTCGGTGTCGGCGTACACGCCGGAGGGGATGATCGGCTGCCCGTCCACGAGCAGCGGGCGCGTGTGCCCGTCGGGCCGGCGCAGCACGGCGACGGTGTGGGACGTGCCGAGGTCGACGCCGAGGGCGTACCCCTCGTGCTGGCCTGCCATCTGCCGTTACCTCCGCGGGACGAGGGGATGCCCGGCCCCGCATCGTACGCAGCAGCCGCACCAGGGCCGATCGCGCCCTGACGCGCGGCTCAGGCCGCGCGGGCCGTCAGCCCACGATCAGGTCCAGGCCGGCGATCTCGTCGGGGTCCGCGACCACCTCGATGCCGAGGATCCGGTCGGTGACCACGAAGCTGAGCACCAGGCGGGTACGGCCGTCGACGACCACCACCGCTCCCGGCGCACCGTCGACGAACGCCGGCAGCGCCCCCTGCGCCTTGCCCGAGAAGAAGGCGGCCACCGTGGCCGAGCCGCGCGCCTCGCCGGCCCCGCCCAACCGGACGGCCGCGTCGTCGGAGCGCAGGACGACGTGCGGGTCGAGCAGGGTGAGCAGGTCGTCGAAGCGCCCCTCGCGGGACGCGGCGAGGAACGCCTCGACGGTCCCGCGCTGCCGGGCCCGGTCGGTCTCCGGCGCCGGCGACCCGTCCTGTACACGCCGGCGGGCCCGGCTGGCGATCTGCCGTACGGCGGCCGGGCTGCGGTCGACGACGGGCGCGAGTTCGTCGAAGGAGACCGCGAACATGTCGTGCAGCACGAACACCAGCCGTTCGGTGGGGCCGAGGGTCCGTAGCACCACGTCCAGCGCGCGCCCGACCGACTCCGTGAGCATCGCCTCCCGCTCGGGGTCGACCTCGCCGGCTCCGGACGTGGCCGACTCGTCGGTGACCACGTCGGTGGGTCGCTCGTGCCGCGCGGCGCTGGAGCCCAGCCGGTCGAGGCAGACCCGCCCGACGGTGGTGGTGAGCCAGCCCGGCAGGTTGTCGATGGCGTCGGCGTCGGCGCGGCTGAGCCGCAGCCAGGTGTCCTGTACCGCGTCGTCGGCCTCGGCTGCGGAGCCGAGCATCCGCCGGGCCACGGAACGCAGCCGGGGGCGCTGCTCCTCGAAGCGCTCGGCGAGCAGGTCGGTGTCGCTCACGGCATCGCCACCCCGGCGGTTGTCCCGTTCTGGCGTGGCCCGGGTCACATCTGTCACGTCGCTCCTCCGGCTGTCGACAGCAGGGTGAGGAACCAGGAGCGCTGCGACGGCGAAGGCCGGCAGCGTAACAGGAAGGACGATGCGACATGTCCATGCAGGCCCGTATGCAGAACCCCGCGACGCTGCTCCCCGACACGGTGAAGGCGATCAATCTGCTCTACAAGGCGGCCCACTCGGCCGGCGTCCCCGGGAGCACCCTGGAACTGGTCCACCTGCGGGCCAGCCAGATCAACGGGTGCAGCGCGTGCGTCGATTCCGGCGCCCGCAACGCCCGGAAGGCGGGGGAGACCGAGGAGCGGCTGTTCGCGCTGGCCGCCTGGCGGGAGACGCCGTACTTCACCGACGCGGAGCGGGCCGCGCTCGCGCTCGCCGAGGCCGCCACCCGCCTCGCCGACCGGGCCGACCCCGTGCCCGACGAGGTGTGGGACGAGGCCGCCCGGCACTTCGAGGAGAAGGAACTGGCCGCGCTGGTGCTCTGGCTCGCCACCACCAACTTCTTCAACCGGTTGAACGCCACCACCCGCCAGCCCGCCCCGCAGAACTGGGGCTGAGCGGCGTCCGACCCGGGCGTGCGGCGTACGCCGCCGTACGCCCGGGGTCGCCGCCTACGGCAACGGGCGTTCAGACGGTGTGCACCAGCCGGAAGCGCTCCAGCAGCACCTCGGTGTCGTCGTCGACGGTGAAGCCCGGGTCGCCCAGTTCCGCGCGCACCTCCGCGCTGTGCCAGAACGTCTCGTGCCCGGCCCGCCACTGCGCCACGGACCCGTACCCCTCGCCCTCGTCGAGGGCGTGTTGCAGGTCGACGTCGCCGAGCCGGACCACCCGCACGTCGGTCGTCTCGATCACCGCGACCCGCCGGCCCGCCGAGTCGACCACCGCCGATCGCTGCCCGACCTCGGGCAGCGGCTCGTCCGTCCGCTCGTAGCCGAGCACGAGGCTGGACGTCGAGGTCTTCGCGCCGGACAGGATCGCGGCCACCAGGCTGTCCCGCAGCGGTCCCGGAAACGCGAACTCCGCAAGCGGAAGATCATCAAGCTCCACGCCGAAAGACTACCCACGTCGCACGGCGGTCGCCTTCCGATCGTCGTGGCGCCGCTCGCCGACCAGTACCCGAGGACTCACCTGGCGGTGGTGCGGCATCGGGCTGCGCAAGTCACGCTGCGCTGGCTCACTTCCACGGATGGCCCGTGACCGACCACGAGGCCGCGCATCCGGGTCTGAGGAGATTACCTCCGGCTGGGCTGGCGCGAGAGCGGCCAGGCGCGGCGACGACGACGCTGGCCTGGGCCGGAGTCTGTGGATCGGCACGGGCAACCATGGACGTCGTTCGAGCCATAAGATCACCGGCACTGCGGCACCGGGGCAGCAGGGACGCATCCCGGCACGACACCGGGGAGGAAAGACAAAGCGCGGGGTTGTGCGACGCCGCGCCAACGGGGGAGGTACGGGTGAAGCATCCACTGAAGGTGTTGACCGCTGCCGCGGTGCTCGTGGCGACGGTGGCGGTGCCGGCGGCGCCGGCCGCCGCGGGCGGCACGGGCTGGTGGGCCATGTCCGGCTACCTGGTCAGCAACAGCGGATTCAATCCCAACGAGTCGAGGGTGACGGTCCCGACCGTCCCGAACCTCGAGCTCGCGTACACCGGCACCCCGGCCCGGACCGGCCAGCGTGCACCGGTCGTCGCCGACGGACTCGTGTACACGCAGGATGACACTGGTGTCACGGCCACCGACGAGGAGACCGGCGCGCAGAGGTGGCGCTTCGAGCCGGACCCGGAGAGGTTCCGCTGGCCTTCGCAGATCGTCCACACGGCAGGCCAGATCGTCTTGGCGGTGAACGACAGCCCCGCCATGCCTGGCGCCGATTCCAGCCAGATCTTCGTGCTCAACGCTATGACCGGGACGGTGGTCCGGGACTTCGACGACGAGGGCTGGGTTACGCAGATCCTCGTCGACCGGGGCGTCGTCGTGGTCTCCGGCGAAAGCCGCTACAGCATTGACACGCGCGCCTACCGCATCGCCGACGGACAGCTGCTGTGGCAGCGCAACCAGTACATGCAACAGCCGGTCTCGGCGAACGGTCGCGTCGTTGTCTCCGGAACCGGAACTAGTGGCGGACCCCTGACGAGCAGCATCGTCGACATCGTCACCGGCAGGATCATCCACACCACTGAGAACCGTGAGTACCGGCCGCTCGCGGCCGACGAAGCGGGGACCAGGTTCTACGTCGGGTGGGGGCACAGCCTGCAGGTCCTCGACGCGACGACCGGCACCCTGACCTGGCTCGCGTCGAACCTGTACCCGAGGTTCGTGGTGGTCACCCCGACCAGGCTGTACGTCACCTCCACCGGGGGCACCGTCTCCGCGGTGAACCGCAGTACCGGCGCCACGATCTGGAGCCGGAGCATTCCGGAGAGCCAGCACCAGCGGGCGATCATCGCGGGTGGTGTCTTGTACGTCACCGCCAAGAGCGACCGGGTGTACACCCTGAACCCGGTCGACGGTGCCCCGCTGAAAGCGCCAGCGTTCACCGGCGCGGTCGACCAGCTCGTGGTCACCTACGGCAGGGTGTATGTCACCGACGGCACGAAGCTGACCGTCTACAGCCTCTAGCCCCGGTCATGACGGCTGTCGGGCGGCCCTGATCACCAGCACGCCGACAGGCGGGAGCGGGAGATCGCCGCCGCCACCACGCGAACCCGCTTCGGTCGGCACGGCCGGCGCTGTTCGATGGGGCGCGCCAGCCGATCGACGACTACTACCAGAGCGCAGCTGAGTGCCTGAACAAGTAAGGGTTTCAGGTCGATGCCGATCCCGGTCCGCCTGACATTCCGGGGCCACGTGCACTTCCGGCTCCTGTGTCACGATCTCCGCTGTGCGTCTTTCGATCGGCCTGCTCGTTGCATCCGTCGCGGCTGGTCTGCTTTCGGTTGCGGCGGCGCTGCTCGCCATGCCGGCCGCGTCGCTGCGGTTCGGCCTGGTCATGCTGCTCGCACTGCTCGGCTACGCCCTGGTCGACCGAGGCGCACGCCGCGTGAGGTGGATCGTTGCCGCCGGTGTCGGGCTACTTGCCGTGGTGGCGGTGAGGCTGCTGGGGTACCAGGAGCAGGCCGATGAAGCAGGCTGGCTGACGTACGGCCAAGGGGTGGCGAAGACGTCCGAGTTGGCGCGCTGGCGGGCGACGATTGAGCGGGAAAGGCTCACCGCGCTGGGTCTGCTGCTTGGCGTCCTCTGTCTCGCGGCCGGCGTGTTGGCGCTACCGTCGCGTGGCAGACGGCGGGGTGTGGCGACGACAGTCCTCGCACTGCTGGTGCTCGTCTGGTTCGGGCTGAACTCCGCGCGGGATCTCGGCCGCTATCCGTTGCTCGACCTGCTCGCGATGGTGTGGCCGGCGCTGCTCGCTGCCCTCGTGGCCGTGGGGGCGCTCGCTCTGTCGGGGCGGCGCGCCGACAGGCGCGGGCTGCTCCCGCTGGGGATGTTCCTGCTGTGCCTCACAGCGGCTCGCGTCTGCTTGGATCTCGCCACGGCATGGTCAGGCTGGTGGGTCGTGGCCGAACCTCCCGACGCCGCCTTTCTGCACCCAGGAATGAGGGTGAGCACCTCGACGGAGGGCTTTCCCCAGATGTCGTCCGCCATGGAGGCGGTAATCGCGCTCGCCGGCATGGGACTGGTGGTCGTCGGCGCTCTGCGCAGCTCTCGCGAGGCTGATGCTGCCTAGGTTGTGGCCTGGAAGGTGGCTCGTGTCGTCCGAGTCCTGGAACGAGAGCGGCCCAGGCTCGGCGAGAACGCCGCTGACCTGGGCCATTTTCGTGGAGCGGGCGACGGGAATCGAACCCGCACCGTCAGTTTGGAAGACTGAAGCTCTGCCATTGAGCTACGCCCGCATGCGCCCCGGTGGTTGCGGGCGCGCCGACAGCGTACCCAATGACCCGTGCGGCCCGCTCGGCCGTGTCCCGGCGGGTCGCGGCGACCCGCCGGGAGCGCCCGGATGCCCGGTTGGTCCCCCTTCGGCGCGTTGAGGGACGCCCCGGCACGTCCGGCGCGTCGCGACGGCATACACTGCTGGTCGCCACGGGGTGTGGCGCAGCTTGGTAGCGCACTCGCTTTGGGAGCGAGGGGCCGTGGGTTCAAATCCCGCCACCCCGACTGTCGTCCGCGGCCGGCCGCCGGGGTCGCCCTCCGCGCGGTGCCCGGCCGCTGCCGGTGCGTCCGGCCGGCTCGCCTACACTCGATGGGCTTATCACGCCCAGACTAAAACCGAGATCCGTCAAGGAGTACGCCTGTGAAGAGCACCGTCGAGACTCTGAGCCCGACGCGCGTGCGGCTCGCCATCGAGGTGCCGTTCGTCGAGCTCGAGCCGAGCCTCAGGAAGGCGTACCGGGAGATCGGGCAGCAGGTCCAGGTGCCCGGCTTCCGCAAGGGCAAGGTTCCGGCGGCCGTGATCGACCAGCGGGTCGGCCGGGGCACCGTCCTCAACGAGGCGGTGCAGGAGGCCATCCCGCAGAACATCCTCGCCGCCGTCCGCGAGCACGACCTGAAGACGCTCGGCCGCCCCGAGGTCGAGATCACCGAGTTCAACGACGGTGACTCGCTGAACTTCACCGCCGAGGTCGACGTCCGCCCGGAGATCACCCTGCCGGACCCGGCCACCATCGAGGTGACCGTCGACGAGCTGCAGATCGACGACAGCGAGATCGACGAGCAGGTGAAGAGCCTGCGCGAGCGGTTCGCCACCCTGAAGACCGTCGAGCGGGCCGCTCAGGAGGGCGACTACGTCCAGATCGACCTGAACGCGACCGTCGACGGCGAGGACGTGCCGGGCGGCTCCGCCAGCAACATCTCCCACGAGGTCGGCAGCAAGCAGCTCCTCCCGGGCCTGGACGAGGCCGTCGTCGGCCTGGCCGCCGGCGAGAACACCAGCTTCACCACCCAGCTCGTCGGCGGCGACTTCGCCGGCCGCGACGCCGAGGTGGCGGTGACCGTCCGCACGGTCAAGGAGAAGGAGCTGCCGGAGCTCAACGACGAGTTCGCCCAGATGGCGAGCGAGTTCGACACCATCGAGGAGCTGCGCGGCGACCTGCGCGAGCGGGTCACCCGGGGCAAGCGGGTCGAGCAGATCTACGCCGCCCGGGACAAGGCGCTGGAGCAGATGGTGGCCGCCGCCGAGGTGCCGGCGCCGGAGGGCGTCATCCGCGAGGAGGTCGAGAACCGCAAGCAGGCGATGATCGACCAGCTCGAGCGGATCGGCGCCTCCCTGGAGGAGTACCTCGCGGCCGAGGAGAAGACCGAGGAGCAGATCGACGCCGAGCTGACCGAGGCGGCGACCGAGGGCGTCAAGGTCCAGCTGCTGCTGGACACCCTGGCCGACGCCGAGGACGTGCAGGTCTCCGACGACGAGTTCGGCCACGAGATCGTGCACCGGGCCCAGCGCGCCGGGATGGCTCCGCAGCAGTACTACGACCAGCTGGTCCGCTCGGGCGCGGCCGGTGCCGTCTTCGGTGACGTGCGGCGGGGCAAGGCCCTGGCCTCGGTCATGGAGCGCATCAAGATCAAGGACTCGGCGGGCAACGAGGTCACCCTCGACGCGCTGCGCGCCGAGAGCGAGGCCGAGCACAACCACGAGCACTGACGGTGCGGGGAGGCCGCCGTCCGCCGTCTGCGGCGGACGGCGGCCGATTCCCTTTTCGGGTACGCCTCGGCGGTGCTGCGCTGATAGCGAACACTGCCCGGACCGGCGCTCTGCCATCCGGCTGAGCGGTTAGTGTCGGGTAGGACGGTACGGAGAGCGAAGGGCTGCCATGACCGACATGCACATCCAAGCGAAGCCGCTCCGGGCGATCGATGCCCGCGGTGGCGACACCATTGGCAACCTCGACGACTCGGTCTACAACCGGTTGCTCAAGGAACGCATCATCTTCCTGGGCAGCGAGGTGACCGACCAGGTCGCCAACCGCATCTGCGCGCAGCTCCTGCTGCTCGCCGCGGAGGACCCGGACCGCGACATCAACCTCTGGATCAACTCGCCGGGCGGTTCGGTCTACTCCGGCATGGCGATCTACGACACCATGCAGTTCATCGACAACGACGTCTCGACCGTGGCGATGGGCATGGCGGCGTCCATGGGTCAGCTGCTGCTCTGCGCCGGCACCAAGGGCAAGCGCTACGCCCTGCCGCACGCGCGGATCATGATGCACCAGCCCTCCGGCGGTCTGGGCGGCACCGCGTCCGACATCGCCATCCAGGCGGAGCAGATGCTCTACACCAAGCGGATGTTCCAGGAGCGGGTCGCGCACCACACCGGCCAGAGCCAGGCGCAGATCGAGGCGGACTCCGACCGCGACCGCTGGTTCACCGCCCAGGAGGCCCTGGACTACGGCTTCATCGACAAGGTGATCATCGGGGCCGCGCAGGTTCCGGATGGCGCCGGGACCCTGAGCTGAGGAGCTGACGATGACCGACCTGAGCCTGCCGCCCCAGTTCGCGGCCGTGCACAACCGCTACGTCCTGCCGTCGTTCGTCGAGCGCACGTCGTACGGGGTCAAGGAATCCAACCCCTACAACAAGCTCTTCGAGGACCGGATCATCTTCCTCGGCGTCCAGGTCGACGACGCGTCGGCCAACGACGTGATGGCGCAGCTGCTGACGCTCGAGGGCACCGACCCGGACCGCGACATCATCATGTACATCAACTCGCCCGGTGGTTCGTTCACCGCCATGACGGCGATCTACGACACCATGCAGTACGTCCGGCCGGACATCTCGACGGTCTGCCTCGGCCAGGCCGCCAGCGCGGCGGCCGTGCTGCTGGCCGCCGGCACCCCGGGCAAGCGGATGGCGCTGCCGAACTCGCGGATCATCATCCACCAGCCGGCCACCGAGGGCGGCTACGGGCAGGGCTCGGACATCGAGATCCAGGCCCGGGAGATCCTGCGGATGCGTACGCAGCTCGAGGAGATGCTCTCCCGGCACTGCAACCAGCCGATCGAGAAGGTCCGCAAGGACATCGACCGTGACAAGATCATGACGGCCGAGGAGTCCAAGGAGTACGGGCTGGTGGACACCATCCTCACCAGCCGCAAGAAGGGCCTGCTGGCGGCCAACGCCGCCAGCTGAAACGCTCGGGTCGCGGTCGGCCGGGAGTGCGCTCCCGGCCGACCGTCTGACACACCCGTTTTGGGGGTCGGAGAAACCTCCGCCAGCGGGTAACGTCGGGTTGTGCCGCTCCACCGGTCCGCCGGCGGGGTGAACGAGCGGGGTGAAACGAGGCGGACGCTTCCACGTCCGCAGGCGAGGGCCGGGTCTCCGGCCGACGAGTGCAGGGAGAACGTAGGTGGCACGGATCGGTGACGGCGGCGACCTACTGAAATGCTCGTTCTGCGGTAAGTCGCAGAAGCAGGTCAAGAAGCTCATCGCAGGGCCCGGGGTCTACATCTGCGACGAGTGCATCGATCTCTGTAACGAGATCATCGAGGAGGAGCTGGCCGAGTCCGGCGAGGTGAAGTGGGAAGAGCTTCCCAAGCCGATGGAGATCTGCCAGTTCCTCGACACCTACGTCGTCGGGCAGGACCAGGCCAAGAAGGCGCTCGCCGTCGCGGTCTACAACCACTACAAGCGGATCCAGGCCGAGGCGGCCGGCGCGCCGGGCTCCGGCAGTGACGCCGTCGAGCTGGCCAAGTCCAACATCCTGCTGCTCGGCCCGACGGGATGCGGCAAGACCCACCTGGCGCAGACCCTGGCCCGGATGTTGAACGTGCCCTTCGCCATCGCCGACGCCACCGCGCTCACGGAGGCCGGCTACGTCGGCGAGGACGTGGAGAACATCCTCCTCAAGCTGATCCAGGCCGCCGACTACGACATCAAGCGCGCCGAGACCGGCATCATCTACATCGACGAGGTCGACAAGATCGCCCGTAAGTCGGAGAACCCGTCGATCACGCGGGACGTCTCCGGCGAGGGCGTCCAGCAGGCGCTGCTGAAGATGCTGGAAGGCACGGTGGCGAACGTGCCGCCGCAGGGCGGGCGCAAGCACCCCCACCAGGAGTTCATCCAGATCGACACCACCAACGTGCTGTTCATCTGCGGTGGCGCCTTCGCCGGTCTCGACCAGATCATCGAGGCCCGCACCGGTCACGGCGGCACGGGCTTCGGCGCCCGGCTCCGGTCGGTCTCCGAGCGGTCGACCGACGACATCTTCAGCCAGGTCATGCCGGAGGACATGCTGAAGTTCGGGCTGATCCCCGAGTTCATCGGCCGGCTCCCGGTGATCACCAACGTGCGTAGCCTCGACCGCACCGCCCTGGTGCGCATCCTCACCGAGCCGCGCAACGCCCTGGTCCGGCAGTACCAGCGCCTCTTCGAGCTCGACGGCGTCGAGCTGGAGTTCGAGCCGCCGGCCCTGGAGGCGATCGCCGACCAGGCGATGCTGCGCGGCACCGGCGCCCGCGGCCTGCGGGCGATCATGGAAGAGGTCCTGCTCTCCGTGATGTACGAGGTGCCGAGCAACCCCGACGCCGCCCGGGTGCTGATCACCCGGGAGGTGGTGCTCGAGAACGTCAACCCGACGATCGTGCCCCGCGAGTTCACCGGCCGGCGTGCCCGGCGGGACCGCGAGGAGAAGTCGGCCTGATCCACCGTCGCCGCGCCCGACCGCTCCGGTCGGGCGCGGTGCCGTCTGGGTGGTCGCGATGTCCGCCGCGTCGACGCTGCACGACTCCGGGAACTTGACGCCGTCCGCCCCGATCCGTCCGGCGCCGGAGGCTCGACCCCCGTGACCCGGGAGCCCCGCCAACGCCCTTCGACGCTGTCGCCGCGCCCGCTCCGGTCGTACGCTGATCCCATGCGCGTCGCCGTCTGCCAGCTCAACTCCCGGGAAGACCGTAAGGCGAACCTCGCGGCTGCCGAGACCCTGCTGGAACGCGCGGCGGCGGCCGGCGCGGACCTGGCGCTCCTGCCCGAGTGCGTCGACTACCTCGGTCCCACCGCGGGCCTCCCCGAACCGGAGCCGGTCGACGGCGAGGTCGGCCAGTTCTTCGCCGGCGTCGCCCGGCGACTGGGCATCTGGCTGATCGCCGGATCGATCCGTGAGCGCGGGCCGGACCCGGCCCGCACCTGGAACACCTCCCTGGTCTTCGACCGCTCCGGCACGCTCGCCGCCAGCTACCGCAAGATCCATCTGTACGACGTGGAGATCCCCGGCCGGGTCTCCTACCTGGAGTCGGCGACGGTGGCCCCGGGCGACCAGCCGGTGGTCGTCGACGTCGAGGGTCTTCGCGTCGGCCTGTCGATCTGCTACGACCTCCGGTTCCCGGAGCTGTACCGGCGGCTCGTGGTCGAGGGCGGGGCCCAGTTGCTCGTGGTGCCGGCGGCCTTCATGGTCCACACGGGTCGGGATCACTGGGAGGTGCTGCTCCGCGCGCGGGCGATCGAGAACCAGTGTTTCGTCGCCGCGGCGGGGCAGACCGGCGACCACGAGCCGAGCCGGACCTGTTACGGGCGCAGCATGGTGGTCGACCCGTGGGGGACGGTGCTCACCCAGGTGCCCGACGGCCCGGGCCTGGCGGTCGCCGACCTCGACCTCGACCGGCTGCGGACCATCCGCGCCGAGCTGCCGAGCCTGGCGAACCGCCGCCTCTGACGCTCACCCCTGAAGCAGTACGCCGAGCACGGCGAAGCCGGCGATCGCGGCGGCCGTGACCAGGAGTGCCGTCGTCATGCGGGAGCGACCCCGGCGGGCCAGCCGAGCCACCGAGACCAGGACGACGAAGACCACGAAGGCGCCGATGACCAGCTGCCAGAACGGCAGCAGCAGTCCCGTCAGCGCGTCCTCGGCGAGCACGGTCACCCGGGTGCGCGGGAGGTCAGCCATGACAGACACTCTGGCACGGCGGGGCCGCCTTCGGACCCCACGCGGTCATCACGAATGCGCGACCGCCGCGGAGCCGCCCGGCACGTCCTCGCCGTCGACGGTCGCGTTCAGGTCGATCTGGACGTAGCCGGCGGCCGTTCCGGGGCACGCAGTGACAGACGCCGATTTGCCTTCTCCGGGCGGGCGGCGTAACTTTCTCTCTGCACGCGGGAGGCCGGACAAACCGGCCGACAACGGCACCAGGCTCGTGGCGGAGACGCCGAACGAGGCTGAGGATCCGGGCGGTGCGAGGACACTCCAAGACGGGGTTGCGATCGCGAGGCCGACCGGGTAGAGTTCGAAAGCCGGCAGGAGCCGGGCGGATGGCCACGGAGTGGCAATCGGCCGGTCTGCGGTTTCCCACGACAGCAACGACCGCCGTGATACGGCGAGCGTCATCGTGGACCCGGAGCGCTTTCCTGGATCACCTCAAACGCGAGGTTGACGGCGGGAAGTGAACCAAGTAAGTTAGAGGAGTTGCCCCAAGCGGGTTCCCACGATGTGGGACGCCTGAGTGGTGTGTGGTTGTTCTTTGAGAACTCAACAGGGTGCTTGATAAGCCAGTGCCAAATTGATTTATACCCCGGACTGGTCAGGCTTCGGTTTGGCTG
>NZ_JBEYRY010000018.1:0-41283 GCF_040704175.1 Micromonospora sp. NPDC047812 | reverse complement strand
CCGTACGGGTCGGTGACGAAGCGTTGGGCGGTGAGTTCGGGGCGGTTGAGGTAGCCGTCGGCGACTCCGAAGCCGGTGATGAGGATTTCGCCGGGAACACCCATGGGGACGAGGTCGAGCGCGCCGTCGACGACGCGGATCTGCCGGTTGGGCATGGGCCAGCCGATCGGCACGTACGCCCCGCCCCAACCTGCCGACGCGTCGAACCACGAGCACGCCACGGCGATCTCCGCCGGCCCGTACGCGTTCACCACCCGCGTACCGGCCGCCAGCCACCGCTGGGCCAGCTGCGGCGGGACGGCCTCGCCGCCGAAGATGATGCAGCGCAGACCCGGGCAGGCGGCCGGGTCGAGCGGGGCGACGTTGGTGGCCGGTCCGAACGTGTGCGTGACGTCGTGGGTGTTGATGAGTTCGGTGAGCCGGCGCGCGTCGAGCAGGTCGTCGCGGGAACAGACGACGACGCGGCCACCACCGGTGAGCGTCGCGAAGATCTCCCCGAAGGCGGCGTCGAAGACCGGTGCCGCCGAATGCAGCATCCGGCTGTCGGGGCCGATGGCGCACTCGTCGGTCATCCACGCCAGGAAGTTCGTCAGCCTCTCGTGCGTCAGCACGACACCCTTCGGCGTACCCGTCGAACCCGACGTGTAGATCACGAACGCCGGCGCGGACGCCGGCACCACCGGCAGCTCCACCGGCTCACCCGACTGCACCACCGGCCAGTCGTCGTCCAACGCCACCACCGACACCCCGTCGCCACAAGGAACTCGGGGCGCCACCGCACCTACGGTCAGCACCACCCGCGCGCCGTGGTCGGCCAACAACACGCGCATCCGCTCCACCGGCCACGACACGTCCATCGGCGTGTACGCGGCACCCGCCCGCAACACCGCAGTCGTCGCCACCAACGACCACAGCCCGCGCTCCAGCGCCAGCGACACCACGTCACCCGCGCCCACACCCAGCGACCGCAGATACGCCGCCAGCACGGCCGACCGGCGGTCCAGCTCCCCGTACGTCAGCACCTCCCCGCCCGCGACACCCGCCACCGCCTCCGGCGTGCGCCGCGCCCACTCCAGCACCAACTCGTGGATCGGCTGACCCGGCACCTCACGCACCGGACCCCGGCCCCACGCCAACAGCCGTTCCCGCTCCGCGTCCCCCAGCAGCGGCAACGCCGACAATCCCACCTCCGGCCGCGCCAACCCGGCGGAGACCAGCACCACGACCTGATCCACCAGACCCCGCACCCACTGCGCCGAGAAACCCTCCGCCGCGTAGTCCACCCGCAGCGCCGACCCGTCCGACGCCACGCCGACCACGAGGTCGACGTCCACCACGTCCGGCCCCGCGTCCACCACCGGGGCGTCCACCAGCCCCAGCACCACCGGACCCACCGGCTCCCGGCCCACGGCCACCGGCGCCGCCAGCGCCGAGCGCACCCGCGTCACCAGCTCGGGGAAACCCGGATCACCCGCCACGTCCACCCGCAGCACCGATCCGCCGCCACCGGACGACAGGCCCACCACCACCTGCTCCTGGGCCGTCCAACGGGCCAGGACCGCCACGAGGCCCGCCACCACGACGTCGCCGGCCGGCCCGACGCCCGGCGACCAGGAGGGCAGCACCCGGTGCACCGAGGCGGCCCGCGCCGGCCACACCGTCGGCCGGCGCAGATCCCCCACCAGGTCCAGCGCCCCGGCGTCGACGGCGCCGTCCACGGCCCGCGCACCATCGAACCCGACAGACATCAGCTCAACCTCCGATCGAAAGGGGGTGACCGGAGGGCGCGGGGCCCCGGTGCCGCACCAGCGGGCGCACTCCGGTCGGCGCGGCAGGGGCGGTTCGCGGGCGCCGCGGCCGATTCGTGTGGGCGGGCGCGGACGGCGGTGCGACCCCGACGGGGTCACCGTCCGGATTCCGGGTCGCCGGCACGTCGTCGATCGAAAGGAGCAGGTCGGTGCCCGATCCGATCACCGGCGCCTCCCGTCCATCCGGGGCGCCGCGCACCCACATTCGTTCCCCGTCCGGTGCAATGAAAAAGGGAACGACGAACCGATGGGGCCCGACCCTACGAAGCGCGGTGGAGCGGCGTACACCCCTAGAGATCCACGCGTCGACCCCTAGCGTGACGGCCGGAGATTCCGGCCGGGGACCGCCGAGGATACGTCCGCGGTAATGACCGGCCGCCGGGCGGCGTCCGGCCCAGCCGCCGCCGGGTCGGCAATTTGTGCTGGTCAGTGTGGTGTTTGCCGGCGACGCTCGATCGGGATTTCGGCCTGATGCCACAACATTTCAGCGAGAGCACACGCGGCTATATCTTTTCTATAGTGGATGGTTGGTGCCCTCCGAGAGGGTCGATGCACGAATGTCCGGTTTCGACGGAGAACGATCCCGAGGGCTTCTCCGAAAACGGCTATTCGGTCAGCCCGGGTCCAGGGTTCGGATCGGAGAATTGGCGATGCCGGCGGCGGAAAGGGCCGCCCACGGTCGGCTGACCGGCCCATCCCGGGGAAATGAGGATTGACTATGCTTTCCCGATCATGACCCAGTCGGTGACTGGCAATTCAGCCACCGCCTGTTGGTGTGCACCTTGCCGAACGCAGCGCTGACCACAAGCCAGCCCGCTGCCTGGCCGGTCCAGTCAGGGACCGTCCGGTCGGTGCACGCGGTACGCCCGACTCTCGTGGCCGAGCGGCCTCATCAGGACCGGGAGCGCACGCATCCGTCCACGTTCTCCGCTGTTCGTGGTCGTTGCGCACCCGGACTCCGTGCCACCCCGAGGCCCTTTGTGGGCCGGCATGTCAGGAGATCCAATGGATGGACCTATCCAGGTGCAGGTGTTCGCCCACGACGGGGTGGTCCTGGCCCGGCCACCCGATCCGGTGACGACCGCCGGCAGCCGCTATCTCGCGGGTGCGGGCGCCGCCCTGTACAACGGGCTGGACATGATCACCGGTCTCCACCTGACCCTTCCGCACCAGGCGTCGGCCATTTGCAGCACCGGCTCCAGCGCGGAAAAGTCGCTGCGTCTGCTCAGCCGGTGCGGTCTCAAGACACCGAGTGATCTGCGCGAGTTCCGCTCCGGCGCGCAGGCGGTGCAGTTCGCCCGGGACGCCGCCGAGCGGGGCGAGACGCTGGAGTTCCAGTTCCCCCCGCACGATCCGCAGCTGCGGGCCGCGCGCGCCCGGGTGTCCCCGGACCTGCTGGCCCGCCTCAACAACAAGACCACCCTGGAAACACTGATCGCACCGGAATACCTGCCCCGTCGCCAGGTCGCCACCCCCGCCGAGGTGCGCCGCATCGTGCAGCAGGACCGGCGGCCGGCGGTGGTCAAACCGGCCGGCGTCGAGGTGTTCAGCGGAATCGCGATCTTCACCAGACGGTTGCAGGACCGGCGGCACCGGGCACTGTTCAACCAGCTGGAACAGGTCAGCGATCGGTGGATCGTCGAGGAGGAGGTGCCCTTCCGGACGATCTGGGGAATCCAGTTCGGCGTGACGGAGAGCGGAGCGGTGCACTACTTCGGTGCGTCCGTACACCTGCCGCAGCCCACCTCGACGTGGGTCGGTTGTGTGCTGGACGACGACCAGCCGCCGGCGGAGCTGATCGAAGCGCTGACCGTAGGGGTCCGAAAGGCCAGTGCTCTCGGGTACCGGGGGTACTGCTCCTTCGACGCCGGGATCGGTCGGGACGGCGAGCTGCGGGTCATCGACCCGAACTTCCGGGTCAGCGGGGCCACCTCGTCGGTGCTGCACCGCAGCTCGCTGCTGGGGCAGCACCCGTGCGCCATGACCACGTTCTTCTCGCTGCGCCCCGGCGTCGACGCCGAGCCGATCCTCGCGCCGTTCATCGACCGGGGGCAGTTCGTCGCGTTCATGCACCACGACCCGGCGGAGACGGACAACGGCCCGCTGCCGGCGACCATCGTCGGCATGGTCGGCGCCGCGGACCGGTACGCCTGCGGGGTGCTGGTCGCGCAGATCCAGCGGGCGCTGGGCGGTTGACGCGTCGTCCCCCGGGCCGTGGTGGCGGTCCGGGGGACGGCCCGCCGTCGCCCGTCGGCCGCAGCGGCGTCGGTTCCGTGCCGGGCGAAACTCCGTGCGCGGTCGCCGGCCTCACCCGTGCCGAGCCGATCCTCCGCGCCCTGCTCGGACGACGGCCCACCTGGGCCGGGCTGCCGGCCGTGGTCGGGGTGCCCGTCGCTACATGCCGGCCAGCGCGGTACGCACGGCGGGCTCCGGGACGTCGGCGACCAGTTCGGGCCCGGCCGGGCCGTCCAGGACGAAGGACAGGCCCGAGGTGGCCTTCTTGTCCCGCCGCATCAGCGCGACCAGCTCGTCGTGGTCGACGCCGCCGGGCAGCGCGGTGTCGAGGCCGTAGCCCGCCACCACCTCGCGGTGCTCGGCCACCCGGTCGGCCGGGACGCGGCCGAGGACGCCGGCCAGCCGCCCCGCGAAGACCGTGCCGACGCCTACCGCCTCGCCGTGCCGCAGGCCGAAGTCGGTGGCCCGCTCCAACGCGTGCCCCAGCGTGTGACCGTAGTTGAGGATGTGCCGCAGACCGGAGTCGCGCTCGTCGGCGGCCACCACCCGCGCCTTCAGCGCCACGCAGGCGGCGATCTGCTCCGCCACCGGGCGGTCGCGCAGCTCGCCCGCGCCGATGAAGTGTGCCCGGGCGATCTCCCCGTAGCCGTTGCGCCACTCCCGCTCCGGCAGCGTGCCCAGGTGCTCGGTGTCGCAGAGCACCGCCCGGGGCTGCCAGTACACCCCGACGAGGTTCTTGCCCTCCGGCAGGTTGACCGCGGTCTTGCCGCCGACGCTGGCGTCGACCTGGGCGAGCAGCGAGGTCGGCAGGTGGATCACCGCGACGCCCCGGTGGTAGAGGCCGGCGGCCAACCCGACCACGTCCGTGGTGGTGCCGCCGCCGCAGGAGACGACCGCGTCGGCGCGGGTCAGCCCGAACTCGGCGAACGCCCGGCAGAGCTGCTCGACCGTGGCGAGGTTCTTGTCGTGCTCGCCGTCGCGGGCCGGCACCACCCGGTGCGGCACACCCGGGTCGGGCGTCCACTCCGGCGGCCGGGCCGAGACCACCACGACCCGGCGCGCGCCGATCCGCGCCACCTCCGCCGGCAGCCGGTGGCGCACACCGGGGCCGATCAGCACCGGGTACGCGCGCTCGCCGAGCGCCACCTCGATGCGGGCCGGCTCGGCGGGGGAGCAAGGGTCAGGTGCGCACGCGTGCATGTGGCTGCTGCCTCCTCGGGACGACGGGCACCGGCGCGGCGGCGACCGGGCGTTCCCGGACCATCGACAGGCGCAGCGCCAGCGCGGCCAGCGAGTCGACGTCCGGCCCGATGCCCCAGCGGTCGTGGGTGAGCTGGGCGTGGTGCGCCAGCAGGAAGCCCGACGGCGTCGCCGGGTGGTTCCGGCCGACCACGTCGGTCACCCGGTCCAGGTAACGCTGCCAGGCCACGGCGATCTCCCCGCACAGCGGCAGGTCGCCGGCCGCCAGGACGATCTTCTCCGCGCCGGCGTCCGCCTGCGCGGCCAGGTCCCGCCGCTGCGCGCCGGAGAGCCGCTGGCTGCGCTCCTGCCAGTGCAGGAAGAGGAACGCCAGCCGGTCGGCCGCCGGCACCAGCCCCGTCAGGTACCGCAGGTGCGCCACGGCCAGCGGCAGCTCGACGCCGGCCAGCCAGGGAGTGTCCCCGCCGAGCAGGGTCAGGGCCAGGTCACTGCCCGCCGACGCGAGCGGGCCGCCCCGGGCGGCGTCGCGCACCACGTGCCGGTCGGCGGCGAAGGACACCCCCGGGTCGTACGCGAGCAGCCGCGCCCGTACCACGTCGAGCGCGGCCGGGGCGGCGTGGAAGCCGAGGCTCACGTGTGGCCCGGCGGGGGAGCCCGCCGGGTCGAAGAACCAATCCATGCCCGGATCGGCCCGGCGGGCGGCGGCGACCAGCGCGGTGAGGACCCTTCCGACCAGCTCGGTCACCCGCGTCTCCGGGCACCCGTCGGCCGGCACGGCCGAGCGGGCGAACAACCAGCAGCGTTCCAACGACGGCACCTCGGCTGACGGGCGGGTGGAGCACAGGACTCGACGGTCTGCGGGGGTCGCCCCATCATCGACCTGCGGCCCGTCCCACCACCGGATCAGCGGTCCGAACTGGGGACGACTTAGGGGGTGACAGGGGTAGGACACCGGCAGGGTGCTCGGAAGACTTGGGCCGCTACGGCGAGCGGGGTCTACGCCGCGGATGAGAAGTCTCGCCGACGGACGGATGTGGTGACATGCTTCGGAGCGACCTGATCCAGCCGTTGTCCGATCTGATCGAGGCGCACGCCGCCAGGTTGGGGAACAAGGTCGCGTTCCGTGACGACCGACGGGCGGTCGGATACGCCGACCTGGCGGCGCGGACCCGTCGGCTGGCCGGTCACCTGGCGGCGTCCGGGGTGGGGCGGGGCGACCGGGTGGCCTTCTGCCTCGGCAACCGCGTGGAGACAGTGGAGACCTGGCTGGCCGTGACGCGGGCCGCCGCGGTCGGCGTGCCGGTGAACCCGCACAGCACCGACGCGGAACTGGCCCACCTGCTGGACGACTCCGGCGCGGTGCTGGTGGTCACCGACCCGCGGCACCTCGACCAGCTGCTGCGGCTGCGCGCCGACCGGCCGGCCCTGCGGGTCGTCGTCACCGGGGACGGCCCGGCGCCCGCCGGCGTCACCGCGTGGCGTGACCTGGTCGACACCGAGCCGGGTGTGGACGCCCGCGACGACCTGGGCCTCGACGAGGTCGCCTGGATGCTCTACACCTCCGGCACCACCGGCCGGCCCAAGGGCGTGCTCTCCACCCAGCGCACCTGCCTCTGGTCCGTCGCCGCCTGCTACGTGCCGATCCCCGGGCTCACCGACGCCGACCGGGTGGTCTGGCCGCTGCCGCTGTTCCACAGCCTCTCCCACATCGGGTGCGTGCTCAGCGTGACCGCCGTCGGCGCCACGGCCCGGCTCATCGACGGCTTCTCCGCCGACGACGTGCTGCGCGCGGTCGACGAGGACGAGGCCACCGTGCTGGCCGGGGTGCCGGCCATGTACCACCACCTGGTCACCGCCGCCCGGGAGAGCGGCTTCCGCGCCCCGGCCCTGCGGGTCTGCCTGGTCGGCGGGGCGATCACCACCGGCGCGCTGCGCCGGGCGTTCGACGAGGTCTTCGACGCGCCGCTGCTCGACGCGTACGGCAGCACGGAGACCTGCGGCTCGATCGCCGTCACCCGGCCGGACCAGCCCCGCGTCGAGGGGTCCTGCGGGCGCGCGGTGCCCGGCGTCGAGGTACGCCTGGTCAGCCCGCAGACCGGCCTGGACGTGCCGACCGGCGCCGAGGGTGAGGTCTGGGTCAGCGGGCCGAGCGTCATGCTCGGCTACCACGGCCTGCCGGAGGTCACCGCCGCCGCCCTGCGCGACGGCTGGTACCGCACCGGTGACCTGGCCCGTCGCGACGCCGACGGCAACATCTTCGTCACCGGGCGGCACCAGGAACTGATCATCCGGGGTGGCGAGAAGATCCACCCGGCCGAGGTGGAGGAGGCCCTGCGCGGGGTGCCCGGCGTCGCCGACGTGGCGGTGACCGGCCGGCCGCACGACGTGCTCGGCGAGGTGCCGGTGGCGTTCGTGGTGCCCGGGCCGGAGGGCTTCGACCCCCGGGCCGGGTACGCGGCCTGCCGGGAGAAGCTCTCCTACCACAAGGTCCCGGAGGAGCTGTACGAGATCGGGCAGGTGCCCCGTACCGCCTCCGGCAAGGTCACCCGCCGACTCCTGCTCGACCGGCCGGCGCGGCTGCGGGCGGTCAACGGCAGCCACCACGAGGCGCTGAGCGTGCTCGCCTGGCGGCCGCTCGACCTGGCCGCCGTACCGCCGGTCGAAGCGCCCGTCCCGACGGCCGCGCAGGCCCCCGCCGCCCACGCCCGCCACTGGGCGCTCGTCGGTCGCGGGAGCGAGGCGCTGGTGGAACCGCTGCGCGCGGCGTCGCCGGGCGACCGGTTCCGGCCGCACCCTGACCTGGCCGCCCTGCGCGACGCCCCGGACGTGCCCGACGTGACGGTGCTCCTGGTCGAGCCGGCCGACGCCGTCGCGGCGGGCCTCGCCGACCGGCTGCGCGGCTGGCTCGACGACGACCGGTTCGCCGGTACCCTGCTGGTGCTGCTGACCGGCCCGGCCGGCGAAGCCGCCGCGAGCGACGGGCCCGGTGACACGGCCCCCGGGAGCGCCGCCACCGCGTCCGGCGTGGCCGCCGGGCGGCCCGAGCCCGATCCGGCGGCCGGCGCGGTCCAGGCCCTCGGGCGCAGCCTGCAGGCCGCGTACCCGGACCGGATCGTGCTGGTCGACCGCGACGCCGGAGACGGTTCCACCGCCCTGCTCCCCGCCGTGGTGGACGCCGGCGCCGCGCAGGTCGCGCTGCGGGCCGGCGCCGCCCTGCACGCGGTCCTCGTGCCCGCCCCCGCGGCCGTGCCGGCGCGGCCGGTGACCGTTGCCGACCCGGACCGCCCGGTCCTGATCACCGGCGCCGACGGGGCGACCGGCGCGGCGCTGGCCCGACACCTCGTCGCCGCGCACCGCGTCCGCCGGCTGCGGCTGCTCCACATCGGCGCCACGCCCGGGACCGCCCTGGCGGACCTGGTCGCCGAACTCGTCGCCGCCGGCGCCGACGCCGCCGCGCTGCCCGCGGACCGGGCGGGCGACGAGCCGCCCGGCGGGGTCCTCCTCTGCCCGTCCGACGACGACCTGACCGGCGACGAGGCCGTGGCCCGGCTGCTCCGCCTCGCCGGGACGCTGGACGCCGCGACCCGGCACCCGGCCGCCGCGTTCACCGTCCTCGCCCCGTCCGCCCTGCTGCTGGGCGCCGCCGGCCAGGAGCGGGCCGCCTCGGCCGTCGGCGCCCTGCACGCCCTGGCCGCCCGCCGCCGGGCCGCCGGTCTCCCGGCCCGGGTCGTCGGCACGACCGCGCGCGCCGACCGGGAGCCGTCGCCCGCCACCGCCCACCCGGGGGAGGGCAGCGGCGCCGCGCGGGCCGCCGCACGCGCCGACCTCGCCGCGTTCGACGTGGCCCACGACGGCGACGACCTGGTCCTGCTCGCCCGTCCGGCGGGCCACGCCGACGCCGCGCACCCCGCCTGGCGTACGCCCGTCGCGGCGGCTCGCGACGCCACGGACGACCGGGACGCCGCCGAGTTGCGCCGCCGGCTGGCCGGGCTGAGCACCGCCGAGGGGGACCGGCTCCTGCTGGATCTGGTCCGCGCCGCCACGGCCGAGGTGGCCGGCCTGCCCGGCCCGGCCGCGGTGCGCCCCGGCCGGGCCTTCAAGGAACTCGGCTTCACCTCGGTCAGCGCGGTCGCCCTGCGCGACCGGCTGGCCCGGGCCACCGGGGTACGGCTCTCCGCCACGGCCGCGTTCGACCGGCCCAGCCCGGACGCTCTCGCCCGGCACCTCGCCGCCCGGCTGCGCGGCGGCACCGGGCAGCCGGGCCCCGCGGCGGACCGGCCGTCCGCGCCGTCCACGGTGGACGACCCGGTCGTCGTCGTGGCCATGGCCTGCCGGCTCCCCGGCGGTGTCGCCTCCCCCGAACAGCTGTGGGACCTGGTCGACGAGGGCCGGGAGGGGCTGACGGAGTTCCCCACCGACCGGGGCTGGGACCTGGCGCACCTGTTCTCCGACGACGCCGACCGTCCCGGCACCTCGTACGTCCGGGTGGGCGGCTTTTTGACCGACGCGGCGGACTTCGACGCGACCCTGTTCGCGATCAGCCCGCGCGAGGCGCTGGCCATGGACCCGCAGCAGCGGCTGCTGCTGGAGACGTCCTGGGAGCTGTTCGAACGGGCCGGCATCGACCCCACCTCGCTGCGCGGCAGCGCCACCGGGGTCTTCACCGGCGTCATGCACCACGACTACGCCGCGAACCTGCGCCAGGCGCCGCCCGGCACCGAGGGCTACCTCGGCGTCGGCACCGCCGGCAGCGTCGTCTCCGGTCGCGTCGCCTACGCGCTGGGGCTGGAGGGACCGGCGGTCACCGTCGACACGGCGTGCTCGTCGTCGCTGGTCGCGCTGCACCTGGCCGCTCAGGCGCTGCGCGCGGGCGACTGCTCCCTCGCCGTGGCCGGCGGCGTGGCGGTGATGGGCACCCCGCAGGCGTTCGTGGAGTTCAGCCGGCAGCGCGGGCTCGCCCCGGACGGCCGGTGCAAGGCGTTCGGCGAGGGCGCCGACGGCACCGGCTGGTCCGAGGGCGTCGCCGTGCTGCTGCTGGAGCGGCTCTCCGACGCCCGCCGGCGCGGACACCCCGTCCTCGCCGTGCTGCGCGGCTCCGCCGTCAACTCCGACGGCGCGTCCAACGGGCTCACCGCCCCCAACGGGCCCGCCCAGGAGCGGGTCATCCGCCGGGCGCTGGACGCGGCCGGGCTCTCCACCGCCGACGTGGACGTCGTCGAGGCGCACGGCACCGGCACCCGGCTGGGCGACCCGATCGAGGCGCAGGCGCTGCTCGCCACGTACGGGGCGGGACGCGGCGACGCCGAACCGCTGCGGCTGGGCTCGCTGAAGTCCAACCTCGGCCACACCCAGGCCGCCGCCGGGGCCGCCGGGGTGATCAAGATGGTGCTCGCGATGCGGCACGGAAAGCTGCCCCGCACCCTGCACGTGGACGCCCCGACGTCGGAGGTGGACTGGTCCGCCGGCGCCGTCGAGGTGCTCACCGAGGCCCGCCCGTGGCCCGAGGTGCGACGCCCCCGCCGGGCCGGCGTCTCGTCGTTCGGCATCAGCGGCACCAACGCCCACGTCATCGTCGAGGCGCCCCCCGCCGATCCGCCGTCGTCCGGGGCCGCGGACCGGCAGTCGTCGTCCGGGGTCGCGGACCGGCAGCCGTCGTCCGGAGTCGCGGACCGGCAGGCGTCGCCCGGGGCGGCCTCCGCCACCCGGCGGCCGCCCGTGCCGTGGCTGCTCGCGGCGGCCACCGGCGAGGCGCTGCGTGACCAGGCGGCCCGCCTGCTGACCTGGCTCGACGGGCCCGGGGCGGACGCCGACCCCGCCGACGTCGGGCACGCGCTCGCCACCACCCGCGCCGCCCTCGAACACCGGGCCGTGGTGCTGGCCGGCGACCCGGCCACCGCCCGGACGGCCCTGACCGCGCTGACCCGGGGGGAGCCGGACCCGGACGGGCCGACCGTGCTGACCGGCCGGGTCGTCGACGGCCAGCTCGGCCTGCTCTTCGGCGGGCAGGGCGGCCAGCGCGCCGGCATGGGCCGCGAGCTGCACGCCACGTACCCGGTCTTCGCCGACGCCTTCGACGCCGCCTGCGCCGAACTCGACCGCTGCCTCGCCGGCCACGCCCCGCACCCGGTCGCGGACGTCGTCCTCGCCGCCGAGGGCGGCGAACTGGCCGACCTGCTCGACCAGACCCTCTACACCCAGCCGGGGCTGTTCGCCTTCGAGGTGGCGCTGTACCGCCTCCTGGAGTCCTGGGGGGTACGCCCCGACGCGGTGCTCGGCCACTCCGTCGGCGAACTGGCCGCGGCGCACGTGGCCGGGG
Organism: Micromonospora sp. NPDC047812; assembly: GCF_040704175.1. Taxonomy (NCBI): domain Bacteria; kingdom Bacillati; phylum Actinomycetota; class Actinomycetes; order Micromonosporales; family Micromonosporaceae; genus Micromonospora; species Micromonospora sp. NPDC047812. Next base: position 29,724 of record NZ_JBEYRY010000018.1, on the reverse strand, counting down.
TGTTCCCGTTGGCCGACGCGGCGGCGCTCGTCGCCGCCCGGGCCCGGCTCATGCAGCAGCTGCCCGCCGGGGGCGCGATGGTCGCCGTCGAGGCCGACGAGGCCGAGGTCGCCGCCCACCTGACCGACCGGGTGGGCCTCGCCGCCGTCAACGGCCCCACCAGCGTGGTCGTCTCCGGCGACACCGACGCGGTGCTGGCCGTCGCGGCCACCCTGCGCGCCGCCGGGCGTCGCACCAGCCGGCTGCGGGTGTCGCACGCGTTCCACTCGCCGCGCATGGAGCCGATGCTCGACGAGTTCCGCGCGGTGGCCGCCGGCCTCACGTACCGCACGCCGCACCTGCCGGTGGTGTCCAACCTGACCGGTCACCCCGTCGACCCGGCCCGGCTCTGCTCGCCCGACTACTGGGTGGCGCACGTCCGGGGCACCGTCCGCTTCCACGACGGCGTACGGGCCCTGCACGGGCAGGGCGTCACCACCTTCCTGGAGATCGGCCCGGCCGGTGTGCTCACCGCGATGGCCCAGGACTGCCTCGTCGCCGAGGCCGACGAGCTGGCCTTCGTCCCCGCCGTCCGGGGCACCGCCGGCGAGGCCGAGGCGCTGCTCGCCGCCGTGGCGCGGCTGCACGTCCGGGGCGTCGCCGTGGACCGCGCCGCCCTCGCCGGCCCTGGGCCGCACCGCCGCGTCGACCTGCCCACGTACGCCTTCCAGCGCCGGCACTACTGGCTGCCCGTCTCGGCCGTGGCCGGCGGCCCGGTCGGCGTCGGGCTGGCCGACGCCGGGCACCCGCTGCTCGGCGGCGTGCTGCCGGTCGCCGGCACCGGGCAGGTGGTCTGCACCGGGCAGGTCTCCGTGGCCACCCAGCCGTGGCTGGCCGCCCCCGGTGACGACACCGCCGCGCTGCTGCCCGCCACCGCCCTGCTGGACATGCTCACCCACCTCGGCGAACAGCTCGGCACCCCGACGGTGGAGCGGCTGCGCGTCCCCGACCCGGTGCCGCTGCCCGCCGAGCCGACCCTCGAGGTGCAGGTCGGCGTCTCCGCGCCGGACGAGCACCGGCGCCGGGTGGCGCACTGCCACGTCCGGGCCGGCGAGGGGCAGCCGTGGCGGGAGGTCGCCGAGGCCGTGCTCGGCCCGGTCGACCCGGAGAGCGGGCGGGGCGCCCTCGCCCCGACCTGGCCGCCGACCGGGGCCCGGCCGGTGGACCTGACCGCCCCGCAGCACCGCGCGCTGGTCGGGGAGCTGGCCCGGGCCGCGTGGGTCGCCGCCGATCGGCTCTTCGTCGACGTACGCCTGCCCGAGGACGCCCGGGACCCGGACGCCGAGCGGTACGGCGTGCACCCGCTGGTGCTGGAGGCGGCCCTGCGCCTGCTCCCGCTCGCCGACTTCGCGCCCGGCGCCGGCGTCGACGCCACGCCCACCGCCCGGCTGCTGCCCACCGAGTGGGCGGGGGTGCGCCGCCACGCCGTCGGGGCGCACGCGCTGCGCGTCTGCCTGGCCCCCGCCGGGGCGGACGCGGTGACGCTGAGCGCCGTCGACGACGCGGGCGTGCCCGTGCTCGACGTGGACCGGGTGGTGCTGCGGACCCTGGACCTGCCGCCCATTGCCGCGCCGGCGCCCGCGTCCGCGCCCGCCGGGCTGTACGCCGTCGACTGGCTGCCCGCGGCGTTCCCGGCGACGCCGGCGCCCTCCTGGACGCTCGCCGACGGCACGCCCCCGGACGGACCTCTGCCGCCGCTGCTGGTGCTGCGGGTCGGCGACGGCGAGCCGGGCCGGTCGGTGCCCGACCGGGCGCACGCCGTCGGCCTCGCCGTGCTCGGCGTGCTCCAGAGCTGGCTGGTCGACCCCCGCGCGGAGACCACCCGCCTGGCCCTCGCCGTGCGCGACGGCGACCCGGTGCACGCGCCGGTGGTCGGGCTGGTCCGGGTCGCCCAGGCCGAGCAGCCCGACCGGTTCCTGCTGCTCAGCCTCGACGCCACCGACGACGCGACCGTCCGTTCTGCGCTGGCCGTCGCCGGGGACGAGCCCGAGATCGCCGTCCGCGACGGCCGTGTCCTGCTGCCCCGGCTCCGCCCGGTCGACCAGCCCCCGGCCGGCACGCCGCTCGCGGCGCTGGCCGGCGGCACCGTGCTGGTCACCGGCGGCACCGGCGGGATCGGCCGGCACGTCGCCACCCACCTCGCCACCGTGCACGGCGTCGCCGAGCTGGTCCTGGTCAGCCGCACCGGCCGGGCCGGCGACTGGACGACCGCGCTGACCGACGCCGGCGTCACCGTCCGGGTGGTCGCGGCCGACGTCGCCGACCGGGCGGCGCTCGCCGGGATCGTCGCGCCGCTGGCCGACCGGCTGGTCGCCGTCGTGCACGCCGCCGGGGCCACCGACGACGCGCTGCTCACCGACCTCGACCCGGCCCGCTGGGGGCGGGCCCTGCGGTCCAAGGTGCACGGCGCGTGGCACCTGCACGAGCTCACCGCCGGCCTCGACCTGGCCGCGTTCGTGCTCTTCTCCTCGGCCGCCGCCACCTTCGGCAGCCCCGGTCAGGGCAACTACGCGGCCGGCAACGCGTTCCTCGACGCGCTCGCCGCGCACCGCCGCGCCCAGGGGCTCCCGGCGACCGCACTGGCCTGGGGGCTGTGGGCCGCGCAGGACGGGATGGCCGGCCGGCTCACCCCGGCGGACCTGGCCCGGCTCGCCCGGGGCGGCACCCGCCCCCTCGACACGGCCGCCGGGCTGGCGCTGTTCGACGCCGCCCTGCACGTTGACCGGCCGACGCTGGTGCCGATCGGGCTCGACCTGGCCGCCGTGCGGACCTCCGGCGAGGTGCCCGCCCTGCTGCGGGCGCTGTTGCCCCCGCCGCCCCGCCGGGCCGTCAACGCCGACGCCGCGCCCGCCGCCGCCAAGGGCTTCGCCGACCGGCTGGCCGAACTGGCCGAACCCGACCGCGCCGCCCTGCTGCTGGACCTCGTACGCACCCGGTGCGCCACCGTGGTCGGGCACACCGGCCCCGACGACGTCGAGCCGCGCCGCCCGTTCAAGGAACTCGGCTTCGACTCGCTGATGGCCGTGGAGCTGAGCAACCGGCTCACCGCCGTCACCGGCGTCCGGCTCGCCCCGCACGCCGTGTTCAACCACCCCACCCCGGAGCTGCTCGCCGCGCACCTGCACGCCCGGCTGCTCGGCACCGCCGCCACCGAGGTCACCGACGCGAGCACCGTCGCCCTGGACGAGCCGGTCGCCATCGTCGCGATGGCCTGCCGGTTCCCCGGCGGCATCGGCTCCCCGGAGGAGCTGTGGCGGCTGCTCGACGCGGGCGCCGACGTCATCGGCGACCTGCCCGGCGACCGGGGCTGGCCGCTGGCCGACCTCTACGACCCGGTGCCCGGCACGCCCGGCCGGACGTACGTGCGGGCCGGCGGATTCCTCACCGGGATCGCCGACTTCGACGCCGCGTTCTTCGGCATCAGCCCCCGCGAGGCCCTCGCGATGGACCCGCAGCACCGGCTGCTGCTGGAGACCTCCTGGGAGGCGTTGGAACGCGGCGGCATCGACCCGGCCACCCTGCGGGGCAGCCGCACCGGCGTCTTCGCCGGCACCCACGGGCAGGACTACGGCGACCAGGTCGCCCCCGGGGTCGTCTCCGACGACGGCGAGGTCACCGCCGACGAGGGGCACCTGCTCACCGGTACGGCCGGCAGCGTCCTCTCCGGCCGGGTCGCGTACGCGCTCGGGCTGGAGGGGCCGGCGGTCACCGTCGACACCGCCTGCTCGGCGTCCCTGGTGGCGCTGCACCTGGCCGTCCAGGCGCTGCGGCAGGGCGACTGCGACCTGGCCCTGGCCGGCGGCGTGTCGGTGATGTCCACCCCCGCCGGGCTGACCGGTTTCAGCCGTCAGCGCGGTCTCGCCGCCGACGGGCGGTGCAAGGCGTTCGCCGAGGACGCCGACGGCTTCGGCATGTCCGAGGGCGTCGGGATGCTGGTGGTGGAGCGCCTCTCCGACGCCCGCCGCCGGGGCCACCCGGTCCTCGCCGTGGTCCGTGGCTCGGCGGTCAACCAGGACGGCGCCTCCAACGGGCTCACCGCCCCGAACGGGCCGTCGCAGGAACGGGTCATCCGGGCCGCGCTGGGCGCCGCCGGGCTGAGCGCCGCCGAGGTGGACGTGGTGGAGGCGCACGGCACCGGCACGTCGCTCGGCGACCCCATCGAGGCGGAGGCGATCCTCGCCACCTACGGGCAGCGCCCGGCCGACGCCCCGCCGGTGCTGCTGGGCTCGGTCAAGTCCAACCTCGGGCACACCCAGGCCGCGGCCGGCGTGGCCGGGGTGCTCAAGATGGTCCTCGCCATGCGGCACGGCCGGCTGCCCCGCACCCTGCACGCCGAGCGCCGCAGCTCGCGCGTCGACTGGGACTCGGGCTCGCTGGAACTGCTCACCGAGGCCCGCCCGTGGCCCGTGGCGGACCGGCCGGCGCGGGCCGGTGTCTCGTCGTTCGGTATCAGCGGCACCAACGCCCACGTCATCGTCGAGGCGGTCGCCGAACCGACGCCGGCCCCCGACGCCGACGCCGCAGCGACGCCACCGGAGGCGTACGCGCTGCCGTGGCTGCTCTCCGCGCGTAGCCCGGAGGCGCTCGTCGGTCAGGCCCGCCGGCTGCGGGAACACCTCGCGGAGCGGCCCGACCAGCGGCCCATAGACGTGGCCTGGTCGCTGGCCACCAGCCGGAGCACCTTCGACTCCCGGGCGGTGCTGGTCGGCGCCGACCCGGACCGGCTCGCCGCCGCCCTCGACGCCCTCGCCGAGGGCCGGCCCGACCCGGCGGTGACGCGGGGCGAGGCCCGGCCCGCCGGCCGGTGCGTCTTCGTCTTCCCCGGGCAGGGCTCCCAGTGGCTCGGCATGGGGCTGGACCTGCTCGACCAGGCCCCCGTGTTCGCCGAACGCATGGCGGCCTGCGACGCGGCGCTGCGGCCGCACCTGGACTGGTCGCTGCTGGACGTGCTGCGCCAGGCGCCCGGCGCGCCCGGCCTCGACGAGGTCGACGTGGTGCAGCCGGCCCTGTTCGCGATGATGGTGTCGCTGGCCGAGCTGTGGCGCTCCCACGGCGTGCAGCCGGCCGCCGTGGTCGGCCACTCGCAGGGCGAGATCGCCGCCGCCTGCGTCGCCGGGGTGCTCTCCCTGCCCGACGCCGCCCGGGTGGTGGCGCTGCGCAGCCGGGCGCTGCGGGCCCTGGCCGGCCACGGGGCGATGGCCTCCGTCGCGCTCCCCGCCGACACGGTCCGCGACCGGATCGCCCGGCTCGGCGACCGGATCTCGGTCGCCGCCGTGAACGGCCCGGCCGCCGTCGTGGTGTCCGGCGAGCCGGCGGCGGTGGAGGAACTCCTCGCCGAACTGGCCGGCGAGCAGACCCGGGTCCGGCGGATCGCCGTCGACTACGCCTCGCACTCCGCCCAGGTGGAACGCATCCGCGACGAGTTGGCCGAGGTGCTGGCGGGCATCGCCCCCGGCCCGGCGGCCGTGCCGCTCTTCTCCACCACCGACCTGCGCTGGCTCGACGGCGAGGAGATGGGGCCGGACTACTGGTACCGCAACCTGCGGCAGCCGGTCGAGCTGGAGCAGGCGATCCGCTCGCTGGCCGCCCAGGGCCACGACACGTACGTCGAGTGCAGCCCACACCCGGTGCTCACCGTGGGCATCGAGGAGACCCTCGCCGGCCACGACGGCGAGAGCGTGGTGGTCGGCTCGGTGCAACGCGACCAGGGCGACCGGGCGCGGTTCCTGCTCTCCCTGGCCCAGCTGCACGTGTGCGGGGTCGCGGTGGACTGGCGGCCCGCCCTGGCCGGCGGCCGGCGGGTCGACCTGCCCACGTACGCGTTCGCCCACCGCCGCTACTGGCCGCGGCCCGTCTCCGGCCCCGGCGACGTCGGCGCCGCCGGCCTGGACGCCGCCGGGCATCCGCTGCTCGGGGCGTCGGTCGCGCTGGCCGAGGCGAGGGGCCACCTGTTCACCGGGCGGCTGTCGACCGACGCGCAGCCGTGGCTGGCCGACCACCGGGTCACCGACAGCGTGCTGGTGCCCGGCACCGGCCTGGTGGAACTCTGCCTCCGCGCCGGCGACGAGATCGGCCTGCCACTCCTCGACGAGTTGGTCATCGAGGCCCCGCTGACCCTGCCCGCCGACGGCGCGACGCAGGTGCAGGTGACGGTCGGCGCGGGCGACGGGGACGGGCGCCGCCCGGTGACCGTGCACTCCCGGCCCGCCGACGGCCCGGCCGCCGGGCCGTGGACCCGGCACGCCAGCGCCACCCTCTGCGCCGACCAGCCCGCCGCGTCGCCGCAGCCCACCACGTGGCCGCCGCGCGACGCCCGCCCCGTCGACCTGACCGGCTTCTACGCCGGGCTGGCCGCCGACGGCTACGCGTACGGGCCGGCGTTCCAGGGGCTGCGCGCGGTGTGGACCAGCGGCGACGAGGTCTACGCCGAGGTGGAGCTGCCGGCGGCCCAGCGGGTCGACGCCGACCGGTACGGCCTGCACCCCGCCCTGCTCGACGCCGCCCTGCACGCCGCGCACTTCGGCGGTCTCGCCGAGGCCGGGGCCGGCCGGCTGCTGCTGCCGTTCGCCTGGAACGGCGTCACCCTGCACGCCACCGGCGCGACCGCCCTGCGGGTGCGGCTCACCCAGGTCGGGCCGTACGCCATCGCGCTGACCGCCGCCGATCCGACCGGCGCCCCGGTCGCCGAGGTGACCGCCCTGACGATGCGGCCCATCTCCGCCGCGGAGCTGGCCGTCACCGACGACCGCGCCACCCGCGACGCCCTGTTCCGGCTCGACTGGACGCCGCTGCCGCCGGTCGACGCGGCCACCCCGGTCGACGCCGTGGCCGTCGCCCCCGGCCTGGACGGGTTCCCGCTGCACCCCGGGCTGGACGGGCTCGCCGACGCCGTCGACGCGGGACTGGCCCTGCCCGGGGCGGTGCTCGTGCCGCTCGACGCGGACCCCGCGCAGCCCACCCCCCGCGCGGCGCGCCACGCCGCCGTACGGGCCCTCGACCTGGTCCGGCGCTGGCTCACGGAGCCCCGCTGGGCGGCGTCGCGGCTGCTGCTGGTGACCCGGGGCGCGGTGGCCGTGCACCACGCCGGCGAGGTGACCGACCCGGCCGCCGCGGCGGCGTGGGGGCTGGTCCGCTCCGCCCAGTCGGAGAACCCGGACCAGGTCGTCGTCGTCGACGTGGACGGCGACGGGATCGGCCCCGACCAGGTCGCCGCCCTGCTGGCGGCGGCCGAGCCGCAGGCGGCGGTCCGGGGCGGCACGGCGTACGTGCCACGGCTGGCGCGGGCCGGTTCGGCCGGCGAACTCGCCGCACCGCCCGCCGCCGCGTGGCGCCTGGACGCGCCGGTGCGCGGCAGCCTGGAGAACCTCACCCTGGTTCCCACCGACGCGGCCGACGTCGCCCTCGGCTCCCGCGAGGTCCGGGTCCGCGTCCGCGCCGCCGGCCTGAACTTCCGCGACGTGCTCAACGCGCTCGGCCTCTATCCGGGCGACGCGGGACCGCTCGGCGGCGAGGGCGCCGGCGAGGTCGTCGAGGTGGGCGCCGAGGTGACCGACCTGCGGCCCGGCGACCGGGTGTTCGGCGTGTTCGTGGGCTGCTTCGGGCCCGTCGCGGTCACCGACCGCCGGCTGCTGGCCCCGATGCCGGCCGGCTGGTCGTTCGTCGAGGCCGCCTCCGTGCCGGTGGTCTTCCTGACCGCGTACCACGGGCTGGTCAACCTGGCCGGGCTCGGCCGGGGCGAGTCGGTGCTGGTGCACGCGGCGGCCGGCGGCGTCGGCATGGCCGCCGTGCAGCTCGCCCGGCACCTCGGCGCCGAGGTGTACGCCACCGCCAGCCCCGCCAAGTGGGACGCCCTGCGGTCGATGGGCATCGACGAGGAGCACCTGGCCTCGTCTAGGACCCTCGACTTCGAGACCCGCTTCGCCGAGGCCACCGGCGGACGGGGCGTCGACGTGGTGCTGGACTCACTGGCCCGCGAGTTCGTCGACGCCTCGCTGCGGCTGCTGCCGCGCGGCGGGCGGTTCGTCGAGATGGGCAAGACGGACATCCGCGACGCCGCCCGGGTCGCCGCCGACCACCCCGGGGTGGCCTACACCGCCTTCGACCTGACCCTTGAGGACCCCGACGAGGTGCAGCGCATGCTCGTCGTGCTGCTGGGGCTCTTCGAACGGGGGACGCTCACCCCGCTGCCCACCCAGGTGTGGGACGTCCGCCAGGCGCCGGAGGCGTTCCGGCACGTCAGCCAGGCCCGGCACGTCGGCAAGGTGGTGCTCACCATGCCGCGGGCCTGGGACCCCGACGGCACCGTGCTGCTGACCGGCGGGACCGGGACCCTGGGCGGGCTGGTCGCCCGGCGACTGGTCGAGACGCACGGCGTACGGCGGCTGCTGCTGGTCAGCCGCCGCGGCGAGTCGGCACCCGGCGCGGCCGAGACGGTCGCCGAGCTGCGCGCCCTGGGCGCCGAGGCCACGGTGGTGGCGGCCGACGTGGCCGACCGGGACAGCCTGGCCCGGGTCCTGGCCGCGGTACCGGCGCGGCACCCGTTGACCGCGGTCGTGCACCTCGCCGGGGTGCTCGACGACGGGATCGTCACCGCCCTCACCCCGCAGCGTGTCGACACCGTTTTCGCGCCGAAGCTCGACGCCGCGTGGCACCTGCACGAGCTCACCCGCCACCTCGACCTGGCCGGGTTCGTGCTGTTCTCCTCCGGGGCGGGCGTCTTCGGCGTACCCGGTCAGGCCAACTACGCGGCGGCCAACGCGTTCCTCGACGCGCTCGCGCTGGCGCGCCGGGCCGAGGGCCTGGCGGGCCGGTCGTTCGCCTGGGGGCTGTGGGAGCAGGCCAGCGAGATGACCGCCAAGCTGGACCGCTCCGACCCCCGGATCACCGCCCGGGACGGGCAGCTCGCGATCCCGTCCGACCTGGGGATGGCCCTGTTCGACGCGGGCCTGCGGCTGGCCGAGCCGGTGCTGGTGCCGACCAGGATCGACGTCGCCGCGCTCGGCGAACGGGTCGAGCGGCCCCCGGCCCTGCTGCGCGGGCTGATGCGACGGGAACGGCCGAGCGCCCGGTCGAGCGCCCCGACCGGCGGCGGGCGCACCCTCGCCGACGAACTGGCGGCACTGGCCGGGCCCGACCGCCACGGCCTGGTGGTCGACCTGGTACGCGAGCAGGCGGCGAGCGTGCTCGGGCACGGCAGCCGCGCGGCCGTCGCCCCCGGCCGGGCGTTCAGCCAGATCGGCTTCGACTCGTTGACCGCCGTCGAGCTGCGCAACCGGCTGACCACGGCGACCGGCCTGCGCCTGCCGGCCACGCTGATCTTCGACTACCCGGACCCGAACGAGCTGGCCACGTTCCTCGTGTCGCAGCTGGCGCCGGACACCGGCCCGGCGGACCCGCCGGTCCTCGTGGACCTGGAGAACCTGGAACGGTCGCTGACCGAGGCCAGCGTCGAGGCCGAGCTGCATGCCCAGATCGGGTCCCGGTTGGAGGTGCTCATCGCCAAGTGGCGCACGATGCGCGCCGGCTCGGGCGGCGACCCCGACCCCGACCTCGACCTCGAACTGGCCAGCGACGACGACCTCTTCGACCTCATCGACTCCGAACTCGGTCTCTGATGGCCCTCCGGCCGCCCCGCACGGCGCGAGCCGTCCCTTCCGACACCGTGTCCGACCGACCCCCGAGGAACCGATACCGATGCTGATGACCGACGTCCTGATCGTGGGCTACGGCCCCGTCGGTGAGATGCTCACGATCCTGCTGGCGCAGCGAGGGCTCACCGTCACGGCGGTCGAGCGTTGGGCCACCCCGTACAACTTCCCCCGCGCGGTCTCGTACGACGGGGAGGCGAGCCGGATCCTGGCCGCCGCCGGCGTCGCCGACCGGCTCGGCCCGGTGGTGGAGTCGTCGGGCGAGTACACCTTCAAGAACGGCTTCGGCCGGACCCTGCTGCACGTCAAGGTGACCGGCGACGGCCCTATGGGCTGGCCCGACTCGGTCTCCTTCTACCAGCCCGGGCTGGAGGCGCTGCTCGCCGAGCGGGGAGCGGAGCTGCCGGGCGTGACGGTGCTGCGCCCGTACCAGGTGACCGGCCTGGTGGAGCGCGACGACCGGGTCGAGGTCACCATCGCCGGGCCGGAGGGCGAAGAGGTCCGCGCGGCCCGCTGGGTCGTCGGCTGCGACGGGGCCAACAGCTTCGTCCGGGAACACCTGGGCAGCGGCGTCACCGACCTCGGCTTCACGTACGACTGGCTGGTCTGCGACGTGGTGCCGCACGAGGCCCGCGAGTTCAAGCCGAACAACCTCCAGGTCTGCGACCCGGCGCGCCCCCGCACGGCCGTGTCGGCCGGCCCGGGGCACCGGCGCTGGGAGTTCATGCGGGTGCCGGGGGAGAGCCGGGAGGAGTTCGAGACCGTCGAGAGCGTGTGGCGGCTGCTCGGCCTCTTCGACATCACGCCCGACAACGCGACCCTGGAGCGGTACGGCGTCTACACCACCCAGGCGTGCTCGGCCGACCGCTGGCGCTCCGGCCGGATCCTGATCGCCGGCGACGCGGCGCACGTGATGCCGCCCTTCATGGGCCAGGGCATGAGCTCGGGTTTCCGGGACGCCCTCAACCTCGCCTGGAAGCTCGACCTGGTGCACCGCGGCCTGGCCGACGAGGCGCTGCTGGACACCTACCAGGAGGAGCGCTGCGCGCACGTGCAGCACGCCATCCGGATGTCCATGGACTCGGGCACGGTGATCTGCGAGACCGACCGCACCGCCGCGGCCGGCCGGGACGCCGTCATGCTCGCCGAACTGCGCCGGCGCACCTCCCGGCCGCGCACCCGTTCCCTGCTGGAGCCCCTGGCCGGCGGGGTCCTGCACGGCCGTACGGCCGACGCCCCCGCCGCCGGCGCGGGCGTGCCGATGCCGCAGGGGCGCGTCGAGGTCGACGGTCGCGTCGGGCTCTTCGACGAGGTCGTCGGCACCGGCTTCGTCCTGGTCTGCGCGGAGGACCCCGACGGCCTGCTCGACGTGGAAGCCCGGGCCTTCCTGGACTCGCTCGGCGCCCGGGTCGTCCGGGTCGTCCCCGCCGGCGCGCCCGCCCCCGGGCCCGGCGCCGCGCCGACCGCCTTCGACCTCGACGACGTGTACCTGTCCCACCTCAAGCGGTACGACGCTGCGGCGGTGCTCGTCCGGCCCGACTTCTACGTCTTCGGCACGGCCGCCGACCCGGCCGGTGTGCCCGCGCTCGTCGAGGACCTGCGCCAGCAGGTCCGGCGCGGCTGATCGGCATCCATCCACCGGAAGGAACCCACATGTTCGAGAACCTGAAGATCGCCGGCCGGGCGATCCGCACGGTCTTCACCGCCGACCCCATCACCCGGGTCCGGCGTTTCTACGAGATCCAGTCGCCCGACGTGGAGTTCGCGGCCCGCCGTACCCACTACATGAACGTGGGTTACTGGGAGGACGGGGTCACCGACCTCGACACGGCCGCCGAGGCGCTGGCCGACAAGCTGGCCGACGCCGCCGGGCTCAAGCCGGACGACACCGTGCTCGACGTGGGCTTCGGCTACGCCGACCAGGACTTCAAGTGGCTGCGCGAGCGCCGGGTCGCCAAGGTGTACGGCCTGAACATCACCCCGCACCACGTCGAGGCGGCGCAGCGCCGGGCGCAGGAGGAGGGGCTCGCGGACCGGACCGACTTCCGGCTGGGCAGCGCCACCGAACTGCCCTTCGAGGACAACACCTTCGACCGGGTCGTCGCCCTGGAGTCGGCCTTCCACTTCTACCCGCGCAGCGCGTTCTTCGCCGAGGCGCTGCGGGTGCTCCGCCCGGGTGGCGTGCTGGCCACGGCCGACATCATCCCGGTCAGCGGGGACGTCGTGCGGGCGGCCATCCAGTCCGGCCCGCTGAGCTTCGTCAAGTTCAGCATCCCGAAGGAGAACTGGCACGACCGGGACACGTACCGGCAGGAGCTGGTCGAGGCCGGCTTCGCCAACCCGGAGGTGCACTCCATCAAGGACCGCACCTGGGAGGGCTGGCGGGCGTACATGGCGGGACGGACCGACGACCCCGAGTTCCGCGCCGTCGTCAAGCCCGCCGTGCGCAAGAGCATGGCCGCGCACTGGAAGAACCAGGACCTCATGAAGCGCGAGATGGCGCAGCTCGACTACGTGATCGCGGTCGGCCACAAGCGGTGACGCCCCGCACGGACGAGGGGCCCGCCGACCGGTCGCGACACCGGTGGACGGGCCCCTCGGCCGGTGGAGGTCAGGTGGCCGACGCCCCGGTCAGGGCCGTCGAGATGGCCCGCAGGACCGCCGGCTGGTGCTCGGCCAGGAAGAAGTGCCCGCCCGGGTAGACCTTGAGGTCGAACGGCCCGGTGGTGTGGGTCGACCAGGCCTTGGCCTCCTCGACCGTCGTCTTCGGGTCGTCGTCGCCGGTGAAGACGGTGATCGGGCAGCTCAGCGGCGGACCCGGCCGGTAGGTGTAGGTTTCCGCGGCCCGGTAGTCGCTGCGGATCGCCGGCAGCGCGGCCCGCAGCATCTCCGGGTCCCCGAGGATGGCGGAGTTGGTGCCGCTCAGCTTCCGGACGTCGGCCAGCAGGCCCTCGTCGTCGAGCAGGTGCACCGTCTCGTGCCGCGCCTGGGACGGTGCCCGGCGTCCGGACGCGAACAGGTGCGCCGCCGTACCGCCGTCCTGCTCGATCAGCCGGGCGAGCTCGAAGCCGACGCTGGCCCCCATGCTGTGCCCGAAGATGGCCACCGGCTCGTCCAGCCACGGCCGCAGCACGGTGTGGACCTCCCGCGCGAGCTGGTGGATGTCACCGATGCACTTCTCGTGGCGCCGGTCCTGCCGGCCCGGGTACTGGATCGACAGCACCTCGACGGCGGGGGAGAGGCTGCGGGAGACGGGAAAGTAGAAGCTGGCCGACCCGCCGGCGTGGGGCAGGCACACCAACCGCCTGGCGCCACCCGGAGCCGGGTGGAAGCGTCGCACCCACAAGCCGTTGTCGGTATCTGGCGTGGTCATCCTTGGCGGTCCTTCCGGCGGCTGCGGTTCCCGACCGGATCGACGCAGACCCGGTCGAGGCGACGCTAGTGCGACGGGTGGGGACCGGACACCCCTAGCTGGCCCGTTGCCTGGTTAGGGGTTGTCCGCGCTCGCGCACACCCAATAACTTCTCCCCGCAGATGGGGATCTGCGTGGCTCTCGGCCGAGCGAGCCGAACGACAGATACAGGTGTCGCCTGAGACTTCTGCGCATTCGTACCGTCGCTTACGTCGAGTCTCCGCCGTGAATCGCGATGGGCTGGGTTGATGGACACCGAAGAGAAGCTCCGGGAGTACCTGAAGAGAGTCACCGCCGACCTGCGGCGGACCCGGCAACGGCTCCGGGACGTCGAGGCCGAGGCGCAGCAGCCGATCGCGATCGTCGGCACCGGCTGCCGGTTCCCGGGCGGCGTACGCACGGCCGAGGAACTGTGGGAGCTCGTCGCGGCCGGCGGCGACGCCATCGCCTCCTTCCCCACCGACCGCGGCTGGGACCTGGACACGCTCTACGACCCCGAGCGCTCCCGGCCGGGCACCTCCTCGGTCCGCGAGGGCGGATTCGTGCCCGACGCCGCCGAGTTCGACCCCCGGCTGTTCGGGGTCTCGCCGCGCGAGGCCCTCGCGATGGACCCGCAGCAGCGGCTGCTGCTGGAGACGTCGTGGGAGGCCGTCGAGTCGGCGGGCATCGACCCCACCAGCCTGAAGGGCGCCCGCGTCGGGGTCTTCGCCGGCATGACCCACAGCGGGTACGCCCACCCGCCGGAGACCCCGCCGGCGGGCGTGGAGGACTACCTGGGCCTCGGCAACGCGGGCAGCATCGCCTCGGGGCGGGTGGCGTACTCGTTCGGTTTCGAGGGGCCGGCGGTGACGGTGGACACGGCGTGTTCGTCGTCGTTGGTGGCGTTGCACCTGGCGGTGCAGGCGCTGCGGTCGGGCGAGTGCGACCTCGCGCTGGCCGGCGGCGTGACGGTGATGCCCACCCCGGCGGTGTTCGTCGACTTCACCCGGCAGGGCAACCTGTCCCCGGTGGCCCGGTGCCGGGCGTTCGCCGACGCGGCGGACGGCACGGCCCTCGCCGAGGGCGTGGGCGTGCTGCTGGTGCAGCGCCTGTCGGACGCGCAACGCGACGGGCGCCGGATTCTGGCGGTGGTGCGGGGTTCGGCGGTGAATCAGGACGGTGCGTCGAACGGGTTGACGGCGCCGAATGGTCCGTCGCAGCAGCGGGTGATCCGTCAGGCCCTCGCGAGTGCGGGGTTGTCGGCGGCCGATGTGGACGTGGTGGAGGCGCACGGTACGGGTACGACGTTGGGTGATCCGATCGAGGCGCAGGCGTTGTTGGCGACGTACGGGCAGGGTCGGGATGTGCCGTTGTTGCTCGGGTCGGTGAAGTCGAACATCGGTCACACGCAGGCGGCTGCGGGGGTGGCGGGCATCATCAAGATGATCTTGGCGATGCGGGCGGGTGTGGTGCCGGCGACGCTGCACGTGGATGCGCCGTCGTCGCATGTGGACTGGTCGTCCGGTGCGGTGGAGCTGGTGACGCAGACGCGTGAGTGGCCGGCGGTGGAGCGTCCCCGGCGTGCGGGCGTGTCGTCGTTCGGCATCTCCGGCACCAACGCGCACGTGATCCTGGAACAGCCGGAACCCGGGACCGATCCCGAGGTCGAGGCGGAGCCGGCGGCGGGCCCCGCGGGGCTGCCGGTGCCGTGGGTGGTGTCGGGGCGCTCGGAGCGGGGTCTGGCGGGTCAGGCCGCGCGGTTGGCGTCGTTCGTGCGGGACCGTTCCGACCTTGCGCCAGTGGATGTGTCGTGGTCGTTGGCGACGACTCGGGCGGCGTTGGAGCACCGGGCGGTGGTGTGGGGCTCGGACGTCGACGAGCTGGTCGCCGGTCTGTCGGCGGTGGCCGAGGGCCGGGCGGCGGTGTCGGGTGTGGTGTCGGCGGGTCGTCGGGCGGTGTTGTTCACGGGTCAGGGCTCGCAGCGCGCGGGTATGGGCCGGAAGTTGTACGAGGCGTTCCCGGTGTTCGCGTCGTCGTTCGACGCGGTGTGCGCTGGGTTTGACGGGTGTCTGCCGCGTGGGTTGCGGGAGGTGGTGTTCGCGGAGGCGGGCTCGGCCGAGGCCGCTTTGGTGGATCAGACCGTCTTCGCGCAGGCGGGGTTGTTCGCGGTGGAGGTGGCGTTGTGGGAGTTGTTGGCGTCGTGGGGTGTGCGGGCGGATTTCCTGGCGGGTCATTCGATTGGTGAGGTGACGGCGGCGTACGTGGCGGGGATGTTGTCGCTGCCGGATGCGTGCACGCTGGTGGCGGCGCGGGGCCGGTTGATGCAGGCGTTGCCGTCGGGTGGGGTGATGGCGGCGGTCGGTGCGTCGGAGACCGACGTGCGGGGGGTCATCGACGCTGCGGGCGCGGGCGTGGACATCGCGGCGGTGAACGGTCCGGCGTCGGTGGTGGTCTCGGGAGCGGTCGACGAGGTGGCCTCGGTGGTGGCCACCGCCCGCGAGCGGGGTTGGCGGGTCAAGGAGTTGTCGGTCAGTCACGCGTTCCACTCGCGGTTGATGGAGCCGATGCTGGACGAGTTCGCCTCGGTGGTGGCGGGGCTGGACTGGCGGTCGCCGAAGGTGCCGATCGTGTCGAACGTGACCGGTGCGGTGGCGGACGCCGCAGAGATCACCGACCCGGGCTACTGGGTGCGGCACGTGCGGCAGCCCGTCCGGTTCGCCGACGCGGTGCGGACCCTGCACCAGCAGGACGTGACGCACTTCCTGGAGGTCGGCCCCGACGCCGTGCTCACCGCGATGGCACAGGACTGCGTCGAGGAGACCGGCGACATCCGGTTCACCGCCACGCTGCGTGCCGGCCACCCCGAGCCCGCCACGCTGCGCACCGCCCTGGCCGAGCGGTACGTCACCGGCGGCCACGTCGACTGGGCCGGGTACCTCACCGGCGCCGGGGCCCGACCCCGCACCGTGGCCCTGCCCACGTACGCCTTCGACCACCAGCGCTACTGGCTCAACGTCACCACCGCCGGCGCGGGGGCGCCCGGGCTCGGCGTCCGCCCCGTCGACCACGCGCTGCTCGACGCCGCCGTACGTGTGGCCGACGACGACGTACGGGTCTTCGGCGCCGAACTCTCCGCGCGGACCCACCCGTGGCTCGCCGAACACGTCGTCTGGGACTCGGTCGTGGTGCCCGGCGCCGCCCTGGTCGAGATGGTGCTGCACGCGGGTGCGCAGGTCGGCTGCGACGCGCTGGACGAGCTGACCCTGGAGGCGCCGCTGGCGCTCGCCGAGCAGGCCACCCGGTCGGTGCAGGTGAAGCTGGGCACGGCGGACGAGGAGGGACGCCGGCCGGTCACCATCCACTCGCGGGCCGCGGCCGACCCGGACGGGGAGTGGGAACGCCACGCGGCGGGCGTCCTCGCACCCGCCGCACCGCAGCCCGACGGGCCCGAGCCGGCGCCCTGGCCGCCCACCGCCGCCACCGTCGTCGCGGCCGACGAGGTCTACACCGAGCTGTCCCGCCTGGGCGTCGAGTACGGCCCGCTCTTCCGTGGCCTGCGCGCCGTCTGGCGTACCGACGACGAGGTGTGCGCCGAGGTGGCGGTGCCCGACGGCACCGAGGTCACCGGCTTCGGCATCCACCCCGCGCTGCTGGACGCGGCGCTGCACGTCGTCGGCCTGCTCGACGAGGACCAGGAGGCGTCCGGCGTACGGCTGCCCTTCGCCTGGACCGGCGTCACCCTCTCGGCGGTCGGCGCGACCGCGCTGCGGGTGCGCGCCCGGCGCAGCGGCGGCGGGGTCACCCTGACCCTGACCGACCCGGCCGGCGCCCCCGTCGCCCGGATCGCCTCCCTGGTCTCCCGGCCCGTGACCGCCGACCAGGTACGCGGCGCCGGCGCGGGCGTCGACTCGCTGTTCGACGTCGCCTGGCAGGCCGTGCCGGTGGGCGCCCCGGCGACCGGGCGCGCGGTGCTCCTCGGCGACGCCCCGGCCGACCTGTCGGGACTCGCCCGGTACGGGCTCACCGCGCTGGCCGAGGCGGTCGACGCCGGCCTGCTCGACCAGGAGCTGGTGCTGCTCGCGGCGTACGCCGACGACGAGCGCGCCCCGGTCCCCGCCGCGACCCGGACCCGGCTCGCCGCCGTGCTGACCGCCGTGCAGGGCTGGCTTGCCGACGACCGGCTGGCGGAGCGGCGGCTGGTCGTGCTGACCCGGGGGGCCGTCCCCGCCGGTGACGACGGCCGGCCGACCGACCTGCCCGGCGCCGCGGTCTGGGGCCTGCTGCGCTCGGCCCAGGCGGAGCACCCCGACCGCTTCGTGCTGGTCGACCTCGACGGGGCGCGGCGACCGGAGCCCCGGACCGTGGACCTGGTGACCCGCGCGGTCGCCACGGGCGAACCCCAACTGGCGGTCCGGGACGACCGGGTGCTGGCGCCCCGGCTCACGCCCGCCGTCCTCGACCCGGCGCTGGCCGCCGAACTCGACCCCGACGGGACGGTCCTGCTCACCGGGGCCACCGGCGCCCTCGGCGGCCTGCTGGCCCGGCACCTGGTCGCCGCGCACAAAGTGCGCCACCTGCTGCTGGTCAGCCGGCGCGGGTCGGACGCCCCCGGCGCGGCGGAGCTGCTGAGCGAGCTGACCGAGTTGGGCGCGCAGGCCCGGTTGGTGGCCGGCGACGTGGCGGACCGGGACTCCCTCGCTGCGCTGCTGGCCGCCGTCCCCGCCGAGCACCCGCTCACCGGCGTGGTCCACGCCGCCGGTGTCCTCGACGACGCGGTGATCTCGGCGCTGACCCCCGAGCGGGTGTCCGCGGTGCTCTCCGCCAAGGCCGACGCCGCCTGGCACCTGCACGAGCTGACCCGGGGGCGGAACCTGGCGATGTTCGTCCTCTTCTCGTCGGTCGCCGGCGTCCTCGGCGGCCCCGGGCAGGGCAACTACGCCGCCGCGAACGCGTTCCTGGACGGCCTCGCCCAGCACCGGCGCGTCGCGGGCCTCGCCGCCACCTCCCTGGCCTGGGGGCTCTGGGCCGCCGACAGCGGGATGACCGGCGCCCTCGACGCCGCCCAGCGGCAGCGGATGAGCCGCAACGGCCTCAGCCCGCTCGACACGGACCAGGCGCTGCGCCTCTTCGACGCCAGCCTGCGCGGCGGCCGCCCCCACCTGGTGCCGGCGCTGCTCGACCCCGCCGCGCTGCGCCGCCAGGCCGACGCCGGCCAGCTCCCGGCGCCGCTGCGCGGCCTGGTCCGGGCCCGGCGGCGCGTCGTCGACGGCGGCGGCGACGGCGGGCCGTCCTTCGCGCAGCGGCTGGCCGGCACGCCCGAGGCCGAGCGCGGCCGGCTGGTGGAGGACCTGGTCAAGGCGCAGGTCATCGAGGTGCTCGGCTTCCCGCCGGCCACCGTCGTGCCCTCTGGGCAGACGTTCACCGGCCTCGGCTTCGACTCGCTGACCGCGGTGGAGCTGCGTAACCGGCTGACCGCCCTCACCGGGATCCGGCTGCCGGCGAGCCTGATCTTCGACTGCCCCACGCCCGCCGCCCTCGCCGACTTCCTGCTGGTCGACGCCGCCCCGCCGGCGCCCGAAGCGGGCCTGCTGGCCGAGCTGGACCGGCTGGAGGCCGCGTTCGCCGCGACCGGGCCGGAGGAGCTGGAACGACTGGCCGGCGACGACGAGACGCGGACCGCCGTGGCGGTCCGCCTCCGGGCGCTGGTCACCAGGTGGAGCGACGCCACCGACCGGCCGGCGGACGTCAGCCAGGCCCTCGACGACGCCTCGGACGACGAGCTGTTCGACTTCATCGACCAGAAGTTCGGCCGATCCTGACCACGAGTCCGCCGCTTGCCCCTTAGCGACAGGTGATCAACCCGATGGCGAACGAAGCCAAGCTCCGCGAGTACCTCAAGCGCGTCACGGCTGACCTGCACGAGACCAGCGAACGCCTGAGGGCCGTCGACGAGCAGAACCACGAGCCGATCGCGATCGTGGGGATGGGCTGCCGCTACCCGGGCGGGGTGCGGACCCCCGAGGCGCTGTGGCGGCTGGTCGAGTCCGGCGTCGACGCCGTCACGCCGTTCCCGGCGGACCGGGGCTGGGACGTGGAGAACCTCTACGACCCCGACCCGGACGCGCACGGCAAGTCGTACACCCGGGAGGGTGGCTTCCTGCACGACGCCGGCGAGTTCGACGGCGGCTTCTTCGGCATCTCCCCGCGCGAGGCGCTGGCGATGGACCCGCAGCAGCGGCTGCTGCTGGAGGTCGCCTGGGAGGCGGTCGAGCGGGCGGGCATCGCCGCCGACTCGCTCAAGGGCAGCCGGACCGGCGTCTTCACCGGCGTGATGTACCACGACTACGTCTCCCGCCTGAACGGCGTGCCGGAGGAGGTCGAGGCGTTCGTCGGCACCGGCAACCACGGCAGCGTCGTCTCCGGCCGGATCGCGTACACCTTCGGGTTCGAGGGCCCGGCGGTGACCGTCGACACCGCCTGCTCGTCCTCGCTGGTGGCGATGCACCTCGCCGTGCAGGCCCTGCGCTCCGGCGAGTGCACGCTCGCGCTGGCCGGCGGCGTCACCGTCATGTCCAGCCCCGACACGTTCGTCGGCTTCAGCCGCCAGCGCGGCCTGTCCCCGGACGGGCGCTGCAAGTCCTTCGCCGCCGCCGCCGACGGCACCGGCTGGAGCGAGGGCGCCGGCCTGCTGCTGCTGGAACGGCTCTCCGACGCCCAGCGCAACGGCCACCCGGTGCTCGCCGTCGTCCGCGGCACCGCCGTCAACCAGGACGGCGCCTCGAACGGCCTCACCGCGCCGCACGGTCCGTCGCAGCAGCGGGTGATCCGCCAGGCCCTCGCGAACGCCCGACTCTCCCCGGCCGACGTGGACGCGGTGGAGGCCCACGGTACCGGCACCCGCCTCGGCGACCCCATCGAGGCGCAGGCGCTGCTCGCCACGTACGGCCGGGACCGGGCCGACGACCAGCCCCTCTGGCTCGGCTCGATCAAGTCCAACCTCGGGCACACCCAGGCCGCGGCCGGCGTCGCCGGCGTGATCAAGATGGTCATGGCGATGCGCCACGGCGTCCTGCCGCGGACCCTGCACGTCGACGAGCCGTCCCCGCACGTCGACTGGTCGGCCGGCGCGGTGAGCCTGCTCCGCGAGCCGCGCCCGTGGCCGCGCGCCACCCGGCCGATGCGGGCCGGCGTCTCCTCCTTCGGCGTCAGCGGCACCAACGCCCACGTCATCGTCGAGGCCCCGCCCGCGCCGCAGCCGGCCACCGGCACCGTCGCCGGCCCGGACCCGCTGCCGTGGGTCGTCTCCGCGCGCAGCGCCGCCGCGCTCGGCGCCCAGGCCGACCGGCTGCGCTCCTGGCTCGCCGACCACCCCGACGCCGCACCGGCCGCGGTGGGCCGCGCCCTGGCCGCCAACCGGTCGGTCCTGGAACACCGGGCGGTGGTGCTCGGGGCCGACCGGGACGAGCTGGTCGCCGGGCTCGGCGCCCTGGCCGACGGCGTCCCGGCGGCGTCCGTGCGGCGCGGGGTCGCCAGCCCCACCCGGGTCGCCGTGCTCTGCACCGGCCAGGGCGCCCAGCGGGTCGGCATGGGCCGGCAGCTGTACGCGGCGTTCCCGGTCTTCGCCTCGGCCTTCGACGCCGCCTGCGCGGAACTCGACAAGCACCTCGACCGGCCCCTGCGCGCCGTGCTCGACGGTCCCGCCGAGGTGCTCGACCGCACCGGCTACGCCCAGGCGGCGCTGTTCGCCGTCGAGGTGGCGACCTACCGGCTCGTCGAGTCCTGGGGCGTCGTGCCGGACTTCGTGACCGGGCACTCGGTCGGCGAGGTGGCCGCCGCACACGTCGCCGGCGTGCTGTCGCTGCCCGACGCCGCCCGCCTGGTCGCCGCCCGGGGCACCCTGATGCAGGCCCTGCCCACCGGCGGGGCGATGGTGTCGCTCCGCGCCACCGAGGCGGAGGTACGCGCGCACCTGGCCACCGCCGGCGACGCGGCCGGCGCCGGGCTGGCCGCCGTCAACGGCCCGGAGTCCGTCGTCGTCTCCGGCGACGAGGACGCCGTGCTGGCGGTCGCCGCACACTTCGAAGCCCTCGGCCGCAACACCAGGCGGCTGCGGGTCAGCCACGCGTTCCACTCCGCCCGGATGGACCCGATGCTCGACGCGTTCGGCGACGTGCTCGGGCAGCTGACCTTCGCCGCGCCCCGGGTCCCCGTGGTCTCCACCGTGACCGGAGCGGTGCTCGACCCCGAGGAGGTGCGCTCCCCGGCGTACTGGCTGCGCAACGTCCGCGACACGGTCCGTTTCGACGCGGCCGTGGCGACCCTGCGCGAACTCGGGGTGGGCGCGTACGTCGAGGTGGGGCCGGGCGGGGTGCTCTCCGCGCTGACCCAGGAGATCGTCGGCCCGGACCAGGCGGTCTGCGCCCCGGTGCTGCGCGCCGACCACGACGAGGCGGCGACCGCGCTGGCCGCGGCGGCCACCGTCTGGGCCCGGGGCGTGCCGGTGAACTGGGCGGTCCTGTTCGACGGCCCGTCCGTGCCGGTCGACCTGCCGACGTACGCGTTCCAGCGGGAGCGCTACTGGCTGCTGCCGCTGCCGCAGGCCGCCGACGTGACCGCCGCCGGGCTGACCCCGACCGGTCACCCGCTGCTCGGCGCGGTGTTCCGCTCGGCCGACGGCGACGAGGTGACGCTCACCGGCCGGCTGTCCGTGCAGACCCAGCCCTGGCTGGCCGAGCACGCCGTACGCGACGTGGTGCTCTTCCCCGGGACCGGGTTCGTGGAACTGGCGCTGTGGGCCGGCGCGGAGGTCGGCGCCGACCGGCTCGCCGAGCTGACCCTGGAGGCGCCGCTGGTGCTGCCGGAGACCGGCGGCGTCGACGTGCAGGTCGCTGCCGAACGTACCGGCGGCGAGGCGTGGCAGCTGACGGTCCACGCCCGCCGGTCCGGCACCGACGACCTGTGGGTCCGGCACGCCACCGGCCTGCTCGCCCCGGCGCTTGGGGACGGCGGGGCCACGCTGGCGGACTGGCCGCCGACCGGCGCCACCGCCCTGGACGTGTCGGAGCTGACCGGGCGGGCGGCGCAGGCCGGGTTCGCGTACGGCCCGGCCTTCCAGGGGCTGCGCGCCGCGTGGCGGCTCGGCACCGACGTGTACGCCGAGGTGGCGCTGCCCGAGCCGGCGGCCGACGAGGCCGGCGCGTACGGGCTGCACCCGGCCCTGCTCGACGCCGCCGTGCAGGCGGTCGGGCTCGGCATCGTCGACCCCGGCGAGGCCCGGCTGCCGTTCTCCTGGTCGGACGTGACGCTCTCCGCCCACGGCGCGGACACCCTGCGGGTACGGCTGACCCCCACCGGCCCGGACACGGTGGCCATGCTGGTCGCGGACGCCGCCGGTGAGCCGGTCGCCCGGGTCGGGTCCCTGGTGCTGCGGCCCCTGCCGGCCGGGGAACTCACCGCCGGCGGATCGTCGTGGCGTCGCTCGCTGTTCCGCCTCGACTGGCCCCGGCACGCCGTCGGCGTGGGCGCGCCCGACGGCACGACCTGGGCGGTGCTCGGCGACCGCCCGGCGCCGCTGCCGTCCGGCGTGGCCGCCGTCCGGCACGCCGACCTCGACGCGCTGTGCGACGCCGGGGTGCCCGACGTCGTGCTGTTCCCGGTGGCCGGCGCCGCCGCGACCGACCCCGGCCCGGTCCACGACCTGCTCGCCGAGGTCCTCGCCGTACTCCAGGGCTGGCTCGCCGCCGAGCGCCACACCGGCGGGTCCCGGCTGGTGGTCCTCACCAGTGGCGCCGTCGCCGTGGACGACGACGCGGACGTCGCCGACCTGGCCGGCGCCGCCGTGTGGGGTCTGCTCCGGTCGGCGCAGGCCGAGCACCCCGGCCGGTTCCTGGTCGTCGACCTCGACGACCGGGAGAACTCCGCGTCCGCCCTCGCCGGCCTGCTGTCGGCCGACGAGCCGCAGGCGGCGGTGCGCGACGGCGTGGTCCGGGTGCCCCGGCTCGTCGCCGCCCCGGAAACCGCCGCCCCGGAAACCGCCGCCCCGGAACCCGCCGGGCCGGCGCTGGACCCGGACGGCACGGTGCTGGTCACCGGCGGCACCGGTGCCCTGGGTGCGCTCCTTGCCCGCCACCTGGTCGCCCGGCACGGGGTCCGCCACCTGGTGCTGACCAACCGGCGCGGCGCCGACGCGGACGGCGCCGCCGCCCTGCTCGCCGCCCTCGCCGACCTGGGCGCCACCGCGACGGTCGAGGCGTGCGACGCCGCCGACCCCGACGCCCTCGCCGCGCTGCTCGACCGGATCGACCCGGCGCACCCGCTGACCGGCGTGGTGCACACCGCCGGCGTGCTGGCCGACCGCACCCTCACCTCGCTCACCGCCGGGTCCCTCGACGAGGTGCTCCGGCCGAAGGTGGACGCCGCCGCGCACCTGCACGAGCTGACCGCGGGCAGGGGCCTCGCGCTGTTCGTCACCTACTCCTCGGCGGCGGGCGTGACGGGCAGCCCCGGGCAGGCCAACTACGCGGCGGCCAACGCCTTCCTGGACGCGCTCGCGCACCGGCGGCGGGCCGCGGGCCTCCCGGCGCTCTCCCTGGCCTGGGGGCCGTGGGTCGAGTCGGGCGGCGGCATGACGGCCGGCCTCGACCGGGCCGACACCGACCGGCTGGCCCGCGCGGGCGTCCGCCCGATTTCCCAGGCGGACGGCCTCGCACTCTTCGACGCCGCCCTGTCGACCGGCCTGCCCACGGCGGTGCCGATGGCGCTGGACGGCCCGGCGCTGCGCGCCCAGGCCGAGGCGGGCACCCTGCCGTCGGTCCTGCGCGGCCTGGTCCGCGCGCCCCGCCGCCGCGTCGCGCGGTCCGGCCCGGCCGAGACCGCCGCCCTGACCGAACGGCTCGCCGGGCTCGACCGCGAGGAGCGCGCCGCGGCCCTGCTGCGGCTCGTCCTCGACCAGGTCGCGGCGGTGCTGGGGTACGCCGACGCCGCCGCCGTCGAGGCCGGCCGCCCGTTCACCGAGCTGGGCTTCGACTCGCTCACCGCCGTCGAGCTGCGCAACCGGCTGGGCGCGGTGACCGGCCTGCGGCTGCCGGCGACCCTGGTCTTCGACCACCCGACCCCGCTCGCCCTGGCCGACCACCTGGACGCCGAGACGGGGACCGACGCCGGCGCGCTGCCGACCCCGGTCGCCGCCGTCGCGGCGCTCGACGAGCCGATCGCGATCGTCGGCATGAGCTGCCGCTACCCCGGCGGCGTGCGCAGCCCCGAGCAGCTGTGGGACCTCCTCGTGTCCGGTGGGGACGGCATCACCGGCTTCCCGGCCGACCGCGGTTGGGACGTCGACGACCTGTACGACCCGTCCGGCGCGCGCCGGGGCAGCAGCTACGCCCGCGAGGGCGGCTTCCTGACCGACGCCGGCGACTTCGACGCCGACCTGTTCAAGATCTCGCCGCACGAGGCGCTGGCCATGGACCCGCAGCAGCGGCTGCTGTTGGAGACCGCGTGGGAGGCGATCGAGGACGCCCGGATCGACCCGCTCGCGCTCAAGGGCCGCCCGGTCGGCGTGTTCGCCGGCATGATGTACCACAACCACGCCGCCGGGCTGGCCGACGTTCCGGAGGCCCTCGACGGCTACCTCGGCGTCGGCACCGCCAGCAGCGTGCTGTCGGGTCGGGTGGCGTACTCGTTCGGTTTCGAGGGGCCGGCGGTGACGGTGGACACGGCGTGTTCGTCGTCGCTGGTGGCGTTGCACCTGGCGGTGCAGGCGCTGCGGTCGGGCGAGTGCGACCTGGCGCTGGCCGGCGGCGTCACCGTGATGGCGACGCCCGAGACGTTCATCGACTTCTCCCGCCAGCGGGGCATGGCCCCCGACGGCCGGTGCAAGTCCTTCTCCGACGCGGCGGACGGCACGGGCTGGTCCGAGGGCGCGGGCGTGCTGCTGGTGCAGCGCCTGTCGGACGCGCGGCGCGACGGGCGCCGGGTCCTGGCGGTGGTGCGCGGCACGGCGGTGAACCAGGACGGTGCGTCGAACGGGTTGACGGCGCCGAACGGTCCGTCGCAGCAGCGGGTGATCCGCCAGGCCCTCGCGAACGCCCGGCTGGGCGTCGGGGACGTCGACGTGGTGGAGGCGCACGGCACGGGCACGACGCTGGGCGACCCCATCGAGGCGCAGGCGCTGCTCGCCACGTACGGGCAGGACCGCGACGAGCCGTTCCTGTTGGGGTCGGTGAAGTCGAACATCGGTCACACGCAGGCCGCCGCGGGGGTGGCCGGGATCATCAAGATGATCTTGGCGATGCGGGCGGGTGTGGTGCCGGCGACGCTGCACGTGGATGAGCCGTCGTCGCATGTGGACTGGTCGTCGGGTGCCGTGGAGCTGGTGACCGAGTCGCGGGCGTGGCCGGATGCGGGGCGTCCCCGGCGTGCGGGCGTGTCCTCGTTCGGCATCTCCGGTACCAACGCGCACGTGATCATCGAGCAGGGTGAGCAGGAGTCCGCTCCGGCGCCCGTCGCACCGGTCGGGTTGCCGGTGCCGTGGGTGGTGTCGGGGCGTTCGGAGCGGGGTCTGGCGGGTCAGGCCGCGCGGTTGGCGTCGTTCGTGCGGGACCGGTCCGTGTCGCCGGTGGATGTGTCGTGGTCGTTGGCGACGACGCGGGCGGCGTTGGAGCACCGGGCGGTGGTGTGGGGCTCGGACGTCGACGAGTTGGTCGCCGGCTTGTCGGTGGTTGCCGATGGGCGGTCGTCGGGTGTGGTGTCGGCGGGTCGTCGGGCGGTGTTGTTCACGGGTCAGGGCTCGCAGCGTGCGGGTATGGGCCGGGAGTTGTACGAGGCGTTCCCGGTGTTCGCGTCGTCGTTCGACGAGGTCTGCGCGCGGTTCGACGGCTTGTTGCCGCGTGCTCTGCGGGAGGTGGTGTTCGCCGAGGCAGGTGCTGACGAGGCCGGTCTGGTGGATCAGACCGTCTTTGCGCAGGCGGGGTTGTTCGCGGTGGAGGTGGCGTTGTGGGAGTTGTTGGCGTCGTGGGGTGTGCGGGCGGATTTCCTGGCGGGTCATTCGATTGGTGAGGTGACGGCGGCGTACGTGGCGGGGATGTTGTCGCTGCCGGATGCGTGCACGCTGGTGGCGGCGCGGGGTCGGTTGATGCAGGCGTTGCCGTCGGGTGGGGTGATGGCGGCGGTCGGTGCGTCGGAGGAGTCGATCGGTGAGTTGATCGGCGCGACCGGTGCGGCGGTGGACATCGCGGCGGTGAACGGTCCGGCGTCGGTGGTGGTCTCGGGTGCGGTCGACGAGGTGGCCTCGGTGGTGGCCACCTGCCGTGCGCGGGGTTGGCGGGTCAAGGAACTGTCGGTCAGTCACGCGTTCCATTCGCGGTTGATGGAGCCGATGTTGGACGAGTTCGCCTCGGTGGTGGCGGGCCTGGACTGGCGGTCGCCGAGGATTCCGGTCGTGTCGAACGTGACCGGTGGGGTCGCGGACGCCGGGGAGATCACCGACCCGGGGTACTGGGTGCGGCATGTGCGGCAGCCGGTGCGCTTCGCCGACGGTGTGGCGGCGCTGCGGGCGCAGGGCGCGGACACGTTCCTGGAGGTCGGTCCCGACGCGACGTTGACGGCGATGGTGGCGGAGATCGTCGCGGATGCCGCGGTGCGGCGGGTTCCGGCGTCGCGCCGGGACCAGGCGGAGGTCACGGCGCTGACCGAGGCGCTGGGGCAGTTGTGGGTCGCGGGTGTGCCGGTGGACTGGGCGGCGTACCTCGGTCAGTCCGGCGTCCGGCCTCGCGTGGTCGACCTGCCCACCTACGCCTTCGACCACCGGCGCTACTGGATCAATGTCGCGACGCGCTCCTACCGTCCCCCCGCCGCCCGGCGCACCGCGGCCGACGAGGACTTCTGGCGGGCGATCGAGGCGGAGGACCTGACGACCCTCGCCGAGAGCCTGGCGGTCGACGCCGACGCCCCGCTCGCGGACGTGCTGCCCGCGCTGTCCACCTGGCGACGCCGCCGGGACGCCGAAGCGGCCCTCGACTCCTGGCGCTACCGGGTGACCTGGCAGCCGCTCACGGACGACGCCGCCCGCGCGGAGGCGACCGACTTCCTGCTCGTCGTGCCGGCCGACGCCGACGCGGCCGTGACGGACTGGGCCGCCGCCCTCGGCGCCGCCGGCGGGCGGATCGTCGAGGTCGACGCCGCCTGCGACCGGAAGCGGCTCGCCCACGACCTCATCGAGGCGTCCACCGGCCGTGACGGGGACGCGCTGCCCGTACTCTCCCTGCTCGCGTTCGACACCCGGCCGTACGCAGGGGCCGCCTCCGTGCCGACGGGCCTCGCCGGCACGGTCGCGCTCGCGCAGGCACTCGGGGACGCCGGGATCACCGCCCGGCTCTGGATCGCCACCCGTGGCGCGGTCTCCGTCGGCTCCCGGGACCGGCACGTCGACCCCGTGCAGGCCATGGCGTGGGGCTTCGGCAGCGTGCTGCGCACCGAGCACCCGCACCGGTGGGGCGGGCTCGTCGATGTCCCCGAGCAGCCCGACCAGGGCGTCGTGGGCATGCTCCGGACGCTGGTCGCCGGCACCGGTCGGGAGGACGAGGTCGCCCTGCGCCGCAACGGCGGCCACGCCCGCAGGCTCGTTCGAGCGACGTACGGGGACACCGGTCCGCGTCGTTCCTGGACGCCGCGCGGCACGGTGCTGGTCACCGGCGGCACCGGGGCCCTCGGCGGGCACGTCGCCCGCGCCCTCGCCGCCGAGGGTGCCGAGCACCTCCTGCTGGTCAGCCGGCGGGGCGGCGAGGCGCCGGGCGCGACCGCCCTCGCCGAGGAACTCGCCGGGCTCGGCAGCCGGGTCACCCTCGCGTCCTGCGACGTGGCCGACCGGGCCGCGCTCGCGGCGCTGCTCGACTCGATCCCCGCCGAGCTT
Organism: Micromonospora sp. NPDC047812; assembly: GCF_040704175.1. Classification (NCBI taxonomy): domain Bacteria; kingdom Bacillati; phylum Actinomycetota; class Actinomycetes; order Micromonosporales; family Micromonosporaceae; genus Micromonospora; species Micromonospora sp. NPDC047812. Next base: position 1,739 of record NZ_JBEYRY010000018.1, on the reverse strand, counting down.
CCGCTGAGCGCGGTCGTGCACACCGCCGCCGCTCTCGACGACAACGTCGTCGACGCGGTCAGCGTCGACCAGCTGGCAACCGCCCTGCGGGCGAAGGTCGACGCCGCGCGCAACCTGGACGAGCTGACCCGGGGCCTGGACCTCTCCGCCTTCGTGCTCTTCTCCTCCCTCGCCGGCCTCATGGGCGCCGCCGGGCAGACCACCTATGCGCCGGGCAACGCCTTCCTCGACGCGCTCGCGCAGCGGCGTCGCGCGGAAGGGCTGCCGGCGACCTCGCTCGCGTGGGGTCTGTGGGCCGACGGCGGGGTGAGCGCCGGTGAGTTCGAGGAGCGGCTGCGGCGTACCGGCTTCGGCGCGATGGCACCGGAGACGGCCGTACGCGCCCTCACGCGGGCGCTGGACCGCGACGAGACGTACCTCGTGGTGGCCGACATCGACTGGGCCCGGGTGGCCGCCGCCGGCGGTCGGCGCTCCCACCCGCTGGTCCGGGACCTCCTGGTCGAAGCCGGCGCGGCGGGAACCGCGGCGGGAACCACCGACGCCCCCGTGCCGGCGGCCGACCTGCGCCTGCGTCTGTCGGGAATGCCCGGTACGGAGCAGCTGCGCGTCCTCGGTGAGCTGGTACGCGCCGAGGTCGCGGCCGTGCTCGGCCACGAGTCCGTCGAGCGGGTGGCACCGGACCGGGCCTTCCAGGACCTGGGCTTCACGTCGCTGGCGGCGGTCGAGCTGCGCAACCGGCTCGACGCGGCGACCGGCCTCGCGCTGCCGACCACGCTCGCCTTCGACTACCCGAACTCGGCGGCCCTGGCCGGACACATCCACGCCGAGCTGCTCGGTGGGCAGGCCCTTCCCGTCCCCGCCGCGGTCACCGGTCCCGTCGTGGGCGACGACCCGATCGTCATCGTCGGCATGGGCTGCCGTTTCCCCGCCGGCGCCGAATCCCCGGAGGGGCTCTGGGAACTGCTGACGGCCGGTGTCGACGCGATGTCGGACTTCCCGACCAACCGGCACTGGGACCTGGGGTCCCTGGTCGGAACCGACTCCTACGTCTCGCGGGGGGCGTTCCTGGCCGACGCGGGCGGCTTCGACGCGGAGTTCTTCGCCATCTCGCCGCGGGAGGCGCTGGCCATGGACCCGCAGCAGCGGCTGCTGCTGGAGGTCGCCTGGGAGGCGTTCGAGGACGCCCGGATCGAGCCCCTCGCGCTGCGCGGCGGTCGGGTCGGGGTGTTCGCCGGCACGAACGGGCAGGACTACGAGACCGTCGTGCGCCAGGCCGGGGAGTCGCTCGCCGGGTTCGGCGCGACCGGCGCCTCGGCGAGCGTGTTGTCGGGTCGGGTGGCCTACTCGTTCGGTTTCGAGGGGCCGGCGGTGACGGTGGACACGGCGTGTTCGTCGTCGCTGGTGGCGTTGCACCTGGCGGTGCAGGCGCTGCGCTCCGGCGAGTGCGACCTGGCCCTGGCCGGCGGCGTCACCGTCATGGCCACCCCGGGTGCCTTCATCGAGTTCTCCCGCCAGGGCGGCCTGTCGGCGGACGGCCGCTGCAAGGCCTTCGCCGAGTCGGCGGACGGCACCGCGTGGGGCGAAGGCGTCGGGGTGCTGGTGGTGCAGCGCCTGTCGGACGCGCGACGCGACGGGCGCCGGATTCTGGCGGTGGTGCGGGGCACGGCGGTGAATCAGGACGGTGCGTCGAACGGGTTGACGGCGCCGAATGGTCCGTCGCAGCAGCGGGTGATCCGTCA
>NZ_JBEYRY010000017.1:0-55572 GCF_040704175.1 Micromonospora sp. NPDC047812 | reverse complement strand
TCCACCACCTCAAAACAACACCGCAACACCTCATGCCGCTGCACCACCACATCCAACGCCCGCGCCAACACCCCCACCGCCAACCGACCACGAATGCGGTAGGCGACGTCCGGCATGTTGTAGGCGAGGATCCCGGGCTGCAACTGGTCCATGAACCACAACCGCCGCTGCCCGAACGACGGCACCCACCGCTCACCCCGCGCCACCGGCTCCAGCCGGATGCCCCGTTCGTCCGCGTCCGTCGCGCCCGCCGTCCCGTTGAGTCGGCGTCGCAGCAGTTCGGCGCGGTCGGTGGACAGGTCACCTGCACTACGGATCATGGAATCTCCCGAGGTCTCCGCCGTCACTGGACGGCCCACACCGGATGGTCGCGGCGGTACGCCTGTAGTTCCGGCCCATCCGGGCGGGCGGCGAAAATAATCGACATTCGCTTCTGGTGGCGGCGGCGCATCCAACTCGCGACGCGCCCGGGGCGCACGCCCGCGTTGAGCTGGCGGACCAGGGTCTCGATCGAGTTGAGATCGCTGTAACGCACGACAAACTCCTCGCTGCGCAACAGATTCTCCGCGGACGTCGCGCACAGCAGTCGCGCGCCCACCCCACGCGTCAGGTAGTTCATCCCGAGGCCGACGTGTCGCGACTCGTCCCGGCGCACGAGCCGGTAGACGTCGGCGAGCCCGGTCGAGCGCAGACCGCGGACGAACCACAGGAACTCGTCGGCGGCGAAGCCCTCGAGGAGCATGTGCGCCAACGCCCGGTCGGCAGGATCCGCCATGGCCATCAGGCCGCGCGACAGCGCGTCGATGGGTTCGGGCGGAGGGGCCACCGCGCCACCGATCTGCTCGGCGTAGTAGGCGAAGACGGCGCTGTGTCGTCCCTCGTCGGCCACGGCGGTGGCACCGATCAGCTTGGCGGTGGCGTCCGGACTCTCGGTCACGATGACGCTCGCCGCCTCCAAGCCCAGCTGTTCGGCGTAGACGCTCCCGCTGGCCAGGTTCCAGGTCAGCTCCAGCAGCGGGTCGGTGGGGCGGATCTTCTCCAGGGCAGCCCGAGCGGTGGCCTTGGGATCCCACGTCGAACGCCGGGCGTCCGCCAGGAACTTCTCGGTCACCTCGTCGATCTCCCGGTCGTACCTGACCAGTGCCATGTCCGTCCTCAGGTCGTCTCGTCGCTGCCCAGCGCCTTGCGTACGCTCAGCGGCGTGATGTCGGTCCAGACCTCGCGGATGTGGGCCAGACAGTCCTCCTTGGTGCCGGCGAACCCCGCGTCGTCCCAGCCGAGCGGGTTCTCCCGCTCCTGCGGCCAGATGGAGTACTGCTCCTCGTGGTTGACCACGACCCGGTACCGGGTCGTCGACGCCTGGTCGGTCTGACTCACTGGGATCCTCCCGAGATCGCCCCATCGGGGGTGGACAGGTGACGTAGCAGGCGCCGGGTGAGATCGACGGCGACCGCCTGGGGGTGCTGCTGGAAGTAGAAGTGGTCCCCGGGGAACATGCGTGACTCGAACGTGCCTTCGGTGAGGTCCGCCCAGCCCGCGATCGCGGGCCCGGTCGCGTCCGGATCGTCGACCGAGCCGTACGCGACGAGGGGGCACCGGACGACCGCCCCCGGCGTGAAGCGGTGGTTCTCGACCATGCGCAGGTCCGCGCGCAGAATCGGCAGCATCAGCTCCAGCAGTTCGGCGGAGTCGAACACCTCGGGCGGCGTGCCGCCCATCGCCTTCATCGCCACGGTCAGCTGCGCGTCGTCGAGCAGGTGCAGACGGTTCTCACGCGGCCACCCCGGGGCGGGTTGGCCCGAGACGACCAGGCACGACAGCGGTGCCCCGCGGGCCTGTAGGCGGAGGGCCAGCTCCAGCGCGAGGACCGCGCCCATGCTGTGTCCGAACAGCACGACCTGGTCGGTCAGCAGGGGCTCGATCTCGTCGACGAGCTGACCGGTGAGTTCGCCGACGTCCCGGGCGGCAGGCAGGTGGAACCGGGTGCCCCGGCCGGGAAGCTCGGCGGCCCAGACGTCCAGCGCGCGGGAAAGCAGCGGCAGCCAACTGTCGTAGCCGTTGGCCGACCCGCCGGCGTACGGGAGGCAGAACAGCTGCGGACGGTCGCCCGTGACCCGGCCGACGGGCCGGAACGCCCGCTCCTCCCGCCGGTCCCGGTCGCCGGGCTGGCCGTTCGACGCCGGGTCGCGCATCGCGGCGGTCAACTCGCACCCACCACGACACCGGCGTCGCGTTCGACCGCCCGCTCGTACACGAGGCGGGCGGCCACGAGATCCTCCACGGCCAGACCGAGCGACTTGAACAGGGTGGTGGCGCGGGGATCGGTACGGCCCGGGTGCCGGCCCGCGATCACCTCGCCGAGTTCGGCCTGGATGTGGCTGGCGTCGAGAGCGCCCTCGGCGATCGGCACCAGCACGTCGCCGGCCTCACGCAGGGCCGCGTCGCGGCTGTCCACGTAGACCTCGGCGCGGCGCACCAGGGCGGTCGGCAGTTCCCGACAGGTCGCCCCGAACGCCCCCACGCCGTTGATGTGCACGCCCTCGGGGGCGATGCTGCTGTCCGCGACGACCGGGCCGGCCGAGGAGGTCGTCGTACAGATCACGTCGGCGTCCTTGACGGCCGCGTCCGGATCGTCGCTCAGCTCCGCCGGCAGACCCTGTCGCCGTGCCCAACCGACGAGTTGCTCGGCGCGTGCGACGGTCCGGCTGGACACGGTGATCCGTGACCAGTCCCGCAGGTCGGCGAGGGCGACCAGATGCGCCCGGCCCTGCACGCCGGCACCGATGACGGCCAGCCGCGACGCGTCGGGCCGGGCCAGCAGCGCGGTGGCGCGGGCGGTCACCGCGGCCGTCCGGATCTCGGTCAACGCGACTCCGTCGATGACCGCGAGCGGCTCCCCGTAGGTCGAATCCAGGAGGATCAGCACGCCCTGCACGTGCGGGAGACCGCGTTCGGCGCTGCGGTCGAACATGGACAGCACCTTCAGGCCCATCCCCGCGTCGGCGCTGGCCGACGGCATGATGAGTACCCGTCCCGGGCTGGTCGTCGACTCCACGGTCACCCGTGGGTGTTGCGCGACGCGACCGGTGCTGAAATCCGCCAGCGCCTCGCCCATCGCTTGCACCAGGTCCTGAGGCGACAGCATGGATCGCACCGTCGCACCGTCAATTACCCGCATCTCCCGGCTCCCTCCCATGTCCCGCCGGCACGTTCCCCACGCCGTGCGGCGTGGCGTCGTGAACGGCGGCGGCGACGTCGTCGTCTGTCATGGCCTCGATCTGTGCCACCACGGCCGCCGCCACCGTCGCGGCCAACTCGCGGACCGTCCGGTTCTCGAAGATCGCCCGTAGCGGCAGTGCGATGTCGAAGGCGGTCCGGATCTCGTGGACCACGCTGGTGGCCATCAGCGAGTGACCGCCCAGACCGAAGAAGTCCTCGTCGAGGCCGACCCGCCCGGACAGATGTCCCGCCCAGATGTCCGCGATGATCCGTTCGTGTGGTTGCAGGGTCGCCGAATCCCGCTCGGCGTCGCCCCGGTGGTCGTCGAGCGCGGCCAGTCCGACGCGGTCGAGCTTGCCGGCGGCGGTCAGCGGCAGCGCCGGCACGGTGACGAACGCCGAGGGGATCATGTAGGCCGGCAGCCGCGCGAGCAGGAACCCGCGCAGCTCCCCCGGGTCGGGTGTGCCGTCCCGGCGGGGCACCAGGTAGGCCACCAGGCTCCGGCTCGCCCCGTGTCCCACCGCCAGCACCGCGGCCTCCGCGACGTCCGGATGGCCGGTGAGGCTCACCTCGATCTCGCCCGGCTCGATGCGGTATCCGCGTACCTTGACCTGGTGGTCGGTCCGGCCGAGGAACTCGATCCGGCCGTCGAGGGTCCAGCGGGCGAGATCACCGGTGCGGTAGAGGCGCGCTCCCGGTTCGACGTCGAACGGATCCGGCACGAACCGGTCCGCGGTGAGGTCCGGACGACCGATGTAGCCACGGGCGAGGCAGGTGCCGCCGACGTACACCTCACCCGCGGCCCGTGGCGGCACCGGCCGCATCCGCTCGTCGAGCAGGTAGATGCGGGTGTTCGCGATCGCGCTACCGACCAGTGGGAACACCGGCCAGTCCTGCGGGTCGCCCGAGAGCATCTCGGCGGTGACGACGTGCGCCTCCGTCGGCCCGTACTGGTTGTCGAGGACGACGCCGGGCAGGCGGCGCAGCAGGTCGCGCACCTCGGCGGTCAGGTGCAGTTGTTCACCGGCGGTCGCGATCTGTACGAGCGGTGGCAGGTCAGTACCGCCGGCAGCCGCCTGCGCGATCTGTTCCAGCACCAGTGGGGTGCAGAACAGCCGCCGCACGCCGTTCGCTGTCATCACCGAGAGAAGCTGCTCCGGGTCGCGCCGCTGGTCCCGGTCGAGCAGGACGACCTGGCGGCCGCAGAGCCAGCTCGAGAACATCTCCTGGAACGAGATGTCGAAGTGCAGGGCGGAGAACTGCAGTGTCGGTCCGGCCGCCTCGGCCCGGCGTAGCTGCCAGTCGAGCAGGTTGAGCAGGGGCCGGTGCGTCATCACCACCCCCTTGGGACGCCCCGTGGAGCCGGAGGTGTAGATGACGTACAGCAGGTCGTCCGGACCGGTGGTCCGGGTCGGGTCGGTGGCGGCACAACCGGCGATGGCGGCCGAGTCGGCGTCCACGCGCACCACGTCGTCGAGGTCGGAGGGCGGCAGGTCGGGTACCAGGGCGGTGAGGGTGAGCACGACCTTCGCGCCGGCGTCGGCGAGCATGAAGGCGACCCGCTCGGCCGGGCTGTCCACGTCGACGGGCAGGTACCCGGCGCCCGCCTTGACGACCGCCAGCAGGCTGACGACGGCGTCCGGTCCCGGCGGCAGGAACAACCCGACGACCTGGCCGCGCCGGACGCCGCGCCCGCGCAGGTGATGAGCCAGTCGGTTCGCGCGGCGGTTCAACTCGGCGAACGACAACCGGACGCCGTCGGAGACCAGCGCCACGTCGTCGGGCGTACGGGCGACCTGCTCCTCGAAGAGCGTCGGTACCGTCCGGTCGGCCCGGTACGGCGCGGCCGTGTCGGTCCAGCGCCGCAGGATCCGGTCGCGCTCCTCGTCGCGGAGCATGTCGATCTCGGACAGCGGGACGTCCGGCCGCGCCGCGACCAGTCGGGCGAGGCTTTCGAAGTGTCGCGCGTACTGCTCGACGGTCTCGCGCTCGTACAGGTCGGTGGCGTAGACCAGTTCTCCGCTGAGCGCCCCCGACGGGCTCTCGGACAGGTGCAACTCCAGGTCGAACCTGGTCGCGACGGTGGCCGGCGGATGCCAGCGAGTGGTCGCGCCGGGCAGGTCCAACGAGTCCGGCGCGGTGAACAGGTCGAACCAGATCTGCACCACCGGGTTCCGGTTCAGGTCGCGGGCCGGCGCGAGATGCTCGGCCAGGCGCTCGAACGGCAGGTCCTGGTGGGCGTAGGCACTCGTCGCGGTTTCCCGCACCCGCTCCACGAGACCGGCGAACGAGGGGTCGCCGGACAGGTCGGCCCGCATCGGCAGCGTATTCACGAAGAAGCCGACCACCTCTTCGAAGTCCGACCCGCTCCGGCCGACCGACGGGCAGCCGACGACGAACGCGTCCCGCCCGGTGTAGCGACCGATGAGCAGCTGGTAGACGGCGAAGGTCACCATGAACAGCGTCGCCCGCCGTTGGCCGGCCAGCCGGCGCAGGTCCGCCGCGACGGACGCCGGAAGGCCTACCGGGACGGCCGCGGCCCGGTACGAGGGCATCGCCGGGTGGGCGCGGTCTGCCGGCATCTCCAGGACGAGATCGAGCCCCGACAGGCTGCGGGACCAGTAGCCGACGACCTCGCTGATGCGTTCCTCCGACAGGTGCCGCCGCTGCCACGCCACGAAGTGCCGGTACTGCCGGCCCGCAGCGGGCGAGTGGGGCCGCCCGAGCAGGGCGTCACGGTAGGCGGCGGACAGGTGCCGTTCGAACGGGCCCAGCGACCAGCCGTCGAAGACCAGGTGGTGCACGACCACCAGCAGCATGTGTTCGGTCGGGCCGATCCGCAGCACGGTGGCCCGCATCAGCGGTCCGGCCGCGAGGTCGAACGGTTCGGCCGCCTCGGCGCGGGCGACCGACTCGGCCTCCCCCGGCGAGCCGACGGGCCGGACCGTGAGCTGGTCGACGACCTGTTCCGGCGGCAGCAGCCGGACCTGCGGGCGGCCGTCCTGGGCGACGATCGTGCCGCGCAGGCACTCGTGCCGCACGGCGACCGCGCGCAGCGCCTCGGTGAGGGCGGTGACGTCCAGCTCCCCGCTGACGTGGTAGCCCACGCCGACGTTGTAGGCGATGTTGCCGGGGTTCAGCTGGTCGAGGAACCACAGCCGCCGCTGGGCCAGGGAGAGTTCGTCCGGCGCCGCGTCCGCCTCGTCGCCCGGCAGATCCCGGGCGGGTGGCGCACTCGCCGCGGCCTCCGCCAGGGCGGCCACGCTGCGGTGGGTGAAGACGTCGTGCACGTCCAGGTGCACGCCGAGCACGGTGCCGGCCTGGATGGCGATCCGGGTGGCGTCCAGCGAGTCGGCCCCGAGGGCGAACACGTCGTCGTCGGCGCCGACGGTGGACAGTTCCAGAACGGCCCCGACCACCTCGGCGATCGCCCGCTCGGTATCGGTGCCGGGGCGTCGCGTGCCCGACGGCGGGACCGGGGCGGGCAGCCGATCACGGTCGATCTTGCCGGTGTCGGTCACGGGCAGTCGGTCCACCATCGCCAGGTGACGGGGCATCATGAACGACGGCAACCGCTCGGCCAGGAAGCCACGCAACGCGCTCTCGTCCACCCCGTCGCCGGCAGGCACCACGTAGGCGGCCAGGCACGGTGCGCCGGGACCGTCGTGGACGGGTACCACGGCGGCGTCGGTGACCGCCGGGAAGCGGCGCAGCGTCGCGGCCACCTCGCCGGGCTCGATCCGGTGGCCGCCCACCGACACCTGGTCGTCGAGCCGGCCCAGGAAGACCAGGTTGCCGTCGTCACGGACCCGGACCAGGTCACCGGTGCGGTACATCCGCGTCCCGGCCGCGCCGTGGAAGGGGTCCGGCAGGAACCGCTCCGCGGTCCAGTCGGCAGCACCGAGGTAGCCGCGCGCCACGCCCCGACCGCCGAGGACCAGTTCGCCCGGTACGCCCCGGGCGACAGGTCGCAGGTCCTGGTCCAGCACGTACGCCCGCACCCCGGCGATCGCGGTGCCGATCGGCAACCTCTCGTCGTCGTCCTGGTCGGCGCACGACCAGGACGTGGCCGCCACGGTGGCCTCGCTCGGGCCGTACTGGTTGTACAGCCGGATCCACGGTGCGACGGTGCGCAGGCGCCGTGCCGTGGACGCCGGCAGTTCCTCACCGCCGCAGGTCATCAGGCGTACCGGGGCCAGCCGGGTGCCCGCCTGCGGCTCGTCCAGCAGCCGACTCAGCAGGGTCGGCACGACGTCGAGCAGGGTGACGCCCTCGGCCGAGACGACGTCCAGCAGCCTTGCCGGCTCGAATCGCTCGTCGCCGTCGCCGAGCACGAGACTCGCCCCGGTCAGCAGCGGCAGCAGCAGCTCCCGCACGGACGCGTCGAACCCGGGCGCGTGGGTGGGTAGCAGCCGGTCGTCCGGGCGCATCCGGTACTCCCCTGCCGTCCACCGGATGAGGTTCAGCAGGGCGCCCTGGTCGACCCCGACCGGTTTCGGCGCTCCCGTCGATCCCGACGTGAAGACGACGTACCCGAGGTTGTCCGGCCGGCCCCGCTGCGGCGACCGTGTCGGCAGGTCGGGTGCCGACGGGTCGTGAGCGGCGACGATCGGCACCGAGTCACCGATGGGCGCGTCGGACAGCCCTCGGGGTACGAACACGCAGCGCGCGCCGGCCGCCCGCACCAGGTGGGCCAGGCGCGCCCGGGGGTGGGCCGGGTCCATCAGCAGGAAGGCGGCGCCACGCCTGGCCACGGCCAGGACGGCCGCGACCAGGTCCACGCCGGGGCGCAGGCACACGCCCACCACCGATTCCACCCCGACGTGATCGGGCAGCCCGTCGGCCAGCAGGTCGGCCCGGCGGTCGATCTCGCGGTAGGAGAACCTGCGGCCGGCACTGACCACCGCCGTCGCGTCCGGGGTGGACGCGACGACCCGGGCGAACGCCGCGGCGATGCCGCCGGCGGCGAGGTACGCCGTGGTCGCGGAGGAGGAGGGGCCCGCCAGCGGCGGTACGGGCTCCGGCTCGCGGTCTCGCGTGGAGAGCGTCATGAGCCCGGCAGGAGGTCGGCTACGTCACGGGCCACCGCGCCGCGCAGCGCCAGGTCGACACAGACCTGGCCCAGCATCGGGACGAACTTGAAGATCCAGCCCGAGGTGCAGTAGACGACTCGTTCGGCGCCCGGAACCCGGCCCACGCGGAACGCCTGATGATGCTCCTCGGGCAGGGTGACCAGGCATGTCGACGCCTGCAGGGGCGTCGGCTCGAGGTTCGGCAGGTGCCGGGCCACCCACGCGGAGAGCCTGCGCAGGTCGTCGTCCCGGGGCACGCCGGTGGCCTGGGCGGCGTCCGCAAGGGGGTGCGCCTCCGAGTCGGGCGCGACCCGGACCACGTCCCGGCGACCCCACGGATTGCGACCGAACCCGTAGTAGAGCGCGTCGTCGGCCTCGGTCGTCGGTTCGAAGGCGAACCACGTCGGATAGCCGACCGACGGGTCCCGCAACCGGAAGTAGGCCGACGGCATCTCGAAGGTCCGCATTCCGAGCCGGAGACCCAGCGCCTCCAGCAACGCTGTGGTGCCCGCACCGGCGGCGACGACCACGGCGCGGGCGCGGACGCTGCCGTCGGCGGTGGCCACCTCCACGTCGGCGGCGGTGGGCTCCAGGCCCAGGACGGTGACCTGGGGTCGGATCTCGGCCCCGCTGGCCACCGCCAGCGTGTACAGCGCCCAGAGCGTGCCCCGCACGTCGATCACGCCGCCGTCGGGCTGGTAGAAACCCTGGTAGTGCTCCGGCAGGTCGGCGAACCCGTACCGCTTCTCGATGTCGCGGGCACCGAGCCACTCGTAGCCGAGCGACAGTCGCTCCAGTACGTCCGCCGCCGCCCGGATCTGCCCCTCGTTGCTGTCCTGGTCGATGTCGCCGAACCACAGGCTGCCGGTGCGATGGATGAGCGGACGGTCGATGGCCCGTTCCAGTCGGTCCCACGTCGGAACGGACGCGAGCACCAGGCGGGCCAACGGTTCCTCGCTGTACTGAACACGCCACTGCCGTTCGGCACCGCCGGAGCTTCCGTTGTCGTGGAAGAGCGGTCCCCGCTCGAAGAGCACCACGGACAACCCCGCGGCGCTCGCCTGCCACGCCGCGGCGAGCCCGACGGCACCACCGCCGATCACGGCGACGTCGAAGGTCCTGTCCGCGTTCGCCATCAGATGCTCCCCTCAACCGTCACTAGGAACGGGTTCCGTAGTCCAGCGCGTCGCCGAGCGCGGCGACCATCGTCTTCACGTCGACATCGCCGAAGGCCGGATGGCACGGCAGGTTGATCTGCTCCTCGAACCAGCACCGCTCGGCGACCGGGCAGTCGCCGAGCCCGCTGCCCCGGTTACGCCACTCGGGTAGCAGGTGCACCGGGAAGTACCGCAGCCACACGTCCACCCCGAGCTGCACCAGGCGCTCGACGACCCGGTCCCGCACGATCCCCTGCTCCGGCCGGACGAACATCGTGTACAGGTGGTACGAGTGTCGAACGCCGTCGGGTGCCAGCTGGAGGCGTACACCCGGATGGGCGGCGAGAGCCTCGTCGAGCTGGGCCGCGACGCGTCGCCTCGCCTCGGTGAGCGCGGCCAACTTCCGAAGTTGCACCAATCCGACGGCGGCGGCCGGTTCGCTCAGGGTCGCGTTGGTCCCCGCGGCGCGTACGCCGACGCACTCGCTGCTGTGGGCCAGCCCGTCGAACATGGCTCGGGGCACCTTCGGCAGGTCCGGTGCGGCCGGCCGGTACACCGCGTCGCACTCGTTGTTGCGCAGCCGGGTGATGCGCTCGGCCCAGTCGTCGCGGTTCAGCGTCAGCATGCCGCCCTCGCCGAGGGTGGTGATGTTCTTCGTCGAATGGAAGCTGAAGCAACCGATGTCTCCGAGCACGCCCGGCCGTTCGCCGAGGTACTCGGCACCGAGTGCGTGGGCGCAGTCCTCGATGATGACGAAGTCGTGGCGCTGCGACAGTTCCCGGATGGCGGCCATGTCGGCCGGCAGGCCGCCGTAGTGGACGATGATCACCGCCTTCGTGCGCTGGTTCACCAGCTCCGCGAGCCTGTTCACGTCCACGTTCAGCGAGTTCGGATCGATGTCGCAGAAGCGCACCGTCGCCGGATAGTCGAGAAGCGGCTGCGCCGTCGCCTGGTAGGTCTGCGGCGTCACCACGACCTCGTCGCCCGCCCGCAGATCAAGAAGTTGGATCGCCAGCCGGAGAGCGACGGTTCCACTGGTCACCGTGAGGGCGTGCGCGGCACCCGTGTAGGCCCTGAACGCCTCCTCGAACCTGCGCCTCCAGGAGCCCTGCGACAACCGCTCGCGCGACAACAGCACGTCGGCGACGGCCCTTACTTCCTCGTCACCGAGAATGCTGCCCAGCGTGGGATACGGAACTCCGGGCCGCGTCGGACTTGTCAAGATCAGGCCCTCTCGAATCGGGCCGTACGTGAGACCCGCGAGCAATTCCGTCAGGGTCTCGACATCGGCTGCCGTACGGCGTCCCGATGATTCTGTTCGGCCGGCCTGTCAGCTCACCTTCGTCGGCCGGTCGCCGGATCGCCCGTACCGTTTCCGGCGCTTCGGGAAACGCCCGCCGTGTCCCGCCGGCGGGACACGGTCACGCCGCCCGAGGGTCGGTCGGGACGGGATCCGACGGCGCGGGCATCGACGGCGCGGGCGCCGACCGCGGGCCGGGCATCCACGATGGAGGGCGGTTCGGTACGGGCGGGCGCGCAGGCCGCATCACCACCGGGGCCGAGCTGCGACACCGGCTGTCCGGGCGACGCGTCCGGCAAGGCAACGTCCCGACCGGGCACAGTCAGCGGACGGCCGGTGCGGCCCGGTACACGGGCCGGGGGCGACCCGGCGAAGTACCTGGCAGGACGATCAAGGGCAGGGCCGGCGACGCGGGTGGTCGGCGAGGAACGTGGGTGTCCGGGCGGGACCGAGGACGGCGGCGCCCCCTCGCCCCGGGCGGTCAGCCGACCTCACGGGCCTCCACCGGGCCGTGCGCGTCGCCGTCCGACACGCGAACGCCGGCCTCGGCGCTCCCCCGCCGCGCGGGGGAGCCGCCCTCGACCGCCACCCCGCTCTCCGGCGTGCCCGCCCGGTCCGGCGTCGCGCCTCCGCCTGCCACCGCGCCTTCACCGTCGGCCCTGGTGACGGACGCACGGCCCGTCAGCAGCAGGCCACCGATGACGGTCAGGATCGCCACGGCGACGAGGGTCAGGCGGTAGTCCGCGACGGCGACGAGCCAGGCGCCCAGTGGGATGCCTATCGCCATCGGGCCGAACAGGACGGTGCTGGCGGTGCCGGCGACCCGCCCCAGCAGGTCCTGCGGCGTCCGTCGTTGCACCGCCGTCATCGCCGCGACCACCGCCCAGGGCAGACCCACACCGACGACGACGCTGCTGGCCACGACGCCGGGCGTCCAGGGCAGCAGGCGCGCCGCGGTTCCGGCTGCGAACAGGACCGCGCCCAACGTCCCGACCAGTGCCTCCCCCCGGCTGGCCATCAGTCGTCCGGTGAGCAGGCCCCCGGCCAGAGCACCGGCGCCCTGCGCGGAGGACAGCACGCCCATGAACGCCACCGACAGTCCCAGGCCCTCGTCGACCACGGCGAACGTGGCGGCCGTCGTGAGTCCGGACATCGTCACCACGAGCGCGCCGACGAGCACGATCGCCCGCAGGCGGGCATCGCCCAGCAGGAACCGGATGCCCTCCCAGGTCTCGTCCACGATCCGCCGTCGCCGCACCGGTGGCCGCGACTCCGGTGCCCGGACGAGGCGGTAGAGCGCGGCGGCGATGATCAGCATGACGGCCGCAAGCGCCGCGACCCCCGCCCCGCCCAGCAGCGTGAAGAGACCCGCGCCGAGCAACGGCGCCAGGAGCTTGGCCCCCTCCTGCGCGCTCATGCGGAGGCCGTTCACCCGGCCCAGCGCGTCACCGGGAAGCGCCGCCGGCAGCCACGCGGCCTCAGCGGCGTCGAGCAACACGTAACTGATCCCGTACCCGAGCATGACGACGTACAACAGCCAGACCTGATCCGCCGACCGCACGGCCAGCAGCAGCAGGAGCGAGGCGGCCACCACCAGATTCGTCCAGACCAGCAGCGGCCGGCGGGGTAACCGGTCGACGAGTGCGCCCAGCAACGGCCCGAAGAGGGTCGGGAAGAAGACGCAGAAGCCCGCCATCGCGGCGAGGCTGGCGGAATTGGTCAGGGCCATCACCCAGATCCCGGCGACCAGGGACATTGCCGTGCCGCCGAATCCGGAAACCAGGGAGACCACGACGAACAAAGCGACGTTGCGCCTCTGCCCGGCGGCCAACGGCACCATTCTGCGCCCTCCCCCGATGGTCGAGTCGAACTGGCTCGACGTTAGCGGCGGGAGGGCGACTGTCAACCCGCGCCGGGGATTTGTCTCCTCCCTTACCTATTGATCGTCCCCAGTCGGAGGCCTCTCGGTCGACCGGCCCGAAATGCGTTCCTGCCCGTGTCGTTCGCATGGACCGTGTGCTGCGGTCGCCGCGCCGGGTGGCGTCGGCGGCCCGTCAGCGGGCGCGGCGGTTGGCGCGCAGCGCGCCCAGGATCACGCCGGGTATGGCCAGCGAACTCGGGTGGGCACGCATCGACACGACCTCGTTGAAGCGCCGTGCGGTCGGCACGTCGGTGACGGTCGCCGTGACGATCCGCCTGCTGACCCAGCTGGAGAGCCGGTAGCCGCGCGGGTAGGGCCCGTCGACGTGCGGCAGCGCCAGGTCGGCGGAGGTCGACATCGACCAGGCGACGTCGACCACGACCTTCTGCAGGGCGAAGAAGCGGCGCGCGGGCGAGCCCAGATCCGGGCCCGACCGCAGGTACGTCGACAGGCAGGCCGCGTGCAGGGCCGCCGCCGTCATCCCCTGCCCGTACACCGGGTTGAACGACGCGACCGCGTCGCCGACGCTGACGAGCCCGGCCGGGAGCCGCTTCAGCGCGTGGAAGTCCCGCCGCCGGCTGTCGGCGTGGCGGTAGGTCCGGACGTCGCCGAGCAGTTCGTTCCCGGCGACCTCGCCGAACTCCGGCGGGAACTGCTCGCGCAGCCGGCGGACGAAGTCGTCCGCGGTACGCCCCGGACGGTTGTCGCCGTAGCCGGCCATCATGGCCATCCAGCGGCCGTCCTCGACGGCGAAGAACGCGGCGCCGGCCACGTCCGAGGACATCCCCGGAGTGTGCAGTGCCATGACCACCGTGGCCGCCGGGTCCGCCTCCCGGCGGCGGAACAGGGCGGTCGCGTAGTTGAGGTTGACGGTCATCCGCCGCAGGGCGGGCCGCTCCCCGCCGGCCTGCTCCAACCACTCGGAGACCCTGCTCGATCGCCCCATGGCGTCCACCACCAGCTCACCCGACTCGACGCCCGCCGCCCCGCCGGCCTCGCAGCGGACCCCGGTGACGGCGGCGCCGTCGAACACGAGGCCCGTGGCGCGGGCGGTGATCGTCTTGACGTTGGGCAACCGCAGCACCCGCTGGCGGATCAGATCCTCCAGCAGGGGCCGGGTGCCCGCCAGGCTGTCGGCGTCGTCGGGCACGACGACCTTCAGGCGTCCGTCGAGGTAGCTCCGCCTGGCCGCCGGCGGCGCCTCGACCGCCCCCCGGGCCACGGCCTGCTCCCGGAAGCCGGGGAACAGCTGCTCGAGCTGGAGGAAGCCGCCGGGCAGCAGCGCGTGCAGCTGCGTCCCCTGTGGCACGCCCGGCCGGCCGCCGGTCGCGTGTGGATCGTCGCGGTCGACGACGACGACGCTCTCGGCGTAGTCGGACAACACGCGGGCCGCCAGCAACCCGGCGACGCTGCCGCCGGCCACGACGGCCCTGCCGATGACCGGGGACGCCTGGTCGGGCGGCCGCACCGCGTTCAGGGCGGCGAGGACCCGGGCCGGGGACATGGACATCGTGCTCTCCAAGGGGTACGCGGGGGCCTTCCCGCCTGCCTGCCAGAGACCGGTGCGTGGGCGGACCGGCGGGACGGACCGGTCGGCGCGACGCCCGACGATCGTCGCACAGGGGTCGGCCCCGAGCGGGAGACGCGCAGGCGTGGCCCCGAGCCGGGACGCGGCGGGTGCCGACGTCACCGGCCCGGCCACGCGCGCCGCAGCGGTTCAGCACTCGATGACGTTGACCGCGAGCCCGCCGCGTGCCGTCTCCTTGTATTTCACCTTCATGTCCGCGCCGGTCTCGCGCATGGTCTTGATGACCTTGTCCAGCGAGACGTGGTGCACCCCGTCGCCGCGCAGCGCCAGCCGGGCGGCCGTGATCGCCTTGATGCTAGCCACCGCGTTGCGCTCGATGCAGGGGATCTGCACCAGACCACCAACCGGGTCGCAGGTCAGCCCGAGGTTGTGCTCCATGCCGATCTCGGCGGCGTTCTCCACCTGCTCGGGGGTGCCGCCCAACGCCTCGGCCAACCCGGCGGCGGCCATCGAACAGGCCGAGCCCACCTCACCCTGGCAGCCCACCTCCGCGCCCGAGATCGACGCGTTCTCCTTGAACAACACGCCGATCGCACCCGCCGCCAGCAGGAACCGCACCACTCCCTCCTCGCAGGCGCCCGGCACGAAACGGGTGTAGTAGTGCAGCACCGCCGGGATGATGCCGGCCGCCCCGTTGGTGGGCGCGGTGACGACCCGGCCGCCGGCGGCGTTCTCCTCGTTGACGGCCAGGGCGAAGAGGGTCACCCAGTCCATCGCCCGCAACGCATCCGCCGGGTCGGACTCCGTCTCCAGACTGCGACGCAACTCGGCGGCGCGACGGCGGACCCTCAACCCACCCGGCAGCACCCCGTCACGCGAACAGCCCCGCTCGACGCACTCGCGCATCACCCGCCAGATCTCCAGCAGACCGGCGCGCACCTCGCCCTCACCACGCCAGGACAGCTCGTTGGCGAGCATCACCCCACTGATCGACAGCCCCGTCGACGCGGTCACACCGAGCAACTGCGCACCGGTCAGAAACGGATACCGCACCCGCGTGGCGTCGGACCTGATCCGGTCCGCCCCGGCCGCCGCCTCGTCGACCACGAACCCGCCGCCGACGGAGTAGTACGTCCGGGCCCGCAGCTCCGCGCCCCGGTCGTCGTACGCCACGAAGGTCATCCCGTTCGGGTGGTACGGCAACGACCGGCGCCGGTGCAGCACCACATCGCGGTCCGCATCGAAGTCGATCTCGTGCGCGTCGAGCAGGCCCAGCCGCCCCTCGGCACGGATCCGGGCGACCCGCCCGTCCACCGCGTCGGTGTCGACCGTCTCCGGGGCCTCCCCGGCCAGCCCGAGCAGCACCGCCCGGTCGCTGCCGTGGCCGTGCCCGGTCGCGCCGAGCGAGCCGAACAGTTCCGCCCGCACCCGGACGGTGCCGGCCAGCAACCCGTCGGCCTTCAACCCCGCCACGAACATCCGAGCGGCCCGCATCGGCCCCACCGTGTGCGAGCTGGACGGCCCGATACCGACACTGAACAGATCGAAAACACTGATCATGACCGTACTTCCTGTCGCGTCGGCCGCACCCGGCGGCGGTGGCTCAATTGGCGGAACCGGGCGTGAACGAGCGGGCCAGCAGCAGCAGGTTCGCCGGCTTCTCGGCGAGTCGCCGCATGAAGTACGCGTACCAGTCGCGGCCGTACGGCAGGTAGACCCGCATCCGGTTCCCGCCCGAGGCCAGTCGCAACTGCTCGTTCTCGCGGATGCCGTACAGCATCTGGAACTCGAAGTCCTCGACGCTCCGCCCGCCCTGCCGCGCCAGGTGCAGGGTGTGCTCGATGAGCTTCGGGTCGTGGGTGGCGATCATCGGATACCCCTGCCCCTCCATCAGGATGCGAAGGCACCGCCGGAACTCGTCGTCGACCTGGCGCTTCTTCACGAACGCCACCGAGGCGGGTTCGGCGTAGGCGCCCTTCACCAGGCGGACCCGGCTGCCCGGGTGGGCGAGCCGCCGACAGTCGTCCGCCGTGCGCCGCAGGCACGCCTGGAGGGCGACGCCGACCCAGGGGAACTCCGCACGCAGGTCGCCGAGCAGGGAGAGGGTCGCGTCGACGGTGGTGTGGTCCTCCATGTCGATCGTGACGCCTGAGCCGACGGCCGCGGCGGCGGCACAGACGTCGCGGGTCAGCCGCAGGGCGTGCCCGTACCCGTCGCCCGGTAACGACCCACCGAGCGCCGAGACCTTCAGCGAGACCTCGGCGGCGGTGGCCAGGTCAGCGGCGTGCAGCGACCACAGCAGCGCGAGGTACGTGTCGCGGGTGGCCTCGGCCTGCGCGAGCGCCGTCGTCCCCTCGCCGAGGTGGTCGATCGTGACCTGGAGGCCCACCCCGGCGAGCCGGCGAGCCACCCCGACCACCTCACGATCCTCCTCGCCCGCGACGAACCGGTGGACGATTCCCCGGGTCAGGGACGATCGCGAGACCAGTGCGCGCATGCGGTCGTTCCCCGCGGCCAGGAGCAGGAGCTTGTTCGGCATGGAACGCCTTTCCGGAGAGCCGAGTCCCGATGCCGTCGCCGGACGACGGCGGGCGGGGTTGGTGCCGCCGGGAGCGCGGTGAACGCCCGCGCCCCGGCGGATGGTTCACGGGCGGACCGTGGGGCCCGCGTAGAGCGGATGCCGGTCGGCGAGGCGGCGGACCCGCGCCCGCAGTTCCTCGCCGCCCTCGGCCGTCGTCAACGCGGTGGCGACGATGTCGGCGACCTCGGCGAAGTCGGCGTCGGCGAAGCCCCGGGTGGCCAGCCCCGGCGTGCCGATCCGCAGTCCCGAGGTCACCATCGGCGGACGGGGGTCGAACGGTACGGCGTTGCGGTTGACGGTGACGTCGATGCTCTGGAGCAGCCGCTCCGCCTGGAGGCCGTCCAGCTTCGCCGCGCGCAGGTCGACTAGCACCAGGTGCACGTCGGTGCCGCCGCCGACCACCCGGATGCCGGCGTCGTGCGCGTCGGCGGCGCCCAGGCGTCCGGCGACGATCCGCGCTCCGCGCAGGGCGCGTCGTTGCTGGTCGCGGAACTCCTCGCCGGCGGCGATCCGGAACGCCACCGCCTTGCCTGCGATGGTGTGTTCCAGCGGGCCGCCCTGCTGGCCGGGGAAGACCGCCGAGTCGAGGCGCCGGGCCAGGTCGGTGTCCGCGCTGAGGATGGCGCCGCCACGCGGGCCACCGAGCGTCTTGTGGGTGGTCAGGGTGACCACGTGGGCGTGCGGCACCGGGTTGGGGTGCAGCCCGGCGGCGACCAGCCCGGCGAAGTGCGCCATGTCGACCAGCAGGTACGCGCCGACGGCGTCGGCGATGCGGCGGAACCGGGCGAAGTCCAGGGTCCTCGGGTACGCCGACCAGCCCGCCACCAGCATCTTCGGCCGGTGCTCGTGCGCCAGCCGCTCGACGGCGTCCATGTCGACGAGGAAGCTCTCGGCGTCCACCCGGTAGCCCACCGCCCGGTACAGCCGGCCCGAGAAGTTGATCCGCGTCCCGTGGGTCAGGTGGCCGCCGTGGGCGAGGTCGAGGCCCAGGATGGTGTCCCCGGGGTCGAGCAGGGCCGCCATCACCGCGGCGTTGGCCTGGCTGCCGGAGTGCGGTTGCACGTTGGCGTACGCGGCACCGAAGAGCCCTCTCGCCCGCTCGGTCGCCAGGCGCTCCACGGTGTCGACGTGCTCGCAGCCGCCGTAGTACCGCCGGCCGGGGTAGCCCTCGGCGTACTTGTTGGTGAGGACCGAGCCCTGCGCCTGCAGGACCGCCCGGGGCGCGTGGTTCTCCGAGGCGATCATGCCGAGGGTCCGCCGCTGCCGATGCAGCTCGGCGGCGAGCGCCTCGGCGATCTCCGGGTCGACGTCGACCAGTTCACGGTCGAGCAGGCTCATGCCGCACCCGCCCCGTCGGCGGCGGCCAGGTAGGCGCGGTACTCGTCGGCCGTCATCAGCGCCGGCGCGTCGGTCAGCCGCACGCGCACCAGCCAGCCCGCCCCGTACGGGTCCGTGCCGATCAGGCCCGGGTCGGCGACGACCGCCTCGTTGGTGGCGACGATCTCGCCGCTCACCGGCATGTACAGCTCGGCCACCGACTTGGTGGACTCCACCTCGCCGCAGACCTCGCCCACGCTCAGGTGGGTGCCCAGCTCGGGCAGTTCGGCGTAGATGACGTCGCCGAGGGCGGCGGCGGCGAACGCGGTGATGCCCACGGCCGCCGGTTCGGCCGTGTCGTCGATCCATTCGTGGTTGCGGCTGTAGCGCAGACGCGCGGGTACGTCCATGGTCGTCACTCCTGGGGGGATGGGTCGGTTCGCGTCAGCGCGGACGGCGGTAGAACGGCAGCGGGCTGGTCCGCACCGGCTCGGTGTCTCCTCGGACGACGACGCCCAGCCGGGACCGGGCCTCGATCGCGTCGGCGTGGACGTGAGCCATCGCGACGGGCCGGTCGAGCACCGGTGACAGCGCGCCGCTGGTGACCACGCCGACGCGTCGCGCCGGTACGCCGTCTGCCAGCGTGACCACCGGATGGCCGGTCCTCGGCACGCGTCGCCCAGTTCCGGTCAGTCCCACGAGGACGGTGGCGGCCCCGGCGTCCCGGCGTTCGGCCAACGCGGCCCGGCCGACGAAGTCGCCCGGCTTGGTGAAGGACACCACCCGTCCCAGGCCCGCCTCGAAGGGGGTGACGCCCCGGTGCAGCTCGCACCCGTACAGCGGCATCCCGGCCTCGATGCGCAGCGTGTCCCGGCAGGCGAGCCCGGCCGGCGTCAGCCCGTGCCCGGCGCCGGCGGCGAGCAGCGCGCGCCAGACGTCCTCCGCGTCCGGGGCCCGGAGGAAGAACTCGAACCCGTCCTCGCCGGTGTATCCGGTACGGGCGACGATCGCCGGCCGTCCATCGACGTCCACGGCGGTGGCGGTGTAGTAGCGGAGTCGGGTCGGCTCCGCGCCGACCACGGCCCGCACCGTGTCGGCGGCACGTGGGCCCTGCACGGCGATGATGGCCCGCTCGGCGGTGTGGTCGGCGACGGTCGCCGCATGTCCGGCGCAGCGTAGGTGCAACGCGGCCAGCGCGGTGCGGGTGTTGACGGCGTTGGTCACCAGCAGGTACCGGTCGGCGGCGAGCCGGTAGGCGACCAGGTCGTCGAGCACGCCGCCGGTCTCGTCGCAGAGCATGGTGTACCGGGCGCCGCCGACCGGCACCGCCGACAGGTGCCCGACCAGAGCGTGGTCCAGCGCCGCCGCGGCGTGCGGCCCGGACACCTCGAGCTGCCCCATGTGGCTGAGGTCGAAGAGGCCGGCACGTTCGCGTACGGCGCGGTGCTCGGCGGTCTCGCTGCCGTAGCGCAGCGGCATCGACCAGCCGGCGAAGCCGGTGAACCGGGCGCCGAGTTCGACGTGCACGGCGTGCAGGGGTGGGTGGAGCAGGGTCGTCGGACCTTGATGCACGGAGGCCTCCCTCGTCCCGACGCGGTCGCGTCGTACGGTCGGTTGCCTCCCGCTCTGTCATCGACCTGAGAGCTTCACCGCCGGTCGGCGGCTTGCACCGTGGGTGAGACGACTGATCGTCTGCTTTCCAGAGTTCGCCTCACCCGAGCGGTAACGGGGCCTGAGAGTTTCTTGGGAGTTTGCTCCTTCGGCGCCCCGACGGACGGTCGGGGTCTCTCCCGCGCGGGTTCGAACGGCGTCTATGTAATTGTGGGTTGCCCGCCGACCGTAGGCGACCGGTCGAGCGGCTGTCAACGGCAACGCAGCGTAGTCGGATCATCACGCGTATCGATCGTCAACGATTTCTTTACACGATGTGTGATGTGTGCCATTGTACTGGCCACCTACCGCGCGGACCCCCACCCGATCGACGGGAATCGACGCCGCAGCCACTCCACACCCCCCACCACCTGCCGGCCAGCGGGCCGGACCACGAACGCCAGGAGGCGACCCGTGAGAACCACGAGAACACGAAACCGACGCGGCTGGCCCGCCGTCCCGCTCGCACTGGCGCTGGCGCTCGGGCTGACCCCGATGGCCTCCTCCGGCGCCACCGCCCAGGCCGACCGGCGCCGCCCCGAGCGACGCCGGCCTCGGCTCCGGCGCCGGTGACGCCCACGTCCGGCGGGCGCCGCTGCCGCTGAGCGAGCGGGCCCCGCTTCCCTCGTCCCGTGAGGAGCTGCGCCGCGACTACGACCGGCCCGACGGCGGGGTGCGGCGCAACGCCCCGTCGACGCGCGGGGCGGCTGCCGCGCCCTGCGCGGTCGGCGACTTCACGAGCCGGACCGGCAGCGCCCTGGTGCAGCAGATCAGGGCGTCCACCACCGACTGCGTGAAGACCCTGTTCAGCCTCTCCGGAAGCGACGCCTCCCAGGCCTTCCGCGAGGCGCAGATGACCAGCGTGGCGTACGGGCTGCGGGACAACGCCGCCTCCTACGACGGCACCAACGGCACGGGTACCGCCCAACTCGTGCTGTACCTGCGGGCCGGGTACTACGTGCAGTGGAACCACCCCTCCACCGTGGGCCCGTACGGCCCCGGCCTGCGCACCGCCATCCGCGCCGGGCTGGACACGTTCTTCGCCAACAGCCGCTCCGGCGACGTCAACGACGTCAACGGCGAGGTGCTGGCCGAGGCGGTCACGCTCATCGACAGCGCGGAGGAGAACGCCCGCTACCTGTACGTGGTGAAGCGGCTGCTGACCGGCTACGACAGCTCGTACGACTCGTCGTGGTGGATGCTCACCGCCGTCAACAACGTTTACACCGTGCTGTTCCGGGGCCACCAGGTGCCCGAGTTCGTCAGCGCCGTCACCGCCGATCCGAGCGTGCTGGACACGCTGTACGCCTTCGCCACCGGCAAACGGGCCCTGCTCGGCACCGACCGGGGATACCTGGTCGCCAACGCCGGCCGCGAACTGGGCCGCTTCCTCCAGCACACCGCCCTGCGCTCGAAGGTGCGGCCGCTGGCCCGGGGCCTGCTCGGCCTGAGCGCGATGACCGGCTCCACCGCCACCCTGTGGGTCGGCGTCGCGGAGATGACCGACTACTACGACAAGGCGAACTGCGCCTACTACGACACCTGCGACCTCCAGGCGCGGCTGGCGGCGGCGATCCTGCCGGTCACCTTCACCTGCGGCAGCACCATCCGCGTCCGCGCCCAGCAGATGACCTCCGCCCAGCTCGACTGGGCGTGCGCGAGCATGCGCAACCAGGACGCCTACTTCCACTCCGTCGCGGCGGACACGGGACCGGTCGCCGACGACCGCAACACGACCATCGAGGTGGTGGTCTACGACTCCAGCGCCGACTACCAGACGTACGGCGGGCCGATGTTCGGCATCGACACGAACAACGGCGGCATGTACCTCGAAGGCGACCCGGCGGCCGCCGGCAACCAGCCGCGCTTCATCGCCTACGAGGCGGAGTGGCTGCGCCCCACCTTCGAGATCTGGAACCTCAACCACGAGTACACCCACTACCTTGACGGTCGCTTCAACATGTACGGCGACTTCACCGACAACATCGCCACCCCCACCATCTGGTGGATCGAGGGCTTCGCCGAGTACGTGTCGTACTCGTACCGGGAGCTGACCTACGGCGCCGCCATCACCGAGGCCGGGAAGAAGACCTACCCACTGCGTACGCTCTTCGACACCACGTACAGCCACGACACCAACCGCGTCTACCGGTGGGGCTATCTGGCGGTGCGGTACATGCTCCAGTCGCACCGCGGCGACGTCACCACGCTGCTCGGGCACTACCGTACGGGCAACTGGAACGCCGCCCGCACGCTGTTGACCGGCACCATCGGCAGCCGCTACGACGCCGACTGGTACGCCTGGCTGGACGCCTGCTCGGCCGGCAACTGCGGCGGCGCCACCAACCCGCCCGCGAACCAGGCCCCGGTCGCGGCGTTCACGTCCAGCACCACCGGCCTGAGCGCCACCTTCACCGACCAGTCCACCGACGGCGACGGCAGCATCGCCGCCCGGTCCTGGACCTTCGGCGACGGCACCACCTCGACGGCGACCAACCCCACGAAGACCTACCGCGCCGCCGGCACGTACACGGTCACGCTCACCGTCACCGACGACAAGGGCGCCACCGCCAGGACCTCCCGGAGCGTCACCGTCACCGGCGAACCGGCCGCGCTGCCCGAGTGCACCGGCGGCGACGTCCGGACGCTGGGCCGCAACTGTCAGCGGAGCAACCTCCAGGCCACCGCCGGGAACCTGCACTACCTCTACCTCCAGGTGCCGGCCGGCACCGCCAGCCTGACGATCACCTCGTCCGGCGGCACCGGCGACGCGGACCTGTACTACAGCCCCAGCGGCTGGGCCACCACGAGCTCGTACACCCAGCGGTCGGTCACCAGCGGCAACGGTGAGACGATCACGATCAACAACCCGGCCCCCGGCTACCACTACGTGAGCCTGCACGCCAAGCAGGCGTTCAGCGGGGTCGCCGTGCGGTCGGAGTACTGAGGACCCGCGCCACGCCGGGCGGGTGTGGCCGCCAGCGCTAGCGCGGCGGCCACACCCGCAGGTCGCGCGACCGGCCGGGCCCGGCCCGGCTCCGAGGAAGCGTCGCCGGTCACCACGTGACCGGCGACGCCGCGTGACTCTCACTCCTCGGCGGCGAGTTCGCCGAGCGTGACCGGCTGCGCCAGCGGACGGGACGCGTACCCGGCCAGGTCGGCCGCGCCGGCCGTCCGGCCCGCCTCCCGCGCCGCCAGGCAGGCGGTGGCGTAGCCGCAGACCCGCCCCTGGCACCAGCCCATCCCGGCCCGGGTCAGCAGCTTCGCGCCACGGGCGTCGGTGGCGGACAGCTCCCGCACCGCCCGCCGGACCGCTCCGACGGGCACCTCCTCGCACCGGCAGACGAGCGTGTCGTCGGCGCACCAGTCCGGCCAGCCGGCCGGCACGGGATGGACCGCGTGCAGCGCCGCCGCGAACCGGCGCAGCCGACGCCGGGCACGCAGCAGGCGGTCGTGCCGGCGGGCCGACCAGGGCGGCGGACGGCCGAGAGAGCGCGCGGCGGCGCCCCCGGCCAGCTGTCCCTCCAGCAGCGCCAGGGCGGCGCCGCCGACGCCGGTGACCTCACCGGCGGCGTACACCCCCGGCACCGAGGTCGTCTGGGCCGCGTCGACGGCCAGCACCAGGCTGCCGTCGGAGTCCAGCCGGGTCGCGCAGCCCAGGGCCACGGCCAACTCCACCTGCGGGGTGAATCCGAAGCCCACCGCGAGGCCGTCGCACTCCACCTCGGTGCCGGTGCCGACCGACACGGTGCCACCGGGACCGACCGGGGCGACGGTCACCCCGGTCACGTGGTCGGTGCCGTGCGCGGCCACCACCGCCGTCCGGCGGTGGTAGGGCACCGTGTGCCGGAGCATCCGCCAGCCGTACCGGCCGGCCTCGGCGAGCTTGCCGGCCGCGCCGGCGACCGCGCGGAGGTGACGGGCGTACCCCGCCGGGTCGTTCGCCTCGTAGACGCCGACGACGGTGCCGCCCGCCTCGGCGAGGCCGGTCGCGACCGGCAGCAGGAACGGTCCCGTCCCCGCCACCACGATCCGCCGCGCGAAGGTCACCCCCTGGCCCTTGAGCAGGGCCTGGGCGCCGCCGGCGGTCACCACCCCGGGCAGGTCCCAGCCCGGGAACGGCACGACCCGGTCGTGGGCGCCGGTGGCGACGACCAGCCGGCGCCCGTGCACCGCCCCCGATCGGGTCTGCACGGTGAACTCCGGATCGGCGCAGCCCGCCGTGGCCCGGCGGGACTCGACGAACCAGACGGCGGCGTCGGCGCGGTGGTCGACCCGGCCGAGTTGCTCGCGCAGCCGGGCGAACGTCGACCAGTCGGGGTGGCCGCTGCCGTCCGCGTCGGGCCGGTGCCGCCAGAACTGCCCGCCCGGCCGTGGCCCGGCGTCCAGCACCGCCACCCGACAGCCGGCCCGCGCCGCCGAGGCCGCCGCTGCCAGCCCGGCCGGTCCGGCGCCGATCACCACCACGTCGTACGCGGTCACGGCCGCGGCCCGTCGTCGTGGGTCTCGACCACGTCCCCCGGGCGGGCGACGACCAGGCAGGCGCGCTGCGACGACACCCCGTTGACGCGGACCAGACAGTCGAAGCAGATCCCGATCCCGCAGAAGATCCCCCGGGGTCGGTCACCGACCCGGGTCCGACGCCACGAGCGGACGCCGGCGGCGATCAACGCGGCGGCGATCGTCCGTCGCCCGTCGGTGGGGACGGGACGGCCGTCAAAGGTGAACATCATGGCGCTCCGGGGCGAATGGTCGTAGGTCCACGTCCGGGCGGCGCCCGGTCAGCAGCGCCGCGACGGCGTGCCCGGTGGCCGGGGCGAGACCGATCCCGGCCCCCTCGTGCCCGGCGGCGTGGTAGAGGCCCGGCACCCGGGGATCGGCGCCGATCATCGGCAGGTGGTCGGGGCTGTAGGGCCGGAACCCCCGGTAGGCGCGGATCGCCGACACCCGGCCGAGGACCGGGAAGAGCCGGACCGCTCCCGCCGCCAGCCGGCGCAGCGCCGGCAGCGGGAAGGTCGGATCGAATCCCACCCGTTCCCGGGTGGAGCCGACCAGGATCGTGCCCGCCCTGGTGCCCTCCACCACCGGCGACACCTCCAGGTCGCCGGTGCTGCGGCCGACGTTGGCGACGTAGCCGGCCGCGTACACCTTGTGCCGGACCAGTGGCGGCAGCGCCTCGGTGACGAGGATGAAGCCGCGCCGGGGCAGGATCGGCAGCCGGACGCCGGCCAGGGCGGCGACCTCGCCGGCCCAGACACCGGCGGCGTTGACCACCGTCGTGGTGTGCAGCGTTCCCCGGTCGGTCGCCACGCCCCGGACCGCTCCCGCGCCGTCGCGGTGCACACCGACGACGGTGGTCCCGGTCAGCACCCGCACCCGGGCGGCGCGCAGCAGGTGGGCGGCGGCCAGCATCGGCTGCACCTGCGCGTCCTGCGGATAGTGCACGCCGCCGGCGAGGCCCCGGGCCAGGTGCGGCTCGTGGTCGGGCAACGCGTCGGCGGCAACCTCGTACGCCTCGACCCCGACCCCGCGCTGGCTCGCGGCGAACGCCCGCAGCGCGGCGTGTTCGGCCGGCGAGGCGGCCACCACCAGGCCGCCCTTGTGCTCCAGCTCGATCCGTTCCGCGCCCAGGGTCTCCCCGAGTTCCCGCCACAGGGCGACGGAGTGCCGGGCCAGCGCCAGCTCCGGCCCGGGCGGCTTGTCGGAGACGAGGATATTGCCCTCGCCCGCGCCGGTGGTGCCGGCGGCCACCCCGCCCCGGTCGATCACGGTGACGGTCAGACCGGCGCGGGCGGCGTAGTAGGCGCAGGCGACGCCGACCATGCCCGCTCCGATGACGACGACGTCCGGGCTGGCGGTGGTCATGAAGCGACGCGGTGCATCCACGCCTCGACGTCGTCCGCGCGGCGGGGCAGGTCGTCGGAGAGCATGCGGTACCCGTCGTCGGTGATCAGCACGTCCTCCTCGATGCGCATGCCCAGCCCGCGCAGCTCGGCGGGGATGAGTTCGTCGTCCGGCTGGAAGTACAGTCCCGGTTCCACGGTCAGCACGTGACCGGCCGCGAGCCTGCCGTCCAGGTAGGTGTCGGACCGGGCGGCGGCGCAGTCGTGCACGTCCAGGCCGAGCATGTGGCCCGAGCCGCAGAGGGTCCACCGGCGGTGCAGGCCGCAGTCCTCCGCCAACGACTGCTCCGGCGGGCAGGGCAGCACCCCGAGATCCGCCAGCCCGTGCACCAGCACGGTCATCGCCGCCTCGTGGAACGCCCGGAACCGCGCGCCCGGCCGCAGGCACTCCAGCGCGGCGTCGTTGGCCCGCCGGCACAGCTCGTACAGGTCGCGCTGCAAGGGGTTGAACCGGCCGGAGACCGGCAGCACCCGGGTGATGTCGGCGGTGTACAGCGACCGGGTCTCCGCCCCGGCGTCGAGCAGCAACAGGTCACCGTCGCGGACCGGCCCGTCGTTGTCGTTCCAGTGCAGGGTCGCCGCGTGCGCGCCGGCGGCCACGATGGACTGGTAGCCGACGTCGTTGCCCTCCAGCCGGGCGCGCTGCCAGAACACCCCCTCCAGATACCGCTCGGACGTACGCATCGCCATCGGCAGCGCTCGCACCACGTCTTCGAAGCCCCGGGTCGTGGTGGCCACCGCCTGCTCCAACTGGGCGATCTCCCAGGGATCCTTGAGCAGGCGGAGTTCGTCCAGCACCGTGGCGAACTCGGCGTCGCCGGCGGTGGCCCCGCCGCCGAACAGCGCGTCGACGCTCCGGTCGACGCCGCGCAGCACCCGGGTCGGCGTGTGCGCCCCGGCCAGCGCCGGCGCCAGCTCGGCGACGTGGCGGGTCGGCAGGGCGAGCCGCCGGCTGCTCTCCCCCAGCGTGGGGCGCCGGCCGGCCCACAGCTCGCCGTAGACCCGGTCCCGGAAGAACTCGCCGTCCTTGCGCCCCGAGCGTGGGCGCAGGAACAGCGTGGTGTCCCCGTCGGGTTCGATCACCAGCACGCCGTCGGAGGACTGGTCGCCGGTCAGCCAGGTGTAGGCCGAGTGGGGCCGGAAGCGGAAGTTCTGGTCGTTGGAGCGCTGTTTGTAGCCTCCGGCCGGGACCACCAGGCGCTGGCCGGCGAACAGGTCGTGCAGTCGCGCGCGCCGGGTCGCGGCCCAGCCGGCGACCTCGTCGACCGGCAGGTCGTACTGCTCGGTGTCCGCCCAACCGGACAGCATGAACTCCTCGAGCGCGGGGCTGACCGGCAGGTCGTGGCTGCCGGTACGCAGGTCGGCGCGGGTCACAGCGGCTCCTTGAGGGGGATGGTGGGTGGGTCAGTTGGGTCGCGGCGGCGCCGCGAAGGTGACGGTGCGAACCGACGTGTAGAAGTGCAGGGCGGCGGTGCCCTGTTCGCGCGGGCCGTAGCTGGAGGCCTTCTCGCCGCCGAAGGGCGCGTGGAAGTCCACTCCGGTCGTCGGCGCGTTGACCCGGATCAGGCCGGTGTCGACCCGCCGGGCGGCGTCGAGCAGCGCTCCGACGTCCCGGCCGTGCACGGAGGTGACGAGCCCGTACCGCACGTCGTTGACCAGGTCGACGGCGCTGGCCAGGTCCGGCACGGCCAGGATCGTGGCCAGCGGCCCGAAGGTCTCCTCCCGGGCCACGGGGTGTGCCGGGTCGAGCCCGCCGATCAGCACCGGCGCGACGTAGTAGCCGTCGTCGGCGGTGGTCGGGCCGCCCGTGCCGCCGGTGAGCAGCCGCGCCCCGCTCGCCCGCGCGGCCTCGGCGGCGTCGAGGACCCGGCTGCGCGCCGCCGCGTCGATCACCGGGCCGGCGACCACGGTCGCCTCGGCCGGATCGCCGAACCGCAACGACGCCACCGCGGCCACCAGCGCCTCGGTGAACTCCCGCGCGTCGCCCACCACCACGATCCGCCGGGTCGCGGTGCACTTCTGTCCGGCGTACCCCATCGCGGCGTTGGCCAGCAGCGCGGCGGTCTGCCCGAGGTCCGCGTCGGGCAGCACCAGGGCCGCGTTCTGGCCGCCCATCTCCGCCTGCACCGGCAGTCCGGCGCGGGCGGCAGCGACCGCGACCTGAGCGCCGACGGCCGCGGAACCGGTGAACGAGACGACGTCGCTCGCCTCGACGACCGCCCGCCCGGTCTCCGTCCCGCCCGGTACGACGTGCAGCAGCCCGTCCGGCAGCAGCCCTTCGAACAGCCCCTCGACGGCCTCGCCGCAGGCGAGCGCGTCCGGGGAGGGCTTGAGCAGCACGGCGTTGCCGGTGGCGAGCGCCGGTGCGGCCTTCCACAGCGGGATGGCCAGCGGGAAGTTCCACGGCGTGACCAGCCCGGCGACGCCGCGCGGGCGGCGTTCGGTGAACAGCAGGCCGGGCTGGTGCGCCGGGAGCGAGGGTGCCAGCACGTCACCGGTCGCGGCATAGCAGGCCTGCGCGTAGTAGTCCAGGATGGCCGCGCCGCGGTCCACCTCGGCGCGGGCCTCGCTCACCGGCTTGCCGACCTCGCGGACGATGAGGTCGGCGACCGCGTCGGCCCGGTCGCGCAGCCGGTCTGCCGCCGCGCGCAGGGCCGAGGCGCGGCCGGCCGGCCCTTCCCGGCACCACCCGGCCTGTGCGGTACGCGCCCGCGCGGCCAGCGCCCGGACCTCCTCCTGGGTCGCCGCGGCCCGCTGGACGACCACGTCGCTCGGGCACTGCGGAGAACGACTCCGAATCAGCTCACTCACCACAGGAATCCCGCCGGGAAGGGGTCGTCAGGGTCGAGGAAGTACTGGGCGGTGCCGGTCAGCCAGGCCCGCCCGGTGACGGTCGGCACCACCGCCGGGCGACCCGCGACGGTGGTGGTGCCGACCAGTCGCCCGACGAACCGGGTGCCGAGCAGGGACTCGTTGACGAAGTCCCGGTCGAACGGGAGCAGGCCCCGGGCGTGCAGCTGCGCCATCCGCGCCGACGTGCCGGTGCCGCAGGGCGACCGGTCGAACCAGCCCGGGTGGATCACCATGGCGTGCCGGGAGTGGCGGGCGTCCGAGCCCTCGTCGGCCAGGTACACGTGGCGGCAGCCGGAGATCTCCGGCTGCTCCGGATGCACCGGCCGGTCGGTGGCGTCGACCGCCGCCATGATGGCCAGTCCGGCCTCCAGCAGCGGCTGTCTGTGGACGCGGTCGAGGCCGAGCCCCAACTCCGCGAGGTCCACCACCGCGTAGAAGTTCCCGCCGTAGGCCAGGTCGTAGCGGACCCGTCCCAGGCCGGGAACGTCCACCACGGCGTCCAGCGCGGCGGCGAAGGACGGGACGTTGCGGATCGTGACGGCGGTGGCGCGGCCGGCGGCCACCGCGACCGACGCCACCACCAGTCCGGCGGGCGTGTCCAGTCGTACGGTGGTCACCGGCTCGGTGACCTCGACCATCCCGGTCTCGACCAGCACGGTGGCCACGCCGATGGTGCCGTGGCCGCACATGGGCAGGCAGCCGGACACCTCGATGTAGATCACGCCGAAGTCGGCGTCCGGCCGGGTCGGGGGTTGCAGGATCGCCCCGGACATGGCCGAGTGGCCCCGGGGCTCGTACATCAGGAAGGTGCGCAGGTGATCGAGATGGGCCATCAGGTGTTCCCGGCGCTGCGCCATGGTGGCGCCGGGGATCACCGGGACTCCGCCGGTGACCACCCGGGTGGGCATTCCCTCCGTGTGCGAGTCGACCACGTGGATGACGCGGTTGGTGCGCATCAGCGGTGACCCGCCGCCAGCAGCCGCTCGGTGGTCTCCCGGATCTCGGTGACGACCGCAGGCGGCAGGGGCTGGCGCGGCTGGCGGGTGGGTCCGCCCGGCCGGCCGGCCACGTCCATGGAGAGCTTGATCGCCTGGACGAACTCCGACCGGGAGTCCCAGCGCAGCAGCGGGTGCAGCGTCCGGTACAGCGGCACGGCGGTCGCCAGGTCCCCGGCGACGGCGGCCTGGTAGAGACGGGCGCAACTGTCCGGGATGGCGTTCTGGTAGCCGCCGATCCAGCCGACCGCGCCGGCCATCAGCAGTTCGAGGGCGACGTCGTCGGCGCCGGCCAGCAGGTCGAGGCCGGGAGCGAGTTCGGCGATCTCGTACGCGCGGCGGACGTCGCCGCTGAACTCCTTGACCGCGACCACGAGGCCCTCGTCGAAGAGCCGCCGCAGCAGTGCCGGCGTGAGGTCGACGCGGGTGTCGAGCGGATTGTTGTAGGCGACGATAGGCAGGCCTGCCTTGGCCACCTCCCGGTAGTGGGCCAGCACGGCCGCGTCGTCGGCGCGGTAGGCGGTGGGCGGCAGCAGCATCACCGCCTGGCAGCCCGCCTCGGCCGCCTGGTCCGCCCAGCGTCGCGCCTCGTCCGCGCCGTACGCCGACACGCCGGGGACCACCGAGAAGCCGGCCGGGGCCGCCTGCACCGCGGTCCGCACGACGGCCTCGCGTTCCCCGGCGCTGAGGACCTGGTACTCCCCCAGCGAGCCGTTCGGGACGACCCCGCGGCAACCGTTCTCGGCGAGCCACCCGACGTGCGCCGCGTAGGCGCCGAGGTCGACACTCAGGTCACGGGGGTCGAACGGCAGGGCGGTGGCCGCCAGGACGCCCCGCCACGGAATCTGTTCCACGCCACCTCCAGTAAAATGTTACATGGCACCGTAGCACGGCTGCCGGGGACGTCACCAGGTGCGAACGGTGTTCCTCTTCCGGCAGCGGCGGCCGTCGTCGGCGCGGTGACGTGCCGGCAGCGGACCGGCAGACGCCGGCCCGCGGTGACGCGCCCGGCTAACGCTCGGGTCGGTCGGCCCAGATCCCGCGCACGTGCCGCAGGTGGCTGCGCATCAGGTCCACGACCCCGTCCCGGTCCCCCGCCGCGAACAGCTCCATGAGCTGGACGTGCTCGTCCGCCGAGTCGACCAGCCGGCCGTCCCTGACCAGCGCGTCGAGCCCGTACAGGCGGGTGCGGTTACGCAGGTCGGCCACCGTCTCCACCAGCCGCAGGTTGCCGCCCGCGCGCAGCAGGGTCAGGTGGAACTCGCTGTCCGCCTCGATGTACGCCACGACGTCGCCCCGGCTCGCGGCCCTGACGATGGCCTCCGCGAGCCCTCGGAGCTCGCGCAACTGCTCCGCCGATAGCCGGCCCACCTGATCGGCCACCACCGGGATCTCCAGCAGTTCCCGGATCTGCGTGATCTCGTCGAGTTCCCGCTCCGACAGGGAACGGATCCGGAAGCCCTTGTTCTTGACGATCGTGATCAGGCCCTCCTTGGCCAGATCGAGGATCGCCTCGCGCACGGGCGTCGGGGAGACCCCGAACTGCGTCGCCAGGGTGGGCGCCGAATAGATGGTGCCGGGCCTGATCTGGCCCGCCACGATCGCGGCGCGCAGCGCGTGCGCCACCTCCTCGCGCAGGCTCTGCCGACCCTGGATGGCCGCCAGCGCCAGTCCTGACCCGGCGGCGCCGGAACCGCCCGCCTGCCAGTCGGCCGTCACAACCACTCCACCCTGCTCAGCTCACCGGGGGCGGTGAGGTGACCCCTCGTCCCGACGAACACCGGTCGACACACGTACGCCGAGGTTGGAGCTTACCGGTCGACACGGCACCGGCCGGGCACCTCCTCGCCCGGCGTCCGGTCGGCGCAAACGGCGACCGTCACCGCCGAGCGGCTGAGCCGCCGAGCAGCCGGCCCCGCCGCGTCAACCGCCCGTCTGCGCCAGGATCTCCGCCGCCGCCCGCTCGCCGGCCTCGATCGCCCCGTCCAGGTAGCCCGCCCATCGGGTGGCGGTCTCCGTGCCGGCCCAGTGCACCCGCCCCACCGGCCGGCGCAGCTCCGGCCCGTAGCCGCACCAGGAGCCGGGGGTCGGCGCCCCGCAGAAGCAACCGCGCGTCCACTCGTCGGCCGACCAGTCGTACTCGACGAACTCCTCGGGCCGCCGGGCGGCCGGTCCGGCGACGGCGGCGAGGGCGTCGAGCAGGCTCGCCCTGCGGTCCTGCGGCGGCATCCGTCGCAGCGCGTTCGCCTCCGGGCCGTAGCTGAACGCGGTGAGCACCCCGCGCGGGGAGGCCGGGGTGCTGTTGTCCACCGTCTCGGTGACCGGCCCGGCGAGGCAGAACGCGACGCCGGAGCGGCCGTCGGCGCGCCAGAACGGCTCCGGGTAGATCGCGTGGACCTTGATCGCCGAGCCCATCGGCATCCGCTGGGTGAGCGCGTCGCGCAGGGGCGGCAGCGGCGGGTCGTACCGGATGCGCCCGGCCAGCGTCGGCGGCACGGCGACCACCACCGCGTCCGCCTCGACGCGGCCGGTGTCGGTGTGCACGACCACGCCGGCGCGGTCCTGCGCGATGGCCCGCACGGGCGCGGACAGCCGTACCGCGTCCGGGCCGAGGGCGGCGGCCAGCGCCTCGGCCAGCACCGGCGGTCCGCCGACGATCCGGTCCTGCTGCGCCCCGCCGGCCATGGCGAGCAACGCCCGGCTGCCGCCGCCGGAGCGCAGGTAGAACGCCAGTTGGAGCACGGAGATCTCGTCCGGGCCGGCGGCCAGCAGCCCGCCCGCGAGCAGCCGCCCGAGGTACCGGGCGGTGGCCGGGTCCGGCGCGGCCGTGCGCAGCCAGCCGGCCAGCGTCGTACGGTCCCACTCGGCGGCCTCGGCCCCGGCCCACGGCGCGGCCGGGTCGACCCGCTCGGCGTACGCGTCGAGCAGGTCGAGGACCTTCGCGGCGGCCTCGGGCGCCCCGGC
The DNA here is from genome assembly GCF_040704175.1 of Micromonospora sp. NPDC047812. Lineage (NCBI taxonomy): Bacteria > Bacillati > Actinomycetota > Actinomycetes > Micromonosporales > Micromonosporaceae > Micromonospora > Micromonospora sp. NPDC047812. The sequence continues at coordinate 23,112 of NZ_JBEYRY010000017.1, read as the reverse complement.
GTGCCGGCCGTCGGGGAACAGCACGCCCGACGCGCCGTACGCGGCGGACGGGAAGGTGGCGATCCCGTACCGCGCGAGCAGCCCGTTGACCCGGTCCTGGGTGGGTCCGACCCACTGGGCCCCGAGATCGAGCTGGGTGCCGTCGGCCAGCCACCGGGTGAGCACCCGCCCGCCCACCCGGTCCCGCGCCTCGAGCACCCGCGTCCGCACGCCGGCGCGGGCGAGCGCGAGCGCGGCGGCCAGCCCGGAGAAGCCGGCACCGACCACGACGACCTCGGTTCCCATGCGGCGGCATACCCGTTCACGCCGCCGCCATGACCCCGACGCCGGATCGCGGCAGCCGGCGGGGCGGCGTGCGGCGCCGGCGCTCGGCGGGTCGACCGCCGGCCGTCGCGATGTGCGCGCCGATCGTCGGCATCGAGACACGTGAGCGTGCGGGGCTGCGCGGTCGGCCCCTGACGGGCCATCCTTGTCCGGTGCGACGGTCGCCCGTCCGACGACGGTGGGTGCGGTGCGCGGACCGGAAGACAGTGAAGGACACGAAGGAGGATGCCGTGCGCTATGTCGACGGCCCGACGGTCGAGTGCGACCTGCACGTGGCAGCCGATCCCGACCGGGTGTGGGAGCTGGTCACGGACATCGAGCTGCCCCCGCGGTTCAGCCCGGAACTGCGCCGGGTGCGCTGGTTGGACGGCAGCCGGGGGCCGACGCTCGGCGCCCGGTTCGAGGGGCACAACCACCATCCGGCGCTGGGCGAGTGGCGCACCATCTCGCACGTCGTGCGCTTCGACGCGCCGCGGGTCTTCGGCTGGGTCGTGCTCGACCCGGACAACCGCTTCGGCGGCGGCCCCACCGACCCCGGGCGACCGGGTGCCACCTGGCAGTACCGCCTCACCGCCGAGGACGGCGGGTGCCGGCTGTCCCACTCCGTGCGGATCGGCCCCGCCCGCACCGGGCTCAGCCTGGTCATCGACCGGGCCCCGGAGAACGAGGAGCAGGTCATCGCACGCCGGCTGGACGCCCTGCGCGACGCCATGACCGGCACGTTGCGGGGCATCCGGGACCTCGCCGAGCAGCCGCGCTGACCACGACGGCGGCTACCGCGCGACGGTGGCGGCTGCGCGGCGGTGGCGGCCGCGCGGCCACCGCCGGGTCGGCCTCGGCGCGACGCCGGGCCGGACCGCTCACCCGCGGCGGGCGTCGCCCGCCGGCGCCGGCGCGGTGCTCCTGAAGCGTGCCGCGAACGCGCCGTACACGGGGGTACCCGAGAGGTTGTCGCGGATGGCGAACACCACCCGGTCGAACCGGTCGATGATCCGCAGCGCGTCGGCGAAGGCGCCCGCCACCGTGGCGGGGTCGTTGCGGAACACCCCGCACCCCCACGCGCCCAGCACGATCGTCCGATGTCCGTGCGCGGCGGCCACCTCGAGCACCCGCCGCGCACGCCGGGCCAGCACCGCCGGCACGTCGGGGGCGTCCGCGGGCTGGTTGCGGACGATCGCGCCGAGGTTCGGCGCCGCGGCGGTGAGGAACGACGTCGTGTACGGCAGGTCGAGCAGCCCGCCCTTGTCGTCGCGGAACACCGGCACGCGCGGCGAGTAGACGACGCGGTCGCTGTACCGCAGGTCGCGTTGGCCGCGGTGGAAGGCGTAGAAGTCGGGCGCGGCGAGCAGGCACGGATAGAGCGCGGAGGATCGTGCGATGCTCTCCTCCTGCGCCTTGGCCCCGCCGAGGAACCCGCCGCCCGGATTCTTGGCCGACGCGAACACCAGACACGCCGCGTCCGGACCGAGCCGGCGGGCCGCCTGCAACGTCGACTCGTACGTCACCTCGACGGCGCCGGCCCCCACCCGCGTGTCGCCGACCGTGAGCGTCTCGTCGGGAAGGTGGTGACGGGTGCCGGCGACCGCGGCGCGCACCTGCGCACCGATGACGACCTCGTCGCCGGCGCCGTTGCGGTACCGACCCGACTCGGCGATGGCCACCGTCTGTCGGGCGATCTCACGAAGGCGGCTGCTCACCGGCGCACCCGGCGCATTCGCCGGCAGGGGGCATGCACAACCAGCAGGCTAGGCCGCCGCCGTTGCGCCCGACAACTGCTTTCCCCGCCTCCGATCGCCACGCTCGCCGTGCCGGGATGCCCGGCCGACGCGGAGCCGCGCGTGCGGGTCGACCCCGAACGGGGCGGCGCACCGGTGTGCCCGCTCAGTGCGCGGCCAGGACCACCGCGTCCGGTTCGAGGTCGGCGAGCCGGGACGGCCGTACGACGACGAGCAGGACCACCGTCGCCGCCAGCATGCCGCCCGCGACGACGACGGACATGGCCACCGCGCCGGTGCCCAGGACGCCCACCAGGGGCGCGGCCAGCGCACCGACGCCGAACTGCACGGCGCCGAGCAGGGCGGAGGCCGTGCCGGCCGCCTCCCCGTGACGGGACAGGGCCAGGGCCGGCGCGTTGGGCATCGCGAGGCCCGCCGCCGCGAGCACCACCCACAACGACACCAGCAGGCTCGGCAGCCCGCCGAGCCCGGTCACGGCGAAGGCCAGCAGTGCCAGCCCGGCCACGCTCCCCGCGGCCAGGGCGACGACGAGGATCCGCTGCGGCGAGTGGCGGCGCAGCAGCCGCACGTTGAACTGGGTCGCCGCGATCAGGCCGACCGCGCCCGCTCCGAAGGCGAACCCGAACTGCTGCTCGTCCAGGCCGTACTGCTCCTGGAAGACGAACGACGACCCGGCGACGTACGCGAACAACGCCGCCATGGCCAGTCCGGCGACCAGGACCAGGCCCACGAACGTACGGTCGCGCAGCAGCGAGCCGTACACGCCCACCGTCGCGACCACCCCGCCGCGCCGGCGCCGTTCGGCGGGCAGCGTCTCGCGGAGCCCGAGCGCGGCGACCACCACGAGCAGCACACCGAAGGCGGCCAGCGCCACGAACACGCCGCGCCAGTCCGTCCAGCGCAGCAGCCCGCCGCCGAGGGTCGGCGCGAGGATCGGCGCCGCCCCCATGACCAGCAGCAGCCGGGAGAGCAGCTTCGCGAAGGCCGCGCCGTCGAACAGGTCACGGACCACGGCCATCGCGACCACCGAGGCCGCGGCGACACCGAGGCCCTGCACCACCCGCAACGCGCCGAGAATCGCGATGGTCGGCGCGACGACGCAGAGCAGCGACGCCACGACGTGCAGCGCGATGCCCGCGATCAGCGGCGCGCGCCGGCCGACGGCGTCGGACAGCGGGCCGATCAGCAACTGGCCGAGGGCGAGGCCCGCCAGCGTGCCGGTGAGGGTCAGCTGGACCGCCGCCGACGTGGTCCGGAAGTCGTCGACGATCGCGGGAAGGGCGGGCAGGTACATGTCGATGGTCAGCGGACCCACCGCGATCAGCGACCCGAGGACGAGGACGAGCCGCAGGCGCTGCCGGGGGCTCATCAGGTCACCGGGCGTCAGCGGGGCTGCCGGCCCCCGCGGGGCGTCGACGGCGGCCGTCATCGGCTCGCCTCCGACCGGTCGGTACGCAGCCGGGCTGGGAAGAGTGCAGGAGTCACATCTGGCTCCAAATCCGGATCCGGTGATCTCATTCCCGCTCGGCGGGGAGGTAACGGAGTTCACAGTCGGGCGGTGGCGGTCGGACGGCGACCGGAGCCGCTGCGCGCAGCCGGTTCCCGCCGGTCGGGCCCGCGCGCCAGCACCATGCTCTCATCCGCGGCGGAGGACTCGCCGCAACCGGACCCCGCGCGCCCCAGGTGTCTGGAGAGGGAGGTCCACTCGTGCGACCGGGGGGCTACCGCCCGGCCCACGGTCATCGTCGCGCCAGCACGTGGTCTTGTGGGCTTCGCGCCTTGTCGGTGGCGTGCCGTTCGCGGTCTGCGGCGGCCCGCCCCACCGCCCGGCTCGATGCCGCGGCGGTCACGCGCCGTGCAGCGGCTAGTCTGCGCGGGTGCGGGAGACGATGTTGCGGAGCAACCCCGATGGCTGACGCCGACGACGTCCGTCACGTGGCGCTGGCGCTGCCCCACGTGGTCGAGATCGACAGCGAGGGCTTCGACTTCCGGGTCGCCGACAAGGGGTTCGTCTGGTCCTATCCCGAGCGCCGACCCGGCACGTCGCGTCTGATCCGGACCGACGTCGCGGTGCTGTACGTCGGCGACGAGGCGGAGAAGCAGGCGTTGCTCCTCGGCGAGCCCGAGGTCTTCTTCACCACGCCCGCGTACGAGGGGCTGCCCCTGGTCATGCTGCGGCTGGCGAAGGTGGATGTCGACCGTCTGACGGAACTCGTCACCGACGCGTGGCGCATGCGTGTTCCGGGTTCGCTCGTCGGCGACCTCGACGGCGGCACCGGTCCCCGCTGAGGCCCCCGTCGCGACACCTGTCGACACGAACCCGTCAGTAACATATGTGCACCCCGGGCGCACCACTCTCCCACGAAGTGGACGACCGCAACACATGCCGGGAAACGATCACGGTTGCGGACGGCGTTTCGGCTGGTCAAGGCCGTAATCCCGCGCGTACGCCGAACGCATTCGCACCCCTGACCTTTTGATCCACAGGCGGAAGGGTGGACACTGCCGAAGGTGCCGCCGCGTTGCGGCGCGCCGCATCATTGGTCAAAAAGGAGGGCTCGGTCGGTGTTCAGTCGTGTCGCCATCGTCAACCGTGGTGAGGCCGCCATGCGGCTCATCCACGCCGTACGGGACATCGCCGCGGAGACCGGGACACGGATCGAGACCGTCGCCCTGCACACCGACGTCGACCGTACGGCCACCTTCGTCCGCGAGGCGGACCTGTCCTACGACCTCGGTCCCGCGTCCGCGCGCCCGTACCTCGACCTGAAGGTGCTGGAGCGCGCGCTGGTGGAGACCGGGGCCGACGCCGCGTGGGTCGGCTGGGGCTTCGTCGCCGAGGACCCGGCGTTCGCGGAGCTGTGCGAGAGGGTCGGCGTCACCTTCGTCGGACCGAGCCCGGACGCCATGCGCAAGCTCGGCGACAAGATCGGCGCGAAGCTGATCGCCGAGGAGGTCGGCGTGCCGGTCGCGCCGTGGAGCCGCGGCGCGGTCGAGACCCTGGACGCCGCCCTGGCCGCGGCGGCCGAGATCGGCTACCCGCTGATGCTCAAGGCGACCGCCGGTGGCGGCGGACGCGGCATCCGCGTGATCACCAACGAGGCCGAGCTGGCCGACGCCTACGAGCGCACCAGCCAGGAGGCCGCGCGGGCGTTCGGCAGCGGCGTCGTGTTCCTGGAACGCCTGGTCACCGGCGCCCGGCACGTCGAGGTCCAGGTGATCGCCGACGGCCAGGGCACCGCGTGGGCGCTCGGGGTCCGCGACTGCTCCGTGCAGCGGCGCAACCAGAAGGTCATCGAGGAGTCGGCGTCGCCGGTGCTCGGGCCCGAGCAGACGGCCGAACTCAAGGCGTCGGCCGAACGGCTCGCCGTCGCGGTCGGCTACCGCGGCGCGGCGACCGTCGAGTTCCTCTACCACCCCGGCGACCGGCTGTTCGCGTTCCTGGAGGTCAACACCCGCCTGCAGGTCGAGCACCCGATCACCGAGTCCACCACCGGGTTCGACCTGGTCCGGGCACAGCTGCACGTGGCCTCGGGCGGGCGGCTCGAGGGCGAGCCGCCGGCCGAGCGCGGGCACGCCATCGAGGCCCGGCTGAACGCCGAGGACCCCGACCGCGACTTCGCGCCCTCCCCCGGCCGCATCGCGCGGCTGGACCTGCCGGCCGGGCCCGGCATCCGCGTGGACACCGGCGTCAGCGAGGGCGACACCATCCCCGCCGACTTCGACTCCATGATCGCGAAGATCATCGCGTACGGCCGCGACCGCGACGAGGCGCTCGGCAGGCTGCGCCGGGCGATGGCGCAGACCACGGTGATCATCGAGGGCGGCGCGACGAACAAGAGCTTCGTGCTGGACCTGCTCGACCAGCCCGAGGTGATCGACGCCAGCGCGGACACCGGCTGGATCGACCGCGTCCGGGGCGAGGGCAGGCTCGTCTCGCACCGGCACTCCGCCGTCGCGCTCGCGGCAGCCGCCATCGAGGCGTACGAGGAGGAGGAACGCGTCGAGCGGCAGCGGCTGCTGTCGACGGCGTTCGGCGGACGCCCGCAGGTGCAGCACGAGAGCGGCCGGCCGCTGGACCTCAAGCTGCGCGGCGTCGGCTACCGCGTGCGCGTCGCGCGGGTCGGCGCGCACCGGTTCCGCGTCGGCGTCGAAGCGGGTGGCGCCGTGCGCACCGCCGACGTCGAGCTGGAGCGCTTCGACCGGCACACCGGGCAGATCGTCGTCAACGGCACCCGGTACCGCCTGCTCATCGGCACGCACGGGCCGATCCACCTGGTCGAGGTGGACGGGGTGGCGCACCGGGTCACCCGCGACGAGGGCGGTGTCCTGCGTTCGCCCATGCCCGCGCTGGTCGTCGCCACGCCGTTGAAGGTCGGCGCCGAGGTCGAGGCGGGCGCGCCGGTGCTGGTGCTGGAGAGCATGAAGATGGAGACGGTGCTGCGGGCGCCGTTCAAGGCGCGGCTGAAGGAATGCGTCGTGTCCGTCGGCACCCAGGTGGAGACCGGCGCGCCGCTGCTGCGGCTGGAGCCGCTCGCCGACGACGCCGAGGCCGGGGAGGCCGCGGCGACCGAGTCCGTCGAGCTGGACCTGCCCGCCGCGCCCGCGAGCATCCCGGCGCGGGAGCGCGCCACCCGCGGTCAGGAGGACCTGCGCAGCCTGTTGCTCGGCTTCGACGTCGACCCACACGACGAGCGCCGGCTGCTCGACGACTACCTCGCCGCGCGCCGGGCGGCCACCGAGGACGGCCACCGCCCGCTGGCCGAGGAACTCGGCCTCATCGACGTGTTCGCCGACCTCACCGAGCTCAGCCGCAACCGGCCGACGGGCGAGGACGGCGGCGGCACCGGCCACGTGCCGAGCGCACGCGAGTACTTCCACACCTACCTGCAGTACCTCGACGTCGACCGGGCCGGGCTGCCGGAGGCCTTCCAGGCCAAGCTCGCCAAGGCGCTCGCGCACTACGGCGTCACCGAGCTGGAGCGCTCCCCCGCGCTCGAAGCCGCCGTGTTCCGGATCTTCCTCGCCCTGCAACGCGCCTCCGCCGACGCCACGGTCGTCGCGACGCTGCTGCGCGCCTGGCTGCGGGAGCCGCCGCCGGACGAGTCGCTGCGCGAGCCCGCCGGTCTCGCGCTGGAGCGGCTGGTGGCAGCGACCCAGGTCCGCTTCCCCGTGGTCTGCGACCTCGCGCGCGGCGTGGTGTTCGCCTGGTTCGCCCAGCCGCTGCTGCGCCGCAACCGCGCCCGCGTCTACGCCGACGTACGCCGGCACCTGCGCCACCTGGACGCGCACCCGGACGCGTCGGACCGTGCCGAGCGCATCGCCGAGATGGTGCGCTCCACCGAGCCGCTGGTGCGGCTGCTCGGCCAGCGGCTCGTCCGCGACGACCTCGACAACGCGGTCATGCTGGAGGTGCTGACCCGGCGGTACTACGGCAACAAGGACCTCACCGGCGTACGCACCAGCGAGGTCGAGGGCTGCACGTTCGTCGTCGCCGAGCGGACGGGCTCGTGCGTGGTCTCCGCCGCCGTGGGCTTCGACGCGCTGGGCAGCGCGCTGCGTGGCCTCGCGGAGCTGGCCGGCGGCCACGACGCGATCGACGTCGACATCTACCTGGCCTGGGAGAACCAGCCGGCGGACTTCGACGCGATGGCGGCCGCGCTGCACGAGGTCGTCAGCGCGCACCCGCTGCCGAACCAGGTCCGCAGGCTCACCACCACCGTCGCGGGCCGCAGCGGCGCGGTGATGCACCACCACTTCACGTTCCGTCCGTCGACCCTCGGGATGATCGAGGAGCGGCTGATCCGCGGCCTGCACCCGTACATCGCGCAGCGGATGCAGATGGAGCGGCTGAGCAAGTTCGACCTCACCCGGCTGCCGTCGTCGGACGAGGAGGTCTACCTCTTCCAGTGCGTGGCGCGGGAGAACCCGTCGGACGACCGCCTCGTCGCGTTCGCGCAGGTGCGCGACCTGACCGAGCTGCGCGAGCACGACGGCAGGCTGGTGGCGCTGCCGACGGCCGAGGACGTGCTCGCCACCTGTCTCGACTCGATCCGCCGCGCCCAGTCGCGGCGGCCGTCGAGGAAGCGCTTCAGCACCAACCGGATCGTGGTCTACGTCTGGCCGCCGAGCGACCTCACCCGCGCGGAGCTGGAGATGATCGCCCGGCGGGTGCTGCCCACGACCGCGGGCGCCGGGCTGGAGGAGATCCTGTTCATCGCCCGGCAGCGCGACCGCAGGACCGGCGAGCTGACCAAGATCTCCGTACGCGTCTCGTTCGACGCCACCGGCGGCACCGCGCTGACCGTCGGCGAGCCGTCGGACGAGCCGGTCGAGCCGCTCGACGACTACCGGCAGAAGGTGCTGCGCGCGAGCAGCCGCAACGCGGTCTACCCGTACGAGCTGACCGGCCTGCTCGGCACGTTCGTCGAGCACGACCTCGACGAGAACCACGCGCTGGTGCCGGTCGAGCGGCCGAAGGGGCGCAACAGCGCCGCGATCGTGGCGGGCGTGGTGACCACGCCGACCCGGCGGCACCCGCAGGGCGTCACCCGGGTCGTGCTGCTCGGCGACCCGACGAAGGCGCTCGGCGCGCTGTCGGAGCCGGAGTGCCGCCGCGTGATCGCCGCGCTGGACCTGGCCGAGCGGATGCAGGTGCCGCTGGAGTGGTACGCGCTGTCCGCGGGCGCCCGGATCTCCATGCAGTCCGGCACGGAGAACATGGACTGGGTGGCCGCGGCGCTCAAGCGGATCGTCGAGTTCACCCAGGACGGCGGCGAGATCAACATCGTGGTCGCGGGCATCACCGTCGGCGCGCAGCCGTACTGGAACGCCGAGGCGACGATGCTGATGCACACCAAGGGCATCCTGGTGATGACGCCCGACTCGGCGATGGTGCTCACCGGCAAGCAGTCGCTCGACTTCTCCGGCGGCGTCTCGGCCGAGGACAACTTCGGCATCGGCGGCTACGACCGGGTGATGGGCCCGAACGGGCAGGCGCAGTACTGGGCGCCGAACCTGGCCGCCGCGAGGGACGTGCTGATGGCGCACTACGAGCACACGTACGTCGCACCCGGCGAGCAGGGGCCGCGGCGGGCGCGGACGACCGACCCCGTCGACCGCGACATCTCCGGCTTCCCCCACGTCGTGGCGGGCAGCGACTTCACCACCGTCGGCGAGATCTTCTCCGCCGAGGCCAACCCGGACCGCAAGAAGCCGTTCGACATCCGGACCGTGATGCGGGCGCTCTCCGACCAGGACCACCCGGTGCTGGAACGGTGGGCGGGCATGGCCGACGCGGAGACCGTGGCGGTGCAGGACGTACACCTGGGTGGCATGCCGGTGTGCCTGATCGGCATCGAGTCACGGTCGGTGCCGCGACGCGGTTTTCCGCCCACCGACGGCCCGGACACCTACACCGCGGGCACGTTGTTCCCGCGGTCGTCGAAGAAGGCCGCGCGGGCGATCAACGCGGCCAGCGGCAACCGGCCGCTGGTGGTGCTGGCGAACCTGTCGGGCTTCGACGGCTCGCCCGAGTCGATGCGCAATCTCCAACTGGAGTACGGCGCCGAGATCGGCCGCGCGATCGTGAACTTCCGCGGGCCCATCGTGTTCTGCGTGATCTCGCGGTACCACGGGGGCGCGTTCGTGGTGTTCTCGAAGGCACTGAACCCGAACATGACCGTGCTCGCGCTGGAAGGCTCGTTCGCCTCGGTGCTCGGCGGCGCCCCCGCCGCCGCGGTGGTGTTCTCCGGCGACGTCAACGCCCGTACCGCGGCCGACCTGCGCGTGCGGGAGCTGGAGGCCCGTGTCGCGGCGGCCTCCGGCACCGATCGCGCGACCTTGACGGCGGAGCTCGACGAGCTGCGCTCGACGGTACGCGTGGAGAAGCTGGGCGAGGTGGCCGCCGAGTTCGACCGGGTGCACAACATCCAGCGCGCGGTCGAGGTCGGCTCCGTCGACGCCGTCATCCGCGCGGCGGAACTGCGCCCGCGCATCATCGAGGCCATCGAGGCCCGCCTGCGCTGACGGAGGCGCGCGCCACGGCGAGGACTCGCCGTGGCGCGTCGCGCCGGCCCGCTCGTTTACCGGGCGCCCGTACCGGGCGGACGCGTTGCGCGTCCGTGCCGGTGCGGGCGACCGCTGCGTCGCAGGCCTGGTCGACGGCGGGCTGCGGTACGGCCGGCCCTCAGGAGCCCTCTCAGGCACGGCCCGGCCTCCGGATATCGAGAAAATATGGCCGTCGACGGGACCCTGCGGCAGATCGATCCGTTCTCGCGGTGAGGCTGCTGAATCCCATGGTCGAGCTTGACGTCGTGGACCGCCTGCTCGGAGCACCGCCGGATCTGCCGACCTGGCGGGTCGCCGACATGGCCAACCGCAAGGGAATTCTGGCCACCTGGCTCTCGTCCGCCGTGGCCCGGGGTCTCGAACTCAACGAGGCGGAGGGCGCGTACCTGCGCCGCTGGGAGCGGCGCGTCGAGACACTCCACGCGACCGGTGCCGAGTTGGCCGGCCGGTACGGAGCGACGGTCCTCAAGGGCCCGTGCATCGCCCGGCGCTATCCGGGTGGTCTGCTGCGGCAGTCGGGAGACGTCGACCTGTACGCCCCGAACCAGGATGTCCTCTGGTCCTGCGTACGGGACCTGGTCGACCGCTCGGGGGCCGTACCCCAGGCGGTCAGCATCCTGGAAGGCCCCGACGAGGTGCACGTCGGCGTGGCGATGAAGTGGCCCGCGGCCGAGGCGCACCTGGACAAGCCGATGGGCGCCGACGTCACCACCTTCACCTTCGCCGGCGACCTTCGAGGGGTCCCGGTGCGGGTCGCGCCGGTGGAACAGGACGACCTGTGCGGGCTCTTCGCCGTGGCCGAGGAGCGGTTCCAGCGCAAGTACCGGATCAAGGACCTGCTGGATCTGCTGGTGCTCGCCGAGGCGCTGGAGCGACGGCTGGGCGACGGCCTGACCGAGGTGGTCTGCGAGCACGCCGCGCGCCTGGCGCTCGCGCCCGAGCTGCGTCAGCTCATCGTCCGCACGGACGAGTGGGTGAGCGTGTCCGAGCGGTGGCGCCGCACCGCCGAGGCGCTGCGGCCGCTGGCGCGCCGGGAGAAGGACATGCGCCGCCCGGGCCGGGCGGGCGTACACAGGCTGAGCTTCGGATTTCCGCTCGACGAGCGGCCCGGCGCCGGCTCGCGGGTGGACGTCCACCGCAGGGCCGGCAGCAGCCTGGTGACGACGCCGGTCGGCACCTGCCTGCTGACAGAACGGCTGGTCGTGGACGAGGACGAACTGACGGACGCCCTCGACCACGCCCGGTCTCTGACCACCACCAGCTGAGAGGAGGTGTACGGATGCGTCACATCATCCTGGGTTCGTTCCGCGTCAAGCCGCGGCCGTCGGCCGCCGCCAAGTAGTACGCGTTCCGCCGTGGTCCCCGGCCAGGACAGGCCGGGGACCACGCGCCACGGCATCTGGCACGATCGGAGCCCATGCACCCCTTCGCGCACTTCCTCCTCCCCGGCTTCCAGCAGGTGGCCGCCGACAGCTGGGCCAACGACGAGCGGATCGTGATCCAGGCGTCCTTCTTCAACCTGGTTCCCGACCTACCCGCCCCACTGACGGACCCGCCCACGCTGCGCAGGGGGATGGCGAAGATGGCCGCCGCCCAGGGCGGTGCGCTGGTCGAGGCCGACGTCATGCCGGTCGGCGGCCAGCCCGCGCTTCGCCAGCTCATCAAGGTCAAGCTGCCCAACCAGCCCCACGGCCAGGCGTTCCTGGGCAGCTACATCGTGCCGAAGGCCGCGTGCAGCGCCGTGCTGCGGGTGCAGGCCGCCGAGAGCGCGGCGTTCGGCCAGCGGGAGGCGATGGTCATGGGCCAGGTCGGCCCCGCGAACTACTTCAGGCCCCACCCGTACGGGTCCGAGGGCGAGGGCGGCCTGCCGTCGCACGTCGCCGACGATCCGGCGTACGACGCCCGGTTCCCGCAGCACCCGCTGACCCGGGTACGCCAGGTGATGGCCCAGCTCGCACAGCAGGTCCAGGTGCACCCCGGCTTCGCGGCGCTGCCACCGTTCGCCGGCTGAGGCCGGGCCCGCGGCGGTCCGGCCGTGCGCGCGGGCCGGCGGTGGACACGGCCGTCGGCCCGCGACGCTCCGGCGGGCCGGTTCAGAAGGCGTACAGGTCCAGGGCGATCCCGTCCGGTCCCCCGGAGTGGCTGACCGCGACCCAGTCGTCCCCGGCTCCGGCGAGCCAACCGGGATACCGGCCGAGCTGGCGACCGGTCGACGCGTCGTGGACGAGCACGACCGGCCGACCACCTGCCGCGCCGCTGACCGCCACGAGGCGTCCGGTCACGCTCGACCGCCAGCTCGCCGAGGTGCCGGACAAACCCGGATCCGGCGCACTCCACCGTGTCGCGCCGGTGGCCGCGTCGAGCAGGGCCAGCTCGCCCTCGTCGGCGGTGCGCCGCACCAGCACGGAGCGGTCGTCCCCGTCAACCGGCACGCCGGAGGTGACGCCCTCCCACTGCTTCCTGCCGGTCCGCAGGTCGACCATTTGGGGCCGGCCGGCGGCGGTGACCGCGACGAGCCGGGTGCCGGACCCGATCAGGGTCAGCCCGCTGTGGTCGTGCGCCAGTCGCTTGGCACACTCCCCGTCCTCGCGGCGCCCGCTGAAGACCTCGCCGGACCAGCCTCTGGCACCGGTGGCCGCGGCGACGGTGGCGATGCTGACCGTGCACCGCCGGTCGCCCCGGGGCGGATCGTTGTCGGTGGTCACCAGCAGGCCGTCGGCGACGAAGCCGTACCAGGCCCGGCTCGGCAGGCGTCCGGCGCCGACCCTGCCGGTGGTGGGTGCGACGGTCGTGTAGGTACGCCCGTTCAGCCGCGCCGCCACGTACCGCTGGGTCGGCGCGGCGTACGGCGCGCGGACGCCGAGCGCCTCGTCGCTCACCCGGGCGAACCGGTCGGCGGGCAGTTTCCACAATTGGCGACCGTCGCGGACGTCCCGGGCGACGACGACGCACTTCGCCGACCGTCCGGTGCCGACGCACTCCCGGTCGTACACGACCTGTTGCTGGACGACGACGTCCTGGGTGTCCTCGGCCCGCCAGCGGGTGGCGCCAGTGGCCGCGTCGAGCACCTCCAGCGGCCCTCCGTCGCTGGCGCTGAGGACGATCAGATCGCCGGCGACCGTGTACTGGTAGCTCACCGGGAACGGGTGCCGCCAGCGGTCCTGCCCCGTGGCGCGGTCCACCGCCCGCAGTTCCCGTCCGTCCGGCACGACGACGACCTGGCCGAGCTGCGTCAACGGCTGGTCGAGCCGGTCGGCCGTCACTGACCAGATCGGCTCCGGGCCCTCCCGCTCCGCTCCGGTGTCGCCACCGCGCAGGCTCTCCTGGGTCACCTCGACCCGCGGCGCCGGCCGCTCCGGCGGCTCCGTCCGGGGCCCGGTGCAGGCGGTGAGCCCGATGATCAACCCCAGGGCTGCCCCTGCCAGGCTCCGACGGGGTGGGCGGTGCGACGGCGACAACGGTTTCTCCCTCGATCGGTGGACAAGGCCCACCCTAGGAACCGCCCGCACTCCACGCCGTACGGGATGCGCCGGCGACCGGCCCGCTCGCGCGGAGGTCCTCCGGCCGGGTCCGACGGCGTCCGGCGGGCGGCAGCGGAGAAGGGCCGGTTCCGGGCGGAACCGGCCCTTCTCGACGATCAACCCGGTGCGGTGGTCAGCTGACCGACTTGTTGTAGCTGTCGATGGCGCCCTGCACGCTCGCCGCCGCGTCCTTCATGGCCTGCTCGGCGGGCTTGCTGCCGACGATCGCCGCCTCGAGGCCGTCCTCGGACGCCTTACGGGCCTGCGGCATCACGCCCAGCAGGCAGCCGGCCGACGCGACCGACGGCGGCAGCGCGTGCAGCTGGTCGACGGCGGTGCGGAACTGGGGGAACTTCGCCATCCAGTCCTTGTCGATCTGCTCGTCGAGCGCCTTGGCGTTGATCGGCACGTACCCGGTGCTGGTGTGCCACTTGGCCTGCTCGACCGGGCCGGAGGCGAACTTCACGAACTCCCAGGCGGCCCGCTTCTCCTTGTCGCTGTGGCCGACGCCGTTGATCCACAGCGAGGCGCCACCGATGATCGGTCCGCCCGTGGAGGAGGCGCTCACCTTCGGGTACGGGGCGGTGAGCACGGTGAACTTGCCCTTCGCGGCGTCGACGTAGCCGCGCAGCACGCTGGTGGACTCCAGGTGCATGGCGACCGTGCCCGACTTGAACGCGGCCTGGGCGTCGTCGGTCTTGCGGCCGGTGTTCGTCGCGTAGCCGCCCTTCACCAGGTCCGTCCACCACTGCGCAACCCGCACGGCCGTCTCCTGGTCGAACTGCACCTTGGTGGCCAGGCCGCTGCGCCCGTTGCCCTTGTCGCAGTACTCCTTGCCGTCGGTGGCGAGCAGCTGCTCCACCAGCCAGCCGTAGATGGCGGCGTTGAAGCCGTACTGGACGGTCTTGCCGCTGGCGTCCTTGACCGTCAGCTTCTTCGCCAGCTCACCGATCTCGGTGAGGTCCTTCGGCGGCTTCGTCGGGTCGAGGCCGGCCCGCTCGAACGCCTCCTTGTTGATGTAGAGCAGGGGCGTCGAGGAGTTGAACGGCATCGACCAGAGCTTGCCGTCGACCGAGTAGTAGCTGGCGATGTTCGGCTCGATGTCGCCGGCGTTGAAGCCGTCCTTCTCGATGAACTTGTGCATCGGCACGACCTGCTTCGAGTCGACCATGAAGCGGCTGCCGATGTCGTAGATCTGCACCAGGGCCGGCGTGCTCTTCTGCTGCACCGACGCCTTGTACTTCGCGATCGTCTCGTCGTAGCTTCCCTGGAAGACCGCCTTGACCTCGACCTTGCCCCCGCTCTGGGCGTTGAAGTCCGCCACGAGCTTGTCGACGGCGGTGGCGTTGGCCCCCTTCATCGCGTGCCAGAACTCGATCGTGGTCTTGTCCGTGGCCTTCTCCAGCACCTCGGCACCGGGCGCGTCGAGCGCGCCGCTGCCGCCGTCGGTGCCGGACCCGGAGTCGCCGCAGGCCGTGAGCGCGGCGGCGGCCACGACGGCGACGAACGCCGCCGCCGTACGGCGGAGCCGAGGTCTTCTCATTGGTTCTCCTTCTCGATGGTTCAACGCAGCGCCCCGGCGGTCAGCCCGCGGACGATGTAACGCTGGCCGAAGATCACGACGGCCAGCGTGGGTAGCAGCGACAACGCGACGCCGGCGAGGACGAGACCCGGCTGCGCCGCCTCGGCGTCGTTGAGCTGGGAGATGCCGATCTGCAGCGTCTGGAACTCGGTGTCGCGGATCAGGATCAGCGGCCAGAAGTACTGGTTCCACGCCGAGAGGAAGACGTAGACACCGACCGCCGCGATGGAGGGCTTGGACAACGGCACGATGACCCGCCACAGCAGTCGCCAGTGGCCGCACCCGTCGATCACCGCGGCGTCGCGCAATTCGGTCGGGAACTGCAGGAACGCCTGCCGCAGCAGGAACGTGCCGAAGGCCGAGGCGAGGAAGGGCAGCACCAGGCCGAGGTACGTCAGCCCGCCCCGCGTCAGGCCCCAGTCGGAGATGGCCAGGTAGTTGGGGATGATGATCGCTTCCCACGGCACCATGAGGGTGGCGAGGAACAGGCTGAACGTCGCGGCCTTCGCCGGCAGGCGGAGGAACGCGAAGGCGTACGCGGCGAAGATGCTGGTGACCACCTGCGCCACCGTGATGATCCCGGCCTGCACGGCGGAGTTCGCGTAGAAGCGGCCGAGCGGCACCGAGCGGAACACGTCGGTGATGTTCTGCCAGTGCAGCGCGCTCGGCACCAGCGCGGGCGGATAGGTCGCCAGGTCGCCGGGGCCCATCACCGCGCCGACGAAGCCGTAGTAGACCGGGAAGAGCACGGGGATCGCCGCGAAGCCGAGCACGACGTAGACGGCGACCCGCCCGAGGTTGAGCTTTTTCATCGGTAGTGGACCCGCCGTTCGAGGACGCCGAATTGGACGGCCGTGCAGCCGAGCATGATGACCAGCAGCACGACGGCCTGCGCGCTGGCCGCGCCGAAGTCGGAGGAGCCGAAGGCGAACGCCTTCTCGTAGATCGAGTAGACCAGCGTCGTGGTGGCCTGGTCCGGCCCGCCCTTGGTCAGGATGTGGATCTGCCCGAAGCTCTGCAGGGCGTGGATCGTGGACACCACGACGAGGAAGAACAGCTGCGGCGAGAGCAGCGGCACGGTGATCCGCGACGCCAGCCGCCAGCCGGTCGCGCCGTCCAGCCGCGCCGCCTCGACCACCTCGGGCGAGATCGCCGAGACCCCGGCGGAGAGCACCAGGATGTTGTAGCCGAAGTTCATCCACACCGTCGCGGCGCAGACCGCGGCCAGCGCGATCGACGGATCGGTGAGCCAGTTGACCCGGTCGAAGCCGAGGGAGCCGAGCAGGCCGTTCGCCACCCCGATCGCCGGGTTGTAGATGACGGCGAAGATGACCGACGCGGTCGCCACCGAGAACGCGAACGGCAGCGCGAACGCGGTGCGCAGCGCCCGTACGCCGCGGATGCGCGCCTCCAGCAGCAGCACCACGAAGAGCGCGCCCAGCACGGCCGGCACCACCGAGAAGAGCGTGAACAGCGCCGTCGTGGCCAGCACCTTGCCGAACTCCCCGGACAGCATGTCCCGGTAGTGCGCCGCGCCGACGTACTCCGACGCGGCGCCGAAGATGTCGTTGCCGTGCACCGACAGGTACAGCGTCCGCCCGAGCGGCCAGAACACGAACAGGGCGAAGACCCCCACCGAGGGCAGCAGCATCAGCCACGCGAGACCGGACTCGCTGAAGCGTGCGCGCCGCACCTGTCGGGCGGTGGAGGGCGTGGATTGGGAGGTCAGGGAGCGGTCGCCCGGTGGCGCGCCGACGGTGGAAGGGGGAGGCACCGCAGCACCCTACCAACGGCATCGAGGGATCGACATCATTTCAAGACCCGGGTCCGAGGCCTCCTCTATGCAGGGCGATCGCCGTAACCCGCGCCGTACACATGGCGTCACATCGCTGTTCCTTGCGGTGGCTGACCGGGGCGCGTGTTGCTAGGTTTCAGCTTCGGGTACCGCACCGTCGTCGATCGGGGGAAGTCGGCCGCGTGTCACACATCGAGAAGATCACCGGGGAACTGCGCGCGCTGACGACCGGCGTCGACAGGGCGCAGGCACTGGCATCCGCCGCCGACAACCAGGCCCAGGAGGTGGCCCTGCGCGCCGCCGGCGCCGGCTTCGCCGCCGTGGCGGCGGGCCTCACCCGCGTACGCGACGGCATCGCAACCGTCCGCAGCGGCCTGGGCAGCCTCGCGACCACGATCGGCGAGGCCACGAAGAGCACCGCGGCCGTCCCACAGGAAGCCAGCCCACACGAGACGATCACCGGCCTGACACCCGTGCACCACGCCGTCGACGGCATCCGCGACACCGCCGCCGCCACCATCGCCCAGGTCGGCCAGACACGACAACTCGTCACCACCGTCCTGCACGGCGGCCAACCCGGACCCCTCCTCCAGTCCCTGGAACAGATCACGCAGGTCCTGACGCTGGTCGTACAACGCACCGCCACCGCCCGGCAGGCGGTCGAGACGGCGATCGCCGAGGCCCGGCAACTGGGGTCGGCGGGAAACTGACCGGGGCTGGCGGCCCCACCCCGACCAGCCCCACCACCGCAGACCCCGACCCCACCGCCTCCTCGGCGGACGACGCCGACGCCGCCGATCACGACCTGAAGCCTTGGACCAGGCCCGCCACGGGCACCCTTGGCGGCGCACCGACCGGACCACGCACCCGGATCCCCCCGAAGGAGGACCACAACGTGCGGCGTTCACTGGAGTTCGAGAACCAGTGCGCCGACATCGTCGCCGACAGGGGATACCAGGTGCACCAGAACCCCACCAAGCAGGAAATCGCCGAGGCCCGATCCCGTACGGGCGACACCGGGGAAGTAGCCAAGGATCCGGACTACCTGATCGAGGGCCTCGTGTTCGACTGCTACTCCCCCAGGCCCTCGAGAGCGGTGCGAGGAATCTGGACAGGAGTCTCCGATAAGGTGGCCAGTCAACAGACTCAACGCGTGGTGCTGAACCTCCACGACTGGCGCGGAGACCTCGCCGCCCTGCAGCGGCAGTTCGACGACTGGCCGATACCCCGCCTCGAAGAACTGGTGGCGGTGACACGCAGCGGCACGCTCATCGAGATCGTGCGGCGGAACCGAGGAGGCGGCAACCATTGGCCATCGAGTATCAGCTGACGCTGGCGGGCGATGTCCCGGTCGAGCGGGTAGCCAACCTCGCCGCACCCGAAGCCACCGAGCAGCCGACCGACGCCGGCCGTCCGCGACTGTTCCGCGCCGACCTCGACGAGCGGCACGGATACGCGGTCGCCGTCTACTCGGGCAGCAACGGCTACTACGACGCGGAGGACGACGACGGATCCCAGTGGGAATGGGAGCCCGACCAGTACGTCAACATCAGTTTCCGCATGCGCAAGAACCAGCCGTCAGAGGCGGGGGTTCGCAACATGGTGACGGCCGTGGCACGAGTTCTCGCCAGCCGAAGCGAGGACGCGGCGCTGATGCTCGACGGGAACTGGCTGCTCCTGACGCGGGTTAACGGGATTCTCCGCAAGCACAGGCCATCGTGGTGGGAACACTACGACGTAGCCGACATCCTGACCGAACAAGCGTAGACGGTGTCGTCGGCAGGTCCTTCAGCCGACCACCGACATGTCGGGAGCTTCGGCCTTCCCGGAGCAGCGACCCGGGCCGGACGGCCGGGCGTCTCCGGTCCGGCGCGCTGCGAGTACCGACGATCGACGGGGATCTTCGCCTGACGGCGCCAGCCGGCCAAACGATTGAATGGCGCGCTATCGGCGAGACTGCTGCCGAACGTGGCTGCCCGACCGGTGCTGGACGATGGTCCTGTTCCGCACACTTCAGCCGTGACACACCAGCCTTCGCAGGATCCGTGGCACGGGCAGACCCCGCCCCCGCCTCCTCCACCCATGCCGTCCGGCCGCGGCGGCCCTACCCCGCCGTACCCGACCAGCCAGTTCCCGACGGCGTCCGAGGTCTGGCCCGTGCAGTCGCCGCCGAAGCGCCGCAGCCCACTGAAGATCGTGCTGATCAGCGCCGTCACGCTGGCGCTCCTGTGCTGCGGGGGAGCCGTCATCTCGGCGATGGTCTCTCCCCCGCCGGAGCCGCAGGGCCAGAAGCAGCCGGCCGCCGAGTCCATCCCGACCGTCCAACCTTCCGATGTCGCCTCCCCGACCGTGACCGAGCAGGTGCCCACCCAGCAGGCCGCGCCCACCCAGTCGCCGGAACCGTCGGAGTCCGCAGCGCCGGTGGTGCAAACGCGCACGGTCACCGAGACGCAGAGGATCGCCTACCGGAGCAGGACTGTCCGCGACCCCTCTCTCCTCAAGGGCACCAGGAAGGTGACCACCCGGGGCGTTGCCGGCGTCAAGACCCTCACCTACCAGGTCATTTTCACCGACGGTGCGCAGACGGCAAAGAAGCTGATCAAGTCGGAGATCACCAGGGCGCCGGTCACGCAGGTGGTGAGGGTCGGTACCAAGCAGACCCGACAGTGCGATCCGAACTACAGCGGAGCGTGCGTACCCGTCGCCAGTGACGTGGACTGCGCTGGTGGCAGCGGTAACGGGCCCGCCTACGTCCATGGACCGGTTCGGGTGGTGGGTAGCGACATCTACGACCTCGACCGTGACGGCGACGGTGTCGGCTGCGACGACTGAACGCCGGTCAGCGACAACTGCGAGGGGCACCGAGGGCAGGACGCTCACGTTCGTCGAGGACGCTGTCGTCAATCTAAGACAGAACGGTCAGGTCCGGCAGTACGGGGCCTGACCGTTCCACGGTCGCCATCGCGGCAGACCTGATCAACCCCGCGGGCACAGCGCATGACGGGTCACGACCCGCGTGGGAAGATCGCGCGAATGGATCTCCTGACGGCACGCCTACGCGCGTTCGCGGACGAGCGCGACTGGCAACAGTTCCACACACCCAAGAACCTGGCCATGGCGCTAGCCGGCGAGGTGGGTGAACTGCTTGCCGAGTTCCAGTGGCTCACGCCCGAGCAGGCCGCCGAGGTCATGTCCGACCCGGAGGCCGGTCCCCGGGTCAAGGCCGAGATCGGCGACGTGATGGTCTATCTGACGCGACTCGCCGACGTGCTCGACATCGACCTCGTCGAAGCCGCCATGACCAAGCTCGACGAGGTGGCCGTCCGCTATCCGGTGGACCGGGCGAAGGGCTCGGCCGCAAAGGCACGGCCTTGATCGTGGCGCTGAGTTGATCTCTTCGCTACAGTCCCCTCATACAGGCGCGTAACGACGGGCTTCCGGCTGTGGCCGGACATGCCCCCCATGCGCACGATCATTTCGTGCTGCCCGGGGGCAAGTGTTGTCAGCGTTCCGTACCTCCGCCAACGGTCTGCTCCGGCTGGCCGCCAACGGCACTCTGGCCGACCGGATCGCGGAACACCTCCGCCAGAACGTGAGCGAGAGTGAGCGCCGGTCCTGGTCCCGCAGCCTCCTGGTGCTCGGGCAGGATCTCGCCGATGCCGGGCTGGGGCAGGTGGAGGTTCTGGTCGAGTACCAGCTTCCCCTGACCAGCAAGCGGGTCGACGTGGTGCTGGCCGGCGTGGACCCGAGGACCGCCGAGGACTCCTACGTGGTCCTGGAATTGAAGCAATGGTCCCAGGCCGAGTCGTACGAGGGCTCTGACCGGCTCGTCCTGGTGGAACATGCCCGGGGTCCGCGGCTGCACCCCGGCGTGCAGGTCGGAGACTACTGCGAGTACCTCACGGACTTCCTCGGTGTCCTCGCCGACCGGCGCAGTCCGGTGCGTGGTGCCGCGTACCTGCACAACGCCGTCGACCGAGACGTCAACGACCTGTTCGCGCGACGTCCCACCGAGCAGAGCCGGATCTTCACCAAGCAGCGACGCGGCCAGTTCCTCGACTACCTCCGCACGCACCTGGCACCCGCGGCGGGCGCGCCCGCCGCGGACCGCTTCCTCACCAGCTCCGTCCGGCCCAGCAGGCACCTCCTGTCGTACGCGGCCCAGGAACTGAAGGAACGCTCGCACTTCACGCTGTTGGACGAACAGCGCCTGGCGTACGAGCTGGTTCTCCACTCGGTGGAGCGGGCCCGGTCGGCGGACCGCAAGTCGGTCGTGGTGGTCGCGGGCGGGCCGGGCAGCGGCAAGAGCGTGATCGCCCTGTCGGTGCTCGGCGAGTTGGCCCGGCAGAACCGGTCGGTCATGCACGCCACCGGCTCACGATCGTTCACACAGACTCTGCGCCGGTACGCCGGCAAGGGATCCACGCGCATCAAGAACCTGTTCGCCTACTTCAACAGCTTCATGACGGCGGAACGCAACGGGTTCGACGTGCTGATCTGCGACGAGGCGCACCGGATCCGGGAGACCTCGGTCAACCGGTTCACGCCGAAGGCCAAGCGGGAAAAGGCCCGTCCGCAGATAGACGAGCTGATCGCCGCCGCGCGGGTGCCGGTGTTCCTGCTCGATGAGCACCAGGTGGTCAAGCCCGGCGAGCTCGGCAGCGTCGACGTCATCTCCCGCTACGCCGAGAAACTCGGCCTGGAGGTTGAGGTGGTGTCGCTGCACGACCAGTTCCGTTGCGGCGGCAGCGAGGTGTACGAACAGTGGGTCCTCGACCTGCTCGGCCTCGACGACGGCGAGCCGGCGGTCTGGATGGGCGACGGCCGCTTCGACTTGCGGCTCGCCGACTCACCGGAGCAATTGGAGTCGTTTCTCGCCACGAAGCAGGCGGCCGGCGAGACGGCACGGATGTCGGCGGGGTACTGCTGGCCGTGGAGCGAACCGCGCCCGGATGACACTCTGGTTCCTGACGTACAGGTCGGCGACTGGTCCCGGCCCTGGAACGTCAGGAGCGACCGCAGCGTCGGCGACGCGCCGGGCAGCGCGTTCTGGGCCACCGACCCCAACGGATTCGGCCAGGTGGGCTGCGTCTACACCGCTCAGGGCTTCGAGTACGAGTGGTCGGGGGTCATCATCGGCCCGGATCTGGTCGCCCGCGACGGCCGGCTGGTCACCCGGCGCTCCGAGTCGAAGGATCCGGCGTTCCGCAGCCGTAAGACGCTCAGCGACGCCGAGGCGGACCGTCTGATCCGCAACACCTACAAGGTGCTGATGACGCGGGGCATGCGCGGCACGTTGCTCTACTCGACCGACCCGGAGACGCGGGAATGGCTGGCCTCGCTGGTCCGCGTGGAGCGCGGTCTGGAGACGGTCTACGAGGCCTCATCGTCCTCAAGGAGCTTCGGCTCATCCTGAGGCCCGCCAGCGGCACCGGAAGCCCTGCTCACCGGCAGGTCAGGGCAGTACGGCCACGGCCTGGATCTCGATGAGCAGGTGCGGGTGGGGTAGCTGGTGCACGGCGACGGTGGTGCGGGTGGGTCCGGTGGCGTCGAAGTATTCGGCCCAGACCTGGTTGTAGCCGCCGAAGTCGTTCATGTTGACGAGGTAGGTGGTGACCTGGACGAGGTCGCTCAGGTCGGCGCCGACGGTGCGCAGCAGATCTTGAATGTTGTCGATGACGGCGCGGGTCTGTGTGCGGATGTCGAGGTTGGTGGTGCCGAACTCGTCGACTTCGACGCCGGCGAAGGTGTTGTCGGGCCGTCGGCTGGAGGTGCCGGAGACGAAGACGAAGCCGCCGGCGACCTTGACGTGGGGGAACGCGCCGCGGGGGACGGCCTTGCCGGCGACGACGTGCGCCTGTGCTCTCCCGCCCTGGCCGGTCGTGCCGTGGTTCGCGGTCGTGTCGTGGCTTGTGGTCATGCCGATGCTCGCAGGGTGGCGGTGCCGAGGTGTTCGACGACGGCGCGGACGTGGGCGCCGGGTTTGAGGGGGACGGCGGCGGTGGCGGCGCCGGCGAGGAACACCCAGCCTTCGCGCAGTCGTACGCCGTGGCGGCCGGCGAGGCGGATGCCTTCGTCCAATGC
>NZ_JBEYRY010000016.1:0-59426 GCF_040704175.1 Micromonospora sp. NPDC047812 | reverse complement strand
AAGGACAGGCCACCGGCCACACACGCCGCGGCGATCTCTCCTTGGCTGTGTCCCACCACCGCCGCCGGCGTCACTCCCACCGAACGCCACAACTCAGCCAGCGACACCATCACCGCCCACGACACCGGCTGCAGCACATCCACCCGCTCCAGCAACGCGGTATCCGCCAACGCCTCGCGCAACGACCAGTCCACAAACGGCGCCAACGCCTGCGCGCACCGGGTCATCGCCTGCGCGAACACCGGCTCGGCGTCCCACAACGCCACACCCATGCCCACCCACTGCGCTCCCTGACCCGGGAACACGAACACCGGACCCGGCCCGCTACCCGCACCGGCCGCGACACCACGCACCACCACCGGCGAGGCGTCCAGATCCCGCAACCCGGCCGGATCCTGCAACCCGGCCAGATCCTGCAACCCGGCCAGGAACCCGTCCAAATCCCCGGCCACCACCACCGCCCGATGCGCAAACACCGACCGGGCGGTGGCCAGAGTCCAGGCCACATCCCGGGCCGAGATCTCCGGCTGCTCGGTCGCGAACGCCCGTAGCCTCATCGCCTGCTCACCCAACGCACGGGCCGTTCTCGCCGACAGCGACAGTGCCAACGGCGCCGACCCCATCGGCCCGCCGAGCCTGACACTCTCAACAACCTCAACGTCGGCGACCTCGCTTACGACGACGTGGCAGTTGGTGCCGCCCATGCCAAACGAGCTAACGCCCGCAACCAGCGGCCGGCTGGGATCCGGCCATCCAGTGGTCTGCGTCTGAACCTGTAGGTTCTGTTCCTCCAGCCGAACCCACGGACTCGCCTGCCGGAAGTTCAAGCTGGCCGGAATCTGGCGATGGTAGATTGCCAAGATCACCTTGAGCAATCCGGCGATACCCGCGGCACACTCAAGATGGCCAATGTTCGTCTTAACCGATCCCACTCGCAGTGGACCGTAAGCACGGCGGGGCCTGCCAACGGCCGCGCCCAGCGCGGCCGCCTCGATCGGATCACCAACCTTCGTGCCAGTGCCGTGCAGCTCGACATACTGAATGTCTGCTGCTTGCACGCCTGCGCGCTCATGCGCGAACCGAATGACCTCCTCCTGCGCGGAGGCACTAGGAACCGTCAGACCTTCGCTTATCCCATCGTGGTTGACAGCGCTGCCGCGAATGATGCAATACACGTGGTCACCGTCGACCAATGCCTGCCGTAACGGTTTCAGTACAACTACTGCACCGCCTTCGCCGCGCACGAACCCGTTGGCCCGGGCATCAAATGTGAAACAGCGGCCGTCCGGCGACAGTGCCCCGAACCTCGACAACTCAACGGCAGCCTCTGAGCTGAGATTGAGAATAACACCGCCGACAATTGCACTGGAACACTCGCCGCGACGCAGGCTGTCACAGGCGAGGTGAATGGCAACTAGCGACGACGACTGGGCGGTATCGACGGTGATGCTCGGTCCAGTCAACCCGAGCGTATACGATACCCGGTTGGCGATCATGCCACGCTGCAGGCCGGTGTTGCTGTGCGCAGTGATTGCCTCCAAACCGTACCGGCGCAATAGGGTTGCGTAGTCATCCTTATTCGCACCGATGAACACCCCGACGCGGGTGCCCCTAATTCGCTCCGGCACGACGCCGGCATCCTCAAGCGCCTCCCAGCTCAGCTCAAGCGTCAGTCGCTGCTGCGGGTCAACGGCGGCAGCTTCCCGTGGCGAAATCCCGAAAAACCCAGCATCGAACTGGTCAACCCCGTCAAGGTAGCCCCCATACCCTGTGCCCAGGTGCGGATTGCCCGGGTCGAACGGAGTGACGCCCCAGCGATCAGCAGGAGTGGATGAGATCGCGTCCAGCCCATCGCGTAACAGGGTCCAGAATGCTGCCGGACCAGCGGCGCGTGGCAGACGGCACGACACACCAACAACGGCAATCGCACTATCCTGGGCTCGGGTGGTCTCAGACATCGCTGAAGGTCTCAGACATCGCCATCCTCAGATATTCTAATCCACACTGCGGAAAACACGAACCAGCGGCCTGGAAGTGAGCCTGCCGGTGTGACGCCCCCGACTGGGCTCACACAGTCACCTGACCTACACGTGATCTTCGATCACAGGCCAACAGGTCAGCGCCACGCGGTCGGAGTCTTGACACTGAATCGTTTGACGAGACGTCATTAGCAATGATTCGGCAGGCCGGGCGCGTGAGGAATTTGGCGAATGCTCCTTGAGAATCTGCCAGCGGACCCAATCGCGGAGGAACAGTGCAGCGATGCGACGGTTCGATCCACGCCCACTGGCGAGCGCCAATCGGCCTTGCCTTGTAGCGAGTTCAGCGAAAATGCAGTGCGCGATGTTCTGATCGTGGCAGATCTCGTCGCCATAGCCTCGATCGGATTCGAGCGCATCCGGCAGGCGGCAGAGCCGCCGCAGTGCTCGCACCATTGGGACGGAGTTGATTAGCGGCGTGAACTGGAGACGTCGAGCCGGTTGCCGACGGTCAGACTGGCAGCGAGCGGGATACTCGCGCCTTCGATGATGACATGACGTTTCGAGCCGGTTTCGATGCTGCCGACCTATCGTGGGTCGCCCTTCTGATCCCACGCGTACGAATTGTCGAACAGCGCCTACAGCCAGTCGAGTATGTCCGCAGCATGCGGATCGACCGGCAGTACCTCGTGCAGGCCTTGCCGAACTCCCGCCTCGCGCCACTCGGCCAGTCGCCGGAAGCAGGCCATTCCGCAGCCGAAATCCTGCTCTTGTGGCACGAACCTCCAACGGTCCCCGCTCTACTGTCCGAACAGGAGGCAGCGCACCATCTGCCGGTCGTGTCACCATTTCGATCCCAGCGGGCGACACCACTGCGCGAGCCGGGCGACAGCGGCCCGATCTAGTCCCAGAACCCGTCCAGAATCATCCATAGCAGCTGGTGGCCCTTTCACATGGCAAATCAACTAGGGCCGCCGTCCACGAGAGACTGGTGATCCTAGATCGTCTTGTGAGGCGATCCATGAGATGCGGCAGATCCGCTAATTGCCTAGGCAGTCGTTCACATGAACCGCTTACCTCCCCCAGGAAGCGTTACTAAGGCCAGGCCCGACTTGGAGCAGCCGACTGCCCCAACCTGATTGGAAAGACACTTCGAGGTGAACCATGCAGCCCGCGATCAAGAAGCTCAGGGCTCTGCGTTCGGAACACGGTGAACCTGATGCTACGTAACGAAGGCAATGACGAGGTTGTGCAATTCACGACCGGGCTAACTCGCTGGGCCCTGGGAGCCGATGCCTAGAGCGGCGGCGGTCGAGGTAGCGTGACGAGCCGCCCGGCAATCAACGGCGATCCCACGGCCGAAGGGGCGAACGTGGACGAGGCATCAATGATCCTTCCCCGTGGGAGTTTTCTTCACCGGAACGACTTCTCCATACACGATTCTCAATCTCCGCGCACCCTGTCAAGGGCCCGGCGCAATGACCGCAATCATGAAGAAGTGGCGCGATGACGCGGCCCGGCTGGTCGTGTCGTTCGGCGACACCGGCGAGTTCGGCTGGCTTTGACCGCCGGTCCGGGTCAGCGGACAAAGCCGGTGGCGGCAAACGCCTCCGCGCCCGTCGCGTTCGCGGCGGACCCGCACGGGCCGGACCGACAACACTGTGACCGCCCCGACATGACCCGGTGCGGGATCCAGATCGACGATCTGCGCCGTCCCGACGAGGTCCGGGCGGTCGATGAAGCCGGTCAGCCGGGCCGGGCCGCGCGGCGCGGCGCCCACACTGTCAGGTTCGACATCGGGATCCGCAGCCCGTCGCCGGTCGCCTTCAGCACCGACTCCTTGCGCGTCCAACAGTGGAAGAATGCCTGGGTCCGGGCCGGCCGGCCGTGAACAGCGCGGAAGTCCGCGCGCTCGGCGTCGCTGAGCACCAGTCCCAGCATGCTGTCGACGTCGACGCCGGCGATCACCTGCACGACGTCTACTCCGACGGCTGCGTCCGCGCACAGCGCGACCGCCACCCGGTCGCCGGCATGCGTGAGGGAGACGTTGAGCGTGCTTCCGACGACTCCAGGGCGTCCGTGCGGCCCTCGGCAGTCCGGGCACTCGCGGCGAAGCTTGACCTTCCGCGGATCGTCATCGGCCGACTCGGCAACCGCGACCTTGAGGAACGCGGTGGCCGTCGTGAACCGCCGTCGCGCCGCGACCCGGCGGAGGACCCGGCGGTGCAGGCGACCGCCCAGACGATCGCCGCTAACCATTTCGGATAGATGAGGCCCGTACGGCCGTTCCGCGCCAGTTCTCGTCGATCGCGTCGGTCACCCATCGCAGCACACGATTAGCAGGTCGCCTAGCGTACGCCGGCACGTGGAGACCCGGGCCGCGGGAGACCAGCGAGGATGGACTGCTGCGCAGCCCATCAAGCGAGTCATCGGATCCGCATTGGTGGCGAAATTGCCAGCCATGTCGTTGGATGGACTCATGGGGCCCCTCCCCGAGGTGTGCGTGGCCCGCACTACCTGTCCTAGGGCGGCCGTAAGCCTACCGCCACGACGGTGCGCCCCACCGGCGCTGCGATCAATACCGCCGCTACGGGGCCCGACGGGCCGCGTTCAACCGGGTGCAGGACCGCCAGCGCCGAGCGTCGTCCCGGTGTGGGAACGCCTGGAACGGATTCGTACGGGTTCTCGGCCCGCAAGCCGACGTCGGCAAGGTCATTCGCACTCACGTTCTGCCTGCAGCGGCCTGAACCCGTGTCCGGGAGGCGTGCGACATGGTCTGGCTCAGAGTGGCCGCCCGCGCGTCCGTCCCTGGCGCCATGGATCCGGCGCCTTACCGGTTCGTCGCAGCTCCTTGATCCAGCCGTTGGCGATCTGCCGGGGAACCGAGTAGTGCTCGGCGACCCTCGCCGCACTCCCCATCTTCCAGTACTTGACGGGGAAGTCGGGCGGCATGTCGCTTACGTGCTTACCGACGCGTCTGGGCGGCACCTTGTCCGCAGGCGCCGACGTCCGCCCTCCGTCGATTGGCTGCGCAGGTTCGTCTCGTTCTATGTCATGTCTGTCAACGATGTCTGGCACCGAGCCAGGGGTTTCCGCCTCTCCGGATAGCCGAAACGCAATCTCGATAACCTGTCGAAAGTCCAGCTCAGCCAGCGTCTGCGGCACGGCGGAGCCACCGTCGTCAGGCCGTACCGAAATCTCCCGGAGGGTAGGGCCAGCTGAGGCCAGGTCCACAACGACCCTTATCTGCCCGCTGCCGCCAACCCGCTCAACTGTGATGAGGTACTCGCTCATCAAAGCTCTCCTTTATGCGGTGAGCCCGACCACGGGCAGCACACTGTTACGATGGTTTACCGTTCAGCTTCCGCAACCGGCCTATCCAACCCTTCGCGGTGTGCCGCGGAACCCCGTAGTGTTCGGCGACGCCGGTGACGGTACCAGCGGCCTCGTACACGGCCCTGAGCTCTTCCGCATCAGGCATGCGCCGGTAGGCGCGGCCCGACCCCGTCCCCTGATGGCGCGGCGCCTCTGCGGGTTGCACCGCGGCAAGCCGGCCATCATCCGCCGAACCGTCAACCGACTGCTGAGTGTCGGACCGCCTGCGAGTCGTAACCCGACCGCCAGCGGGCGCGCTGGGACCAACGACTCCAGCCGCCGCGCCGGCCCCCACTGCCGAACTACTGGCACGCGAGGCTCCCGCGCCCCCAATTAGTGCCTGCCCGATCGCCTCAAGATCTATCTCAGGCAGCGAGCTGACAGTCAAACCGGCCGGGCCACTGCTGCGCATCGTTATCTCAGCGATCCGGTACACGCCGCCGCTGGCTTCAACCCTGATCAGGAGTTGAACCGCACCAGCAGCTTCATCGTCATCCGTTGATATAGCGACACGAAAAACAGTCATCCCGACATATTAGTCCTTCGCCTTGCGGGTGCCGGAAATGACGTCCGCCCTGGTCATGGCGGTTTGACGGCCAGGACGAGATCTTGTGCACCTCGACCTGTCCAGGCTGCTCGTATCGGTGACCACCACTGGGCGAGGATGCCTGGTTGTGCTCCTACGACTGGCGTTCCTCGGCATGACCAACGCGCTGGCGATGCTGCGGCTGCTGCCTATGAGCGATCGGGCCAAGGACGCGGAAATTCTGGCCCTGCGACACCAGATCGCCGTCCTCGAACGGCAGATGCACGGCCACAAGGTCCGATTCGCTCTCGCTGATCGTGCCTTGCTCGCCGCTCTGCTGCACCGACTCCCCCGCGACGTGCTGCGCCGGATCCGGTTGTTGGTTCGTCCCGAGACCGTGCTTCGCTGGCACCGTGACCTGATCGCTGCCCGGCACGCCCGCATCTCCCGCCCGAGAAGGCTCGGCCGGCCGCCGACAGTCCGCTCGATCCGCGTGCTGGTGCTGCGCCTGGCTCGGGAGAACAACTCGTGGGGGTACCGGCGCATCCACGACGAACTGCTCGTCCTCGATGTCAAGGTCGGCGCGTCCACCGTCTGGGAGATCCTCAAGGAGGCCGGTATCGATCCGGCACCCCACCGCACCTCCCACACCTGGGCTGCGTTTCTGCGGTCCCAGGCCGAAGCGATCATCGCCGCCGACTTCTTCGAAACAGTGACGCTGACCGGCGCCAGGATGTACGTCCTGGCGACCATCGAGCACGTCACACAACGGGTTCGGATCCTCGGCGCGACCGACCACCCGACCGCCGCCTGGGTCACCCAAGCGGTCCGCAACCTCGGCATGGACCTCCACGACGCCGGCTGCCAGGCCCGTTTCCTGATCCGCGATCGGGACGGCAAATACCCGGCGCTGTTTGACACGATCCTCGCCGACAAGGGATCAGGGTCGTCCTCACCGGCGTCCAGATGCCCCGGATGAACGCGATCCTGGAACGCTGGATTCAGACCTGCCGCCATGAGCTGCTCGACCGCATGCTGAACTTCAACCAGCGCGACCTCCTGCACGCCCTTCGGCAATACGAGTGGCACTACAACGAGCACCGAGCCCACCGCGGGATTTCCAACGCACGGCCGCTGCGTCCGCTGCCCAGACCGATCACCAACCCAGACACGATCACGCACCTGACCATCCGCCGCCGCGACCGCCTCGGCGGACTCCTCCACGAATACGAGCATGCCGCCTGAACTGCACGGACAGGGTTTCCGGCACCCGCAGGGCGGGCGGCCGGAGGGCCGGCGGCCGGGTCAGTCGCGGGCGGTGAGCTCGACCCGCAGCGTGTTCAGGTGTTGCTGGAACGGCGAGCTGGCCTGCCAGTCCGGTGTCGCGTCGACCAAGCGCAGGTCCGGGAAACGATCAAGCAGGATGCGGAAACACTCGTCTGCTTCCATCCGGGCCAGCGCGGCGCCCAGGCAGTAGGACGCGCCCATGCCGAACGCGGTGTGCCGGTTGGGGGTACGGGTGATGTCGAAACGGTCGGGTTCGTCGAACACCTCGGGGTCGCGGTTGCCGGCCACCATGGCGAGGTAGATGATCTGGTGCGCCGCAATGGGCACGTCGCCGATCACCACCGGTTCGGTGGTCGTCCGCACGACGCTCCCGCCCGGGCCGTCGCAGCGCAGCATCTCTTCCACGGCTGACGGGGTCAGCTCTGGCTTCTCCTTGAGCAGGTCGAGCTGCTCGGGGTTCTGGAACAGCAGGAGCAGCCCGTTCGCGATGAGGTGGGCCGTCGTCTCGTGGCCGGCGAACAGCAGCAGCACGCAGTTGGCGACGATCTCGTCCTCGGTGACCAGGCCGTCCTTCTCGGCGGCCGCGAACGTGCTCAGCACGTCCTCGCGCGGCCGTTGCCGGCGCTCCGCCAGCAGTGGCCGCAGGTAGTCCTGCATCTCCAGGATGCTGCGCTGGCACTGGCGCAGCCGGGCCAGGTTGGCGATCTGGAAGACCGCGAGGACGTCCCGCGACCAGGCCTGGAGCAGCTCGCGGTCGCGGATCGGCATGCCGAGCATCTCGGCGATGACGTTCGCCGGCAGCGGGTACGCAAGGTCCTTGACCACGTCCATCCGGCCCTGCGGCGCCACGGCGTCGAGCAGCTCGTGGGTCAACTCCCGTACCCGCGGGCGCAGCGCGTCCACTGTGGCGCGCGTGAAGTACCGCTTCAACAGCTGCTGGAAGCGGACGTGGTCAGCGGTGTTGGTGTGCCCCATCCACATGTCGATCGAGGCGCGCAGCGGCAGCAGCTCGTCCTGCTCGGCGGGACTCAGCCGCCGGAGACCCTGGGCCATGTTCGCGTTGGCCAGGCGGCGGTCCTTCATTCCGGCGACGATGTCCGCGTGCCGGGTGACGAGGTACGCGTTGAGCTCCGGGACCCAGGTCACCGGGGTTTCCGCCCGAATCCGGTGGAACACGCGGGTCGGGTTTTTCCGCGCCTCGGGGGTGAACAAGCTGTTCTGCCGAATCGTCCTGTTCATATCCTCCATGCAGTGATTATGACGTGGGACGTACGCCGGCGCCATGCCCGCCAGCCGCGGGCCCCTGTCGCTCGACCGGCCGGAAAGTTCCCAGCAAAGCACAGGAAATTGGCGGGAACCAGGTCGCGGCGGGTATCGACTAGGGCCTTTCCTGCCGATCATGGAAGCCAGATGATGGCGGCGATCAGGACGAGGCTGGCCCGGTAGAGGGATGCGCGTTTGGCGTAGCGGGTGGCCAGGTCACGCCACTGCTTGAGGCGGTTGAAGCAGCGTTCCCCATCGCCGGAGGGCTTGTGCGCACGGCCTGATCTCTCTTCCAGCCACAGCGAGAAGCTAGGCCCCGACCATGACTGCGTGCCCTTCGTGGTCAAGTCGACGGTACGCCAGAGGTTCACCGGGGGGGTTGACGCAGTCCCATGAATGTGTCATCTCAGTCAGGAACTTCGCCGATCGGATCGTCTTGCCACAGACTGGTCAGGGTTGAAGGAGAAATAGGACCGGTAGACACCTGACTGATCCGGGTTGAGGCCAACTCGCGCGACTCCGTCATCTCTGGTCGCGTTGGTGGTGTTGGCGTAGCCCCACCGCACCCTTGTTGATCGTCGTCCACGGATCGATGACTACCGGATACGCCGCCTCTGACC
Organism: Micromonospora sp. NPDC047812; assembly: GCF_040704175.1. Classification (NCBI taxonomy): domain Bacteria; kingdom Bacillati; phylum Actinomycetota; class Actinomycetes; order Micromonosporales; family Micromonosporaceae; genus Micromonospora; species Micromonospora sp. NPDC047812. The sequence goes on along the minus strand of NZ_JBEYRY010000016.1, from coordinate 50,376 downwards.
CCCGCAGCAGCGACAGGTCGGGTCGGATCACGAGGTCCGCCCCCTCCATCCTCGTCGCCAACTCCGCCTTGCGCGCCAAATCCGGCGCCGCGCGCACCACCTCGCGCCTCTCCTGCGCGGCAACCTCCGACAGCTCAAGACTCTTCGCCGCCCGGGCGGCCGGAATCAGCCCCGACGAATCCCACATCAGCGCACTGCCGGTTGACACCACCGCCCGGCCTGACGCGTCTACGACGTCAAATCCGCCGCTGGGACGAGGACGCCTCGCCAGAGAGCCGGTGGTTCTCAGGCCGAACCGCAACTCGTCCAACGCGGGATTCTTCGCTGCCTGCGGTGACGTCACCACAAGCACCCAGGTGAAACCGTCGACCAACGCCCGCAGACGCAAGTCCACACCCGGCAGTACCGATCCGTAGACAGCCGTGTCACCCTCCAACCGCGGCGTCGGCAACGCGCCCGGCCACGCCAACTCAACATGTCCGCCCTCGATCGCTAGGCGTACAGCGGGGCCTGCCCCGCCCGCAGAGAACGCAACGGCGGCCAGTGTGGCCATCGGCGTCAACGTACCGTCAGCGGCCCGCTGCAGCCTGGTGTCGATCTTCTGCCAGCCACCGCCCCGACGGTCCTTCGTCCATTGCGGCACGGCGTACGACTCCATGGCCAGGGCGCCCCTTGGGTCCGCCATGACTCGCGAGGTCTCTGTCTTCAAGCTCGTGACTTCTACCGAGGAGCCCAATCGCTTCGCCGCAGCGAGTGCTTCGGACTCGTCCAGGCTGGCCACCTCCGTCGTGCAGGGCGCCGCAGCCGCAGCCGGCACCGTCTCGAACGGCACTGTCATCCCGGCGGCCAGCGCCATCACAACAGCGACACCACGCGCCTGCCATCTGAGACCTCCGACCATTCTTCGGGGACGCTTGTCTGACCTCCTACTTGTTCATAAAGATGACCGAGATCGTCCGACCACAGCGCGGCCGGCAATCGGCTGCGCCGGCGTGCCACATCCACGGACGGGTATGCGCCGATCGGGATGGGTGCAGCATCAGCTGCCAAGAGATCTACCGTCCGGGCGTGTCCCCGTCAGCGGACGCTGGTCTCGATAGGACTCGCCACGGGTCCCCCATCCGGAATCAGGACGGTCTCGTCTGCGCCGGAGATCAAGGTCGATCGCATGTAGTGAACCACAGTGATCCTTGCCAATGGGCCTGCGCGTCCCTTAGTCGACCGTGTCACGGGAAGCTGTCCGGCGTGCAGCGGGCGCCAGCCCTGGATCAGTGTGGGATATCGTGCGCCAGCGACCGGACGAAGGAAGTGGCGCATGGCGAGAACGAAGCTCATCGACCCGCGGCGCACCGTGCTTGTCGCGGTCCTGGCTGCGGCGGGGCTGCTTGCAACGACCGCGTGCTCACGACTCGCCGATACCGTCCCCGCGACCAGCGGAGACCCGTCACACTCCCCCGTTGCGATGCGACTCGACAAGCCGGAGAAGCTGTTGGGCAGCTGGAACGAGTCGGTCGACCGACGGCTGCGCAAGCCAGCCATGGAAGATACCGATGGCTTCAGGAAGTTACTGAAAGGTGAGCCGACCAGCGCCGTGGGCACCGCCTACACGCCGGTGGAGGAGCAGTACTCGCGAGAGCTGGGAGTGCACCGCCCTGGCGACAACCGCGTCATCCTGGTCAATGGGGTGTCCGGCACTGTCACCGCTCCAGACGCAGCACTGAGTCACGTGTTCGCCGCCCGGCCGGCCATCACCGACGTAGTACCGGTTCCCCCGGGTCCGCTCGGCGGCGTGGCGGGCTGCGGCAGCAGCCAAAGCAAGGACGGCCTCACCAAATTCTGCACATGGGTCGACGACCACACCATCGGCATGGTCACCTTCATAGGCTTCCCTCAGTCCGACGACCAGCACGACATGTTCCGGCAGATTCGGGCAGAGTTCGAACACCGGGCACCCTGACCCGTGGCACCGGCGGGTTCTCGACCATCACCCGCCCATCCGGCCGCAGGTGCGCGACGGCCGATCAGAACAAGCGCCGGCCGCACCCATCCCGTCAAACAACTCGCCGAGCAGCTCTGCCGGGACTGCGAAGATCGGGAAGGCAATCACACGCCCACGGGATGAATCACCAGGCTCGAAGGCCCGTCACCTGAGGAAGATCAGGACCAGAGCCAGCCGGTGATCCTGCCGCACACCGAGGGCTCGTCAAACCGCCCGCCGTAGCAACACTTGGCAACATCTACAGCGCTTGACGCGGAATCAAGAGACCACAATGCCGCTTCATCCGGGATGCAGATGAAACGGCAGGTCAGAGCGTTCCATAGTCAGCTGACCGGCGGCCCACGGTCCGCGCCGTTACCGCCAATAAAGATCATCCGTTACCGAATGTTACCGCCGCCACCTGAGAAGATCTTCATCTCCCCAGGTCAACCGGTCGGGACGGCCGGATTCGAACCGACGACCCCTTGACCCCCAGGACGATTTGGTAAGCGTTCCCGCACGTCACACACGCTATCCCCAAGATCAGGCCGTGCGGTCGACGTCGTGCCGCGCACCATCGCGCAGGCCGTGTGGTCCCCACTTGGTCCCCGGAACGCTGACACGCTCCAGCGACCGCAGCAGGCGGTTTAGGAAGTGTGGACACGGGCGGAAGCGGCTCGGCAAGGAGCTGGTCCGGCCTGCGCTGCCAGGCTGGCGGCCACCTCCAGGAGCCGACCGCCGTTGACCCTCGGCACCCGTGCCAACAGGCACGCAACGGGCACGGCGCGACCGGAGGATTATGAGATCAAGTTGCGTTCTCGACCCGCCTGCGGATACCGGGCTCTAGCAGCGGAAACGGCTCTCGACATCTCACACCACTTCCTCGCCTTCCGTCACCCTCTTGCGGACTGGATGCGGACCGTGCGAGAGCCGCCGGTTCCGCAATAGGTGCACTCCGGATCTCTGCCGTCTGAGGGCCACTGGTAAACGACCTCATCGCCGGTCTCTCGCGCCAAGCGTTCAGCGAGAATCCGGCCGTTGGCACGCCAACGCGCCTGATCTTCGTCGGTCGAGGGCTCCGGTTTGTCGCTCGGTCCACGCCATGCGGCGTGTTGGTGTTGGTCTTGCCAGCTCGCCCAGGCCTGCAGGTCGGCAGCCAGCTCGGCGGAGATCTGTAGGTGCTCGGGGCCAACGGAGGCACACACCTCTCTCGGCGGCCGGCCATGCACCGGGGGCAGCGTGACCCGGGTCCAGACCGGGAAGGCGCCGTAGTCGGTGTCGATGTCGAGCCGGCGCACCCCATCGGGCTGGCCGTGAGGGCAGTGGCGTGAATGAAGCCGGAACGCCTTCATGGGCTTTGACTCAACACGCTGGCAGGGCTGAACGCCAGACGGCACAAGGGCCTTCAGATTAGAAGGAGATCGTGGATGGCTGGTCAGGTGATGGCGCTCCTGGTCAGCCCGTCCGTCGTTGTCGGGCAACGTCGGCGTCAGTGGGCGGCCTTGGCTGCACGAAGGGCTGTACAGCCAAGGCGGCCCCTCATGATCTGCAATCGTTGCTGTCCACCGCTGCTAGAGGCAGATCCAGCAGTAGATGCTTTCCCCGCTCGTGCGTGCTCTGCGGGCCAGCCCAACGAACTCCCGCAAGCGCGACAGCATGACCTCCGGCTGCATGTCGCTGTAGTGGGACAGCTCCTCGATGTGTGACCACCGATCGGCTAGGCCCGGCATGCGGTCGTCCGGGATTTCGGCAAGCGCGTCCCGGGCGCGTTCGCTGAGTACGACGACCCAGGGTCCTTCGAACTCAGGGTCCTCACCGGCGCCGTCCGGCCAGATAAGTCGTTCCCCGATTAGGTGGGCGTCCCACGGCGCGTCGAGGGCGAACGAGACGACCTTGCCGAGGACGACGCGCGGATCGATCCCCTTGCCGTCTACGGCATCCACGACGGCAGAATCTCCCTCTCGCACCACCGGGCCGCCATCGGTAGCGGTCATCAGCTTTGCGACAGCCTCGTCGTCCGAAGCGCGGAAGTAGTCGTAAAGAACCCCCACAGGAGCCTCCCGGTTGGTTGCCATGCCGCCCACTTGTAGGGCGATCGAGAGAACATATAACCCGGCCGCCAGGGGAAGCGGATCTCCTCGTCGGGCAGTCGTCAGACCTTCCAGCCTCCCCGGACGGGGACAAGGTGGAGCGCCTCACCAGCCGAACGACCTTGGCCCCGTCCGGGGCCGCTGGTAGCCCTTGTGGTGCTCGACGAGGGGAGCCGCGGCGGCATCTCTGAGGAGGGCCGGGGTTCGGGGCGGAGCCCCGAGGTCTTCATGCTCTTGTCGCCATCAGCGTGGCCGGCCAGCCCGGCCGATGCCGGCCGAAGGTCGCCAGCAGGCCGGGGCCGGGCCGGCGCGGCCCGCTTGCGGGCCGCCTTGATGCAGATAGCGAACGATTCGGCAGGCATCCCGCATTAACGCTTCAAGACTTGACCAGCGGTCAAGATGCGCTACCGGCCCGACGCACTTGACCGACGTGGTCCCCAGGAAGCCAGAAAGGCCGGCCCGACGTCTCGGACCAGCCATCTGACCTGCGATAACACCTTGTCGGGACGGCCGGATTCGAACCGACGACCCCTTGACCCCCAGACCTCGGCAAGGCGGTCGGGTGAGGACGGCACCGCTGCACAGCGGCCTGATCGGTGTCGTAGTGGCACGGTCCGGTTCCGTCGGTTGCTGTACATCGCTGCTGTACTTCCGCCTCCGCACGACGTGCCATGAACAGGGCCAGCCCACTCCCCTGCCGCCCTCTCCCGACCCGTCCGCTAGAGCTGAGGAAATTTGAACCCCTCACACCTTCTGCCGGGAGAGATCAACGCGAGCCGGACACTTCTGCGGCGCGACCTGCGCAACCCTCACCAAGTCCTTCCAACGTTTGCCACGGCTTGTCGGTCGCGGTTGTGCCGGATCTGCGCCCGATGATCTTCGGCCGCCCCTTGCCCGGCTGCGCCCTCTAGCCATCCCGTCGGCCTTCGTCCGCACACCGTGGAGTGGGTGGGGCCTGCCCGGTCAAGGTGGAGCACCCACCGTCTGAACGACCTTGACCGGGCAGGCCCCACCCACTCGGCTCTGCCCGGACGAAGGTTGTCGGGGTGGCGCCAACCATCCCAGAGCGCCCGAGCGCCCCGCCGGAGGCGTCCGTCCAGACGCGGATCCGCCCTATGCCATGGGCGGCCATCTGCGGGATGCTTGGGGGGTGACAGCCTCCCACGAGCTTTTAGCCTTCCTAGAACAGGTTACGCGGGAGATGGAGGCCGAGTATCGCAGGATCTACAGACGCTCTACCGAGGACCCAGGCACGGCGGGCGACGAGGGCGAATCGAACTGGGCGGGCCTGCTCGCCGATTGGCTGCCTGCTGACCTGCATATTGCAACCAAGGGAAGGATTCTGGCCGCAGATGGAACGGCCAGCCCTCAAATCGACGTTGTTGTCCTTTCCGGCGACTATCCGCGCAAACTCCGCGACAAGAAGCTGTACCTCGCCCCTGGCGTGGTCGCAGCTTTCGAATGCAAGAACACTCTGAGGAAACCTCATCTAGAGAAGTTCTTCGCGAATTCGGTCGCGATAAGTAACTTGGAAACGCAGCACGGAAAGACGACATTGTACGAAAGTACGTGTAACCCGATTCTGTACGGCCTTCTAGCCCATAGCCACGAGTGGAAAAGCAGCGAGGAAGCGTTGGAGAAGATCGACTCTGAGGTCGGACGCCTACACCAGCTCGCTGAACATCCACGACACCTGCCCACACTCATATGCGTGAGCGACCTCCATACTTGGGAGAACCATATCCGCCCCCTCTCAATGAAGAGGGGTGCACACAACTCTCGCGTGGATGCCAAACAAATCGAATTGCGCAACATTGAGGCGGTGAGCTACTTCATGCGCTGGAAGTCATGGAAGGAGACTGGACGCATACGCCAGCGAGGAAAAAATGTGCAGCCAATACCAATAGGGGCGATGCTGTTCTTCCTGCTAAGCCACATGGCAGTCCTCAATCCTAAACGGCATTCAATGGCCAACTACTATTGGCGAGCAGGACTCGATAGCTCCCGGAATACCGTCTCAGCACATGGGTGGGATATCCAAGATATCTACAGCCAATACCTTTTGGGTCTAATCACGTCGGATGACTGGCAGGTTCAATCCGATCGCCGGAACAGCCCATTGATTCCCTGATTTTGCGCCCGACAAAGCCCCGGAACCGCCTTCGACCATGGCGGCCCGGGGCTTCGTCGTATGTCGCGCCGCCGGCGGGGCTGGAACCGCCGGGGTGCCGCCGGCGCTTGCGCCCGGGCGGCGGGGTCCCCGAGCGGCGACCCTCTGGGTCGGCCCCTGGTCGGCGGCGCGAGCGGCCTGCGAAGCGGGCCGCCTTGATCTCGTACAGAAAGTTCTCACAGTCGCAGTAGAGGTCGGAACCAACGTGTCGACATGCTTGGCGCTAATGAGCTAGAGTCCAATTAATCCACAGTCGACGGAGCGCTAGACCAACCCCACCGACCCTCATGACCTGCCATCTATGCCATTACACGCTCAACACCTCACCTTGATTGCGAATACGGACAGAAGTTGCGGAAACCACTTTCATCCGGCTCGTGGTTCAAACGCACGGGCTGGTCCTTAACCATCCTTTGCCTTGCCGGGCTAGCCATCTCTCTACCGGCCAACGCTTGGAACGTTCGCGCAGAAGACTCGGAATTCAACAATCGTGTCGGGTGGGCAAACATCCTCGCGCTATCTGTTGGCGCCATCGGTGTCATCCTGGTTATCGCGGACAGGCTTAGGACGGATCCCGAGCGGGACGCTTCCGACGTGAGGGTGACGCTAGATCGTCTGGCAACAGTCATTCTTCTTCAAGAGGGACGAAGGCTTGCCCATCTTCTAAGCACCGATAGCCTCGATTCACGCCCGGCGTGTGTTAGCTACATCCGGAGCAACTTACCGACACACTCCGCCCGCAGGAAGAACTTGGAAAGCCGCCATGAGGAAGGCAACCTAAACAACGTCGCCGAATTCTATTCGGGCAAAACAAGGGGCAGACTCGTCGTCTTGGGCGAACAAGGAACGGGGAAGACGGTACTTGCAATCACTTTGATTGTCGACCTCTTGAAGGCCCGACGAGCCTCTACGGAAGACCTAGCAGACGGCCACCCGATCCCAATTTATCTTAGTGCGGCTAGTTGGCCGGATGACGTCGACCTGCTGGAGTGGCTGACTAGCCAGGTATGTCAGCGTTTTGGAATAAGCCGTCGGATTTCTGACCAACTCGCTCTCAAGGGATGTCTTCTGCCAGTTCTAGATGGCTTGGACGAGCTTGACGGTGAAGGAGTGTCAGGGCGAGCCGAGAAAGCGACAGCGAGGATTAATGAGTATATTGCAGCAACACCGGGAGCTCGCATCGTCGTTCTCTGTCGGTCGGGAAGCGCCTACTATGAGCGTTTGAGCCGCAAAGTTCGTGACGCAGACGAGATAACTATTCAAAGACTGACTGTCGATCATGCGACCGCTTACATTCGCACTCACTGCCCTAGCGCAGAGGATCACCTTGCCTGGTCTCCCGTTATTGAACGCCTCCGAGCACCCAAGACGTCGCCTCTCGTGGTAGCCCTGTGTACTCCCTGGCGCCTTACTACCGCAGTTAGTTTCTATCTAAGGGGTGGCGACCCCAGAGATCTGTTGCCCCAGAAGCAGGTTGATGCCGCTGGTCGTAGGCCCCGAGCCGAGGCGAAGGCTGCCTACATCGAGCGGTTGGACGAGCTGCTTTATGGCAGCTTCGTAGCAGCAAGATGCGACCTCTACCAAACGCGGCGCTTCAAACCCGAGAAAGCTCAACGGTGGCTTCAGTCGATTGCCATCCTAATGGCACAGCCAGACGGTGGCGGCAAGCCACTCTCGGAGATTATTCTTCATAAGTGGCCGGACGTTTTGGAGGCGCGCAAGGTTGACAGGGCCGGAATGTGGATAATGTGGATGCTTCTCCATATGCCGTTTGCCCTGTACGGCATAGCAACCAATTTAGGATTCGACAGCGGCGACGATCGGCAGTGGTCAGGCTGGGACCAACTGTCATTCGCTGCCAACTGGTTGATGCTCATTATTCTGTCGGTCACCAATGCCCCTTGGCTAGGCAGAATTCCCGCCCGACTCAGTCTAAAGCAGCTACGCACCAGCCGGTCAGTGGTAATCGCAGGGACAGGATTGGTGATGGCGATCACCATGGGGGTATTTGCAATTAAGGCCGTCGGCCTATTCTTCGGCATGGCGATGGGAGTTCTCATCTGGGCGAACGCGCTCATGTTGGCCCTAAGTCGGAGGATTGATTCAGCTGACGCTCTACAGCCGTCCGATCCCGTCCGATACGATGCACTAACATCGCTAATTTCCGCAGTCGCTATCGGGCTCTTCTATGGCTTTTTCGTTTATGAGATGCTTGGACTAGATGCCGGCCTATTGCTTGGCGGCACCGCGTTCTTCGGCTGGTTGTGCGGCTCAACGGTTCCCCGCTACTTGGCTGGACTCTATATCGGCATGACGCGGCATGGGGTCCCCTTCTTCTTTGGGCACTTCCTCAAGTGGGCACATGCTGCAGGACTTCTGCGGATGTCGGGACTAGGTTATCAATTCCGGCATCACGACCTTCAAGCTTACTTGGAGAAGGGCTAGACGGTACAGTGTTCGGCGTGAAGCCCTTACTAGGCCAAGCTGCCGCCATCGCAGAGCAACATCTCGCTGGGGCGCTTCCTCGACGCTGGCAGCATGTCCGACACGTGGCGGCGAAGGCTCGCCGACTCGGCGTACTTGCAGAGTGTGACCAAGAGATGCTGGAGGCTGCGGCTTGGTTGCATGACATCGGACACTCGCCTGGCATCGCGGAAACGGGCTTCCACTCACTTGATGGTGCACGCTGGCTACTCCGCCAAGGTTTCGATTCACGGCTCGCAGGACTTGTCGCTCACCACTCGTGCGCTTCATTCGAGGCGAAGGAGCGAGGATTCGGCGAGACCCTCGATAGCGAGTTTGCCCGAGAAGAGTCTGCTACGGCTGACGCGCTCTGGTACGCGGATATGACAACTGGGCCAGACGGCCAAGAATTTACGATCGAGGAGCGGTTGGCTGAGATCCGGGAGCGGTACGGTCCTGACCATCTGGTGACTCGGTTTTGGCGCAAGGCTGAACCGGTGTTAGTGGAGGCCGCACGACGGACACAAGCCCGAATTTCGGCTCAACCGATGTAGGGCTGGTTCCGGCTTTCGAAACCATGGTCAATGCGAAGCCGCATCGAAGGGTGGATCTCAAGCTTACCCAGCTCTTGCTGCGCGACCCACCTAACGTCCGAGGATTCGTCGCTAGTCGTCGGCGTTCCGCTAACGTACTGGGCACGAAAGCAGATCGAGAACTGCTGCCGCACCTCACCATCGCTGTACTCCACCACGTGGTTCGGGTTGGTATAGATCCCCACCACGCCCGTCACCTCGACCTCGACGCCGGTCTCCTCGCGCGTCTCCCGGACCGCCGTCTCGGCGATGTACTCGCCGAAGTCCTGGGCGCCACCGGGCAGCGCCCACAGGCCGTTGTCGGTCCGCTGGATTAGCAGCACCCGGCCCTGCTCGTCCTGAACGAAGACGGTCACTGCTACGACGATGCTGTTCGGCTTCGGGGCGTTCGGGTTGTTGAAGTGCTCGATCCGGGCCATACCTCCAGCCTCCCACCGTCGGCGGCTCAGTGCTCGGGCCACACGGCCCGCTTCACGCCCAGGACCCGGTTAAAGCTGGCGACGTAGCTGTCGAACAGGTCGCCGCCGCCGAGCCGCCGCAGGTGCAGCACTGGGGCGTACGCGGCCGGCGTGCCGTAGAGGTGGGTGTTGACCAGCATCTCGTCATCGAAGCGGTAGATGGAGTTGTAGAGGATCGTGTCGTGGTAGTAGATCCCGACGTTGGGTAGGTCCCGCAGGTCCTTGTAGAACGCCAGCGCGTTGAGGATCTTGCTGGACATAGCGTGTCCGATGCCTTCGTCGTCCCCACGCTCCGCGATGTGCTTGCCCTCCGGGTCGCCGAATAGCAGCTCGACCTGGGCCCCGGCCAGCGCCTTCTCGCGTAGGGTCGGCACCCATCGGTGGTTGAACTCGGGCAGGAACAACCCGCCGTAGACCAGGACGCCGACCTGCCGGGCGGCCTTCTCCAAGAGCTGCTGCCAGAGGTCGGTCGGAACGGCCCCGCGGCGCGGGTAGATGTGGACGACCTCGGACTGGCTAACCTGCACGGCTCGCTGCGTCGGCAGGGCGTCCGGCCAGAGGTACGACTCGCTCTCGTCCAGCAGCTCCGCAATCGAGTGCCGGTAGCGCGGGTACGGATTCCGGCTCTGGGTGACCCATCGCTCCACGGTCTTCGGATCCACGCCAAGCTTGTCGGCCAGCATGGCCGGCGTCAGGCCCTTCTTGAGCAGCCCGCTGCGAAGACGGTCGTTCGGCATCTCGGCTCCCTGCTGGGCGATAGGACGACTGCGAGGGACGACTAACCCTAGCAAGGACGTCCCTAGTCGTCCATGCCTCGTGGTGAACTCGTCACTACCCATCGACGCACTCTGAACTCACAAGAGCTGCCGTCCAGATAGGACGCGCTTGGCCCGCCGATATGGGCCCTGCTCACGAGACGAAGGAGTCAGTCATGGGACGTCTGCTGCTGGACACGTCGAAGGTGTCGTACGAGGTCTCCGTCAACCCGGTGCCGAAGCTGGACCAGACCGGTCAGCAGAAGTTCGACCGCGAGACCAAAAACCCGATGTGGACGGTGCACCTGTACGCCCTGGCCGAGGGCAGCGCCGAGGTCATCAACGTGACGGTGGTCAGCCCGACGATGCCGCCGGTAACGGTGCGTCAGCCGGTCGTGCCGGTCGACCTGGAGGCGCTGCCCTGGGTCAACGACCGGGACGGCAAGGTCCGTTCGGGCGTGGCGTTCCGGGCATCGGCGCTGACGCCGCTGGACACCGCCGCGTAACGCGGCTCCCGGATCGGCTCTGCAGAAGCGAGAGGTGGACACGGGGTCGCCGTTGATTGGCGTCGGCTGCGACCCCGCGTCCTGTCCAACAACTCCTTGCCCCATCAGAGGGAGGACTTGTCGTGCGCAAGTCTAGTTCGCGGTCCCGGTTCGGCTGGTCGAACCGTGGGGGCAACAACACAGTCACCGTCATCGAAGCGCCGGTTGCCCGCTCGTACCGCCGCCGGGCCATCATCGCGTTCTGGGTCACGCTCGGGGTGGTCGGCCTGCTGGCGGCCACGGTGGCCTCGGAGTACATGCACCCGATCCTCGGTGGGCTGCTCGGCGGTCTTATCGGTGTCGTGGTCGGCGCGGTCGTGTTCGCTCTGATCGTGGCGTGGCCGGTCCTGCGCGTGTTCTGGCACTGGCTGCCGGAGATCGCGCTCGGTCTGGTCGCCGTCTACGGCTGGGTGGTGCTGATGCAGTCAACCCCGCTGTGGGGCTCCCTGCTCGTCGTGCTCCTGGTCGTCGGCGTCCCCGCCGCTATCGGTCCGGTCCGCCGGATGGCCGTCTCGTGGGCGTGGTGCCTGATCGTGCGGCACCGGCTGCGGCTGTGCTTCGCGGCGTTCATCGCCACAAACCGGCAGGGTTCGCTGCCGTTGATCCTGCCCGCTCGGCCGACCCCGGCCGGGGAACGCGTCTGGGTGTGGCTGCGGCCGGGCCTGTCCGTGCGGGACCTGGAACAGGACGGCCAGGTGCAGAAGCTGGCCGTGGCGTGCTGGGCCAACGAGGTCCGCGTCATGCGGGCCTCCCGCAAGTACGCGGCGCTGGTCCGCCTCGACATCACCCGCCGAGAGCCCCTGGCCGACACGATCGTGTCGCCGCTGCCGGACTACGTCACGGTCGACGTGCCGGCGAACGCTCCTACCTCTCCGGGCATGCCGCCTGTCGGCCTGGACCTGCCCGACGTGCCGGACGAGCCGGTCACCGTGCCGGCCGAGGTTACCCGGCCGCGCAAGCCGCGCAACCCCACCACGGCGAGCCCGAACGGGTTCGACCCCTCCGACTACGCCTGACCGACCGGGACGGCGCGGACAGAGCACCCGCCCACGGGTCCAGCGTCCGCGCCTCTCCCACCTCCCCTGCCCGCTTGACACGTACGTGTCAACCGATCCTCCGGGAGCCCTGTCATGGACCTCACCGACACCATCGAGCTACCCGCCCACACCGACCCGCCGGCGACGGTGCCGGTCGGCGCTGGCCTGTCCATCTTCGATCCGGTCTTCCTCGGTATCGATGAGTTCGGCCAGGCCGTGTACCTGCCGATGATCTACCGGAACATCCTTATCGGTGGTGAGCCCGGCGCGGGCAAGTCGAGCCTGCTGAACACGATCGTCGGCCACGCTGCGCTGTGCCCCGATGTGCGGCTGTGCCTGCTGGACGGCAAGCAGGTCGAGTTGGGGCTGTGGGAAGACGCTTGCGACGTCTTCGTCGGCCCGGACATCGACCATGCCATCCGCACCCTGCGGCGGGTGCAGACGGTGATGGACAACCGCTACACGTTCCTCAAGGCCCGTCGCCGCCGCAAGGTCGGCCCGAACGACGTGTTCGGTCAGATCCTCGTGGCCTGCGATGAGATCGCCTACTTTTCCGCCACCGCCGGCGACGAGAAGACGCAGAAGCTGTTCGCCGCGCTACTACGCGACATCGTGGCCCGGGGTCGCGCGGTCGGCATCATCGTCGCCGCCGCTACTCAGCGCCCGTCGTCGGACATCATCCCGACCTCGCTGCGGGACCTGTTCGCGTGGCGGTTCGCTGGCCGCTGCACCACCGACGTGTCCAGCGACATCGTGCTCGGGCACGGCTGGGCCGCCCGCGGCTTCTCCTCCAACAGCATCGACCCGAACAACCAGGGCGCCGGCTTCCTCATCGCCGAAGGCGGCATCCCCGCCCTGGTGAAGGCGGCCTACATGACCGACGCAGACATCATCCGCGTCGCGGACTACGCCGCCTGGACGCGCCACCGTAGCGGCCTCGTTGCCCCCGCCGAGCGGCACGCTGCGAAGGCTGCGGCATGAACCCCGCCGCCACCCAGACCCGGGTCCTGGACCTAGTGCTCATCGGCACCGGCGAGGACATCGCCATCCTGACCGCCATCGCCCGCGCATCGGGCTCGCTCGTCTTCCGCTCCGCACCCACCGCCGCCGGCCCTCATGACGACCGGCAGCGGGTGTTCCTCCGGCTCCACCTGCACCACCGATAGAGGAACGGCCGACGAACCGAGACCAGCCCTAGGAAAGCGAACTCGGCTCGCCGGCCACCAACCACCGCCCACGGAAGGACGTGGCCGTCATGAACCCTACCCAGAAACAGCCCGACACCCGCGCTGCACTGGCCGACCTGACTCCGGCCGACACCCTGCGCTGCGCCGCCCGCTACCTCGAAATCCGAGGCTGGACCCAGAGCCTCTACTTCGACCGCACCGATGAGGTTTGGTTCCCACCGGCCTGCGTCTCCGGCGCAATCGGCATGGCCATCTTCGGCAGCTGCATGCCGGTCCTGCTCAACGAGCAGATGAATCCCGACGTCCGCGACTACCTCCGGGCCGTCGACGTCCTGGTCGACTTCCTCGATCTCCACGACCCGCCGCCCTGGCACACCGACGAGGACTACACCTCGCCCTTCACCTGGAACGACCGCCCCGGCCGCACCGCCGAGCAGGTGGTCGCCATCCTGCGCGCCGCCGCCGACGACTACGACTGGACGCACGCCACCGAAGACCAGCTCGAAACTTACGCCGAACACGAGTACGACATCGAACGGCTGCCCACCCGTGAGGGCTTCATCGCCTGGCTCGGTGCCCGATGACTCCCCGCCTGCGCGCCCTGGCCACCGCCAGTGCCATCAGCGCCGCCGTGACCGCCGGCTACCTCACCGCCCGCCACAGCCTGCGGGCCGAACTCGCCACCGTCCGGCACGCCGCCACCCATGACCCGCTGACCGGCGTCCACAACCGCGCCGGCCTGTTCGCCGTCGCCGACTCGTTCATCACCACCGCCCACACCGCCAACCGGCCCGTCGCGGTCGTCCTGATCGACCTGGTGGGCTTCAAAAAGGTCAATGACACCCACGGCCACCTGGCCGGCGACCACATCCTCACCACCGTCGCCAACCGTCTTACCGGCATCGCCGGCCCGGCGTGCCTCGCTGCTCGCCTCGGTGGCGACGAATTCGTCGTCATCATCACCGGCCCCGCCCGGGGCCACGATGACGCCGGCACCTGGCTCGCCGGCTGGCTCACCCACACCCACACCCGCCTGACCACGCCGGTCACCTACGACGACCGGCCTCTGGCCGTAGGCGCGACCCTCGGCGCGGTCCTGGCCGACCCCAGCGAACCCGCCGCCGTGTGGCTGCACCGAGCCGACCTGGCCATGTACGCCGCCCGCGCCCGGCGCTGGTCAACCGCCGTCTTCACGGAAACCGCCGACACCCCCGCCGACTCGCGGCCGATCGACCGGCCCCGCGACCTGGCCCGTCCCACGAGTCCTCTCGCCGCCGCCCCAACCACCTGGAGGGCCGCATGACCACCGCTGTCCAGATCACTGACGTGACACGTACGTGTCAAAACCCCGCGTCCACTGCCGCGCTGATCACCGCGCTGGAATCCGCCTGGTCCGCGATCCGCGACCGGCACCCCGAAATCCCGGCCGCCGTCCTCGTAGTCGGCTCCGGCTCCCCGACGAAGCCCAACCAGGGCATGAAGTGGGGCCACTTCGCCGCCCTGCGCTGGCAGGCCGGCGACAACCAACTTCCCGAAGTCCTCATCTCCGGCGAGGGCCTCGCCCGCGAACCCGAAGCCGTATTCACCACGCTTTTGCACGAAGCAACCCACGCCCTCGCCGACGCGCGAGACATCCAAGACACCTCCCGGCAGGGCCGTTGGCACAACAAGAAGTTCGCCACCCTCGCCGCCGAACTCGGCATGTCCACCACCAAGGACGACAAGCTCGGCTACTCGCCCTGCACCCTCACCGACCTCGCCCGCGCCCGCTACCGGCCCGTCATCGCCGGCCTTGGCGACGCGCTGCGCTTCTACCGCCACCCCGAACCCACCGGGGAGGGCAAGACCCGCATGAACAACAACAACGGCGTCGCCTGTGAGTGCGAGTGCCCCCGCAAGCTGCGCATGTCCAAGTCGGCCTTCGAGGAAGGCCCCATCGTTTGCGCCGTCTGCGCTGCGGCGTTCCTGCCCGAGGACATCGACCGCGACACCTACCAACACCCCACCTTCGCCACCGGCACCAATCGCGCCGGCGACGACCAGGACGACGCGGACCCGGAGGACCCGATGGTGTTCTACGACCCGACCGGCGAGCGCTTCGGCCTGCCGACGTATCCGTTCAAGTTCGCCCCCCAAGGGCTGCTGACCCGTCGCCAGCTTCGCGCCCGCGAGCTGCGCCCCGGTGGCCAGGAACCGGCCGCCCAAATCATGTGGCGACGCGGCAAGCGCGTCGCCTACCTCTACCGCCTCGACCTCGCGATGCCCAAGCGCACCGCCACGCCCGCGCAACGCGCGGCCATCACCAAAGCGCTCACCGCGCGCCGCACCTGCCCCGACTGCCGACAGGTCCAGCCCTACTACATCCCCCGCCGTACCGGCTCCTGCCTCGACTGCACCGGAGGTGCCCAATGACCACCGCACTGTTCTTCGCTGTCTTGCTCGTCGCGCTCGCGGCCCTGCTGGTCGCCTACCGCCGCACCGACCGTTCCCCGGCCGCCCGGCCGGCCAACACCCGTACCCGCCGGCCCCGCCCGGCCACTCCGCGCGCCAAGCCGCGCAAGCCCATCCCCGGCCCGTTCAAGGGCACCGTCCTCGCCCACCGTCCCGGCAAGTGCGCCCGCTGCAAGGGCCGAATCCTCACCAACGAATACGTCTTCCCCACCCGCAGGGGCTGGATCGGCCCCTGCTGCCACTGACCCTCAACCGGAAGGGCACCCGCCATGTACCGCTACATGATCTCGTTCACCTACACCGCTCCCCAGGGCATCGGATTCCTGTCCACCGAATGGCCCTGCAAGCGGCCCATCCGCTCCATGGACGACATCGTCACCATCACCAACGACCTTCGTAGCCACGGCTACATCAAGGCCGTCGTCCTCAGCTTCTCCCTCTTCGCCGACCCCAACCCCGCCCCACAGGCGGCGTCATGACCACCACAAAGAACGGCCGCGTCTACGCCTACATCGGCGCTGTCTCCGGCGGTGCTGTCTCAGTCGCCGCCAACATCGCTCACTCGTTCATCGCCCCGAAAGGCGCCCCGGCCAACTGGAAGCCGGAACCCGGCGCGGTCATCTCCGCGATCGTCTGGCCGCTGTTCCTGTTCATCGCCATCGAGATCCTTGCCCGCACGCCCTGGCCGACCGGCTGGGGTTGGAACGTGCTGCGCTGGGTCGGGCTACCGCCCGTCGCCCTGGTCGCCGCGTTCGTGTCCTACCGGCACCTGTCCGGACTACTCGACCACTACAACGAGGAAACCCTCGTCGTCTGGTTCGGTCCCCTCGCTGTCGACGGCCTGATGCTCATGGCCACCGCTGCACTACTCGCCACCGGAAAACGCACCACCCGGCCGACCGAAACCGTCCCGGCACCCGCGCCGGCCACCACCGCCGAGGCGTCGTCATCCGACATCCCCGCCCCGCCGCTGGTCCGCCCGGCCGCCGCGACCCCGGCCACCAACCCCACACCCGTACCCGAACCGATGCCCGCACCTGTCCCCGAACCCATCAACCCGACCACCTCTGGCGAGGACACCGAACCCGCACCAACCGTCGAGCACACCCCGGACGCCACCGCCGACACCGACTCGACACCGGCACCTGCGGCGTCGCAGCCGACAACCACCGGCCTGCCGCCCGCGCTGCTGTCCAACGCCCGGCTCGTCGCCACCGCGCACGCCAAGACTCACGGTGAACCGATCAACCCCGGTCAGCTCGCCGTACGACTGCGCGTACCGACCGCTACGGCCGCCGACATCCTGACGGCTCTTACCACCGAACCGACCATCAACGACCGATCACACAACGGCACCACTGTCGGAGCCACCGCGTGACGTCCTCGACGTTGCCTCTCGCGCCCGAAACCACCACGGTTTCGGGCACGGGAGCCTGCGCTGAGTCCGCCGCCGGCTACTGGCCCTGGGCGACCCCGACCAGCACCCGCCCCGCCGATGACGGCTGGGTACGCGGCCACGACCCCCGCACCGTCGCCTCCGGTCGCGCCCGCGCCCAGGATCCCGACTACCCCGAATGGCTCGGCCACGTCCGGGCCGCCTCCGCGTGCAAGCACCCCATCCGGCTGGCCGGGCAGATCCACGTCAACGACGCCGACGGCAACCGCATGGTCACCGTCGACACCGAGGACATGCCCGACGGCGCGATCTACACCCCGTGTGGCAACCGCCGCGCCTCGGTGTGCCCGTCCTGTGCCGAGGTCTACCGCCGCGACACGTTCCACCTCATCAAGGCTGGCTTACAGGGCGACCGGTGGGGCCTGCCGCCCTTGCACGAGCACATCGCCATCTTCCTCACCGCCACCGCCCCGTCGTTCGGTCCGGTCCACCACCGGGTCGTGAAGGTCCACGCCGCGGACTGCCGGAAGAAAGACGGCTGCACCTGCCGCCCCTCGCCGTGCCACCCCTTCGGGCGCACCTGCCCGCACGGCGTCGAGCTACGCTGCGGCCAGCGTCACAAGGCCGGCGACACCCACCTCGGACAGCCGTTGTGCCTGGACTGCTACGACCACACCAGCCAGGTCGTCTGGAACCACGAAGCACCCGAACTGTGGCGCCGCACCATCCAACAGGTAGACCGCGAGCTGCGCCGCCTCGGCCGCGCTCACGGCGTGGAGCTGCGCCGCCGCTACATCAAGGTCTACGAGTTCCAGGTACGCGGCGTCATCCACTACCACGCCCTGATCCGCCTCGACGGCCACAACCCCGACTGCCCCGCCGCGATCGTGCCCCCGCCCGGGGTGGTCACCCGGGACATGTTCGAAGCCGCCGTCCGGACGGCGTTCGTGAAGACCGCCTACACCTCCGCGTCACACCCCGCCAACGGCGGGCAGGGCTGGCACATCGCCTGGGGTGACAAGGGCCTGGACCTCAAGCACGTCAACGCCCCCGGCAGCGAAGTCAACCTTGCCCAGATCACCGGCTACATCGCCAAGTACGTCACCAAGAGCACCGAGGTAACCGGCCTGAACCTGCGCCGCGTCGACGACCTCTCCGTCCAAGTCCACGGCGACCCCGCAACCCACCTCGGCCGGCTCATCCGCGCCTGCTGGGACATCGGGGAGCACCCCCACTACACCCGCCTACGACGGTGGGCGCACCAGTTCGGCTACGGCGGCCACATCACCACCAAGAGCCGCGCCTTCTCCGCCACCCTCGGCTTCATCCGCATGCAGCGCACCATCTGGCGGCGCACCGAGGGCCACCCCCACACCTGGGACGACGAACAGACCGAGCGGGTCATCTACGAACTCGGCTACCAAGCCACTGGCTGGATCACCACCGGAGACGCCCTGCTCGCCAACACCGCCGCCGCCCTCGCCCGCGCTCGGCACCAAGCCGGCCTCGACGCTCTAGCCGACGAGGCCGCCACTCATCGCACGGGCCGACCCGTGGCCGCTTGACACGTACGTGTCAACCGCAGTCCGCCGTGACGCTGTTTTTTGACAACTCCACAGTGACAACCAAGGACGGGCTACCGTCCGATAACTCAGGTAAGGCCACACCTGGAGCCGCAGACCGGGCAGTGTCCGCGCTTGGCGTTCGAAGTCACGGTCGTATTGCACTTCGCACAGTCGCCTTCGTTCCAAAGGCCCTGGTCGGCTCCGAGGCCACCCTCGTAGTAGTCCCGGTCAGGCCATGCGACGAGTGCAAGGTCAGGCACGTCTGGGGCGTCCTCGTGAATGGTCGCGGTAGCCAGGAGCAACACCGATCGAAGGCCGTCCTCGTCCTCGGTGTAGTGCGGCAAGACCCGCCGCATGACATCCACGAGTTCATGGACCGGGAGCGCCACGAGCTGCTCGGCGAGTCGGTCTCGATCTTCATCAGTGCTCACCAAGTCACCGTACGCAGCTCCTGCCAGCTGCGGTCGCACCGCCCATCACCGCACCACTCCCTCTCAGTCAGTCCACCGGCGAAAGCCGGGCCCATAGGCCACCTCGAAGGAGGCACCACATGACCAGGAGTCCGGCCCCCATCGTGCCCAAGTGGCACTCCCCGGCCGAGGTCGCCGCGATCCTCGGCTACGGCCTGTCGAAAGTGAAGATGAAGATTGCCACCGGGGAACTGCGCTCGATCAAGGACGGCAAGTACCGCCGCATCCTGCCGGAATGGATCGATGAGTACATCCAAGCGCAGATCGACCGACAGGACGCGGCCTGATGCCCGGCAAGCGCGCCAACGGCGAAGGCTCCATCTTCCCGTACCGAAACGGGTTCGCGGCCTACGTCTGGGTCACCAAGCCGGACGGCAAACGCGCCCGCAAGTACGTCTACGGCAAGACCCGCGACGAGGTCCACGACAAGTGGGTAAGGCTGCACCAGCAAGCCAAGGCCGGCCCCGTTGCCACGAACGTCCCCACCGTGGCGAACTACATGACGTACTGGCTCGGCGAAATCGTGGAGCCGAACCTCGCCCCGCTGACCTACGCCACCTACGAGACTCTGAGTCGCCTCTACATCATTCCTGGACTCGGCGCCAAGCGACTCGACGGCCGGCTGTCCGTGCGCGAGGTGCAGAGCTGGCTCAACAAGGTCGCGAAGACGTGCCAGTGCTGCGCCCAGGGGAAGGACGAACGCCGGCCACCGAAGAACCGGAAATGCTGCGCGGTTGGCCGGTGTTGCCAGGATCTCCCCTCGGCCCGCACCGTCAAGGGAATCCGCGCCGTTCTCCGCTCGGCACTTTCTCAGGCCGTCGTGGAGGAACTGGTCGTCAAGAACGTCGCGGCTCTCGTGAAGCTTCCGCCGATCCGCGCTCGAAAGGGCAAGTCGTGGAGCAGTGAGGAGGCCCGCGCGTTCCTGGAATCGTCCCGTGACGGCGACGACTACCTGTACGCCGCCTACGTCCTGGTCCTCGTGCTCGGCCTACGCAAGGGCGAAGTCCTCGGTCTCACCTGGGACCACATCGAGTGGGACGGCTGGGACAAGCCCTGCACCCCACACGGCGAGCACTTCTGCGAGCACTGCCGCGACAACCACGACATCAGCCTCGTCATCGACAAGCAGCTCCAGCGAGTACGCGGCCAGCTGCTGCACCGGGCCACCAAGACCGAGGAGTCCGACGCTCCCCTCCCGCTGCCGGCCATCTGCGTCACCGCGCTGCGACATCGCTACCAGCAGCAGAAGGCGGCCAAGGAGAAGACCGGCGACGCGTGGCACGACACCGGCATGGTCTTCACGACCCGGTACGGACTGCCGGTCGAGCCGCGGAACTTCAACCGGTCCTACGACAGTCGCATCGCCCGCGCTGGCGTCCCAAAGATCACCGTCCACGACGCCCGCCGCACCTGCGGTTCGCTCCTGGTCGACTTGGACGTGCATCCCCGGATCGCGATGGCGATCCTGAGACACGCGGACTTCTCGATCACGATGGAGATCTACAGCCAGGTCTCGTCCAAGGCCACCCGCGAAGCCCTGCGAAAGCTCGGCGAGAGCCTCGGTCAATGAGCCGTTGCTGTACTTTGCTGCTGTACAAGATCAGAAAAGGCCATCCGGAAGATCCCGAATGGCCTCTGACCTGCGTCGGGACGGCCGGATTCGAACCGACGACCCCTTGACCCCCAGTCAAGTGCGCTACCAAGCTGCGCCACGTCCCGATGCTCCCGCGCGGATCTCCCCGCGACAGCCGGTACAGCTTAGCGCAGGATCTTCGTGCCGTCCGCATTGGCCCCCTCCCGCGCCGAACGCGTCGTCCCGCCCACCTCCCCTAGAGCGTCCTAGGAGGATAGGGGAATTGGGGGCAGCAAAAAGCCGGGTGGGAACGTGCTCCCACCCGGCCTTCAGGTCCGGCGGATCAGCCGTGCGCCTTGCCCCGGCCGCCCGGGCCGAGCTTCTTGCGGGGGCGTACGGAGATCTCGATCGGGCTGCCCTCGAAGCCGAACTCCTCGCGCAGCTTGCGCTCGACGAACCGCTGGTAGCCGGCGTCGAGCGGCGCGGTGGTGAAGAGCACGAAGCGCGGCGGCGCCACCCCCGCCTGGGTGGCGAAGAGGATCTTCGGCGCCCGCCCGCCCCGCACCGGGTGCGGGGTCGCCTGCACCAGCGCGGTCAGCCACGAGTTGAGCTGCGCGGTCGGTACGCGGGTCTCCCAGCTGGCCAGGGCCTTGCGCAGCGCCGGCGCGAGCTTGTCGACCGCCCGGCCGGTCTGCGCCGACAGGTTGAGCCGGATCGCCCACGGGATACGGCGCAGCTCGCGCTCGATCTCCTTGTCCAGGTAGTACCGGCGGTCGGCGTCGACCAGGTCCCACTTGTTGAAGGCGATCACCAGCGCCCGGCCGGTCTCGGTGACCATGGACAGGATCCGCTGGTCCTGCTCGCTGATCGGCTCGCTGGAGTCCAGCAGCACCACGGCGACCTCGGCGGCCTCGATCGCCGAGGCGGTCCGCAAGCTGGCGTAGTACTCGGTGCCGCTGGCCTTGCCGACCCGCTTGCGCAGGCCCGCCGTGTCGACCAGCTGCCAGGTCTCCCCGCCGATCTCGACCAGGCTGTCGACCGGGTCCACGGTGGTGCCGGCGACCGAGTCGACGACCGCCCGCTCCTCGCCCGAGAAGCGGTTGAGCAGGCTGGACTTGCCGACGTTCGGCCGGCCGACGAGGGCCACCCGGCGCGGGCCGCGCGGGCGGTTCTCGACGATCTTCGGGGCCTCCGGCAGCGCGTCCATGATGGCGTCGAGCAGGTCGCCGGAACCACGCCCGTGCAGCGCCGACACCGGGTACGGCTCACCCAGGCCCAGCGACCACAGCGAGGTCGCCTCCATTTCGATGGCGGTGTTGTCGGCCTTGTTCGCGACCAGGATCACCGGCTTGGCGCTGCGGCGCAGCATCCGTACGGCCGCCTCGTCCACGTCCGTCGAGCCGACCATCGCGTCGACCACGAACAGCACCACGTCGGCGGTGGCGACCGCCGTCTCGGCCTGCGCCGCGATAGCGGCCGCCCGGTCCTTGGCGTCGGGCTCCCACCCGCCGGTGTCCACCACGGTGAACTGCCGGCCGGCCCACTGCGCGTCGTACGGCACGCGGTCGCGGGTGACGCCGGGGACGTCCTCGACGACCGCCTGGCGGCGGCCGATGATCCGGTTGACCAGGGTCGACTTGCCCACGTTGGGGCGGCCGACCACGGCCACGACCGGCTGCGGACCGGTCGGCTCCTCGGTGTCGACGTCCGGTTCCCGCAGCTCGATCCACCCGTCGGTGTCGGTCATGCCACTCCCCGATCGGTCAGCAGGTCGCGCAGGCGCCCGACGACCTCGTCGATGCCCAACTCGGTGGTGTCCAGCACCACGGCGTCGGCGGCCTGGGTCAGCGGGTCGGCCTTGCGCGTCGAGTCGAGCCGGTCCCGCCGGGCCAGGTCGGCCGCCGTCGCCGCCACGTCGGTGGCGTCCTCGGCGCTGCGCCGGGCGGCCCGGGCCGCCTCGGAGGCGGTGAGGTAGACCTTCAGGTCGGCGTCCGGAGCCACCACGGACCCGATGTCGCGGCCCTCGACCACGATCCGGCCGGCGTTGGCGATCATCTCCTGCTGCCGGGTGACCAGCAGCGCGCGCACCGCCGGCACGGCGGCCACGGCGGAGACCGCCCCGGTCACCTCCGGCCCGCGGATCTCGGCGTCGACGTTCACGCCGTCGGCGGTCACGCCGTACCCCTGGGGGTCGGTGCCGATGCGCAGGTCCACCTCGCCTGCGACCTTGGCCACCGACTCGGCGTCGGTCAGGTCGACCCCCGAGCGCAGCACCGCCCAGGTGATGGCCCGGTACATGGCGCCGGTGTCGAGATAGCGGGCACCGATTCCGACGGCGAGCCGCCGGGAGACGGTGGACTTACCCGAACCGGACGGTCCATCCACAGCGACCACGCATCGCCCGGCCCGTTCGTTTTCCTCCACCGTCGTCCTCCTCAGCCCGTACCTCACGAAACACCGGATGTGCCGCGAGCGGTTGTCCAAACGTTCTCAATCATGCCCGGCGTCGCGCCGCCCGACGGGCGCCGCCGGCGCCGGGCCGCCAGGGAGCCTACCGGCAGCCGTACCCCGAACTCGGGGGTCAGTCACCCACGGCCTTGAACAGGGCGGCGACCTCCGCGTTGGTCAGCCGCCGCGTCCGCCCGGCGCGCAGGTCGCCCAGCCGGATCGGCCCGATCGCGGTACGCACCAGCCGGCTCACCGGATGACCGGCCTCGCCGAGCAGGCGGCGGACGATGTGCTTGCGCCCCTCGTGCAGGCTCAGCTCCACCTGGGCGGTCCGTCCCAGCGTGTCCACCACCCGGAAGGAGTCGACCTTCGCCGGCCCGTCCTCGAGCTCCACGCCGGCCATCAGCCGCTTGCCGAGGTTGCGCGGGATCGGCCCGGACACCTCGCAGAGGTACGTCTTCTGCACCCCGTACGACGGGTGCATCAGCTTGTGCGCGAGGGTGCCGTCGTTGGTGAGCAGCAGCAGGCCCTCGCTGTCGGCGTCGAGCCGCCCGACGTGGTAGACCCGCTGCTCCACCCGGTTGCCGAGGAAGTCGGCGAGCGCGGTGCGGCCCTTCTCGTCGGCCATCGTGGAGACGACCCCGCGAGGCTTGTTCATGGCCAGGTAGACCAGTCGGGTGTCGGCGACGAGGCGCTCGCCGTCGACGTGGATCACGGCCGTGGCGGGGTCGACCTTGTCGCCGAGCTGGGCGACCCGGCCGTCGACGGTGACCCGGCGGCGGAAGATCAGGTCCTCGCAGGCGCGCCGGGAACCCACGCCGGCGGCGGCCAGCACCTTCTGCAGGCGCTCGGCCCCCTCGAAGGCGGGCGCGTCGGGGCGGGGCGTGCGGTCATCGCGTGGCATCGGCAAGCTCTTCTACGTCGTCGGGAAGGAACGGGGCCAGCGGCGGGAGGTCGTCGACGCTGTTCAGCCCGAGCTTCTCCAGGAACATCGTGGTGGTCCGGTAGAGGAACGCCCCGCTGTCCGGTTCGGTGCCGCACTCCTCGACCAACCCGCGGGAGACCAGGGTACGGATCACCCCGTCGCAGTTGACACCCCGGATGGCGGAGATCCGCGACCGGGTCACGGGCTGCTTGTAGGCGACCACGGCCAGTGTCTCCAGCGCGGCCTGGGTCAGCCGCACGGACTGCCCGTCCAGTACGAACCGCTCGACATAGGTGGCGTATTCCGGCCGGGTGTAGAGACGCCAGCCACCCGCGGCCCGGCGCAGCTCGAAGCCGTGTCCGGCGGCCGTGTAGCCCGCGGCGATCTCGTCCAGCATCGGCCCGATCCGCTCGGCGGGCTGCTCCAGCACCTGGGCGAGGACCAGCTCGCTGACCGGCTCGTCCACCACCAGCAGGATCGCCTCCAGCGCCCCGCGCAGCTCCGCGTCGTCGAGTTCCGGCGCCGGCTCGGGTGCCGGTGCCGCGCGCCGTCGCCCCGCAGCTCCCTTCGCCGATACGCCCCGACCGCCCTTACCCTCCTCAGCCCCGCGGGCCCCACCGGCCTCCCGGGCCTCCACCGGCGCGTCCGCCACCGCAGACTCTGCCGCACCCCCGACGTCTCCGGACATCTCGGTAGGTTCAGGCCCCGCTGGGGGCGTGGAGTTACCAGGATCTCCGGTTTCGGGAGCCGCGGAGGGGGCTGTGGGGCGCTGCCAGGGCGGCACCCAGGCGGCGGCCTGGTCGGCCAGGGAGTCCCGACGCTCCTCGCTGCTCATCCCGCTCGCTCCTCCGTCGTCGCCGTCCCGTTCCCGTCCGCCGCCACACCCGGCGCCGTCCCGCTGTCCTCCGCCGAGCCCGTGTGCGCCGGAGCCGAGCCCGTGTGCGCCGGAGCCGAGCCGGTGTCGTCCGCCGCCACACCTGCCACCGCGGCTGGGCCGATCTCGTCCGCCGTGCCGTCCGGCACCGGCAGCCGCCCGGCCGAGGCCGCCGGAAGCGGGCCCGGGCCCGCCGGTTCGGGCACCGTCGGGGCCGGCTCGGGCGGGGTGCCGGCGTACTCGTCGACGTGCAGGTCGGGGCCGCCCTCGGCGGGACCGGTCCAGCGTACGGTCAGCTCCTCCAGGGCCTGCTCCTGGACGAAGGCGACCAGGCCCTCCCGGTAGAGCTCCAGCAGGGCCAGGAACCGGGCCACCACCTCCAGGGTCGCCTCGCAGTCGGCGCAGAGCAGCGAGAAGGTGGCCGTGCCGGCGCGGCGCAGCCGCTCGGCGAGGATGCCCGCGTGCTCCCGGACGCTGACCCGGACCATGTGCACGTGGGCGATGGAGACCTCGGGCACCGGCTTCGGCGTCATCGCCCTGACCGCGAGCTTCAGCAGCCGCTCCGGGCCGATGCCGAGCACCAGGTCGGGCAGCGCGTCGGCGTACCGGGCCTCCAGGGTGACCGCGCGCGGGTAGCGCCGGCCGCCGACCTCCTCCAGCGCGGCGATGTGCGCCGCCGCCTCCTTGTACGCCTTGTACTGCAACAGCCGGGCGAAGAGCAGGTCGCGCGCCTCCAACAGCGCGAGGTCCTCCTCGTCCTCGACCTCGGCGGCGGGCAGCAGCCGGGCCGCCTTCAGGTCGAGCAGCGTCGCGGCGATGAGCAGGAACTCGCTGGCCTCGTCCAGGTCCCACTGGTCGCCCATCGCGCGGATGTAGGCGATGAACTCGTCGGTGACCCGGTGCAGCGCCACCTCGGTCACGTCGAGCTTGTGCTTACCGATCAGCTGGAGCAGCAGGTCGAACGGGCCGGTGAAGTTCGCCAGCCGGACGGTGAACCCGGCGCTCTCCGCCGCTTCGGGCACGCCGGCCGGGTCCGTCGGCACCTCGGCGACGGCATCGGCGGCCCGTACGGGCGGCTGCTCCGGCGTCGTCGGAGGGTCGAGGGGTGGCGCGGTCACCGGAAGACCGTAGTCCACGCCCCGGCCGGCTCGGCGCGAAGGTGCATCCCGGTCTACCGCTCGGCCTGGGCGGCGATCACCTCGCGGGCCAGCTGACGGTAGTTGCGGGCACCGGACGAGGCCGGGTCGAGCGTGGTGATCGGGGCACCGGCGACGGTGGACTCGGGGAACTTGACGGTCTTGGTGATCACCGTCTGGTAGACCTTGTCGCCGAACGCCTCCACCACCCGCTGGAGCACCTGCCGGCAGTGGGTGGTGCGGCTGTCGTACATGGTCGCGAGGATGCCCTCGAGCTCCAGGTCGAAGTTGAGCCGCTCGCGCACCTTGTCGATGGTGTCGAGCAGCAGGGCCACCCCGCGCAGGCTGAAGAACTCGCACTCCAGCGGGATGAGCACGCCGTGCGCCACGGTCAGCGCGTTGATCGCCAGCAGGCCCAGCGAGGGCTGGCAGTCGATCAGGATGTAGTCGTACTCCTTGCGGACCGAGCGGAGCACGCGGGCCAGGGCCATCTCCCGGGCGACCTCGTTGACCAGCTGGATCTCGGCCGCGGAGAGGTCGATGTTGGCCGGCAGCAGGTGCAGCCCCGCCACGTCGGTCTTGATCAGGACGTCCTCGGCGGTGACGTCGTCCTGCATGAGCAGGTTGTAGACCGACAGGTCGAGGTTGTGCGGGTTGACCCCCAGCCCGACCGAGAGGGCGCCCTGCGGGTCGAAGTCGACAAGCAGCACCTTGCGGCCGTACTCGGCCAGCGCGGCGCCCAGGTTGATGGTCGTGGTGGTCTTGCCCACGCCACCCTTCTGGTTGGCCATCGCGATGATCCGGGCCGGGCCGTGCCGGTCGGTCGGCATCGGCTCGGGAATCGGCTTACGCATCGTGTATGCCGCCGGATCCGCCGGACCGAGATCCGCCCCGAGCGTGGCCTGCTGCTCGCGGAGCTCCGACGTCCAGGTCTCGGCACGGTCACCGTTGCCAGCCATGTGCTCGTTGCCCCCTCCCGACGACCACCCGGCGTCGGAGCCGTCCGACGTCCTTCGCGGCGCCGCTGCGCACCCCGGTCCGCATCACCATCGCCCCCAGGAGGTCCGCGCCGATGCCGACTGTACGCCACCGCCCGGCGGGCCGGTCGCACCCGCTCGGCGTGTCGCCGCCCCGCCGACCAGGCCAGCCGTCGGCGGCGTACACCGCGCACCGCCCCGGGCACCCGTCGCGCCGCGCGAACCGGCCGGCGGCCACCGGAGCGGACGGGCGTCCGGCCGCCCCGGCGGCCGGCCCCTCGCCCGGGCGGCGGCAGTGCGGGGTCAACCCCGCGCCCGGGGATGGGCGGTGGCGTACACCTCGCGCAGCCGCTCGACCGTGACCAGGGTGTAGACCTGGGTGGTGGTCACCGAGGCGTGGCCGAGCAGTTCCTGCACCACCCGTACGTCCGCGCCGCCGTCGAGCAGGTGGGTGGCGTAGGAGTGGCGCAGGGTGTGCGGGGAGACCGCCTCCGGGCCGTCCACCGGCAGCCCGGCCCGCTCGGCGGCGCGACGCAGGATCGTCCACGCGCCCTGCCGGGTCAGCGCGCCGCCCCGGGCGTTGAGGAAGACCGCCGGGGTGCCCCGGCCGGCGGCGGCGAGCCCGGGCCGGGCCCGCACCAGCCAGGCCCGCACCGCCTCGACGGCGTACCCCCCGATCGGGACGAGCCGGGTGCGGCCGCCCTTGCCGCGCAGCAGCACGGTGCCCTCGTCGACGTCCAGGTCGTCCACGGCGGCGCCGACCGCCTCGGAGATCCGCGCCCCGGTGCCGTACAGGAACTCCAGCAGCGCCCGGTCGCGCAGCGCGAGCGGCGCCTGATCGCCGGCGGCGGTCACCGACCCCGCGGTCTCCAGCAGCCGCACCACGGCGTCGACCGGCAGCGCGCGGGGCAGCCGGCGTGGCGGCGTGGGCGGGCGGACTTCCCGGCTCGGGTCGGCGCCGGCCAGCCCCTCGCGCAGCGCGAACCGGTGCAGGCCGCGCACCGCGCTGGCCGCCCGCGCGGCGGAGGAGACCGCGAGCGGCGGGTGCTCCTCGTCGCCGGCGCGCAGCCGGGCCAGGTGCGCCTCGACCTGCCCCGGGCCGACGGCGGCCAGGTCCGCGACCCCGGCCGCCGCCAGGGTGGCCAGGTAGCGCTCCAGGTCCCGACGGTACGACGAGAGCGTGTTCGCCGACAGTCCCCGTTCGACGGTGAGGTGGTCGAGGTAGCCGCGCACGGCACGACGCAGGGCCGGCGCGGGCTCCACGCCCGCGCCGGCCCCGTCCGGTGTGCCGGTCAGCCCGCCACCCCTCAGGCCAGCGCGTCGGCCAGCGCGAGGCTCGCCATGCCGTGCGCCTCGGCGACCGGGCCGTAGGTGACCTGCCCGTCGTGGGTGTTCAGGCCCAGCGCCAGCGCCGGGTCGCGACGCAGCGCCTCGCGCCAGCCGTGGTTGGCCAGCTCCAGCGCGTACGGCAGGGTGACGTTGGTCAGCGCGTAGGTGCTGGTGTGCGGCACCGCGCCCGGCATGTTCGCCACGCAGTAGAAGATCGAGTCGTGCACCTGGTAGGTCGGCTCGGCGTGGGTGGTGGGACGCGAGTCCTCGAAACAGCCGCCCTGGTCGATGGAGATGTCGACCAGCACGCTGCCCGGCTTCATCCGGGAGACCAGCTCGTTGGAGATCAGGGTCGGGGCCTTCGCGCCGGGCACCAGCACCGCGCCGATGACGAGGTCCGCGTCCAGCACGGCCCGCTCGATCTCGTACGCGTTGGAGGCGACCGTCTGCAGGTGGCCTCGGTAGATGGCGTCGGCCTGGCGCAGCCGGGCCACGTTCTTGTCGAGCAGCAGCACCTCGGCCTGGAGGCCGAGCGCGATCGCGGCGGCGTTCATGCCGGAGACGCCGGCGCCGATGACCACGGTCTTCGCGGCGTAGACGCCGGAGACGCCGCCCATCAGGATGCCGCGCCCGCCGCCCTGCCGCTGGAGGTGGTAGGCGCCCACCTGCGGGGCGAGGCGACCGGCCACCTCGGACATCGGGGCGAGCAGCGGCAGCGACCGGTCGGGCAGCTCGACGGTCTCGTACGCGATGCCGGTGACCTTGCGGTCGACCAGCGCGTCCGTGCAGGCCTTCGAGGCGGCCAGGTGCAGGTAGGTGAAGAGCACCTGCCCCTCGCGCATCCGGTGGTACTCCTCGGCGATCGGCTCCTTGACCTTGAGCACCAGCTCGGCGGTCTCCCACACCTCGTCGGCGGTGGCCAGGATCTTGGCCCCGGCGGCGGCGAACTCGTCGTCGCCGATGCTGGACCCGACGCCGGCGCCGGACTCGACGAAGACCTGGTGACCGCCGCGGACGAACTCGTTGACGCCCGCCGGCGTGATCGCCACGCGGTACTCGTGGTTCTTGACCTCGCGGGGGATTCCGACCTTCACGATGCAGACACCTCTCTTCGGGGCTGCGCTCCCCCGACTGCGCGGTGCCACGACGGCCCCTTTGCCGCCGCGGTCCACCGGTCCCGCCGGCGGCAGTCTAGGCGCGTCGCCGCCCCCGATGAGGCAGCACAGTGACATCCGGTGCCCGCACCCGCTGACGATGTGTCAGGCGTGAACCGGGCGGCGGTGGGACCCGCACCTCAGCCGTCAGGACAGTGTTCATCCATTATCGTCCCACTCTTCGGGTGCCGCTGCGGACAGGAGACGAGTGGATCACTAGGGTGTCGCCTCATGACCACACCTCCTTACCAGCCCGGCTTCCCCAACCAGCCCGGGTACCCGTCGGGTGTCTCCGACAAGAGCAAGGTCGTCGCGGGCGTCCTGCAGATCGTGCTGGGCACCTTCGGCATCGGCCGTTTCTACATGGGCGACACCAAGACCGGCGTCATCCAGCTCATCGTGTCCCTCGTGACGTGCGGCATCGGCGGCCTCTGGGGCTTCATCGACGGCATCCTGATCCTGATCAACGGTGGCGTCGACGGGCAGGGCCGGCCGCTGCGCGACTGACCCACCCGGAACGACGAAAGGGGCCGTGCGGACGTACCGCACGGCCCCTTCACGTTCTCTTCCCCGGCTCAGCCCGGCAGGGGCGCGTCGGCCCGGCGCAGCGCCGACCAGCCGGTGTCGCGGGCCCGGGCGGCGGCGAGCAGCCCGGTCACGCAGGAGGCGTTGGTGATCTCGCCGGCGAGGACCATACCGACCGCCTCGTCCAGGTCGATGCGGACGACCTGGAGGTCGGCCTCCTCCTCGCGCCGCTCGTGCCGCTGCTCCGCCGGCACGTCGGCCAGGTCCCGGGCCAGGAAGACCCGGACCAGCTCGTTGGTGAAGCCCGGCGAGCTGTGCAGGTCCACCAGGACGTCGATCCGCCCGGCGGTCAGGTCGACCTCCTCGGCCAGTTCCCGGACCGCGGCGGCGGCCAGGTCCTCGCCGGAGACGTCGGTCAGCCCGGCGGGCAGCTCCCACAGGTGCCGCCCGACCGGGTGCCGGTACTGGCGGATCAGCACCACCTGACCGGCGGCGTCGAGCGCCACCACGGCGACCGCGCCGACGTGCCGGACGAAGTCGCGGACCCCCGTCCCGCCGCCCGGCATGGTCACCTCCTCGCTGACCACGTCGAAGATCCTGCCCCGGTAGCGTTCGGTGCGGGAACGCACCTCGTAGCGGTGCTCGACGGCACTCACGAGGCCGACGTCGCCTTCGCGGCGGCGCCGCCGTTGCGGGCGGCGTTCTGCGCCGCCGCGCTCTCGGCGGCGTCCAGGTCGACCGGGAGCTGGTCGGCCTCCGAGTAGGTCACCGCCGCCTTCACGAAGGAGGCGAACAGCGGGTGCGGCCGGGTCGGCCGGCTCTTCAGCTCCGGGTGCGCCTGGGTGGCGACGAAGAACGGGTGCAGGCCGCGGTCCAGCTCGATGAACTCGACCAGCCGCCCGTCCGGCGAGGTGCCGGAGATGTGCAGGCCCGCCTTGGCCAGCGCGTCACGGTAGGCGTTGTTCACCTCGTACCGGTGCCGGTGCCGCTCGCTGACCTCGGTGCTGCCGTACGCCTCGGCGACCAGCGAGCCCTCGGCGAGCGCCGCCGGGTACGCCCCCAGCCGCATGGTGCCGCCCAGGTCGCCCCTGCCGGCCACGATGTCCTCCTGGTCGGCCATGGTGGCGATGACCGGGTGCGCGGCCTCCTCGTCGAACTCCAGCGAGTTGGCGCCCTCCAGGCCGGCCAGGTGCCGGGCCACGTCGATGGTCATGCACTGCAGACCGAGGCAGAGGCCGAGCAGCGGGATGCCGTTCTCCCGGGCGTACCGGGCGGTGCCGATCTTGCCCTCGATGCCGCGCACCCCGAAGCCGCCCGGGATGACGATGCCGTCCACGCCGGCCAGGGCGGCCGCCGCGCCGGACGGGGTGACGCACTCGTCGCTGGGCACCCAGCGCAGCTGCACGCGGGCCCGGTGGCCGAAGCCGGCGGCCCGGATCGCCTCGCTCACCGACAGGTACGCGTCGGGCAGGTCGACGTACTTGCCGACCACGGCGACGGTGACGGTGTGCCGGGGCTGGTGCACCCGGTCCAGCAGGTCGTCCCAGCTGGTCCAGTCCACGTCGCGGAAGGAGAGGCCGAGCCGGCGCACCACGTACGCGTCGAGGCCCTCGCGGTGCAGCACCTTCGGGATGTCGTAGATGCTCGGCGCGTCCGGGGCGGCGGTGACGGCCTCGCGGTCGACGTCGCAGTAGAGCGACAGCTTCTGCTTGACCTTGTCGGGGATCTCCCGGTCGCAGCGCAGCACCAGCGCGTCGGGCTGGATGCCGATGCTGCGCAGCTGGGCCACCGAGTGCTGGGTCGGCTTCGTCTTCAGCTCGCCCGACGGCGCCAGGTAGGGCACCAGAGAGACGTGCAGGTAGAAGCAGTTGTCCCGGCCGAGGTCGTGGCGGACCTGGCGGATCGACTCCAGGAACGGCAGCGACTCGATGTCGCCGACGGTGCCGCCGACCTCGGTGATCACCACGTCCGGCACCTGGCCGTCGTCGTCCGGGTCGGCCATCGCCAGGATCCGCGACTTGATCTCGTTGGTGATGTGCGGGATGACCTGGACGGTGTCGCCCAGGTACTCGCCGCGCCGCTCCTTGGCGATCACCTCCGAGTAGATCTGGCCGGTGGTGACGTTCGCCTTGCCGGAGAGCGCCCGGTCCAGGAACCGCTCGTAGTGCCCGACGTCGAGGTCGGTCTCGGCGCCGTCCTCGGTGACGAAGACCTCGCCGTGCTGGAACGGGTTCATCGTCCCCGGGTCGACGTTGAGGTAGGGGTCGAGCTTCTGCATGACCACGCGCAGACCGCGCGCGGTGAGCAGGTTGCCGAGGCTGGAGGCGGTGAGGCCCTTACCCAGCGAGGAGGCGACTCCCCCGGTGACGAAAATGTGCCTGGTCGTCCGTGCTGAAGGGGCCAAGGCCTGCTCCCGTGTCGTCCGTCGCGGTCGTGCAGACCGCCGTGCCGATCAGCCAAGTGATCACGCGATCCACGGGATTCCACGGTAACACCTCTGTCGGCCCGCCCGCCCGGCGCACCCGCAGCGGGCTGCGGGGCGTGCCGCCCCCGACTCAGGTGGCGGTGACCTCGATCGATGCCCGACCGGCCGGCGCGCGCTCCCCCGCGCCGGTCCCGGCCGTCGGCCCGGACGCCCCGGTAGCCGGGCCCGGGGCGCGCGGTGCCGGGGGCGCCGGCGCCGCGGCCGGTCCCGCGCCCGCATCCGCGGTACGGGCGGCGCCCGGCCCCGCACCGGTCGGTGCCGGCCGGTCCGGGCCGTCGCC
The DNA here is from genome assembly GCF_040704175.1 of Micromonospora sp. NPDC047812. NCBI lineage: Bacteria > Bacillati > Actinomycetota > Actinomycetes > Micromonosporales > Micromonosporaceae > Micromonospora > Micromonospora sp. NPDC047812. Next base: position 17,512 of record NZ_JBEYRY010000016.1, on the reverse strand, counting down.
GTCCGGCCCTCCGCCGGCGTCACCGCCCGAGCCGTCGCCCGTACCGCCGGACCCCTCGTCGCGCGGGCGGCCCGCGTCGGGCAGCGTGCGGTCGGTGGAGTGGTCGAGCACCCGCAGCGCGGCCAGCGCCGCCATCGGCACCACCAGGGCCGCGGCCGCGCCGGCCACGTCCAGGGCATCGCCGCCCAGCACCCCGCCGATCACCGCGGCGACGGCGGTGCCGGCCATCGCCGCCCGCATCGCCGGATAGATGCCGAACAGCCGCATCAGCCCACCCCACGGCTGGAGCAGGGCGAACCAGACCAGCAGGGCACCGGCCAGGGCCAGCACCGTCAGCGGGCTGTTGACCAGGGTCTCGAAGTTGGCCGTGCTGGAGCGGTGCACGGTGAGCCCGCCGGTGCCGTCGCCGACGGCGGCCAGGAACCGGCCGAGGCTGCCCCGCTCGGCGGCGGGCCGGCGCAGGTCGAGCACCGCGAAGCCGATGGTGAGCGCGAGCCCGGCCATGGTGGCCCAGGCCAGCCTGCTGATCGTCAGCCAGCCACCGGCGCTGATCGCCGCGGCGACGCTCAGCCCGGCGGTCAGCGCGATCGCGCCGATCGGGTCGGACCCCAGGTACGGGCTGCCGACGACCAGCACGGCGGCGCCGCCGACGGCCACCATCACGGGCGGCCGCCAGGACCGGCGGACCCGCTGGGCCAGCCACCCCGCGCTCAGCAGGGAGCCGGCCAGGAACACCCCGAGCCCGACGGTGCCCAGCCCGGCGTACCGGCCGCCCTCCAGGGCGGAGTAGCCGACCACCCCGTTGAGCTGGAGGCGGGCGCCGGTGAGCACGTCCAGTCCCACGGCCACCGTGGTCAGGCCGGCCACCGCGCCGAGCGGGCCGAGGGTGCTCGCGTGCCCCGGCGCGAGCCGCACCACGGCGGTCGCGGCGACCAGCAGCAGCACGGTCACCCCGGCGAAGTAGACGCCCGCGTGGTCCCCGCGCCACCAGGGCACGGCGTCGGCCAGCAGGGCGGCCGGGACGGCGAGGGCCGCCGCGATCAGCAGCAGCTCCACGACCGCCACCACCCGCCGCGAGACCGGCTCCGGGCCGTACGGGCCGGCGTGCCGGCGGGCCCGGCGCAGCAGCGGCAGCACCGCCACGGCCAGCAGCACCTGGGCGCCGGCCAGCAGGGTGAAGAACCAGTCGGCCACCCGGCGCTGGGCGGCCGCCTCCCGGTCGGCGTCCGCCGGCGCGGCGATCGCGGCGGCGAGGTCCGCCGGCCGCCCGCCGACCGACTCGGCCGGCCGGCCGAGGAAGAGCCGCTCCGGCATCGGCCGGCCCAGCGCGGTGAGCGCGGTCGGCGCGAGGTCGACCAGTTGCAGGTAGCCCTCGCGGCCGGTGCTGGCCGAGGTGAGCCACCCGCGTTCCCAGCCCGGCCCGTCGGCGACGGCGACGTGCAGCCGGGACGGGGCGTCGGTGTCGGAGACCCCGGCGACGATCACCAGCGAGCGGGGCGGCCGGGCGGCCAGCACCCGGGCCAGGCGGGCGTCCGCCTCGCGCGCGACCGCGGCCCGGGCCGCCGGATCCTCGCCGGTGACCGTGCCGAGGTCGACGATGCTCAGCACGCAGGAGCCGAGCAGGCCCGCCGGGTCCGCCGGGAGCGCCGGCGCGTACCGGTCGACGCGGCCGAACGGTCGGGCGGCGGCCACGGCCGCGCCGGGCCCGACCGCCACCGAGCAGCGCACCGACTCCGACAGCGCGCCGGGCACCGTGCCCCAGGGCAGCCGCTCCTGGTTGTGCAGGACGACGCTCTCCTGGTCGGGCAGGTTCGCCCCGATGCCGTCGGGCTGCTCGACCGTCACCTGGGCCGGTGGACAGCCCCCGGCCTGGCGGCTGCCGTTCCAGGCGGCGTAGCTGCCGGCCCCGAGGGTCAGCCAACCGTCCACCGGGCAGGTCGGCCGGTGCGCGGAACGGACCGACAGGGAGCCGATCGAGCCGTCCCGGGCCATCCGCCACAACGTCGGCGTGCTCTGCGGGTCGACGTCGTCCCAGCGCAGCCCGGCGACCCCGACCAGCACCACGAAGTCGGCGGTGCGCCCGGGGGGCGCCGCCTCCCGTTCGGGGCGGGCGGTCAGCGCGGTGATGCCCAGCGCCACCACGACCAGGGTCAGCAGGATCGGGGCGATTCTGCGCCGCATCACCGGCGTCCCGTCGACGGGGCGTCCGCGCCGGGAGCGGCCGGCCCGGCGCCGTGCGGGGCCAGTTCGGCGTAGAGCGCCGCCAGCTGGGCCAGGGTGTCCGCCTCGCTGGGCCAGGTGGCGGCCCGGGCGGCGCCGCGCCGCCCCAGCTCGGCCCGCCCGGCCTCGTCGTCGAGCAGGGCGCGCACGGCCGCGTCGACGGCGTCCACGTCCGCCGGCGGCACCAGCACCGCGGCGTCGCCGACCAGCTCCGGCAGGCCGCCGACCGCCGTCGCCACCAGCGGTACGCCGGCCCGCATCGCCTCCTGCGCGAAGAGCTGGCGGGCCTCCCAGTCGCTGGTCACCACCGCCAGGTCGGCCCCGGCGAGCAGGTCGGCCACGTCGGTGCGGTGCCCGAGCAGGGTCACCGGGGCCCTGGCTGCGGAGATCCGGGCGGCCAACGGCAGGTACGCCGGACCGCTGCCGGCGATCACCACGACCGGCGCCGGGGCCCTGGTACGCCACCGGGCGGCCGCGTCGACCAGCACGTCGTACCGCTTCTGCGGGTGCAGCCGGCCCACGGAGAGGATCAGTGGCCGGTCCTGGCCGACGCCGAACTCGGCGCGGACGGCGGCCCGGCGGCGGCGCGGCGCGGGCAGTGCCGGCGCGGCGACCGGGGCGAGCCGGGCGTCCACCGCGCCCAGCGCGGTGGCCCGCTCGACCAGGTCGGTGGAGGCGCCGAGCGCCACCCGGGCGCCCCGGGCGACGACCCGCTCGACGAGGCGGGACACGCCACCGCGCAGGCCGCCGGCGAGCACCGCGTTGTGCCAGGTGACCACGAGCGGGGCGGTCGGGCGGGCGAGCACCGCGACGAGCCCGGCGCGCAGGCCGTGGGCGTGCAGCACGTCGACCGGTTCCGCGGCGAGGGCCCGGCGCAGCGCGGTGACCGCGCGGGCGTCGGCCGGGGTCGGGCTGGCCGGGATCTCCACCGGCAGGAACCGGGCGCCGACGCCCGTGAAGTCGAACTGCTCCTGGGTCGCGGCGGGGCCGCAGACCAGGACGGAGGCGCCCGCGGCGGTCAGGCCCCCGGCCAGCGAGCGGACGTGCTGCCCGACGCCACCGGTGCTGGAGGCGAGCAGCAGGGCCACCGTGCCGCGCCAGCCGGGAAACGGTGCCGGCTGCGTCACCGCGACCACCCCCGTTCGTCGGTAGTCGTCGGCCGGTCACCCGTCCTGCACCCGCTCACCGGGACACCGTCTCCTTCCCGCCACCCCGTTCCGGGGGGATGTCGCCCTCGCCCGTCCCATCGGCGGGGGCCGCCGGCCCACGCCGGCCCGCCCTGCCCAGCCGCCGGAGCACCCCGGCGAGCAGCGGCGTCACGTCCCGCCGGTCGACCAGCCAGACGACGGCGAGGAACACGACGCCGACCAGGACTCCGGACAGCATGCCCTGCACGAGTGCGCCCGGTGTCGTCGGGGTGCCGCCGGCGGCCGCGTCGAGCCAGCGGGCGACGGCCGTTCCGGTGAGCGCGGCCACGGCCCCGGCAAGCAGTCCGGCGGCGCCGGCCCGGCCCGCTCCGGCGAGCGCGGGGCGCCCGGCCGAGCGCAGCACCGCGACGAGCAGCAGCCCGCCGAGCAACACCATCCCGACCGAGTTGGCCAGGGCGACCGCGAGCACCCGGTCCGCCACCGGCAGGAGGACCGCCAGCGGCACCGCCACCACCGGCACCGCCAGCCAACCGGCGGTGATCGCGAAGGTCGCCGGACGGGTGTCGCCCCGTGCGTAGAGGGCGCGGGAGAGCACCGCGAAGAGGCCGTAACCGAGCAGGCCGGGGGCGAAACCGACGATGGCCGCGGCGGTGGAGCCCGGGTCGCCCGGGTAGAAGAACGCGGCGACCGGCGCGGCCGTGCCGACCAGTGCCGCCGCGCCGAGGCAACTGAACAGCAGCACCCCGCGCACGGTCGAGGAGAGCGTGCGCCGGTAGTCCTCGTCCCGCCCCGCCGCGGCGGCGGTCGCCAGCGTCGGGTACGCCGCCACCGCCAGGGGCACCGCCAGCACCGCCCAGGGCAGCAGGTACATGGTCTGGGCCAGGTTGAACACCTGCGGCGAACCGGTCGGGCCGCCGGAGACGCGGTTGAGCAGCACCAGCAGCGCGAGCTGCTGCGCGGTGACGGTGACGGCCCCGGCCATCGCCAGCCCGCCCACCCGCGCCCGGGCGTCGGGCGGGAACGCGTAGCCGGGGCGCGGCCGCAGGCCCAACCGGCGCAGCGGGATCAGCAGCGACAGTGACAGCACCACCACGCCCAGCGTGGTGCCGGCGGACAGGATCAGCTCACTGCCGCGGCTCACCTGTGCCACGCTCGCGCCGCGTCCCTCGGCGCCGCCGAAGGCGAGGTAGACCACGATCACGGTGAGGCTCGACAGCAGCGGCGCGATCACCGGCCAGGCGAAGCGGCGGTGCGCCTGGAGCACCCCGGTGAGCACGATGCCGACGCCGTAGAGCGGCAACTGCGGGGCGAAGACCCGCAGCATCCGCGCCCCGGCCGCCAGCTCGGCCTCGGGGCGCCCCTCGCTGAGCAGCGACACGATCGGGCCGGCCGCCACCGCGACCAGGACGGCCAGCGGCACCAGCAGGGTCACCGTCCAGGTGAGCAGGGCCCCGGTGGTGGCGGACACCGCGCGCCGGTCGCCGGCCGCGACCGGCCCGGCCAGCAGCGGTACGACCAGGCTCGCCAACGCGCCACCGGCCACGATCTCGAAGATGATGTTCGGCGCGGTGTTGGCGATGACGTACATGCCGCCGAGGTCGCTCTTCTGCACGACCCAGGTGAAGACGGCGGTGCGGCCGAAGCCGGCGAGCCGGCTGAGGACGGTGAGTACGGCGATGAGCGCGGCCGCTCCGGCGACACGGCCGGCGCCGGCGAGGGGTGCCGGGGTCGTCACGTCAGTCGGCGCGCCGGCCCAGTGCGTCGAGCTCGCGCAGCCCGGGGGTGCGCTGGATGACCTGGGTGAAGCTGACCTTCTCGCTGGCCGCGGTGAGGCCGGCGAGCACGGCGAGCAGCCCGGCCCGCCCGAGAGGCCCGGTACGCGCGGCGAGCGCCACACCGAGCAGCGCGCCGAGCGCGTTCGCGCCGCTGTCGCCGAGCATCACGTCCTCGCCGAGGTCGGCGGGGAGCAGTCCGGCGGCGGCGCCGACGGCACCGGCGGCGATCCCGCCGTGCGGGCCGCCGGTCAGCGGGGCGCCGAGCAGGAGGCCGGACTTCAGCGCCCGGCCGGGCCGCAGGTCCAGCAGGTTGAGCAGGTTCGCCGTGCCGGCGATGACACCGGCGCCGAGCAGCACGTCGACGCCCCGGCCCAGCGGGCCCTGCCGCTGGCGGCGCCGGTGCGCGGCGACCCGGGGGTCGGCGGCGAGCAGCGCGGCGGCGCCGAGGCCCGCGGCCCCCACCCCGACGACCTTGACCATTCCGGCGGTGACCCGGCCCTCGCGCAGCGCGGCCAGGTGCCCGGCGAAGCCCTTGGCCGCCTTCTGCTCCGGCCGGGCGCCGACCACGTCGTCGTAGAGGCCGACCGCCCCGGCGCCCACCCCGGCGACCAGGGCCGCGGCTCCGGACGGGCCGCTGGAGGCACCGAACGCGCCCGTCGCGGCGGCGCCGGCCGCGAGTGCGGGGCCGGCGGCCAGGGTCACCGTGCGACCGCGGAAGTTGGTCCGGTCGAGCGCGGGCCCGGCCGGTGAGGTGCGCACCTCGCGCAGCGCGTACCGGGCGGCGGCGGCGCCCGCGCCGGCGATCAGCAGTCGACCGAGCAGGCTCACGCGCGTCCCTCCCGCCGTACGTGCGAGGACAGTGATCCGGACACCGGGGTAAGTCGTTCGCTCACTGGGGCAGTCTAGGCAGCAGGGTGGCGTTGTCGGCGACACCGTACTGACCGGCCTTCTTCTCGGTGACCTGTTGCACCAGCGCGAGGGCGGTGACCAGCTGGCCCTGGACGGTGTTGGCGTTGTCGACGGTCGAGATGGTCTGCACCAGCACGGGGTCGCTCCGGACGGCGGCCACCAGGTTGCCCCCGGCCGAGCCGTTGCCGCCGACGACGATCGTTCCGGCCTGGTCGAGCTGCTCGGCGACCATGAGCACCGACTCGTCCTTCTTCGCCGAGTCCTTGTCCACGTACGGCTGCCCGCTGACCAGCACGACGGCCTCCGCCGACGCGGTGACCGGCTTCTCGGTGGTCAGGTAGTTGGCGTTGTTGTAGGCGGCGAGCACCGCCCGCCGGTCGGCCTCGCTGACCGGGGTCGCGCCGGGCGCCCGGTCGAGCAGCACGCTGGCCAGCAGGGCGGTCGACGTCTCCACCCCGTGCCCGTTGCCGGGCAGCCCGGCGGTCGGTGCGCTCGTGGGGCGCGCCGCGGTGACCGCCAGCTCCAGCAGGTTGTTGTTGTTGTCCGGGTTGATGAACTTGTCCTGCAGATCGATGCGACCGGTCACCTGGGCCCCCGCGAGCTGGAGCATCTTGACCACGCCCTCGGTGTGGTCGCGCCCGGTGGGCAGGCTGACGACCAGCACGCGCTTGCCGGTGAGTTTGCCGGGCAACAACAGCTCCGCCGTCTGGGCCGCGAACTCCTCCTCGAGCTCCAGCTCCTTCTCCATGTTCTGGACCGCCTGGCGCATCAGCTGGTTGTCCTTGCGCAGCCCGTTGACGTTCTCCTTGAGCGAGTCGGCCACCGGGCCGTTCAGGGCGGCGGTGCCGACCACCAGGCCGATCGCCAGCGCGAGGAAGACCGCGGTCAGGGACACCACGTGGTACCGGAAATTGATCACACCTGCAGCCTCTTGATCGGTGGGACGCTAGAAAAGCTGTTCAAGCTGGAACACGAAATTGTTCCACCACTCGGAGACCACGCCCAAATACGCCTTGCCGACGGTGGAGACCGCCACCGCCGAGGCCATCGCCGCGATCGCGGAGAGCACCAGCAGCAGCAGTGACGACCCGGAGATGCTCTGCCGGTAGAGCCGGCTCACGCCCTTGGCGTCGACCAGCTTGCCGCCGACCTTGAGCCGGGTCAGGAACGTGGAGGCCATCCCGCCGCGCCCCTTGTCGAGGAACTCGACGAGGGTGGCGTGGGTGCCGACGGCGACCAGCAGCGAGGCGCCCTTCTCGTCGGCCAGCAGCATGGCCAGGTCCTCACTCGTCGCCGCCGCGGGGAAGGTCACCGCGGGGACGCCGAGGCCGTTGACCCGGGCCAGACCGGGGGCCCGGCCGTCCGGGTAGGCGTGCACGATCACCTCGGCGCCGCAGCGCAGTACGTCGTCGGTGACCGAGTCCATGTCGCCGATGATCATGTCCGGCGTGTAGCCGGCCTCCACCAGCGCGTCGGCGCCGCCGTCGACACCGATCAGGACCGGCTTGAACTCGCGGATGTAGGGGCGCAGCACGTCCAGGTCGGCCTTGTAGTCGTAGCCGCGCACCACGATCAGGCAGTGCCGCCCCTGCATCTCCGTCTGGATCTCGGGCACGCCGACGCCGTCGAGGAGCAGGTCGCGCTCCTGGCGCAGATAGTCCATCGTGTTGGCGGCGAACGCCTCCAACTGCACAGACAGCCCCTCTCGGGCGTCGGCCATCGACTTGGCCACCGTCTCGGCGTCCTGGAGGCTGCCGTGCGCCACCGGCTCGTCGCCGAGGAAGACGGTGTTGCCCTCGATCCGGACGGTGTCGCCCTCGCGGATCCGCTCGAAGACCCCCTCCCCCAGGTCGTCCAGGAGCGGGATGCCGGCGGCGACCAGCACCTCGGGCCCCAGGTTGGGGTAGCGGCCGGAGACCGACGGCTTCGCGTTGAGCACGGCGCCGACACCGACGGCGACGAGCGAGTCGGCGGCGACACGGTCGAGATCGACGTGGTCGATGACCGCGATGTCACCGGGGCGGAGCCGGCCGACCAGGCGTTTCGTCCGGCGGTCGAGGCGTGCGGTGCCGAGGATCCTGCCCGGTTCCGCGTTCCGGGTCCGGCGCAACGTGGGTAGACGCATCGTGACCATCCTGGCATGTGAGGCAGGCAATTCTGTCGCGACATGCCTGAGCAGGGCCGCCTACCCAGGGAAGCACACTAACGCGCAGGCCGGTGTGCCTGTGCTCACAATCGCCGGCCTCACGGGCGCCTTTCGCGGGCCGCCACGGCGAGAAGCTCCTCGGCGTGGGCGATACCCAGGTCGGAGTCGGGCAAACCCGCGAGCATGCGGGCGAGTTCCCGGGCGCGCTCGGTGTCCTCCACCACCCGGACCCCGCTCGTGGTGACCGCCCCGCCCGTGTCCTTCGCCACCACCAGGTGCCGGTCGGCGAAGGCGGCCACCTGCGGCAGGTGGGTGACGACCAGCACCTGGTGGCTGCGCGCCAGCCGGGCCAGCCGCCGGCCGATCTCCACCGCGGCCTGGCCGCCGACCCCGGCGTCGACCTCGTCGAAGACCAGCGTGGGCGGACCGCCCGAGCCGGCGAAGACCACCTCGATGGCGAGCATCACCCGGGACAGTTCGCCGCCGGAGGCGCCGCGCTGCAACGGCAGCGAGGGCGCGCCCGGATGGGCGAGCAGCCGCAGCTCGACCTCGTCGCCGCCGTCCGCGCCGACGCCGACCTCGGTGCCGTTGACCGTCAGGGTCGGCTCGGTGCGGCCGGCCGCGCGGGGCAGCACCGCCACCTCGATCCGGGCGTGCGGCATGGCCAGCCCGGCCAGCTCCACGGTGACCTGCTCGGCGAAGCGGGTCGCCGCCTCCTGCCGCGACGTCGACACCCGGCCGGCCAGGTCGGCCACCTCACCGGCCAGCCGGGAGGCCTCCCGGTCCAGCTCCTCCAGCAGGTCGTCGGAGGTGTCCAGGTCGGACAGCCGGGTGCGGGCGTGCTCGGCCCAGGCGATCACCCCGTCGACGTCGTCGGCGTACTTGCGGGTGAGCGCGCGCAGCGCCGCCCGCCGCTCGTAGACGGTCTGCAACCGGGCCGGGTCGGCGTCCAGCGCGGCGAGGTAGGCCGACAGCTCGGCGGAGACGTCCGTGACGAGGGTCGCCGCCTCCTCCAGCCGCCCCGCCAGCTCACCCAGCGCCGGGTCCGTGCCGGCCTGCGCCTCCAGGGTGCGGCGGGCGGTGCCGAGCAACGCCGCCGCGTCCGGGGTCTCGTCGGTCGCCTCCACGCCACCGGCCACGCACTGGTGGGCCACCTGCGCCGCGGTGCGCAGCCCCTCGGCGTGCTCCAGCCGCTGCGCCTCCGCCTTCAGCTCGTCGTCCTCGCCGGGCTGCGGGTCCACCCGGGTGATCTCGTCGAGGCCGAGCCGCAGCAGGTCCGCCTCCTGGTTGCGCTCGCGGGCGTTGCGCCGCCGGTCGGTCAGGTCGTCGACCACCGCGCGCCAGCGGGCGTACGCCTCACGCAGCGCGTCGAGCAGCTTCTCGTGCTCCGGCCCGGCGAAGCGGTCCAGCGCGGCCCGCTGCTCGGCCGGCCGCAGCAGCCGCAACTGGTCGGACTGGCCGTGCACGGCCACCGCCTGCTCGCCCACCTCGCCGAGCATCGACACCGGCATGCTCCGGCCGCCCAGGTGCGCCCGGGAGCGGCCCTCCACCGTGACGGTGCGGCTCAGCAGCACCGAGCCGTCCTCGTCGGGCTCGCCGCCCGCGTCGGTGATCCGCGCGTGCACGGTGGCGGCGACGCGGCCCTCGAGCCGCAGCCGGCCCTCGACCACCGCCCGGCCCGGCTGGGCGCGCACCCGCCCGGCGTCGGCGCGCCCGCCGAAGAGCAGGCCGAGGCCGGTGACCACCATGGTCTTGCCCGCACCGGTCTCGCCGGTGATGACGTTCATGCCGCCGGTCAACGGCAGCGTGGTGTCCTCGATGACGCCCAGTCCGGTGATGCGCAGCTCTTCCAGCACAGCACCCGACAGTAGACGCGGCCCCCGACACTTGACCAGCCGGCGTGGCCGCGCCGGTGCGTCCGTCCGCCGACACCCCGCCGGGGCGGCCCGGGTGCGGTCCGTCGGCGCCGCCCGGCCCCCGGGTCACCGGCGGTTGCCGCGCCAGCCGTGCACGGGCAGGTCGAACTTCGCCACCAGCCGGTCGGTGAACGGGCGGTCCCGCAGCCGTACGACGCGCACCGGCAGCGCGCCACGCCGCACGGTGACCCGCGCCCCGGGCGGCAGGTCGTAGACCCGCCGGCCGTCGCAGGACATCACGGCGAGGGTGGTGAACGGGTCCACCGTGATGGCGAACGTGGAGGTGGGCGCGGTGACCAGCGGCCGGCTGAACAGCGCGTGCGCGCTGATCGGCACCAGCAGCAGGGCCTCCACCTCCGGCCAGACCACCGGCCCGCCGCCGGAGAACGCGTACGCCGTCGAGCCGGTGGGGGTCGCGCAGACCACGCCGTCGCAGCCGTAGCGCGACAGCGGGCGACCGTCCACGTCGACGAGCAGCTCCAGCATCTGGGCGCGCTCGCCCTTCTCGACGCTGATCTCGTTGAGCGCCCAGGACTCGATGGTCGGGCCGCCGTCGAACTCGGCGGTCACGTCGAGGGTGAGCCGCTCGTCGACGGTGTAGTTGCGCTCGACCACGTCGCGTACCGCGCTGTCCAGGTCGTCGATCTCGGCCTCGGCGAGGAAGCCGACCTTGCCGAGGTTGATGCCGATCAGCGGCACCTTCGCCGGGCGGGCCAGTTCCGCCGCCCGCAGGAAGGTGCCGTCCCCGCCGAGCGCGAAGACGATCTCGGCGCCCTCGGCCGCCTCCAGGCCGGTCATCGGCACCACCCCGGGCAGGTCGAGGTCGTCGGCCTCCTCGGCCACCACCCGCACCTCGAAGCCGGCCGAGATCAGGTCGGCGGCGACGGCGCGGGCGTGCTCGGTGCTGCGCCGGCGACCGGTGTGCGTCACCAGCAGGGCCGTGCGGCTCACCGGGACGGCCGTCCCGTCACGCCCGCGCGCGGCACGCCCGCGACCGCGGGGCTCGCCAGCTCGCTCACCCGGCCACCTCCTCCGTCGCCGCGTCCGGCCGGTCGCCGGACGGGACCGGACCACCCGGCCCGGCCGTCACCACCGCGCGCACCCGCTCCGGGTCGGCCGGCGGTGCGCCCCGGCGTAACCATACGAAGAACTCGACGTTGCCGCTCGGCCCCGGCAGCGGACTCGCGGCCACGTCGGCCAGGCCGAGGTCGAGCCGGGCCGCCGCGGCGGCCACGTCGAGCACGGCCTCCGCGCGCAGCGCCGGGTCCCGGACCACCCCGCCGGCGCCCACCCGCTCCCTGCCGACCTCGAACTGCGGCTTCACCATCAGCGCCAGGTCACCGTCGGGCCGGGTGCAGCCGGCCAGCGCCGGCAGCACCAGCCGCAGGGAGATGAACGACAGGTCGGCGACCGTGAGGTCGACCGGGCCGTCGACGACCTCCGGCGTCAGCGTACGGACGTTGGTGCGCTCGAAGACCCGCACCCGGGGATCGTTGCGCAGCGGCCACGCGAGCTGCCCGTAGCCGACGTCGACCGCGACCACCTCGGCCGCGTCGGCGCGCAGCAGCACGTCGGTGAAGCCACCGGTGGAGGCGCCCGCGTCCAGGCACCGCCGGCCGGCCACCGTCAGCCCGCCCGGGGCGAAGGCGGCCAACGCGCCGGCCAGCTTGTGCCCGCCCCGGGAGACGTACTCCGCGCTGGGGTCCTCGCCGGTGACCAGGAGCGGATCGGCGGGGTCGACCATCGCGGCGGGCTTGCGGGCCGGTACGCCGCGCAACTGGACCCGGCCGGCCTCCACCAGCGCGGCGGCCTGTTCCCGGGACCGGGCCAGCCCGCGGCGGACGAGTTCGGCGTCCAGCCGGTTACGACGTGCCATGCGTGGTTCTTCTCCGGTCGGGTCAGGTCTGGTCGATGGTGGCGAGGGTTTCCCGCAGCGTCTCGTACGCCGCCTCGTACTGCGCGATCTGGTCGGCCGGGGCGAGCGTCGCGGCGTTGGCCATCGCCCGTACGGCGGCGTCCACCGCGGGATGCCGGTCCTCGCCGAGGTCCTCGACGGACTCCGGCAGCGACGCACCGGGGCGCGGGCCCGGCCGGGCACCGGGCGGCGGGCCGGGGCGGAAGGCGCCGGTCGCCGGGCCGTGGCCGGCACCCGGCGGGCCGGGGCGGGCGCCTGGCGGCGGGCCGGGCCGGAAGGGGTCGCTCACGATCCGCTCCCGGCGAGGGCCGGGCGCGTCACGCCTCGCCCTCCGGCGGCCGCTTGCGGGCCGGTGCCTTCTTCGCCGGCCGGACCGGCTCGGCGGCGCCCTCGGTCGGGGCGAGGGCCGACGGCGTCCGCTTGGCCACCGCCTTCTTCGCGACCGCCTTCTTGGCCAGCGCCTTCTTCGCGACGGCCGGCCTCGCCACCGGGGCGGGGGCCGCCGAGGTCGGTACGGCCGGCTCGGCGGCGCCCGGGGCGGGCGACGGCCCGGCACCGGCGGGCACCGGGTGCGCCGGCTCCGCGCTGCCGGCGGGTACGGGCGGCGGGGCGCCGAGGGTCGCCCTGGCGTCCCGGAGCTGACGCTCCAGTTCGTGCACCCGTCGGGTCAGCTCGGCGACCTCGTCGGCGGTGGCGAGCCCCACCGCGCCGAGGGCCCGGTCCACTTCGAACCGCACCAGCTTGGTCAGCGCCTCACGGTTGGCCGCGCCCGTGGAGACCAGCTCCTCGGCGAGGGTCTGCAGCTGGGCGGCGGTCGCCCCGCCCGAGCCGACGACCCGGCGAACCGCGTCCTGGGCCTTCTTCCGGGGCGCCTCCGTCAGGCCCATGGCCAGCTCGAGGTAGGCGCGCCACGCGTCCTGCATGCCTGATTCCTTCCGCGGGGCGGGGGTGTGCAGGTGCCACGCTACCGGGCACCTCGCGACGCCCTGTGCGGTACGGTGCCGGGGACGGCGTGGCGAGCGGTGAGGGGGCGATCGTGGCCAGCGTGGACGAATGCCGGCAGGCGTTGCGGGATCTGGCGGCCCGGCTGGACCGCAACGCGGAGACGGTGCGGGAGAAGGTCGACTTCGACCGGACGCTGGCCTGCCGGATCACCGACCTGGAGACGGCCTTCCACGGCCGGCTCTCCGGCGGCCGCCTGGTCGACCTGGCCGACGGCGACGACCCGAAGGCCAAGATCGCGCTGAGCACCAGCAGCGACGACCTGCTCGCGCTGGTCCGCGGCGAACTCGACATCACCCGCGCGGTCACGTCCCGACGGGTCTCGATCAAGGCCAACCCGCTCGACCTGATGAAGCTGCGCAAGCTGCTCTGAGGTCACCGGTGCGGGCGGTCCCGCCGACGCGCGCAGCGCTTTTCCGGCCGGTGGCGCCGGGGGCCGTCAGCCGGACAGGCCGAGTTCGGCCAGTGCCTTCTCCGCCTCGATTGAGCCGGGACGGATCCGCGCCGGCCGCGTCGACCAGGCGGCCGCGCAGAGCGCCGCGAGGGCGTCCAGCGGGCGGCCCGACCCGGACAGCTCCAGCGCGTCGTCCCGCGAGGCCACCGACCATCCGCCGGCGTCCGCCGGGCCCGGGACCCGCACCACGGCCGCCGGGTCGAAGAGCCCCGCCAGGTCCATCGAGACGTACGTCGGCCTGCGGTGCGCCGGGGCGGCGAGCAGCTCGGCCGCGTCACTCACGCCGGTGAGCACCAGCAGGCTGTCCAGGCCGGCCCGCCGGGCGCCCTCGATGTCGGTGTCCAGCCGGTCGCCGACCAGCAGCGTCCGGCCCTCGCCGGCACGGCGGGCCGCCGTGGTGAACAGCGCCGGCTCGGGCTTGCCGACGACGACGTCGGGATCGCGGTTGAGCGCGGTGCGCAGCACGGCGACCAGGGCGCCGTTGCCCGGCAGTGGTCCGCGACCGCTGGGCAGGGCCGGGTCGGTGTTGGTGGCGACCCAGGTCGCGCCGCCGCGTACGGCCACCGACGCCTCGGCCAGGTCCGCCCAGCAGACCTGCGGGCCGAACCCCTGCACCACCGCGACCGGCGACTCGTCGGCCCGCGACACCGGGGTAAGCCCGACCGCGCGCACCTCGGCCCGCAGCGCCTCGGTGCCGACGACCAGCACCGGGGCGCCGGCGGGAAGCTGGTCGCGAAGCAGTTCGGCGGCGGCCGCCGCGGAGGTGAGCACCTCCTCGGGCCGGGCGGGCACGCCCATCCCGGTGAGAAGGTCGGCCACCTCGCTGGAGCGGCGCGAGGCGTTGTTGGTCGCGTACGCCACCGACCGGCCCTCGGCGTGCAGCCGACCGACCGCCTCGACCGCACCGGGGACCGGCCGGTCGATCAGGTAGATCACGCCGTCCAGGTCGAAGACGACCAGGGCGTACCCGTCGACCAGCCGTTCCCCGGCACCCGTCGTCATTGCCGCGCGGTCTCCGACTCGCCGGAGGCGGTGGGCTCGCCACCGCCGGTGGCGGTCCCGCTGTCGTCGCCGGGGGTCCCGGCGGCGACGGCGCCCGCCTCGTCGTCGGTCAGCTCGTCGTCGGCCAGGTCGTCCGTCGGCACCGCCGCAACCGCGGCCTCATCCTGCTCGTCCTCGCCCTCGTCGTCCTCGTCGTCGTCCTCGTCGTCGTCCTCGAGGTCCTCGTCGTCGTCCTCGCCTTCGAGGTCCTCGTCGTCTTCGTCAGCGTCGACGTCGACGTCCTCGTCCTCGTCCTCGTCTTCGTCTTCGTCTTCGTCTTCGTCGACGGTCGGCTCCGTGTCGCCGGCGAGGTCGGCGTCCGGTCGGGCCGGCACCGCACCCGGGGCGCCGGGGCCGGCGGCGACCGCCTCGGCGGACTCCTCGTCCTCCTCGTCGCCCTCGATCACCACACCGTCGAGTTCCAGCAGCCGCTCGGCGGCGTCGGTCTCGCCCTCGGTGTCGACGTCGGCGGCCCGGGAGAACCACTCGCGGGCCTCGTCGCGACGACCGACCGCGAGCAGCGCGTCGGCGTACGCGTACCGCAGCCGGGCCGTCCAGGGCTCGGCCGTCTCGGCCGTCAGCTCGGGAACCTGGAGCATGGCCACGGCGGCGTCCTTCTGGCCCAGGTCGCCGCGCGCCCCGGCCGCCACGATCAGCAGCTCGGTCGCCACGGCCTGGTCCAGCTTCTCCCGGTCCGCGCCACGGAACAGGTCGATCGCCCGCTCGGGCCGGCCCAGCGCCCGCTCGCAGTCCGCGAGCACCGCCAGGTGGCTCTGCAGCCCGCTCATCCGGTGGTACGTACGCAGCTCCGCGATCGCGGTCTGCCACTCCCCCGCGTGGTACGCGGCCAGGCCGACCGCCTCGCGGACGGCAGCGATCCGCGACGCCAGCCGACGGGCCGCCAGCGCGTGCGCCAGCGCCTCGGCCGGGTCCTCGTCGATCAGCTGACCCGTCGCCACCAGGTGCCGGGCGACCGTCTCGGCGACCGGCTTCGCCAGCGAGAGCAGCTCGGCCCGGACGTCCTTGTCGAGGTCGGTCGCGACGATCTCGTCGGGCAGCGCGGGGGCCGCCGTACGCTCCCCCTCCGCCGCCGGACGCTCCCGTCGCTCGTCGCGACGTTCTCCGCCCCGGTAGCCGCCCTCACGACGGTCATCCTGCCGTTCTCCGCCCCGGTAGCCGCCCTCGCGGTCACCGCTCCGGTAGCCACCCGGACGGTCGCCACCTTCGCGACGGTCGCCACCGCGGTAACCGCCCTCGCGGTCACCGCCACGGTAACCACCCGGACGGTCGCCACCCTCGCGACGGTACCCGCCCTGGCGGTCGCCGCCCTCGCGGCGATCCCCACCACGGAAGCCACCCTCGCGGTCACCCCCACGGAAGCCGCCCGGGCGGTCGCCACCCTCGCGGCGGAAGCCACCCTCACGCGGCGGGCCCGAACGGAAACCACCCTCACGACGGTCACCACCACGGAAGCCACCCGGACGATCGCCACCCTCACGACGGTCACCACCGCGGTAACCGCCCTCGCGGTCACCACCACGGAAGCCACCCGGACGATCGCCACCCTCACGACGGTCACCACCGCGGAAACCGCCCTCGCGGTCACCACCACGGAAACCACCCGGACGATCGCCACCCTCACGACGGTCACCACCGCGGAAACCACCGTCTCGGTCACCACCACGGAAGCCACCCGGACGGTCGCCGCCTTCACGACGCTCGCCACCGCGGAAGCCGCCCTCGCGGTCACCACCACGGAAGCCACCCGGGCGGTCGCCACCCTCGCGGCGGAAGCCACCCTCACGCGGCGGGCCCGAACGGAAACCACCCTCACGACGCTCGCCGCCACGGAAGCCGCCTTCGCGGTCACCGCCCTCGCGACGCTCACCGCCACGGAAGCCGCCCTCACGCGGCGGGCCCGAGCGGAAACCACCCTCACGGCGATCGCCACCGCGGAAACCGCCCTCGCGGTCACCACCACGGAAACCACCCGGACG
This sequence comes from Micromonospora sp. NPDC047812, assembly GCF_040704175.1. Lineage (NCBI taxonomy): Bacteria > Bacillati > Actinomycetota > Actinomycetes > Micromonosporales > Micromonosporaceae > Micromonospora > Micromonospora sp. NPDC047812. Next base: position 989 of record NZ_JBEYRY010000016.1, on the reverse strand, counting down.
ATCGCCACCCTCGCGACGCTCGCCGCCGCGGTAGCCACCCTCGCGACGCTCGCCGCCGCGGAAACCGCCCTCGCGGTCACCGCCACGGAAGCCACCCGGGCGGTCGCCACCCTCGCGGCGGAAGCCACCCTCACGCGGCGGACCCGAACGGAAACCACCCTCACGACGCTCGCCGCCACGGAAGCCGCCCTCGCGGTCACCGCCACGGAAGCCGCCCGGACGATCGCCACCCTCACGACGGTCACCGCCACGGAAGCCGCCCTCGCGGTCACCGCCACGGAAGCCGCCCGGACGGTCACCGCCCTCGCGACGCTCACCGCCACGGAAGCCACCCTCACGCGGCGGACCCGAACGGAAACCACCCTCACGACGCTCGCCACCGCGGAAACCACCGTCGCGGTCACCGCCACGGAAACCGCCCGGACGATCGCCACCCTCACGACGGTCACCGCCGCGGTAGCCGCCGGATCGCTCGTCACCGTCCCGACGGAAGCCACCTTCGCGGCGGTCTCCGCCCCGGAAGCCCTCACGGTCGCCGCGGAAGCCGCCCTGGCGGTCGCCGGCGTCGCGACGAGGGGCGCCACCAGCGCGGGAGTCGCCGTCACGCGGACCGGACCGGAAGCCGCCCTCTCGGCGGTCGCCACCACGGGAGTCGCCGTCACGACGGTTGCCGCCGGCGTACCCGCCGCGCTGGCCGCCCCGGTCCTCCCGGTACGGGGGCCGGTCGTCCCGGCGCGGTGCTCCCTCGCGCCCACCCGAACGGTCTTCGTAGCGACGGGGACGATCTCCGCCCTGCGATCCTGAACTCACAGGTACATCCTTCCTCATTGCGTCACCCACGACGCTAACGCAGTCGAGGGCCGACCCGGATGGGGCGGCCCTCGACTGGAAAAGTTGTCCGGCGGTGTCCTACTCTCCCACACCCTCCCGAGTGCAGTACCATCGGCGCTGGAGGGCTTAGCTTCCGGGTTCGGAATGTAACCGGGCGT
>NZ_JBEYRY010000015.1:0-98419 GCF_040704175.1 Micromonospora sp. NPDC047812 | reverse complement strand
GCCAACCCCGACCAGGCCTCCTACCGGATGAGCGTCGACAACCTCGCCGACTGGATCGCCACCCGCGGCTACACCGCCTGACCGACGACAACACCAGCACCACAAGCGACAAGGGCCGGACCCGACAAGGGGCCGGCCCTTTCGCCATGACCGAGGGCGCTCCCGGATGTCGCCGCCGGGCCAGGGGCCGCACCGGAGCCAGGCCGAGGCGGGACAGCACGCGCCCGGACCGGAGCCAAGCCGAGGCGGGACAGCACGCGCCCGGACCGGAGCCAGGCCGAGGCCGGGCGGGGCCGGGGTGGGGCCGGGGTGGCGCCGGGGGGCGAGGGCTCAGCCGCCCGAGTCGGCCAGCTCGGCGCCCTCCGGGACGGTGTCGTCGTCGCGGCTGGCCAGCCAGCCGTCCGGCAGGAAGACCTTGCCGGGCGAGTTGGTGCGGCCGCGTGGCTGGCCCAGCGTGGCCACCGGGAAGGGCTCCGACGGGTCCAGCTTGCCGAGCAGGTCGTCGAGCTGGGCCAGGCTCTCGATCATGGCCAGCTCGCGACGCAGTTCGCTGCCGACCGGGAAGCCCTTGAGGTACCAGGCGACGTGCTTGCGGAAGTCGGTGCAGCCGTCCCGCTCGCCCCGGGCGGGGGTACGCGAGCCCGCGGTGAACTGGTCGACCAGCAGTTCGGCGTGGCGGCGCATGGTCCGCGCCACCTCGCCCAGGGTGGGCAGGCGGCGTTCCGGGCGGCCGTCGAACGCGGCCTCCAGGTCGGCGAAGAGCCACGGGCGGCCCAGGCAGCCCCGGCCGATCACCACCCCGTCGACGCCCGTGTGCGCCACCATCCGCAGCGCGTCGTCGGCCTCCCAGATGTCGCCGTTGCCGAGCACCGGCACGTCGAGGGCCTGCTTGAGCGTGGCGATGGCGTCCCAGTCCGCCGTGCCGGAGTAGCGCTGCGCGGCCGTACGCCCGTGCAGGGCGACCGCCGCCACGCCGGCGTCCTGGGCGGCGAGGCCCGCCTCGACGTACGTCAGGTGGTCGTCGTCGATGCCCTTGCGCATCTTGACCGTGACCGGCACCCCGGCGGGTGACGCGGCGTCCACCGCGGCCCTGACCAGCCGCGCGAAGAGCCGGCGCCGCCACGGCAGCGCCGAGCCGCCGCCCTTGCGGGTGACCTTGGGCACCGGGCAGCCGAAGTTGAGGTCGATGTGGTCGGCGAGGTCCTTCTCCACCACGATCCGCACGGCGGCGGCGGTGATCTCCGGGTCGGTGCCGTAGAGCTGGAGGCTGCGGGGCCGCTCCTCGTCGCCGAACGCGATCATGCGCAGCGTCTTCGGGTTCCGCTCGACCAGCGCGACGGTGGTGATCATCTCGCAGACGTAGATGCCGCCGCCCTGCTCCCGGCAGAGCTGCCGGAAGCCGACGTTGGTGATGCCGGCCATCGGCGCGAGCACCACCGGCGGCCACACCTCGTGCGGCCCGATGGTCAGCGGGCGCAGTGCGGGAACGGTCGGCGCGGTCACCGGACAAGTGTACGGGGCCCGGCCGGCGCGACTTCCGCGCCGGCCGGGCCCCGCCGCAGCTCAGCAGCCGGGGAGGCGCTCGATCAGGTAGCGCTCGACCTGGTCCAGCGCGATGCGCTCCTGGGCCATGGTGTCCCGGTTCCGCACGGTCACCGCGTTGTCGTCCAGGGTGTCGAAGTCGACCGTCACGCAGAACGGGGTGCCGATCTCGTCCTGGCGGCGGTAGCGACGGCCGATCGCCTGCGAGTCGTCGAACTCCACCACCCAGCGCTTGCGCAGGTCGGCGGCGAGGCCCTTCGCCTTGGGCGAGAGCGCCTCGTTGCGCGACAGCGGCAGCACGGCCACCTTGACCGGGGCCAGCCGCGGATCGAAGCGCATCACCGTGCGCTTGTCCACGCCGCCCTTGGTGTTCGGCGCCTCGTCCTCGTCGTACGCCTCGAGCAGGAACGCGAGCACCGCGCGGGTGAGACCGGCGGCCGGCTCGATGACGTAGGGCATCCAACGCTCGCCCTTGGCCTGGTCGAAGTAGGACAGGTCGACGCCGGAGTGCTTGCTGTGCGTGGTCAGGTCGAAGTCGGTGCGGTTGGCGATGCCCTCCAGCTCCGCGAACTCGGTGCCGCCGAACTGGAAGCGGTACTCGATGTCGACAGTGCGCTTCGAGTAGTGGGAGAGCTTCTCCTTCGGGTGCTCGTAGAAGCGCAGGTTGCTCTCCGACAGGCCCAGGTCGAGGTACCAGTTCCAGCGCTCGGAGAGCCAGTACTCGTGCCACTGCTCGTCGGAGCCCGGCTCGACGAAGAACTCCATCTCCATCTGCTCGAACTCGCGGGTGCGGAAGATGAAGTTGCCCGGGGTGATCTCGTTGCGGAACGACTTGCCGGTCTGGGCGATGCCGAACGGCGGCTTCTTGCGGGCGACCGTCTCCACGTTCTTGTAGTTGACGAAGATGCCCTGGGCGGTCTCGGGCCGCAGGTAGTGCATGCCCTCCTCGCTCTCGACCGGGCCGAGGAAGGTCTTCATCAGGCCGTTGAACATCTTCGGCTCGGTGAAGGTGCCCTTGTTGCCGCAGTTCGGGCAGTTCAGCTCGGTCAGCGAGGCCGGCGGCTTGCCGTGCTTGGCCTCGTACGCCTCCTCGAGGTGGTCGGCCCGGAACCGCTTGTGGCACGACTGGCACTCGGTCAGCGGGTCGACGAAGGCGTCCAGGTGGCCGGAGGCGGCCCAGACGTCGCGGGCCAGGATCACGGCGGAGTCGAGGCCGACCACGTCGTCGCGCTGCTGGACCATCGTCTTCCACCACTGCCGGCGGACGTTCTCCTTCAGTTCCACGCCGAGCGGACCGTAGTCCCACGCCGACCGGGTGCCTCCGTAGATCTCGCTGGAGGGGAAGACGAAGCCTCGGCGCTTGGCGAGGCTGACGACGGCGTCGATACGGTCGGCTGGCATGTTTCCTCCTACGCCGACTGGCGGTCGGCGGGGACGCGGTAAGGATGGAAGGAACAGTTCGGGACAACGGTACGACCCGTGCCGTCCCGGGCCCAGCAGAATACCGGGGGCGGGTCAGCTCACCCCGCACACCTCCATGCCGCCGGTCTGCTGGTCCTGCCCGAGGGTGACCTGCTGCCGGTCCTGCCGGCCGCCCGTGTAGGTGACGTCGACGGGCACGGTGAGGGAGACGGCGTCCACGTCGCCCACCCGGAAGGTCGCGATCTGCGGCTCGGCGGCCACCCGGCGCTCGAACTCGCGGCGTGACTCGCGCCGCTGCGCGTCGTCGCAGAGCTGGTCGTACGCCGCGCCGTACTTGCGCTCGACGAGCGCCTGGTAGTAGTCGGTCGACACGGTGCGACCCTGCTCGCGCACGGCCTGCACCCCGGTCACGGCCAGCCCCACCACGGCGGCGCCGCCACCGCCGCAGCAGAGCAGCACGGCGAGCGCCCCCGCGCCCAGCCCGAGCCAGAGCCGGGTGTTGCGCCCCTCGGTGGGCGGCGCCGCGAACGGCGGGGTGACCCCCGGCCCGGCGGGCGGGGCGGGCACGCCCGGATCCGCCGGCGGGCCGGGCACAGCGGGCGGCTGCCCCCACTGCTGGCCGGGCGACGGAGGGTACGCCGGCGGGGTCGCCGGTCCGGGAGCGGTCATGCAAGCAATGTAGTGCCCACGGGCTCAGCGGTAAGGACCAGCGGCCCGATCGCTGGCGGCCGGGACGACGTCCCCGCCGGGGGCGGCGCTGGCGAGCGCCTCGTACGCCGACGGTTCGTCGAGCGACTCGGCGAGCAGCGGCACCGCGGTGATCTTGACGTCGAAGCCGCCCAGGGCCCGCCGGTAGGTGCCGACCGACTCCCACTCCGTGACCAGGCACCAGTGCCGGGGGTCGTCCAGCGCCCGGACCAGTTGGCCGCGCAGGTAACCGGGGCGGGCCGCGAGCGCGGCGAGGGCGGCGTGCGCCCGCTCGGTGAACTCGTCGGCGACATCGACGTCCACCACGAACCGGTTCGTCACCAGCACGGGGTTCCTCCTCGTAGAGTCTGTGGGATGCAGCGTACGCAGAGCCGGATGCCGGCCCGGTTGGCCCGGGCGAACCCGACGACGGTGTTCCTGGTCACCCTGGTGCTGGTGCTTGTCGCGTTCTTCACCCCCGGCGTGGTCGGCGGGCTGTTCACCCTGCTGCTCGCCGCGGCCGTGGCCGCGCTGCTGGTCACCACCTGGTCGGTGCAGACGGCGCCGACCCGGGTGATCCGGCTGGTGGCGCTCACCCTGCTGGTCACCGCGGGCCTGGTGAAGCTGTTCTGACATGCAAGCATGCGTTTTTGACAATCATTATCGTTGTCGCGGAAAGTTCATGGCATGAACCTCCGCACCGCCCCGCGCACCCTGGCCTTCGCCGCCACCGCCCTGCTCGCCCTGGGTGGTGTCACGGCCTGTTCCGACGACGGCCCGGCCGGCGCCGACCCGCAGCGGGTCGACGTGGTGGCCGCCTTCTACCCGTTGCAGTTCCTCGCCGAGCGCATCGGCGGTGACGCGGTGACGGTGAGCAACCTGGTCAAGCCCGGGGCGGAGCCGCACGACCTGGAGCTGAACCCGGGCCAGGTCGGCCAGGTCGCCGAGGCGGAGCTGGTCGTGCTCCTCAAGGGCTTCCAGCCGGCGCTGGACGAGGCCGTCGAGCAGAACGCCAAGGACCGCGCGTTCGACGTGTCGACCGTGCAGCCGCTGATGGACGCCGCCGCGGGCGGCCACGACCACGACCACGAGGGCGAGGAGCACGCCCACCCCGAGGAGTCGGGCAAGCCCGAGGAGCCCGGCCACGAGGAGGGCGGCACCAAGGACCCGCACCTCTGGCTGGACCCCACCCGACTCGCCACGGTCGGCGACAAGCTCGCCGAGCGGCTCGGCCAGGCCGACCCGGACCGCGCCGCCGACTACACCGCCCGCGCCGGGGCGCTGCGCGCCGAGCTGGAGAAGCTGGACGCCGAGTTCACGGCCGGGCTGAAGACCTGCCAGCGGCGGGAGATCGTGGTCAGCCACACCGCCTTCGGCTACCTGACCGAGCGCTACAAGCTGGAGCAGATCGGCATCACCGGGCTCAGCCCCGAGAACGAGCCCGCCCCGCAGCGCCTGGCCGAGGTCGCCCGGGAGGCCCGGGAGCACAAGGCCACCACGATCTTCTTCGAGACGCTGGTCAGCCCGAAGGTGGCCGAGACCATCGCCGCCGAGGTCGGCGCGAAGACCGCGGTGCTGGACCCCCTGGAGGGGCTGACGACCGACGGCGGCGACTACCTTTCGGTGATGCGTACCAACCTTGCGACCCTGAGGACGGCGTTGAGCTGCTCGTGACATCCCCAGTCATCACCGTCACGCACGGGGTGGTCGGCTACGACGGCCGCCCCGTGCTGCGTGACGTCTCGCTGACCGTGACCGCCGGCGAGGTGGTCGCGGTGCTCGGCGCCAACGGCTCCGGCAAGTCCACCCTGGTCCGCGCCGCGCTCGGCCTGGTGCCGCTCAGCTCCGGCTCGGTCACCCTCTTCGACCGTCCGCTGCGCCGTTTCCGGCAGTGGCACCGCATCGGGTACGTCCCGCAGCGCCTCGGCGCCGGCAGCGGCGTACCGGCCACCGTCCGCGAGGTGGTGGCCTCCGGCCGGCTCGCCCGACGCGGGGTGCTGCGCCCGCCCGGCGCGGCGGACCGGGCGGCGGTGACCGCCGCGCTGGAGGCGGTCGGGCTCGCCGACCGGGCCCGCGACCCCGTCGGCACCCTCTCCGGCGGGCAGCAGCAGCGCACCCTGATCGCCCGGGCGCTGGCCGGTCAGCCGGAGCTGCTGGTCCTCGACGAACCGACCGCCGGGGTCGACGCGGCCAGCCAGGAGGCGTTCGCCGGGGCGCTGCACGACTTCGTCGCCGGTGGCGGCACGGTGCTGCTGGTGGCCCACGAGCTCGGGCCGCTGCGGCCGCTGATCAGCCGGGCGGTCGTCGTACACCAGGGTGGGATCTGTCACGACGGCCCGGTGCCCGAGCCCGCCGGCCACCACGCGGAGCCCGACCACGACCACGTGCACCCGCACGGACCCGACGAGCCCGCCGGGCTGTGGAGCAGCTGAGATGGAACTCTTCCAGTACCCCTACATGCAGCGGGCCCTGATCGGGGCGCTGATCATCGGCCTGGCCGCCCCGGCGCTCGGCATCTACCTGGTGCAGCGGCGGCTCGCCCTGATCGGCGACGGGGTGGGGCACGTGGCGCTCACCGGCGTCGGCGCGGGCCTGCTGCTCAACCGGTCCCCCGTGCTCGTCGCGGTGGCCGTGGCGACCGCCGGCGCGATCACCATCGAGCTGGTCCGCGCCCGGGGGCGCACCTCCGGCGACCTGGCCCTGGCCCTGCTCTTCTACGGCGGCATCGCCGGCGGCGTGACGCTGGTCGGGCTCTCCGACAGCACCAGCGCCAACCTGAACGCCTACCTGTTCGGGTCGCTGACCACGATCTCCCCGCAGGACCTGACCACCATCGCGGTGCTCGGCGTCGCGATCGGGGTGACCATGCTGGCGCTGCGCCCGGCCCTCTTCGCGGTCTGCCACGACGAGGAGTACGCCCGGGTCTCCGGCCTGCCGGTGCGTACGCTCAACCTGCTGCTCGCCGTGGCCACCGCGGTCACCGTGACGATCGCCATGCGGGCCGTCGGAGTGCTGCTGATCAGCGCCCTGATGGTGGTGCCGGTGGCGACCGCGCAGCAGGTGACCCGGGGGTTCCGCAGCACGATGACGGCGGCGATGGCGCTCGGGCTCTTCGCCGCCGGCTCCGGGGTCTACGTGGCGGCGAACGCCGACACCGCCCCCGGCGCCTCGGTGGTGCTGATGGCGATCGCCTCGTTCGGGGTGGTCGCGGTCCTCGGCGCGGTGTGGCGGGTGCTGCGCCGGCGGCGTACCCCCGCCGCCGCGCCCGCGCCGGAGCCGCACGAGGTGGTGCTCCACTGATCCTGGTCAGCGGCGTGTCGGTGGGATTGGTTACCGTTACGGGGTGACCGACGGATCAGGCTACGACGCCTTCGAGGGCGCGAGCGAGCTCTTGCGTGCCCTTTCGGCGCCGATCCGGTTGGCCATCGTCAGCGAACTCGCCGAGGGCGAGCGTTGCGTGCACGAGCTGGTCGACAAGCTCGGCGCCGCGCAGCCGCTGGTCTCCCAGCACCTGCGGGTGCTGCGGGGCGCCGGCGTGGTGCGTGGCTCCCGGCGGGGTCGTGAGATCGCGTACGCGCTGGTCGACGAGCACGTCGCACACATCGTGGCCGACGCGGTGAGCCACGCCGGGGAGGGATCATGATCATGACGGGTGCCACGGTCCGCAACACCCGGCAGCGCTCGGCGGTGAGCGCGCTGCTCGGCGAGCTGGAGGGCTTCCACAGCGCGCAGGAGCTGCACGCGATGCTGCGCGAGCGCGGCGAGCGGGTCGGGCTGACCACCGTCTACCGCACGCTCCAGGGGCTCGCCGACACCGGCGAGATCGACGTGATGCGCCCGCCGGGCGGCGAGCACCTCTACCGCCGGTGCAGCGAGGGTCACCACCACCACCTGGTCTGCCGGTCCTGCGGCCGCACGGTGGAGGTCGCGGGGCCGACGGTGGAGAGCTGGGCCGAGCGGGTGGCGGCGAAGCACGGCTACGCCGACGTCAGCCACACCCTGGAGATCTTCGGCACCTGCCCGGCCTGCGCGGGCTGACCCCGCCCGTAGCGCCGACCGCCGTCGCGCCGGCCGCGGGTCCACCCGTCGCGCCGGGCGCCGGTCCGCCGTTGCGCCGGCCACCGTCGTGCCGTCCGCCGGGCGCCGGGCGGTGCGCCGCCGTTCGCGTCGCGTGCCGGGGACGGGTGCGCGTGGCACGCTGTCCGGCGTGAAGATCTACGCCGATCGTTTCCCGACCGCCGTCCGACAGTTGATCACCGACCTGCTCGTCGTCGCCTGGGTGTACGGCGCGATCCGTGGCGCGCTGTGGCTGCACGACCTGGTCCAGAAGCTCGCCGTACCCGGGCAGAAGCTGGAGGGGGCCGGCAGCGGCCTCGCCGACAACCTGGCCGAGGCGGGCGGCAAGGTCGACCGGGTGCCGCTGGTCGGCGACGAGCTGACCGCGCCGTTCGAGCGGGCCGCCACCGCCGCCCGCTCGCTGGCCGAGGCGGGGCGCGACCAGCAGGAACTGGTCGACCAGCTCGCCCTCGCGCTGGCCGTCGCCGTGCTGGTCTTCCCGCTCGGCCTGGTGCTCTTCGGTTGGCTGCCGCTGCGGGTGCGTTGGATGCGCCGGGCCGGCTCGGCGGCGAAGCTGGCCGCCGCCCCCGCCGGCCGGGACCTGCTGGCGCTGCGCGCGCTGGCCACCCAGCCGCTGGGGCGGCTGACCAGGATCGCGCCCGACGTGGCCGAGGCGTGGCGCCGCGGCGACGACGCCACCGTCGACGCGCTCGCCGCCCTGGAACTACGCCAACTCGGCCTGCGTACCGGTCGCTGACGCCCTTGCTCCCACCCCGCCCCGTGATCATGCAGTTGTGGTGCCCGGAGTATCCGCACTCGCCCCTTCTGCGGGGCACCAGAACTGCATGATCGGGCCGGGTCAGGGGTGAGGGCGGGGCGTCACCGCGCAGGCGGGAGGCGGCGGCGGGCGTCGCCCGTCGTGGACGGGCCGGGGGACCAGGGGGCCACCCAGGGCAGGTCGTCGGCGGGGGTGAGCACGCCGTCCTCCAGGGCGGCGTAGCGCCCGGCGAGGATCCGCTTCGCGGCGACCGTGTCGACGGAGTCGGTGTTGTCCCACAGTGCGGTGAAGAGCGCGTCGATGCGGACCCGGGCCTGCCGGCAGAACAGGTCGGCCAGCTCGACGTTCTCGGGCCGGGCCTCCCGCTCGGCGTGGGCGCGTACGCAGACCGCGGACATGGCGAACAGCTCCGCGCCGATGTCCACCACCCGGCCGAGGAAAGCCTGCTTGCGCTCCATCTTCCCCTGCCAGCGGGACATCGCGTAGAACGTCGAGCGGGCCAGCTTGCGCGAGGCACGTTCCACCTGCCGCAGGTGGCCGGCGAGCGGGCCGAACTCGGCGTACGCCGAGGGGCGCTGTCCCCTGCCGACGGCGAGGGTGGGCAGCCACCTCGCGTAGAAGGCGCCGGCCCTCGCCCCGGCCCTGGCCTTGCGGCCGAGCCCCGCCTCCGGGTCGATGATGTCGCCGGCGACCGACAGGTGCGCGTCGACCGCCTCGCGGGCGATGAGCAGGTGCATGATCTCGGTGGAGCCCTCGAAGATGCGGTTGATCCGCAGGTCGCGCAGCATCTGCTCGACGGCGGCGGGTCGCTCGCCCCGCGCGGCGAGCGAGTCGGCCGTCTCGTAGCCGCGACCGCCCCGGATCTGCACCAGCTCGTCGGCGATCTTCCAGGCCATCTCGCTGGCGTAGAGCTTGACCAGCGCCGCCTCGATCCGGATGTCGTTGCGGTCGTCGTCGGCGAGCAGGCAGCAGAGGTCCAGCATGGTCTCCATGCCGTACGTCGTCGCGGCGATGAAGGAGAGCTTCTGGGCCACCGCCTCGTGCTCGCCAACGGGCCGCCCCCACTGCACCCGGTCGGCGGCCCACTCCCGGGCCACGTTCAGCGCCCACTTGCCGGCGCCGACACACATCGCCGGCAGCGACAGCCGCCCGGTGTTCAGGGTGGTCAGCGCGATCTTCAGGCCCTTGCCCTCGCCACCGATCACGTTCTCCTTCGGTACGAAGACGTCGTGGAAGCGGGTCAGGCTGTTCTCCAGGCCACGCAGGCCGATGAAGGCGTTGCGCCGTTCGACCGTGATGCCCTCGGTGTCGCCCTCGACGACGAAGGCGGTGATCCCGCCGCGCCGCCCCTCGGCGGCGGGCACCCGGGCCATCACCACGAGCAGCGTGGCGACGGTGCCGTTGGTGGCCCACAGCTTCACGCCGTTGAGCCGGTAGCCGGTGCCGTCGGGCGTGGGCTCGGCGGTGGTGGCCAACCGGGCCGGGTCGGAGCCGACGTCCGGTTCGGTGAGCAGGAACGCGGAGACCTCGCCGGCGGCGAGCCGGGGCAGGAAGCGCTGCTTCTGCTCGGCGGTGCCGAACATCTTCAACGGCTGCGGCACCCCGATCGACTGGTGCGCCGAGAGCAGCGCGCCGATCGCCGGGCTGACCGAGCCGGCCAGCATGAGCGCCCGGCAGTAGTGCAGGTTGCTGAGCCCGAGCCCGCCGTACGACCGGTCGATCTTCATGCCGAAGGCACCGAGACGGGCCAGGCCCTGGAACACCTCGTCCGGGATGGACGCGTCCCGCTCGATCGCGGCGCCGTCCACCTCGGAGACCAGGAACTCGCGGAACCGGCCGAGGAACTCGTCGGCGCGGGCGACGTCCGCCGGATCGGAACGCGGCCAGGGGTCGATCAGGTCGAGCCGGAACCGGCCGAGGAAGAGTTCCTTGCCGAAGCTGGGACGGTCCCAGGAGGATTCCCGGGCCGCCTCGGCGACCTGTCGGGCCTCCTTCTCGGAGACCTGGCCGGCCTCGGTCGGCAGTGGCCCGGCCGTGCCGGCCGCCGGCGGGTCGTCGGCGCTGGTCTGCGCGGGCCGGTCGGCGCCTGATCCGTCGGGCGCGGGTCGGCTGTTCTCTGTCGTGGTCACGGCGGCCCCCTCGAACCTCGGTCCGGATGCGTCAACGTGCTCGACGAACAGCACGCTACCCCCGGGTGTTACCCAGGGGTAGCGATCGGTAAATATCGAGCTGTGTCGACCTCGGTCAGTCGCTGAGAGACCGCGGCTCGTTCTCGTCGTCGTCGTCGGCGTCGTCGTCGCCCCAGTTGCGCCGGGAGAACGGCAGGAACACCCAGAAGGTGAGGAACCAGAGGCCGGTGAGGCCGCTGAGCACCAGGGCGATGCTCCGGTCCAGCACGAAGTCGGTGATCAGCAGCACCGCGCTGACCATCGAGATCAGCATGAAGGCGAGGCCACCGCTGGCCATACGGTGGGCGAACCGGACCAGCTCCGGCTTGCGGCCCTGCCGGAACAGCGCGCGGTGGAACGCCACCGGAGAGATGATCATCGCGGTGGCCGCGGCCGCCGACAGCAACGCGACGATGTAGATGTCCTTCTGGAAGCCACTCGTACGGGTGAAGCCGTTGCTGAACGGCAGGGTGAGCAGGAAGGCGAAGAGGATCTGCACGCCGGTCTGGGCGACCCGAAGCTCCTGGAGCAGGTCGGCGAAGTTGCGCTGCCAGCGCTGCTTCTCGGTTTCCTTGGACACGCGCTACCTCCGGTCAGACGGTACTGCCGGCGGGGGCGGCCGGCGGCAGCATCGCTGATGCCCCACCGGCCGGCGCGCGAAACCGACTCACGTCACTGCCCGGGGCGCCGGTCCCGTCCGGTCAGGAGCCGCGCCGGATCCGGCCGGCGTACCGGGCCTCCAGGGCGTTGTTGTGCTCGTCGCCCCCGGCGATGTTGGCCGACAGGTAGACCGGGGGACGCTCCCCCGCCGCCAACAGCCGGGCCACCACCTCGATCGTGATCTGCTGCGCCAGCAGCGCCGCGGTGATCGACGAGACCGCGCCGACCGCGCCACCGCCGGGCAGCGGCAGCGTCGCGTCGCCGTACGGGGCGCCGTTGTCGAGCACCACGTCGGCGAAGTCGGCGAGCTTGCGCCCCGACGGGTGGCGCGAGGTCATCTGCCCGGAGTGCTGCGCCGAGGTGATCGCGACCAACCCGTGGCCCTTCTCCCTGACCAGCGACGCGAACTCGACCATCGCGCCGTTCACGCCCGAGTTGGAGGCCAGCACGAAGACGTCCCGGGGGCCGACCGGGGCCAGCTCGTAGAGGCGGTGCGCCACCGCCGGGTCGCGCTCAAGCAGCGGCCCGAGCACGTCCGCCGGGGCCCCGCCGCGGAGCACCAGGTCCCGCAGGGCGATCCGGTTCGTGGGGACCAGCCCGCCGGCCCGCCCGGCGATCTCCATGGCCAGCGCCTCGGAGTGGCCGGTGCCGAACGCGTGCACCACGCCGTCGGCGCGTACCGCCTCGGCGATCAGGTCGGCGGCCCGCCCCACCGCCTCGCGCTGGCTCTCGGCCACCCGGTTCATCGTCTCGGTCACCACGGCCAGGAAGTCCTCGGCCTTCACCGTCGTGTCTGCTCGGTCCATGTCGTACCTCCGTCATTGGTGGGCCGGCGTCCACCGGCCGGCGTCGCGGGGAAGGTCAGACCGGGTCGTGCACCCGGGCCAGGATCGCCTCGGCCAGCGGGGCGGGCGCCTCGTCGGGGATCCAGTGGCTCACCCGGGGCAGCTCGACGAAGCGGTAGTCCCCGGTCACGTGCTCGGCGCACGCCTCGGCGGCGGTCCGGCCGATCGCGATGTCGCGACCGCTCCACACGAACGTGGTCGGCACCGCCACCGGCCCGGTGGCGGCCAGGTCCCGGCGGGACATCGCGCGGTACCAGTTCAGGGCGGCGGTCAGCGCGCCCGGCTCGCGCATCGGGTCCGCGTACGCGGCCACCCGCGCGTCGTCGCCGACCCCGTGCAGCATCCGGCGCAGCCCGGTCGCGTTCAGCGCCAGCAGCGCCTTCTCCGCCGTGCCTGGCTTGCGGAACACCGTCATGTACGCCGAGCGCGCCTTCTGCCCCGCGTCCTCGGCCAGCGCCCACGCCATGGCGCCGGGGTGCGGCACGGAGACCGCGGTCAGCGTTCGCACCCGCTCGGGGTGGTGGGCCGCGACGGCCCAGGCCACGATCGCGCCCCAGTCGTGCCCCACCAGGTGCGCCGCGTCGACGCCCAGCGCGTCGAGTAGGCCCACCGCGTCGGCGACCAGTTCCGGCAGCCGGTACGCCTCGACCGCCTCGGGCCGCGCGCCCGGCGAGTAGCCGCGCTGGTCCGGCGCGTACGTGCGCAGGCCGGCGGCGTGCAGCGCGGGCACCACGTCGTCGAACTCCCCACCGTGCTGGGGGAAGCCGTGCAGCAGCAGGATGGGCGTGCCGCCCTCCGGTCCGCCGACGCGGACGTCGAACGTGAACCCCCGGGCCTCGATCCGCATGATCGTGAGCCTACCCAGCGTCGCACCCGGCCGCCCGGGACCGCCGGCCCATGGTCACTCGTACTGTTGCCGGGGGACGGGCACCTGCCGCCAGGACTCCACGTCCAGGTAGGGGATCTCGGCGTCGTTGACCGGGTCGCGGGCGATGCGGTCGCTGTAGCGGCCGGTCACCTCGATCCAGGTGTCGTCGGCGAGCCCGTCGGGGGCCGCGCCGGTCAGCCCCAGCTTGACCGGCCGCCCGTCGGCGGCGCAGCAGGAGAGCACCATCCGGGCCAGCAGCGGCCGGCCGTCGGGGCCGGTGGTGACGAAGCCGGTCAGCTGGACCCGGCGCCCGCCGATCGAGGTGCCCCGGTCGAACAGGGCCCGGGAGGCGTAGTCGAGCACGGCCACCCGCACGGGGTCGCCGTCGGGCAGCGGCGGGTAGTCGGACGGCTGCTGCCGGGTGGTGACGGCGGTGCCGGCCTGCCCGGCCGCGTACGAGCCCAGGGCCGGCGGGGCGACCAGCAGCAGGCCCAGCACGGGCAGGATCAGCAGCCAGCCGACCCGGGGCTCGTGGTGGCCGTGGCCGTCGTGCCCGCCGTCGCCGTCCTGCCCGTCGTGGTCGCCCTGAGCGTCGTGGTCGCCCTGGTCGCCCTGAGCGTGGTGGCCGTCGTGGTGGCCGGCGGGCGGGCGTCGCAGGAGCGGGCGCAGCTCGTAGAAGAGGGTCATGACCGCGGCGGCCACCAGCAGCAGGCCGGCGGCGATCAGGAAGGGCCGCAGCCCCTCCTTGACGTAGCGCAGGTGCAGGTCGGTGAGGCTGGCCCGGACGACCGCGCCCCCGAGCAGCAGCAGGACGACCGCCTGCGCCTGCCGGTTCACAGCAGCACCGCCCCGGTGGCGGCGGCCACCGCGACGGCCACCGCGAAGGTGGTCGGGGCGAACCGCAGCGCGAAGCGCCGGCCGAAGACCCCGGCCTGCATCGAGATGAGCTTGAGGTCGACCATCGGCCCCACCACCAGGAAGACCAGTCGGGAGGTCAGCGAGAACTGCGACAGCGAGGCGGCGACGAAGGCGTCCGCCTCGGAGCAGAGGGAGAGCAGCACCGCGAGCGCGGCCAGCGCGAGCACCGAGAGCACGGGGTCGTCGGCGAGCGTCTGCAACCAGCGCTCCGGCACCACGACGTTGATCGTGGCCGCGGCCGCCGCGCCGATCACCAGGAACCCGCCGGCGTGCGTGACGTCGTGCCGGACCGCCCCCCAGAACGCCCGCCCGCGCGAGCCGTCGTCCAGCTCCGGCCGACGCGGCAGCCGGATCCAGTCGGCCCGGCCGAGGCGCAGCCACAGCCAGCCCATGACCGTCGCGACGACCAGGCTCGCGACGGCCCGGCCGAGGACCATCGCCGGGTCGTCGGGGAAGGCCACCGCGGTGGCGGTGAGCACGATCGGGTTGATCGCCGGGGCGGCGAGCAGGAACGCCAGGGCGGCGGCCGGGGTGACCCCGCGCCGGATCAGCGACCCGGCGATCGGCACCGCCCCGCACTCGCAGCCGGGCAGCACCACGCCGGCCGCGCTGGCCACCGGCACCGCCAGCGCGGGATGACGCGGCAGCGCCCGGGCCCAGAACGACCGGGGCACGAAGACGGCGATCACCGCCGAGAGCAGCACCCCGAAGACCAGGAACGGCACCGCCTGCACCATGACCGAGACGAAGACGGTGGTCCAGGTCTGCAACCGGGGCGCGGAGAGGGCGCGGGCGAGCGGCTCGCGGAAGACGACCAGCAGGATGAGCAGGCCGGCGAGGACCTCCACCGACCCGATCCGCCGCTCCGGGCCGCGGGGCGCCGCCGGCGTCTCCTCGCGTACGCCCGGGGCGGCCACGTCCACCGCGCCGGGGTGCGGCCCGTCCGGCGCGCGGCGGTCAGCCTCGGATGTCACGTACGTGTCCCTCTGCCGGATTCCCAGTGGCCGCCCGAGAGTACCGGGCCGGAATCGGGGCGTCGATCGAACGCGCTGGTGAGCTGCGGAAAGATCACTTTGCCCGATGATCTTCAAAGGTGTTAGCGTCGGGCCACAACTTCACATCCGACAGGGGAGCGCACAGCGCTGAGAGTGCGGGCACCGCCCGCAGACCCTCGAACCTGATCTGGGTAATGCCAGCGCAGGGAGTTCGGTCGACCTCCAGCCGCGTCGACGTCCGGCACGTTCCGGGCGCGGCGTGCGTCTTCTCCTGGTTCTCGTTCGGGACTGGGAGCAATCATGAGAGACAACAACACCGCCACCCGGTGGCGTACCGTCGACGTCGTCGTCGCCGCCGTGATCGCGGTGGCCTTCGGCGTCATCTTCTGGGCCTGGGGCCTGCTGTGGCGGGCCGTCGACCCGGCGTTCGCGTTCTTCCCCGCCGGCCAGGCGATCATGTACGGCGTGTGGCTGGTCCCGGCCGTCCTCGGCGGCCTGGTGATCCGCAAGCCCGGCGCGGCGCTCTTCTGCGAGGCGGTGGCGGCGACGGTCTCCGCGCTGCTCGGCTCGGAGTGGGGCGGCGTCACCATCGTGCAGGGCCTGATCCAGGGGCTCGGCGCCGAGCTGGCCTTCGCCGCGTTCCGGTACCGCTCGTTCCGGCTGCCCACCGCGCTGATCGCCGGCGCGCTGACCGGCCTCGGCGCGGCCCTGTTCGACTTCTTCGTCTGGAACAGCGAGTACGCCCTGGGCAGCTACCGGATCCCGTACGCCCTGCTCACCATCGTCAGCGCCACGGTCGTCGCCGGTGCCGGCGGCTGGGCCCTGACCCGGGCCCTGGCCACCACGGGGGCCCTGGACCGCTTCCCCGCCGCCCGCGACCGCACCCCCGTCTGACCCCCGGCCCCTCCCCCACCGAGATCGAGGTTGATCATGAGGTTGACGGTGATGTGGATCTCCGTGACTGCCGCCAACCTCATGATCGACGCTCGCGGGCGGGCCGGGAGGGAGGGGTTGCGGTGGGGGCGGTGACGTTGCGGGGGTTCGGGTGGCGGCACGCCGGGCGGCGGGCATGGGCCGTGCGGGGGATCGACCTGCGCGTCGAGGTCGGCGAGCGGGTGCTGCTGCTGGGCCCCTCCGGGGCCGGCAAGAGCACGCTGCTCGCCGCGCTGGCCGGGCTGTTGCCCGAGGACTCGGGTGAGCAGGAGGGCACCGTCGAGATCGACGGGCTCGACCCCCGCAAGGGCCGGGAGCGGGTGGGCATCGTCTTCCAGGACCCGCAGACCCAGCTCGTGATGGCCCGCAGCGGCGACGACGTGGCGTTCGGGCTGGAGAACCGCGGCACCCCCGCCGGGGAGATCTGGCCCCGCGTCGACGAGGCGCTGACCCGGGTCGGCTTCCCGTACCCCCGGGACCGCCCCACCGCCGCGCTCTCCGGCGGCGAGCAGCAGCGGCTCGCCCTGGCCGGGGTGCTGGCCCTGCGTCCCGGGTTGCTGCTGCTCGACGAGCCGACCGCCAATCTCGATCCGACCGGCGCGACGCTGATCCGGGCGGCGGTGGCCGGCGCGCTGGACGCCGACACCACACTGATCCTGGTCGAGCATCGGGTCGCCGAGGCGCTGCCCCTGGTCGACCGGGTGGTCGTGCTCGAACCCGGCGGCGGCGTCCGCGCCGACGGCACGCCCGAGGCTGTCTTCGGCACGCACGGCGACGCGCTCGCCGACGAGGGCGTCTGGGTGCCCGGCCGCCCGGTACCGCCACGCCACGCGACCACGCCGGCCGGCGACGTGCTGCTCGCCGCCGACCGGCTCGGCCTCGCGCCCCGGCTGGCCCCCGTCGACCTGGCGGTACGCGCCGGCGAGGCGCTCGCCGTCCTCGGGCCCAACGGGGCCGGCAAGTCGACCCTCGCCCTACTGCTCGGGGGCCTGCTCAGGCCCGGGGCCGGCCGGGTCACGGCGACCACGGCACTGGCCGGTGGCGACGCCCGCACGCCCCCGCACCGCTGGCGCGCCCCGGCACTGGCCCGCCGGATCGGCTCGGTCTTCCAGGACCCGGAGCACCAGTTCGTCACCAACACCGTGTTCGACGAGCTGGCGCTCGGCCCGCGTCGCACCGGCCAGCCCGAGGCGGCGGTCCGGGCCACGGTGGACGCGCTGCTGTCCCGGCTGCGGTTGACGAAGCTCGCGGCGGCCAACCCGTACACCCTCTCCGGCGGGGAGGCGCGGCGGCTGAGCGTGGCGACCGCCCTGGCCACCGCGCCCCGCCTGCTCGTCTGCGACGAACCGACCTTCGGCCAGGACCGGCGCACCTGGCTGGAGCTGGTGGACCTCTTCGCCGAGCTGCGCGACGCCGGTCACGGCCTGGTCGCCGTCACCCACGATGCGGAGTTCGTCGCCGCCCTGGCAGATCGCCGCGTCACCCTGGAGCGCAAGTGACCAGCCCGGACCGGACCGCCGCACCGGTCACCCACCCAGACCGCCGCCACACCCTGGAACGCCCGTGACCAGCCCGGACCGGACCGCCGCACCGGTCACCCACCCAGACCGCCGCCACACCCTGGAGCGGGCGTGATCAGTTTCGAGCCGGTCGCCGCGCCGGAGGCGTTGCTGGCCCGGCGCAACCCGGTGGCCAAGCTCGCCGCGGCGCTGGTGTTCTCGTTCATCCTGATCGCCACCCTGGATCCGGTGGCCCCGGCCATCGCGATCGCCGTCGAGCTGGCCCTGCTGCCGCTGTTCGGGGTACGCCTGCGGGTGCTGGCGCAGCGGGCCTGGCCGCTGCTCGTCGGCGCGGTCGGCGTGGTGGTGACGCTGGTGCTCTTCGCGGCCGAACGCTCCGGCCGGGTGCTGGTCGAGGCCGGCCCGGTGGTGGTCACCTCCGGGGTGCTGCTCACCGCGCTCGGCCTGGTGCTGCGCATGTTCGCGGTGGCGCTGCCCGGCGTGATCGTCTTCGCCACCACCGACCCGACCGACCTGGCGGACGCGCTGATCCAGAACGCGAAGGCGCCGGCCCGGTTCGCCATCGGGGCGTTGGCCGCGTTCCGGCTCGTGCCGCTGCTGGGGCAGGAGTGGCAGATGATCTCCATGGCCCGTCGCGCCCGGGGGGTCGAGGCCGGCCGCAACCCGCTGGCGAAGCTGCGGCTGTTCGTGTCGACGGCCTTCGCGCTGCTCGTCGGGGCGATCCGCCGGGGCACCCGGCTGGCCGTGGCGATGGACGCCCGGGGCTTCGACGCCGGCGTCCCACGCACCGTCGCCCGGCGACAGCGCTTCGTCGCCGCCGACGGCCTGTTGATCGCCGGCGCGGCGGTGCTCGCCGGGGCCGCGCTGACCGTCAGCGTGCTGCTCGGCACCTTCCGCCCGTTGATCGGCTGACGGCGTCCGTTGATCGGCGGACGGACCGGGCGGAGTCGCCGGGCCGGATGGCCGAGCGTGGACGGGCCCTGCCGAGTCGCCGGGCCGGATGGCCGAGCGTGGACGGACCGGGTGGAGACGCCGGTGACGACGGCTCCACCCGGCCGGCACCGTCAGCTGCGCCGGAAGGCGTACCGGCGGGCCTGCCCGGCCTTCTGGCCGCGCAGCGCGCCGGAACGGCCGGCGCCGGAGACCGGCGGACCGGCCTTCGGCGCGGCGGGCCGGTCGACCGGCAGCACCGGCACGACCGGCGCGACCGCCACCTCGTCGAGGTTGACGGGCGTCAGGTCCGCGACGGGCGGCGTGGGGACGGTGGTACGGGACTTCTTCGGGTTGCGCCTGGCTGGCATCCGGTGCCTCCTCGGTCTGCGGGCCTGCCGCACCGGAACGACGTCCGGTGACCGGGGCCCGCCTCGTTCGGCGACCGTCGCGCGACGGTCGGGCGGGATCGGGACTGCTGCCCGGGATTGACCACGAGGGGCACCGCCGCCTCGACGGCAGGTGCGGAATGCGGACGCCCGGGAGCACGCGGACCCGCGGCGAGACAGCGGCGGGTCGGCTCGGAAGTGGGGCGTCAGTTGCGCATGCCCACACGCTAGCCGCCCGACCGCTCGCGCGCAGCCTAATTACCGGCGGCGCCCGCGGGCGGCCGGTCGCGCCCGGCGGAGGCGGACCGGCGGACCGGCGGCCAGCCCCGCGTCCCTCGGCTCGACCCCCACCCGGTGGTGACGGCTGCCCGACACGGCCTCCGGGCCGCCCCGCCCGCGATACGGTCGCACAGGCGGGTGTCGACGGCGGAGGGGCGGACGGATGGCCGGGCGGGCGACGGCACGGATCGGCGTGACCGGGCTGGCGGTGATGGGCCGGAACCTGGCCCGCAACCTGGCCCGAAACGGCTTCACCGTGGCGGTGCACAACCGCTCGCCCGAGCGCACCCGCAGCCTCGTGGCGGAGCACGGGGACGAGGGGACCTTCGTGCCCGCCGAGTCGATGACCGACTTCGTCGCGTCGCTGGAGCGGCCCCGGGCGGTCATCGTGATGGTCAAGGCGGGCGGGCCCACCGACGCCGTGGTCGACGAGCTGGTCCCGCTGCTCGACGCCGGCGACATCGTCGTGGACTGCGGCAACGCGCACTTCGCCGACACCCGTCGGCGGGAGGAGGCGCTGCGGGCCCACGGCCTGCACTTCGTCGGCACCGGCGTCTCCGGTGGCGAGGAGGGCGCCCTGCGCGGCCCGAGCATCATGCCGGGCGGATCCGCGGAGTCGTACCGCACGCTCGGTCCGATCTTCGAGCGGATCGCCGCCCAGGTGGACGGGGTGCCGTGCTGCCGGCACATCGGGCCGGACGGCGCCGGGCACTTCGTCAAGATGGTGCACAACGGCATCGAGTACGCCGACATGCAGCTCATCGCCGAGGCGTACGACCTGCTGCGGGCCGGACTGGGCGCGGAGCCGGCGGAGATCGCGGAGATCTTCCGCGGGTGGAACGCCGGGGAGCTGGAGTCCTTCCTGATCGAGATCACCGCGGACGTACTGGCGCACACCGACGCGGCCACCGGTCGGGCGTTCGTGGACGTCGTGCTGGATCGCGCCGAGCAGAAGGGCACCGGCCGCTGGACGGTGCAGAGCGCCCTCGACCTGGGCGTCCCCATCACCGGCATCGCCGAGGCGACCTTCGCCCGGTCGCTCTCCGGGCACGCCGACCAGCGCGAGGCGGCCCGCCGGGCGTTCCCGGACGCGGGCGCGACCTGGCGGGTCGAGGACTCCGACGCCTTCGTCGAGGACGTCCGCCGCGCCCTGCTCGCCTCGAAGATCGTGGCCTACGCGCAGGGCTTCGACCACATCCGCGCCGGCTCCCGGGAGTACGACTGGGGCATCGACCTGGGCGGCACCGCGACGATCTGGCGGGGCGGCTGCATCATCCGGGCCCGCTTCCTCGACCGCATCCGCCAAGCGTACGACGAGCGGCCCGACCTGCCGACGCTGCTGGTGGCGCCGTGGTTCGCGGACACCGTGAACGACGGCGTGCCGAGCTGGCGGCGGGTGGTGGCCGAGGCCGCCCGGGCCGGGGTGCCCGTCCCCGCGTTCGCCTCGTCGCTGGCGTACTTCGACGCGCTGCGCGCCCAACGGCTGCCGGCCGCCCTGATCCAGGCGCTGCGGGACAACTTCGGGGCGCACACCTACCAGCGCGTGGACCGCGAGGGCACCTTCCACACCCGCTGGCCCACCGACCGCACCGAGATCGAGGCCTGACCCCGCCCGAGTCCGTGGGCGTCAGGCGACGGCGGCGTGCGTCTCCCGGGCGCCAGCTCGCGCACCCGCGCGGCCGGCGCTTCCCACTCCGTGGCGTTGCGGGCTCTCGACCGGCGAGGGGGCGGTCACCACACCACAGGCCGTCGCTCGGGCCCCGCCGCCCCGTTCTCGGGCCAGACCGGCGCGGGGGCCGTCACCAGGCCCGCTGCCCGGTCTCGGTGGGCGCCCAGGTGAGCGCCGGATCGCCGCTGGCCAGCTCGCCGATCTCCCCGGAGCGAGGCTGCGCCGCGTGGCCGAGTTCCCGGCAGTGCTGCTCGGCGACCCCGGCACAGATCTCGGCCACCCGCGCACGGACCGGGTCACCGAGGTCGGCGCCGTCCAACGCCACGATCATCTTGTCCCGAAGATCCGACATCCCGCGACCACCCCCGATGCTCGCCGCGACCACCCGGAACCCCAGGCTCACCCCGACCCTAGCCACCCCGCCCCTGACCCACCCCCGAAACCCCGAACCCCCGACCCGCGAGTCGATCATGCACTTTCGGTGGGCGGAACGCCCCGGTGCGGCGCTTTCGCGGGGCACCACGACTGCATGATCGGCGAGCGGGTCGGGGGTTCGGGTCAGGTCACGGTCAGGTGAATCGGTCAGAAGAAGCGGCGACGCTTCGCCTTCTGCGGGCGGAGCATGTCGGCGCCCTTGGTGAGCAGGCGGCTCACCCCGGTCGGGCCGCGGCGGGCCTCCATCGTGTGGCTGAGCCGGCGCGCGCCCGCCGCCGCCAACGGCACGGCGACGGCCATCATCGCCCACTGGGCAATACGCTTCTGGATCATGTGGGTTCACCTCCGTCGGTGGCTGCTGACCACCGTGGTACCCCGTACGACCGGGCGGTAAGCCTCAGGCGGGCGGCGGGGCGACCGGGTTGGGCAGCGCGCCGCCGAAGCGCCGGTCCCGCTGCGCGTACAGCTCGCAGGCGTACCAGAGGTGGCGGCGGTCGAAGTCGGGCCAGAGCGTGTCGAGGAAGATCAGCTCGGCGTACGCGGTCTGCCAGAGCAGGAAGTTCGAGATCCGCTCCTCGCCGGAGGGACGCAGGAACAGGTCGACCTCGGGGATCTCCGGGTGGTAGAGGTACTTCGCGACGGTCTTCTCGTTGACCTTCTCCGGGTCCAGCCGGCCCGCCGCCACGTCGCGGGCGATGGCGGCGGCGGCGTCGGCGATCTCGGCCTGACCGCCGTAGTTGACGCAGAACTGGAGGGTCAGCGTCGAGTTGCCCCGGGACATCTCCTCCGCCGTCTGCAACTCGGAGATGACGCTCTTCCAGAGCCGGCCGGCCCGGCCGGACCAGACCACCCGCACCCCCAGGTCGACCAGCTGGTCGCGGCGGCGGCGGATGACGTCCCGGTTGAAGCCCATCAGGAACCGGACCTCGTCGGGCGAGCGCCGCCAGTTCTCGGTGGAGAAGGCGTACGCCGACAGGTAGGGGATGCCCAGCTCGATGGCGCCCTCGATCGTGTCGAAGAGGGAGAACTCCCCCGCCTCGTGGCCCTTGGTGCGGGGCAGCCCGCGATCCTTGGCCCACCGGCCGTTGCCGTCCATCACCACGGCGACGTGCTTCGGCACCGCGTCGGCGGGCAGCGCCGGCGGTCGGGCGCCCGACGGGTGCGGTGTCGGCGGCACGGGCTCGCGACGCCCGGCCCTCATCGATCGGATCACTCGGTCTTCCCCCTGTTCACGCCGTCCGCGCCGGCCCCGCTGGCACGCGGCGGCGGGACCGGGCCGGCCGCCGGGGTGCCCCGGTCGACCAGCGGCAGCGAGCGTAGCGCGCGCTCCAGGTGCCACTGCAGGTGTGCCGCGACCAGGCCGCTGCACTCCCGGCGTACGCCGGTCTCGGTGGCGTCGGCGACCCGCCAGTCGCCGCTGGTCAGCGCGGACATCAGGTCGATGGTGGCCGGGGCGGGATGGGCCGCGCCGGGCGGCCGGCAGTCCGGGCAGACCGCGCCCCCGGCCGGTACGGAGAACGCACGGTGCCGCCCCGGCGTGCCGCAGACGGCGCAGGCGGTCAGCGCCGGCGCCCAACCGGCCAGCGTCATGCCCCGCAGCAGGTACGCGTCGAGCACCAGGGTGGTGGCGTGGCTGCCCTCGGCGAGCGCCCGCAGCGCGCCCAGGGTGAGCTGGAACAGCCGCAGCGACGGCTCCCGTTCGACGGGGGTGAGCCGCTCGGCGGTCTCGGCGATCGCGCTGGCGGCCGTGTAGCGGGAATAGTCGCCGAGGAACCGCTTGCCGTAGAGGTCGATGCCCTCGACCTGGCTGACCGTGTGCAGCGAGCTGCCGTGGTTGCCCTTGGGGTCGCCGGCGAGCTGGAGGTCGACGTGGCCGAACGGCTCCAGCCGGGCACCGAACTTGCTGGTGGTGCGGCGGACTCCCCGGGCCACCGCGCGCAGCCGGCCGTGCCGGCGGGTGAGCAGGGTGATGATCCGGTCGGACTCGCCGAGCTTCTGCACGCGCAGGACCACCGCGTCGTCGCGGTAGAGCTGTCGGCGGTACCCGGCCATCGGACCATTCTCTCTCGGGGTGCGGAATCAGGGTCAGCTCGGGGTGTCCGCGCGCGGAACCCCGATGCGTGGGGCGGGCCTCGCCTCGTAGCGTGCTCGCATGGCTCTGCACCGCACCGCCGCCGCGCTCGCCGCGGCCACCACCCTGATCGTCGCCGCCGGGTGCGACAACCTGTCCTTCCGCCGGCTCGACTACGACAACACCGAGGCGGTCCGGATCAACAGCATCCGGGTGCTGCCGGGGGCCGGCGACGTGACCGTCCGCGCCATCGGGGCGCAGGACGAGGTGCGGATCAAGCGGGTGGTGCGCTACCAGGGCGGCCAACCCGACGCGACGTACGAGATCAAGGGCACCGAACTGGTGCTGGACACCGACTGCGGCTCCCGGTGCAGCGTCTCCTACGAGGTCACCGCCCCGGACGGGGTGAGCGTGAAGGGCGAGACCGGCTCCGGTGACGTCGACCTGAGCAGGGTGGGCCCGGTGGAGATGCGGCTCGGCTCGGGCAACATCCGGGTGACCGCCTCCAGCGGCCCCGTCCGCGCGGAGACCGGCTCCGGCAACATCCAGGTGGCCGGTGCCGGCGGTCCCGTCCGCGCGCAGACCGGCTCGGGCAACGTCGAGGTCGACGAGGTCGCCGCCGCGGTCACGCTGCGCACCTCCTCCGGCGACATCACCGGGCACCGCCTCGACGGCGGGGTGGACGCCGAAACCGGCTCCGGCGACATCACCGTCGACCTGACGACGCCCGCCTCGGCGCGGGTGCACGCCTCCAGCGGGAACGTCGAGCTGGTCGTGCCGGCGGGCCGCTACCGGGTCCGCTCCAGCACCGACAGCGGCGACGCCGAACTGGGCGTGACCGACGACCCGTCCGCTACGCTGGTGCTCGACCTCTCCACCGGCAGCGGCAACGTGACGGTCACCCAGCGCTGATCTCGACGGTCTCCGGCTCCCGCACGGCGCGGGGCGCCGGCACCGCCGCCCGCCCGGTGACCGGTCCGTCGACCGTCCCGGCGGCGGCCGGGCGACCGGTGGCCGGTTCGCCGACCCTGCCGGCGGCGGAGGCGTGCACGGTGGCCGGTTCGCCGACCCTGCCGGCGGCGGGCGGGCGCACGGTGGCCGGGGCGGGGCGGGCGCGGCCGGGGACCAGCTCCGGCGGCCTGCGGGCCGCCACGTCCTCCACCCAGCCGACCAGGGCGGTCACCAGCGCGACCAGCGCGAAGACCAGCGCCACCCGGATCGCCAGGCCGAGCGGGTCCTGGTGCGACCAGCCCACCACGTCGACCAGCGGGGTCAGCGCCACCACGAACGGCATGTGCCACAGGTAGACGGTGAGCGCCCGCCGGTTGAACACGGTCACCACCCGGCCGAACGCGGCGCTGAGATCCACCCAGGGCGCGCTCGCGGGCCCCCGGCCGAGCAGCACGAGGACGAAGGCCGCCGACCAGAGGGCGTTGCCCAGCGGGTTGTCGTTCAGGTCGTACCCGCGCGGTCCGGGGTGGGTGACGATCCAGGCCGCGCCGGCCGAGGCGAGGGCCAGCGCCACCGGCACCAGCACCCGGTGGGTCAGGCGGCGCAGCATGCCGGCCTGGTGGGCGAAGCCGAGCAGCCAGGCCCCGAAGTAGAGCCCGAACTGGTGCAGCGCCACCGGCAGCGCCGGGAGCAGGCCCAGTTCGGCCGCCGCCAGCAGGGCGTACGGGGCGATCAGGGTGGGCACCGGGGCGCGCCGGAACAGCCAGAGGGCCACCGGCGAGGCGAGCACGAACCAGAGGTAGTCGCGCAGGTACCAGATCACGCTGAGCGCGATCGCGCCCCAGCCGTTGGCCGGCGGGTCGGCGATGGGGAAGAGCCAGAGCAGCACCCGCGGGCTCAGCGGCAACCCGGTGAGCAGCATGGCGGGTACGAAGACGGCGGCGAGCACCCACAGCGACGGCAGCAGGCGCCGCAACCGGCGTACGACCGCCCCCGGTCCCCACCGGTGCAGTGAGGCCGCCATCAGCGAGCCGGCGAGCGCGAACATCACCGACATCGCCGGGAAGACGAGGGTCAGCGTGGCCCAACCGGTGACGTGGTAGACGACGACTCGAACGATGGCCAGGAAGCGGAGCAGGTCCAGGTATCGGTTTCGCATCAGCCTGCATCTATGTCCGGGGATACGGGGGCTGTCCTATCCCCTACCCTCCGGGCCGAGCACGCCAAACAGAAGGGAACCCACCAGAAGGTGACATCTTCCATACGTCCGACCGATACCGATCGCGCGCCGGACGGGCTCGGGGGCCGGGACGCGGCGCGTCCCGGCCCCCGGTGTCAGAAGCCCAGCTTGCGCAGCTGTTTCGGATCCCGCTGCCAGTCCTTGGCCACCCGGACGTGCAGGTCGAGGTAGACCCGGGTGCCGAGCAGCTCCTCGATCTGCCGGCGGGCGGTGGTGCCGACGTGCTTGAGCCGGCTCGCCCGGTGGCCGATCACGATCGCCTTCTGGCTGGGCCGCTCGACGTACACGTCGGCGTAGATCTTCATGAGCCGGCCCTCGGGGACCATCTCCTCGACGACCACCGCGATGGAGTGCGGCAGCTCGTCGCGGACGCCCTCCAGGGCGGCCTCGCGGATCAGCTCGGCGACCAGCACCTGCTCCGGGTCGTCGGTGAGCATGTCGTCCGGGTAGAGCTGCGGCGACTCGGGCAGGTAGCCGGTCATCACGTCGACCAGGACGTCGACCTGGTGCCCGGAGACCGCGCTGACCGGCACCACCTCGGCGAACTCGCCCAGCTCGCTGACCGCGAGCAACTGCTCGGCCAGCCGCTTGCGGTCCACCAGGTCGGTCTTCGTGACCACCGCCAGCACGGTGGCCTTCAGCTCGGCCAGCTCGCCGGTGATGAACCGGTCGCCGCGCCCGATCGGCTCGTCCGCCGGGATGCAGAGGCCGATCACGTCGACCTCGCTCCAGGTCTGCCGGACCAGGTCGTTGAGGCGCTCGCCGAGCAGCGTACGGGGGCGGTGCAGGCCCGGAGTGTCGACCAGCACGAGCTGGGACTCCGGGCGGTGCAGGACGGCCCGGATGATGTGCCGGGTCGTCTGCGGCTTGTTCGAGGTGATGGCGATCTTCTGCCCGACGATCGCGTTGGTCAGCGTCGACTTGCCGGCGTTCGGCCGGCCGACGAAACAGGCGAATCCGGCCCGGTAGGGGCGCGGCTGGAGATCGCTCACTCGACCACCGTGCCCAGGACGGAGCCGTCCGGGGCAGCCACGTGGATCGGCGCGTCCGCGGCGAGGTCGCGTACCGCCGCGTGCCCCGCCCCGTCCAGCGTCGACGCCTCGGTGACCACCACGGCGGCCTCCAGCCGCGTCGCGCCGGCCGCCACCGCGGACGCCACCGCGAGCTGGAGCGCGGTGATCGTCAACGAGGGCAGCGAGACGCTGGCCGCGGCGTACGTCCGACCGTCCTGGTCGCGGACCGCCGCGCCCTCCACGGCGCCCACCCGGCCACGCGCGCCCCGCGCCAGGACGACCAGCTTGCCGTCCTCGGCGCTCAGCTCGACCGGGTCGGACGGGGTGGGCCGGGCGGCCGGTACGGCGGGTGACTCAGGCATCGGCGGGTTGCCTCTCCTCGGATCGGTTCGTGTCGTCCCGGGGCTCGGCGTGCTCGCCACGGCCCGGGCCGTTCTGTGTGTCGGTCGACTCCGCACGGCTCACCAGCACGGTGTCGATCCGGTTGCGCCGGCCGGTGGTGCCCTCGGCGATCAGCTGGAGCCCGGCGACCTCGACCTGTGCCCCGGGGATCGGGACCCGGCCCAGGGACTGGGCGAGCAGGCCGCCCACGGTCTCCACCTCGTCGGTGGGCAGGTCGGTGTCGAACAGCTCGCCCAGGTCCTCCACCGGGAGCCGCGCGGTGACCCGCACCGCCCCGTCGTCGAGATGCTCGACCGGCGGGCGCTCGACATCGTACTCGTCGGTGATCTCACCGACGATCTCCTCCAGGATGTCCTCGATGGTGACCAGCCCGCCGGTGCCGCCGTACTCGTCGACGACGATGACCAGGTGGTTGCGGGCGGCCTGCATCTCCGAGAGCAGGTCGTCGACCGGCTTGGACTCGGGCACGAAGGTGGCGGGGCGCATCAGCTCGGCGACCGGGAGCTGCCGGTCCTCCGGGGCGCCGCCCTGGGTACGCCGGATCAGGTCCTTGAGGTAGAGCACGCCGAGCACGTCGTCGACGCTCTCGCCGATGACCGGGATCCGGGAGAAGCCGGAGCGCAGGAAGAGCGCCAACGCCTGGGAGAGCGTCTTGCGCTCCTCGATCCACACCATCTCGGTACGCGGCACCATCACCTCCCGGGCGATGGTGTCGCCGAGCGCGAAGACCGAGTGGATCATCTGCCGCTCGCCGTGCTCCACGACGCCGCGCTGCTCGGCCAGGTCGACCAGCTCGCGCAGCTCCACCTGGGTGGCGAACGGACCCTCCCGGAAGCCCCGGCCCGGGGTGACCGCGTTGCCGATCAGGATCAGCAGCGAGGCGAGCGGGTTGAGCGCCCGGCCCAGCCAGCGGACCAGCGGGGCGACGGAACGCCCGACCACGTACGCGTGCTGCCGGCCGATGGTCCGGGGGCCGACCCCGACCACCACGAAGCTGATCACGGTCATCGCGCCGGCGGTGATCAGTGCCGCGCGCCAGCCCGCGCCGAAGGTGTCCACCGCGACCAGCGCCACCAGGGTGGTGGCGGTCAGCTCGGCGAGCAGCCGCAGCAGGAGCAGGAGGTTGAGGTGGCGCACCACGTCCCCGGCGACGGCCTGGAGCGTCCGCGCGCCCCGCGCGCCGTCACGGGCCAGCTCGGCGGCGCGGGCGGGCGAGACCGCGGCGAGCGCCGCCTCGGTCATGGCGATGAGGCCGGCCAGCACCACCAGGCCGGCCGCGAAGACCAGCAGTTGCAGGTCGGGCAGGCCGGTGGCGCCGGCCGCCAGTGTCGGGGTGGTCATCACCGGGACCGGGTCGACCGCCAGCTCGCCAGCAGCCGGGCCTGGAGGGCGAACATCTCCCGCTCCTCCTCCGGCTCGGCGTGGTCGTAGCCGAGCAGGTGCAGCACGCCGTGCACGGTGAGCAGGTGCAGCTCGTCGGCGGCGGTGTGACCGGCGGTGGCCGCCTGCTTGGCCGCCACCTCCGGGCAGAGCACGATGTCGCCGAGCAGGGCGGGCTCGCCGCCGGCGGCGGACGTCTCGCCGGGCCCGTGGTCGACGCTGCCCTCGTCCATGGGGAAGGCGAGCACGTCGGTCGGGCCGTCGCCGCCCATCCACCGGTGGTTGAGCTCGGTCATGTAGTCGATGTCGACCAGCAGCACGGAGAGCTCGGCGAGGGGGTTGACCCCCATCTCGTCGAGGGCGTGCCGGGCCACGGCGAGCACGGCGTCGGTGTCGACGTCGACACCCGACTCGTTGGCGATCTCGATGGACAACAGTCTTCCCTCGGTCTAGCGGCGCCGGCCGGCCCGGCCGCCCTGGGCGGACCGCCCCGGCACGGCGTGCACGCTCTGCGCCTGCTGGTTCTCCCGCTCGTCCCAGCGGGCGTACGCGTCGACGATCTCCCCGACCAGCCGGTGGCGGACCACGTCGGAGCTGGAGAGTTCGGCGAAGTGCACGTCCTCGACGTTCTCCAGGATCTCCCGGACCACCCGCAGGCCGCTGGTCGTGCCGCCGGGGAGGTCCACCTGGGTGACGTCACCGGTGACGACGATCTTGGAATTGAAGCCGAGCCGGGTGAGGAACATCTTCATCTGCTCGGGCGTGGTGTTCTGTGCCTCGTCGAGGATGATGAACGCGTCGTTGAGGGTACGCCCCCGCATGTACGCCAGCGGCGCGACCTCGATCGTGCCCGCCGCCATGAGCTTGGGGATGGAATCCGGGTCGAGCATGTCGTGCAGCGCGTCGTAGAGCGGGCGCAGATAGGGGTCGATCTTCTCGTTGAGCGTGCCGGGCAGGAAGCCGAGCCGCTCCCCCGCCTCGACCGCCGGCCGGGTCAGGATGATCCGGTTGACCTGCTTGGCCTGCAACGCCTGGACGGCCTTCGCCATCGCCAGGTAGGTCTTGCCGGTGCCGGCGGGGCCGATGCCGAAGACGATGGTGTGCGCGTCGATCGCGTCGACGTAGCGCTTCTGCCCCAGCGTCTTGGGACGGATGGTGCGGCCGCGCCGGGAGAGGATGTTGAGCGTCAGGACCTCGGCGGGCCGCTCGGCGCCGCCCTGCTCGAGCATGCCGACGGTACGCCGGACGGCGTCAGTGGTCAGGGTCTCGCCTTTCTCGATGAGTTCCAGCAGCTCGCTGAAGATCCGCTCGGCGAGGGCGTTGTCCGCGGGGGCGCCGGTGATGGTGATCTCGTTGCCCCGGACGTGCACGTCGCTGTCGACCGAGCGCTCGACCAGTCGCAGGATCTCGTCACCCGCGCCGAGCAGGTTGACCATGATCTTGGAATCCGGGACGGTGATCCTGGTCTGCACCCGGGGCGGGCCGGGAGGTGGGGTGCCGGTCATAGGTCGGGCCGAGGGGCCCTGCGCCACCTGCTCTCGATCTCGGCGCCGGCCTGCTGGCGCGACGCGCTGACGTTCCTGCCATCTTATCTTTCCAACAGCGGTGGCACCCTGCCCATTTCCGCGCGTGGGGCACGAGCGGACCGGTCACCCCGTCCGCGGCGGGGGCGGACCGGACGGGGCGGCTCCTCGGCCCCGGCCCGTCCGGTCACGCGCGCCCGTCAGGAGCCGGCGCGGAAGTCGTAGCGCTCGAAGGTCTCCTGGTGCCGGGTGAACCGGTAGGTCGCCCAGTGCATCAGGACCACCGAGCCGTGCTCGTCCCGGGTCAGCCGGAGCAGCTCCCCCGCCTCCCGGCCGGAGACCGTGCGGAACACGTCCGGCCGCTCCGGCAGCGGGACGAAGACCGACGGCGGCTTGCCGGCCGGGTCGTCGGCGCCCCGGGCCCGCAGCTCGCCGTCGTGCCAGGAGAAGACGTACTCGAAACCCTCTCCCCACCAGCGGCCGAGCAGCCCGCGTACGCCCTCCGGGGCGGGCGGGCCCGGCTGCCACGGCGTGACGTCGGCGGGATCGTGCTCGGCCGCGGCGGCCAGCAGCCGGTGCGGCAGGTCGAGGACCTCGCCGGCGGTGCCGGAGGAGCCGAGCACCGCGACCCCCATCGCGCCGGGGGTGCCCTCCCCGCCCCGCCGGCCGTAGACGCCGGCCAGGAATCCGGGCATCGCGCCGTCGTGGCCGACGTGCATGATCCGCTCGCCCTGCGGCACCAGGATCAGCCCCAGCCCGAAGCCGCCGGCCCAGAGCGTCTCGTCGGTGACCGTCGCCGGCCAGCGCATCTCGTCGAGCGTGGCCGGGGCGAGCACGGCGCCGGCCGGGTCCAGCGCCGCCGGGTCGGCGAGGAAGGCCGCCCAGCGGGCCATGTCGGAGGCGGTGCTCCACAGCTGCGCCGCCGGACCGAGCGCCCCGAAGTCGGTCGGCGGCTCGGGGTGCGCCTCGTCGGAGTAGGCGTCGACCAGGAACCCCGTCGCGGCGTGCGGCCCGGGCGTCGTCGAGGTCCCGGCCAGCCCCAGCGGGGTCAGCACCCGCTCGCCGAGCACCTCCGCCCAGGTGCCGCCACGCAGGTGGCCGACGAGCCGGCCGAGCAGCGCCATGCCCAGGTT
Organism: Micromonospora sp. NPDC047812; assembly: GCF_040704175.1. Classification (NCBI taxonomy): domain Bacteria; kingdom Bacillati; phylum Actinomycetota; class Actinomycetes; order Micromonosporales; family Micromonosporaceae; genus Micromonospora; species Micromonospora sp. NPDC047812. The sequence goes on along the minus strand of NZ_JBEYRY010000015.1, from coordinate 67,612 downwards.
CGAGTAGTGGAAGCGGCGGCCCGGGGGCAGCACCCGCTCGGTCCGGGCCAGGTCGGCGACCAGCCCGTCGACGTCCGGCGTGCGCAGGGTGTCCCAGACGTCGCCGTACGGCTCGCGTTGCAGGCCGGCGGTGTGCGACAGCAGCCGACGCACCGTCAACTCGCCGTGCGCCGGCAGGTCCAGGTGCCGACCCAGCGGGTCGTCCAGGTCCAGCAGGCCGTCGTCGCGGCACTGGAGCGTCAGCACGGCGGTGAACGTCTTCGTGACCGACCCGATCCGGAACCGGGTGCCCGGCCCCAGCTCGGTGTCGTTGCCGGTCCCACCGACGGCGCACGTCCAGAGCGGACGGTCCGCGCGGTGCAGGGCCGCCGACACCGCCGGCACCCGGGCCTGGGCCTGGACCGTGCGCACCAGCCGGGACAGGCGGTCGCCGATCGGCGTCACGCGAGGTTCCGGGCCAGCATCGGGCCCAGTGGCGCCCCGCCGAGCACGTGCGCGTGCACGTGGAAGACCTCCTGACCGCCGTACGCGCCGGTGTTGAACATCAGCCGGAAGCCGTCGCCGAGCAGCCCCTCGTCCTCGGCCACCGCGGCAGCCGTGGCGAGGACCTCCCCGGCCAGCGCGGGATCGCCCTGGGCGAGCGTCGCCACGTCGGCGTAGTGCTCCTTCGGGATGACCAGCACGTGCACCGGCGCCTTCGGGCCGATGTCACGGAAGGCGAGCGTGGTGGCGGTTTCCCGGACGATCGTGGCCGGAATCTCCCCGGCGACGATCCGGCAGAACAGGCAGTCGGTTCCCATCCGGGCAGTGTAAGGAAGGGCACCCCGTCGACGCCCGCGCCGCGGTGGGGACCCTTCTCCACGACGCACCGGGCCGGCCCGGCATGATGGCCGGCGTGACTTCACGGGCGGTACTGGTGACGGGGGCCTCGCGCGGCATCGGGCGGGCGGTGGCGACCGCGTTCGCGGCAGGCGGCGACCGGGTGGCGATCCACCACCGGGACTCGGCGGAGCTGGCCGAGCGGCTACGCGCCGAACTGCCCGGCGAGGGGCACGTGGTGGTCCGCGCCGACCTCACCGACCCGGATGCCGTACGGGCCATGGTGGATCAGGCCGCCGACCTGCTCGGCGGGCTCGACGTGCTGGTCAACAACGCCGGGGTGTACGGCGAGCGGGACGCCCCGCACCCGGTCTTCGGCGCCTCCTACGAGCAGTGGCGCGCACGGTGGCGGCAGGTGCTGGAGACCAACCTGACCGGCGCGGGCAACGTCATCTGGTGCGCCGCGCAGCACATGCGCGACCGGGGCGGCCGGATCGTCAACGTCTCCTCCCGGGGGGCCTTCCGGGGCGAGCCGGAGCAGCCGGCGTACGGGGCGAGCAAGGCGGGGCTGAACGCCCTGGGGCAGTCGCTGGCGGTGGCCCTCGCCCCGTACGGCATCACGGTCGCCACGGTCGCCCCGGGCTTCGTCGAGACAAACATGACCACCGGGCACCTGAGCGGGGATCGGGGGGCCGCGATCCGGGCGCAGAGCCCGTTCAACCGGGTGGCCCGCCCCGAGGAGATCGCCGCCGCCGTGCACTGGCTCGCCTCCCCGCAGGCGGAGTGGGCCTCCGGCACCATCGTCGACCTCAACGGCGCGTCCTACCTCCGCACCTAACCCCCCGGACGGCGGGTCACCAGTGAGCCAGGCGGGTGGCGAGGACCGCTAGGGCGGCCACGCCGGCGGTGGACGTACGCAGCACCGAGGGCCCCAGGCGCACCGGGCGGGCGCCGACCTCGGTGAAGGCGGTCAGCTCGGCGTCGGCGATGCCGCCCTCCGGCCCCACCACCAGCACGATCTCACCGGCGGCGGGCAGCTCGACGGTGGTCAGCCGCTCACCCGCCTCCTCGTGCAGGACGAACGCCGCGGCGGCGCCGGCGATCCGGCGGGCCACCGTCGCGGTGGACTCGTCGGGTGCGCCGGCCACCACCGGCAGCCACGACCGGCGGGCCTGCTTCGCCGCCTCCCGGGCCGTGGCGACCCACTTCTCCCGTGCCCGTACGCCCCGGTCGCCGCGCCACTGCGCCACCGAGCGGGACGCCGCCCAGGGCACGATCTCGTCCACCCCGACCTCGGTCATCGCCTGCACGGCCAGCTCGCCCCGGTCGCCCTTGGCGATGCCCTGCACCACCACGAGGCGGGGGACGGACGCGTCGACGTACCCCCGGGAGGTGACCTCGAGGACGAGGGTGCCCTTGCCGACGGCCGTGATCACCGCGGACGCGGTGCCGCCCCGGCCGTCGGCGAGCAGCAGTTCCTCGCCGACGCGCAGCCGTTGCACGGTGGCGGCGTGGTGCCCCTCGGGGCCGCCCAGGGTGAGCTGGTCGACGGTGGGCAGCGACTCGACCAGGAACAGCGGCGCGGACACGACGATCAGGCTAGCCGCCCCGGCGGGCGCCGGGGCGGTCAGGCCGGGTCAGGCGTGGCCGTTGAAGGCGTCGCGCATCCGGGAGAAGAAGCCGCCCTGCTTGGTGAGCTCGGCGACCTCCTCGCCCCGGGTCTTGGCGAAGTCGCGCAGCATCTTCTCCTGGTCGGCGTCGAGCTTGGTGGGGGTACGCACGTCGAGGTGGACGTAGAGGTCGCCCCGGCCGGTGCCGCGCAGGTGCGGCACGCCCCGGGCGCGCAGCCGCAGGGTGCTGCCCGGCTGGGTGCCGGCCTTGACGTCGACCGTCTCCTCGCTGTCCAGCGTCTTGATGGTCAGCCGGGTGCCGAGGGCCGCCGCGGTCATCGGCACCGTGACCCGGCAGTGCAGGTCGTCGCCCTTGCGGGAGTAGACGTCGTGCGGCCGCTCGTGGATCTCCACGTAGAGGTCGCCGGCCGTGCCGCCGCCCGGGCCGACCTCGCCCTGCTGGGCGAGGCGGATGCGCATGCCGTCCTCGACACCGGCCGGGATCTTGACGGTCAGCGAACGTCGGGTGCGGACGCGGCCGTCGCCGGCGCAGGTCGGGCACGGGTGCGGGATGGTGGTGCCGTACCCCTGGCAGACCGTGCACGGCCGGGCGGAGACCACCTGACCGAGGAAGGTGCGCTGCACGGACTGCACCTCGCCCCGCCCGGCGCACGCCTCACAGGTGGCCAGGTGGGTGCCGGCCGCCGTGCCGGCGCCCGAGCAGGTGGTGCAGAGCACGGCGGTGTCGACGGTGATCGGCGCCTCGACGCCGAACGCGGTCTCGTGCAGGTCCAGCTCCAGCCGCAGGATCGCGTCCGCGCCGGGCCGGGTCCGCGGTCGCGGGCCCCGCGAACCGCCGGCCGCGCCGCCGAAGAACGCGTCCATGATGTCCTGGAAGCCGACGAACGGCCCGGCGCCGCCGGGGCCGCCCGGGCCACCCGCACCCCCGCCGCCGGGGGCGAGCGGGTCGCCGCCCAGGTCGACGATCTGCCGTTTCCGGTCGTCCGAGAGGACCTCGTACGCGGCGTTGATGTCCTTGAACTTCTCCTGTGCCTCCGGATCCGGATTCACGTCCGGGTGGAACTGCCGCGCCAACTTGCGGTAGGCGCGCTTGATCTCGTCGTCGGAGGCTTCCCGGCTCACCCCGAGAATGCCGTAGTAGTCCCTGGCCACTGCGTTCCGTGTCCTCATGTTCGTCTCGCGTTGCGCCGGTCGGCGGCCGGAGCCGGCCGTCGGCCCTGACTGGTCAGTTCTGGGCCAGCAGCTCGCCCACGTAGCGTGCCACGGCCCGCACCGTGGCGATGGTGCCGGGGTAGTCCATCCGGGTCGGCCCCAGCACGCCGAGGCCGCCTACGCTGGTCGTGCCCGGCCCGTAGCCGGTGCTGACCACCGAGGCGGCGCGCAGGTTGTCGATCTCGTTCTCGTCGCCGATCAGCACCCGCGTCGTGCTCGGCTCCGCCTCGCCGATGAGCTTGAGCATGACGACCTCCTCCTCCAGCGCCTCCAGGATGGGACGCAGGGAGCCCTGGAAGTCGAGCAGGCCACCGCGGGTGAGGTTGGCCGTGCCGGCCAGCGCGATCCGCTCCTCGTGCCGCTCGATCAGCGTTTCCAGCAGCACGGTGGAGAGGGTGGTCATCGCCGGCCGCAGGTGCGGCAGCGACTCCTCGACCAGCGCCTGCACCAGCGGCGGGGTCTCCGACAGCCGGGTGCCGACCAGCTTCTCGTTGACCAGCCGGCGCAGGTCCGTGACGTCGTCGGCGGGGATCGGCGCGGGCAGCTCGACCAGCCGCTGCTCGACCCGGCCGGTGTCGGCGATCATGACCAGCATCAGCCGGGTGGTGGAGATCGGCACCAGCTCCAGGTGGCGCACCGAGGAGCGGGCCAGGCTCGGGTACTGCACCACGGCGACCTGCCGGGTCAGTTGCGCCAGCAGCCGGACGGTGCGGTGCACCACGTCGTCGAGGTCGACGGCGCCGACCAGGAAACGCTCGATCGCCCGGCGCTCGGCCGGGCTGAGCGGCTTCACCCGGGACAGCCGGTCCACGAAGAGCCGGTAGCCCCGGTCGGTGGGCACCCGGCCGGCGCTGGTGTGCGGCTGGCGGATGTAGCCCTCCTCCTCCAGCACGGCCATGTCGTTGCGGACGGTCGCCGGTGAGACCCCCAGCTGGTGCCGCTCGACCAGCGCCTTGCTGCCGACGGGCTCCTGCGTGGCGACGTAGTCCTCGACGATCGCGCGCAGTACGGCGAGCTTGCGGTCGTCGAGACCCATTCTCCCCACCTCCTGTCGCACGTCGGCCCCGGCACGCGGGGGGCCGGGGCGGGCTGCTGGCACTCGACTGTAGCGAGTGCCAGTCTACGTCGGCGGGGCCGCCGGCGCGATGATCGACCTGGGGCGATCAGTCCGATCGGCGACCGTGCGGGCCCGCCGGACGGGCCCGGGGACCGGTCGTCCCACGCCGGTGTCACGCTGGTGCCGCCTTGCCGGCTGCCCCTACCGTGACCTCCATGACTGAACCACCTCGCCCTCCCGGAGCGGGGGACCCCGGCTTCCCGCCGGATCCGACCGCTCCGTCGGGGGTTCCCGGCCACGCCGGCTCCGGCGACCCCACCGCACCACTGTCCGGGGCACCCGGCCCGGGCAACCATCCTCCACCCGGTGACTATCCGCCGCCCACCGGCGACCAGCCGCCGTCGGGCGGCTACCCCCCGCCCGGTGACTATCCCCCGCCCGGTGGCTTCCCTCCGCCCGGCGGCTACGGCCCGCCGGGGGCCGGCTACCCGGCCGGTGGCGGCTACGGACCGCCGACGGGCGGCTACGCCAGCAACGACGACAAGAACTGGGCCCTGATCGCCCACTTCGGCGGCGCGGTCGGCGTGATCGTCGGCGGCGGCCTGCTCGGCTGGCTGGCGCCGCTCATCGCGCTGATGGCCCGGGGGCAGCAGTCGCCGACCGCCCGGGCGCACGCCGTCGCGGCGCTGAACTTCCAGCTCACCTGGATGATCGTCGGGGTGCTGAGCTGGGTGGTCACGCTGATCACCTGCGGGGTGCTGTTCTTCGTCCCGATGCTCGTCTGGCTGGTGCCGCTGATCTTCGGCATCGTCGGCGGGGTCAAGGCCAACGAGGGCGTGCTCTACCGCTACCCGATGACCTACGGCTTCACCAGGTGACCCGGGTCGGCCGCTCCCCCGGCCGGCCCCGGCACGCGGTTCACGGCAGCAGGTCACGGACGACCGCGTCGGCGAGCAGCCGGCCCCGCAGCGTCAGCACGGCCCGACCGGCCGCGTGTTCGTCGGCGACCAGCAGCCCGTCGGCGAGGGCCCGCGCGGCGCCGGCCCGACCGGCGTCGTCGAGGGCGGCCAGGGGCAGCCCGGAGGCGAGGCGCAGTCGGAGCATGACGTCCTCCATGTGCGCCTCGTCGGCGGTGAGCACCTCGCGGGCGAGGCCGGGCGACTCGCCGCCGGCCAGGCGCTTCGCGTACGTCGTGGGGTGCTTGACGTTCCACCAGCGCACGCCGCCGACGTGGCTGTGCGCCCCCGGGCCGAGGCCCCACCAGTCGGCGCCGGTCCAGTAGAGCAGGTTGTGCCGGCACCGGGCCGCCTCGTCGCGGGCCCAGTTCGACACCTCGTACCAGGACAGCCCGGCCGCGTCGAGGGCGGCCTCCGCGGCGAGGTAGCGGTCCGCGGCGACGTCGTCGGAGGGGTACGGCAGCTCGCCGCGCCGCATCCGGGCGGCCAGCCGCGTGCCGTCCTCCACGATCAGGGCGTACGCGCTGACGTGGTCCACCCCGGCGGCGACGACCTGGTCGAGGGAGGCGGCGAAGTCCGCCTCGGTCTCCCCCGGCGTGCCGTAGATCAGGTCCAGGTTGACGTGGTCGAACCCGGCGTCGCGCGCCTCGCGGGCGGCGGCGACGGCCCGGCCTGCGCTGTGCGTACGGTCGAGGATCGCCAGCACCCCCGGCGCGGCGGACTGCATGCCCAGCGAGATCCGGGTGTAGCCGGCGGCCCGCAGCGCCTTCAGCGACTCCGGCGTGACCGACTCCGGGTTGGCCTCGGTGGTCACCTCGGCGTCGGACGCGAGCCCCCAGGTGCGGTCGATGCCGTCGAGGATCCGGGCCAGGTCGTCGGCGGGGAGCAGGGTCGGGGTGCCGCCGCCGACGAAGACCGTGTCGACCCGGGACGGCGGCGCGTCGCCCAGCACCCGGCGGGCCAGCGCCAGCTCGGCCAGCACGGTGTCGGCGTAGTCCTCCCGGCCCGCCCCGCCGCCCAGCTCGGCGGCGGTGTACGTGTTGAAGTCGCAGTAGCCGCAGCGGCTGGCGCAGAACGGCACGTGCACGTACACGCCGAAGCCGCGCGCGCCAACGGCTCGGGTGGCGGTGGCGGGCAGCGAGCCGTCGACGGGGACGGTTTCGCCTTCTGGAAGGACGCCGGGCATGGCCACTAGTGTGCCCTTCCATGACCTCTCCCGACGTGCTCGTGCGGGCCGCCACGGCCCGTGGGGTGACCACCCTCACCCTGGACAGCCCGCACAACCGCAACGCGCTCTCCACGCCGCTGATGACCCAGCTGCTGGCCGGCCTCGCCGAGGCGGTCGCCGACGACTCCGTACGCGTGATCGTGCTCGACCACACGGGCCCGGTCTTCTGTTCCGGGGCGGACCTGAAGGAGACGGCCGCCGCGTACGCCAGCGGGACCGTGCCGGCCGGGATGCTCGGCGACGTGCTCGCGGCGGTCTGGGAGTGCCCGAAGCCGGTGGTGGCGAAGGTGGCCGGCCCGGCCCGGGCGGGCGGCCTCGGCCTCATCGCGGCGGCGGACCTGGCGGTGTGCGCGCGGGAGGCGACGTTCGCCTTCACCGAGGTGCGGATCGGCGTGGTGCCGGCGGTGATCTCCGCGACCGTGCTGCCCCGCCTGCACCCCCGCGCATCGGCCGAGCTCTACCTGACCGGCGACACCTTCGACGGCCGGCGGGCGGCCGAGATCGGCCTGGTCACCGCCGCCGTGCCGGCGGACGGACTGGACGCGGCGGTTGCGGGGTACTGCGACTCTCTGGTGCGGGGGGCACCGGGCGCGCTGGCCGGGGCGAAGCAGTTGCTGCGCCGGCCGCCCGCCACGGACCTGCGGGCGGAGATCGCCGGCCTGTCCACCCTCTCGACCGGGTACTTCCTGTCGGAGGAGGGACGCGAGGGCGTCCTGGCGTTCCGGGAGAAGCGGCCGGCGAGCTGGGTGCCGACCGACGGCGACGCCGCCTCGGGCGCCGACCGGTAACGCCGGGGGGCGCGTCGCGCCGGGCGGTCGCGGAGAACCGGTCGGACGACCCGGAAGGCACCACGAGGGACGTACGCTTGTCGGACTGTCGATCAGGGGGTGTGGGTGCGTACTCGGGCAGTCGTGGCGGGCGGCGTCGTCCTCGTCGTCCTCGCCGCGGTCGGGATCTGGATCGTCATCCGGCAGATGGGCGGGCAGTTGCGCCTCCCCCTGGCCAGCCGGACCTGCACGGTGCAGGCGGACGGGCGGGTGGCCCTGGACCCCGACCAGATGGCCAACGCGGCGACGATCGCGGCCATCGGCATCCAGCGGAAGATGCCCGAGCGGGCCGTCGTCGTGGCGCTGGCCACCGCCTACCAGGAATCCGGCCTGCGCAACCTCGCCGGTGGCGACCGCGACTCGGTCGGGCTGTTCCAGCAGCGCCCCAGTCAGGGTTGGGGCACCCCGGAGCAGATCCGCGACCCCCGGTACGCGGCCAGGAAGTTCTACGCCGCGCTGAAGAAGGTGCGCGGCTGGGAGCAGATGCGGGTCACCGACGCGGCGCAGAAGGTGCAGCGCTCGGCCTTCCCGGAGGCGTACCAGAAGTGGGCGGACGAGTCCGAGGTGCTGACCCGGGCCCTCGTCGGGCACGCCACCGGCGCGGTCGCCTGCACGGTGGGCCGCGACCCGGCGATGCGCGGCGAGGCCGCGGCGAGCGCGCTGACCCGCGGCCTGTCGTTGGACTGGGGCCTGGCCGGCGCGAGCACCGCGGCGGACCTGACGGGCCTGACGGTCCCGGCCGCCGACGAGCTGCGGGGCTGGCGGTACGCGCACTGGCTGGTCTCCCACGCCCAGGACCACGGCGTCAAGCGGGTCCGCTTCGGCGACCTGGAGTGGACGGCCCGCGACGGCACCTGGAACCGGACCGACGACACGCCGGCCACCGGGCGGGTCGTCGCGGAGGTCTTCGCCGAGGCGTAGTGGCCCCGATCTCCTTACCGGCAGTCACCGCGCAAACCGGCATTCCCCGCGATAACCCCCGACACGCATCGAAGCTGTGACCGATCGTCACCGTGCCGCTCCCTACAGTCCGGACAACGGTCGCATATCGTGCTGGGCAGTGTCCCGCCCCGAAACCAGCGGGTTACGATCGGCGGCCTGTGCCAGCAATGGTTTCGCCTCATGGGGAGGGGTACGTCGAGGTGTTCGACTACGGCGACCGGACCGGTTACGAACCGATCAGTGACACCGACCGCAAGGAGTTCCACGAGCAGGGCTTCCTCCTGCTGCGCAACGTGCTGACGGAGGACCACCGGGCGGCGCTGGAGGCGGCGGTGGACCGCGTCTACGCCGAGGAGAAGGCGAAGGGCACCACCACCAAGGACGGCACCCTGCACCTGCTGGGCTTCCTGGAGCGCGACGAGCTGTTCGGCGACCTGCTGACCCACCCGATCGCCTTCCCGTACATGTGGGGCCTGGCCGGCTGGAACATCTACACCCACCACAACCACCTGGACGTCACCCCGCCGGCGGCGGAGCCGGAGAAGCCCTACTGGGGCTGGCACCAGGACGGGTACCGGCAGAACTCGGACCCGGAGACGATGGACCCGAACCTGCCCCGGCCGATGTTCTCGCTCAAGGTGGCCTACGTCCTGTCCGACCTGTCGGAGAAGGGCCGGGGCGCCACCAAGGTGATCCCGGGCAGCCACCTGTGGAACTCGCTGCCCCGCCCGGAGGACACCTCCGTGCACAACCCGGACCCGGAGGGCACGGTGGAGATCACCGCCAACCCCGGTGACGCCTTCATCTTCGACCGCCGCCAGTGGCACTCGCGGTCGACCAACCTGTCGACCATCACCCGCAAGATGCTCTTCGTCGGCTACACCTACCGGTGGATCCGACCGCTGGACGAGCTGCACATCGACAAGGACGGCGAGTGGTGGGCCAACCGCACGCCGGTGCAGCGCCAGCTCTGCGGTGAGGGCACCCACACCGCCAACTACTGGGGCATCAACTGGGACGGCTACATCGACGACGAGATCCCGCTGCGCAAGGAGCTCAAGCAGCGCGGTCTGCTCGACCGCAGCGTGCCCTGGCTGCGCTGACCCGGTCACCCGGCGCGCGCCGGGCCGACGTCGGACGGGCCCCCTCCCCCACGGGACGGGGCCCGTTCCCGTTCATCCGCCCGCCGTCAGCTGCGGCCGGCGAGCCGGCGGCGCGCCTTCTCCCGGAGCCCGTCCGGCAGGTCGGGCGCGTCGAGCAGCCGGGGCAGCAGCTCCGGCTCCAGGCTCAACGCCCGGAACACCTCGCCGATCGTCACCCCGTGCGCGGGCCGCTCCACCACCTCGACCGGGTCCCCCGCGCCGACCTCCCCCTCGCGCAGCACCCGCAGGTACGCCCCGGGCGTCGCCCGCGCCGTGAACCGTTTGATCAGGTCGGGCACGCCCCAGAAGCCGGCGAAGGTGGTGCACGGCGTGCGCGGCTTGGTCACCTGGAGCAGCGCCGACCCGACCGCCCACTGCTCGCCGATCACGGCGCCCGTCACGTCCACCGCGTACGTGGTCAGGTTCTCCCCGAAGCCGCCGGGGCGGATGCTGCGGCCCATCTCCCCCGCCCACCAGGCCGCGTCCTCCTCGGCGTACGCGTAGACCGCCTGGTCCGGACCGCCGTGGTGGGCGCGTTCGCCGATGAAGTCGCCGGCCACCCCGTCCGCGCGCAGCAGCACCGGGCCGTCGACCGGCCGCTTGTCGATGCCGCTGCGACCGCTCGCGTCGCCCGCCCATTCCGCCTCGGTCACGCCGCCGAGGTTCACCGAAGCCAGCCTGCCCGTCATGGCGGTCAGCCTAGCCCGCGGCCGGGACGCCCCCGACACGCGAGGAAGGGCCCTCGTGGACGAGAGCCCTTCCTCGCGTGTCCTCGTGCGGGCGTCAGCCCTTGCCAGCTCCGGGTGCGGGCGTCAGCCCTTGACGGCTCCGGCCACCAGCCCGGAGACCATCCGCCGCTGCACCAGCAGGAAGAAGACGATCACCGGCAGGGTGAACAGCGTGGAGGCGGCCATCACCGGGCCCCAGGCGGTGTCGTCGCGGCCGAAGAAGAACGTCATCGCGACCGGCAGGGTGTAGCTCTCCTGGTCGTTGATGAAGGTCAGCGCGAAGATCAGCTCGTTCCAGGCGGTGATGAACGAGAAGATGCTCGTGGCCACCAGCCCGGGCGCCACCAGCGGGAACAGGACCTTGCGGAAGGTCTGCGCCCGGCTGGCCCCGTCGATGGCGGCGGCCTCCTCCAACTCCTTGGGCACCGCGGCGACGAAGCCGCGCAGCATCCAGACCGCGAACGGCAGCGAGAAGCCGAGATAGGTGAGGATCAGGCTGGGCAGGGTGTTGTAGAGCCCGAGCCGCTGGATCATCAGGAACAGCGGGATGACCAGCGCCTCCAGCGGGATCATCTGCACCACCAGCAGCATGATCAGGAAGGTGGTCCGCAGCTTGAACCGGAACCGGGCCACGGCGGTGGCGGCCAGCAGCGCCACCAGGCCGCTGAGCACCACGGTGGAGACCGCGACCAGCGCGCTGTTGAGGAAGAAGTCGGCGAAGGTGACGCCCGGGATGAGGTTCCCGGTGAGGATCTGCCGGTAGTGCTCCAGGGTCGGCTCGGTGGGCACCGGCCGGGGGGTGGACGAGAAGATCTCCGAACTCGGCTTCAGCGAGGTCGCGATCATCCAGTAGACCGGGAACGCGGCGAAGAGCGCCACCAGCAGACCCGCGCCGTTGAGCGCGAGCCGCTTCGCGCCCCCGCCGCCTCCACGTCGCGTCACGCGTCCTCCTCCTGCTTGAGCACCATGCGGACGTACAGGCCGGTCACCACCAGCAGGATCAGGGTGAGGATCACCGCGATCGCGGCGCCGAGACCGTACTTCGGCGGGGGCGAGAACGCCTCCGCGTACGAGTAGATGGAGAGCATGAACGTCGGCCGGTCCTGCGTGCCGCCGGCCAGCACGAACTGCTGGGTGAAGACCTTGAAGTCCCAGATCGTGGAGAGCACGATCAGGATCCCGAAGACCGGCCGCAGCAGCGGAAAGGTGATCTTCCAGAACACCTTCCACGGTCCGGCCCCGTCGACCCGGGCCGCCTCGTGCAGCTCGCTCGGCACGCTCTTGAGCCCGGCCAGCACGCTGACCGCGATGAACGGGAACGAGTGCCAGACCACCACCAGCGTCAGGATCGAGAAGAACAGCAGGGGCGAGTTGAACCAGCCGTAGCCGGTCCAGTCACTGCGTCCGAACACGCTCTGCGACAGCCCGTCGGGCAGGGCGTTGAACGCCCAGGTGACCAGGCCACTGGTGTCGTCGAAGATCCACTTCCAGACGATCGTGCCGGTCAGCGCCGGGGTGGCCCAGGCGAGCATCACGCAACTCGCCACGAAGGTGGCCATCCGCTTGCCGAGCCGGTTGAGCAGCAGCCCGACCAGGGTGCCGAGGATCATCGTGAGCACGACGTTGGCCACGGCGAAGAGGACGGTGTTGCGCAGCACCGTCAGGAAGAACGGGTCGCTGATGATCTCGGCGTAGTTGCCGAGGCCAACCCACGGCCACTCGCGGTCGCCGCGCAGCTGTCGGACGTTGTTGAGCTGGTGGAAGGACATCACCACCACCTGGCCGAGCGGCCAGAGCAGCAGCACGCCGATGATCACCAGGCAGGGCAGGAGCAGCAGGTAGGGCAGGCGGTCCACCCGGCGACGCCGCCGCGCGGGGGTCTCCCGCGCGGCGGCCGTCTCCGGCGCCTCGGTCAGCGTGGTCACTTGGCGTTGAGGATGCTTTCCATCTCCGCGGCCGCGTCGGCGGTAGCCTTCTCGACCGTCTTCTGACCCTTCATGACCGAGCTGTTCATCGCCTGGGTCACCGTCTTGGTCCGGCTGACCTCGACCCATTTGGGGGTGAGCGGCGTGAGCTTGGTGTTCTGCATCGTGGTGGCGAACGCCGCCATGATCTTGTCGCTGGCGTACTTGTCGCCACCGACGAGGTCCTTGTAGACCGGGAAGAAGCCGAGGCTGTCGGCGAACGCCTGGTCGTTCTTCTTGTTCAGCAGCACGGTCAGGTAGTCCCAGGCGAGATCCTGCCGCTCGCTGTCCTTCCAGATCGCGACGTCGGAGCCGCCGGCGAAGCCCGGCGCCGCCTTGCCGTCGGGGCCGGGGATGGGGAAGGTGCCCCAGACCTTCTCGATCTCCGGGTTGTCCTTCTTGATGGCGCCCTGCTGCCAGCTACCGGCGAAGGCCATCGCCGCCTTGCCGGTGGCGAACTGCGTCCGGGCGTCGATCTCGTTCCAGCCCGCGGCGGCCGGCGGGGCCACCTTGTGCACGGTCACCAGGTCGGTCCAGAACTTCACGGCCTTCTGCGCCTCCGGCGTGTTGTAGCCGGACTTCCAGGAGCCGCCCTGCTGCGTCGCGATCTCCGCGCCGGCGCCCCACAGGAACGAGTAGAAGGGCAGCTCGGAGTTGCCGGGCAGCGCGATGCCGTAGGTGCCCGGCTTCTTGGCCTGCACGGTCTTGGCGGCGGAGACCAGTTCCTCCCAGTTCGTCGGCGGCTTCACGCCCGCCTCGGCGAACCAGTCGGTGCGGTAGTACATGCCCCGGACGCCGGCGTACCACGGCACGCCGTACTGCTTGCCGTCGAGCTGGGCGTTCTTGACCAGGTCGGGGAGGATGTCCTTGCCCTCGGTCCAACCGTTCATCCGGTCGGTCACGTCGGCCAGCGCCTCCTGCGCCGCCCAGCCCTGGGTCTCGGTGTTGCCCAGCTCGGTGACGTCCGGCCCCTCGCCACCGGCGAGCGCGGCCTGGAACTTCTTCGGCGCCTCGAGCCAGGGGATGTACTGGACCACCACGTCAGTGTCCGGGTGCTTCTGCCGGAACTCGGTCTCGACGCCGTCGAGGAACTTGGTCTGCGCCTCGCTGCCCTCGCCCATCATCCAGACCGTCAGCTTGCTGTTGTCGGCGGCCTTTTCGTCATCGGAGCCACCGCAACCGGCCAGGACCATCGCGGCCGAGGCCACGACGGCGGTGACCGGGGCCAGCCGCTTCCACCTGTTCACGCCACATCTCCCTCGCGCCGCTTGGCACTAACCTTCTCCGCCGCACCTTAGTAGGAAAAAATCCTTTACGACAGTGGGCGGTCGGCGAAAGAGAGGCGACGGTACCGCAGCGGATCGATCATGCGCGGCCGGGCGGAGGGCGAAACCGGGCGCGCCGAGACGATCAGGGCGTACGCGAACGGGCGCCCGACCTGTCCGGTCGGGCGCCCGTCGAGCGGTAGGGGGATTACCGGTGGGTGACGCTGCGGCGACGACCCACACCGGCCACCAGGGCCACGGCGATCGCGGCCAGCACGACCTGGACCAGCAGCTCGCCCCAGTCGATGCCGGCGGTCGAGGTCGCGATACCCATCGCCCGGGCCAGCACGGTACCCAGCAGCGCGGCGCCCACACCGATCAGCATGTGCAGCCACATCGGCATGTTCTGGCGGCCCGGCACGAGCAGGCGACCCAGAGCGCCGACAATGAGACCAACGATGAGCGCGGTGACGATGCCCCAAACGGTGAGCTCCATGTCGCCCTCCTCCTTGAAAGAATCAGTTCCACGATCTGTGGTGTTCCTGTCGTGACCGCTAAGTTCCCGACCCGCCGAAATTCCAAACCGACTTTCCGGGGCACCGGTTCGACACATGCCCAGACCGGACTTCCGGCACCGCCGCAGCGCTGCCACGTCCGCCGGGACCGGGCGGACGGACGCCCGGGGCTGCCGCGAGGGGCCCCGGGCGGACGCGAACGGGCGCCCGACCTGTCCGGTCGGGCGCCCGTCGAGCGGTAGGGGGATTACCGGTGGGTGACGCTGCGGCGACGACCCACACCGGCCACCAGGGCCACGGCGATCGCGGCCAGCACGACCTGGACCAGCAGCTCGCCCCAGTCGATGCCGGCGGTCGAGGTCGCGATACCCATCGCCCGGGCCAGCACGGTACCCAGCAGCGCGGCGCCCACACCGATCAGCATGTGCAGCCACATCGGCATGTTCTGGCGGCCCGGCACGAGCAGGCGACCCAGAGCGCCGACGATAAGACCAACGATGAGCGCGGTGACGATGCCCCAAACGGTGAGCTCCACGTCGCCCTCCTCCTTCTATAAGAATCAGTTCCCACTGTCCGTGGTGTTCCTGTCGTGACCGCTAAGTTCCCGACCCGCCGAAAACCCAAACCGGTCCGACCGACGAGGACGACGTCGTACGTCAATGGCACATGGCGCGGCCATTGCCCTCGCGCGACCATTCACGCAGGTGGCGCCCTTCCGTCCGGCGGGCGGAGCGCGGGGGCCGCGGGGCCGAAAAATTCCTTCGACGCGAACGGCCGACGCCCCGGCCGGGCGGGACCACCGAGGGTCCGCAGCCCGGCCGGGGCGCCGGCCGTCGTACGTCGTCATCCGCCGGACGCACCGGCGGCGGGTCACTTCTTGCCGGGGGCCTTGGCGTCGCCGGAGTCGGAGGAGAGCGCGGCGATGAAGGCCTCCTGGGGGACCTCCACCCGGCCCACCATCTTCATCCGCTTCTTGCCCTCCTTCTGCTTCTCCAGCAGCTTGCGCTTGCGGCTGATGTCACCGCCGTAGCACTTGGCGAGCACGTCCTTGCGGATCGCCCGGATGGTCTCCCGGGCGATCACCCGGCTGCCGATCGCCGCCTGGATCGGCACCTCGAACTGCTGGCGCGGGATCAGGTTGCGCAGCTTCGCGGCGATCGTGACGCCGTAGTTGTACGCCTTGTCCTTGTGCACGATCGCGCTGAACGCGTCGACCGGCTCACCGTGCAGCAGGATGTCGACCTTCACCAGGTCGGACGCCTGCTCGCCGGAGGGCTCGTAGTCCAGCGAGGCGTAGCCCTTGGTGCGGCTCTTCAACTGGTCGAAGAAGTCGAAGATGATCTCCGCGAGGGGCAGCGTGTAGCGCAGTTCCACCCGGTCGGCGGAGAGGTAGTCCATGCCGAGCAGGCTGCCCCGGCGCCCCTGGCAGAGCTCCATCACCGCGCCGACGTAGTCGTTCGGGGTGAGCACCGTGGCGCGCACGACCGGCTCGTACACCTCGGCGATCTTGCCCGTGGGGTACTCGCTCGGGTTCGTCACGACGATCTCCTGGCCGTCCTCGGTGATGGCCCGGTAGACCACGTTCGGCGCGGTGGAGATGAGGTCGAGGTTGTACTCGCGTTCCAGCCGCTCCCGGATGATCTCCAGGTGCAGCAGGCCGAGGAAGCCGCAGCGGAAGCCGAAGCCGAGCGCGCCCGAGGTCTCCGGCTCGTAGTCGAGCGCGGCGTCGTTGAGCTTGAGCTTGTCCAGCGCCTCGCGCAGGTTGGGGTAGTCGGAGCCGTCGATCGGATAGAGGCCCGAGTAGACCATCGGCTTCGGGTCCTTGTAGCCGCCCAGGGCCTCCGTCGCCGGCCGGGAGTTGATGGTGATCGTGTCACCGACCCGGGACTGGCGGACGTCCTTCACGCCGGTGATCAGGTAGCCCACCTCGCCGACGCCGAGCGCGTCGGCCTTCACCATCTCGGGCGAGATGACGCCGATCTCCAGCAGCTCGTGCACGGCGGCCGTGGACATCATCTTGATCCGGTCGCGGGCGCTGATCCGCCCGTCGATGACCCGGACGTAGGTGACCACGCCCCGGTAGACGTCGTAGACCGAGTCGAAGATCATGGCGCGGGCGGGCGCCTCCGCGTCGCCGACGGGGGGCTTGAACTGCCGGACGATCTCGTCGAGCAGGTACGGCACGCCGTCGCCGGTCTTGCCGGAGACCCGGATGCAGTCCGCCGGGTCGCCCCCGATGAGGTGCGCCAACTCCTCGGCGTACTTCTCCGGCTGGGCGGCCGGCAGGTCGATCTTGTTGAGCACCGGGATGACGTGCAGGTCGTTCTCGAGCGCCAGGTAGAGGTTCGCCAGGGTCTGCGCCTCGATGCCCTGCGCGGCGTCTACCAGCAGGATCGCGCCCTCGCAGGCGGCCAGCGACCGGGACACCTCGTAGGTGAAGTCCACGTGGCCCGGGGTGTCGATCATGTTGAGCACGGCGGTCTCGCCGGCCCGGTCGCCCTCCCGGATGGTCCAGGGCATCCGGACGGCCTGGCTCTTGATCGTGATGCCGCGCTCGCGCTCGATGTCCATGCGGTCGAGGTACTGCGCACGCATCTGCCGGGGGTCGACCACGCCGGTGAGCTGCAACATCCGGTCGGCCAGGGTCGACTTCCCGTGGTCGATGTGGGCGATGATGCAGAAGTTCCGGATGCGCGCCGGGTCGGTGGAACCAGGAGCGTTCGCGCCGGAATCGAGCGTCGGTGGCACAGCGGTCCGTTCTGGTCGGCTGACGTGAGCGGGCCGGCACGACGCCGGCCCCCTCTATGCTCCCACGTCGCCGCCGCGCGTCCGCTGTGCGGGCGATCCCCACCGCCTGGACCGCCTCGCGAGCGCCGCCCAGCCGCACCCCGCGCCCAGCGGCGCGGGGGCGACCGGGGTCACTCGGCGGGCGGCTCGACGAAGAGCGCGGCGAGCTTCGGCAGCCGCCGCTTCGCCTCCTCCTCGTCGTCGAAGTCCCAGAAGTCGTTGAGGTCGGGCACCGGCACCGGCTCCGGGTCCGCCGGCAACTCGGCGGCGGTGACCCGGCGGTACGCGTCCCACGGCGCCGCCAGCATCTCGGCGGCCGAGAACTCCTCGCCGCTGAGCGAGGCCGCCCTGACCTGCGGCAACCCGGCCAGCGAGTCCGGGTCGGCGACGGCACGCGCGAACACCTCGCGCCCCTGGGTCATCAGCCAGCCCCGGAAGTGGTGGAAGCCCTCGTCGGACACGCCACCGTTGATCAGGTAGGCGGCGCCCCAGAGGTCGACCTTGTGCGAGGCGGACAGCACCCGGGCCTGGTGACGGGCGTACCCGACGATGTCCTCCGGGTCGCGCTCGGCGAGCAGGGCGACGGCCCGCGCGGCGACCGCGTGCGGCTCTCCCCCGCCGCCGGCCCGGGCCCGGTCGATCAACTGCCAGAAGTCGTCGGTCCTCATGGCCTGGCAGTCTGGCAGACCGCGCCCCCGCCCCCGCCCCGCCACGGCAGGCCCGGCGGGTCGCGTGCGCGGGAGGCGGTGGCGGTGGCGGTGCGGCCCGACCCGCCGCCCGGCAGCATGGTGGCGTGACCCCGACGTCCCCGCCGCCCGTGCCGTACCACGCGACCGCCCGCCGGCCGGAGTGGGCGACGCTGCCGGCCGCGCTGCGTACCGCCGTCGGCGAGCGGCTCGGCGCGCCCGTGGTCGCGGCCCGGGTCGCCGGCGCCGGCTTCACCCGCGGCTTCGCCGCCGTGCTCCGCACCGCCGCCGGGGGCCGGGCCTTCGTCAAGGCCGCCGCCACCGCCGAGCAACCGCGACTGGTCGACTGGTACGCCCGGGAGGCCGCGATCCTCGACCGGCTGCCGGACGGGCTGCCGGTGCCCCGCCCCCGGTGGACGCTGCACGAGGCCGGCTGGTTCGCGCTCTGCCTGGACGCCGTCGACGGGCACACCCCCCGGCTGCCCTGGGACCCCGCCGAGCTGACCGCGACCCTGACCGGGTACGCCGACATCGCCGCCGCGCTGGCCGACGCCCCGGCCGGGCTGCGCGAACTCCGGCTGCCCCACCTCGCCGACCTGGCCCGGGACGACATCCTCTGGTGGGGCGAGGTGGCCGCCGGCCGGGAGCCGGCACCGCCGCTGCCCGCGCCGGTCCGGGACCACCTGCCCGACCTGGTCGCGCTGGAGACCCGCCTCCCGGCGTACGCCGCCGGCGCGACCGGTCTGATCCACGGCGACCTGCGGCTGGACAACGTGCTGATCGACGGGGCGGGGCGGGCCTGGTTCTGCGACTGGACGTGGCTCTGCCAGGGGCCGGCCTGGTTCGACCTGGTGACCCTGCTGCTCACCGCGTACGCCGACGGCCTGGACGCCGACGCGCTCTTCGCCCGGCACCCGGCATCGGCGGGCGCGCCTCCCGACGCGCTGGACGCCGCCCTCGCCGCCCTGTCCGGCTACTTCCTCACCACCGCCGCCGCGACGCCCGGGACCGCGTCGCCGCACCTCCCGGCGCACCAGCGGTGGAGCGGTGAGCAGTCACTCGGCTGGCTCGCCCGCCGGCAGGGCTGGACGTGAGCCGGAAGCCCGCCGGCGAGGGCGGGGACCGAGCCGTTTTGGCTCGTCCCGGGCGACCTGGTAACCTGGCTCTTCGCGCAGCGATGACGCATGCTCGTCGCGCGCGGAAGCAGACCAACCCGAGCTATCAAGACGAGGCTGTCGCGTGGCGAACATCAAGTCCCAGATCAAGCGCAACCGGCAGAACGAGAAGCGCCGGCTGCGTAACAAGTCGGTCAAGTCGTCGCTGAAGACCGCCGTCCGGAAGTTCAACGAGGCTGCTGAGGCCGGTGACGTCGAGAAGGCCACCATCCTCATGCGTGACGCCTCGCGCAAGCTGGACAAGGCGGTCAGCAAGGGCGTGATCCACTCGAACCAGGCCGCGAACCGCAAGTCCGCGATCGCCAAGCGCGTGGTGTCGCTCTCCGCCTGACGAGGCGACCTCAGACCTGACCGGAAGCCCCGGGCACTTCCCGGGGCTTCCGGCTGTCTGCCGTACCGCGTTCCGCACCACCACCCGGCCGGGGTCCCCTCCGCCGGGTTGTAGTCGTCGCTTGATCCGGAGCCACGAGCAACGCCTGCTGTCCCGAGAGCGTCCGTACCGCCCCCGCCAGACGGGATGCGGCCAAGCGGGTCGCCGGGGGCGCACGCGATCGCCGCGACCCGAGGCCACCCGGATCACGCCGCAGGTAGTGGCCATGGGCCTGATCGCGCGTCATTCCGCACCAGATCTTGGCGAGAACCGGCCCCCAGCCGGGCCGTTTCCTTCCAAGATCTGAACCGAGGCGACCCACAGGAAGCGGCGGGCGGCGGGCGGCGGATCGTCAGCCCAACGGATCGGGGCGGGCACGCTGCGGGCCGAACTCGGCGTCCGCGCGAGCAACGTCCCGCTCCCCCGTGCCGTGCTGCGGGTCCAGGTGCACCTGCCGGTCGCGTACGGCCCGCGCGGCGCGCGGCATCGGCGACGCTGTGACGACGACGCCCGGCACGGTGTGCGCCACCCAGTCGACCCTGGCCCGCCCGACCACCGGCTCCATCTGCTGGCGGAAGCGGTCCCGTTCCTGCTCGGGCACGAGGGCGGCGGAGCGGACCACCGTCGCGGCGACCATGTCGTTGAGCTTCACCATCGCGGCCACCGTGGCGGGCAGGATGAGCACCGCCCACCAGGTGACCAGTTCGGCGAGGGCGAGCAGCGCGGCGAGCGCGACGGCGCCCTCGAAGAAGAGGAAGCAGAGCACCCCGCCCGGGTTGACGAAGCGCAGCCGGAGCAGGCGCGCGTAGAGCGGACGGTACCGCTCCTCGTCGGCGGGGATCGTGGCCCACGAGCCACGGGGTGCTCCGCTCACCGGGCGCCACCCTGCCGGGCGGCGGCGACCGAGAACACGGCCCGCTCCAGCGCGTACGCACGGTCGTCCGAGCCGCCCTTGACGGCCGCGTTGCACTCGGCCGCGGCCCGCATCGCCTGGACCAGCCCCTCCGGCGTCCAGCCACGGGCCCGCTGCTGAGCGGACCTGATCTTCCATGCCGGCATGCCGAGGGTGCTCGCCAGCTGGAAGGGGTCGCCCCGACCGGCGGCGGCGACCCGGGCCACGGTGCGGACGCCGTCGGCGATCGCGTCGGCGATCGGCACCGGGTCGACCCCCACGTGCAGCGCCCAGCGCAGCGCCTCCAGCGCCCCCGGCACGTCGCCCACCATGGCGGCGTCGGCGACGGTGAAGCCGGTCACCTCGACCCGGCCCCGGTAGTAGCGGGAGACCGTGTCGGCGCCGATCCGCCCGTCGGTGTCGGCCATCAGCTGGGAGCACGCGGCGGCCAGCTCGCGCAGGTCGTTGCCGACCGCCGCGATGAGCGCCTCGGCCGCGTCGTCGGTGCACTTCCCGCCGGCCCGGCGGATCTCGTCCCGGACGAAGGCCACCCGGTCGCGGTGCCCCTTGAGCTTGGCCGCCGGCACCACCGTCGCGCCGGCCGCCTTCAGCCCGTCGGCGAACGCCTTGCCCTTGGCCCCGCCGAGGTGCAACACGATGAGCTGCACGTCCGGGTCGGGGTTCTTCGCGTACGCCAGCAGGGCCGCCACCAGGTCCTTACGGGCGTCCTGGCCGGCGCGCAGCACCAGCACCCGACGCCCGCCGAAGAGGGACGGGCTGAGCATCTCGGCGATCTCGCCGACGACGAGGGCACCGGCCTGGTATTCGCGGACGTCCACGTCGGGGTCGACGCTGCGGGCCTTCGCCACGGCTTCGGTGACCGCGCGCGTGGCGAGCAGCTCCTCGTCGCCGAGGACGAGCAGAATAGGAGCGAGGCTGGCGGCGGTCACGCCGCCCATATTCGCACGGCCGGCCGCCGGATCCAGTCCGCTCGTCGGCACTGCGGGTGCGAAGCCCGCAGTCAGCGCAAATCCAGACATTTACCGCAGTCCACCGCTAATGCCGATAATCGGCGTCGATTTCTACCGTTGTCGTCCCGGCGGCGTGCCCCGCGTCACCACCCCGAGACCGGCCCGGCCGAGCACCGCCGCCACGTCCCCGTCCGTGTCGGTACGCAGCACCCGCGCCCCGCCCCGGGCCAGCCGCCCGAGCACCGCCGGATTGGGATGCCCGTAGGTGTTGCCCGTCCCCACCGGCACCAGGGCGACCACGGGACGCACCGCATCCAGGAACGCCGGGTCCTGGTAGGCCGACCCGTGGTGCGCGACCTTCAGCACCTCGGCCCGCAGGCCGCCCGGCCCCGTGTCGTCCAGCAACGCCCGCTGCTCCTCGGTCTCGGCGTCCCCGGCGAGCAGGATCCGTACGCCGGAGACGGTGGCGAGCAGCATCAGCGAGTTGTTGTTGGGATCCGACCGGGTGCCGCGCAGCGGACGGGGCGGGCCGATGACGGTGAACTCGACGCCACCCTCCCGGTAACGCCAGCCGGCCGCGCCCGCCACCACGTCGACCGAGTGCGCCGCGGCCTCGGCGAGGACCAGCTCCCGCCCGGCGGCGGGCTCCGGCCACTGCGGGGTGAGCACCGCGCCCACCGGTCGGCCCCGGAACACGCCCGCGACGCCGCCGGTGTGGTCGATGTGGAAGTGGCTGACCACCAGCAGCGCGACCTCCCGTACGCCCAGCCGGCGCAGGCAGCCGTCCGCCGCCCCCGGGTCCGGCCCGGCGTCGACGACCACCGCCCGGCCGGCCGCCACCGGCAGCACGACGGTGTCGCCCTGGCCTACCGCGCAGGCGGCGACCACCCAGCCCGCCGGGGGCCAGCCGGGGGCGGCCAGCCGTACCGGCAGCGTGCCGGCCACCACGGCGACGACGACCACCGCCACCAGCCGGCGGACCACCGGGTGCCGGGTGGCCACCAGCAGCGCGACGGCCAGCCCGGCCAGCAGCAGGGCCCCCGTCACCCCGCCCGGCCACGGCAGCGTGCCCGCCGGCAACCGCGCGCTCTGCCGCGCCACCGTGACCAGCCACCAGGCCGGCCAGCTGGCCAGCCACGCGACGAACTCCGCCCCGGCCGGCCAGACGGGCGACACCGCCGCCGCCAGCACCCCGAGCACCGTGGCGGGCGCGATGGCCGGCACCGCGAGCAGGTTCGCCGGCACGGCGACCAGGCTCACCGTGCCCGAGATCCCGGCCACCACCGGGGCGCAGGCGAGCTGCGCGGCCGCCGGCACGGCCAGCGCCTCGGCGAGCCCGGCCGGCACACCTCGACGACGCAGCCCGTCGCGCCACCTCGGGGCGAGCAGCAGCAGACCGCCGGTGGCCAGCACGGAGAGCGCGAAGCCGGCGTCGCCGGCCAGCTCCGGGTCGACCAGCACCAGCACGGCCACCCCGGCGGAGAGGGCGGGCAGCGCCGCCCGGGGACGCCCGGCAGCCAACGCCGCCAGCCCGATGGCGCCCATGGTGGCGGCGCGTACCACGCTGGGCGAGGGACGGACCAGGATGACGAAGCCGACCAGGGCCAGCCCGCAGATCCCGGCGGCCAGCCAGGGCCCGGCCCGCGCCCAGCGGGCCAACAGCAGCACGGCGCCGACGACGATGGCCACGTTGGAACCGGAGACGGCGTTCAGGTGGGTCATGCCGGTGGCGAGGAAGTCCTCCTCCACGGTGGGCGGCAGCCGGCTCGTGTCCCCGACCACCAGACCGGGCAGCAGCCCACCCTGCTCGTCGGGAAGCGGCGCGCAGGCGCGTTGCAGACCGGCACGCAGCGACCCGGCGGCCCGCTGCGACGACGGGGCGGCCCCGTGCGGCGCCGGCGGTCCGGCCGCGCTCAGCACCGCCGCGGTCAGGTCGCCGCCGCGCGGGGCGGCGAGCCGTCCTTCGGCGGTCAGCTGCTGCCCGGGCAGCAGCCCCCGCCAGCCGGGATCGGTGGCGAGGACCAGCACGCGGGCCGGCGTCGCGATCCGCCGCCCGTCCGGGCCGGTGAACCGGGTCAGCTCGGCCGGCACGAGCAGGGTGGCCGGGCGTCCGACGACGCCGCGTACGGGGCGGGGATCGTCGCGGACGACCAGTTCGGCGGTGACGAGGGCCCGTTCCTCGACCAGGGCGCGAACCGGTCCGGCGTCGCGGACGGACAGCCGGGCGGCGGTGGCCGTCGCACCGCAGACCACGCCGAGCAGCACGGCGACGGCGATCCAGCCGTACCGCCGGGTCGGGGCGGCCGGCCGCCCGAGGACGCCGGCCAGGTGCAGCCCGCCCAGCCCCGCCGCCCCGGCGGCCACCATCGCCAGCAGCAGGGCCCCGCCGACGGTCAGGTGCAGCCCCGCCAGCGCGGCGAGCCAGGTGGCCACCGCCAGGCCGGCCAGCCGCAGGTCGATGGCCGCCGCGACCCGCTCGCCGCCGGCGTCGACGCCGGCGGCCCCGGGGCCGGAAGGGCCGGGCACGCCCGCCGTCACACCGTCACCAGGTCCTTGAGCTGCTCGTAGCGGGCGTCGCCGATGCCGTCGACCTGGCGCAGGTCGCCGACCGAGCGGAAGCCGCCCTGCTGGTCGCGGCGGGCGAGGATGCGCTGGGCGAGCACCGGGCCGACCCCCGGCAGCGCGTCGAGCTGCGCGAGCGTCGCGGTGTTGAGGTTGAGCCGGCCACCCGCGCCGGGCGCCCCCGGCGCGCCGCCGACAGCCGCCCCGGGCGGGGGTGCCGCGCCCGGGGGTGCCGCGACGCCGACCAGGATCAGCTCGCCGTCGGTGACCTTCCGGGCCGGGTTGAGCAGGGCCACGTCCACCCCCGGCAGCGCCCCGCCGGCAGCCTCCACGGCGTCGGCGACCCGCGCGCCGGCCGGCACCCGGACCAGCCCGGGACGGCGTACCTTGCCGGCGACCGCGACCACCAGCTCGCCGGCCGGCGTGGCGGCCGGTTCCGCGAGGCCGGTCACCGTCGCGTCGGACGCTCCGACGCTGGCCACCGGGCGGACCGGCTCGGTCTGCGGCCGGGACCGCCAGGCCCAGAAGCCGGCCCCGAGCACCACCACGACGGCGACAGCGGCCAGCGCGCGCACCCCCCGCCGCCCGGGGTCGAACGCCCCGGGCCCCGGCAACCGGGACGCCACAGCGGCCTCGGCGGCGCGGACCGGCGGGTCGGGTTCCGGCAGCTCCGCCGCGCCGGCGAGGGACGACGCCGGTGCGCGGGGCGGCGACGGAACCGGCTCCGACACCCCGACCGGGCCCGGATGGTCGACGGACGGCCCGACGGGTCCGCCGGACCGTCCCACGGGACCGGCCGACCCGCCCGGGTGCGCCCGCGGAGCGGTCGACGGACGGCCCGCCACCAGCCGGCGCAGTCGTTCCCGGACCACCGTCTCCTCGTCGTCTGACACGACGCGAGGCTAGGTCCGCGACGGCGGGACGCGGGGCCGGTCGGCGCCCGGCTGTGGACGACGGCGCCGCCTGTGGACAACCGCCTGATCAAGGGGCCGATGTGCTAGGGCGGCGAGCAGCCGCAGGTCAGTGCGCCTCCGGGTCCGGCACGAGCACGGACCGTCCGCAGTAGACAGGCAGGGTCACCCCGTCGACGAATCCCGCCGCCGGTCCGACGCTGCCCTCCGCCGGCCGGCCCGCTACCGCCCCGCCCGGCGGGGCAGCTCGACAGCCGCCCGAGCACCCCGCCCGACCAGGCCGTTCGACAGCGCCCGCCGACGCCCACCCGGGCCGGGCAGGTGGAGCGCGCACGCCCGATGGGGCAGGTCGACAGCACGCCGGCCGATCCGGAGGGGCGCGGAGCGTGCCGGGTCGCGGCTAGCCGGTGCTCGGGGGCCGACGGTGCACGACCACGCAGGCCAGGCCGGGCCCGGCGTGCGCGGCGACCACCGCGCCGGCCTCCGAGACGTACGAGTCGTGCAGGCGGTCACCCAGCCGGACCTTCAGCGCCTCCAGCAGCGCCTCGGCCCGTTGCGGCGCGGCGAGGTGGTGCACGGCCAGGTCGACCTCGGCGTCGCCGGCGGCCTCGACGGCCAGGTCGACCAGCCGTGCCACGCCCCGGCTGGCCGTACGCACCTTGTCCCTGAGGACGATCGCGCCGTCTGGCATGTGCATGATCGGCTTGACCGACAGGGCGGTGCCGAGCAGCGCCTCGGCGGCGCCGATCCGGCCGCCCCGGCGGAGGAACTCCAGCGTGTCGACGTAGAACCAGATGCTGGTACGGGCGATGGCGTCGGCCGCGGCGTCGCGTACCGCCGGCAGGTCCCCGCCCCGCTCGGCGGCCGTGGCGGCGGCGACGGCGGGGAAGCCGAGGCCCATGCCGGTCGAGCGGCTGTCGACCACGGCGACCCGCTCGTCGAAGCCGGCGGCGGCCAGCCGGGCGGCCTCGACCGTGCCGGAGAGCTCGGCCGACAGGTGCACCGAGACGATCCCGTCGGCGCCCGCGTCGAACAGCTCCCGGTACGTCCGGGCGAACTGCTCCGGCGCGGGGCGGGAGGTGCTCGCCGAGACGCGCCGGCCGCCGAGCGCCCGGGCGGCGTCGGCGGGGGTGGTCTCCACCCCCTCCAGCCCTTCGGCGCCGTTGAGCACGACGGCCAGCGGCACCACCGTCAGCCGGTGGTCGCGCAGCAGCTCGGGCGGGAGATAGGCGGTGGAGTCGGTGACGACCGCGACGGGCATGCCCGGCACGCTAGCCGATGTAGCCGGGGAACGCCCGGGTCAGACGGCCTCGGTGGCCGGGACGGTGATCAGGCCGACGTTGTGGGCGCGCAGGTGCCAGCCCCGGCCGGCGTCGTGGCGCAGCTCGGTCCAGTGGCAGTTCTGCAACGAGCCGATGGTGCGCAGGACGGCGTGCTCCCAGCCGAGCAGGTGGCCGCAGCCCTGCCGGGCCGCGCCGCCGTGGGTGGCGACCACCACGGTGCCGCCGGGCACGGCGTCGGCGGCGTCGGACAGGGCCGCGCCGACCCGCTTGCCGAGGTCGTCGAGGGTCTCGATGCCGGCGCCGGGGTCCGGGTCACCGGCCCGCCAGCGGGCGAACTCGGCGGGGTGGCGCTCGGCGGCCTCGGTGAGGGCCAGCCCCTGCCAGGACCCGAAGTGCCGCTCGCGCAGCCGCGGGTCGGTGCGCACCGGCAGCCCGGTCAGCGCGGCCAGCGCGGCGGCGGTGTCCGCCGCGCGGCTCAGGTCGCTGGCCACGATGGCGTCGGGACTCAGCCCGGCCAGCAGCGGCGCCGCGGTGCGGGCCTGCTCACGGCCGAGGTCGTTCAGCGGTACGTCGGTCTGCCCCTGGACCCGGCTGGCGGCGTTCCAGTCGGTGTTGCCGTGCCGCCAGATGATCAGGCGGGTCATTCCGCGGTGGTGGAGCCGGTGCCGGACTCCGCGTCGACGAGGTCGCGGTCGACGAACGGGATCGTCGGGCAGTCCTTCCAGAGCCGGTCGAGGGCGTAGAACTCGCGCTCCTCGGTGTGCTGGACGTGCACCACGATGTCGACGTAGTCGAGCAGCACCCACCGGCCGCCCCGCTCGCCCTCGCGCCGGACCGGCTTGGCCTTCTCCGGCAGCTCGAGCAGCCGTTCCTCGATGGCATCGACGATGGCGAGCACCTGACGCTCGTTGGGAGCCGCGGCGAGCAGGAACGCGTCGGTGATGGCGAGTTGGTCGCCCACGTCGATGATGACGATGTCCTGCGCCTTCTTGTCGGCCGCGGCCTGGGCGGCGGCGATGGCCAACTCGTGGGCGCGTTCGGAAATTGTCACCGTTCTCCTTCGATCAACCGTGCGATCCTCCAAGCGTCTCACACCCGGCGGAATCCCGACTCGTCAGTTCTGGCGCGTTACCCGCCCGAACCATCCCATACCGGGCCGAATCACGGCTGATAGAGGCGTCGCTTGCCGATGTACTGCACCACACCGTCCGGCACCAGGTACCAGACCGGCTCCCCCCGGGCGACCCGCGCCCGGCAGTCCGTGGACGAGATGGCCATGGCCGGGACCTGCACCAGGCTCACCGTGTCGGCCGGCAGGTGCGCGGCGGTCAGCTCGAAGCCCGGCCGGGTCACGCCGATGAAGTGGGCCAGCTCGAAGATCTCGTCCAGGTCCTTCCAGGAGAGGATCCGCTCCAGCGCGTCCGCCCCCGTGATGAAGAACAGCTGCACCTTCGGGCCGTACTCCGCGTGCAGGTCGCGCAGGGTGTCGACGGTGTAGGTGGGCCCGCCCCGGTCGATGTCCACCCGGCTGACCTGGAAGCGCGGGTTGGAGGCGGTGGCGATGACCGTCATCAGGTAGCGGTCCTCCGCCGGGCTGACCGGCTCGTCCGCCTTCTGCCACGGCTGGCCGGTGGGGACGAAGACCACCTCGTCCAGCCCGAACCGGTCCGCCACCTCGCTGGCCGCGACGAGGTGCCCGTGGTGGATCGGGTCGAAGGTGCCGCCCATGATGCCGACCCGCCGGATGTCTTCCTCCACCCCGCGATCCTAGGCCGGGCGGAACCGGCGGCCCCGGGGGGCCGCCGCACCGTCCCGCCCGGCGGGCGGCGTCAGGCCGCCGCCGCGGCGACCGCCGTCCGGGCGACCAGGGCTCGGCGCAGGTCGTCGTCGGCGTCGGTGACCACCCGGCGCAGGCCGGGGGTGATGTCGTCGCGCGCCAGCAGCGCCGCGGCCGCCTCCCGGGTGGGCTGCGCCACGGCGTAGCGGGGGAAGGCCAGTTTCGCGACCTGTTCCACCACCCAGGGCGTACGCGACCGCGCGGCGGCCGGCATGTCGGCGAAGTAGCGCGCCACGTAGCCGGCGGTCAGCTCGGCCTGCTCGGGCTGCCAGAACCCCTCCGCGGTCGCCTCGACGAGCCGGTTCGACAGCTCGGTGTTCGACACGACGATCTCCCACGCGGCCCGCTTGGCCTCCGCGTCGGGCAGCGCCGCGCGGCAGCGGGCGGCCCGCTCGGTGCCGGCGGCGCTCGGGTCGGCCGTGGCCTCGGCGGCGATCTCCGCCGCACCTGCCGCGCCGAGCACCACCAGTCGGAGCAGCAGCGCCCAGCGCAGCTCGGCGTCGACCGCCAGCCCCGGCGGGACGTCCCGGCCGGCGAGCCAGCCGGCCAGCCGGTCGGCGTCGGTGCTGGCGGCGATCCAACCCCGGGCCGCCGCGAGCTGCAACGAGCCGCCGGCCGGGGCGCCGTCGAGCAGTTTCCCGCAGGCGCCGGCGACCTGCGCCAGGGCGGCCGCGCGGGCGAGCGGGTCGAGGTAGCGGTCGACCAGCGAGCGGCTGAGCGCGAGCACGTCCTCGGCGATGATCACCTCGGTCTCGACGGGGAGGGCGGCGGCGATCAGGGCCACCAGGCCGGCGACCGGCCGCTCCCCGTCGGTGGCGGCGTCCAGCGCCTCGCCCCAGAGCAGCGCCCGGGCCAGCGGATCGGCCAGGCCGGGCAGCACCAGCGGCACGGCGTCCGCCGACGCGGGGTCGAGCCGGATCTTGGCGAACGTCAGGTCGCCGTCGTTGGGCAGCAGCAGCCGGGCCGCCGGCTCGCCCGCCAGCCCGGTGAGCACCGTACGGCCGCCGTCGGCGTCCGGGTCGAGGTCGACCTCCGCCCGGACGACCGTCCCGTCGGCGGCGTACCGGCCGACGCCGATGCGGTGCGGGCGCAGCACCGGGTGCGACGCGGGCGCGGTCTGCCCGACGGCCACCTCGGTGTAGCGGCCGTCGGCGTCGACGGTGACCTCGGCGCGCAGCGTGTTGACCTGCGCCGAGCGCAGCCAGCGCTCCGCCCAGCCGGACAGGTCCCGCCCGGCGGCTGCGGCGAGGCTGCCGAGCAGGTCGGTCAGGGTGGCGTTGCCGAACCGGTGCTTCGCGAAGTGGGCGTTGAGGCCGGCGAGGAAGGCGTCGTCGCCGAGCCAGGCGACGAGCTGCCGCAGCACGCTGGCGCCCTTGGCGTACGAGATGCCGTCGAAGTTGAGCAGGCCCTCGGCGGCGTCGGCGACCTCCTCGGGCGCCACGGGGTGGGTGGAGGGGCGCTGGTCGGCCGCGTAGCCCCAGGCCTTGCGCCGCAGGGCGAAGGTCGTCCAGGCCTGGCCGAAGCGGGTCGCCTCGGCGGTCACCCGGGTGCCGAGGTACTCCGCGAAGGACTCGTTGAGCCACAGGTCGTCCCACCAGCGCATGGTGACCAGGTCGCCGAACCACATGTGCGCCATCTCGTGGGCGATGGTGGTGGCGCGCTGCTCCCGCTCGGTGTCCGTGACCGCCGAGCGGAAGACGTAGTCGTCGCGGAAGGTGACGAGGCCCGGGTTCTCCATCGCGCCGGCGTTGAACTCCGGCACGAACGCCTGGTCGTACTTGCCGAACGGGTAGCGCTCGGCGAAGAGCTGGTGGAACCGGTCGAGGCACTGCTTCGTGACGGTGAGGATCTCCTCGGCGTCGGCGTCCAGGTGCGCCGCGAGGGAGCGCCGGCAGTAGACGCCGAGCGGGATGCCGTCGTGCTCGTCGCGCCGGACGTGCCAGGGGCCGGCGATCAGCGAGACGAAGTACGTGGCCAGCGGCGCCGTCGGGGCGAACTCCCAGCGCCCGGGGCGCGGCGTGGCGGCGAGCTGGCCGTTGGCCGCGACGACCCAGTGCGGCGGGGCGGTGACCGACATGGTGACCGGGGCCTTCAGGTCGGGCTGGTCGAAGGCGGCGAAGAGGCGCTGCGCGTTGTCCAGGAACGACATCGCGTAGAGGTAGGTCTCGCCGTCGGCGGGGTCGACGAAGCGGTGCATCCCCTCGCCGGTGTTCGAGTACGCCATCTCGGCGGCGACGGTGAGCGTGTTGGTCTCGGCCAGCCCGGTCAGCGGCAGCCGGTTGTCGTCCAGCGTGGACGCGTCGACGTCGCGGTCGTTGAGGCGTACCGCCAGCAGTTTCGCGGGTTGGACCTCGACGAAGGTCGCCGCGCCGGGGGTCGCGCGGAAGCGGATGGTGACGTCGGAGCGGAACCGCTCGCCGTCGCCGCTCAGGTCCAGGTCCACCTGATAGGACTCGACGGTGATCGCCGCGCCACGCGCGGTCGCCTCTACACGGGTCAGGCTCGGCATCCGCTTATCCTGCCCGATGGGGAACCGTACGTGTCTCCCCCATGACCCCGTGGCACTGGAGGATTGAACGATGGCTTCGCACCCCAAGGGCGACTTCGACCTCTCGCGGGCGGTCTGGCAGCGGGCCGAGGGCGACACCTCCGAGAGCGCCGTCGAGGTCGCCTTCGTCGACGACCTGATCGGCATGCGCAACTCCGCCGAGCCGGACGGCCCCGTCCTGGTCTTCACGCAGGCCGAGTGGGACGCCTTCGTCGCCGGCGCCCAGGACGGCGAGTTCGACCTGGACTGACGGCGACGCCCGTCCCGCGCGGACGCGCGCGGGACGGACTGCCGGTCGGTCAGGTGGCAGTGCAGGAGAGGGTCGGGACGGCGTTGTCGCCGCTCCACGACCCGAGGAAGCCGAAGGTCGTGGCGACGCCCGCGCCGAGGCTGCCGTTGTAGCTCACGT
Source organism: Micromonospora sp. NPDC047812 (assembly GCF_040704175.1). Taxonomy (NCBI): domain Bacteria; kingdom Bacillati; phylum Actinomycetota; class Actinomycetes; order Micromonosporales; family Micromonosporaceae; genus Micromonospora; species Micromonospora sp. NPDC047812. The sequence goes on along the minus strand of NZ_JBEYRY010000015.1, from coordinate 36,895 downwards.
TCCGGGCGGTGACGACGGATCCGCCGGTGGTGACCGTCGCGTTCCAGGCCTGGCTGACGGCCTGGCCGGAGGCGAGCGTCCACGTGACGGTCCAGCCGCTGATCGCCGAACTGCCGGCGGTGACCCGGACCTCGCCCTGGAAGCCGCCCGGCCACTGGCCCACCACCCGGTATTCGGCGGCGCAGGCCTTGCCGCCGCCGGTCGGGCTGGGGGTGGGTGATTTCGTCGGGGTGGGGATGGGCGAGGGCGTCCCGGTCGGCCCACCGCCGAAGATCGTGGCCTCCCTGGCGGTGGCCCTGATGCCGTTGGCGCCGTTGAAGATCCGCTCGCCCCAGGTGGTGAGCCGCGCGGGGTCGAAGCTGGTGGCCATGTCCAGGATCGGGTCGGTGTTTCCGCTCCAGGACCAGCCGAGGTAGCCCAGACCACGGGCCTGCGACTCGGCCAGGATCGTCTCGTGGTCGACCTCGTTGGCGTTGAACCGCCAGCCGAACTCGCCGATGACCAGTGGCCACCCGTTGTCCTCGAACCGGTCCAGGTAGTCGGTGATGGCCGTGGCCGTGTTGAACACCGCGTACATGTGGATGGACAGCACGGTGTTCTGCCGGCTGTCGGCGTCCAGGATCGCCTGCGCGTTGTCCCGCATGACGTACTGCCAGTCCTGACCCCAGTTGGGCGCGTCGACCATGAGAAGGTGCTCGAAGCCGCTGGCGCGCATCTTCGTGATCGCGGCGGTGGTCGCGGCGGTCCACTGGCCGGCGTCGACGTTGCCGATCGGCTCGTTGCCGATGTTGATGACGACGTAGTTCTCCTGGCCGACGAGCGCGCTCTTCTGGCTGATCCAGTAGTCGACCGCCTCGTCGAGCGACGCGGCGGCGCCCTCCTCGCCGTAGCCCGTGGTGTCGTGGACCTCCAGTACGCAGATCAGCCGGTTCTGCTTGCACAGTGAGATCACGTCGGCGACGTCGGTGGACGGGCCCCAGCGCTTGCCGCTGCCCAGCACCACCCGGACGGTGTTGGCGCCGAGCGCCTTGACGTCGGCGAACGAGTCGGTCTCGCCGGTGTACCAGACGTGGGGGTGGTTGACACCTCGCATGACGAACGGCTGGCCGTTCGCCTCGACGATGTTGCGTCCGTCGACGTGCAGTCCCACGGCCGCGTCCGCCGGCTTGACGAACATCAGGACGGACGCGGCGACGGCGAGCAACGCGGCGCCGACGGAGAGCAGTCTTCTCTTCATGGCCTACCTCAGGGTGAGGCCCCGACGGATCGGGGCACAGGCACGCCTGCCCAGGCGCACGCGGATGGCGGTGCGCGGCGCGCTCGTGACGAGTGCGACGTACGGGTGCGAGGCCGGCTCGGCTCTGCGACGGTGCCAAGCTACTCGTGGTCACGCAGGCTTCGCAATAGGACATCGTCGATGGGTCGGCTCACTGGCCCGGTCGCCGTGGGCGCACCCGCCTGGCCACCGCCGACCAGAGCCGGTCACCGAGACGCGTCCGTTTTATCCAGCGCAGTCGGGCGACCGCGCCGCCAACCGGCTGGCGTTGCTGCGGGGGCGCGGTGATCCGGGCGTACGCGGCGCCGGTGGCGGGTCGGGTGGTGCCCGGTTCGAGCTGCTCGGAGGCGAGCGCCAGCCAGGTGAACTGTTGCAGCGTCCGCTGATCGGGTCGGCCGCCCCGGGCCGCGGCGCGGAGCGCCTTCTCCACGGCGGGCCGGCGGACGAGCCGGGTCAGCGGGCCGTGCGCGGTGTCCAGCAGCTCGGCCATGGCCTGGAGGCCGTCGCCCTCCCACACCCGGGTGGCGGTGGACGGGCCGGTGGAGACGCTGACGAACGGGACCTGCGCCCACTCGGGCACCAGGCGGGCGATCAGCCCGGTGTGCATCAGCCGCTCGCGCTTCTGCTGCGGAGTCAACGCGAAGGTGGCCGCGACGAAGCCGGGCGACAGGAACGGGGTGACCATCCCGATCGCGTAGGCGGAGGTGTACCAGCGGCGGACCCGCTCCACCAGGTAGATGTAGTCGACCAGGCGCAGGTCGTGCAGGCCGAGCCCGCTACCGTGGTCGAGCAGGCCGCCGATCCTCTCCCGCTCCGCGGTGACCACGGCCGTGTCGGCGACGCCCGTCGGCACGGCGTTGAGCAGCCGGGCCAGGGCGGTCTCCTGCGGGGAGGGGCCGCCGTCGTCGTCCGTCGGGGGATACCAGTACTCGGTGGCGAGTTCGCCGGCGGCACCGGTGAAGGTGGCCGGGCCGGCCTGGTCTACCAGGCGTCCGGGGCCGGCCGGGCGCACCAGGTAGCTGGAGGGGAACTGGTGGTCGGTCAGCCGTTGCAGTCGCCGGGCCCGCTCGTGCAGGCCGGTGCCGAGCACGTTGGCCCGCGCCCCGGCGAGCCGGAGCGTGTGCTCGGGGTGCAGTCCCCGCTTGTCGCGCAGGATCCGCACCAGCTCACGGGCGACCTCGCCCTCGGCGCGGGTGTCCTCGTTGGTCAGGAACCTCGGGGTCCGGCCGGCCGCGATCAGCGACGCGGCGATGAGCCGGGAGTCCTTCCCGCCCGACAGCCCGAGGGTGATGTCCTCGTCGTGCAGGCCGTGGATGCTGGCGGCGGTGCTCGTGATGGCATCGGCGGCGCGGTCGAGCAGCTCGGTCACCGGTCGGCCCCGCGCCGCCAGTCCGTCCCGCACCACGTCGTCGGTGGCGTACCTCGTGGTGGTGGTGAGCTGCCACCCGCCGCCGTCGCGCCGGCGGCCGGTCACCCGCTCGCCGGGGCGGAGCAGCCGGGCGCCCCGCACCGGGGAGCTGTCGCCGCCGAAGTGCCCGCAGAGGGTGTACGACATCCAGCCGTCCAGGTCGGGCCGCAGGTCGCCGTGCAGGAACGCGGCCAGCAGGCTGGGCCGGGTGCAGAAGGCCGTCAGGCCGCCCGACCCGCCCGTGAAGACCCGGCACATGCCGATCCAGTCCTGTTGCAGGGCGAAGTTCCCGCCCGCGTCGAGGGCCAGCAGGCCGAACGGCGGCACCACCTCACGGTGCACCTCCTCGCCGGCCAGCAGGCGTCCGGCCAGCGCCGCCGGACCGCCCGTCACGTCGACACCCACGGGCAGCCCGAGCGACACGGCGGTGACCGGCCCGACGGTGTCGACGGTCGGCCACCGGTAGGGGCCCTGATCGCTGCGGTGCAGGACCGTCACGCCCCAGTCGTCGGCCCCGAATTCGTGTCGTACGAAACTGTCGGGCACCACGTCGGCGACGGCCGTTTCGAAGCGATGGCTCGCGGCGCGCCGGGCGCTCTCCGACAGATTGTCGTCGGCGAACCAGGCCAGCATCACGTGCATGTGCGATTCCCCCGAACTCGCAGGAGCGGTCGTTTCCGCCTGGTGGGGAGTCAACCTCCCGGTCACCCGGCGCGGTTGCCTCGGTGAACAAACGAAGCACTTCCGGCATTGGTGATCGGGTCTGACCTTTCGACACTGCCGGCGTCGCGGACTGGGCCGTTAAATGGCAATAAAACGGACGATCGACGATCGGGTTGCTCCGGCACGGGATTTGAGATCAATTCCTCAGCAGGGGGATCGCCGTTTCGAATTGAGCCGTATTCGGGATTCCCGGCACAGTGCTTTTTCGGTGACGGCAAATGCGATGACCCGCTCCCGGGTCCCAGGCTCCCGACGCATATCCGACAGCCGCGCGTACGGGTGACGTGGTCCAATCGCCCGTACGCGCGGCTGCCGCATCAATGATCTCGAATGGCGGGCTGGTCGCCGTCGCCCCAGCCGAGCCCGCCCGGCCCCGGGGCGTGATGGAAGCCGGGATGGCCGGCGACGTCGGCGCAGCGCTCGCCGTCCGGGCCGGACGCGCCGCAGAACAACCGCTCGGCCTGCTGCCACGCCTCGGCCGGTGACAGCGCCGACGCGCCCAGGGCCACCTCGGGCCGCAGCAGACTCAGCGCCTCCGCGTACCCGACGGCCAGCTCCCGGGCCGACGCCAGGTCGGCGGCGGTGAAGCCGAGATGCACCGTGAAGAACCGGTCCGGCCGGGCCGAGCGGCGGGGCGGCGCGATCAACGACGCGCCGGCGACCTGCCCGGCCGTGCCGAGCGCCTCCCGCGCCTGCCGTTGCCGCCAGTACGCCGGCCTGTTGTCACGCATGCGTCCTCCCGTGGCGATCGTGGGCGGCCTCGTCCTCCGGTGAGCCGCCCCGCGCTCCGTCCCGGCCGTCGCCGGCGTCCTGTCGGCGGCGGACCGACGGACCGCTCCCCCGAGAAAACCAGCTCTCCGCGTCCCTGGGAGGGGCCAGCTGACGCGTCGTCCGCTGGCCCCTCCCCGCGCCCTCGGCGCCGCCCGCGCCACGCGGGCGCGGGGTTCAGCCACGCCGGCGTGGGTAGACGCAGAGGCACGGACAGGACCCGGCCGGCAACGGCCGCACCCCGGTCAGGAGGCCCGATGGCGACCATCCCGACGGAGCGCAGCCCGGACAGTTCCCTGGCGTTCCTGCGCGACGGCTACCGTTTCGTCGGCCAGCGCTGCGACCGCCACGGCACCGACATCTTCCAGGCCCGGCTGCTGCTGGCGCCCACCATCTGCCTGCGCGGCCGGCCGGCGGCGGAGCTCTTCTACGACACCGAGCGCTTCGTCCGGGCGGGCGCCATGCCGACGCGGGCGCAGCGCACCCTCACCGGCCGCGGCGGCGTGCAGGGCCTCGACGGGACGGACCACGCCGACCGCAAGGCCATGTTCATGTCGATCATGACGCCGACCGCGGTCCGGCAGCTCGCGCAGCTCTTCGACGACGAGTGGCGGGCCCGCGTCCCGTCCTGGGAGTCGGGCGGGCCGGTGGTGCTATACGACGAGGTCGGCCGGATGCTGACCCGCGCGGTCTGCGCCTGGGCCGGCGTACCGCTCGCGGACAGCGAGGTGGAGCGGCGTACCGCCGAACTGCACGCGATGATCGAGGGACCGGCGGCCCTCGGCCCCCGGCACTGGCGTGGCCTGTGGGGCCGCCGCCGGGGCGAACGCTGGATCGGCCAGGTCGTCGACCGGGAGCGCGCCGGCGCCCTCCCCGCCCCCGAGGGCAGCGCGCTGCGGGTGATCGCCGAGCACCGCGACGCCCACGGTCGGCTGCTCCCCCGGCGGATCGCGGCCGTCGAGCTGCTCAACGTGCTGCGTCCCACGGTCGCCGTCGACCGCTTCGTCGTCTTCGCCGCGCTGGCCCTGCACGACCACCCGGCCTGGCGGGAACGGGTCCGGGAGAGCGACGAGGCCACCGAGAGCTTCGTGCAGGAGGTACGCCGCTACTACCCGTTCTTCCCGGTGGCCGCCGCCCGGGTCCGGCGCCCGTTCGACTGGCAGGGCTACCACTTCCCACGCGGCCGGCGGGTGCTGCTCGACCTGTACGGCACCAACCACCACCCGGCGCTCTGGCCGGAGCCGGAGCGGTTCCGGCCGGAGCGCTTCACCGGCTGGCGGGGCGACCCGTTCGCCCTCGTGCCGCAGGGCGGCGGCGAGCACCTGACCGGTCACCGCTGCGCCGGCGAGTGGATCACGATCGAGCTGATGAAGCGGGCGGTCACGAACCTGACGACGACGATGCGCTACGACGTGCCGCCGCAGGACCTGGCGCTGAGCCTGCACCGGATGCCGGCGCTGCCGCCGAGCGGGTTCCTGATCACCAACGTCCGCCGCACGGCCTGAACACGGCACCGCCCCGGGGAGCTCGCCGGCTCCCGGGGCGGTGCGGTCGTGGCGCGCTCAGGCCGGGTGCAGGACGCTGCGCAGGCAGCCGTCCTCCTTCTTCTCGAACATCTCGTAGCCCCGCGCGCCCTCCTCCAGCGGCATCGGGTGGGTGGCCAGGTAACCGGGATCGATCTCGCCGGCCGCGATCCGGTCCAGCACCATCGGGATGTAGCGCTGGGCGTGCATCTGACCCATCCGCAGCACCAGCGCCTTGTTCATCGCCGCGCCGAGCGGGAACTTGTCCACCAGGCCGGCGTAGACGCCGACGATGCTCACCGTGCCGCCCTTGCGGCAGGCCATGATCGCCTGTCGGACCGACGTGGGGCGGTCGGTCTGCATCCGGGCGGTCTGCTTCGCCTTGTCGTACGCGTACACCGGTCCGACGTCGTGCGACTCCATGCCGACGGCCTCGATGCACGCGTCCGGGCCCCGGCCGGCGGTCATCTCCCGCAGCGCCTCCAGCACGTCGGTCTCGGCGTAGTTGACCGTCTCCACGCCGAGGCGGTCGGCGGCGGTGGCGAGCCGCTCCGGCAGCCGGTCGATCACGATCACCCGCTCGGCGCCGAGGAGCTGCGCCGACCGGGCCGCCATCTGGCCGACCCCGCCGGCGCCCCAGACCGCGACCACCTCGCCGCCCTTCAGCGCGCAGAAGTCGGCGGCCATCCAGCCGGTGGGCATCGCGTCGGAGGCGAACACCACCGAGTCGTCGGGCACCCCGTCGGGCACCGTGAACGCCCCGATGTCGCCGAAGGGCACCCGGACGTACTCGGCGTGGCTGCCTGAGTAGCCCCCGGCGGCGTGCGAGTAGCCGAGGATGCCGGCCGGCGAGTGCCCCCAGAGCTTCTCGGTGAAGACCGGCTGCGGGTTGGAGTTGTCGCAGAGCGAGTACTGCTCGGTGCGGCAGTACCAGCAGCCGCCGCAGGCCACCACCGAGCCGACCACGACGCGGTCGCCGACGCGCAGCCGCCGTACGCCGGGGCCGGTCTCCACGACCTCGCCCATGAACTCGTGGCCGAGGACGTCGCCCTCCCGCATCGCCGGCAGGAAGCCGTTGATCAGGTGCAGGTCGGAGCCGCAGACGCTGCTGGCGCCGACCTTGACGATGACGTCGCCCTCGGCGCGGATGCGCGGCTCCGGCACGTCGCGTACGGCCAGCTTGCCAACGCCTTCCCAGCAGAGCGCCCTCACGCCCGTCCTCCCGTCCGCAGCTTCTCCCGCACCTTGTCGGTCGCCTTCTCCTGGGCCGGCCCGCGCCCGGACGGGTCCCGCCGGGTGTCGATGACCTGGCCGCACTCCACCAGCGCCTTCACCCGACGCAACGCGTCCCGCAGGGCCAGGTCCGGGTCGTCGCCGCCGAGGAGTCCGAACGCCCGGCGCAGCGGCCCGGAGCGCCACCGCAGCTCGGCGCGGACCTCCGTGCCCCGGTCCCGGGGCGCCGGTGTCAGCTGGACGGTGCCCTCCTGCTCGGGCCCGTCGGTGACCCGCCAGCGCAGCCGCCCGGGGCCCTCGACGGTGATCTCGGCCCGCCACTCGGTACCCCCACCGGCCGGGTCCCGCGCCACGCAGCGCCACCGGTCGTCGCCGAGCTGCTCCAGCGTCGCCCACTCGGCCAACGCCCGGTCCATCCGCTCCCGGTCGGTCCAGAAGCCGATCACCGCCTCCGCCGGCCGGTCGATCGTCACCCCGCGCCGCACCACGTACCAGCCGTCGCGGCGCTCGGGCTGGCGCCGGCGTCGTCGACGGGCCACCGCCCGGCCGACGCCGACCACGGTCAGGGTGCTGGCACCGAGCAGCGCCCACCTCGTTCCGTTGCTGGTCATCACGTCTCCTCCACCCGGGTGCCCGGGGATGGACCACCCGCACCAGTTGCGCTACCCGGCACCGCCCGACCGAAACGACGCACCGGTTTGCCCGGCCGATAACCGGGCACCTGCTGCGGGCACCCACCGCCACCGGGAGGCACCGTGTCCTTCGACGCCAGCGAGTACGGCCGGCACGCCGCGGACGTCTACGACGAGACGTACGCGCACCTGACACCGGACGCGGCGGTGGAGCGCCTCGCCGCGTTGGCCGACGGCGGCCCGGTGTGCGAGTTCGGCATCGGCACCGGCCGGCTCGCCCTGCCGCTGGTCGCGCGGGGACTGACCGTCGCCGGTGTCGAGGGCTCCCCCGAGATGGCCGCCGGGCTGCGCGCCAAGCCCGGCGGGGACGCCGTCGAGGTGGCCGTCGGCGACTTCGCCGAGACCCGGGTGCCCGGCGAGTTCGCCCTGGTGGTGCTCGCGTTCAACACGATCTTCGCGCTGCCGGACCAGGCCGCCCAGGTGGCCTGCTTCCGCAACGCCGCCGCCCACCTGCGCCCCGGCGGCCGGTTCGTCGTCGAGGCGTGGGTGCCCGACCCGGGTGCCTTCCGCGCGGGCGGCGCGCTGCGGCCGGTGCGGGTGGCGGAGGACGTGGTGCTGCTGGAGGCGGCCCTGCTGCACCCCGCCGAGCAGCGGATGACCACCACGAAGGTCCGTTTCACCAACGGCGGGGTGCACCTGCTGCCCGCCAACCACCGCTACGCCTGGCCGGCGGAGCTGGACCTGATGGCCGAGCTGGCCGGGCTGCGCCGCGAGCACCGGTGGGAGGACTGGGGCGGCCGGCCGTTCACCGACCACAGCCGCGAGCACGTGTCCGTCTACCGCCGTCCGGAGCAGGGGTGAGCGCCCCCGCCCGCCCGGCCGGTGCCGCGCCCGGCGGCGAGGAGCGCGGCACCGGCGCGCCGACGGCCGGGAACGCCGACGACCGCCGCCTTCCCCTCGCGTACGTGCTGCCGCTGCGCTGGACCGACGACGCCGGCCTGGCCGAGCTGACCGGGTACCTGCGCCGGCTGAGCGCCCGGGTGGACGTGACCGTGGTCGACGGGTCGCCCCCGGCACTGTTCGCCCGGCACGCGCGGGCCTGGCGCGGTCTGGTCCGGCACCTGCGGCCGGATCCCGCCCTGCGCGGCGTCAACGGCAAGGTGACCGGGGTGCTCACCGGCGTCGGCGCGGCCCGGCACGAGCACGTGGTGATCGCCGACGACGACGTCCGCTACGACGGGGCGGGGCTGCTCGCCGTGCACCGGCTGCTCGACCGGGTGGACCTGGTCCGGCCGCAGAACTACTTCGACCCGCTGCCCTGGCACGCGTGGTGGGACACCGGGCGCACCCTGCTCAACCGGGCGCTCGGCGCCGACTACCCCGGCACCCTGGCGGTACGCCGGAGCACCTTCCTCGCCATGGGCGGGTACGACCCGGACGTGCTCTTCGAGAACCTGGAGCTGATCCGCACCGTGCGCGCGTACGGGGGGACCGAGGCGGCACCCCCCTGGCTGCACGTACGCCGGCTGCCGCCGGACACCGCCCACTTCCTGGGCCAGCGGGTCCGCCAGGCGTACGACGACCTGGCCCAGCCGGCCCGCCTGGTGGCCTCACTCGCGGTCCTGCCGGCGCTGGCGGCGGCGGTCGCGACCCGGCGACCGGGGCTGCTGCTCGGGGCGGCCGCGACCACGGTGGCGCTCGCCGAGGCGGGCCGGCGCCGGGGCGGGGGCGCCGCGGTCTTCCCGCCGGCCACCGCCCTGGCGGCCCCGTTCTGGGTGCTGGAACGCGGCGTGTGCGGCTGGCTCGCCGTCGGCCGGCGCCTGCTCTTCGGCGGGGTCCGCTACGCCGGCGGCCGGGTGCGGCGCGCCGCCCACTTCGAACGCACCCTCCGCCGTCACCTGCGCTGACGACCCGCGCACCCTCCGCCCACGACGACCCGCGCCCGGGACGCACACGACAGCTCGCGGCCACTGACCGGAGGATGCTCCGGGAGTGGCCGCGAGCTGCGGCGTACGGTGATCGGGCTGGTCAGTACCGCACCTGTTCGCGGGACTGCTGCGCGTGGTCCTTCACGTCGTGCGCGGCCGACCGGGTGTCGTCCTTGACGGCGTGCACCGCGTCCTGGGCGGTGGAGCGCACCGACTGGGTGGCGTGCTGCACCGGCTCGCGCAGCTCCTCCTTCAGCTCGTTGGCGACCTCGCCGAGCTTCTCCTTCACCACCCCGGCGTGCTCGCCGGCCTTCTCCCTGACCTGCGACGCCACCTGCTGCTCGCGGCGGGTCGACGGGATCAGCGAGGAGGCGAGCCAGCCGACGCCGAAGGCGATCAGACCGGCGGCCAGCGGGTTGCCCTCGGACTTCTGCCGGATCACGTGCGGCGCCCGCTGCGCGGCGTCGCTGACCGTCGAGGCCGCCGAGTGCGCCTTGTCGCCGACCGTCGAGGCGGCCGAGTGGGCCTTGTCGCTCACGGTCGACGCCACCGAGGAGGCGTGGTCGCCCACCGCGTGGGCGCCGTGCTTGGTGCTGTGACCCAGGTCGGAAGCGCTTCCCATCACCTTGTCCCTCACATTCTGCAGTGCGTTGCGGGCCCGCTGCTTGCGGTCGTCGACGATGCGGGCGGGGCTGACCTTGTACGCCAGCGCGTCCACGTCGGAACTCAGGTTGTTCCGGGTGGCTTCGATCTCCCGGCGGATCTGGTCCGGGTCGGTGCTCATCGGGTGACCTCCTGCGGGTGGGGCTTGAGCGCGTCGGGGATCCGCTGCACGCTGTCGTTGGTCTGCTTGAGGCCGCGGATGCGCTCGGCGCTCGTCTTGGCCTTGGAGTAGAGGACCGCGGCGATCGCGCCCCAGATGACGGCCACGATCAGGGCCGCCCAGCCGGCGTCCATCACGTTGGACAGCCCGGCCCAGAGGGCCAGCGAGAGGAAGAGGGCCACCATGTAGCCGCCGAAACCGGCGCCACCGAAGAGGCCGGCGGCCTTGCCCGCCTTCTTGCCCTCCTGGCGGATCTCGGCCTTGGCCAGCTCGACCTCCTGCCGCATCAGGGTCGACAGGTCGGTGGTGACCTGGCGCATCAGCTCGCCGATCGAGCTGCCCCTGACCTCGTCCGCGTCGTGGGGGTGGTAACCGGAGTCGAGCCCCGCCCCCTGCGTCGGCATGCTCATGCCGCCGCCTCCCTTCGGATGATTCGTGGGCTCACGGACGGGTGGTCCCGGTCGACGGCACGCCCGGCAGCGGGTCGGTCTGGCTCACCGGCGGCAGCGGCTGGCCGACGCCGCCCGCGGGGTCGGCGTAGCTGGTGGTGGTCTGCGGGTCGGCGTACGCGCCCGGGGTCGGGTCGAGGTAGCCGCCCGGCGGTACGGCGTCCGGCACCGCACGCGGGGCCGGCGGGGTCGGGATGACCGCGGTCCGCTCCGGGTCGTAGCCGGCGCCCGAGCCGTACGCGGGGTAGCCGTTGCCGCCCTGGTTGTCGCCGGCGGCCGAGATGTTCTTGGTCAGCCGGCCGGCGAGCACACCCAGCACGGCGGCGCCGACCAGGAAGGTGCCCGGGTTGCGACGCGCGTAGTCGCGCACCTCGGCGATGAGGTCGCCGGGCTCGCGCTGCTCCAGCCAGCCGGCCACGCCGTGCACCCGGTCGGCGGCCTGGCGGGCGATCTCGCTCACCGGGCCGGCCTGGCCGCCCTGCTCGGCCATCGAGCGCATCTCGTCGGCCAGCGAGCGGAGCCCGCCGGCGGCACGCCGCTGCTGGTCGCCGGCCTGGCTGGCGAGCTGGCTGCGGGCCTCGCCGTAGAGGTTGCGCGCCTGGAGCTTCGCCTCGCCGACGACCTCCCGGCCCTGCTCCTTGGCCGTCTCGGCGACGGCGCCGCCGGCCTGCTTGGCCTCCGAGCCGACCTGACGGGCCTGCTCGCGGACGCCGCTGCCGTTGCTCGACTCCTGCCCGTACGTGGAAGTCGTGGGTGACAGATCGTAGGTCATGATTTCCCTTCCGCTCGGAAAGTCTCCGCGGGTCTTGTGCTGGGGGGATGCGTCGGCCGTTCCTGCCGTCGCATCTCTTGACCTACCCTGCGTCGCCGGTTCCATACCTCGTTCGTGACTTCTCCTGCGCCCCGCCGCCGCGGGTCTACAAAATGGAGGATCGTCGGGTCGGGTGACGGCGTCGTCGCGCACGGCGACGTCGGTCTCTCCGGGCAGGCGCCGCGGGCAGGGCGTTCCGCGGGTCCACGGAGGTGAATCGATGGCACGGAACGCACGCGGCGGCCAGCCGGGCCCGAAGCCGAAGGTGCAGCTCGCCGCCGTGGCCGCGGCCGGGGTCTTCGCCCTGATCGGGGTGCTCGGATTCATCCCCGGCATCACCACCGGCTACGACGACATGACGTTCGCCGGCCACCACTCCGAGGCCCGGCTGCTCGGCCTGTTCCAAGTGTCGATCCTGCACAACGCGCTGCACCTGGGCTTCGGGCTGGCCGGCCTGGTGCTGGCCCGCAGCGTCGCCGGGGCCCGGATCTTCCTCGCCGGCGGCGGCGCCCTCTACCTCGGCCTGTGGCTGTACGGCTTCGCGATCGACCGGGAGAGCGCGGCGAACTTCATCCCGGTCAACGACGCCGACAACTGGCTGCACCTGGTCCTCGGCTTCGGCATGCTCGCCCTCGGGCTGCTGCTCTCCAACCAGGTGGGCACGGGCACCCGGCTGGACGACCCCTTCGACCGCCCCTGACCGGCACCCACGTCGCGGCGTTTGCCCGGCACGCCCTCCGGGCAGGGAGGCCGGAGGTCCGTCGACGAGGAGGTCGTCATGCCGAGGTGGTTGCGGGACAATGCGCTGACGGTGGCGATGTTCGGCGCGTTCCTCGTCTTCCTGGTGTTGCAGAGCGTGTTCGGTTGGCAGACGCACAACGAGGAGCTGGCCGAGTTCGGGGCCGCGCCGACCAGCTGGCTGGCGTACCTGGGCAGCGGGCACTTCATGGAGTCGGTCTTCGAGAACTGGGAGTCGGAGTTCCTCCAGATGGGCGGCTACGTGCTACTCACCGCCTACCTGGTGCAGCGCGGCTCGGCGGAGTCGAAGCCGGTGGGGCAGACCGACCGGCCCAAGGACGACGAGCGGCGGGCCACCCCGGACTCCCCCTGGCCGGTACGCGCCGGCGGGCTGCCCCTGGTGGTCTACCGCAACAGCCTCTCCATCGCGCTGCTGCTGATCTTCGCCGGCTCGTTCGTCGGCCACCTGCTCGGCGGGACCGCCGAATACAACGAGCAGCAGGCGTTGCAGAGCGGCGCGCCGCCGATCGGCGTGTGGGAGTTCCTCGGCACGAGCGAGTTCTGGTTCCAGTCGATGCAGAACTGGCAGAGCGAGTTCCTCGCCGTCGGCACGCTGATCGTGCTGAGCATCTTCCTGCGTCAGCACGCGTCGCCGGAGTCGAAGCCGGTCACCGCGGCGCACGCGCACACCGGCGACTGACCGCCCGGCCGCCGTCAGGCCGGCACGCGCAGCCGCTTGGCGAAGCACACGCTGTACGGGTTGCCGACGTACTCGCCGTAGACCGGGATCGGCTCGTAGCCGCTGGAGGTGTAGAGCCCGATCGCGGCCGGCAGGTACGTGCCGGTCTCCAGGCGGAGCTCCCCGTACCCCTGCTGGAAGGCCAGCTCCTCCAGCGCGGTAAGCAACTGCCGGGCGATGCCCCGCCCCCGGTACGCCGGGCGGACGTACATCCGCTTCACCTCACCGGTGCCGGCGTCGAGCGCCTGGATCCCGCCGCAGGCGACCGCCCGCCCGTCGGCGACCACCGCCAGGTAGCGGATGTCGTCGTGGGTGACGGTCGCCTGGCCGTCCAGCCCGCCGTCGGCCGCCCGCAGCTCGCGCTGCTGGGCGGTGACCAGGGCGTCGATCTCCGGATCGGTGGCGGGGCGGGACTCGATCAGCATCAGGCCACGCTAGGCGGCGGGGATTTCGGGCAGGTTTCCGGCAGTCGACCCGCTCACGGAGCGCGACCGGCTATCCGGCGTCGTCCTCCGTGGCGGCGCGGGAGGCGCCGAGCCCGTGGGCCGGGCCCGCCCCGCCGGACGGGCCGGCGTCCCGGGCCGGGCCGGCCTCGTCGAAGTCGCCCCCGACCGACTGGTCGACGTCGTCCGAGACGTCGGCGTCGGTGCCCTCGAACTCGTCCTCCGGACGCTGCCGGCGGGCCTTGCGGGCCGCCAGCCGCTCGGCGGCGGACGCCCGGGTGGACTTCTCCTCCAGCCGGACGTCGGTCCCCCGGTTGCCGGGGATGAAGTCGGCCCCGGCGTAGAGGGTCGGCTGCCAGTCGAACTCCCGCTCGCCGATCCGCACCAGGTCGCCCGGTTCCGCGCCGGCCTTGCCCAGCTTCTCCTCGACGCCCAGGCGGGCCAGCCGGTCCGCCAGGTAGCCCACGGCCTCGTCGTTGTCGAAGTTCGTCTGCCGCACCCACCGCTCGGGACGGACGCCGCGCACGACCCAGGCGCCGTCCGGGGCGGCCTCGATGGTGAAGCCGGCGTCGTCGACCGCCCGGGGCCGGATCACGATCCGGGTCGCCTCGGCCGGCGGCGCGGCCCTGCGTCCCTGCTCCACCAGCTCCGCCATGGCGTACATGAGCTCCTTGAGCCCCTCCCGGGTCGCCGCGGAGACCTCGAACACCCGGAAACCGCGCTCCTCCAGGTCGGGACGGACGATCTCGGCCAGGTCCCGGCCGTCCGGCACGTCGACCTTGTTGAGCGCCACCAGCCGGGGGCGGTCGGCCAGGCCGCCGTACTCGGCCAGCTCGGCCTCGATGGTGTCGATGTCGGCGACCGGATCCCGGCCGGGCTCCAGGGTGGCGGTGTCGATGACGTGCACCAGCACCGCGCAGCGCTCGATGTGCCGCAGGAACTCCAGGCCGAGACCCTTGCCGGTGGCCGCCCCGGGGATCAGGCCGGGCACGTCGGCGACGGTGAAGGTGTGGTTGTCCAGCCGGACCACGCCCAGGTTGGGCACCAGGGTGGTGAACGGGTAGTCGGCGATCTTCGGCTTGGCGGCTGAGATCACCGAGATCAGCGACGACTTGCCGGCCGACGGGAAGCCCACCAGCCCGACGTCGGCGACGCTCTTGAGCTCCAGCACCACGTCGAGCTGCTCGCCGGGCTCGCCCAGCTCCGCGAAGCCGGGGGCCTTGCGCCGGGCGTTGGCCAGCGACGCGTTGCCCCGGCCGCCGCGCCCGCCCCGGGCCACCTCGAAGGTCGTACCCTCACCGACCATGTCGGCCAGGACCGTGCCGTCGGGGGCCTGCACCACGGTGCCGTTCGGCACCTTGAGCACGAGGTTGCGCCCGTTGGCGCCGTCCCGGTTCGAGCCGGCGCCACCCTTGCCGTTCTCGGCCTTCACGTGCGGGCGGAAGTGGAAGTCGAGCAGCGTCGTCACCTGCGGGTCGACCACCAGGGACACGCTGCCGCCGTGCCCGCCGTTGCCGCCGTCGGGGCCACCGAACGGCTTGAACTTCTCCCGGTGGATCGAGGCACAACCGTGCCCGCCATCGCCGGCCTGCAGGTGCAGGACGACCCGGTCAACGAACGTCGCCACGGGCGTCAATCCTTCCAGCGAGGTTCACGCCCCGCACGAGAAAAGGCGAAGCGGGCCGGGACACGAGGTCCGCGGCCCGCTTCGCCGGAAGACTACTGCTGCGGCACGATGCTGACGGTCTTGCGACCGCGCTTGGTGCCGAACTGGACCGCACCGGCGGCCAGCGCGAAGAGCGTGTCGTCTCCGCCGCGGCCGACCAGGTCACCGGGGTGGAACTTGGTGCCACGCTGACGGATGAGGATCTCACCCGCGCTGACGACCTGACCACCGAAGCGCTTCACGCCGAGCCGCTGGGCCGCGGAGTCACGACCGTTGCGCGAGCTGGACGCACCCTTTTTGTGAGCCATCTGAGGACGACCTACTTCCCGCTGGAGATGCCGGTCACCTTGACCTGGGTCAACGGCTGGCGGTGACCCTGGCGCTTGTGGTAGCCGGTCTTGTTCTTGAACTTGTGGATCCGGATCTTCGGGCCCTTGGTGTGCGCGGCGATCTCGCCGGACACCGCGACCTTGGCAAGCTTCGCCGCGTCGGTCACCAGGTCGTCACCGTCGACGAGGAGCACCGCGGTGAGCTTCACCGCGTCGCCGGGGGCACCGACGAGCTTCTCGACCTCGATCACGTCGCCCTCGGCGACCTTGTACTGCTTGCCGCCGGTCTTGACGATCGCGTACATCGGAGGCGGACTCCCTGTCGTTGAGGCTGCTGGCGGGTGTTCCCGCGGCGGCTCGCCGGGTAGCAGAGGCACGGCGGCGCGGGCACGCGAGAACTCGGTACACCAAAGTGCACCGCAGGCCAGCGTACGCCATCGGAGGGCCGACGCCCAAACCGGGCCCCGCCGGTCAGCGGGCGCAGAGCTGGTCGAGGCGCTGCCGGAGCCGGTCCAGCTCGGTCTCGTCGATCGAGTCGACGTCGGTGCCCAACGTGCCGACCTCCGCCGCCATGTCCGCGAGAAGGGTCTTGAGCTGCGCGTCCTCGGCCCGGGTCGACTCGCGCCGCAGCGTGCCGCGCCAGTCGGTCAGCGCGGTGGAGATGCGGTCCCGGGCGGTCCGGGCCGCCGTGGCGTCGTCCGCCCCGACCGCCGCGACCATCTTGCCGAGTTCCTCGACGTACGTCCGCACGGCCGTCTCGCCGGCCCGCTGTGCCGCGGCACACACCTCGGGCGCGTTGCCGCCGGCCGCCCCGCTGCCGGCCCCCGGCCCGGTGCCGGTGGGCCCGCCCGGCGTGGCGCCACCGGTCGGCGCGTCGCCGGCCGGGCCGGCCCGCTCCGGGCGCTCGGCCGCGCACCCGGCGCCGGCGAGCAGGGCAGCGGTGAGCGCGGTGACGGCGAGCAGACGGCGCATCGTTCTTCTCCTGACCGCAGGCGGCCGATCGTGGCCGGGGATCGACCATACGACAGGGCCCCTCCCGCCGGACATCAGCGGGAAGGGGCCCTGTCACACGTCGGGTCGGTCAGCCGGTCACGGCCGGGTACGCCGCCGCGCGCCGCTGCGGCGGGAGCGGCGCCGGCCGGAGCCGCCCTCCGACTCGTCGCCGTCGGCGTCGGAGAGCGCGTCCGGGTCGTCCGGGGCGGCCAGCCGGGCCGACTCGCCCGTCTGGCTGTCGGCGACCTCTCCGGCGGCGGCGGTGTCCGCCTCGTAGCGGGACAGGTCGTAGCCCATGGTGTCGTGATACTCGGTCTCCGGGCCGGCGTCGGCGTCGGTCTCGGTGACCTCGGCCACGGTGCGCTCGGCCGGCGCGCTCTTGCGCGCCCGCCGCCGGGACGCCCCGGCGCCCTGCTCCGCCGCCGCCGGGGCGGCCACGGCCGAGGCGACCGCCTTGACCTTCTCCCCCGCGCCGCCGCCGGAGCGCGGCTTCTCCGGCACCGGCTCGGTGTGGATGATCAGGCCCCGGCCCTTGCAGCACTCGCAGGTCTCGCTGAACGCCTCCAGCAGGCCCGCGCCGATCCGCTTGCGGGTCATCTGCACCAGACCGAGGGAGGTGATCTCGGTGACCTGGTGCTTGGTACGGTCCCGGCCCAGGCACTCGGTCAACCGGCGCAGCACCAGCTCGCGGTTGGACTCCAGCACCATGTCGATGAAGTCGATCACGACGATGCCGCCGAGGTCGCGCAGCCGGAGCTGGCGGACGATCTCCTCCGCCGCCTCCAGGTTGTTCCGGGTGACCGTCTCCTCCAGGTTGCCACCGGAGCCGGTGTACTTGCCGGTGTTGACGTCGATGACCGTCATCGCCTCGGTCCGGTCGATCACCAGCGACCCGCCCGAGGGGAGGAAGACCTTGCGGTCCAGCCCCTTGATGATCTGCTCGTCGATCCGGTACTCGGCGAAGACGTCGGCCGCGCCGACGTGCCGGCGGAGCCGGGCGACCAGGTCCGGCGAGACGTGCGACAGGTACGACTCGACCATGTCGTACGACTGCTCGCCCTCGATCACCAGCTCGCGGAAGTCCTCGTTGAACAGGTCCCTGACGACCCGGATGACCAGGTCGGGCTCCTCGTAGAGCAGCACCGGGGCGCCGCCCTCGGCCGCCTTGGCCTGGATGTCCTCCCACTGCGCCTGGAGTCGCTTGACATCGCGCGCCAGCTCGTCCTCGCTGGCGCCCTCGGCGGCGGTCCGGACGATCACGCCCGCGCCGTCCGGCACCAGCTTCTTCAGCACGTCCCGCAGCCGCTTGCGCTCGGTGTCGGGCAGCTTGCGGCTGATGCCGGAGGCGTTGCCGTGGGGCACGTAGACCAGGTGCCGGCCGGAGAGCGCGATGTGGCTGGTCAGCCGGGCGCCCTTGTGGCCGATCGGGTCCTTGGTGACCTGCACCAGCACCGAGTCGCCGGAGCGCAGCGCCTGCTCGATCGAGCGGGCCCGCCCCTCCAGGCCGGTGGTGTCCCAGTTGACCTCGCCGGCGTACAGGACGGCGTTGCGACCGCGCCCGATGTCGACGAACGCCGCCTCCATGCTGGGCAGGACGTTCTGCACCTTGCCGAGGTAGACGTTGCCGGCCATGGTGCCGGAGGAGTTGCGGGTGACGTAGTGCTCGACGAGCACCCCGTCCTCCAGGACGGCGATCTGGGTGCGGTCGCCGCGCTGGCGTACCGCCATCACCCGGTCGACGGCCTCCCGGCGCGCCAGGAACTCCGACTCGCTGAGGATCGGCGGCCGGGTCCGGCGCTGCTCGCGGCCGTCGCGGCGGCGCTGGCGCTTGGCCTCCAGGCGGGTGGAGCCGGAGACGCCCTGCACCTCGTCCACGGTCTTGCGCGGCTCGCGGATCTTGACGACCGTCGGCACGCCGTCGTCGGCGCCCGCCTCCACGTCGCCGGCGCCCCGGCGGCGGCGACGCCGACGGCGGCGGGTCAGGGCGTCGCCGCCCTCGGCCTCCTCGTCCTCGTCGCCCTCGGGCTCCTCCGCCTCGGCCTGCGCGGCCTCCTCGGACTCCTCGTCCTCGGCGTCGTCCGCGCCACCCTTGCCCCGGCCACGGCCGCGACGGCCACGGCGGCGCCGGCGGCGGGCCGCGGCGCTCTCGTCCTCGTCCTCGTCTTCGTCCTCGGCGGCCTCCTCGGCCTCCTCGGTCGGCTCCTCGGGCTCGACGGCCTCGACCGCCTCGACGTCGCGGCGGCCGCGCCGGCGGCGGCGCGCCGGCTCGGCGGGCTCCTCCGCGGCGGGCTCCTCCGGCTCCGGCTCCGGGGCCGGCGCCACGACCCGGGCGACCGGGACGTCCTCCGGCTGCGGGGCCATGAACAGCACGGTGGGCGCGGAGAGCGCGGCCCGCCGGCGGCGGGTGCGCGGTTCCGGCTCGACGGCCGGCTCCGGCTCGGGCTCGACGGCCGGCTCGGGCTCGACGGCCTCGGTCGGCTCCTCCTCGGCGGGCGGGGTGACCGCCACGCCCGGCGGGACCTCGCCGGAACGGCTCTCGGCGCCGCTGACGGCGGCGGGCGGGGCGGCGGCGCCGAACCCGGTGCCGGCCTCCGGCTCGATCCCGGCGGTGGCCGGCGGCTGCTCCGCGGGCGTGGTGCCGGTCGGCCCGGCGACGCCGGTCGGGGTCTCCGCGGCCAGCTCGGCCGCGGCGGGGGCGACCTTCTTCCGGCGGGTACGCGTCGCCTTGGCCGGCGGCGCGGCCGGCTCGGCGGCTGCCTGGTCCGCCGCGGCCGGCGCCTCCGCGGCGGGCGGCGCGGTGACATCGGGGGCCTGCCCGGCGGCCTCGTCGGACGGCACGGTGGTGTCCTCGGCGGCCTTCGCGGTGGTGGCCTTGCGGCGGCGGCGCGTCGCCTTCGGCGCGGCGTCGAGGTCGCCGGAGACGGGGGCGAACACCTCGGCCTGGGGCGCCTCGCCACTGCCCGCCACGGACGCCGTGGACGCCTCGACCGGCACCTCGGTCTGCTCCGGCTGGTTCAGCGGCGTGGCCCGCCGCCGGGTCGTACGCCGTCGGACCGGCGCGGCCGGGGCCTGCTCGGCCCCGCCGGCTCCGGCGTCGGCGGCGTTCTCCGCCCCGGCGGCGTTCTCGACGGTGCTGTTGGCGGCGGTCTCGTCGGCCGGCTGTGAACCGGTCCGTTCGCCGCCCTCGGGCTCGTTCTCGAGCATGGACGTTCTCCAGTTCTGGCTGCCCCGGGCGCGGGTGAGCGCTGCCACGCAGGGTCGCCGCAAAAGTGTTTCCGCCGGGCGCGCACGGTGCGCGACCGCCGAAGTCTGCCTACCTGAACGTCGACCGACGGTCAGCGTTCACCGATGGTTGCCCCGTCGCGGTCCGCGTCCAACGGATCCGCGATCGCATCCTGCGCGGTCAGCGTGCCCTGTGCCAGCCGGATCACCCTCGGTGAGACCGGCGGCTCCAGGTCGGCCACCACGCGGAGGCCGGAAAGGACGTCATCGGGCCGCACGGAGGGGGTGACCTGCCGCACGACCAGTTCGAGTATCGCACACGGTACGGCCGGTGCCCCGGAAGGCGTCTCCGGCGACGCGATCACATCGATGCGCATCACCGCGGCCCGGGCGTCGAAGGTGCGCCGGCCCTGCTTGGTCATCCGCTCGACCAGCACCTCCTCGGCGGCCGTGAAGGCGGAAACCGCCCGTTGCAGGACGGCCGGGTCGACCTCGGGCAGCTCGATGCGCCAGTGTGACGCCTCGATCCGGTCGGCAAGACTTCCGCCGGCGGCCACGACGGCGTCGAGCACGTCGAGACCCGGCGAGAGGGCGGCGTCGAGCGCGGCGCGCAGCTCCGCCGGGTCCACCTGCTCGCGGAGGCCGATCTCCAGGTACTCGGCCTCGCTCGCCACGCCCGTCGGGGCGGCGCTGGCGTACGAGATCTTGGGGTGCGGGGTGAAGCCCTGGGAGAAGGCGATCGGCACGCCCGCCCGGCGCAGCGCCCGCTCGAACGCCCGGGCGAAGTCCCGGTGCGAGGTGAAACGCAGCGGGCCGCGCTTGGCGTACCGGATCCGGACCCGCTGCACGACGGGTGCCTGACCGCCCTCTGGCTGTGGTTTCCTACTGATCGTCGTGCTCCTCGTGTCGGAACCGGTTGATCGTGGCGGCACTGCTCGCGACTCGCGTGCCGCTGACGATGACCACATGATCGACCCGGCGCACGACGGGCGGTGCCCGCCGTGCGCCGAGGGCTACTGCTGGGCGCCGGTGGGGAGCTTCAGACCGTTGATCGGGGTGAGCGGGAGGAGCTTCTTCCCGGTCGGGCCGATCTGGATCTCGGTGTCCATCGACGGGCAGACGCCGCAGTCGAAGCACGGGGTCCACCGGCAGTCGTCCTGCTCGTACTCGCTGAGCGCGTCCTGCCAGTCCTGCCAGAGCCAGTCCTTGTCCAGGCCCGAGTCCAGGTGGTCCCAGGGCAGGACCTCCAGCTCGTCGCGCTGGCGGGTGGTGTACCAGTCGAGGTCGACCCCGAAGGTCGGCAGCACCTCGGTCGCCGCCTCCACCCAGCGCTGGTAGGAGAAGTGCTCGCTCCAGCCGTCGAACCGGCCGCCGTTCTCCCACACCCGGCGGATCACCGCGCCGACCCGCCGGTCGCCCCGGCTGAGCAGGCCCTCGATCAGCGACGGCTCACCGTCGTGGTAGCGGAAGCCGATCGCCCGGCCGAGCGACCGGTCCGCGTTGATCGCCTGCTTGAGCATCTTGAGCCGGCCGTCGATGACCTCCGGCCGCTCCATCGGCGCCCACTGGAACGGGGTGTGCGGCTTCGGCACGAAGCCGCCGATGGAGACCGTGCAGCGGATGTCCTTCGAGCCGGTGGCGGCCCGGCCGGCCCTGATGACCTCGTGGGCCATGTCCGCGATCTCGAGGACGTCCTCGTCGGTCTCGGTGGGCAGGCCGCACATGAAGTACAGCTTCACCTGCCGCCAGCCGTTCGTGTACGCGGTCACGACGGTGCGGATCAGGTCTTCCTTCGACACCATCTTGTTGATGACCTTGCGGATCCGCTCCGACCCGCCCTCGGGGGCGAAGGTCAGGCCGGTACGCCGACCGTTGCGGGACAGCTCCTGCGCGAGGTCGATGTTGAACGCGTCGACCCGGGTCGACGGCAGCGAGAGCGAGACGTTCGTGCCCTCGTACTGCTGGGCCAGGCCGGAGCACATGTCGCCGATCTCGGAGTGGTCCGCCGACGACAGCGACAGCAGGCCCACCTCGTGGAAGCCGGAGAACTCCAGCCCCTCCCGCACCATCTGCCCGACGGTGGTGATGGAGCGCTCGCGTACCGGCCGGGTGATCATGCCGGCCTGGCAGAACCGGCAGCCCCGGGTGCAGCCCCGGAAGATCTCCACCGCGTACCGCTCGTGCACGGTCTCCGCGAGCGGCACCAGGGGCTTCTTCGGGTACGGCCAGGCGTCCAGGTCCATGGTCGTGCGCTTGTGCACCCGGAACGGCACGTCCGGCCGGTTCGGCACGACCCGCTGGATGCGGCCGTCGGGCAGGTAGTCCACGTCGTAGAAGCGCGGCACGTAGACGCTCTCGGTGCGGGCCAGGCGCAGCAGCAGCTCGTCGCGCCCGCCCGGGCAGCCCTCGGCCTTCCACTCCCGCACGATCCCGGTGATCTCCAGCACCGCCTCCTCGCCGTCGCCGAGCACGGCGGCGTCGACGAAGTCGGCGATCGGCTCCGGGTTGAACGCGGCGTGGCCGCCGGCCACGATCACCGGGTCGGCGTCGGTGCGGTCGGCGGCGAGCAGCGGGATGCCGGCCAGGTCGATCGCCGTGAGCAGGTTGGTGTAGCCCAGCTCGGTGGAGAAGGAGACGCCGAAGACGTCGAAGTCGCGCACCGAGCGGTGCGCGTCGACGGTGAACTGCGGCACGCCGTGCGCGCGCATCAGCTTCTCCAGGTCCGGCCAGACCGCGTAGGTCCGCTCGGCGAGCACGTCGGGCAGCTCGTTGAGCACCTCGTAGAGGATCTGCACGCCCTGGTTGGGCAGGCCGACCTCGTAGGCGTCGGGATACATCAGCGCCCAGCGCACGGCCGCCGCGTCCCAGTCCTTGACCACCGCGCCCAGCTCGCCACCGACGTACTGGATGGGCTTGGTCACCTGGGGCAGCAGCGGCTCCAGCCGGGGCCAGACCGAATTGGCCGCGGCGGGGCGCGGCGTGGTGGACGGGACGCTCATGATGCCCAAGGGTACGCGGCCCGGCGGCGGCCACCGCGCGCACGCCGGTCACCGCGCCCCCGGGTCGCCGGTAGCCGCGCCCCGGCACGCCGGCCACCGCCGTCCCGGGCACGTCGCGGCGCCGCGCGCGGGGCCCGTCCGGCCCCTCCCGGTGCCGGCGACGGCGGTGGCCGGAATCGCCCCGCTGGCGCGTCGGTACTAACCTCGGACCGGCGCGAGAGGAGATTGCCGCGATGCCGCAGCCGCAGCCGGGCACGGACCGGCCGGCCGACGGGAGCCCCCCGGGTCAGGACAAGGTTCCGGATCCGGCGGTCACCGAGGAGCCCCCGACCTCCCCCGCAGCACCCGCCCCCGCCGGCGGCACGGGCCCGGAGGGCACCCGTGAGCTGCCCACCGACGATCCCGGGCCGACCGCGACGACCGACGTCGCGCAGGACGCGGACGACGCCGGGCCGCACGCCGCCGGTGCGGCCGCCGCACGGCCGGACACCGGCGACGCCACCGCGCCGCAGGGCGAGCGGGTCAGCGGTCACCCCGTCACGCAGGGCCCGTACGACGCCACCGCGCCGCGGGACGCCGACGACACCGGGACGGAGAGCACCCGCGACGCCAAGCCCGGGCGGCCGACCGGCACCGGCCCGGAGGGCACCCGCCTGCTGCCCGACGACGCCCCGCCGGCCGTGGGGCCGCAGGGCACCCGGATGTTCCCCGCCGACGAGCGACCGGCCGTGGGGCCGCAGGGCACGCGGATGTTCCCCGCCGACGAGCGACCGGCCGCGCCGGCCGCGCCCCGGTGGAGCGGCTCGGCGGCGGTTCCCCCACCGAAGCCGCGCAAGCGGGCCTGGGGCGAGTCGGCCGAGATCCCCCCGGTGCCGGCGCCTCCGCCGGCGCCCCCGCCCGAGCAGCCCGAGCACCGCACCCCGGTCGACCCGTGGGCGGGCGCGGACACCAGCGGGTGGGACCTGCCACCGCCCCCGCCGCCCCCGCCGACGCTGCCCTACCCCGCCGCGCCGTCGACCCGGCCGTACTCCGGGCCGCCGTCACCACCCGTACCGTCCCCCGCGCCGCCGGAGCCACCGCGGCCCACGCCGCCCCGGGTCGCGTACCCGGCCGCCCCGCCGCCGGCCCGCCCCGTCTCCCCGCCACCCGTGGCGTCGTACCCCGTCTCCCCGCCGCCGGTCTCCCGGGCGCCCGCCCCGGCCCGGCCGGCGCCTCCGCCGCCAACGCCGCCCAGGGCGCCCAGGCAGCGTCGGGCGACGGCGCCGCCGGCCGGGCCGCCGCCCGGCCCGCAGGCCCCCAGGGGGTACGCCCCCACGCCCGCCCGCAAGCGTCGCCGCTGGCCGTGGATCCTGCTGCTCATGCTGGCGTGCTGCTGCGGCTGCCCCGCCTACTACGGGGTGCCGATGGCGTCGCAGTACCCGGCCGAGGCCAGCCTGCCGGCCGAGGTGGCCGACCTGCGGCTGCGCGACGACAACACCAGCAAGGCCACCGCCAAGCAGTTGGAGGCGGACGTGCGCAAGGCGCACTGGCTGGCGGAGGACACCTTCGCCGGCGTCTACGCCACGCCCGCCGGCAAGCGGGTGACGATCTTCGGCGGCACCGGCTTCCGGTTCACCCCGGAGTCCGACGCGGAGGACGAGATCACCCGGCTCACCGGGCAGTACTCCCTCGGCGAGGCCCAGGTGGTCGACACCGGCGTACGCGGCCGGCACCAGCGCTGCGCGGTCGGCCGCGCCGACGGCCAGGACGTGGTGGTGTGCACCTCCGTCGACCACGGCAGCATCGCCACCGCGGTCTTCACCCGGCTCTCCCTCGACGACAGCGCCACCCTGCTCGGCACCCTGCGGGAGCAGATGGTCACGACCAACCAGAAGTAGGTCCTCGCGGCCCGACCGGCTCCACGCCGTCGACGCCGGGGCAGCGGCGTGCGCGGCTCCGGCTGCCCCGTGACCGGGTCAGGCCGGGGCGTCGCCCGGGGTGGCGGAGTGCGCGCGCGGCGGGGCGTAGCGGGGCACGTACTCCTGGCCGGTGAGCTTCTGGATCTCGGCCATGACCTCGTCGGTCATCTCGCGCAGCGAGGTGCGGTCGTCCGGCCGCCCGGTGAAGTCCAGCGGCTTGCCGAACCGAATGGTGATCTTGGCGCGGCCGGGGCGGGGCACCCGGGTGCCGATGGGCTGGGCCTTGTCGGTGCCGGTCATGCCGACCGGGATGATCGGCACGCCGGCCGCCACGGCCAGCCGGGCCGCGCCGGTGCGCCCCCGGTAGAGCCGGCCGTCGGGCGACCGGGTCCCCTCCGGATAGACCGCGACCAGGTCGCCGGCCTTGAGCACCGGGATGGCGGCGTCGAACGCGGACAGGGCCGCGCGACCGCCGGCCCGCTCGACGGGGATGGCGCCCAGGCCGGTGAGCACGTGCTTGGAGAGGGCGCCCTTCGGGCCGGTGCCCTTGAAGTACTCCGACTTGGCCCAGAACGCCAGGTGCCGGGGGACCACGGTGCCGAGGAACAACTCGTCGGCGACCGAGAGGTGGTTGCCCGCGAAGATCGCACCCCCTGTGTCCGGAATGTGCTCCAGCCCCTCCACGGTCGGACGGAAGGCCAGCCGGAGCGCGGGCGCCACGGTGAGCTTGCCGATGGTGTAGAGCAGGGGCACTGGTCCTCCGGCGGAGTGTGTGCGAACAGGCGGTGTCACCGTAACCGACGGGTCCACGGGGCGTCGTCGGGGTGGCGCGTCGACCGCCTGGTGAGCGGGCGTGTCGGGGCCGGTGGGGGTGGTCCGGCGGCGCACCGCCGGACCACCCCGTCTCACCGGCTCATACCCTGCGGACGGCCACCGTCACCCGTTCGCCCTCGCCGACCTCCCCGGTGAAGCCGTCCACCCCGTCGGCGAAGTCTACGGAGTCGGCCAGCACCTCCCGGGCCACGAAGTCGGTGTACGCGGCCACCGCCGCCCGCACCTCCTCGGCGGCCGACACCGCCACCACGATCCGGTCCGAGACGTCCAGGTCGGCGTCGCGGCGGGCCTGCTGCACCACCCGCACGACGTCCCGGGCCAGCCCCTCCGCAGCCAGCTCGGGGGTGACCTCGGTGTCCAGCACGACCACGCCCTCGCCGCCGGGCAGCGGCGCGGAGTGCTCGGCGTCGGCGGCGACCAGGCGCAGCTCGTACTCGCCCTCGGCGAGGGTGACGCCGGCGGCGACGGGGGCGCCGTCGACCAGCTCCCACTCCCCCGCCTTGACCGCCTTGATGACCTGCTGCACCTGCTTGCCGACCCGCGGGCCGAGCGCGCGCGGCACCACGGTCAGCACCTGCTGGCAGTACGCCGACACCTCGTCGGTGAACTGCACCGCCTTCACGTTGACCTCGTCGGCGACCAGGTCGCCGAAGGGCCGCAGCTGCGCCGCGACGGGCGAGGCCACGGTCAGCGTCGACAGCGGCAGGCGCACCCGCAGGCCCTTGGCCTTGCGCAGCGACAGCGCCGCCGAGCAGACCTCCCGGGTGGCGTCCATCGCGGCGACCAGGTCGTGGTCGGCCGGGAACTCCCCGGCGGACGGCCAGTCGGTCAGGTGCACCGACCGCTCGCCGGTGAGGCCGCGCCAGATCTCCTCGGCGGTCAGCGGCGCCAGCGGCGCCACCACCCGGCACAGCGTCTCCAGCACCGTCCACAGGGTGTCGAAGGCGTCGGCGTCGCCGGACCAGAACCGGTCGCGGGAGCGGCGCACGTACCAGTTGGTCAGCGCGTCCAGGTAGGACCGCACGGTGGCGCAGGCGCCGGAGATGTCGTACGCGTCCATCTGCTCCTGGACCGTCGACACCAGCTCGTTGGTCTTCGCCAGCACGTACCGGTCGAGCAGGTGCGTGCTGTCCGTCCTCCGCCGCGCCGTGTGCCCGTCGGCGTTGGCGTAGAGCGAGAAGAAGTACCAGACGTTCCACAGGGGCAGCAGCACCTGCCGGACGGCGTCGCGGATGCCCGGCTCGGTCACGGCCATGTCGCCGCCGCGCAGCACCGGCGAGGACATCAGCATCCAGCGCATCGCGTCCGAGCCGTAGGCGTCGAACACGTGGTAGACGTCCGGGTAGTTGCGCAGGCTCTTGGACATCTTGCGCCCGTCGGAGCCGAGCAGGATGCCGTGGCTGAGGCAGTTGCGGAACGCCGGCCGGTCGAACAGCGCGGTGGCCAGCACGTGCATGGTGTAGAACCAGCCGCGGGTCTGGCCGATGTACTCGACGATGAAGTCGCCCGGGTAGTGGTGCTCGAACCAGTCGCGGTTCTCGAACGGGTAGTGCACCTGGGCGAACGGCATCGAGCCGGACTCGAACCAGCAGTCCAGCACCTCCGGCACCCGGCGCATCGTCGACTTCCCCGTCGGGTCGTCCGGGTTGGGGCGGACCAGCTCGTCCACCGCCGGCCGGTGCAGGTCGCTCAGGCGTACGCCGAAGTCGCGCTCGATCTCCTCCAGCGAGCCGTAGACGTCCGTCCGCGGATAGTTCGGGTCGTCGGACTTCCACACCGGGATCGGCGAGCCCCAGAACCGGTTCCGGCTGATCGACCAGTCCCGGGCGTTGGCCAGCCACTTGCCGAACGAGCCGTCCTTGATGTGCCCCGGCGTCCAGTTGATCTGCTGGTTCAGCTCGACCATCCGGTCCTTGAACCTCGTCACCGCGACGAACCACGACGACACCGCCTTGTAGACCAGCGGGGTGTCGCAGCGCCAGCAGTGCGGGTACGAGTGGGTGTAGGTGTCCTGCCTGAGCACCACCCCCCGCTCCTTGAGCTCCCGGATCACCGGCTTGTTGACGTCGAAGACCTGCTCGCCCTGGTACGGCGGCACCAGCCCGGTGAACCGGGTGTGGTCGTCCACCGTGACGATGGTGGGGATGCCGGCCGCGTTGCAGACGTTCTGGTCGTCCTCGCCGAAGGCCGGGGCCAGGTGGACGATCCCGGTGCCGTCCTCGGTGGTGACGAACTCCGCGCCGAGCACCTGGTAGGCGTTCGGGCCGGCCTGCTCGACGAGGAAGTCGAACAGCGGGGTGTAGCGGCGCCCGGCGAGGTCACGGCCAGAGACGGTGCCGACCTGCTCGTACCCCTCCAGCTCCTTGGCGTACGCGGCCAGCCGCGCCGCCCCGATGACGTACCGCTGGGCGTCGCGCTCCAGCACCGCGTACTCGATGTCGGGACCGACGGCGAGCGCCAGGTTGGACGGCAGGGTCCACGGCGTGGTGGTCCAGACGCCGAGCCGCACCGGCCCACGCACCAGCTCCGGCGCGCTCTCGTCGGGGGTCAGCGCGAACCAGACCGACAGCGTCGGGTCGTGCCGGTCCCGGTAGACGTCGTCCATCCGGGTCTCGGTGTTCGACAGCGGCGTCTCGCAGCGCCAGCAGTACGCCAGCACCCGGAAGCCCTCGTAGACCAGGCCCTTGTCGTGCAGGGTCTTGAAGGCCCACATGACGCTTTCCATGTAGTCCAGGTCGAGGGTCTTGTAGTCGTCGGCGAAGTCGACCCAGCGGGCCTGCCGGGTGACGTAGCGCTCCCAGTCGTGGGTGAACTCCAGCACGGAGGAGCGGCACGCCTCGTTGAACCGGGCCACGCCGAGGTCGAGGATCTCCGCCTTGCTGGTGATGCCGAGCTGCTTCTCGGCGACCACCTCGGCGGGCAGGCCGTGGCAGTCCCAGCCGAAGCGCCGCTCCACCCGGCGACCGCGCATCGTCTGGTAGCGCGGCACCACGTCCTTGACGTAGCCGGTGAAGAGGTGGCCGTAGTGCGGCAGGCCGTTGGCGAACGGCGGGCCGTCGTAGAAGACGTACTCGTTCTTGCCCTGGTCGCCGGCCGGCCTGGCCTCGACGGAGGCCTCGAAGGTCTTGTCGGCCGTCCAGTGCTCCAGGACCCGGCGCTCGACCGCGGGCAGGTCCGGGCTCGCCGGGACGCCGGCGGCGGTCGGGTCGTGCAACGGATAGACCATCGGGGGTCGCTCTCCTCGCGCAGCTCACTGTCGTGTGGGTCTGCGAGGACGAGCCTTCTCGGGTACGCCTCGACGGCGCCCCCGGGCAGGCCCGCGGTACCACCCCGCTTGGCGGCCAGGATCGACCGCCCGCTCGTTGGCCGGCTGTGACGGGCCGGACCCGTCCGGTTCTACTGGGCCGGGCGAACCGGCTGTTCTTCCGGAGGCTCACCGGTGATGGCCGGGTCATCGCCTTACGACCGTCAAGGTTACCCGACCACCCGGAAAGATCGCCGCCGAGTAACCCGCGACGACCCGACGTACGGGCGCCTCCGGGGCCCGCCCCGTCGGGTCGCCGGGCGGCGTGACCGGGCTCACGCCCGCCGGTGTCACGCCGCGTCCCCGCGCACCGTCGTATGGGTGTCAACACCGACCGGACCGAGGAGGGCCGTCATGCAACGGATCAACGTGGCCGAGGTGGCGCCGCAGGCGTACCAGGCCGTGCTGGGGCTGGAGAAGTACGTCCGGGCGAACGTCGGGCACACCGTGCTGGCGCTGGTGAAGCTGCGGGCGTCGATGCTGAACGGCTGCGCGTTCTGCGTCGACATGCACAGCCGCGACGCGCTGGCGGCGGGCGAGTCGGACCGGCGGCTCTTCGCCGTCGCCACCTGGCGGGAGGCGCCGTTCTTCGACGAGCGGGAGCGGACCGCGCTGGCGCTCACCGACGCGGTGACCCGGCTCGGCGAGCACGGCGTGCCCGACGACGTCTGGGACGCGGCGGCGAAGGTGTGGTCCGAGAAGGAACTCGCCGACCTGCTGATGGCGATCGCCACCATCAACGTGTGGAACCGGATCGCGGTGACCTGCCGCACCGACCTCCCGACGGAGGCGTGACGTCCGCGACGCGACGCAGGCGGCCGGTGCGCGCGACGCGCACCGGCCCGCGCCGGCGGGTGTGTCAGACCAGCTCGGGGAACCAGAGCGCGATCTCGCGCTTCGCGCTGTCCGGCGAGTCGGAGGCGTGCACCAGGTTCTCGCGGTTGGACAGCGACAGGTCGCCGCGGATCGTGCCGGCCGCCGCGCGCCGCCCGTCGGTCGCGCCGACGAGCCCGCGCACCACGTCGATGACCTGGTCGCCGGAGAGCACCAGCGCCACCAGCGGGCCGCCGGTCATGAAGTCCTTCAGCGGCGGGTAGAACGGCTTGTCGACGTGCTCGGCGTAGTGCTCGTCGGCCAGCGCGGCGTCCATCGTCCGGGACACCATCGCGTCGATCCGCAGCCCCTTGCGCTCGAAGCGGGAGATCACCTCGCCGACCAGCCCGCGGCGGACCGCGTCGGGCTTGATCAGTACGAGGGTGCGCTCATCGGGGCTGCTGCTGGACACGCTGGGTTCCTCCTGTGCGCGGAAGACGGTGGGGCTGGGTACGGTCAGCCTAGCGACCCGGTCCCGGCACCGGCGCGGCGGCCGGTCCTTCCTCCGGCGGCCGATCCGGCCTAGCCTGGCCCTTGACCCTCGGGAGGTCCACTGTGGCGAATGGCGGGAACCGGCCCATCGCACCGGTACGCAAGCTGATCGCCGCGGTGCTGGGCACCGTGGCCACCTTCGTCGTCCTCTTCGGCCTCGGCATGACCAGCTGGGCGATCGTGGCGCTCGGGGTCGCCCTGCTGGTGCTGGCCATCGCGCTGGCCACGGTGCGCGGGGGCGGTCGCACCTGGGTCGTCGGCGTCGGGCACGTGCACAGCGCCTCCGAGCCCCCCACCCAGTACGCCTTCGGCCGCTGCGAACTCCAGCTGGTGATCGACGCCCCGGGGCTGCCACCCCGGTCCAAGAAGATCATCGAGCCGCGGGTGCCGGTGGCGAAGTGGCCGTCGCTGGGCCAGACGCTGCCGATCCGGGTGGCCCTGGACGACCAGCGCCACGTCCGGGTGCTCTGGGACGACGTACCCACCCACGCGGAGACCGCCGCCGCCGTCGCGGCCGACCTGCCGCCCGAGTACGCGGGCACCGAGCCGCTGGACGACGTGCTGATCCAGCAGGAGGCCCCGCCGTGGGCTGACCGGGCGCCGGACGACGACTTCCGGGAGGACTACCGCGACGACTACCGGGACGGCTTCCGGGCGCCGGTGGGCGATCCGCTGGGCGACCCCGTCGGGGATCCGCTGGGCGATCCGCTCGGCGGGGACCGGGTCGGGCGGCCCGAGGAGCGCGAGCCCGTCGTGATGCACCAGCGTCCGGGTGGGCCGGTCGTGCTGGAGGGCACGCTCGTCGAGCAGCCCACCACCGGCACCCTGCCGCGCCGGGCCACCCCGACGCCCCGCCCGCCCGCCGAGGAGCGGTTCGACGCGCCCGGCGAGCGCCTCGACCCGCCCGCGCCGGCGGATCCGCTCGACCTGCCCCTGGACGATCCCGCCCCGCCGCGCGACCGGGTCCGCGACGAGCGGATCAGCCCGGAGGAACTGGACGAGGCGATCTTCGGTCCGGGCCCGGCGAGCGACGTCGACGAGGAGACCGCGGCGGCCGGCGACGAGTTCGGGGCGCCGATCGCCGGAGTGGGGCTGACCCTGCTGGTCACCGACCTGCCCCGCTCGCTCAACTTCTATCGCGACCTGGGCTTCACCGAGGTCGACCGGGGCTCCGGCAACGCGGTGCTCGCCTCCGGCACGACCCGCCTGGTGCTGCGCGAGGTGACCGAGGCGGCGCCGATCAGCCGCCGGCTGGTGCACGTCAACCTCGAGGTCGACGACATCGGCTCCGCGT
This sequence comes from Micromonospora sp. NPDC047812, assembly GCF_040704175.1. Lineage (NCBI taxonomy): Bacteria > Bacillati > Actinomycetota > Actinomycetes > Micromonosporales > Micromonosporaceae > Micromonospora > Micromonospora sp. NPDC047812. Next base: position 5,497 of record NZ_JBEYRY010000015.1, on the reverse strand, counting down.
ACGAGCGGCTGCGCGGGACGGGCGTCCGGTTCACGTACGCCCCCCGGGTGGTCAACCGGGGCACGAAGCTGGAGGTGTGGGCGGCGGCGTTCCGCGACCCGGATGGTCACGGCATCGCCCTCACCCAGTGGCGGGAACGCGCCGAGGCCTGACCCGTCAGCCCAGGATGACCCGGCGCACGTGCAGGGCGTAGGCCCACACCAGGGCGAAGACGACGCCCAGCACCAGCAGCGACCAGTGCAGCAGGCCGGCCAGCATCAGCAGCCCCTGCAGAACGGTGCCGGCGTGCCAGGCCCACGGCCGGCGCATCATGCCGGCCAGCAGCACCGCCGCCACGGCCAGCGCCACCACCGCCCCGATCGCCGCGCCGCCGAGGTCGCCGCCGACCACCCGGATCGGCTGGATGGCCAGCACCAGCACCAGCGCCTCCAGGCTGAGCGTGCCGGCGCCGAGGCCACGTACGGCCCGCTCCGGGTTGCGCAGCCCGGAACGGCGCGGCGGTCGCCCGCCGGGGGTGCCGTCGGCCGCCCCGGCCGGGCGGTCGTCGCCCGCGGCGACCCGCTCCGGCCCGGTCATCGCTTCAACAGCCGGCGGGCGTCGGCCACGGTCACCACCGACCCGGTGACGAGCACCCCGACCCCGCTCAGCTCCCCCGGTACGTCCTCCTCGGCCATCGCCACCGCCGCCTCGATGGCGTCCGGCATCTCCTCGGCCACCTCCACCCGCTCGGGTCCGAAGACCTCCGCCGCCAGCGCGGCCAGCTCCCGGGCCGGCAGCGCCCGGGGCGAGCTGTTGCGGGTCACCACGACCTGGTCGACCACCGGCTCCAGCAGCTCCAGCAGGCTGGCCGCGTCCTTGTCCGCGAGGACGCCGACCACGGCGACGAGCTTGCTGAAGGCGAACTCCTCCTGGAGGGCCGCGACCGTGGCCGCCATCCCGTGCGGGTTGTGCGCCCCGTCGAGCAGGATGGTCGGCGCGCTGCGTACGCGCTCCAGCCGGCCGGGCGAGCTGGCGGTGGCGAAGCCCTCCCGGACCGCCTCGACGTCGAGCTGCCGCTTCGCCCCGGCGCCGAGGAACGCCTCGACCGCCGCCAGCGCCACCGCCGCGTTCTGCGCCTGGTGGGCGCCGTGCAGCGGGATGAACACCTCCTCGTAGACGCCGCCGAGGCCCTGGAGGGTGAGCACCTGCCCGCCGACGGCGACCGCCCGCCGCAGCACCCCGAACTCGGCGCCCTCCCGGGCGATGGTCGCGCCGACCTCGGCGCAGCGCTCCAGGATCGGCCCGGCGGCCTCCTCGTCCTGCGCCGCGGAGATCACCGTCGCGCCCTTGTGGATGATGCCCGCCTTGGCCAGCGCGATGTCCTGGATGGTGTCGCCGAGCCACTCGGTGTGGTCCAGCCCGACCGGGGTGAGCACGCACACCCCGGCCTGGATCACGTTGGTGGCGTCCTCGGCGCCGCCCAGGCCCACCTCGACCACCGCCACGTCCACCGGGGCGTCGGCGAAGGTGGCGAAGGCCAGCGCGGTCGTCATGTCGAAGTACGTCAGCGGCTCCGCCGAGCGCTCGTCGACCAGCCGGGCCAGCGGCTCGATCTCCCGGTACGTGGCGACGAACCGCCCCTCGTCCACCGGCTCGCCGTCCAGGCTGATCCGCTCCCGGACGCTCTCCAGGTGCGGGCTGGTGTAGCGGCCGGTGTGCAGCCCGAACGCCCGCAGCAGCGAGTCGATCATCCGGGCCGTCGAGGTCTTGCCGTTGGTGCCGGTCAGGTGGATCGACGGGTACGCCCGCTGCGGGCTGCCGAGCAGGTCCAGCAGCGACTCGATCTTGTCCAGCTCGAAGGCCATGCGGGTGAACCCGCGGCCGGCCAGCTCGGCCTCGACGGCGGCGAAATCGGTGCGGTCGGTCACGAGGGCAGCGCCTCCAGAGCAGCGTCGATGCGGACGAGGTCGGCCTCGGCGACGGCGAGCCGGTCGCGGATCTTGGCGACCACCGGCTCTGGCGCCTTGCCGACGAACGCCGGGTTGCCGAGCTTCGCCCGGGCCTGCGCGGCCTCCTTCTCGGCGGCGGCCCGGTCCTTGGTCAGCCGGGCCCGCTCGGCGGCCACGTCGATCGACCCCCGGGTGTCCAGGGCCACGCTCACCTCGCCGGGCATGGCGAGCGTCGCGCTGGCCTGGAACCCGTCGCCGGCCGGGTCCAGCCGCACCAGCGACCGGATCAGCGGCTCGTGCGCGGCGATGCCGGCGGCGGCGAGGCCGTCGAGCCGCGCGGCGACCCGCTGCGTCGGGCGCAGCCCCTGGTCCGAACGGAACCGCCGGATCTCGGTCACCACCCGCTGGAGGGTGCCGACCTCGACCTCCGCGGCGTCGTCGACTCCGGTACGGTCGGCGACCGGCCAGGCGGCAGTCGTCACCGTCTCGCCGCCGGTGAGCGCGGTCCACAGCTCCTCGGTGACGAACGGGATCACCGGGTGCAGCAGCCGCAGCAGCTGGTCCAGCACGTGCCCGAGCACCCGGCGGCTGGCCTCGGCGGCCGGCCCGTCCTCGGCGAGCACCGGCTTGGTCAGCTCCACGTACCAGTCGCAGACGTCGTCCCAGGCGAAGTGGTAGAGCAGGTCGCAGACCTTCGCGAACTCGTACGCCTCGAACTGCTCGTCCACCGCGGCGGTGACGTGCGCCAGCCGGGACAGGATCCACCGGTCGACCGTCGACAACGTGTCGGCCGCCGGCAGCGGCCCCTCGGTGTGCGCGCCGTTGAGCAGCGCGAAGCGGGTGGCGTTCCACAGCTTGTTGCAGAAGTTGCGGGAGCCCTGGCACCAGTCCTCGCTGACCGGCACGTCCCCGCCCGGGTTGGCGCCCCGGGCGAGGGTGAACCGGGTGGCGTCGGCGCCGTACCGGTCGATCCAGTCCAGCGGATCGACCACGTTGCCGAACGACTTCGACATCTTCTTGCCGTGCTGGTCGCGGACCATGCCGTGCAGGGCCACCGTCCCGAACGGCGGCCGGCCGTCCATCGCGTACAGGCCGAACATCATCATCCGGGCGACCCAGAAGAAGAGGATGTCGTAGCCGGTGACCAGCACGCTGGTCGGGTAGAACTTCGCCAGGTCGGGGGTCTGCTCCGGCCAGCCGAGCGTGGAGAACGGCCACAGGCCGCTGGAGAACCAGGTGTCCAGCACGTCGTCGTCCTGGTGCCAGCCCTCGCCGGTCGGCGGCTCCTCGTCCGGGCCGACGCAGACGATCTCGCCCTCCGGGCCGTACCAGACGGGGATGCGGTGGCCCCACCAGAGCTGCCGGGAGATGCACCAGTCGTGCATGTTGTCGACCCAGGCGAAGTACCGCTTGGCCAGCTCCGCGGGCTCGATCTTCACCCGGCCGTCGCGCACCGCGTCGCCGGCCGCCTCGGCCAGCGGGGTGGTGTTGACGAACCACTGGAGCGACAGCCGCGGCTCGACGGTCGTCCTGCACCGGGAGCAGTGCCCCACCGCGTGCACGTACGGCCGCTTCTCGGCGACGATCCGGCCCTGCTCGCGCAGTGCGGCGACGATCGCGGGACGGGCCTCGTACCGGTCCAGGCCCTGGAACGGGCCGTGCGCGGTGATGACGCCCCGCTCGTCCATGATCGTCAGCGACGGCAGGTCGTGCCGCTGGCCGATCTCGAAGTCGTTCGGGTCGTGCGCGGGGGTCACCTTGACCATGCCGGTGCCGAAGCTCGGGTCGACGTGCTCGTCGGCCACGATCGGAATCCGCCGGTCGGTCAACGGCACGGCCACCTCGGTGCCGATCAGGTGCCGGTAGCGCTCGTCGTCCGGGTGGACGGCGACCGCCGTGTCGCCGAGCATCGTCTCGGCCCGGGTGGTGGCGACCACGACGTCGTCGCTGTAGCGGATCGAGACCAGCTCGCCGTCGTCGTCGGTGTGCTCCACCTCGATGTCCGACAGTGCGGTCAGGCAGCGCGGACACCAGTTGATGATCCGGTTGGCCCGGTAGATCAGCCCGTCGTCGTAGAGCTTCTTGAACATGGTCTGGACGGCCCGGGACAGGCCCTCGTCCATGGTGAAGCGCTCACGGTCCCAGTCGACGGAGTCGCCGAGGCGGCGCATCTGGCCGAGGATCGCGCCGCCGGATTCGGCCTTCCACTGCCACACCCGCTCGACGAACTCCTCCCGGCCCAGGTCGTGCCGGGACAGGCCCTGGCCGGCGAGCTGCCGCTCGACCACGTTCTGGGTGGCGATCCCGGCGTGGTCCATGCCCGGCAGCCACAGCGCCTCGTGGCCCTGCATCCTCTTGCGCCGCACCAGCGCGTCCTGGACGGTGTGGTCCAACGCGTGGCCCATGTGCAGGGAGCCGGTGACGTTGGGCGGCGGGATGACGATGGTGAAGGGGGGCTTGTCGCTGTCCGCCGATGCCCGAAAGTGGCCGGCGGCTACCCACTGCTCGTACCGTCGCTGCTCCACCTCGCCGGGCTGGTACTGGCCGGCAAGGGTCGGGGCGTCGGGGCGTCGGGCATCCAGTCTCTCGGTCACCCTGAAAGTCTACGGAGGGCTTCCCGGGACCCGACGTGCGCCACCTGCCGTTCGCGTACGGTGTCGGCTATGTCCGACGCACATCTCACCGATCGCCCGGTCGACGACGGGTCCGAACCGATCGACCTGACCGACGAGCCCATCCAGCTCAGCCACCGGGACCCGGAGAACGCCCCGGTGCGGCGGGCCCCGCGGTCGCGTCGCCGGCGGGTGGCGTGGGCCGTGGCGGCGGTCGTCGGGCTCGCGGGAGCCGCGGTGCTGGGCACGGCCGGCTGGCGGGTCGCCCAGCAGAAGGACGCCGACCTGGCCACCCCGGACCGGGTGGCGGGCCTCGTCCGCGACGACAGCGACCGGGCCCGCAGCACCTCCGACTACCTGCGCAGCGGATTCGCCGCCGGCATCGACCTGGACAGCAGCTTCGGCACCGTCTACCGGGATCCCGCCGACGACAAGCGCCCGGTGCCGATCTTCGGCGGGACGACGGTGCTCTGGCAGCCGGAGCGCGACCTGGACAGCCTCTTCGACCTGCTGAGCGACGAGACCGGCAAGGTGACGGGGCTGCGCGAGGTGCCCGCCGGGCGCTTCGGAGGCGTGATGAAGTGCGGCATCACCAGTGGCGACGGCGGCGACTTCGCGGTGTGCGGGTGGGCCGACCACGGCAGCGTGGTGATGGCGATGTTCCCCGGCCGCTCCGTGAACGACGCCGGCGGGCTGTTCCGCGCCATGCGCGAGGAGATCCAGACCCGCGGCTGACGCCCTCCGTCGAGCCCGCCCGCGCCATACCTGCTGCGGGCAGGCTGCCGGACGTGAGTCTTCGGCGCCGCGTGCCGAGGCGACGAAAGGTCCGTAACGCAGTTCAGGGCCACCCCTTGCGGGGTGACCCTGAACTGAAAGATTGTCCGGCGGTGTCCTACTCTCCCACACCCTCCCGAGTGCAGTACCATCGGCGCTGGAGGGCTTAGCTTCCGGGTTCGG
>NZ_JBEYRY010000014.1:0-125518 GCF_040704175.1 Micromonospora sp. NPDC047812 | reverse complement strand
GCCGTGATCATGATCCTCGACCGCTTCCCCGTCGGCGGCACCGGAAAGATCGACCGCAACGCCCTACCCGCACCCGACTCGCAGCGCCCCGACCTGGACGTGGCGTACGTGGAACCGGCGACCGACTCCGAACGCCTCGTCGCGGGGGTGTTCGCGACGGTGCTCGGGCTGGACCGGGTGGGCGCGCGCGACGGCTTCTTCCACCTCGGCGGCACGTCCCTGCAGTCGGCGGCGGTGGCGGCAGGCATCGACGAGGCCGCCGACGTCGTCGTGCCCGTCTCGCAGATCCACCGCACCCCCACGCCGCAGGGGCTGGCCCAGTGGCTGACCACCGCGCCCCGGCGCCCGAAGGCGGAACCGGAGGTGCCCGCCACCGGCCGCCCCGGCCCGTCGAAGCCCGTCCCGCTGACCCTGTCGGTCGCCAAGTGCGTCTGGCTCCCCTTCGAACTGGTCTGCCCGACCACCTGGTGGATCGAGGGCGAACTGGACCTCCGCGCGCTGATGGCGGCGCTCGGCGACGTGCACCGCCGGCACGAGGCCCTGCACGCTCGCTACCGCCGCGTCGAACCGCCGGTCGCGCTCGTCCCGCCGAACCCGGGAATGCCGCAGCTGCGACTGCTCACCGACGCCAACAGCGAGCAGGAAGCCCTCGACCAGCTCGCCGAGGCCGTGCAGCAGCCGCTCGACTACACCCAGGGCCGCAACTGGCGGGCCGCCCTCATCCGGGAGAAGTCCACCGGGCGGGTCCTGTTCGGCGTGGGCATCCACCACATCGCCTTCGACGGCTGGTCCCACGCGCTGCTGGTGCGGGACCTCAGCCACGCCTACGCCGCCCGGCTGTCGGGCGCGGCCCCCGTGTGGGCGCGACCCGCGCCGACGCTGCGCCAGTCGTACGAGGAGTACACCCGGCTACGCGACGCCGCCGACCTCGACGCGCAGCGGAACTACTGGCGCGAACAACTGCGCGGCCTGCCCCGCCAGGGCCGGGGCGCACCTCAGGCGCCCCTGGAGCAGGCACTGGCCTGGGGCCCCAAGGCCGGACACATCGTCACCGTTCCCGGCGAGGTCATGCGGCGCTGGGACCGGGCCGCCCGGGAACGCCGGTTCAGCCGCTCCAGCTACTTCGTCGCCTCGTACGCCTCCGCGCTGCGCGCCATCCACCAGCAGGACGACATCGGCCTGCTGATGATCGTGGCCAGGCGCGGCAGCCGCATCCTCGACTCCGCCTTCACCACCCGGATCAACTCGAACTGCGTCCGGGTCCGGTTCCGGCCCGAGACGGACCTGCTCCGGCACGTCCAGCAGACCGTCGACGAGCTGATGGCCGCCCAGGACATCCCCTTCTCGGAGACCGCCGCCGACCCGGCCGTCGGCCTGCCCGGCGAGGTGGTCGCCAGCATCCCCGGCTTCGCCTACCAGGACAACGTGGTGCTTCCGCTGGAACTGCCCGGCTGCCGGACCGAGGAGGTCGTCGAGCCGTACGCGCGGGAGGTGATGAGCGGCCTGACGGTCGAGGCGATCCCCCGGGACACCGACGCCCTGCTGCGCATCACCATCCGCACCGACCTGATCCCGTTCAGCCTCGCCGAGGAGCTGGGCGCGCACATGCTGCGCTTCCTCGAAACGGGGCCAGCCCCGGCCGCCACCACCGACTGAGTCCCTCGGCCGCACTCCTCACGCCGTGGGCGTTCCCACCGGTTCCCGGATTTCGTGCCCCGGCCGCACCCCCTTGCGGGTGGCGCGGTCCTGATCGGAGGTTGACCCATGTCCGTCGGGTTCGTCGGTGGTCGGGCCCCGACCACGGGTGTCGCCGGGCCCGGCACCGACCACGAGGTCCTCGACCTGATGGGTGACCTGCGGCGCCCGCTGGTGTGGCCGGCCCGGGCGGCGTCGCACCTGCGGACGCTGGAGCTGCCCGGCCCGGCGGGCCCGGGGCCGGCCGGGCTGGTGGTGCTGGCGGGCCTCGTCGGGGTGCTGGCCCGGTACACCGGTCAGGAGGAGGTGGCGCTCGGCCTGTCCCCGGGTGGATCGGTGCTGCGGGTCGGCGTGGCGGACGATCCGGCGTTCGGTGAGCTGGTGAGCCGGGTGGCTGCGGCGTGGACCGCGCCGGTCGCGGGTGCGGGCGTGGTGGGTCCGGTGGCGGTGGCCCTGGTCGACGGCCCGGTGGCCGACGTGGGCCCCGGGACGGTGGACGTCGACCTCGTGGTGAGCGTGGCCTCGGACGCATCCGGGCTGCGGGTGGACCACGCGGCGGAGGGCTTCTCCGCGGACTGGGTGCGGGGCCTGCTGGACCAGACGGCCACCCTGGTGTCGGCCGGCGTGCGGGAACCCGGGGCCCCGTTGTCCGGGCTGCCGTTGTTGGGCACGGCCGAGCGGGAGCGGCTGCTCGCGTGGGGCCGGGGCCCGGTCCGTCCGGTGCCCGACGAGCCGCTGCACGAACTGGTGTTGCGGTGGGCACGCCGGACGCCGGACGCGGTCGCGGGCGTCGCCGACGGCGAGGTCGTCACGTACGCGGAGCTGGCCCGCCGATCGGAGCTGCTGGCCCGCTACCTGCACTCGGCCGGGGTCGGCGTCGGGGACGTGGTGTCACTGGCGCTGGACCGCAGCATGCGGACCCTCGTCGCCACCCTGGCGGTGCTGCGGGCCGGGGCGGCGTACACGCCGATGGACGTGTCGTGGCCGGCGGAGCGGATGCGGATGCTCCTGGCCGACCACGGCGCACGGGTCGTGCTCACCGTCGGCGAGGTCGCCGCACGCATCCCCCGGCCGGACGGCGTACGGGTGGTCGCCCTGGACGACGACTGGCCCGCCGTGGAGGCGGCCGAAGCGGTCGAGCTGCCGGTGGTGGACGTCTCCCGGCCGGCGTTCGTGATCTACACGTCGGGATCGACCGGGGCGCCGAAGGGCGTCGTGCTGACCCACGACATGCTGACGAACTTCGTCACCTGGATGCGCGACGAGTGCGCGGTGGGCCCGGACAGCCGGATGCTGCACTGCTGCGCCCCGGTGTTCGACGTCGCCCTGGGCGAGATCTACACCGCGCTGACCTCCGGCGCCCGCGTCGTGGTCTGCTCCCGCGACGACCTGCTCGACGCCCGCCGGTTGACGGAGCTGATCGCGAAGGAGGAGACCACCCACGCGTTCTGCCCGCCCACGAACCTCGCCGCCATCGACCCGGCCGACTGCCCGAGCATGTCGTGCGTGACCCTCGCCGGGGAGCCCGTTCCGCCGCGCATGGCCCGCCGGTGGATGGCCGCCGGCGCCCGCCTGATCAACGCGTACGGGCCCGCCGAGGCCGCCGTGGCGTGCACGTGGTTCGACGCGTCGGAGGGCTGGGGCGGCGCGTACGTGCCGATCGGCCGGCCCATGCCCAACCGGCAGATCCGCGTCGTCGACGGCGCGCTCGACCTCGTCCCCATGGGTGTCCCCGGCGAGATCCTCATCACCGGCGCCGGGGTCGCCGACAGCTACCTCAACCGACCCGACCTGACCGCGCAACGGTTCGTCACCGACCCGTACGGCGGCGGGATCGCCTACCGCACCGGCGACCTGGGCCGGTGGAACGCCTCCGGGGCGCTGGAGATCCTCGCCCGGATGGACCACCAGGTCAAGGTCAACGGCATCCGCATCGAACTCGGCGAGATCGAGGCCGTCCTCGAACAGCACCCGGACGTCGGCACGGCCGTGGTCGTCCGCCGCGAGGACCGGGGCGTCGCCCGCCTGGTCGGCTACGTGACCGGCCGCGACGGTCGGAACCCGGCCGTGACCGCGCTGCGGGAGCACGCCGCGGGCGTGCTGCCCCCGTACATGGTCCCCGCCGTGATCATGGTCCTCGACCGGTTCCCCGTCGGCGGCACCGGGAAGATCGACAGGCGGGCGCTACCGGAACCGGGCTCGCAGCGCCCGGACCTCGGCGTGGACTACGTCGAAGCCACGACCGACGAGGAACGTCTCGTGGCCGGGGTGTTCGCGACCGTCCTCGGCATCGACCGGGTCGGCACGCGGGACAGCTTCTTCGCCCTCGGCGGCACCTCCCTGCAGTCCGCTGCCGTCGCCGCCGCCGTCGACGAGGCCGCCGACGTCGTCGTACCCGTCTCGCAGATCCACCGCACGCCCACACCCCACGGCCTGGCACACTGGCTCACCACCGCGCCCCGCCGCCCCACGGCCGAACCGGAACCGTCCGGCACCGGCCGACCCGGCCCGACCGGGCCCGTCCCGCTGACCCTGTCGGTCGGCAAGTTCGTCTGGCTCCCCTTCGACCTGGTCTGCCCGGCCACCTGGTGGATCGAGGGCGAACTGGACCTCCGCGCGCTGATGGCGGCGCTCGGCGACGTGCACCGGCGGCACGAGGCGTTGTACGCCCGCTACCGGCGGGTGGACCCGCCCGTGGCCGTCGTCCCGCCGAACCCGGGCAAGCCCCCGCTCCGGCTGCTCACCGACGCCACGAGCGAACAGGAGGCGCTCGACCAGCTCGCCGAAGCGGTGCAGCAGCCGCTGGACTACACCCAGGGCCGCAACTGGCGGGCGGCGCTCATCCGCGAGAGGTCGACCGGACGGATCCTCTTCGGCGTCGGCATCCACCACATCGCCTTCGACGGGTGGTCACACGGGCTGCTCGTCCGCGACCTCAGCCGCGCCTACGCCGCCCGCCTGGCCGGCCGGCCGCCCGCCTGGGACCGCCCCGCACCCACGCTGCGCCAGTTCCACGACGAGCACACCCGCCTGCGGGCCGCCACCGACCTCGACGCGCAGCGGGACTACTGGCGCGGGCAGTTGCGGGGACTCGCCCGCCAGGGCGAGGGCCGGCCCCAGTCGCTCCTGGAGCAGACCCCGACCTGGGGCCCCAGGACCGGGCACACCGTCGCCGTCCCTCCCGAGGTGCTGGACCGCTGGGACCGGGCCGCCCGGGAACACCGGTTCAGCCGCTCCACCTACTTCGCCGCCGCCTACGCCTCCGCGCTGCGCGCCATCCACCAGCAGGACGACATCGCCCTGCTGATGATCGTCGCCCAGCGCGGCAGCCGGATCCTCGACTCCACCTTCACGAGCAGGATCACCTCCAACTGCCTCCGGGTCCGGTTCGACGGGCCGGAGAAGGACCTGATCCGAGCGGTCCAGCGCACCGCGGACGGGCTGATGGCCGCCCAGGACGTCTCCTTCGTGGAGATGACCACCGACCCGGACCTCGGCATGTCCCGCGAGGTGGCGAACAGCTTGCCCTCCTTCGCCTACCAGGACAACCTCGTCCCTCCGCTGGAGCTGCCCGGCTGCGGGACCGAGGAGGTCGTCGACCCGTACGCCCGGGAGTGGTCGGGTTCCTGCGTCGCCGAGGTGCTTCCCGGTGCCGCGGGCGCCCTCCTACGCGTCACCATCCGCACCGACCTGGTCCCGCCCCCCGTCGCCGAGATGCTTGCCACCAGCATGCTGCGCTTCCTGGAAGCCGGACCCGGGGCCGCCGACGAGGCGCGCTGAGAGCTCCCACCCCACGCCGCGACCGGCCCGCGACCGGCGTCACTGGGCAACTGGCGTGAATGGACGAGGCGCTGCTGGAGCTGGCCCACGGTCAGGGCTGGAAGCGTCGCCTCAGGTACTCGTGGATCGGCGCCAGGTCCCCGGCGGTGAACACGGTGGTGGCATGGTTCTCCCGCTCGCCGTAGCGGTCGACGCTGTAGCGCAGCGGCTCGTGGTGACGCCTGATGACGTACCGCACGTCCATGCCGAACGCCGCCGACTCGGCGGTGCCTACGAACCGGTGCAGCGGATGGCCGCTGCGTTCCGCCCGTTCCACGAGTTCGGTGGTGACCAGGGACAGGTCGGGCCCTTCAGAGATGATCCGCAGCGGCGGGTCCGGACGCTCGGTGCGGTACGCCCGGATGATCGCCGCGAGGTCGAGGGCACGCAGCGCGGCGAGTTCCTCCTCGTCGGCCCAGCGGATCCGGAACACCACGCACGGCCAGCCCAGCGGGCGTGGGGCGGAACGGTTGCCGACCTCGGTCAGCAGGACCCGGGTGACGTCGGCCAGGTCGTCGGCGGCGTACACCGGATCGCCGAGCTTGGCCACGCCGTGGTCGCGTAGGTGCAGCTCGAACCGGCCGTCGCGCTCGGCGATCCGGTACGACTGCCCCCCGAGGGTGGCGACGAAGGGGTTGCCGTACAACTCCGCCGGCGGCCACCAGCCGCACTCGCGCAGCCAGTCGCGCGCGACGGGATCGAGTTCGTCGGCGGTGACCGCCCGCACGCTGCCGGGCGGATCGAGCCTGCTGGCGATGGCCCACAGCTCCTCGCAGGCGGCCTGCTCGGTGTCGAAGACGACCGGCTCCGGGCCGTGCGTGTCGAGGGGAAAGCGGGCGGGACGGTACAGGTCCCGGACGGTGACGATGTACCGGCCGTCCTCGATCAGCAGGTTCCACGCGCCGTGGCAGATCGACGTCGACCTGCCCGGTGCGCGACCCCGGCCGCCCAGCGTGTCGTGGTGCGGGGCGTGCACCTGGAACGGGTCGTGGCCCGCGGCGCGCAGGCGCTGCTGCAACTCCAGAAAGTCCACCCGGTCATGGTGCACCTCCCGCACGGGTCCGGCGCGGGCGGCCAGGCCGGGCCGGACGCAGCCGTCGGGGGTGCGGGCTGGACGATGGCGGAAGGGGCCGGCGGGTCCCGACGTCCGGAAGCGTCGGTGCCGGACACTACGGTGGCGCGATGACCGATGTTTCCGTCGCGCCCCTGGTCCGCAGCCGCCCTCCGGAGGACGGCGACGAACGCGAGACCCTGTCCGGCCTGCTCGACTTCCTGCGTGCCTCGGTCGTGCACAAGGTCGCCGGGCTCACCGACGAGCAGGCCTCCAGTCGACCCGTGCCCGCGTCCGCGCTCACGCCCGCAGGGCTGGTCAAGCACCTGACGGGGGTGGAGCGGTACTGGTTCAGCATCGACTTCGCCGGTCACGAGCTGCCTCCGCCGTGGACCGACGACGAGCCCGGCGCGTTCGCTCTCGGCCCGGAGGACTCGCTGGCGGAGATCGTCGAGGCCTACCAGGCCGAGTGCGCGCGGTCCTCGGCCGTCGTGGCGGGCGCGGCGCTCGACGACCGCGCCCGCGCCGCCGACGTCTCCTTCACCCTGCGATACGCGCTCGCGCACATGATCCAGGAGACCGCGCGTCACTGCGGCCACCTGGACCTGCTGCGCGAGAGCATCGACGGGCAGGCCGGCGAGTAGCCGGAAGCGCCCGGTGCGGGTCAGTGGACGAGGGCTGCGGGGCAGTGCGCGAGCAGGTCCGTCGGGGCGTGCAGGACCAGGTCCGGGCCGGCGGCGAGCAGCGCGGCCACGTCCCCGCCGTGCCAGGTGGTGGCGACGGCGGTCGCCCCGGCGTCCCGGCCGCTGAGCAGGTCGATGACCGCGTCGCCGACCATCATCGCCTGCTGCGGCGGCACGTCGAGGTGGCCGAGCGCCTGGAGCACGATGTCCGGGGCGGGCTTCGGGCGGGCCACCTCGTCGGAGCCGATCACCTGGCCGAAGAGGCCCAGCACGCCGAGCTGGTCGAGCAGCGAACGGGCCCGGGGGCCGGCCTTGCCGGTGGCGATCGCCATCCGGATCCCCCGGGAGTGCAGCGTCTCCAGGGTCTCCCGCACGCCGGGGAAGAGCGGCACCAGGTGGGCCATCCGGTAGCTCTCCCGGACGAACGGCTCCTCCATCTCCAGCGGCAGCCCCATCAGCCGCATGATGTCCGGGAAGTACCGGCCCATGTGCCGGTTGTACTCCTCGAACGGCGCCGGCCCGTCGCCCACCACCTCGGCGTACGCGATGCTGAACGCCTCACGCATGACGGCCGAGCTGTCGACGATGACGCCGTCGAGGTCGAACACGACCGCGCGGATCGGGCCGCGGCCCGGCGACGGCGGGGTCACCTCGACGGTGGAGGACGGATGGCTCATGGCTGCTCCCGGAAGCGAGTGGGGCCGACGGTGGTTCTCACCGGTCGTGGTGGCCCGCCAGCGCGTGCTGCCGCTCCGGCGCGGTGGGCCGGGCGGACTGGTAGATCCGCTCGATGATGTCGATGGTCCGGCGGGCCTCGGCGACGGCCGCGCCCCGGCCGGTCGGGTCGGCGAGCAACCCCGGGAGGGCGTCGAGCTGGCGGTCGTACTCGGCGCCGATCGGCTCCTCGGGCAGCGACAGCCGGACGGTCTCGCCGTCCCGGGTGCGGGTCAGCACCGGCGTCGGCTCCCGGTTGGGGCTGAAGCCGAACGTGCAGCGCAGCGTCGCCGATCCGGCGGCGCCGTGCACGGTGACGGTGGTGCGGTCCAGCGACTCGTGCGAGGCCCAGCACGCGTGCAGGGCCACCGAGGCCCCCTCGGCGGTGAGCAGGAATCCCCGGGCGGTGTCCTCGACGTCCCCGGGGGCGCGGCCACCGGCGCCGGCGTCGCTGCGCCAGGCGGCGTGGGCGGCGCTGTCGTTGACGAAGTCGTCGGAGACGCTGCCGATGGCGTGGGTGACCCGGGTCGGGCCGAGCATCGGCAGCACCGTGTCGAGCAGGTGCCAGCCGAGGTCGACCAGCGCTCCCCCGCCCGAGAGGTCGCGCCGGGTGAACCAGCCGCCCGCGTCGGGCACCCCCCGGGCGCGGACCCAGGCCACGTCGACGTGCCGGATCGGGCCCAGCTCGCCGGCCACCCCGGTCAGGGCCCGGATGTCGGCCCGGTAGCGGGCGGCGCTGCCGGCCAGCAGCACCGCGCCGCCGTCGCGTTCCGCGTCGGCCAGCAGCGTCGCCTCGGCGGAGGTCAGGCAGACCGGCTTCTCCAGGAACACCGGTACGCCCCGGCGCAGCAGCCGGACGGCGACGTCGGCGTGCAGGTGGTTCGGTACGGCGACCACCACCAGGTCGACCGCCCCGGCCGGCAGGTCGTCGACGTCGGCGTACGCGGACGGGACGTGGTGGGTGGCGCGGGCCCGGTCGCGGACGCCGGGCTGCGGGTCGACCACGGCGGTCACCTCGAAGCCCGGATGCGCGGCGAGCCGGGGCAGCCAGATCTCCCGCCCGGCCCACCCGAGGCCGGCCACCGCGACCCGCACCGGTCGGTCGGGCGCGGCGGCCGGGGGCAGGGCCGTCATCCGGCGAGGACGTCGGCGAGCACGGCGGCGATGTCGTGCATCTGCTGCTCCGTGCCGAGCAGCGTGCGGTGGTGCAGCCAGATGCAGTCGGAGTGGATCTGCTCGACGTTGGGGCAGCGGGCCGCGATCGCCTCGACCGACTCGTCGGGGGCGCCGGCCTTCCAGAAACCCTCGCACCGGTAGATCGCCCGGAACGCCACGAACGCCGGGACGCCCCGGGCGATGAGCGCGTCCACCACCGCGCGGCGGCGCTCGATGGTGATGCCGGGAACGCGGAACATCGCCATGTAGTGCGGGTTGCGGTCGGTACGCGGGTCGGTGGTCTGCGGAACCACGCCGGGGATCTCGGCGAGCAGGCTCGACAGCAGCGGCCAGCGCTGCTCGCGTACCGCGATCTGGTCGTCCAGGCGGGACAGCTGGGCGCGCAGCACGGCGGCGGTGAACTCGCCCATCCGGTAGTTCGAGCCGGTGGTGCCGTGCAGGTAGTCCCGGTCGGTGCGGGGCCGGCCGCAGCTGTGCACGAGGAACGCCCGCTCGCGCAGCTCCTCGTCGGGGAAGACCACCGCCCCGCCCTCGCCGGCGGTCATCAGCTTGCCGTTCTGGAAGCTGAACGCGGCCACCGAGCCGAGCGCCCCGGCCCGCTTGCCCTGCCACTGCGCGCCGTGGGCGTGGGCCGCGTCCTGGAGAACCGCCACCCCCGCGTCGGCGGCGAGCTTGTCCAGCGCGTCCATGTCGGCGAACTGGCCGGCCATGTGCACCGGCATGACGACCTTGGTGCGGGGGGTGATCGCGGCCTCGACGGCGGCCGGGTCGACGCAGTAGGTGTCGAGGTCGACGTCGACCGGCACGGCGACCGCGCCGAGGCGCTGCGCGGCCAGCGAGGACGAGATGAACGTGAAGGCCGGGACGATCACCTCGGTGCCCGGCCCGACGCCGAGCACCTCCAGGGCGACCTCGAGGGCGTGGGTGCCGTTGGTGACGGCGAGCGCGTGCGGCGTGCCGTGGTAGTCGCCGAACTCCTTCTCGAAGGAGTCGACCTCGCTGCCGCCCATCCGCCACCACTGGCCCTGTTCGAGGGCGCGGATCAGTCCGGCGCGCTCCTCGTCGCCGAACTGCGGCCACTCCGGGAACTCGGACACCGTCGAGGGCTGACCACTCATGACTTCCCACTTCCCAACTCGGGCAGACCAGGGGCTTCGCCGGACCATCGGGCGGGACGACCGGGGACCGCCGGTACGCGGTCCGGGCGCACCGGGGCGCCGATGGCCGGTTCGAGGTAGGTGACGCATCCGTTGGAGCCGGCGGCGTCGCTTCGGCAGGGAGGACGGTAACCGAAGCGGACGCGCGGTCACCGCCCCTAACAGCCCCTAGCCACCCCTTAGTCCGCCGCGCCACGGCCATCGCCGGTTCGCCCGGCGCCGCAGGCGTAGTAAGACTGCGGTGGACCAGTCATCGGGCCTTGTCGGGACAGGGCCGCGCCCCGCGAGGTGAAGCGTGTCGAGCGTGCTGCTGCTGAACGGCCCGAACCTGGGCATCCTCGGCCGACGGGAGCCGGAGATCTACGGCACCGACACCCTGGACGACATCGAACGCGCGGTCGGCGAGGAGATCACGGGGCGGGGCTGGCGGGTGGTGGCCGAGCAGCACGACTGCGAGGGCGCCCTGATCCGCGCCATCCAGGACAACTACGACACCGTGGGCGCCATCGTCAACCCGGGCGCCCTGATGATCGCGGGCTGGAGCCTGCGCGACGCGCTGGCCAACTATCCCCGTCCCTTCGTCGAGGTGCACCTGTCCAACGTCTGGGCCAGGGAGAGCTTCCGGCACGACTCGGTGATCGCCCCGCTGGCCAGCGGCGTCATCGTCGGGCTCGGGTCGCTGGGTTACCGCCTGGCCGCCCGCGCCCTCGTCGCGACCGTCCGGTGACGACCCGGCACCTCACCGTCCGGCCCCATCGGCGTCGATGCGCCAGCGGTACGGTCGTCCGCACGTTCCAACTCTTCCCGAAGGACATCACGTGCACATTCCCATCCTCGTCCTGACCCTCATCCTCGCCGCGGTGTTCCTGGGCACCGCCGTGCCGAAGCTCACCGGGCAGGCGCAGATGCGCGAGCGGATGGACCACCTCGGCGTCTCGCCCGGCCTGACGCGCCTGCTCGGGGTGCTGGAACTCGCCGCGGTCGCCGGGCTGCTGCTCGGTCTGCTCTGGGCGCCGCTGGGCATCGCGGCGGCGATCGGTCTGGCCCTGCAGATGGTGGGCGCGGTCGTCTACCACGCCCGCGCGAAGGACCCGGCCGCGATGACCCTGACGCCGGTGATCTTCGCCCTGGCCGCCCTGGCGCTCGTGTTCCTGCACGTGCGGCAGGGCTGAGGCGAGCGCGTGTCCGGTCCGCAGCGGAGCGACGGCGTGCTCGGCGTCGACGTCGGCGGCACGAAGGTGGCCCTGCGCGCGGAGGCGCCCGGCCGGCCGGCGTACGACCGGGTCTTCCGCTGGCCGCGCGGCGCCGACCCGACCGCGGACCTGGCCGCGCTGGCCGCCGAGGTGGACCGGCTGCGCGAGGCGTGGGGACCGGTGGGTGCCGTCGGGGTGGCGATGCCGGCGACCACGGACCCGGCGGGCACCGTCACCACCTGGCCCGGGCGGCCCGGTTGGGCGGGGCTGGACCTCGCCGGCGCGCTGCGCCGCCTCTTCCCCGACGCGGCGACGGCCGTCGCCGACGACGGTGACCTCGCCGCGCTGGCCGAGGCCCGGCACGCCGGCCGCGACGACGTGGTCTACCTGGGCGTCGGCACCGGGATCGGCGGCGGCGTGGTGCTGGCGGGGCGGTCGGTGCCCGGCCGCTCCTCCGCCGAGATCGGTCACATGGTCGTCGCCCTCGACGGCGAGCGCTGCGACTGCGGCCGGCGCGGCTGCCTCCAGTCGATCGCGTCCGGCCCGGCCACCCTGCGCCGGGCGGGCGCCGGCCGCGGCGGCGAGGTGAGCTTCGACGACCTGCGGGCGGGACTCGACGAGCGCCGACCGTGGGCGGTGGAGGCGGTCGACGCGAGCTGCCGGGCGCTGGCGGCGGCGGTGGTCAGCCTCGGCGAGCTGCTGGACCCGGCGCTGGCGATCGTGGGCGGCGGGTTCGCCGCCGGCCTGCCCGGCCTGGTGCCACTCGTCGCCGAGCGGGCCCGGTCCGCCGGCCGTCCCGGACGGCCGGCGCCACCGGTGCGGGCCGCCGCCCTGGGTGCGCTGTCGTCCCTGCACGGCGCGGTGGAGCTGGCCCGTGACCTGACCGGCACGCCGACCCCCGCGCTTCCCATCCCCACCCCGTAGAAGGAGATCAGCATGGTCAGGATCGGTGTCATCGTCGGCAGCACGCGGCCCGGGCGCAAGGCCGACGCCGTGGCCCGCTGGGTGACCGACGTCGCCGCCAAGCGGGGCGACGCGACGGTCGAGCTGGTCGACATCGCCGACTACGACCTGCCGCACTTCGACGAGGTGCTGCCGCCGTCGATGGCGCCGTCTAGGCGCCCCGCCGTACGCCGCTGGGCGTCGACCGTCGCCGGGTTCGACGGTTTCGTCTTCGTTACCCCGGAGTACAACCACTCGATCCCGGGCGCGCTGAAGGACGCCGTGGACTTCCTGTTCAAGGAGTGGCAGCACGCGTCCGCCGGCCTGGTCAGCTACGGCGTGCACGGCGGCACCCGGGCGGCGGAGCACCTGCGGCTGGTGCTCGGGCAGCTCGGCGTGGCCGACGTCCGGTCCCAGGTCGCGCTCTCGCTGACGACGGACTTCGTCAACTTCCGAGACTTCCGGCCGGCGGCGCACCACGAGCAGGCCCTGGGCACCATGCTCGACGAGGTGGTCGCCTGGGCCGGCGCGCTGCGCACGCTCCGCCGGAGCTGAGCCGCCCACCCGCTCGGGCCGGTCGTCCCGGGGGCCGGCGGCGGTACCGTCCGCCCGAGGCAAACCGGCGCCGCCCGGCGGCGGGCGGAGTCGGGCAGCGGCGGGCGGGACCGGACCGCCCCCGGGTCAGCCGGCCCGCTCGGCGCGGCGCAGCAGCGCGGCGGCGACGCAGCCGCCCGCGAAGACGGCCACGGCGCCGACCGTCTGGCCGGTCTCCAGGGCGGAGCGGAACGCGTCGGAGACGAGCGCGCGCTCCGGCTCGCTCCGCGCGGCGGCCAGCGCGGCGGGGAACGATCCGGCGCCGGCCACGGCGGCGGGCAGCAGGGCGGCGAACCGGGCGTTGAGGATCGCGCCCAGGACGGCGATGCCGAGGCTGCTGCCGACCTCCGTCATGGTGCCGTCCACGCCCGCGCCGGCCCCGGCCTTCTCCGGCGGGATCGCGCTCATCACGGCCTCGACGATGGCCGGGTTGGCCACAGCGCAGCCGGCGCCCATCACCAGCAGGCCCGACAGCAGCACCCCGTAGCCGTCCGACGGGGCGTGGGTGATCAGGGCGAGACCGGCGGCGAGCAGCGTCATGCCGAGGGCGATCGAGTACGCCAGCCCGATCCGGCGGATCACCCGTGCGGCGACCCCGCCCACGTTGAGCAGGACGATGGAGAGCGCGAACGGCATCATCCGCAGCCCCGCCTCCCAGGCCGGGTAGCCGCGTACGAACTGCAGGTGCTGGGTGAGCAGGAACAGCGCGCCGGTGGCGCCGAAGGTGATCAGGACGACGCCGGAGACCGCGCCCACGAAGCGGGGGTTGCGGAAGAAGTGCATGTCCAGCATGGGGTCGGCGACCCGGCGTTCCCAGGCCACGAAGGCGGCGAGCAGGAGCACCCCGGCGACCGCCGCGCCGAGCACCGGGGTGGCCCCCCAGCCGTGCTCCGGCCCGGCGATGATCGCGTAGACGACCCCGGTCAGGCCGGCCGTGGAGAGCAGCACCCCGCCCACGTCGAGCCGGCCGCCGGCAGGCTGGCGCGACTCGGGTACCAGCGCCCGGGCCGCGACCAGGCAGACCAGCACGATCGGGACGTTGACCAGGAAGATCGCCCCCCACGGCAGGTGGGCGAGGACGAGCCCGCCGAAGGGCGGCCCGGCCGCGAACCCCAGCGCGCTCGCCGCCGCCCAGAGCCCGATCGCCCGGGACCGTTCGGCGTCGTCGAAGACCTGCATCGCTACCGCGAGGGTGGCGGTGACCAGCAGCGCGCCGCCGACACCCATGCCGGCGCGGGCCGCGATCAACTGCCCGCTGGACTGGGCGAGCCCGGCGGCCAGCGAGCCGAGCCCGAACAGCACGAGGCCGGCGAGCAGCATCCGGCGACGGCCGTACCGGTCGGCGGCGCTGCCCGCGGTGAGCAGCAGTCCGCACTGGACCAGCGCGTACGCGTTGATCATCCACTGCACGTCGGCGGTGCTGGCGGCCAGCTCGGTCGTGAGCACCGGGATCGCCACGGTCAGCACCGTGTTGTCGAGCACCACGGTGACCTGGGCGAGGCAGAGCACGGCGAGGATCAGCCACCGGCCCCGCACCCGGCCGTCCGCGTCGGCGGCCGGCGCCCCGGTGGGGGGCGCGAGCGTCGTGGTCGTCATCGGGCGGCCGGGGCGAAGCGGGCGATCGGGTTGGCCAGGGTGCCGACGAGTTGCAGCGCGGCCGACGGGTCGGCGAGGTCGACCATCTGCTGGTTGTTGCGCAGCTGGAGCCGGTTGAGGCAGGACAGCGCGAACTCCGGGGCGAACAGGTCGTAGCGCCGCAGCCGCTCGGCCAGGTGCGGCACGCTGTCGGCGTAGTCGGCGGCGCACCCGGCGACCGTCCGCCAGAAGTCCTCCTCGTCCAGGACGCCCTCGGTGACGAGGATGGCGCTGAGGTAGCGCAGGAAGCCGTCGAAGACGTCGGTGAAGATGGACAGCAGCTTCATGTCCTCCGGCACGTCGGCCCTGATCCGTTCGACCAGCGGGGGCAGGTCGGCGTCCGGGTCCATCACCACGATCTCCTCGGCGATGTCCTTGAAGATCGCCCGCTCGACCGTCCCGCCGTCCAGGACGAGGATGACGTTCTCGCCGTGCGGCATGAACGCCAGGTCGTGGGCGTAGAAGCTGTGCAGCAGCGGGGTGAGGTAGGCGTCGAGGTAGCGGCGCAGCCACTCCTGCGGCGCCAGACCCGACCGGGCGATGAGCGCGGCGGCGAACGAGCGGCCCTCGCGGTCGGTGTGCAGCAGGGACGCCATGGTGGCCAGTCGCCGGCCCGGCTCCAGCGCGGGCACCGGGCTCTCCCGCCACAGGGCCGCCAGCATCTTCCGGTACGGGGAGTACCGGTCGGTGGCCGCCTCGTACTCCAGGTGCCGGTACCCGACGGCGGCCCGCTCGCGGATGATCGTCAGCCCGGTGCGCTTGAGGATCTCGTCGCCGTCGATCAGGTCGGCGAGCCACTCGTTGATGGCGGGGGTGGCCGCCATGTACGCGGCGGACAGCCCGCGCATGAAGCCCATGTTCAGCACGGACAGCGCGGTCTTGACGTAGTGCCGGGACGGGTCGGTGACGTTGAAGAAGGTGCGGATGGACTGCTGGGCGAGGTATTCGTCGGGGCCGGGACCGAGGCACACCAGCCGGCGCTGCGCCACCTCGGCGGCGAACGTGACGGAGATCCTGTTCCACCACTGCCACGGGTGCACCGGAATGAACAGGTAGTCGGCCGGGTCGAGGCCGAGCCCCGTCAGGGTGTCGGCGAACCCGGCGCGGGTCTCCTCGTCGAGCTCGGCGCGGATCAGGGTGTCGTAGTCGAGGTCGGCGGCGCAGCTGAAGCTCGTCCGGTCGCGGTGCCCGGCCACCCAGAGCAGCCGCAGCGGGCGGCCGGCCTCCGGGGCGTACCCGTGGTATTCGTCGATGCCGAAGCCGATGCGGCCGTTGTTCGCGACGAAGCCCGGGTGGCCCTCGGTCATCTGGGTCTCGATGGCCTGGAAGTCCGCGTCGGCGAGCTCGGCGGCACTGACGGCCGGCTTGTCCAGCTTGTACGCGGTGCTGGCCAGCGTGGAGCTGATCTCCTCCAGGTAGACGGGGAGGATCTGGTCGCTGAGCCCGAGCGCCCCGCGCAGGTCGAGGCAGAACTCCAGGGCGTCCAGCGGCAGCTCGGCCTCGCCGCGGTGGCGGGTGATGCTGTCGGCGTCGATGCGCCAGTGGTCCAGGGCCAGCAGGCTCGCGGTGAACCGGTAGACGACCTCGCCGTCGTCGCCGCGCACCTGGTAGCGCCGCTCCCCGGCGGCCGGGCCGGCGGGAGCGGGCTCGTCGGCGGGCACGGGCTCGGGCGCGAGGAGCCGCTCGTGGGCGAACTCGGCCAGCGCCTTGCGGACCAGCAGCCGGTTGGCGTGCGCCCAGTTCGCGGGCGTCAGGTGGGCCACGGATGCGAGCGGGTTCACGCGGGCACGTCTCCTCGGGTTGCGGCATGGAACTGGTCACGGGTGCAGACGCTGAGCAGCGCGTCCTTCTCGGGCTTGCGGATCGGGCCGAGCACGGTGAAGCCGACGGCCGCGTTGAGCGCGTGCACCGCCGTGTTGCGCACGTCGGGCTCCACGACGACCCGCCGGGTCGCCGGGTCGGCGAAGAGCCACGCCATCACGGTGGTGATCACCGCCAGGGTGAAGCCGTGCACGGGGGCGTCGGCGGGCGCGCAGAGGAAGTGCATGCCGACGTCGCCGTCCGCCGCGTCGTACAGGCCGACGAGTTCGACGTGGGCGGGGTCGTACCGCTCGGCGAGGAAGGCCGGCCGGCCCTCGTGCAGGCCGAGGAACGCGTCGTGGTGCGGGTGCGCGGCGATCCGCCGGTACTCCTCGGCGACCCGGGCCACGTCGGCGTCCTGCATGAGCCAGAACGCCGCCTTGGGGTGGGTAACCCAGCGGTGCAGCAGCGGCGCGTCGGTGTCCGGGTCGAGCGTACGCAGGGCGAACTCGCCGAGCCGGTCGTCGACGCGGCGGTGGACCACCTCGGTCACGACGTGGCCCCGGCCGGCGCGCCGAACTCCTGGAAGGCGATGCCCTTCTCGATCGGGTAGTGCTCGCGGCCCAGCAGCTCCCGGATGATCCACGAGTTGCGGTACGGGCCCATGCCCAGGTCGGGCGAGGTGACGCTGTGCGTGTGGGTGCCGGCGTTCTGCAGGAAGATGCCCCGTCCGGTGTGGTCGATGCTGTAGTTGCGGGCCACGTCGAAGCGCCCGTGCGCGTCCCAGCGGATCCGGTCGCGCACCGGCTCCAGGAACTCCGGCACCCGGTAGTGGTAGCCGGTGGCCAGCACCAGCCCCTCGGTGTCCAGCGTGAAGTCGCGCTCCTGCTCGACGTGGCGCAGGCCCAGGGTGTACGTCCCGTTGGACTCGTCGTGAGTGGCGCTGGTCAGCGCGGTGTTGGTGAGCAGCCGGGTGCGGACCGGGCCGGGGATGCTCTTGGCGTAGAGCAGGTCGTAGATCTCGTTGATCAGGTCGGCGTTGATGCCCTTGAACAGCCCCTTCTGCTCGGACTCCAGCCGGTAGCGGGTGGGCTCCGGCAGGGCGTGGAAGTAGTCCACGTAGTCCGGCGAGGTCATCTCGAGGGTGAGCTTGGTGTATTCGAGGGGGAAGAACCGGGGCGACCGGGTCACCCAGTTGAGCTGGTAGCCGTACGCGTCGATGTCGCCGAGCAGGTCGTGGTAGATCTCCGCCGCGCTCTGCCCGCTGCCGACGACGGTGATGCTCCGCTTCGCGCGCAGCGCCGCCCGGTGCTCCAGGTACCGCGAGTTGTGGATCACGTCGCCGCCGAGCCCCTCGCAGGCCTCCGGCACGTACGGCGGGGTGCCGGTGCCGAGCACCAGGTGCCGGGCCCGGTACGTGACCGACTCCCCGGTGGCCGTCACCGTGACCCGCACGGTGTAGTGCTCGTCGGCCGGGTCGAACCCGACGGCGGTGACCTGCTGGCCGAACCGGACGCCGCGCAGCTTGCCGGCGGCCCAGCGGCAGTAGTCGTCGTACTCGCTGCGCAGCGGGAAGAAGCTCTCCCGGATGTAGAACGGGTACAGCCGCCCGGATTCCTTGAGGTAGCTCAGGAAGGAGTACGGCGAGGTCGGGTCGGCGAGCGTGACCAGGTCGGCGATGAACGGGGTCTGGAGCCGGGTCGACTCCAGCAGCATCCCGGGATGCCAGCTGAAGGCGTCCCGCGCCTCCAGGAAGAGCCCGTCGAGTTCGTCGATCGGCTCGGTCAGGCAGGCCAGGCCCAGGTTGTACGGGCCCAGCCCGACGGCGATGAAGTCGTGCGTCGACATGCGGTTCTCCAGGGCGGGGGGTGGATCGTCAGCCGACGGGGCAGGACAGCTCGGCGGTGGACCTGGTCTGGGCGTACCAGCCGGCGTGTTCGGCGATGAGGTCGAGGACGTGGGCGATGTCGTCCATCGTGGTCTCGGGGTTGAGCAGGGTGAACTTGAGGTAGTGCGCGCCGTCGACCTTGGTCCCGGCGACGAGGCCGGCGCCGGAGGCCGCCAGCGCCTCGCGGGCGTACAGGTTGGCGTCGTCGACGACCTCCCGACCGGCGGCGGCCGGCAGGTAGCGGAAGACCACGGTGCTCAGCTGCGAGCGGGTCACCACCTCGAAGCGGGGGTCCTCGGTGAGCAGCTGCCACGCGGCGGCGGCGCGGTCGACCACCTCGTCGAAGAGTTCGCCGACCGCGTCCGGCCCCATGATCCGCAGGGTCAGCCAGAGCTTGAGGGCGTCGAAGCGGCGGGTGGTCTGGATGCTCTTGTCGACCTGGTTGGGGATGCGCTGCTCGACCATCCGCGCCGGGTTGAGGTAGTCGGCGTGCCAGGTGGCGTGCCGCAGCACGCGCCGGTCGCGCACCAGCAGCGCGCTGGAGCTGACCGGCTGGAAGAACGACTTGTGGTAGTCGACGGTGACCGAGTCGGCCCGCTCGATGCCGTCGAGCAGGTGCCGCCGGGTCGGCGACACCAGCAGCCCGCACCCGTACGCGGCGTCGACGTGCAGCCAGACTCCGGCGGCGGCGCAGATGTCGGCGACCTGCGGCAGCGGGTCGATGGTGCCGAAGTCGGTGGTGCCGGCGGTGGCGACGACGGCCATCACCACCAGCCCCTCCTCCCGGCACCGGGCGATCTCCCGGGCCAGGTCGGCGGTGCGCATCCGCCGGTCGGCGTCGGTGGGCACGGTGACCACCGCGTCGGCGCCGAGGCCGAGCAGCTTGGCCGCCTTCTGCACGCTGAAGTGGCCGGCCGCCGAGGTGATGATGCGCAGCCGCGACAGCAACTCCGGGCGGGACTGCCGCTCGGTCGCCCGGCCGACGAGGTTCGCGCAGGTCTCCTCGCGGGCCAGCAGCATCGCCTGGAGATTGGACTGGGTGCCGCCGCTGGTGAAGATGCCGTCGGCGGCCGGCCCCAGGCCGATCCGGTCGGCGGTCCAGTCGACGAGGCGGCGCTCGATCAGGGTGCCGCCTGCGCTCTGGTCCCAGGTGTCCAGCGAGGAGTTGACGGCGCTGAGCACCGCCTCCGCGAGCAGCGCCGGGATCACCACCGGGCAGTTGAGGTGCGCCAGGTAGCGGGGGTGGTGGAAGTAGACGGCGTCGCGCAGGTAGACGTCGTGCAGCTCGTCGAGCGCGGCGCCGCTGTCGCCCAGCGGCCGGTCCAGGTCGATGCCGGCGATGCGCGGCACCAGCTCGTCCGGTGTCACGCCGGTGAACGGCCGGTCCACCTCGGCCATCCGGGTCGCGACCCGGCCGATCCCCTCGGCCAGCACGCGCCGGTAGTCCTCGACCGTGCCGGCGGTGAAGAGGTGGGCGCGGGCGCCGTCGGAAGCGGGGGTCACCCCGGTCGAAGGCACCTGGACGGTGGATCCGGGCAGGCTCATGCGGGTCCTCAGCGGTCGGAAATGGACGGTGGGGCGAGATGGCGGGACGTCACCATCCGCCCGCACTCGGTGATCGAGCGAGCTTAGGTTACCCTAACCTAAGGATGTGTCAACATCGTTGCCCACATTGAGCGATATCACTCAGCCCGGCACCTTCGTCAGCTCCCGCTCGCCCGGCGCCACAACGGATCGGGGCGGGAATCGCCGCTGGTGCCCGAGGCCCAGCGCGACGCCGAGCGCCACCAGCACGACGGAGGCCACCGCGACCGCGGGATAGCCGAACACCTCGGCCGCGGCCAGCGCGAGGGAGGCCGCCACGAACGAGCAGACCAATCCGAACGACGACAGCACCGTGAAGTCCGTGCCGCCCGTGCCGGGCCGGGAGTAGTCCATGTTGACCGTGTAGAGCACGACGTTGGCGACCGTGTAGGCGGCCATGAAGCAGCAGAGGGCGGCGACAGTCCCGGCGAGCGGGGCCCGGCCGTTCATCAACGGCAGCAGCATCGCCGTGGACAGCGCGAGGGCCACTCCCCCGGCGACGAGCACGCGGGCGCGCCCGAACCGGCCGATCGCGGCCCCGGCGACCAGACCGGCCACGATGGCCGGCAGGCTGGTCACCACGCCGGTCACCACGCCGATGCGCCCCAGCGACCAGTCCGCGTCCACCAGGGCCGGCGTCACCAGGGCGTACGTCGCGCCCGCACCGATGTAGACCAGCGGCACCACGCCGAAGGTCCACCGGCGGCAGCCGGGCTGCCCGAGCACGGACAGCAGTGCCCGGTAGGCCTGGCCGGCGCTGGCGACGCGGTCGGTGCGGTCCGGCTCGCGGAACCGCCACACCACCAGCAGGCCGACGGCGGTCAGCACGGCGAGCAGCAGGATCGCGGGCACCCAGCCGAACCGGTCGTAGACGATCACGCAGGCGCCGCCGCCGAGCAGGTTGCCGACGTAGCTCGCGGCGACCTGGATGCCGTTGCCGGTCCCCCGCGACCGCTCGGAGAGCAGCCGGACGGCGACGGCGTCGACGGCGATGTCCTGCGTCGCGGAGAGGAACACGTACGCGACGCAGATCGCGACGACCGGGCCGAGCTGTCCGGCCGGGCGGTCGAACGGCAGCAGGGCCAGCAGGGCGAGCACCAGGCCGCCCTGGAGCACCAGCAGCCAGGACCGGTAGTGGCCACGGTGGCGGGAGCCGTACCGGTCGAGGATGGGCGCCCAGAGGAACTTGATCGGCCAGACCAGACCGACGAACTGCAACAGCGCCAGCGTGTCCAGGGAGGTGCCGCCGTCGCGCAGGATGGCGGTCAGCCCGACGGTGATGAAGCCGATGCCGAGGTACTGCGTGACGTAGAGCGCGGTCAGCGTGCCGAGCCGACCCCTCACCTGGCGCTCCAGTAGGCCAGCGAGGTGAGCTGGTGCTTGCCGACGCCCAGCGTCCGCCGTACGTGCTTGGTGATGCCGCGCGTGCTGGCCGCCTCGCAGGCCACCCAGTAGTGGGCGTCCTCGGCGGCGGGCAGGGCCGCGCAGACGGTCTCGACCAGGTGCTGGCCCTCGTCGCGGCGCGGCACCCAGGTGACCTGGTGCTTGGCCTGGGCGCGCGGCGCCAGTTCCTTCTCGCCCTCGTGGGCGTACTCCAGCCAGACCGTCGCCGGGGTGTCGGGGGCCGCCGCGAGCAGGCTGTTCACCGCCGGCAGCGAGGCGGCGTCGCCCACCAGGTACAGGTGCCGCGGGGCGGGGTCCGGCAGGTTGAACGCGGTGCCCTGCACGGTGGCCTCGATGGTGTCGCCGGCCTGGGCGGCGGCGGCCCAACGGGCGGCGCATCCGTCGTGGATGGCGAACTCCAGATCGAACCGCCCGGTCTCCGGGTCGGGGTCGACGAGGGTGTACGCGCGCTGGTGCGGCTTGCCGTCGTTGTCGAACCACAGCCGCACCCACATGGTGGGGTGTACGCCGCACGCCTCCAGCAGCCCGCCGCCGTCCATGCGCAGTCGGCGGTAGTGCTCGCCGACGGACTCGGTGCCGAGCACGGTCAGTCGGAAGTCGCGACCGCCCATCGCCTTGAGCACCAGGGCTTCCCAGTTTCGCTTCACGCACCCCTCCAGGTAAGGTCTGCCTCAGTTAGGGGAGGGTAGCCTAAGTTGACATTCCTGTGGCAGGCGGCACGACACCCCATCCGCCCGGCGCGACGATGACCGGCATCCATCGCGACCGGTGGGGTGTCCCGCACCTGCGCGCCGACAGCGTCGACGGCCTCGCCCGGTTGCAGGGTCGGGTCGCCGCCCTCGACCGGGCCTGGCAGATCGAAGTGGAACGGTGGCGCTCCGAGGGCCGGCTCGCCGAGCACGTCGGCCCCACCGAGCTGGGCTGGGACCTCTTCGCCCGCCGGGCCCGCCTCGACGACACCGCCCGGCGCTGCTTCGAGCGGCTCGCCCCCGCCACCCGGCGGTGGGTCGGCGCGTACGTCGACGGGGTCAACGAGGGGCTCGCCGAGGGCGCCGCCGCGGCACCCGAGTTCGCGTCGGCCGGCTGCGCCCCGGGCCGGTGGCGGCCGTGGTCGCCGCTGGGGGTCTTCCTCGTCCAGCACGTGCTCTTCTCCACCTTCCCCAACAAGCTGTGGCACGCCCACGTCGCCGCCACCCTCGGCCCGTCCGCGACCGACCTGTTCGCCGTCGAGGGCCCCGGCGGATCGGGCAGCAACGCCTGGGCCGTGCCCGGCGATCCCGGCACCGGACGGGCGCCGGTCGTCGCCGGCGACCCGCACCGCATCCTCGAACTGCCCGGCATCTACCAGCAGGTGCGCCTCGCCTGCCCCGAGTTCGACGTGTTCGGCTTCGCATTCCCCGGGGTCCCCGGCCTCCCCCACTTCGGACACGCCGGCGAGGTCGCCTGGGCCGTCACCAACGCCATGGCCGACTACCAGGACCTCTACCGCGAACAACTGCGCCGCGACGGCGACCGGGTCCTCGTCCGCGAGGCGGACGGCTGGGCGCCGGCGCACCGGCACGTCGAGCGGATCGAGGTCCGCGGCGGCGAACCGGAGTCCGTCGAGGTGATCGAGACGCCGCGTGGACCGGTCGTCGACCACGACCGGGCCACCGGCGAGGCGATCAGCCTGCGTACCCCGAGCCGGGTCGAGCAGCGTCTGGGCTTCGACGCGCTGCTGCCGCTGCTGCGGGCCCGCAGCGCCGACGACGTCGCCGACGCGCTGCGCGACTGGGTCGAGCCGGTCAACAGCGTCCTGGTCGCCGACCGGCGCGGAACGGTCCACCAGCTGGTCGCCGGGCTCGTCCCGCTGCGCGACGACCGGTGCCGCCGAGAGCCGGTGCCCGGCGACGATCCCCGGTACCGGTGGCACGGCGGCTACGCCGAGCCACGCCGCACCGCCGTCGACGGGTTCGCGGTCTGCGCCAACGACCGCCGCCCCGACGTGACGGACCTCGGCACCGGCTTCGCCCCGCCGCACCGGGCCCGCCGCATCCGCGCCCTGCTCGCCGACGGCGCCCGGGCGGAGGCCGTACACATGGACACCCGGCTGGAGGCCGGGACGCTGCGCGGCGTGCTCGACCGGGTCGACCCCGGCGGGCTCAGCGAACCGGCCCGCCGCCTGCGGCACCGGCTGACCACGTGGGACGGGGACATGCGGGCCGACAGCGCCGACGCCGGCGCCTGGGCCGCCTGGCGCGCGGCCCTGGCCCGCCGGCTGTACGACCACCCGTGCCTGCGCCCGCTGCGCGACGCCCCGAGCGCGTTCGACGGCCTGTTCGCGCCGTGGACCGACCCGCTGTCGCGCATCGGCCACGCCCTGGACGGGGTGGCCACCGGGCTGCACCGCCTCGGCGGCGAGATCGGCCCCGTGGCGGCCGGGGCGCTCGAGGACGTCGCGGCGGGCGACCCGCCGGGGCCGTGGGGCCGGCGGCACGTGCTGCACCCCGTCCACCTCGGCGTGGCGGCGGCCGTCGACGAGGCGGTACGCGGCATGCGCGAGCGGGTCGCGCTGGCCGGCGACGCCGACTGCGTGCTGGCCACGTCGAGCGTGCCCGGCGTGTCCGACGCGTGCTGGCGAGGCCCGGTGGCCCGCTACGTGTGGGACCTGACCGACCGCGCGCAGAGCCGCTGGATCGTCCCCTTCGGCGCGTCCGGGCGCCCCGGCGACCCGCACTTCGACGACCAACTGCCACTGTGGGCCGGCGGCGAGCTGGTTCCGGTGGTCACCGACTGGCGAGAACTCACCCCAGAACCAGGAGACGCGGCACCGTGACATATCAGGAGAACATCCCCGGCTTCGGCAAGCTGTCGCTCGTCGCGCTGGACCCGAAGGCCCACGCGGAGCTGGTGCACGGTTGGGTGACCGAGCCCCGGGCGGCGTTCTGGGGCATGGGTTCGCACTCGGTCGACGAGGTGCGGGAGATCTACGAGTTCGTCGACAGCCTCGACACCCACCACGCGTACCTCATCATGCTCGACGACGCGCCGATCGGCCTGTTCCAGACCTACCAGCCGGAGGCGGACCCGGTCGGCGAGCGCTACACCGTGCGGCCCGGCGACGTCGGGATGCACCTGCTGCTCGCTCCCGGGAGGCGCCCGCCGAAGGGCCTCACGACCGCCATCGGCCCCGCCCTCGCCCGCTACCTGTTCGCCGACCCGACCCGGCTGCGGATCGTCGTCGAGCCCGACGTCCGCAACGAGCGCGCGCTCGACCGGCTGCGGCGGGAGGGGTTCACCTTCGCCGACGAGATCGACATGCCCGACAAGCGGGCCCAGTTGGCGTTTCTGACCCGGGAGCGGTTCGAGTCGGACCACGCCGTACCCGCCTGAGGCGCGGTGCGACCGGTCGGCTGCGGCCGGTCACGCGTCCGCCGGCCCGGTGACGGGTGGCTCCGCGCTCCGCGCTGCGGTGGTGCTCGCCGCGCCGGTCCGCGGCGGAAGGGTCGCGCGACGCTGTCGAGCTGAGTCGTCTGTGACATCGGGCGGTTTCCGGGCGACCGGGGCACCGGGCGGCGAATCGTCTACGACATCAGCTCGACAGGCTCCCGCGGGTGGCTCCTCCGCCGGCCGGCGCCCCCGTTCGGGACGAGCACGGCGAGGCCCCGCCGGGTGCGGCGGGGCCTCGCGCGGGAGCGGGGATCAGGCGGTGGGGAAGTTGTCCGGCGTACGGATGCGGTCACGCATCAGGGCGCCCGACTCCGTGAGCACGCCCGGGCCGGTGTAGGTGCTCCCGGCACAGGTGCCCGGCCGCAGCGCGGCGCTGCCCTCGGCCTTGTCCGAATAGGTCCAGTTCGCGTAGCTGATCTTCAGCCGGTCCAGCAGGTCGAGCCAGGCGTTGCTGCTGGCGACGTCGACCCCGCCGTCACCGGTGTAGTCCACCGTGCCGAACTCGGTGACGAACAGCGGCAGCCGGGCGGCGGCCCGCTCCACCTCGGCCCGGTAGTTGTCCCGGTGGGACGCGGCGTAGAAGTGGAACGTGTACATCACGTTGGTGGCGTTCACCGGGTTGTTGATGATCTCGTTGGCGTTGGAGCCGTCCGAGACGCCCAGCGAGGACCAGCCGCGGGTGCCGACCACGACCACCGCGTCCGGGTCGTTGGCACGGATCACCGGGATGACCTGCTCGGCGTAGCTCTTGATGGTCGCCCAGCTGACGCCGTTGGGCTCGTTGGCGATCTCGTAGATGACGTTCTTCTTGGCGGCGTTGCGGGCGGAGACGGCGGCGAAGAAGGTCTTGGCCCGGTCGAGGTTGTGCATCGGGTCGCCCGGCGTCAGGGTGTGGAAGTCGATCAGCGCGTACATGCCGCGCTGCTCGGCCTCGTCGACCAGGGCGTTGACCCGGTTGGTGAAGCCGGCCGGGTCGGTCTCGTAGCCGTCCTCCTGGACGTACATGGCGATCCGCAGCAGGTCGGCCCGCCAGTCGTCGGCCAGCGCGTCGAGGGAGGCGTCGTTGTAGCAGCGGGCGAACCACTGGATGCCGTGGGTGCTCATGCCCCGCA
This sequence comes from Micromonospora sp. NPDC047812, assembly GCF_040704175.1. Taxonomy (NCBI): domain Bacteria; kingdom Bacillati; phylum Actinomycetota; class Actinomycetes; order Micromonosporales; family Micromonosporaceae; genus Micromonospora; species Micromonospora sp. NPDC047812. The sequence goes on along the minus strand of NZ_JBEYRY010000014.1, from coordinate 99,642 downwards.
GCTGGATCGGCCGGCCGTACTGGTTGCACAGGTTGATCCCGCACACCCGTAGCTGGCCGTTGATCGCGACCGGGGTCTGACCGCCCGGCGGCGGGGTCGTGGGCGGCGGGGTGGTCGGTGGCGGGGTCGTGGGCGGCGGCGTGGTGGGGGCCGGCGGGGTGGTCGGCGTGGTCGCGCCGGTGCAGGCGGTGCCGTTGAGGGTGAAGGCCGTCGGCGCGGGGTTGGCGGCGCTCCACGTGCCGTTGAACCCGATGGCTGTCGACGCGCCGGTCGCCAGCGCGCCGTTCCAGCTCACGCTGCGCGCGGTGACGGCGGTGCCGGCCTGGCTCCAGGTCGCCGACCAGCCCTGGCCGACCCGCTGGCCGGCGTCGGGGAAGGCGAAGCCGAGCGTCCACCCGTCGACCGCGTCGCCCAGGTTCTTGATCGTGATGTTGGCGGTGAAGCCACCGGACCAGCTGCTGGTGGTGTAGGTGACGGCGCAGCCGGTGGCGGCCTGGGCGTCGGCGGCCGGGACGGCGGCCGACGCCGCGACGGTCAGCGCGGCGACCGCGCCGGCCATGACCAGGGTGCGCCGGGACGGGCGCGGTGGGAGCTTCATGCGGGTGCCTTCGCTTCCGATCGGTGGTGGGGGTGCCGGCAGCGCAGGGCGGCGGGACGCCACGTCCGCCCGGACGGGTACGGCAGTTCGTACGCCGGCGGCCCGCAGGCGGATCGTCCGGCCGGGAGGCTCGCGACAGATCCCTGCCCACGGGCGCGGGAGCGCTCCCACTGACGGCAGCTTAGGCGCGCCTCGGGCTCCCCCGCAACATGGACGCCCGTCGACCTCTTCGCACGCGCGCCGGCCCCGGGGCGTCCACGCCCCGGGGCCGGTGTGCCGACTGTTCGATCAGAAGGTGGGGGCCAGGTAGAGCAGCCGGTTCGGCGAGCCGGTGCCGGGGTTGGTGATCACGTTGGGCGTGGCCTGGCTGACGATGTACGAGTGGACCTGGGCGGGCGTCCAGCTCGGGTTGACGCTGAGCACCCGGGCGGCCGCCCCCGCGACGTGCGGCGAGGCCATCGACGTGCCGCTGATGGACGAGGTGGCGGTGTCGCTGGTGGACCAGGCCGACAGCACGCCCACGCCGGGCGCGAACAGGTCGGTGCAGGTACCCCAGTTGGAGAACGACGCGCGGGCGTCGTTGCTCTGCGACGCGTTGACGGTCAGCGCCGTCGGCACGGAGGCCGGCGAGAAGTTGCAGGCGTTGGCGTTCGAGTTGCCGGAGGCCACCGCGTAGGTGATGCCGTCGGCGATCGAGTTCGCCACCGCGGTGTTCAGGGAGGCGTTGGTGGAGCCGCCCAGGCTCATGTTCGCCACCGCCGGCTGGCCCGCCTGGTGGTTCGAGGTCACCCAGTTGATGCCGGCGATGACCTGCGCCCAGGTGCCGCTGCCCTGGCAGTTCAGCACGCGGACGGCCACCAGTCGGACGTCCTTCGCCACGCCGTAGGTGTTGCCGCCGACGGTGCCCGCGACGTGGGTGCCGTGGCCGTTGCAGTCGGCGGCCGGCAGCGCGTTGTCGATCGCGTCGTAGCCGTCGACGGCCTGACCGGCGAAGTCCACGTGGGTGGTCCGGATGCCGGTGTCGATGATGTACGCCGTCACGCCGGAGCCGCTGCTGTTGTAGGTGTAGGTGCGGCTCAGCGGGAGGTTCCGCTGGTCGATGCGGTCCAGGCCCCACGGCGGGTTGTTCTGGGTGGCCGTCATCGTCACGGTGTGGTTCTGCTCGACGTAGTCGACGGCGGGGTGCGCCGCGAGGCGCTTGGCGGCCCGCTCGGACAGCTTCACCTCGAAGCCGTTGAGCGCGTCACCGTAGACGTGGCCGACGCTGCCGCCGAAGCGGGCGGCGAGGGAGCCCGCCGTGCTCTTCACCTCGCCCTGCCGGGTGCCGGCGCGACCGCCGACGCTGGTGTCCTTGAGTACCACGATGTAGCTGTCGGCCACGGCGGTCGCGCCACCGGCGCTGAGGATCTCGCCGGTGGCCGAGGCCGCCGCCGGCGCGCCGATCATGGTGGTGACCATGGCGGCGCTGGCGAACACGCTGGCCGCAGCGGCGAGGGTTCGCCGATGAGTGCGAGGGAGTGTCATCTCCCGGTCCTCCTACTGTGGTGGCCCCCGGGTGGCTCGTGGCGCACCCGACAGGCGGTCTGGACGATGAGCAAACCTTAGCCGCCACATTCATGATCGTGAATTTTGTTGATGTTCACGATATGAGGACGATGTTGAGAGAAAGTGGTCGTGAATGCCTTGCGTGAAACGGCATTCCATTGAGATGCGTCGACTTTGCTGGTTGACTGTCGGGGGAGAACCGGGCCGTCACACACCGCACCTCGACCTGTGACAGGAGTTCCTCCACCATGCTCCGAAGGCCCCTGCTCCACGCCCTGCTCGCCGCGCTGGCGGCGGTCCCCCTCGCCCTCGCCGCCGGGCTCGCCTCCCCCGCCCCCGCCCGGCCGGCGGCCGCCGCACCGGTGCGGGTGATGCCGCTGGGCGACTCGATCACCGGCTCGCCCGGCTGCTGGCGCTCCGTGCTCTGGAACCGCCTCCAGTCCACCGGCCACACCGACGTCGACTTCGTCGGGACGCTCGGCCCGCAGGGCTGCGGCCAGCCCCACGACGGCGACAACGAGGGACACGGCGGCTACCTGGTGACCACCGTGGCCAACCAGAACCTGCTGCCGGGCTGGCTCGCCGCCACCCGGCCCGACATCGTCCTGATGCACTTCGGCACCAACGACGTGTGGAGCAACATCCCGCCCGCCACGATCCTCGCCGCGTACGGCAGGCTGGTGGAGCAGATGCGGGCCAGCAACCCGGCGATGAGGGTCCTCGTCGCGAAGATCATCCCCATGGCGCCGCCTTCGTGCCCGGAGTGCGGCCAGCGGGTGACGGCCCTCAACGACGCGATCGACGGCTGGGCGGCGGCGACCACCACCCCCGCCTCGCCCGTGACGGTGGTCGACCAGTGGACCGGGTTCAGCACGGCCACCGACACCTACGACGGCGTGCACCCGAACGCGGCCGGCGACCAGAAGATGGCCGACCGCTGGTACCCGGCCCTGGCCGCGGCGCTGGGCGGCGTCACCCCGACGCCCACCGGCAGCCCGACCCCCACCGCCAGCCCGACGCCGACGCCCACCGGTCCGGCCGCCGGCTGTGCGGCGAGCTACCGCGTGGTCAGCCAGTGGCAGGGCGGCTTCCAGGGCGAGGTGACGGTGCGCAACTCCGGCGCCGCGCCGATCTCCGGATGGACGGTCCGCTTCGCGTTCGCCGACGGCCAGCGGGTCAGCCAGTCCTGGAACACCCGGCTGACGCAGGAGGGGGCCGAGGTCACCGCCCGCCACGTGGACTGGAACGGCGCACTCGCCCCCGCCGCGCAGGCCACCTTCGGCTTCCTCGGCAGCACCGCCGGGGGCGCCGCGGCGGGGACGGTGACCTGCACGGCCACCTGACACCGGCCACGCCCACCGGCGCGATCGGCCCGGGTGCCCCGCGCAGGCGCCCGGGCCGACCGGTGCCGGGACGAACCCGGCGACCGGCATCTGCGGCCTTCCTAGCCGAATGTCGGCTACATCTCGGCTCGCAACTCGGTGATCTCAGTCACACCCCCTGAGCCGGCGGCCCCGTCGGCCCGCGCCCGGGGCCACACAACGGAATTCCCTTCCGGCGGCCCGGATCCGCGCCGTCCACGACCCCCGGATGTCCGGGCAACTCGCCACGTACTGACCCGTAACTCGTACGCAGGGTCACACGCGGCGCCGTCGTGCCGAACTGTGCCTCCCCTCGGGTTCAGCCGCCATCGTCGCGGGTTTGCGGCGCTCACTACCCTGAACCCTGATCCCGTGCCTGGGCACACGTCGACAGCGATAAGGGCTTCACATGAGCGACAGTTACCCTCCGTACGGAGGGCAGCAGCCGGACCCGAACGTCACCCCCTGGAGCGGGCCGCCGGCCCCGCAGCAGGGCGGGTACCCGGGATACGGGCAGCCAGCGCAGGCGCCGCAGTTCGGCGCTCCCTTCCCGCCGCCGAAGAAGTCGAACAAGGGCCTGATCATCGGGCTGGTCGCCGGCGCGGTGGTCCTCGTCCTCGCCATCTGCGGTGCCGGGATCGGCCTCGTCCTCGTCAACGGTGACGACGAGGAGCCCGTCACGGTCGCCAGCTCCAGTCCCACCCCCGACGCCGGTGCCAGCGGCACGCCGGGCACGGACGCCTCCCCCACCCCGGGGCAGCAGGAGACGCAGGAGCCGAGCAACAACGCGGTGACCGCCCGCTACTCCAGCGACCTGTCCAACGTCTGCGAGGGTGGCCAGATCCTGAACGCCGCCCCCTACAGCGGCCCGTCCGGCGCCAAGGCGTACACGTTCTCGAACAACCCCGACCGGCCGACCTTCTGGTCGTCGAAGTCGGTCTCCTCGGACAAGCCGTACTACGCCAAGAGCGCCGACTTCGAGACGGTGTCGGTGGTCGGCTGCCTGAAGTTCGTGGAGGGCAGCGAGGGCGCGCCGAAGAAGTGCCAGTACAAGGACAGCGCGGGCAAGCAGGTCACCATCGACTACATCTCGTCGCGCTACACCCTGACCTTCTACGCCGCGAAGACCGGCGAGAAGATCGGCGACGGCGGCACCGTCACCGCCCCGGCGGCGCGCTGCCCGAGCTTCATCTCGTACAACAAGAGCACCATGAAGTCGTACGCGGCGCCGGACTCCGGCAGCATCGAGGCCGCCCTGGACAAGTTCCTGTCCTGAGCGGCACCGTCGACGGTGGGGAGGGACGGGACACCGTCCCTCCCCACCGTCGTCTCCCCCGCGGGGCGAGCCGTCCTCAGTCCGTGCCGCCGACGTCGACCGCCAGCGCGAGACCGTCTCCGCGAATGCCGCCGGCAGGTGTCCACCACAGGGACACGCTGGCTTCCGATCGTCGCCGACCGGTCGCGGGCTGCCCGACGACGGCGGGGCCGACACCGTCCGAGGATGGTGCCGGCCCCGCCGTCGTCGGTTCCGCGTCAGCGGCGTGCCGGCGCCTTCCGATCGGCGGCGTCCACCGTCACCTGGTCGAAGGCCGGAGCACCGTCGACGGCGTCGGCGGCCACGGCCGTCGACCTGGCGGGGTCGGGCAGGTCCAGGCTGCTGCGCAGACCGACGGGCTTCAGCAGGACCGCGGCGATGATGCCGACGACGGCGATCGCGGCGGAGATGAGGAAGATGTGGCCGGTGGCGTCCCCGTACGCCGCGCGGACGATCTGCTGGACCGCGCCGGGCATGGCGTCGAGGTTCAGGCTGCCGCCCGCCGCGCTGCCGGAGGTGGGGATGCCGGCGGCGGAGAGGTCGGTGGTGATCTGGTCGGTCACCCGCCGGGCGAGGACCGCGCCGAGCACGGAGACGCCGATCGTGCCGCCGAGCGACCGGAAGAACGCGACGGTCGAACTGGCCGCGCCGATGTCGCGGAGCGAGACGGTGTTCTGCACGGCGAGGACGAGGTTCTGCATCGTCATGCCGACCCCGACACCGACGATGAACATGGCCGCACCGACCAGCAGGAGCGAGGTCTCGTGGTCGATGGTGCCGAGCAGGCCGAACCCGATGACGAGCACGATCGCGCCGAACACGATGTACGGCTTGATCTTCCCGGTCTTCGTGATCAGCCGTCCGGCGATGATGGACGATCCGAGGACGCCGGCCATCATCGGGATGGTGAGCAGCCCGGCCTCGGTCGGGCTGTAGCCGCGGCCGATCTGGAAGTACTGGCCGAGGAAGACGGCGCCGCCGAACATCGCCATGCCGACCGCCAGGCTGCCCAGGATGGCCAGGAAGGTGGTCCGCTGGCGGACGAGCTCCAGCGGGACGACCGGCTCGTCGGCCCGGGACTCCACCCAGACGGCCAGAGCGAGCAGTGCGACGGCACCGCCCACCATGGCGGCGGTCTGCCAGGAGGCCCAGGCGAACGAGTCGTCGACGAAGGAGATCCAGATGAGCAGCACGCTGACGCCGGCGGCGATCAGCGCCGCGCCCAGGTAGTCGATCTTCACGTTCTCGCGACGGACCGTCGGCAGGCGCAGGGTGAACTGGAGGAGGACCAGCGCGATGGCGGCGACGGGGACCCCGACGAAGAAGCACCAGCGCCAGCCGAGCCAGGACGTGTCGACGATGAGCCCGCCCAGCAGCGGGCCGCCGACCGTCGCCACCGCCATGACGCCACCGAGGTAGCCGTTGTACCGGCCGCGCTCCCGGGGCGGGATCATCGCGGCGATGGCGACCTGGACGAGGGCCTGGAGGCCGCCGACGCCGATGCCCTGGAACGCGCGGGCGGCGATGAGCTGGCCGGCCGTCTGGGCGAAGCCGGCGATCACCGAGCCGACCAGGAAGACGACGATGGCGACCTGGACCAGGAGCTTCTTGTTGAACAGGTCGGCGAGCTTGCCCCAGATCGGGGTGGTCGCGGTCGCGGTGAGCAGGGTGGCGGTGACCACCCAGGTGTACTGGGTCTGCGACCCGTTCAACGCGCCGATGATGTTGGGCAGCGCCGTCGAGACGACGGTGCCGCTGAGCATCGCGACGAACAGCACCAGCAGCAGGCCGCTGAGGGCCTCCAGCGTCTGCCGGTGTGTCATCGGCGCGTCGCCGGCCGTGGTGGTGGGTGCGCTCATCGCGCGGCCTCCAGGGTGTCGTGGTGTCCGAGGACGGTCTCGATGTCTCGGGTGAACCGGCCGAGCGCGGTGGCGAACGCCGCCACCTCCGCGGGGGTCCAGTCGGCGAGCGCGGTGTCGAGGATCCGGCCGTACCAGTCGTAGGTGTCGGTCAGGGCGGCCCGCCCGGCCGGGGTGACGGTCAGCAGGCTGGCCCGCTTGTCGGCGGGGTCGGCGCGCCGCTCGACCAGGCCGTGGCTGACGAGCGAGGCGACGGCGCGGCTGACGGTCGACGGGTCGAGCCCGCTGCGGGCCGCCAACTCGCGGGCGTGGCAGTCGGCGGGCAGCTTCTCGATCTGCATGAGGAGGCCGGCGAGGCCGACGGGCACGGCCGGCCGGACGTCGGCCCGGTGCCGTTTGATCAACCGCACGCTCCTGACCAGCTCGGAAAGCCTCGCCCCGAGTTCGCGGCCGGCAGATTCCACGCCGCCTCCCTTTGTCGCAGATGGTTGCCGCACACAAGCATCTGCCGATCTTGCCCAAAGTGCAAGTTTGCGCGACGAGAACTGAGTCACCGCCCCGTAGGCTGTCGCCCATGGAGGAGAACACCGGCCTGCGGGAGCGCAAGAAGGCGGCCACCCGCCTCGCCCTGCACGAGGCGGCCCTGCGCCTCGCCACCGAGCACGGGCTCGACCGGGTCACCGTGGAGGCCATCGCCGACGCCGCGAACGTCTCCCGCCGGACGTTCTCCAACTACTTCTCCAGCAAGGAGGAGGCGGTCTTCCACGGCGACGCCGTACGGCTGCGCCGGCTGCTGGAGCTGGTCCGCCGGCAGCCGGCCGACGCGCCGCCGTGGGCAGTGCTGAGCGGGGCCGCCGAACGCCTCGCCGTCGAGGCGTACGGCAACGCCCCGCCCTCCTGGCTGCTGCACCGCCGCCAGCTACGCGGACACCCGGGCCTCGTCGCGCACCAGATCGCGGCCTACACCGCCATCGAGCGCGAACTCGCCGACGACGTCGCCCACCGGTTGACCGGTCCCGACCGGGAGCTGCGGTCCCGGGTCCTGGCGGCGACCCTGCTGGCGTCCCTGCGCGTCGCCATCCAGCACTGGATCGACCACCCCGACGGCCCGCTGCTCGACATCCTCCGCACCGCGCTCGCCGAGACCGCCTCCGCCCGGCTGGTCACCGCCGCCGAACCGCCGGCCGGCTGACGGCCGGCAGGAGGCCGGCCGTCTCCAGGGCGAGGACCGGGCGCCCTGGCCAGGGCCCCTCGCCACGCCGCCGCGCACCCGCCGGCGTCGGCCCGGGGGCCCGCCGTGGGGCCAGTCGGGCCAGGCCCAGCGCCCGGCCACCTCACGACGCGCCGCCGCTCGGCCTCGGCACGGACGTGCCGGTAGTGTGCCAGCGTGTCGATCGAGATGGTGTCGCGCTTCCCTGTCGACGACGTGGAGCTCAGCGCTCTTCATGCCCGGGCGTTCGGTGACGGGGGCGGGCAGGTGACGCCGTGGGCCGATCGGCTGGAGCGGTACGCGCTGACGTGGGTGGGTGCCTTCGACGCCGGCCGCCTGGTGGGCTTCGTCCAGGTCTGCTGGGACGGTGGGGCGCACGCATTCCTGCTCGACACGGCGGTGGACCCGGGATGGCAGCACCGGGGAATCGGCACGGGCCTGGTTCGGGCGGCGGTCGACGACGCCGCGGCCGCGGGCTGCGAGTGGCTGCACGTCGACTTCGAGGCCCACCTGGAGACCTTCTACCTCGAGCGGTGCGGGTTCCGCGCCACGCCGGCAGGCCTGCTGCACCTCGCCGGGCGTCGACGCGCCGAGGACACGCGGCGACCCGGCGGCTGATCGGGATGAGGCAGGACGGCCGCGGACCGTCCCCAGAGGCCCACGGTCGCCGCTCGGGCGGGGCCGCCGCTCACCGGCGACCCCGCCCGCGGGTTCAGCAGGGACCGTTGTCGGTCCAGACGCCCTGGGCGTCGGCTCCCGGCACGTCACCCTGGGTCCACCACCTCGCGGTCCACCGGTGGCGGTCGTGGGAGACCACCGCCCCGCCGGCGTAGGCGGTACCCGCCGCCCAGGCCGGCGCCGTGCAGGCACCGCCGGTGGGGGTCGGGCCGACCGTCGGGGAGACGGTGGGGCCCGCCGTCGGCGAGGTGGTCGGCGGCGGCGAGGCGGCGCAGGCCCCCTCGTCGGCCCAGACGGCGGCGCTGCCCGGGGTGTCGCCCTGGGTCCACCACTTCGCACTCCAGGTACGCCCGGCGTGGGACACCCGCGCGCCGCCGGAGTACGCGGTGCCCGCCGACCAGGCCGGCGCGGCGCAGGTCCCGCCGCCCGGCGGGGTGGAGCCGCTCGGGCTGGGCGTCGGCTCGACCGGCACGGCCCCGCGGGCGTGGTCACTGGCCAGCGAGTACGTCTGCCCGCCGAAGGAGAGGGTGAAGTTGGCCGGTCCGGCGATCGGCAGCTGGTAGTTGAGGGTCACCTCCGCGTAGGCGCCCGGGGCGATGGCGGCCGGTACGGTGAGCCGCACCCGGTTGTGGTCGCCCCTGAGCCCGCCCACGTTGCTGCCGGTGTGGCCCGTGGACACGGTGGTCAGGGCCCAGCCGGACTGCTGGGTGAGGGTCGGCGTGGTGGTCGGGTAGTCGAACTCGAGCTGCGCCCCGGCCGGGATCGGGCCGCCGGTGTTGTTGGTGAGCCGCAGTTCGGGGTTGATCGGGTAGTTGTTGTCGCCGAGAGCGAAGCCCCCCACCGTGGCGGTCACGTCGATGGTCCGGGCCGGCAGGGTGACGGCGGCGCGACGGGCACCGTACGGGGGCGCCGTGCGGAACTTGTCGTAGAGCAGGCTGGTGAGCGTCTCGCCCATCCCGTACTGGCCCTTGGCCTGGTCGTAGACGTAGTCGCCAGCGAGTTCCCAGATCATCACGCCGCCGATGCCCTTGTCCACCACGTAGTCCGCCTTCGCGCCGAGGGACTGCTCGTCCTCCGTGGAGAGGAACACGCCCTTCTGCGCGTTCCACAGCCAGGGCGCGACCAGCGCGGCGGAGTAGTGGCGGGCGTAGCTGCCGCTGATCCGGTCGGTCGGGTCGGTGGCCGGCGTGAGGCCGTATGCGGACAGGTAGTCCGGGGTGATGCCGCGCTCCAGGTTCTTGGCGTGCCACATCGGGTTGGCTCCGGCGGGCATCTCCCCGCCGGCGTCGTCCAGGTCGTGCCAGAGGTTGTCGATGCCGACCGCGCCGTTGCCGCAGGGGGTGGTGGAGCCGATCGAGGTGCCGGTGCCCGGCGGACACTTGCTCTGGTCCGGCAGGGCGGCGCGGCCCCACAGCCCGTTGGTGCCGCCGGTCACGCCCTGCCAGCCGCGCGTGTAGTACGGCACGCCGATGTTGACCCGCCCGCTGGGCAGCGCCCCCCGGAAGTGGTGGTAGGCCCAGTCGGTGTTGAGGTAGCCGATGTTGCCGTACGCGCCGTAGACACCGCCGGCGGCTAGCTCGGCGTCGTCGCCGTTGTCGAAGAGGGCGGCGTTCGGGCCGACATGGTGGTTCCAGGCCCCGTGCAGGTCGTACGACATGATGTTGACGTAGTCCAGGTACTGGAGCGCCTGCGAGGACTCCATCCCCCGCAGCAGCCATCCCGAGGCGGGTGCGGCCACCGTGAGCAGGTAGTGCTTGCCGTCCGTGGCGGCGGCCGCGTCGAGCTTCTCCCGCAGCGTCTTCATCAGCACCTGGTAGGAGGCGTTGAGCCCGGCCCGCTTGGCGTCGGCCTGGGCGAAGTCGAGCGGGTTGCCGGCCTTGTTGTTGGAGGTCGGGTACTCGTAGTCGATGTCCACCCCGTCGAAGCCGTAGGTGCGCAGGAAGGTGACCACGGAGTCGGCGAAGGTGGCGATGCCGGCGGTGTTGACGGTGTTGCTGCCGGTGGTGGTCATCCGGTAGAAGCCGCCGGCGTCGACCCGGTCGCCGTTGTCGTCGAGGTAGCCGCCGGTCTCGGCCCAGCCGCCGACGCTGATCAGCGTACGCACGTTCGGGTTCTGCTTCTTGTACCTGTTGAGCAGGTTGAAGTGCCCGGTGTAGGCGTACTGCGGATCCATCTCGGCGCCCGCGACGCCCGGCCAGGTCATGTTGGTGGCCGGGTTGTCCGCCGCCTTCGGGTTGCCGACCGAGATCTTGTTGGCGGCGTCGACGTGGGCGAAGGCGTAGTTGATGTGGGTGACCTTGTCCCAGGGGATCTGGTTGGCCAGGTACGCCGGGGCGCCGTTGCGTCCGGTGCGCCAGCTGGTGAAGTAGCCGATGATGCGCCGGGAGTGGTCGGCCCCCAGCTTCTCCCGGCCCTCGGTGTCGTAGACGGTGCAGTACGGCACCGCCACGCCTGGCGTCCGGTACAGCCCGTCCGGCCGACACGCCTCGTCCGGCCCGACGGAGGAATGTGCGGCGGGGGCCACGATCAGCGCCGTCGCCGCGGCCAGCAGACCGACCGCACCGCCGACGAGGAGCTTGCTGAACGGTGTTCGCAATGCGCCCACCTCCAACTCTAAAGAAAGTTAACTATTTACGATCCTGAATGTATACCTGTCCAGGGGCCTCGACGCAAGAGCGCAGTGCGGCCGTACGGTCCCCGGGGCCCGTGGGCGGGGGCGCGGATGGCCGGATGTGCGGTGCGGCCGTCCTTGTGGCTCCCGGGACAGGGTGACAAGACTTCCGGTGTGGAGATCCCCGGGAGCCGCGAGGTGGTCGTGGTGGTGCACGACGGCGTCGTGCTGCTCGACGTGGCGGGGCCCGTTCAGGTGTTGCACGGCAGCGGCGGCTACCGGGTCCGGCTGGCCTCGGTGGACGGTCGCGCGGTGCGCACCGACGTGGGCGTGCCCCTCGACGTGGAGTTGCCCGTGCACCAGGTGCGGCACCGCTTCGACACGCTCCTGGTGCCCGGCTACGCCCTCGCCACGGCGCAGCCGCCCCCGGCCCTCGTCGCCGAGCTCCCCCGCCTCAGCGGGCTCGCCCGCCGTACCGCGGCCATCTGCACCGGCGCGTTCCTGCTCGCGGCGGCGCGCCTGCTCGACGGCCGCCGGGCCACCACGCACTGGGCGGCCTGCGCCGACCTCGCGGCGCGGTATCCGGCGGTCCGGGTCCGGCCCGACGCCCTCTACGTGCGGGACGGTCCGCTGTTCACCTCGGCCGGCGTTACCGCGGGCATCGACCTGACGTTGACGCTGGTCGAGGAGGACCACGGGCCGGAGCGCGCCCGCACCACCGCCAAGTACCTCGTGGTCTTCCTGCACCGCCCCGGCGGCCAGTCCCAGTTCACCGTCCGCGGCAACACCACGGCCGTTCCCGGCAGTGCGCTGCGCCGCGTGCTGGACGCCGTCGCCGCCGACCCGGCCGCCCCGCACACGCTCGCCACGATGGCGGCGCACGCGTCGGTCAGCGAACGGCACCTCACCCGCCTGTTCCGCACCACGGTCGGGACGACCCCCACCCGGTACGTCGAGCAGGTCCGGGTCGAGGCCGCGAAGACCCTGCTCGAAGCCACCCACGACGGAGTGGCCCGCATCGCCCGCGCCTGCGGCTTCGGCTCGGACGACAGCATGCGCCGCGCGTTCCTGCGCGGCATCGGCATCACCCCGGCCGCGTACCGCCAACGCTTCCGGTCCACGCACCCGACACCCGAAAGATGAGGTACCCGTGACGCCTTCCCTCTCGCGGCGAACCGCCCTCGGCGCCGGCCTGGCCGCCGGCACCGGCATGCTCACCGGACTGGTGCCCGCCGCCGCCCCGGCCGCCTCCCACGCCGTGCCGGACGACGACCTGTCCCTTCCCTCGACCCGGCTGGCCCGCGAGGCGGCCCGGCTGATCGGCGAGGCGCAGGAGGCCTACCTGCGCAACCACAGCCTGCGCAGCTTCCTGTTCGCCCGCGAGGCCGCCGCGCTAACCGGCCGGCGGCCCGGCCGCGACTACGACGAGGAGGTCGTGTTCCTGATCTGCGCCCTGCACGACATGGGCCTCACGGCACACGCCAACTCCGACCAGCGGTTCGAGATGGACGGCGCCGACTTCGCCGCCCGGTTCCTCGAACGGCGGGGTGTCACCGACCACCGGGTCGACACCGTGTGGGACGCCATCGCCATGCACACCACGCGCAGCTTCCGCGACTCACCCGTCTTCCAGCGGCGCCGACCGCCGGAGATCGGCATCGCCCAGACCGGAATCAGCATCGACCTCATGGGTACCAACAGCCCGGTGCCACCCGGGTACGCCGACCGCGTCCACCGGCTCCTTCCCCGCCTCGGCGGCGCCCGGGCCGTCACCGACGCGATCGTCGCGCAGGCACTCGCCAATCCCCGCAAGGCACCGGCCGCCACCCTTCCCGGCGAGATCCTGCACCAGCGCCACCCCGAGCTGCCCTACCTGACCTGGGACATGCTCCTGGACTCCAACGCCTGGGGCGACTGACCCACCGGGGCGGCGAACCCGCCGGCGTACGACCGATACGGTGCCGGACGAATCTGAAGGATCCGGTCCTGAGCGCCGCCCGGCTCGGCGCCACCCTCACCTTCCCGGCCTGCGCCGGCGCGACGGTCTCCGGCGTGCTGACCGGACAGTTGGGCAGCCTGACCGCGTCGACGAACCACCCCGACGGAGTCGCGGGCGAGGTGTTCCTGCCACCCGTCCGCGACCGGGTAGCGGGTTCCACGTGGACGATCTTTGTCGGCCGTGCCGGGTAGCCTTCGCCGCGTGACGCTGGAAGCCTTCGACATCTGGACCGACGACGAGGTCCCGGACACCGCCGGTGACCGGCGCCGCCTGCCCGGAGGGTGGGCCGGTCCGGCCGGGCCGGGCATCGACGTGCGGACCTGGCCCCGGTCCCCGCGCACCGGTCAGCCGATGATGCACTGCTTCACGCTGCGGCTGCCCGAGGCGTACCGGCGGCGCGGGCCCGATCTGGTCGCCGTCGCGGTGTTCCAGTGGCAGGACGAACTCTACTTCCGGGAGCCGGCGCCGGAGGTCGCGGCGGTCCTCGCCGGGGAACGCGTCGACGTCGCCCAGCCGGAGCACCCGTTCTGGGCCGAGCTGGCCCGGGCACGGCCCCACCCGCAGGTGCAGATCGCCGACGACGGCGTCGCGTCCCTGCTCGCCATGGTGTGGCTGACCGAGGCCGAGCTGAGCGCGCCGCGCGTGGCCCGTCCCGTCGCCGCCCCGCGGCTCGCCGACGGCGAGATCGACGCCACGCACCTGATGGAGAAGTACGGCGTGTACGGGTCCCTGTGGCTGGTGCCCCGGGACGACCCGAACGCCGGCGTGGCACCGGTGGACTTCCCGCAGGACGACGACGACTACGTCGAGGTGTCGGACATGTACGACGTCTTCCACTCCGAGCACCTGGGCGGCACCTGTATGTGCCCCGACGGCGTGCGCGACGGCCTGTCCCCCTGGTACATCGAGGTCAACCGGCTCGGCGGCATCAGTCACGGAGGCGACCAGGACATCGCCCTGGACCTCGATGCCCGGGCCTTCCTCGGCCGCATGACCACCGCCGTGCTGGTCCCAAAGGCCGACGCCGCGGGCCCGACGTCGGCGCCGTGACCCCTCGGCGGGCACGGCAGGCCCGCGCCGAGGGGGTGGTCCCGAGAGCTGGCCGGGTCAGCTGGTGGCCACGAGGGCCAGGTAGCGTTCCGCGGCGTCGGGTGTCATGAACCAGTCCTGGAAGTCGTTCGGGTCGGAGAACCCGTTGGCGAAGCGGCGGGCGATCGTCGGATTGGTGGACGCCGCGCCGAGGATCTGCTGCACGTGCGGCGGCAGCGGCTGGAGCATCGCGTTGGTCCAGGCGGTGACCGCCTGCCCGGCGCCCTCCCAGAACCGCTCGAAGGTCTGGGTCATCCACTCTCCGTCGAACGGCTGGTCCCCGCGCTCCAGGATGGACCCCAGGTACGAGGAGGCGCACTTCGCCGCGGTGTTGCTGCCTTGACCGGTGATGGGATCGTTGGCGACCACGACGTCCGCCATACCCAGCACGAGTCCGCCCGAGGGCAGCTTCGCCACCGGGCGGCGGACGGTCGGCGTGTACCGGCCCGACAGGGTGGCCCGCCCGTCCGTCAGCTCGACGTCGGCACACCGCTCGTGGATCCAGGGCGTGTACTGCCGCACCAGCTCAAGGGTCAGCTTGAGATGCTCCGCCGGATCACGCCGCTCCTTCCACAGGTCGAGCGGGCCGTCGGGCACGGCCTCCCAGAAGAGGATCTCGCATGGCCCGGACAGGGTCAGCCCGGGGATGACGAACAGCTCCCCCAGCCCCGGCACCGCGTTGAAGCTGACGTGCGGCACCGGCCACAGCGGGTCCGGCGTCATGCCGTGCACGTAGGCGACGGCGAGCCCTCGCTGCGGCGCGGTGTACACCGACCGTTGCGGGTCCCGGTCGAAGACGCCCACGAGGTCGCCCTTACCCGCGGCGACGATGGTCAGGTCGTAGCGGCCGAGCCGGGTCAGCCCGTCCAGGTCGGCGGTCGTCACCCCCTGGTAGTGGACGGTGCCGCCGCGCTGCTCGAACAGCTCCAGCCAGGCAGCCATCTTCAGCCGCTGGTCGGTGCTCTGCGCGTAGCGGTCCAAGGGGCAGGGGATGCGCAGGGCGCGTTGGCCGGGCGGGGCTGACAGGGACACGTGCAGCCCTTCGATGCGCGGCGACTGCTCCTGCCAGAGATTCAGCCCGTACTGGCGTTCGGTGTCCAGGGCGGCGGAGAACATGGCCTGCGTGCTCATCACCCAGCCACGACGGATCTCGTCGGGCGTACGCGCCGACATGATGGTCACGTCGTACCCTTCGGCGAGCAGGCTCAGGCCGAGTTGCAGCCCCGACTGACCAGCTCCCACGATAAGAACTCTGCGCATGTGATGCCTCCAGCGATGTGAGCTACCGGACCGCGAGCGCGCCCGGGACCGGGCCGGTGGTGCGTGCCATGGTGTGTTCGACGACCGCCAGCAGCGCCCTGGCGACCGACGACGGTTCGCGCGCGTCGCAGGTGATCAGCGGAACCTCGGCGGGGAGCGTGAGGGCTTCGCGGACGTCCTCGAGATGGTGCGTCAGCGCGCCGTCGAACAGGTTGACGCAGACCACGAACGGCACGTCGCTGTCCTGCTCGAAGTAGTTCACCGCCGCGAACGAGGCCTCCAGGTTCCGCGTGTCGGCCAGGACCAGCGCTCCGACCGCCCCTCGGCAGAGGTCGTCCCACATCGGCCAGAACCGTGGCTGGCCAGGCGTGCCGAACAGGTACAGCACCAGGTCCGGGCCGATCGTCAGCCGCCCGAAGTCCATCGCCACTGTGGTGGTCGTCTTGTCGATTCCCGGGTCCAGCCGGTCCACGGTCTCGCTCGCCGCCGTCATCCACGCCTCGGTGTTGATCGGGGGGATCTCCGAGATGGACCGGACGCAGGTCGTCTTGCCGACCCCGAAGCCGCCAGCGATGACGATCTTCGCGGAGGTCACCAGGGGGTTGTCAGGCAAGCTGGCGAAGGCCATCGCGCAGTCTCTCCAGAAGGCGGTCGTCGAATGGGGAGGTGTAGGGGTCGGCGTGGATCCGCAGCCGGTCGGTGGCGGCGAGATCGTCGATCACCACGCGGGTCACACCCAACGACGTGCCGCACACCGCCGACAGTTCGGCAACGGACTGCATGCTCCTGGCCTGCTCGTACAGCGTTCGCGCCTCCGGCAGCAGACCGGAGGCGAAGACGGCGTCGTAGTACGGCACCGACACCAGGGTGTGCACCAGCAAGGGCTGCCGGGTGCGGGTGCGCCCCCCGGTCAAGACGTAGGGCCGCACCTTCCAGTACGTGGTGGGCACGTTCACTCCCTCGGCTCCGGACACTAGCGGGGTGGCTGGCTGGCGGTGAGGCGGTGCAGCTCGTTGCGGAACTGCGGGGTGAGCACGTGCCCGACGGCTCCCACGAACTGCGCCATGTGGTAGGAGACGACCCGCAGGTCGCAGCCGGCGGCGGCGGCCACGGTCAGCCCCGCCGACTCGCCGACCCGCATGAACATCAGGTGTCCGCGCGGCAGTCGGACCGTCAGGTACTCCGATGCGCCGAGGTCGAGCAGGTCGGCGCTGCGGTCGGCCATGCTGAGCAGTCCGGCGGTCAACGCGGCGAGCTGGTCCCCCAGGTCCCGAGAGATCCCGCGGGAGGCCGCGAGCTGCAGACCGTCGAGGGACACGATCAGTGCGTGGGTGACGCCGGGTACCTCGTCGGCGAACTGGCTCACCAGCCACGCGAAGTCCTGATGGCCCGGGTGGCCGGCCTGTGGTCCGCCGCTGCCGCTGTTCGGGTAGTTCATGGCAGTTGTCCTTGGGGTTGCGTGCTCGTAGGTGCCTGCGCGTCGGCGATTCCGGCCGCGAAGGCCGCTGTCTCGTCCGGCCAGCTGTCGCGGTCCGACGAGGACGCCCGCGGCGGTGGCGCTTCGGGCCCCGGCGACCGGCTTCCGCCGCCCGGCGGCCCGTCCGCGCGCACGCTCGCGCGTACGCGTCGGGGAAGGCCGCTGCCGCTGGCAGCCGGCTGACGTGGGGCGGGGCCGCGGCTGTCCCCCGTCGGCTGGCCGTGCACGAGCGTCAGGCGCGACGTCGGCGTCTGCGCACGGGCGTCGGCGGCCGGTGCCTGCGCCACTCCTCGGCGGCCGCCGTCCTGCGCCGACGGCCGATCGGTCGGCACGGGGCGCTGCGTCTCGAAGGGTGGGGACGGCGGGGGTCCCGGCCGGGCCGCGGGCGTCATCTCGCACAGCAGCGCCCCGGGAACCAGCACCGTCGCGGTGGTGCCGCCCGAGGGCCGGTTGGTTAGGGTCACCCGCAGTTGGTGGGCGCGGGCCAGGTGCGAGACGACGACGAGGCCCAGGTGCGCCGCGGGGTTGACCGCTGCCGGGGCGGACGCGTTGCCGGCGAGCATGGCGTTGAGCGCCCCGAGCTGGTCGGGCTTGACGCCGACGCCGGCGTCCTCGAGACGGAGCAGCACGCCACCGGCCTCCGTGACGTACCCGGAGACGATCACGGAGGAGGTGGGCGGCGAGAAGCGGGTCGCGTTGTCCAACAGTTCGGTGAGCACCCGGATCACGTCGTCGGCGGCGAACTCCACGATCCCGAGGCTCACCACGTGTCCGACCCGGATGCGGGGGTAGTGTTCGACCGCCGAGCTCGCGGCCCGGATCACGTCCACCAACGCGACCTTCTGCGGGTTGGCGTCCTCGACGCGTCGGCCCAGGAGGACCTGCAGGTTCTCCGCGTGGCGGCGGATGCGGGTGTTCGCGTGGTCGATGCGGTAGAGCCTCTCGAGCCGCTCCGGATCCTGTTCGTCAACCTCCACGGCCTCGAGGTGACTGCCCATCTGGTAGGCCGAGGCGAGGATGCGCAACGCGAACTGCTCGCAGATCGCCGGCCACAGGTTCTCGGCCTGCTCCGGGGTGGACGACGGTTGCCGTGGTGACGGCGGCTCCTCCCGCGCGACCGCCCGCTGCGCGACCGTCGGATCCAGCAAGCGAGCCATCCGCTGCCGCCAGGTCACCCGACGTCGGCCTTCGGGATGCGGCGTTGTCATTACGTCGTGTTTCACGAAGTTCCCGACCTATCGGTTTTCACGCGTTCTGACACGATGGAGCAGTCAACCATCGTCTTCGACCGATCGCAACGTTTGCGAGAAAGGTTGGGGTGGTTTTCACATTCGACGGAACGGGACACCCGCCGGCAGCCGACCGTCATCGGCTCGCTCTTTACAGCGACGGAGCGGCCGTTGGCGTCACAGCGGGGCCGCCTGGCGTACCGGTCAGGTCCCCCGGCCGCGCCGGTTCCGTCTTGCGGGCAGGGCCGCGAGCAGCTGCACCGGGCCCTGCCCACCGCGGGACGGCCGGCCGAGCCGGTTCCGCCGGCGGGGCCGTGGCGGGATCAGCGGGCGGAGTGGGCGTGGCGGCTGGCCCGCTCGGCCAGCCACAGCCAGCGGCGCTGCACCTCGCCACCGGTCGCGGCGACCATCGCCAGGGCGTCCCCCCGCACCGCCGCGAGGGCACCCGCCGTCGCCGAGTCGTCGTCCAGCACGGCCGCCCCGTCACGGAACGCCTCGGCCTCCGCCGCGCCGCCGAAGCGGGGAGCCACCTCGTCGCGCCAGAAGTCCGCCCAGGCCAGGTCGGGATTCCAGGTGAAGCGGGCGTACGCCAGGTAGCTGATCTCGTTGGTCGGGTGGTACGCCGACGCCTCGGCGAAGATCGTCAGCCCGCGCATCCCGGCGCCGCCGGCCCGGACACCCATGTCGGCGTACATGTCCGGCACCCAGGAGTGCCGCTGCCGGTTCCACTGGGAGCCGGCGTGGGTGCGCAGCACGTTGGTGGTGTGCGGGAGCCGGTCGACGTGTGCGGCGGTGAGCCGGTGCCGGTTCTCGTACCAGAAGCCCCGGTTGACGCAGTACTGGTAGGCCACGTCGTCGGGCAGGTCGGCCAGCGGCTTCTGCGCGCCGAGGTCGAAGATGTTGTCCCAGTAGACCTCGACCAGGTGCCGCAGCGGGACGCCCGCCGGGCCGGTGCGGCGGGCCGTCTCCAGCAGCGTCGGGTAGACCGAACGCATCGCCTCGTACGACCAGGAGGTGCGCTCGCCTCCGGTGCGGGCCGCGCAGCGCTGGCAGGCGCAGCTGCCGTAGTCGCCGGTCTCGAAGTTGATCCCTCCGACGGGCAGGGTGTCCAGCAGCCAGTCGACGGCGTCGCGGTGCCAGGCGAGGTTGTCCGGTTGCGAGGGGCAGGCGGCCATCATGTACTCGCTGGCCGGGAAGTGCAGGTCGCCGAAGTCGTCGATGTCGAAGCCGACCTTCTTCGGCAGCTCGGCGCCCAGGTCGGGCCGCTGGCGCAGCCAGGTGGCGAGGTTGTAGCGGTGCCGGCCGTCGAAGTAGATGCCGCCGTAGGCGTTGACGCCGATGCCGGCGATGATGCGTACGCCCCGGGCGTTGGCGTACTCGCACAGCTCGCGGGCCGCCTCGACGCCGCCGTGGGCGTCGCGCAGCAGCCCGTAGACCACGATGCCGCCGATCCGCTCGCGGCTGCAGAAGTCGACCAGCCGGCGGTAGTCGGCGCCGAAGGCGTCGGCGCCCTTGGCGTACGGGTTGAGCGCGCCGATCTCCTGCTGGCCGAGCTGGCGCAGGTCCCAGTTGGTGGAGTGGTCCCAGGTCCACAGTGTCCGCAGCGGCAGCCCGGGCGCGCCGCTGCGCACGCCCAGGGGCAGACCGGCCGGTGTGGCCAGGTCGGTCAGCTCCCGGGCGGCGTAGATCAGGCCGGCGAAGGGGTCGCCGGTGAGCCGGATGTCGCCCTGTCCGGGCACCTCGATGCGGTAGCCGCCCTCGGGAAGCGCCGGGTCGACGTCGAGGTCGACCGTGACCCCCTCGGGGTTCTCCCCCCATGCCTCGGTCAGCAGCTGGGCGGCGTACGGCGCGGACGCGGCGCCCCGCACCCGGATTCCGGTGATCTGACGGTACTGCGACATCATGACCTCCCATGGGGTGGCGGGATGGCGGCCAGGTAGTCGGCCACCTCGATGGCCGTCCAGACCCCGTGCCGCCAGTAGGGATCCTGTTCGCACAGGTCGCGGGCGGCGCCGGCGTCGGCGGCCCGCAGGACGAGGACGGAGGCGCCGAGGTCGGCCCGGGCCCCGGCGAGCAGGGCGGTGCCGTCGGCGAGCAGGGACTCGACGCGGGCGAGGTGCGCCTGCCGGTGGGGTTCGCGCCGGACGGCGGCGTCGGCGGCGAACGTGGCGGTGACCAGGAAGGTCGGTTCGAACCTCACACGCCACCGCCGATCTCGTCGAACAGCCGCTGCATCTCCACCCGGTAGACGGTCTGCGGCCGGCCCGCGCCGGTGCTGACGTGCACGCCGATCTCCTCGGCGTAGCCCGCGGCGCGCAGGGAGTTGAGCAGCCGGCGGGCCGAGCGGACCTCCACCCCGTACGCGTCGGCCAGGCCCCGCGCGGTCACCTCGTTCGGGTCCGTCTGGTGCAGCGCCTCCAGCAGCCGGCGGGTCGACAACGGCCCGAGCCGCAGTTGCTCGGAGATGCGCAGCACCCCGGAGGCGGTCTCGCGCAGCCGCTGCTTCACCGGGCTCTCGCGGCTGGAGTAGATCTCCCCGTCGGGGAAGACCACGTGGGTGTCGCCGCTGGCACGGCCGAGCGCCAGCGCCTTGCGGGCGTTGTCCTCGGCGGCGGCGATGGTGGTGCCGGCGCCGAAGCCGACGGTGTGTTCGACGTCGACGCCGCGCAGGGTGAGCAGCGTCGCGTGGCCGGAGCGCTGCCGGGCGATGGCGCTCTCCACGGTGCCCCGGGTGGTGGTGATCAGCAGCGTCCGGTCGTCGATCGTGCTCAGCCTGCCCCGCATCCGCTCGGCGTGTTCCAGCAGCGCCTCGCGCAGCCGCAGCCGCTGCCGTTCCACCTGGTACGGGTCGTGCCCGCGACCGGCCTGCTCGGCCACCTCGATCATCATCACCGCGATCTGGGTGGCCCGGGACTGCCGGATCTCCGCGGCGAGCCAGGCCCGGCGCAGGGCGTCGCGGACCGACGCGCGGGTGTGTTCGACACGCCAGACCGGCACGCCGCTCTCGCGCAGGTCCCGGTGGACCGCGCCGAGGCAGGTCAGGCACGCCTCGACGGCGCCGGAGGCGTACCGTTCGCGGTGGAAGGCGACGATCTCGTCGAGGCCGGAGAAGAGCAGGCCGGAGGAGTCGGCGATGGGCAGGATCTCGGTGGGCGGGGTCAGCTCGATGTCGTGGTAGGTCTCCCGGACGGTGTCGGCCTCGATGGTGTCCACGCTGACCGTCGGCAGCCGTCCACCGTTGGCCAGCAGCATCCGCGACAGCGTGCGGTAGAGGTCGATGCCGGCGTGCGGCATGTAGTCGATCTCGGCGCGCAGCCCTCCGGCCGAGGCCGCGAAGGCGTGCGGGATGCGCCCGGTGAACAGCAGCACCTGGCACAGTTCGTCGAGTTCGCGGGCCAGCTCGGGCGCCTGCTCGGGTCGGGTGTAGGCGCGGGCTGTGAGGTCCCCGGCGCGTCCCTCGCCGGCGGAGACCTCCTGCACGAGCCGGATCGAGTCCTCCGGTCCGATGATGCCGATCACCTTGTTGCCTCCACGTCGTCGCCGCCCTCGGGTCGGCTGCTCAACCGGTGTGGACGGTGCCCACGACACCGTCGCTGACCGGCGATGCCAGCAGGACCAGCGTGGACGCGACGTCCTCCGGCCGACCAAGGGCGGCCTCGATCTCCGCGACCCGGTCCCCGTCCGCGCCGTTGGCCCGTGCCTCGGCCAACGACCTGCGCATCAGCGGCGTGTCGATGTCGCCGGGGCAGAGCGCGTGCACACGGATCCCGTGCGGACGGAGTTGTCGGGCCAGGGTGAGCGCCAGGCCGTGCAGCCCTCCCTTGCTCGCGCCGTAGGGTACCGACCCGGATCCGTTCTGGACGCCCGCCTTGGATCCGACGAGCACGAGCACACCCGGGTGGCCGGTGAGGTGTCGCACGGCGTGCTTGGCGACGAGGAACGGACCGGTCAGGTTGACGGCGATCACGTGGGCCCAGAGCTCGGCGCTGACCTCCCGGACGTCCAGGCCCTGCCCGCGCATGACGCCCGCCACGTGCAGCACGGCGTCGATCCCGCCGAGTTCGGCGGCGGCGGCGTCGAGAGCGGCGGCGACCTCGGCCTCGACGGTCACGTCGACCTGCCGGGCGCAGGCCCTCGCCCCGCCGCGGCGGGCCTGCCCGGCGGCTCTGGCCGCGCCGTCGCCGTCGGCGTCCAGCACGGCCACCGACGCGCCCGCGTCGGCCGCGGCCCGGACGGTGGCCAGGCCGATTCCGGAGGCGCCGCCGACGACGACCACCCGCCGGCCGGCCAGCAGCCCGGCCGGCGGGGCGTCGACGGTCACGGACGGACCGTCCGGCGTACCGCCGCCACCACGTCGGCGGCCTCGGGCACCACCGCGGCCTGCAGGGCCGGGGCGGCGGGCATCGGCACGTCCGGGGTGGCCACCCGGGCGACCGGGGCGCGCAGGTCGGCGAAGCACTCGGCGGCGGCCCGGGCGGCGATCTCCGCGCCGAACCCGCCGGTCAGGTTCGCCTCGTGGGCGACGACCAGCCGGCCGGTGCGCGCCACCGAGGCGGCGACCGTGTCGAAGTCGAGCGGGTTGAGCCAGCGCAGGTCGATCACCTCGGCCTCGATGCCCTCCTCGGCCAGCTCACCCGCCGCGTCGAGGGCGGCGCCGACCATCCGGGACCAGGCGACCACGGTGACGTCGTCGCCCGGCCGGACCACGCGGGCACCGCCGACGGGTTCGACCGGGGCGTCGGTGCGCACGGGTCCGCGCGTCGGGTAGAGCATCCGCGCCTCGGCGACGACCACGGGATTGTCGCTGACCACGGCGGTGCGCAGCATCTGGTACGCGTCGTCGGGGGTGGCCGGCAGCGCGACCCGCAGGCCGGGGGTGTGCGCGAAGTACGCCTCCGGCGAGTGGGAGTGCTGGGCACAGGCCCCGGGTGAGTAGCCCTGCTGCATCCGGATCACCAGCGGGGCCTTCCACCGGCCCTTGCTGGAGTAGTGGACGGTGGAGATCTGGTTGACGAACTGGTCCATCGCCACGAACGAGAAGTCGGCGTACATGATCTCGGCGATCGGGCGCAGGCCGGTCATCGCCGCCCCGAGGGCCATGCCGAGGAAGCCGGTCTCGGAGATCGGGGTGTCGAAGATACGGGCGGAGCCGAACCGCTTGTGCAGCCCCTTCGTGGCGCCGAACGGCCCACCGGGCAGGGCGACGTCCTCACCGAAGTAGACGGTGTCGTCGCGGCTGTCGAGGGCCCAGGTGAGCGCGGCGTTGACGGCCTGGATGTAGCGCAGGGACTCAGACATGGACGTGCTCCTTGGCGGTCGCCGGGTCCGGGAACGGCACGGCGCGGGCGGCGGTGACGGCGGCCTCGACCTCGGCGGCCACCTCGGCGTCGATGGCGTCGAGCCGGGCGGTGAGCGCGGGGTCGGCGGCCTGCCGGATCCGGGCCAGGGGCTCGCGTCCGCGGGCGGCGGCGATCTCGCCGGCCGGCCGGTAGTGCTGCACGTCGCCGCTGTAGTGGCCGACCAGCCGTTCGGTCATGGCCTCCACGATGGAGGGTCCGGCGCCCTCGCGGGCCCGGGTGACGGCCTCGGTGACGGCCTCGGCCACGGCGTCGGCGTCGTTGCCGTCGACGACCCGGCCGGGGATGCCGTACCCGGCGGCGCGCTCGGCGAGCTGGCGGACGCGGACCATGTCCTCGATGCGGGACATCTCGGAGTAGACGTTGTTCTCCACGACCAGCACCAGCGGCAGGTCCAGCACGGCGGCGAGGTTGATCCCCTCGTGGACGTTGCCCTGGTTCATCGCGCCGTCACCGATGCTGACCAGCGAGACCGCGCCGCTGCCGGTGCGTTGCGCGGTGAGCGCGGCGCCGGCGGCGACCGGCACCCCGGCGCCGACAATGGAGTTCTCCCCGACGAACCAGCGGCTCGGGTCGGACAGGTACGGCGAGGCGGCCCGGCCGCCGCAGAGGGCGGAGTCGCGCCCCATCATCTCGGCGAAGAGCCCGACCATGTCCACGCCCCGGGCGACCGCCCAGCCGTGGCCCCGGTAGGTGGCGGTCACGTGGTCGCCGTCGCGTAGCGCCCGGCAGGCGCCGACCGGGATCGCCTCCTGGCCGTTGCACAGGTGGATCGAACCCGGGATCTCGCCGTCGTCCTTGAGGGCGGCCAGCCGCTCCTCGAACCGGCGGATCCGGGCCATGAGCCGATAGTCGTCCGGCAGACCCATCACACCCCCAAAAGCAGTTAGAGCCTTATTGCGGCTCGTTCGTTCCGAAGCCTAGACCAGCCCCGCGAGGCTATGGAAGAGTGCAGTAGCAAGTTTCTGGCCGTTATTGGTCTCTAATTTTGGGGGCAGGTATGGAGATCACCGCCGTCGACTCGGTGGTGCTGGGCGACGCGCACTTCGTCCAGCTGCACACATCGGACGGGCTGGTCGGCGTCGGGCAGTCCGCCTGCTGGGGCTACCCCGCCGCGGTGCACGCCGTGGTGGAGGCGTTCCGTCCCCATCTGCTCGGCGCCGACCCCGGCCGCATCGAGCACCACTGGCACCACCTCTACCGGATGGGCCCGTTCCGGGGTTCGGTGCTCTCCGCCGCCGTCGCCGCGGTGGACATCGCCCTGTGGGACCTGCTCGGCAAGCGCCTCGGCGTCCCGGTCTGGCAACTGCTGGGCGGCCGGGTACGCGAGCGGATCCGCCTGCACCTGCTGCTGCCGGGCACCGGCGCGGAGGCGCTGGCGGCGCAGGCCGCGGCGGCCGTGGCCGACGGCTTCACCGCGGTCAAGTTCGACCCGCTGCCGGCCGACTACGCCGACCTGTCGCTGGCCCGGCTGGTCACGTCCACCGAGGCCACCACGGCCGCCGTCCGCGACACCGTCGGCCCCGACGTGGACCTGCTCGTCGAGCTGCACCGCAAGCTCACCCCGTTGCAGGCGGAGGCGGTCGTGCCCGCGCTGGCCCGGCACCTGCCGTTGCTGGTGGAGGACCCCATCCAGATCGACAGCGTCAGCAGCCAGGCCGACGTCGCCCGCCGGGCGCTCGGCGTGCCCATGGCCAACGGGGAACGGCTGCACACCATCTGGGAGTTCAAGGAGCTGCTCGCCCAGGGCGGCGCCCAGTACGTCCGTCCCGACCTGGGCCTGGCCGGCGGCATCAGTCACGCCCGCAAGATCGCGGCGCTGGCCGAGGCGCACCACGCCGCCGTGGTCAGCCACAACTGCCTCGGCCCGCTGCTGACGATGGCCTCGGTGCACCTGGACACCGCCATCCCCAACTTCGTGGTGCAGGAGTACTCCCCCCTCGACGACCAGCTGGCCGACGGACCGGCGCGGGCCTGCGTGCGGCGCGAGGGCGGGTTCCTGCCGGTGCCCGAGGAGCCCGGGCTCGGCGTGACCCTGGACCTCACCGGCGCCACGCCCCTGGACCTGACGGGCCGGCCCCTGCACCGCATCCCGCTGCGCGCGGACGGCTCCGTCGCGTACGCGGTCTGAGCACACGCGACGGTTGCCCGGCGGGCGAGCCCGCCGGGCAACCGTCGTACGGACCGCCACTCTCACGCCGGTGGCGGCCGGCCCGCGTGGTGGAAGACCGGGTGGGCCCACAGCGGCTCGCCGTCGGCGTCGGCGATCTCGGCGAACAGGTGCGCCAGTGACCGCGTCCACCGCGCCTGCACGGCGGAGGCCCCGGTGACCCGCCGCGCCCGCGGGTAGCCGTCGCGGGTCCGCAGCACGCAGATCAGCAGCAGTCCGTGCCGGTAGATGTGGTAGTCGTAGACGCCGGCCTCGTCCAGCAGCGCCGACATCTCCGGCCAGATCTCGGCGTGCCGGCGCTCGTACTCCCCCTCGGCGCCCGGGCGCAGCCGGTAGAGGTGGCACAGCTGCGCCCCGGGCCCCGAGGCCCCGGGATCGGCCGCCGGCCCGGTGCCGCCGGAACCGGGCACGCCGGAACCGGGCACGCCGGAACCGGGGCCGCCGGAACCGGGGCTCTCTGCCGGCGGGCTCACTTGCCGGAGCCGGCGAGCGCGCCGGAGACGAGCTGACGCTGGAAGACCAGGTAGATGATCAGCACCGGCAGCAGGGCGACGATCAGGCCGGCGCTGACCAGCGGCACCGACACGTCGTACTGGCCGCTGAGCAGGGAGACGCCGACCATCAGGGTCTTGCTGTCCGAACCGCCCATGATGACCAGGGGCAGCAGCAGGTCGTTCCACATCCAGACGAAGTTGAAGATGGCCAGCGCCGCGAGTGCCGGCGCGGCGATCGGCGCCAGCAGCCGGAACAGGATGGTGAAGTGGCCCGCGCCGTCGACCCGGGCGGCCTCGATCAGTTCGTCGGGCACCTGCTGGAAGTAGCCGGCGAGCTGGTAGGTGCCCAGCGGCAGCCCGAACGCCGCGTACGCCAGGATCAGCCCCTGGTACTCGCCGGACATGCCCAGGTCCAGCACGGTCTGGTAGAGCGGGTAGATGATCGCCTGACCGGGGATGGTCAGGGTGATGATGATCAGCAGGAAGACCACCTTGCCGCCGCGGAAGCGCAGCTTCGTCACCGCGTACGCGACCAGCAGTGCGGCGAGCACCGACAGCACCAGCCCGCCCACGGTGGTGATCAGCGAGTTGAACAGCAGTCGGGGCATGTCCATCCGGCGGAACGCCTCGAGGTAGTTGTCGAGGGTGATCCCGCTCGGCAGGCCCAGCGGGTCCTGTGCGAAGCCCGTCTGCGTCTTCAGCGAGCTGACCACCGTGAACAGCAGCGGGTAGACCGCCGCGACCGCGACGACGACCAGCGCGAACGTGAGCAGGTAGCGCCCGGCGCGGGCGAATTGGCGCTGGTTCATCGCGGCTTCCTGGTCCCCTCTGTGAACATGTGCCGCACGCTGAAGATCGAGAGCACGGCGACGAAGACGAACAGCGCGATGCCGATGGCGGAGCCGTAGCCGCGGTCGAGGAACTGGAAGGTGGTCAGGAAGACCAGGTACTCCGGCAGCATCGTGGCGTCGCCCGGCCCGCCCTGGGTCAGCGCGTAGATCAGCGGGAAGAGCCAGATCAGGACGCCCGAGGCGCACAGCACGCTCCAGTACGCCACGGTGGGCCGCAGCATCGGCACCACCACGGAGAGCAGGCGCCGCCAGAACCCGGCGCCGTCGAGGTAGGCCGCTTCGAGGGTCTCCTCGGGGATGGTGGCCAGCCCGGCCAGGTACGTCATCACGCCCAGGCCGAACAAGCTCCACAGCGCGACCGCGACCAGTGCGAACAGCGCGCTGTGGCGGCCGTTGAGCCACTCGAGCGCCAGTGGTTCGAGGCCGACCGTACGCAGCAGGGCGTTCAGGGGCCCGTCGGGGGCGAGGATCTGCCGGAACATGATCCCGACGACGATCGGGGCGATGGTGTACGGGACGAAGTAGACGGCCCGGAAGAACTTCCAGCCCGGCGAACGCTGGTGGATCAGCAGCGCCAGCACCAGCGGCAGCACGATCCACACCGGCAGGGTGGCCACCACCAGCAGCGCGTTGCGGAAGCTGGTGAGCACCATCGGGTCGCCGAGCATGCGGGTGTAGTTGTCGGCCCCGGCGAACGAGCTGCCACCGAACCCGCTGGACGACTCGGTGCTGGTGATCACTCCCCGGATCAGGGGCACCACCTTGAACGTCACGGCCAGGACCAGCGCGGGCAGCACCAGCAGGGCGCCCAGCCACCACTCGCGGGCACGACCGGGGCGCGGGGGCCGCCGGGCGGGTCGGGTCGGCTTGTCGGCGGCCACCGGCTCCGGCAGCGGCGCGGTGGAGATCGTCATCTGGCTTCCTTCTCCGGCTGGCGGGGCGGGGCGTCGCCGCCCCGCCCCGTACGGCTAGTTGCCCTGCTTCTTGGTGGGGCTGCGCTCCAGCGCCTGCTGCATCTGCTCGGCCCACTTGTCGACGGTGAGCTGACCGAGGCTCACCTGCTGCCAGCCGCGGGCCAGCGCGTCGGCCTCGGGTCCGGAGAGCATCACCCCGGCGTGCAGGGTCGGCTCGGCGACCAGCTCCTGGATCTTCTGGAAGGCCGGCGAGGAGGGCAGCAGCGCCTTGTCGACGTTCTTGTTCAGCGGCTGGCCCTTGGCGTGCTTCACCCACAGCTCGCCGTTCTCCTTGCCGGCGAGCCAGGTGATGAACTCCAGTCCGGCGTCCTTCTTCTCGCTCCACTTCGTCACGCCGTAGACGGCGCCCTCGATGCCGGAGAACTTCTGCGCCAGCGCGGCGCTGGGTTCGGCTGCCGGCCAGCGGGTGACGCCGAGCTTGTCGTCGCCGAGGGCCTTGCCGAACGCCTCCCAGTTCACCGCGTCGGAGATGATCGTCCCGGCGAACGCGGCGTCGCCACGCTGGAAGATGTCCGCGCCGTCGGGGAGCATCGTGATCGACGGCGCGTTGCTGTTCGCCCAGCCCTTGGTGGTGATCTCGGCGAGCTTCTCCAGCACCGCGACCAGCTTCGGGTCCTTCCAGGACAGGGTGCCGGCCAGCAGGCCGCGGATGTCGTCCTCGCTGAGGTAGCTGCGGGCGATCTCGGGGAAGTCCCAGTACGCGGGGAAGGTGCCCGACAGCCCCAGGGCCAGGCAGGTCTTGCCGGCCTTCTTCACCGCTTCGCAGGCGGCGCTGAACTCGGTCCAGGTCGCCGGCGGCTTCTCGGGGTCGAGTCCGGCGGCGGTCAGGATGCTCTTGTTGTAGTAGAGGACGTTGCCCTGGTACGAGAAGGGCACGCCGTAGCAGGGCTTGGCGGTGTCGAAGCCCTCGCAGGCGCCGCTGTAGGTGACGAGGTCCTTGTTGATCTCGGCGGCCTTGTCGCCCAGCGGCACGTACGCGCCGCGCCGGTCGAACAGCTCCAGGCCCGCGTTGTTGGCCATCACGTCCGGCCCCGACTGGGACGTGATGTAGGGGCCCTGCACCTCGGGGTACTTGTCGAACGGCACCGACTGCATGTCCAGCTTGATGTCCGGGTGGCTGGCCTCGAAGCTGGTCTTGACCTGCTTCCAGTACTCGGTGCCGCCCGGCTCCCAGGTCAGCACCTTGAGCGTGACCGGGCCGTCCGAGGCGTCGTCACCTCCGCACCCGGAGAGCAACGCGGCGGCTGCCATGCCGGCGGCGACGACGCCGGCGGCCAATCTACGTCGGATCATCAGCAGAAGCTCCTGTCAGCGAGGGGGGATGGGGAACTCGGCGGGGGGCGCCGTCGGCGGTGGCGCTGTCGACGACGGCGGCGGCGATCTGCACCACGTGCAGCCCGTCGGCGAGGGGAACGACCGGGGTGGGCTCGCTGCCGTCCAGCCGGCGCAGGAAGTGCCGCAGCTCGGCGGCGAGCGCGCCACCGCCGTCGGCCGGGGAGAGCAGCCAGTCGGGTGCCTCCGTCCGCTCGGCCTGCACGAGCAGCGTGGGGTGCCCGAGGTCGACGTGGCCGACCCCGTCGGTGCCGTACACCTCGACCAGGTCGAAGGTGTGGTGGGGGGTGTGTTCGGGCAGGAGGTAGCTGTTGCGGACCGACGACACGACGCCGTTGGCGTGTCGAAGCTCCGCCCACACCAGCACCGGCGTCGCCGATCCCGGGCGGGTCCGGGCCGCCGCGCGTACCTCGACCACCGGCGACTGCGCGTACCACAACGCCAGGTCGATGTCGTGCACGGCGGTCAGCAGGGCGGGATGTTCCTCGGGGAAGATCCGGGTCAGGGTGCGGGGGCGGTCCCGGCGCGAGGAGACGGCCAGCACCTGACCCAGCCGGCCGTCACGGACGGCGTCGTGCAGCGCCCGGTGGGCGGGGCTGTACCGCAGGATGTGCCCCGGCTGGCAGAGCACCCCGTGCGCCTCGGCGGCGGCGACGATGGCGGCGGCGTCGGCGACGGTCGCGGCCAGCGGCTTCTCGACCAGGACGGGCACCCCGGCGGCGATCAGGGCGACGGCGACGGCGCGGTGCGCCGAGCCGGGTACGCACACGGACGCGGCGTCCGGCGTGCCGGCGGCGAGCAGGTCGGCGACGGTGGGATAGGTGTGCGGGATGCCGTGGCGGTCGGCCACCCGTTGCCGGGTGACCGCGTCGGGGTCGACCAGCGCGTTGATGCGTACACCCAGGGCCTGGTAGGCGGCCACGTGCCGGACGCCGAACGCGCCCCCGCCGATCACCGCCACCCGCGGTCCGTCTTTCATCCGTCCACCGCCCCGGCGGACGCCGGCTCGCCCTGCGCGACGTCGGCCCGCAGTCGACCGTCGAGGACCGCCCGCGTGAGCCGCTCCAGGGCGGCCACCCCCGTCCCCAGGCACCGCTCGTCGACGTCGAACGCGCCGGAGTGCAGCGGGGCTCCGCCGCGCTCGCCGGTGACGCCCAGCTTGACGTAGAGGCTCGGACCGAGCGCGCCGAGCAGCGCGAAGTCGTCTGTGGTCAGGGGCGGCACCGGCAGGTCCACGACGTCGACGGTCCCGGGCAGCTCGGCGTGCGCGAGGGCGACCAGCTCGGCGGCGTTGCGCACCGGGGGCATCTCGTTGGCCCAGGTGAAGCGCACGCCGAGATCGAGCGCCGCGGCCTGCTGGCGGGTGACGCGTTCGATCACCGCCTTGAGCCGCTCCCGGACGGCCGGGTCGTGGGTACGCAGGGTGCCGGTCGCCTCGGCGCAGTCGGCGACCTGGCTCTGGCTCGCCCCGCCGGAGATGGTGCCGATGTTGAAGGCGACCAGTTCCTCGGGGTTGCGGGCCCGGGCCACGGCGGCGTGCAGGGTGGTGACCATGGCGGTGAGGCCCAGGATGGCGTCGCGCCCCAGCGCCGGGGTCGCGGCGTGCGCGGCCACCCCGAGCAGCTCGACGCGGAACGCGTCCTTCGCCGCCATCGCGGTGCTCCGGTCGACACCGAGCGTGCCCGCCGGCAGGTCGGGCCAGCAGTGCAGGCCGAGCACCGCGGCGAACCGGCGGTCGCGGAACGCCTCGTCGGCGAGCACCGCGGCGGCGCCGGAGTCGGCTCCGAAGGGGATCTCCTCGGCGGGCTGGAACAGCAGGGTCACCGCGCCCTGGGCCGGTGGGTCGGCGGCGAGCCGGGCGGCGACTCCGTAGGCGACGGTCATGTGCACGTCGTGTCCGCAGGCGTGGCAGACGCCGGGGTTGCGGGAGGCGTACGGCTCCTGCTTGGCGTCCTGAACGGGATAGGCGTCCATATCGGCCCGAAGGAGAACCTCGGGTCCGGGCACAGCTCCATCGATCTCCAGAGCCAGGCCGGTGCCGGCAATTCCGGTCCGGATCCGGCCCAGGGGCCGCAACAGCTCCACGAGGGTGGCGGCTGTGTCTCGCTCAGTGAACCGCAGCTCAGGGTGTTGGTGAAGCTGGCGCCGCAGCCGGACCAGCTCATCAACGTTGTCGCCTTCCAGCGTCACGCGGTTCACCCCTTGCTCGCGCCCTCAGTTACGGACCTAATTGAGACAAGAACCTAAGTCAGGGGTGCCGCCACGTCAATGGCCTGCGGAGATTTGGGTTAGGGTCCGACCATGCGACGCGCTGACGCCCACCTGCACCTGTTCGCCGACGGCTACCCCGGCCGCTACGGCCGCTCCCCCGCCGGCGGGGACGAACTGGCCGTCTACCAGGGCATACGTCGCGAGCACGGCATCGAACGGGCACTCGTGGTCGGCTACGAGGGCGAGCCGCGCTTCGCCGGCAACAACGACCATCTCGCCCGCCTGGCCGCCGCGCACGACTGGATCGCACCGGTCGCCTACGTCCCACCAGGCGGACCGGCGGGCGCGGGCGGGACCGGAACCTGGCTGTCCGCCGGCTTCGTCGGCGTCGCCGCGTACCTGCCCGACGAGACGGCCGCCGAGGCGTTCGCCGCCTGGACGACGCACGAGGCGCCGGCGCTGAACGACGCCGGGGCGGTGGTGAGCCTCAACGCCACCCCCGCGGCGACCACGCGGCTCGGCCCGGCCCTGGCCGCCCTGGACGGCTGCACCGTGCTGTTCAGCCACCTCGGCCTGCCCGGGGAACACGCCGAGGTGCCCACCCGCGAGACGGCGGAGGCCGTCCTCGCTCCCCTGACGCGGATCGCCCGGCTGCCCCACGTCGGGGTCAAGCTCTCCGGCCTGTACGCGGTGAGCCACCCGGCACACGCCTTCCCGCACCGGGCGGCCCGCCCGTTCGTCGAGTTGCTCCTCGACCGCTTCGGCCCACGGCGCCTGTACTGGGGGTCCGACTTCTCCCCCAGCCTCGACCACGTGTCCTTCGCCCAGGCGGCCGACCCGACCGGCCTCGACGGGCTGTCGGCCGGGGACCGCGACGCCGTCCTCGGCGGCAACCTCCTGCGCGCCCTCGACCGCCACGCCGCCGCCACCGGGCGACGGCCGGCGGCGTCCCCGCCGGAGCCGGGCCGGATACCCTCCCCGTCGTGACGCGCGAGAACGAGATCACCGAGCCGGTCGACCTGTGCCTTGCGGGCGGGCGGCTCGATCCCGCCGCCGTGGGCTGGAGCCGCCGTCCGCTGCACCGGGCGAACCTGCGTGGCTGGGGCCGCAACAAGCGCTGGGAGTACTGGGGCGTCGTCACGCCGACCCACATCGTCGGCCTGGTCGCCTCGTCCCTGGACTACGCGGGCGTGCACAGCCTCTACGTGCTCGACCGCGCGACGAAGGCCGAGATCGACAGGAACGCGGTGGTCCCCTTCGCCCGGGGCACGCTCTTCCCGCCG
This sequence comes from Micromonospora sp. NPDC047812, assembly GCF_040704175.1. Taxonomy (NCBI): domain Bacteria; kingdom Bacillati; phylum Actinomycetota; class Actinomycetes; order Micromonosporales; family Micromonosporaceae; genus Micromonospora; species Micromonospora sp. NPDC047812. Next base: position 66,739 of record NZ_JBEYRY010000014.1, on the reverse strand, counting down.
GTCAGCGGGACGGGTGCGGTGCGGGCACGCGGCGGCGGGCTCTCGATCGACATCGACCAGGCGGCGTCGGGCACCGCCATCCGCGCCACCGCCCCCGGCCTGGAGGTGGACCTCGTGGTGCCGCTGCCGGCGGGTCACGAGTCGCTCGGCGTGGTGGTGCCCTGGAGCACCCGCCGGTTCCAGTACACCGTCAAGGACCTCGGCCGCCCGGTGCACGGCACCCTGCGGATCGACGGGGTGGAGCATCCGGTCGCCGAGGCGGACTCGTTCGCCGTCCTCGACCACGGTCGCGGCAGGTGGCCGTACGCGATCCGCTGGAACTGGGCCGCCGGCAGCGGCCCGGGTCGGGCGATCCAGCTCGGCGGCCGGTGGACCGACGGCACCGGCTCGACCGAGAACGGCCTCTTCGTCGACGGCCGGCTGCACAAGATCGGCGACGAGCTGCGCTGGGAGTACGACCGCGCCGACTGGTTGCGGCCGTGGCGGATCAGCGGTGAGCGGGTGACGGTGGAGTTCCACCCCTTCCACGAGAAGATCGCCAGGACGAACCTCGGTGTGCTCGCCAACGAGACGCACCAGTGCTTCGGGCACTTCACCGGCTGGGCGGCGGCCGACGACGGCGAGCGCGTCGACCTCGACGGACTGGTCGGCTGGGCCGAGGAGGCCCGTAACCGCTGGTAGCGGCGTCGGGGGCCGGACGTGGGCGCCCGGGCGGGCGGAACCAGGGCGGCGCCTGGTCCTATGGTGGGCGGTATGGCAAGCCCTGGCCCCTCCGCCGACGGCTCGGCGGCCCGGAACCCGCTCACCCTGCTCACGCTGGACGAACTCCGGCAGCGCACCAGCGTGAAGTGGCGCATGTTCCCGCCCGACGTGCTCCCGCTCTGGGTCGCGGAGATGGACGTGCCCCTCGCTCCCCCGGTGGCCGACGCGCTCCGCCGCGCGGTCGACCTCGGCGACACCGGCTACTCGTACGGGACGGCGTACGCCGAGGCGGTCGGCGACTTCGCCGCCCGGCGCTGGGGCTGGCCCGACTTCCGCGTCGCGCACACCTCGGTCGTGCCCGACGTGATGATGGGCATCGTCGAGGTTCTCCGGCTCGTCACCGACCCCGGCGACGCGGTCGTGGTCTGCTCCCCCGTCTACCCGCCCTTCTACGCCTTCGTCAGCCACGCCGACCGGCAGGTGGTCGAGGCCCCGCTCGGGTCCGACCGGCGTATGGACCCCGCCGCCCTCGACGAGGCCTTCCGCCGCGCGCGGGCCCACGGCCGCCGGCCGGCGTTCCTGCTGTGCAACCCGCACAACCCGACCGGGGTCGTCCACCGGCGTGACGAACTCGAAACCGTCGCCGCGCTGGCCGACCGGCACGGCGTACGGGTGATCTCCGACGAGATCCACGCCCCCCTGGTGCTACCGGGGGCACACTTCACCCCGTACCTCACGGTGGCCGGCGCCGAGAACGCGTTCGCCCTGACCTCCGCCTCGAAGGCCTGGAACCTCGCCGGCCTCAAGGCGGCGCTCGCGGTCGCCGGCCCGCAGGCCGCGCCCGACCTCCGCCGCATGCCGGAAGAGGTCAGCCACGGGCCCAGTCACCTCGGCGTCATCGCGCACACCGTGGCGTTCCGCGAGGGCGGGCCGTGGCTCGACCTCCTCCTCGACGGTCTCGACGCCAACCGCACGCTGCTCGCGACGCTGCTGGCGAAGCACCTGCCGTCCGTCCCGTACCACCGCCCCGAGGGCACCTACCTCGCCTGGCTGGACTGCACCGGGCTGGGCGTCGACACGGAGCAGCCGGCCGACGACCTCGGCGTGGTCAGCGACCTCGCCGGGCCGGCGAAGATGTTCCTCGACCACGCGCGGGTCGCCCTCAGCTCCGGGCACGTCTTCGGCACCGGCGGGGCGGGCTTCGTCCGGCTCAACTTCGCCACCTCGCCGGCGATCCTCACCGAGGCCGTCGCCCGGATGGGCGACGCCGTCCGCTGAGGACGCCCGCCGTCAGCGTGGGCCCGGGCGACGTCAGGTTCGGCGCGGCGTTCACGTTCAGTCACCGTCAGCGCCGCCGGACCGGTCGGCGTCGGCCGGCTGGTCGACCAGCCGCTGGTAGTGCTGCACCGCGAGCAGGACCGCCAACTGACCGAGCGCGCTGACGGCGGCGGCGAACTGGTCGAGGTAGAACACCAGCAGGTTCACCACGCTCAGTGAGGTGACCAGACCCGCCCGGGCGATCTCCACGGCTCGGCGGGCCACCCCACGGAGCAGCAGCCCGGCGGCCACGACGAGCGCGGTTCCCACGCAGGCGTCCAGCAGCGCCCGGACGAGCAGGAGCAGCACCCCGCGGCGGTCCTGGATGTCGATGCGGGCGAACTCGTTGGCGGTGCTGAGCACCCCACCGGTGGTCCCGTCACGCAGGTCGAGAGCGACGGCGACGATCGTGGTGAGGTCGCTGAGGGCGGCGAAGCCCAGTAGCCCGAGCGCCACGACCAGTCCGCCGCGCAGCCGACCCCGGGTCAACGACCGGGCCACCCACGCCCGCACGGCGACCGCGATCCGGGAGATCCGCCCTGATCGCTGCTCGTACGGCGGCAGCACCCCGGGCCCGGTCAGCTCCAGCAGCGCCGCGGCCAGCGGTCGCAGCTCGTCGCCGTCCGGACTCGCGGCGGCGGTGCCGAGTCGTCGCCGCAGCTGCGCCCGGTCCCGTTCACCAAGTCTCCCGTCGACGGCCTCGCCGAGCAGCTCCAGCGCGGCGTGCAGTTGCGCACGCGTGCCCTCGACCCGCCTGCTCCGGGCGCGCACGTACAGCCACACTGCGACGAGAAAGGCCGCGTAGGCGATGGGCGCGGCGGCCGGGAAGAAGTAGTCGTTGTCGGCGGTGATGAACTTGCCGACCTCGTCGATGAAGAGCCCTGCGCCGATCCCGGCCAGCAGCGCCGCCCAGAGCAGGGCGGCCCGGTTGACGACGAGCAGCGGGACGAGCGAGGCGACGAACAACGACAGGCCACCCCACAGGGCGTGCGAGATGTGCAACGTACCGCCGCCGACCTGCGGATAGCCGGTCAGCGCCAGGAACGCGCGGGTGCCGAGGACCGCGCCGCCGAAACCGATCAGCATCAGCAGCATGTAGCGCTCCGCGTCCAGTCGTGCCACCAGGCGCCGGGATGACCGACGCCGACGCTGCCGGCAGGACGGGAAGCTCATGTGGACAGCAAACACCGGACGGCCGGGTGCCGGTGGCGCCTCCGCCGAACGCGAGCTTCGGTCACGGGCACCGTGCGGGAATGCCGGTCGGCGAGCGGTGCGGGCGGGTCCGCAGCCGCCCAGGAACGCCCGCCTCGTTCCGGAACTCCTGACGTCACCCCGGCGGGCGCGGGTAGCGTCGCCGGTGTGAGGGTGTTGCTGCGGCACGGCCCTGGCGACGGGCAGGTGGTCGACGGCCAAGGCGAGACGGTGGTGTGGGGTGCCTGCCTGTACGAGCGGACCGGCGACCGCGAGGAGCGCCACGGTCACACGCTGGTCGTGTTCCGGCACCGGCCGGACTGCTGCGAGCCGTACGGGCGGGGCGGCGAGGACCGCTGCGAATGACGCCCCGGCAGTCCGGTCTTCGCGCCGGCCTCAGCGCCGGGTGCCGCCCGGTCGGCCTCGGCCGGTTCCGGAGGCCCGGTGGCCGATGCGCGGAGCCCGTACCACCGCGGCGTTGCCCGCCCCGGGGCGGAAGTTCCGCGCCGCGCCGGCAACCATCTCGTCGGGATCGTTGCCGAGCGCCTGCCGGATGTGCGGCGGAACCATCTCCGACGTCGCCAACGCCATCCGCACCTGCACCGAGCGGTCGTCGACCAGGCGTCGCAGATCCGCGTCGTCCAGCTCGACCGCGAGCACCAGCGCGACGCGGACGTCCACCACGGGATCCTGGGCGAGCGCGCTGCGCTGGGCGGCGGTGGTCCGCGGGTTGCGGGCGAGCCCCTTGCGTACGCGCGCGGTGCGGTCGGCCATCAGGACGGTGATCACGTCGGGGTCGTGGGTGTGCGTGGCGAGTCGTTCCCGTACCTCGGGAGAGACGTCGTCGGCCAACCGCGCGGCCAGCTCGGGCTCCAGGTCGCGCGTCTCCGCGAGGAGACCGCGAAGCTCCTTGTCGGGGGCCTCCGACATCACCCGGCGGACCGACTCGTTGCAGGCCGGGTTGCCGGCGACCGCCCAGCGGACCCACCGGTCGGCGTCCTTGACGAGTAGCAGGAGATTGCCGATCGAGGTCGTGGGGTTTCTCGCCACGGCCTCCCGGACATGACGATCATGGTCCCGGGCCAGCGGTCGCAGTGCCTGCGCGGGCGCGTCGGTGCGCGCCGCGACCGCCTTACGGACCACGGCCGACGGATCGGACGCCAGGTCGATGAGGGTCATCTGTGTCGTGGCGGGGTCCTGGGCGACGGCGAGCCGCGCGTCGACGCCGCCACCCGTCGTGCCGTCCGCGGCGACACCTGACCCACTGTGACGGTCGGGTCCGCCGACGTCCTGCTGTTTCCCCATGGGCGCCATCATGTCACGGGCGGTGCCGTGCACCGGCCGGGCCGGGTCGGCCGCCCAGGGGTGATCGACACCACCACCTGGGCGGCCGAGGAGCTCGACGGCGCCGCCGTGGCAGCCGGCGCCACGGCGGACGCCTCAGCTCCCGGCGCAGCTGGCCCGGCCCACGCCGGTCAGTTCTTGGCCTTCGCGTAGTCGAAGAGGTCGGCGACGTCCTCGTCGAAGTACGGGCCGTACATGTTGCCGGAGAACTTGTACGAGGCCACCGAGTTCACGTGCCCGAAGCCCTGCGAGTTGTTCCAGGCCCGTAGGAACGGCCCGCCGCTGGTGCCCTCGTTCAGCGGGCAGTCCACGAGCTTGACCCGCTGCGTTCCCGCGGCCTGCGTCGTGCTCTGGCAGTAGTGCTGCCACCTGCCGTCGAAGGGCGCGGCGCCGGGATAGCCGAGCAGGGTGGCGGCGACGCTGCGGGGGTAGTTGAAGCTGATGCCCTCCCCGCCGGTGACGTCCACCAGTCGTTTGCCGTTGCGCGGCCACACGGTGACGAAACCGTAGTCCCACCACAGGATGTCGTGGTCGACCCAGCCCTTGGTGGAGGTCATGCTCCGGGCGCTCCACAGCCCCCAGGCGGACGGGCCGTCGGCGTAGTTCGGGGCGAAGACCCAGTTGGTGTACCAGTTGTCGGAGCCGTCGCCGGGGTGCAGGCAGTGCCCGGCGGTGGAGACCAGGTTCGCCTTGGCCGTGTTGATCGCGCTGGCCGAGCAGAAGTGGTCCCCACCGTTGACGTCGGTGAAGAAGACCCGCCCGACACCGGGTGAGGGATTGACGGACTGGGTTCCCACCCCGGCGGAGGCGTTGCGGGCCGAGACCGGGGCACCGGGGACCGCCGTGCCGGTGCCGCGCGGACCGATGGGGTCCGCGCCCGAGCGCGGTTCGCCGACCCGACCCGGCCGGTCCGCGGCCTCCCCGGCCAGCTCCTCCCCGCCCACCAACGGTTCCAGCGGCGTCGCGGCTCGCATCCGCTCCGGCGTCCAGTACGCGTCGGCCAGGGCCTGCGCGGTCGCCGCGTCCCCGATCGGCCGGCCGTGGAACGTCGCCTCCGCCCCGGCGGGGATCCCGTTCGGCGTGGTCGCGCTCGCCTGTGCCGGCGTGCCGGCCAGAGTGAGCCCGCAGAGCATGGCGGTAGCCGCCGAGATGATGCCGTAACGCCTTCGCACCCGTGCCTCCTTAGAAGCCGGCCCGGGTGGCCATCCGCCACGGGCCCGGCACCGGTGACGCTAGGGCGCTGACCCGCCGCCCGGCAGCGGTCTGTCGGCATTGATCCACAGACACGTATCTGCTTGCGGCCGGCGGCGCCCCGCGTGACCGGTCACCGCGTCACGGGCACGGCGTCCGCGCGCAGACGTCGATGACCTTGCCGGTGAGCAGGAACACCGCCTTCTGCTTCTGGGCGCCGGCCTGGGCGCGCGGGAACTCGTGCGAATCCTCGCCGTACTCCGGCCCGGCCGGGGCGAGGTTGGTCGGCGGTGGCGCGTACGCCGCGCCGCTGTTCCAGATCACGATCGCCGAGCCGGTGTACGGGTACCTGCGGATCGGCGCGATGCCCCAGTACGGCCGCACGTCCCGTGACCAGCCGTCGGCGAGCGCGGGGGTGTGCAGGCGGGCGCCGATGGTGCGCGCCTGGACCTCCGCCGCGGCGGGGGAAACCTGCTGGTCGCCGAAGGCCACGTGCATCAGCACCTGGTGCGCCGGGGTGCCCGGCAACGGGCGGTCGGTCATGTGCCGGGCGTACCCGTTGGCCTCGGACCGGTCCCACAACATCTGCAGCAGCGCCAGAATCAGCTGCTGGTCGACCCTGTCCGGGTAGTAACCGTCCATGATCGTCTGGAACGGGGTGAAGGCCACGCTGCGTTGCAGCAGCGTGGAGTAGTTCATCGCCGGCACGCCGAGCACCGACCGGGTCCAGTCCTGGGCGATGGCGGTGAGCGCGCCGCCGTTGATGCCGCCCTGGCTGTTGCCGTCGTAGTGCAGCCCACCGGCCACGTCGATCAGCGGCCGTCCGGCGGCGTCCCGGAACGCGGGGTGGGCGGCGAACCCGCCCGGGTGGATCATCGTCCGCCCCAGGAAGAGGAAGTTCAGATAGCTCTGCTGCAACCGGTCGACCACCGCGGGGAAGGCGCTGAGGTCGGTGAAGGCGCCGGCCACGTAGGGGACGTCGGCGGCGGCCATGCCGATCCAGCTGGTGGCGCAGAAGGTGAAGTCGTACGTGTGCGACATCGTCCTGACGTTGCCGGCGTTGATCTCGGTCGGCTTGCCGAGCAGGCCGTGGCCGTAGAGCGACAGGTGCGCCGGCTTCGCGGCGGAGGCGCTGCGCGGGATGTTGCAGACGAAGTCGGCCGCCACCGTCGCGCCGGACGGCGTGGGCAGGGCGTCCGGCGTCGGTGGCGTCCCGTCGCCGCCGGCCGGCCCGTAGTGCAGCCGGGAGCCGGGCCCGCCGTCGCCGGTCAGATACGACGGTACGCCGATGGTGCCGGTCACCTGCCGGGCGATCAGCGGCTCCTGCTCCGGCGGGTAGTCGGTCACCTGGGTGACGGTGAACGACGGCGCGGCCCGGCGGAGCGCGGCGAACGCGCCGTCCCGGATCGCCAGCATCCGCCCGGTCAGGCCGTGCCGGCTGGCCACGGTGAAGTCCCAGGCCAGGTAGAGGCTGTGCCGCTTGATGCCGGCCCGGGTCAGGTCGGCGAGGATCCGCTTCATCTGCGGGACGCGACGGTCCCGGTGGCCGAGGCCGGCACCGGTCACGTACGCCGTGAACGCCTTCGGCGCGGGGATCAGCGCCCCGTCGCCGTCGCGCAGGCCGCGCAGGCCCACGACGTAGCGGGTGCCCTCGGTCAGCGCCACCGCCGGCCGGATGATCAGCAACTGCCGCTCCGGCTGGCCGGCCGCCCGCGCGTCCAGCTCGGCCCAGTACGGCGTTCGCCTGCCGGTGCGGGCGTCGAGCAGCACGATCGGCGCGTCCGGCGCCAGCGAGCGGCCGATGTCGGTGACCGGCGCGATCCCGGTCGCCGCCGCGTCGAGGCCGGGCACGCGCACCAGGATCGGCGAGCCGGGACTGAACCCGTCCTGCCGGTTCCACTCCGTCGGGTCGATCGGGGCCGCCTGCGCGTTGGCGGGCATCGCGGAGGCCGCGAACCGCACCCGCTTGCCGGTCGGGCTGGTCCGGTCCGGCACGGTGAAGTAGTCGTTCGGGAACGGCAGCAGGCAGGCCGTCGGGTCGATCGGGTCGCAGCCCTGCTGCCCGACCGGTGCGGGCGTCGCGGGCGGCGCCGCGGCGGCGCCCGCGCCGAGCAGGACGGCGCCGGCGGTCACCAGCACGGACACGGCGAGACGGAGCCGTCTGGGTGTGGTCACGCGCATCTCCTTCGGCACTGGACGTGGTCCGATGCGGGGGCCGACGATGGTGGGTGGAGCGTGGTGTTCTTCCTACGCTCGTGAATGGATCGCGGCAAGGGGGCCGCTACTCCCCGGACCTGGCGGCGAAGCCGGACAGGTAGGCGAGTGCCCGCTCGCGCCGCACGGCCGTACCGTCGGGGTCGGCCTTCGCGGCGTTGATCAGTACCTGGCTCAATGCGGTCGACGGATCCGGATGCAGCCGGCTGCGCGCCACCGCGTGGGTGAACGTGACGCGCACGAGCCCGTACCCAGGTTCCTCGGTGGCCAGCTCCGCGATGAGGTCCTCGATGCCACCGCCCACCGGCTCGGCGCCATCGCCGTCCGCCTCGTACCACGCCCAGGCATCCTCCACACCGCGCCGGTACCCCCGCCGCGCCAGCTTCAGCAGTTCGGCGCGGCGCAGCTCGCGATCCGCGTCGGGAAGCGCCGACGGATCGACCGTCATCTCCTCCGTCGGCAACAGGCCGTCGACCGCCACCTCGACCGCACCCCGGTACGCCTTCGGCAACAGCGGCGATCGCACCGACTCGCGCGTCGGCGGCAAGCCGACCAGTCTGACCAGGTCGACGCCGCCCGGAATCAGAATGCCGAGCCCGCCACGCGGCTCGAACAGGTCGGCCGGGACGAGCACGGACGCCGGGTGCGCCCCGACCAGGTGCTCGCGGGTGATCCGGACTCCGCCGCAGCGCTCCAGGAATGCCAACGCCTTGGGTCGCGGATCACCGATCTCGTCGAAACCGAGCCCGTCGAGGTACCGCTTCAGCTCCTCCGGGTCGTCGCCGTCGCCGTGTCCGGGGCGCGCCCAGTCGACCGAGGCGACCAGCCGACCGTTCTCGGCGTACGACAGGCGGTTGGAGAAGTTGACGTTCCAGTACACGCTCGTCACCGAGGTCCCCGCGGACAGGCGTCGCAACACCTCCGCCTGCGCGCCGTGGTAGCCGTTCTCCTCGACCAGCACGACGTGGCCGTCGACATCGACCGCACAGGCAAGCTGTGGATACGGGAACGGCGCAGCGCGTGATACCTCCATGAGATCCTGCAGCGTGGCGGTGCGCCGGGCCGGAAAGCCGTCGAAGCGAACGAGCGCCTCGTCCACGGTCAGCCCCGCGACCACCGTGACGCACAGCGCGACTCCCGGCACGTCCCGCTGCGCGAGCAGCTCCGCGTAGTACTCGATCCCCCGCACCACGTTCCTCCCCCGACGGTCGCACCCCGCTAGCCCTGACGCGGAGCCTAGACACCGTCGCCGCCGGTTCGGGAAAGCACCGCGCCGACCGCCGCGAGCCCGGAGATCCCGCCGGGTGCGCGGTCTCAGGGCTCAATATCAGGACCTGCGCGCACCGCGGGCCAGCCTTCCGCCCGTCATCGCCAGAGCGGGCCCCACCCCGATGAGCAAGAGCGCGTTGCCACCCGCACCGGCGTGACGACGGCTACAGCGCGAGCATCGCCGCGGCGACCTCCTCGGCGGCCGCGTCGGGGATCGCGGTCGCCGCCTGTTCGAGCACGAGCAGCCGCGCGCCGGGGATCTCGCGCGCGAGCGCCTCGCCGTTGCCGACCGGGAAGAACGGGTCGCGACGACCGTGCACCACGAGCGTCGGTACCGCGAGTTCGGGCAGGCGCTCGCGCCAGCGCGGCTCGCAGTCCAGCCTGGAGAACACCATGCCCATCTGGTTGGCCATCTGGATCGCGGGCTCCGTGCCCGGCGTACGGTCGAAGACGCGCTCGGCCTTCGCGCGCGCCGCGGCAGGGTCGTCGCCGAGGATCTCCGCGCCCGCGCTGGCGAACTCCGCGACGGCGGCACGGTCGGACCAGTCGGGCATCGGCAGCGCGAACCGCCGGCCCATCGTCGCCGCGTCGTGGTCGGGCAGGTCGTCGTCGACCAGGCCCGGTGCGACGGGCCGCGTCCCGGCGAGGGTGAGTGCCGAGAACGCCTCCGGGTGGTCGAGCGCGGCGACCTGGGCGACCATCCCGCCGACGCCGATGCCCGCGAGGTGCGCCGGCCGGACATCGAGTCCGCGGGCGAGCGCGGCGGCGTCGGCGGCGAGGTCGCGCAGCGTGTACGCCGGCGCCTCGGGGTCGACCGTCGTCGACGCGCCGGAGTCGCGCAGGTCGTAACGCACGACGTGACGTCCGCCGCGAGCGAGCGTCTCGCAGAGCGCGTCGGGCCAGGAGAGCATGGTCGGGCCGCCCGCGAGCAGCACGAGGGGCGCCGCCGCATCGCCGAAGTGCTCGACCCCGAGCGTCACGCCTTCGGGCGTGCGGAACGAACGGGCCGTCGGACGCATCGTCGACCTCCAGGGCAGCTGCATGACTGCGGCACACGTTACGCGCGCAACGTCGCACGCCGCCTCGACACCAGCACCGACTCAGGGATCCGGCCAGAACTCGGTGCGCAGCCGTCGTCGAATCGCGGACGGTGCCCGGGCCGGCTCAGGCCGGCACCGCGCGGCGGGCACCGAACCGGTCGGCCAGCAGGCCGGTGGCCTGCATACCGACAACGTTCCAGCGCCGAGCGTGGCGTGGTTGACCGGACGGCCCGGAGAGAGCGGCGGAAGTCAGCATCCAGCGACGGCCACCCCATCGCGATAGTCACTCATGAGTGAGTGCCGGAGTTGAGGAACACCGGCGCGAGCAGGACAGGTCGGCCGGTGCCACGGATGACGGCGCTCGCCTCCTTGACCAGCCGCGAGGTGAGACCGGTGAGCCCGGCCGGCCCGTAGTGCATTCCCCACACCGCGTGCCAGTCACGCACCGTGCTGCCCTGCTCGTCGTAACCCGGCTCGGCCCGGGGCACGACCCGCCGCTGCACGATGTACCGGCCGTTCCTGGCCGCCGTGGTGAGCGCCTCGCGCCAGGTCGTGTCGTCGACCGTCCAGCCGGCCACCGTGCCTTCACCACGGGCCAGCGTGGTCGGTTTCAGGATGCTGTCGGACCGCTCGTGCATCAGGCCGGTCAGATCGGCCGGGGCGTCGAGGCGGGTCGTCTGGGGCAGGATGCGGCGCAACGCGGCGCGTTCGGCCTCGGTCAGCGCGTTCTGCACTGCGGGCAGATGCACGAGGGCGAGACAGGACTTGCTGTTGAACACGTCGTGCGCCGGTACGGTGACCACCGGCGGCGTGGTGCTGCCCGCTGACGGGTGCAGCCGCCGCCAGGCGATCGGCGGGTCCGGCTCCGCGGCGAGTTCCTCCAGGCTGAACAGCCGCAGGATCGCGCTGACTCCGGCGACACCGTCGGCGACGGTCCCATCGGGTTTCGACAGGTCGGCGATCTCGGCCAGCCGGGTCCGGAAGGGGCGCGTCTCGATACGTTCGGCCAGCGGCTGCCACGCGGCGGCCCACTCCGCGAGTGCCCCGGTCGCTTCGACCATCAGCACCTCCCTGAGGTCGTCAGGGGTTCCGGCGTCAGGCTCCGGTGCCGCCGCGTCCAACAGGTCGACCAGGCCGGTGACGGAATCGAGGTGGCGTAGTCCGTGTCGCTCGGCGAAGTGGCTGAATCGTGGGTCGGCCAGGATCGCGGCACCCAGAGGTGCCCGCCGGACCCCGTTGACCGCGGTGGACAGGCCCAACTCGAGCACCTTGAAGCCGGTGCCGTCGTGAATCAGGTCGGCGCGGCCGTACCGGACGAGGCGTGGCATGTCGGTGTCGACGAGCATCGGGCGGATCGCCGCCGGCGCGTCGGTCAACGCGCCGAACTCGGCCAGGCTGCCGCCCGCGAGCAGATCGGGAAGCCTGCCGACGACGTCGAGCAACACCTCGAAGTCGGCGTAGAACGAAGCGATCTCGCGCTCCAGGACGAACATCGGGCGCTGGAAGCTCTGCGCCGCGAGTGCTGGCCCCAGTACCCCGACGGCGTGACTGGCGGGCAGGTCGGCCGGCAACTCCCCGGCCCCGACCGCCCGCAGATAGTCCGCGGCCGGGTCGGGCAGGGCAACCGGGCTGCGGGAGTTCATCAGGCGCCCCCTGCCCCGGTCGCGACGCGGCGGTGGCGTGGCATGGCATGGCAGGACCGGGTCGGCGTCGGCCGTTCAGGCTGACAGGAACAGGGCACGGTCTGCCTCCAACGGGCGCGGCAAGCGGCGATCGGCCAGGATCGTATAGGGATCTCTGTGGGGGTAGGAAGACCAGGCCGGGTGCCATGTAGGGGTTGGGTGACCTGCAGGGGTCGCCTCCCTGAGGTACGTATCGATGGAGTGGAAGGACCCGCTCCCAGGGAGCCGACGGAAGTCGTAGCGGCGAACGCGCCCGGAGTGCCGCGACACCCACCCGCACCATCGTTGCCGGTCGGCTGAGTTCGGAACGTCAGCCCGGACGGGCCCGCGCGGCGAACCGGTCCGGACCACCACGGGCTGTGCCACGGGCTTTGCTACATCGAGCGCTTCCTCGTGGGTGCCGGCTGGTCTGGACGTGATGCAGGACGAGGATGGCCTGGACGTTCACCCGTGGCGCTTGTGCTTTCCCGGACGTACCGTCACGCCGTGGTGACGCTGATCTCGAAGCCGCAGGCCAGACGGGCGATGGGGTCACCGTAGCGGAGATGGGCCAGGGTGAGCAGGGCCTGCCGGCCTGTGTCCGGGCGCCACACCGCCCGCGGCGCGGGCACGCTCGACGCGGATGAGGTCGGCCAGGTGGTTCATCGTGCGGCTGGACAGCGCGGGCCGCGGACGGGTGAGACAGCACAGCGAGGCTCCCGGCGGAGGCATCGGGTCCTGGCCGACTGCTGCCCTACGGGAGCCCCGTCCTAGTGTCGATACCGGCTTCCCGTGCCCATCATGACCAGCGCCAGCACGATGAAAAAGCCTCATTGGGCGCCGGTCCTCACGAGCGCTCGCCCAGGACGGCGCCGTCCTGTTCGGCGATGAGATCACAAACATGCGCGACGGTTGGATTGCGGAAGAAGTCACGAAGCCTGAGGTTGACGTTGAACTCGGTGCTGATCCTCGCCACCACCTCAGCGGCAAGCATCGAATGACCACCGACTTCGAAGAAGTCGTCCGTCACCGAGAGAGTCTCGACGTCGAGATACTCGGCGAACACGCCACACACCGATGCTTCCAGCGAATCCCGCACGAATCGATCTAGGGGCATTGAATTCTCCGACAGGACGAAGTAGGGAAGGTAACCAGAAACAATCGGCTGATCTCTGCGGAAACCAGCTCACCGAGGGGGTACTCATGCCGCCACGAACAGCGGCACTTCCACTCCAGGCCGCTGGGATCGGAGGCGGTCACGGCTCTGTAGGGGCTCTGGCGTCAAGTCGGGCCTGGGCGTTGCGCAGAGAAACGCTTGCCTTCTCATCCGCTCAGGTCATCGCCTTCCGCTCGCCATGCTCCAGGCCACCCGGACTCAGCGCGCGAACCTCTTCTGCAGCAGTTCCGCGCAGGCCGCCCGGTCGGTCTTGCCGCGGTCGTTCACCGGAAGGGCGGCCAGGTAAGCGATGCGGGTAGGTATCATGTAGTCGGGCAGGCGCGGACGAAGTCGTTTGCGCAGTTCGGTCTTCGACGGGGCGTCACCGGTGCAAACAGCAGCGAGTTCGACTTGTCCGTCGCGATGCTCGACCGCGTGGACGATCGCGTCATCGACGCCTCCCCACATCCGTAGGGTGCTCTCAATCTCATGCAGCTCAATCCGGTAGCCACGGATCTTGACCTGCTGGTCCAGGCGGCCCAGGTGAACGAGGACGCCGTCTTCGAGGACGACTCGGTCGCCGGTGCGGTACCACGCCTCAGGCCCTGGCTCGTGGCGGTCGGCCGTGGATCCGTGAGGTCCGGGTTCGACGAACCTCCCCTCATTGTCCTTGGCGTCGTGATAGCCGTAGAACCGTTGGGAACCCCGCACCTGGAGCTCGCCGCATGCCGGGTCGATCTGGAAGTCCAGGTGCGGATACACCGCGCCGACCGGCACGGTTCCGTTGGATGTCGCCGGCCAGGCGCTGCGTTCCCTCGGCAAGCGATAGGACGTCATCGCCACCGTGAGCTCGGTCGGTCCGTAGAGATTCTCCAAGGCGCTGTTCGGCGCCGCCTCGGCCCATGCCTGCGCCTGGTTGAGCGTGAGCTGCTCCCCGCAGAACAGGCTGGAGCGCAGCGACGGCATGCATCCCGGGGACAGCAGCCGCGCCCGGGAAGCCATGGAGACCAGAGAGGGCACGCAGAACCAGTGCGTCAACCGATGCTTGTTGACGAATGCGACCGGATCGTAGACGTCGTCGGCCGACGGAACTACCAGAGCGGCTCCGGAGCCCCAGGTGACGAACATGTCGAAGACCGACAGGTCGAACGTCAGGCTGAACATCTGCGAGTGCCGGCAGCCTGGTCCCATCCCGTAGCGGGCGACGTTGAACTCGATGAACGGGTCCACGTTGCCGTGCCTGATCGGCACTCCCTTGGGCCGACCTGTCGAGCCCGAGGTGAACAGCAGGTAGGCGAGGTCGTCAGGTTTGCCCGTCCACTCAGGCCAGCTGTCCCGCCACGCCGGCCCCGCAGCGGTGCGTGATGCCGGAGGCGACCCGATGAACACGACGCGGGCCGGGAGTGCGTCCAGGAGTGCGGCGTCCGCCGTGTCGTCGTCGGCGGCGATGAAATCCAGGCCGGCCGAACGGGCGATCGTGGCCAGGCGGTCTGCGGGATGGGAAGGATCGAGCGGCACGACGACACCGCCGATCCGCAGGCCCGCGATGTAGGCCGCGTAGGTCTCGACGGTCCGCGTGGCCAGCAAGCCGACTCGCGGCCGGGCGACGCCCTCGGCGAGCAGGCGATGGCCGATGCCGCGGGAGACCTCGTCGACCTCGGCGTAGCTCCACTGCCGGCCGTCGGCGACCAGCGCAGGTTCGTCTGGATACTTCTCGACACTCCGGAGGAACCAGTCATGCAGCATACGTCTCCTCCGGATCAGTTCCCTGGGTCGCCGATTCGACCACAGTCGGCACGAAGTCGAAGTCCTGCTGCCCTGGCGGTTCGAGGAAGTAGTTGATGTCTGCCATCAGCAGTCGCATTCGTTCATGGTCGTCGGACGTAAGCCACCGATCTTCGATCAAGCGGCGGTTCCGCCGCCTGACATCTTCAGAAAATGGGAGGTCTCCCGCATCGAGGTAACGCACTGCGCCAGCGCGGTCACGACACGGCACAACGGTTGACCTCGCGTGCCTGCTTGCGCTGAAAGGGATATCCAGAGAGCCACGCCTGAATGCCGAGGCGATCGCCAGCGGAAGGTCCGTGGCCCCCAGCAACGGCTCGACGATCTCATTCACCTCGCGCTCGATCCAGTACTGCTCTTCGGCCAGGGCGGCATCATCGAGTCGTATGACGTCGACGAAAGGGGCGTTCGCGACCCGCGCAAGTCGCATCCCGTGGATGTTCGCAGAGGCGTCTGGGATGCTGTATCCCTCCCGGATTGTCTTGGTGACCACCTTCGCGGCGCCGCCCAGCCTCGCGGTCAGGGCGCCAGCGAAGATGAGTTGTTCAGCACGCGCGCGGCTCCTCGGAAAGACTCCCATAAACTCGTGCAGCACCGGATAAACGTCGACTGACGAGGGCAGGTAGCGTGTTGCAAGAGACCGGATCGCGCGTAAGGCAGCGACATCCTGCACCATATTCCCGGATTGCGGGTACGCAATGGATATGCAGGCCACTCCGCCATGGGCGGCCATGACCGCCTCCAATATGCTGATTGCGATACTCACCGACGGCGGAACGAGGACGCCGGTGAGGCTGCCGAACAACTCCCGGTCGACGACCACACCCGCTTGGGCCAGTTCACCACACTTCGCATCGATCTCCGCGTACGCATCCAACGAGTCCGCCAGCGGCACGTCTTTGCAGTACGGCAGATTGTATGAGATCCCGCCGCCCTCGAACGACGTTATTCCTGACGCAATTGCGGTTTCGAACAATCGGCGCGGCCGTGGAGAACCGTGACGCACCTCGAGCGGGACGGAGACCACCTGGTTCAGGTCGCGTCCGCGCCGCCAACCATGCGCCACCAGCGGATAGCCGTTCAGTTCTTCAGGGGCGTTGCGTAACGACGACTGCGCTGTGTCGAACTGGTTGAGCCGCGTGTAGGAGTCGATCGTCAGACTTAGGATGTCGGGATGGGCGCCTTCTTCGAGGGCGAGCAACAGGGCGCGCATCTGCTCATGACCGCCAACCCCGCATCGCGGCTGAATCGCCACAAGACCCCGCGCCTGCGCTGCCCTGAGAACGTCGGCAACAGCGGGCTTCTTCAGTCCCTTGACGAAGGCCACCGAGTCCGAAGTCGATGGAATCTCATCGACGTCCATTACTCGGTTCCTCGACCAGGGACGAAGCCGGGAAGCCAGCCAGATCGCCTTGTCGTTCCACTCGGAGCCGATCGAGCACCGCCGGGATCGTCGACGGGTCGCGAAGGATGTGATCCACGCCCAGAGCGTAGAGGGCCGCATCTTTACTGATGTCGCCGTCGCCGGTGATGGACAGGTTTCCTCCAACAATCACCGGGCAGGTGATCGCACCGCGATCTTTCGCCTCTGGTAGGTCGGCAAGATCCTGCCGCGCGTGCCCATTGAGGCTGCCAACGAGTACCGCCTCCGCTTCTGGCCACCGACGGAGGGCATCGCAAATGTCGGATACTGTGGTGCAGGCTCCAAGGTTCACCACTTTGAAGCCATGCGACCTGAGCAGATAGGCGATGAGGTGGTTTGCGACGACATGGGAATCGCTGGCCGCGACGCACAGGATGACGGTTCGCCCATCGGGGCAGTACTCGTTTTTCATTCCTGACCGGTTTCTACATATCGAGGCTCGACCGACAAGTCTGGTGGGTCATCCTCTCCCACTGGGCCTCTCGGGCAGTCGAAGAGGTGGCTCGGCTCGCGTTCGAGGACTACCGAAAGTGAGTATTGGCATACAACTTTTCCCCGCTCTTGAGCGCACGGCAAGCGAGACGCCGACATTCAACCTCGATCATATCGGCCCGGAGATCTCCCGCAAGTAGCAACGAGGCAATGCTTGTGCCGCCGGTGTCTCGCGCCTCGCCCATCCGGACCGAGTCGCTCACAGCAAGTGAAGAAATCGACACGGGGCGACAGCGCGGTGTTTGGAAAAGGTCACTGCGCTCCCACCCGCGTCGCCCAGTCAGGTGGCTGTCTACGAGGGACGGCCTTCTTCAACCAATTGCGCGACGGAGAGTTGCGCTTCCGGTTCATCCGCTGCGGCGGCGAGCAACTGACGGAAGCGGAGAACCAAGGCATGTATCGAATCGTGGTCGAATATCTCGGTGGCGTATTCGGCGCGCAACGACCAGCGTGTCGGCGAAGCAGGAATCACCTCGACCATCAGATCCAGCTTGGCAGTCTCGTTATGGATGGACAGCTGGCGAACATCCATGCCCGCGAAACTCACGGGGGAAGGAGTGACCGACTGAAGCGCAAATGAGACCTGGGCGAAGGGCTGACGACTTCGGTCGCGGGCGGGCTTGAGTTCTTGCACAAGCCGCACGAAAGGAACGTCCGAGTTGCTGAAGGCGCCGAGCGCCGACTGCCTCACCCGTTTCATCATTTCCACGAAGGTCGGCGCACCGCCGGTGTGGACACGTAGGATGATCGTGTTGATCAGAAGCCCCACGAGAGACTCCGTACCGGGGTGGTGGCGGCCCGCGACTGGCACGACTATCGCCACATCATCCCGTTCGGCGTATCGTGCCAGCAGTTCCTGGAACACCGCCGCAAGCGCCATGAAGAGCGTGCAGCCATTATCTTCGGCGATTGCGCGGAGCCGGTCAACGAGGGAACCAGGCAGGTCGACCTCCACCCGGGCACCACTTACTGGTCGGCTGTTCGGGCGAGGCTTGTCGGTGGGCAGGTCGAAGGGGACGTAGCCGGTGAGGGCTGAGCGCCAGTAGTCCAGCTGCCGCTCGAGCCGTTCCCCGCCAAGCCACTGCTGGTACCACGCCGCAAACTCGGAGTACACGATGTCCAGCGTTGGCAGGCGTGCCGGCCGTGAGTCCACGATGCTGTCGTAGAGCTCGCTCAACTCGTTGGTGATGATGCCGATCGACCAGTCGTCACAGATGATGTGGTGCAGACAGAGAAGAAGAATGTGTCGGTCGGCGGAGAGCCGAACCAAGCTGCCACGCAGCAGAGGTGCGCGCTCGAGGTCGAAGGGTGTTCGTGCCACGAGACGCATCTGCGCCTCTAGAACCGTGGGGTCGTTTCCCGTCGCATCGACCTCGTCGAGAGCGACGCTGACGTGGGGGTGCACCCGAAGGGAGGGGACGCCACCACTGTCCGGGAAAGACGTGCGCAACACCTCGTGCCGACCCACCAGGAGGTTCAACGCCTGGTCCAGCGCACTCACGTCGATCTGTCCCGTGAGTTCATACGCCAAGGGGACGTTGTAAATTGGCGACTCGGGGTGCACCTGGTGCAAGAGCCACTGACCGCGTTGGGTCGGGGACAGGGCACCTGCTGGCTGGCCCCCCAGATTACCGGAGGCAACGGCAGTCGAGGCGAGAGTTTCCACCTTGTTCGCCCTTGCCGCCAGTGCCGACAGGGTGGGATGAGCAAAGACGTCATCCAACCGGATCTGAACACGCTCCGCTGATTCGAGAAGATGGACCACACGCATCGCCGAGAGAGAATCGCCGCCAAGTCCGAAGAAGTCGTCTTCGGGCCTCACCGTGTCGATCCCGAGCACCGTCTGCCACGCCCGGGCAATCCGCTGCTCGTCGGCACTGAGAGACGGCTTCCCACTGATCCGTTCGGCGTGATTGGAAACTGCCCGCACGTCGAGTTTGCCATTGGGAGTAAGCTGCATCCTCTCCACAGTGATGATGCTGGTCGGCACCATGTACGGTGGCAGCGCAGCGGCACACACCTCTTGGAGATGTCGAGCAGTGACCGGTTTCGACAATGATCGAGGCTGCACGTAAGCCACCAGGCGCCGTTGCCCGTCCGGAGGACCAACGACGGCCGCGATGGCCCGCTCCACCCCGGGGTCGGTGTGCAGTACGTGCTCCACCTCGCCGAGCTCGATCCGATGCCCGTTCACCTTCACCTGACGGTCCCGGCGACCGACGATCTCCAGCGTTCCGTCCGCTCGGTATCGTCCGAGGTCCCCCGTCCGGTACAGGCGGGCACCACAGCGGCCGCTGAGGTTGTCCGGCACAAAACGCTCAGCCGTGAGAGCCGGTGACCCGACGTAGCCGCGGCCCACTCCAGCACCACCGAACACCACTTCGCCGACGACCCCGAACGGGACCGGCTGAAGGTGCTCATCGAGCACGTAGACCTCGATGTTCGGGTTGGGGCGACCCAGGGGCGCGATCCCTCGACCGCGTGCGGCAGCAACGGCGGTCGCATCGAGACAGCAACCGCCTACCGTAACCTCCGTGGCGCCGTACTGGCTCAGCACCGTCAGTCCCGATATCCGGGCCGCAAGGGACCTGACAAGCTCCAGGCGCAGCGGTTCGCCGCCGACAAACAGCGTCTTGGTGGCCAGGCTCCCGCCGCGTAACCGAAGATGCCCGTCGAGGACTTCGAGGTGCGACGGGGTGAGCCGGACAAAGTCGAAATCGGCGTCGCTGGTGAGCACGTCGACTACCTCGTCGACCCTCGCACCGTCGGGCAGCAACACCATTTCCGTGCCCCTCATGAGGGGAAGGAAGATGCACGGCACCGTGAAGTCGAAGCTCAAGCGAGTATGGACCAGGGTGCCCTGGCGATGGCCCGTGGGTAGCACGGAATCAGCCCACAGCAGGTAGTTCACCGCGCTGCGGTGCTCGATCATTGAGCCCTTCGGCGTGCCGGTGGAGCCGGAGGTGAAGATTACGTACGCCAGATTGCTGGGGGCGGCGGGCGACTCCGGTCGGTCGCTCGGTTGGGTCCGCAGCTCGGTGGCCTGCTGATCGACATCCAGGACGGGGAGACCGGTGGCCGTCAACGATCCAGCGGTGCTGGCGTCCACGACGGTCAGGCTGACACCGGCGGCCGCAAGAGCGGTCGTCGTCCGCTCCACGGGCTGATCGCGATCCTGTGGTACGTAGGCTGCGCCAGCCTTGAGGATCGCCAGGATCGCGACGATGACCTCTGGACCGCGCCTCATGAAAACGCCCACCCGGCACTCCGGCCCGATCCCGCGCTGACGGAGTAGTCGAGCCAGTTGGTTGGCCTGTCGTTCCAGATCGCCATAGGTGAGCCTGGCGTCGCCACACGAGATTGCGACGGTGCCGGGCACCCGATCTGCCTGTCTCTCGAACAGTTCGTGAAGGCACAGATCTGGCATGCCGACTGCCCTGCCCCGGCCCCACTGCCGGGTGATCCTCGCAGCCTCGTCGCTTGTCAGGATCGTAAGAAACCGAGCGGGAGTGCACGGATCTGCGTATGCGCTGCCCAGGAGCGTCATCAGGTGAGCGATCATGCGGCGAGCGGTGTCGCGTTCGAACAGTTCAGGATCGTAGCTGAGCCGACCCTTGAGCCCGGCGGAGGCCTCAATGACCGTCAAGCTGATTTCCGCTGCGGCGGTGCTCTCATCGGCGACGGAAGGCTCCGACGATCCGCTGGGGACCGCTGCTCCCGTGCCATACCAGGCAAACCCCGCACGTACCGTCTGAATGCGAGGTGCGGATCGGCGCTCGCTGTCGCCTGGTTGCACTGCCGGCCCACCGAGGAGACGCATGAGATCGGAATCGTCTGCTCTCGCCAATGCGTCGAACCCTAGTAGCCCAGGATCACTACAATCGACGACGGCGGCCGGTTCCGTCGTCTGATGGTCCGCTCCGGCCGACCCGACGGGTGCAAACGTCACGCGCATGGCGAACCGTCGCTGCCCGCTGTAGCGGTGCAGCAGGAGACGCCACGCGGTCTGGAGCACTACGCCCCTGTCGGTCCCGATCCGTCGCGCAAGTTCGTCGATCTCCCCGGCCATGATCCCGGTGATCGCGAACGGCTCGTCCACCCTGCGGTTACCACAGTCGTGGGTACGCGGTCGGTCGGTAGGCAGCTCAAGGAGCAGTTCGTCTCCTGAAATCCGTTCGGCTAACTCACGAAGTTGCTCGGTCACGGCCGCTCCTGTGGCAGAGATGGGGGCTGTGTTCTCGCTCCGTCGCGGAAGGAGGGCGAACGACCAGCGGTAGGAGGGATAACGAAGAGTAGGCAGGGGCGAGGACGCGAGCCGCCCGGATGATCCAGCGCCGGCCGGGCCGAATCATCCGTCGGAATCCGCGTCGGCAGCCGATCACGGTTGTCCATCGTCTCCGCGCGCTGCCCCGGCCAGTGCTCGCAACGCCTTCGTGGCCCCCACAACGGCAAGGAGATGAGCGGATAGCGGGGCTCCTGCGTATTGAGACACCAGAATTGGCGGGAGCACTGGCTTCGCGTACTTCCACAGCTACAGCGCGATAGGCGCAGGACCCGTCCGGGACCACGAACGACGCGGCACCTGGTCGCGCTGGTTGGCGACACCGGCGACGGGTGGTTGCAGTGGCCACACCCTGCCGGGCACTCCGCAAGCGGCCAGACGTGGTTCGTAAAAACGCGGGTCGTCCCGTGCGCGGGGCGCGTAGGCAGCGATTCAGTGATACCGTCACGCAGCGGACCGAGCGGCGAGACATCTCGCGACGCGCCCTTCGATCCCTGCCGCTTGATGACGGATAAAGACATGAATGGCTCCAGCCTCCGCTTGGAAGAATCTCCTGAGAAAGGGTAGGCTGACCCGACGGATCTCAGTGCGGGCAGGCGAGCGTTCGCACGATCGGAACAACGGCCCAAAATCAGCTCACCAAAGGGTGTGCTGATCGATCCTGCGCCCATCCATGGCCAGAATGGGCAAGGTCCGACCTGACAGATACTCGGTTGCACATCCATCAACAGTCGGGTGCCGCATCTGTTTTGCTGTGTATCGCCCTCCCGGAGGGGATCCTACGCACAGCCAGTGGATCAAAGCAACACCCTCGATCCCTGCTCAGAGGGCTGGCGGCGAGGTGCGCGACGACGCGAGTGCATTACCACCCTGATCATCATTTACTGCCACAGGACCAACCTCGCCGGAATGGTCGACATGACGATCGTCCACGCCTTTCCGGCGGGTTCGTGGTAAATGCCGGTCACACAGAGTCAGCGGCTCTTGGGGTTAGCGTGTCGAATCTCCGCTCGACGCACCCGGCCTTATGCACAGGGTAGCGTTGCGATGACGGCTCCGAGAAGTCAGCCGCCAATGAGGGCTTTTCATCGTGATGGGTCTGGTCACGGTGGGTCGGGGAAGGGTCTGTCGACATAGGAGGAGGCTCCCGGTAAGACAGCAGTCGACCAAAATCCGATGCCACAACCGGGAGCCTCGCTGTGGCTGTCTTAGCCGTCCGCGGTCGCGCTGTCCAGCCGCACCCTGAACCACCTGGCCGACCTCATCCGCGCCGAACGCACCCGCCGCCGCGGCCGGTGGCGGCGCCTCGACGCCGGCCGGCAAGCCCTACTCGCTCTGGCCCATCTCCGTAACGGTGATCCCATCGCCCGTCGGGCCTACGGATCCGCGGTCAGCGTCACGACGACGTCTGGACCCGCCGGAGGTGGTCCGCCAGGTGATCGATTTCGCGACCGGCGTCGACTCCGGACCGCGCTGACCGTACGTGGGAGACGCAGCGGCCGGCCGGGACCGGCCGGCCGCTGCGTCTCACCGGTTCACCAGGTGACCGGCAATTCGTAAACGCCGAAGAAAGCGCTCTCGTGCTTGTACGACAGCTCCTCGAGCGGCACGGCGCAGCGCAGGTCGGGGAACCGCCGGAACAGGGTCTCGAAGACGATCTCCAGCTCCGCATTGGCGATGTTCTGGCCGATGCACTGGTGGATGCCGTAGCCGTACGCCATGTGCCCGCGCGTCGAGCGATGAATGTCGAAGGTGTCCGGGTCCTCGAAGAATTCCTTGTCGTGGTTGGCCGAGGCGGCGAGGAGATACAGACCCTCACCGGCCGCGATCCGTTGTCCCGCGATCTCGACGTCCTCCTTGGCGATCCGGGGCAGAACCAGATCGCCGACGCTGAGGTAGCGGAGCAACTCCTCGACAGCCTTGGGCCACAGGGCCGGGTTGGCTTTCAGTTCGGCGAGCGTACCGGGGTGTTCCAGCAGGACCAGCGTGCCGAGGGCGATCATGCTGGCGGTCGACTCGTGCGATGCGTTCAGCACGCTCTGGGCCGCGCTGGCGAGCTCGGAAT
The DNA here is from genome assembly GCF_040704175.1 of Micromonospora sp. NPDC047812. Lineage (NCBI taxonomy): Bacteria > Bacillati > Actinomycetota > Actinomycetes > Micromonosporales > Micromonosporaceae > Micromonospora > Micromonospora sp. NPDC047812. The sequence goes on along the minus strand of NZ_JBEYRY010000014.1, from coordinate 43,607 downwards.
CCGCCAGCTCGAGTTCGGCCGGTGCATGCGCGAGTTTGGTGAGGATGTCGTCGCCCGGGTTACGGCGCTTCTCGTCCAACAGGGCGAGCATGCGGGTGCGCATCTCGATCACGGCGGTCCGGAGTTCGTTCATCGGGACGCTGCGCTCGAGCAGGACATTCGCGCGGGTCTGGAAGAAGTGGTGCTCGGACTCCGGCACGCCGAGAAGTTCGCAGGTGAGCACCGACGGCACCCGTAGCGCCACCAGGTTCACGAGGTCGGCGGGCTGGCCACTGTCCCGCATGACGTCCAGCGCATCGTCCACCATCCGCTGGATCCGCGGGCGCAGAGTGCGGATCTTGCGCATCGTGAAGTCGGGCACCAGCAGTTTGCGGTACACGTCGTGCTCGGGCGGGTCCATCCGGACGAACGACGAACGCCGTCCTTGCGGGTCCACCCCGATACCGCCGGCCAGGGGAACGCCCGGGATGGTGCTGTCGCTGCTGATCCGGGGGTCGGTGAGCGCGGCCTGGACGTCGGCGTACCGCGAGACCAGCCAGACGGTGCTGCCGTCGCGAAGCATGGCCCGGGACACCGGTTCCGTCGAGCGCAGCGTCTCGTACTCCGGGGGCGGGTTGAAGGGGCACCCGGAGCGACGCATCGGGAACGACGGCGGACTGTCGGCCTTGCCTGCCGACACGGTGGGGCCCAACGTTGCCATGCTGACTCCTGTTCGCAGGTGACCGCGATGCGGGGTGATCTCGTCTGTTGCCGCGCTGACGAACATACGATCCGCCGTTAAACAAGCCGGTAATCACCGGGTAAGCAACGTGGATCGGCGAGGGCGGCCGCCACCGGCTTTCCCGATAGGGGTCCGTGAGGGGTGGGGCCCGTTCCCCCCGATTGATTACCGTCGAATGGCAAGGCGTCGAGATCCTGTTTCCGGACGTCATCCGCCCCCGAACTGTCGAGGAGGGGCATGGCGATGGGTCATCTCGCAGACGACAACCTCGTGGATGTTGTCCTGGAGGGCGGTCCGGCGGACCTTCCGCCCGAACGTCGCCTGCTCAAAGCCGTGGCTGCCGGCGAGACGGTGAAGATCGAGTGTCGACAGACCCTTCCCCGACCACCGTGACCAGGCCCATCACGATGAAAAGACCTCAATGAGCATGCGGGCGACACTGAGCCCCTTTTCATCCTGCGTACGGTTGGCAGCGACCTGGTGCAGGACGAGGATGGCCTGCACGCCCCGGCGGGACGCGGCAGGGCAGGTCGACGACGAGGCTCCCGTACCGGGGCGGTCGTTCCTGGTCGACGGCTGTCCTACCGAGCCTGACCGCGACCCGGCGCGTCCCTGGCTGCGGCTACTCGCCGATGAGCAGACTCCGCAGATCCCGCATGCGGCGCATCCGCGCCAGGTCGCAGCACCGCCCGGCCACTTCGGCACAGACCCCCGGCCGGAGCCCCTACCGGGGTCCGGGACGACGTGCGTCCGGCCCGGCGGAGGTCCCACCGGGCCGGACGAGCCGTCATCGCACCGAGAACCACAGGTCCTGCGGGCGGTGGTCGGAGAGCTGCTCGGCGGAGACCAACCGGTAGCGGTGCACGTCGACCGCTCCCCTGGTGAACGTCCAGTCGATGCGCCAGAACGGCAGCGGCAGGCCGGCGAGCGGGCTGTCCCAACTGAAGTTCATCGGCGCGTCGAAGCGCCAGCTCAGGGGCAGCACCTGGGTCCCCTCGTCGGACGCGTCGCGGGTGACGGCGCGCAGCCCGTCGAGGGTGCCCATCGCCGAGGTGGCGTTGAAGTCGCCGGAGACGATCGACGGGTTCGGGTTGCGCCGCACGTCCTCGGTGACCGCCGCGACCTCCTCCTGCCGCCAGGTGAACTTGCGCCGGTAGTACTCGTCGAGGTCGACCTGCGGGTGCAGGAAGTCGAGGTCGATCGCGGTCGGCACGGTGACGTGCACGTTGTAGACCGAGATCGTCCGCTCGCCGATGCGCAGGTCGGTCCGCAGCACCTTGTCCCGCGCGAAGACCTCGGCGAAGGGGGTGCCGGCGGGTTGCCGGGCCGCGGGACCGAACAGCGGCTGCGCCACGATCGGGAACCGCGAGATCGTGACCAGCTCGCTGCGGCGCGCGATGTGGTAGCCGGGGAACTCGGCGCGGAGCTTGTCGTCGTCGCCGACCGGGAAGTAGCCGGCCTCGGCGCTGCCGGGCAGCCAGACCACGTGCTCCTGCAACAGGTAGATGTCGGCGTTCTGGCGACGGAGAAACGCGAACTGCGCCTCAGGGTCCTTGTTGCTCATCCCCCAGTAGTTCGTGTTCCAGGTGAACAGGTGGACCGCGCCAGCCGGCACCGGTCGCGTGTCGCGCAGCAGGGCGGCCGGGTAGACGCCGAGCTGGTCGACGCCGGGGAGCAGGCCCGCCACGGCGAGGGCCACGGCCCAGCGCCGGCGACGACCGCAGGCGGCGGCCGCCGCGGCGGCCAGCAGCAGCGGGGTCAGCACCAGGAGCACCGGCGGGGCCGAGTCCAGCAGGATCGACCAGTGCCATCGCCCGGTCGCCGCCCGGCGGGTCACGGTGAAGACCAGGAAGAGCGCGCCGGCGGCGACGACGACCCAGCCGTAGCCGAGGCGTAGCGCGCGGGCGACCCGCCGGCGGCGCGACACCGGCACCGGCGGCGTCAAGACCGCCGCGACGACTCCCGGATCCTGTGTGGTGGTCATGGGACGACCTCCTGGTAGAGGCTGCGGAAGCGGGGGCGCAGGAGCCATTCGAGCAGCCCGGTGGCGAGGCCGGCGACGACGGCGGTGTTCATCAGCAGATGCGCGGCCGTGAAGAAGACGACGAAGCCCCAGCCGCGCTCGCGCCGCACGAAGACGTACTGGCCGAGATCGCTCGTGACGAAGCCGCCGAGGAGGACGGCGGTCAGCAGGGCGAGCGGGGGAAACAGGACCGCAGCCGGCACGCTCAGCAGCGTCGATGCCGCCAGGAGCGCGGCGACGGCCCGGCCGCCGGTCTCCATGCCCTGCATGGCACGGCCGCGCCGCAGGTAGAACGGCACCCGGAGCCGGCTGCGCCGGAACGCCTTGCGCAGGATGGGGACCATCCGGCTCTCGTCGGACAACCGGCCGCGGATCTGCGAGGTCAACAGCATCGGGTACGACCGCGACAGCCGTTCCGCGTGGTCGATCTCCTCGGTCTGCCGCAGCGCGGGGTTGAACCAGCCGGCCCGGTCGAACGCTTCGCGGGTCACCGCGCCGAGCGCGTAGAAGCCGCCGCTGACCAGCCCTTCCGCGCTCTTGCGCCAGTAGTGGTACTGCAGGATGCGGTACTGCCCGACGAGCCCCTCGGGGAACAGCGGCTCCTTGTCGGGTACGCCGAAGACCGCACCGTAGCCCTCGTCGCCGCGCAGCAGCCGGACCGCGTTGCGGATCGCGTCGGGATGCATGGTCACGTCCGCGTCGAGGAAGAAAATGATCTCACCCGTCGCGTGGCGTACGCCCAGGTTGCGGGACGCCCCGGGCCCGCCGTTGGCGTCCGCGCGGACCAGCAGGCACGGGTGCCGGGCGGCGCGGGCGGCGCTGGTGTCGGTGCTGGCGTCGTCGACCACGATGACCTCGTGTGCCGGCATCGACTGGGCGTGCACCGAGGCGAGGCAGAGGTCGATGGTGCGACTGTCGTTGTACATCGGCACGACGACCGACACTGTGACGCGGTCGTCGGAAAGCGTCTCAGCCATACAGACCTCCCCCTTCGAGGACGAGTAGCCAGAGCCCGGCGTTGGCGAGCATCACCCGGTCGCGGAGCAGCACCCGGACGGGGCTGCCGCCGCCGGAGTGCACCAGGACGACCTGGAGGTAGCGGAACAGCGCGAAGAGTGCGAACGGAGCGGTGAGCAGCGCGGTGCGGCTGACCGACGACGCGTGGAGCTGGTAGGTGATGAGTGCGCTCGCGGCGGTGAGGCCGAGCAACTGGTCGAGCAGGTGCTCGGTGTAGCCGACCAGGGCCGGCCGGTGAACGATGCCGGCGACCCGCAGCTCGTGACGCCGCTTGCCCAGGATGAGCAGCAGGCAGACCGACAGTACGCAGAGCGTGAGCCAGCCCGACGGCGGCGCGTCGACCGCGGTGTAGCCCTGCACGAGGCGCAGCACGAACCCGACCGCGACCGCGAACAGGTCCAGCAGCGGCACGTGCTTGAGGAAGAAGCTGTAGGCCACGTTGACGACCAGGTAGGTCAGCAGCGGCCACCACGACCGGACGTCCGTGGCGACCAGCAGGGCCAGCCCGGCGAGCAGGAACAGCGCGAGCACCACGGCCTGCCAGGGTGTGACCCGTCCAGAGGCGATCGGACGCAGCCGCTTGTGGGCATGGGCCCGGTCGCGTTCGCGGTCGGCGAGGTCGTTGAGGACGTACACCAGGGCCGACGCGAGCGTGAAGCCGAGCACCGCCGCGGCGACCGAGCGCAGGTGGGGCCAGCTCCACAGGTCGGCGTCGAGCAGGGGCAGCACCGCCACGAGGTTCTTGGGCCACTGGCCGGGCCGCAGGAGCTGGACGAGGTCGCCGAGCGGCCTAGAAGAAGATCTTGGCAGCGGCGAGGACGCCCTGCTTCCAGGGGTCGCGGCTGGTGCGTCCGGTGGTGGGTCCGTTCTGGTGGGCAGCATCGTGCGACTCCTTGCGCTCCGGCCGGTCGCCGAGGCGGCGCTGTTCGCGCCACCAGGCGTACGTGTCGAGAATGGCGTCCTGGTTGGACTGGAGGGGTTGGAAGCCGAGCCGGTCGCGGGCCTTGTCGATGCTCACGTACGAATCGGCGGTGAGCTTGCTCAGCAGCCGGCCGTAGACCGGGGACAGGCGCACGCGCTCCAGCGTGCGCAGCGCGGCGAGCGCGGGGCGTCCGGGCAGCGGGACGACCCGCCGGCCGTGGCCGGCCGCGTCGAGCACCGCCTGGAAGTCCTCCCGCAGCGTGCCGAACTCGGCGGCGGCGATGTTGTAGGTGTCGTTGGCGACCTCCGGCGGCGCGTCGAGCACCGTTCGGACCGCCGCGACCAGGTCAGCCAGGGCGAGCATCTGGATGCGTACGTCACCCCGGCCCAGCACCGGGAAGTGCCGGCCCTCCTCGGCCCACTCGAACAGCATGGCGAACAGGCCCATCCGGCCCGGGCCGAGGAACGTCTTGGGGCGCAGGACCGGCAGGCACGCCCCGCCCGCGCGCAGCTCGTCGGCGATCTCCTCGGCCGCCGCCTTGGCCGCGCTGTACGTGTCGACCGGCTCGCGGGGGTGCTCCTCGGTGGTCGGCACGACGCGCGGCAGACCGTAGACGGCGGTCGAGGAGATGTGCACGACGCGCGGCACCCCCGCCCGCACCGCGGTGCCGAGCACCGTGCGTGTGCCGTCCACCACGATGGACCTGATCTGCGCCGCCGGATAGCTCGGCAGCGCCGAGGCGCAGTGCACGACGGCGTCCGCGCCCGCCAGCGCCCGGCGCATCAGGGTGGCGTCCCGCACGTCGCCGGCGAAGGCGATGTCGGGCCCGGGGCGCAGGTCCACGGCGCGTACCAGGTCGCCGTCGGCGCGCAGCCGGCGGGCGAGGTGCGAGCCGAGCATCCCAGCGGCGCCGGTGACCACGACCGTCCGGTTCACCACAGGGAACTCACCTTCTCCTTGACGAAGCGGATGGTCAGCCGGCCGAGTCCCTGGTGCAGGGTCTGGTCGAGGGCGTCGATCGCGCGTTCGACGTCCGCCGGGTCGGTCACCAGGCTCGGGGCGAGCACGAGCGGGTTGCGACCGTTGAGCGTGTAGTACGAGTAGATGTCGTGGTCCTGGTAGAGCGCGTTGACGACGGCGCAGGTGACGACCTTGGTCTTGAACTGCGGGTCGCGGGCCATGCCGACCGGGGCCACCTTGGCGAGCAGGTCCAGCAGCCGGGGTCCGCCGTCAAGGAAGACGCCCCACAGCGCGCCGGCGCCGGTCACCTCGCTGACCGCGTCCGGGTGTTGCTTGGCGAGCCGCCGCAGGCCGGGGGCGAGGACCGCCTCCAGATGGCGGGCCCGCGCCGGGTAGTCGTCCTCGACGGCGATGTTGATCGCTTCGAGGGCGGTGGCGCACTCCTCGCCGAAGCCGTAGTAGGTGGTGCTGGTGCTCTGGAGCACCGCGTCGTTGAGGTTGTCGTAGGCCCGGCGGTAGATGGGTTCGCGCGCCACGAACGCGGAGATGGACGACTTGCCGCCGCCGAACGACTTGGACGTGGTGAGGACGTCGGGAACCAGGTCCGGATAGCGCATGAAGTAGAAGAGGGTGCCGGTCTTTCCCCAACCGGTGTAGATCTCGTCGAAGACGAGCACGATCTGGTGCCGGGTGCACAACTCGCGAAGGCCGCGCAGGAACTCCTCGGAGCAGCTCCGCAGGGTGGAGGCGCTGAACGGCTCGATCAGGATCGCGTACACGTCGTCGGGGTGCCGCTGCACCGCGGCCCGGACGGAGTCGAGGTCGCCGTACCGGAAGGTGTCGATGCCGGGAATGGTGGGGAACGGGTAGTGGCTCTGCCCGGTCAGGCCGCCCGAGCCGAGCAGCTTGCCGTGGAAGCTGCTGTCGGCCCGCAGCACCGTGCCGCGCCGGCCCCGGTGGTACTTGTAGGCGAGCTTCACCGCACCCTCGACCGCCTCGGCGCCGGAGTTCGGCAGGAACGACATGTTCAGGTCGCCGGGGAGCACCTGGGCGAGGTTGTGGGACAGCGCCGCGAGGTACGGCGAGAAGTACGTCTTGTGGACCTCCATGCTGCGCCGCTCGGCGAAGCGGCGACGTACGTCGAGGATGCGCGGGTGGTTGTGCCCGTGGTTGAGCACGCCCACCCCGCCGGTCAGATCGAGGATCCGGCGGCCGTCGCGCTGCCAGAGGTAGGCCCCCTCGGCGCGTTCGACGAGTTCGCGACCGAACCCGAACGAGGTCATCAGCGCGACCTGACTCTTGTTGACGTGGCGGCGGTAGAGGTCGTGGACGCGGCCGGTGTCGAGGCCCTCGGCCTCGTCAAGGGTGAACAGCCTGGACATGGTGATCTCCTGAGCGGACGGTGCGGGACAGGGTGACGACGAGCAGGGAGACGGTGACCTCGACCAGGACGCAGACCAGCCGGCTGGCCACCGCCGCCATCCCGGCTGCCGACCAGGGCAGCACGGTGGCGAGGGCGGTGCTGATGGCGACCTCGCGTACGCCCCAGCCGTCGGGTGCGATGATCGAGAGGCTGCCGGCGACGGTCGCCAGGGCGAACGCCCCGATCGACACGGCCGCCGAGGAGCGGGGGTCGGCGCCGAGGAGCACCGCCACGGCCCACAGGTGCAGGCCGGAGACCAGCCAGGACAGCAGGGCGAGACTGACCGCGAGCCGCATCCGGCCGGGCGGCACGGGCGTGACCGACCGCTTCGCCAGCCGGGCGACGCGGGCGATCACCCGGTTGAGCAGCTGCGGTCGGACCAGACACACGGCGAGGCCGGCGACCGGCACGGCGATCCACCAGCCCGGCGTGGCGAGCAGCCCCACCAGCGCCCCGGAGACGATCGTCAGGGCGATGCTGACCACATACGCGGTGACCATCCGCTCGGCCGGCACCCCCGAGCGGCGCCCCAGGTCGACGTGGGTGACCACGCCCCACACCCGGCCGGGCAGATACTTGCCGAGCTGACCGAGGAAGAAGATGCGGCCGGCGGTGAGCCCGCCGATGGGCACCAGCACCCGCCACGCGAGCATGCCGATCAGCAGGCCGGCCAGGTTCGCCGAGACGGCGGCCAGGCACAGCGGCAGTGCGTCGGGCCGGGCCAGGACGGCCAGGGCGGCCGGCCCGTCCCGGCGCAGCGCGAAGCCGAGCCCGGCCAGCGCGGCGAGGACGACCAGCGGGGTGAGCCATCGCCGGCGCAGCACGGTACGCAGTACACCGACCGCGGCGCCCGCCAGCAGCGCGAGGTGCACGAGCAGGCTGACCCCGAGGAAGAACGGCACGAAGCGCGCGCCCTTGTAGCGGGCGACGAGGCGTAGCTGCCCCGGATCCGCGAGCGCGAAGACGGCCAGCAGCAGGGCGGTCAGCGCGGCCACCGGCGGCCGGAGCACCGCGAGCGGTGTCGACGCGGTGGCCGCGGCGACGGCGAGGATGCCCAGCGGCCGGTTAGCGGTGAGGCTCGCCCGGCCCTTGCGCCGCGCGCCGAAGACGGTCCGGGCCAGGAGCTGGGACCGGCGGAACTGCTCGGCGAGCAACGGACCCAGCCGGGACACCTCGTCGTGTGCGGCGACGATGCGCTCGGTCAGCAGGATCCGGGTGATCGGCGCCAACCGTTCGCTGTACTCCAGGTCCTCGGAGTCGCGCAGCGACTCGTCGAACGGGCCGGCGGCCTCGAAGACGGAGCGCCGGATCGCGGCCTGGGCGAAGAACGCGGTCTGCCCGAGCCCCACGGCCCGCCGTCGCCACCAGTACGAGTGCAGCGTCCGGTACCACTCGACCGGCCCGTCGTCGATCAGCGGCTCGGGGGCGATCAGGCCGTGCACACACCCGATCTCGGGGTGCCGGTCGAGGATGTCGACCGCGTTGGCGAGCGCATCCGGGGCCAGTGCCTCGTCGGAGTCGAGGAAGAAGAGCACGTCACCGGTGGCGGCGGCGGCACCGGCGTTGCGCGACACCGAGACCCCGCCGTTGACGGGGTTCTCGATCAGGCGGCACGGGAAGCCGCGGGCGATGTCGCGCGAGTCGTCGGTGCTGCGGTCGTCGACCACGATCACCTCGTCCGGGGGGTGGGTCTGCGCGTAGACGGACTCCAGGCACCTCCGCAGGGTGCGGGCGTAGTTGTGGTTCGGGATGATCACCGAGACGGTGGGGCTCATGGCGGCAAGTGGACCGAGCGCGGATGTCGAGTCGCTGTCGGCCGCGCCCGACCGGCGATAGCGGCGGTGCCGTTCCGATAGCCTCGCGGGGTCCGCTGGCGCCCTCGACCGGGCGCGGCGCGATCGGTCGCGGCCCGTGCGGGTGCGGGTCGACACGACGGGCACGGGGGTGGGCATGGAGACTTCCGCACCAGCACCAGCACGGGTGGGTCGCGGGTCGCGGGTGGTGCGTGGTGCGGCGGCGCTCTGGGTGGCGTTCGCGCTGACACACTGGGCGTTGAACGGTCGCTGGTGGGTGTGGCTGGTGCCCGCCGCGCTACCGCCGCTGCTGTTCGTGGTGGTGCCGCTGGCGCTGGTCGTCGCGGCGGTGGTGGTCCGGCCCCGGCGGCGCTCCGGCGCCGCGCTCGCCGTGCTGGGCCTGCTGCTCGGGCTCCCGTACGGCGGACTCCGTCCCGTGCTCGCGGTCGAGCCCGAACAGCCGGGCATCCGGATCCTGTCGTGGAACACCGAGTTCTGGACCCAGGACAAGGATCCGGACCGGTTCTACCGGTACCTGCACGAGCAGGACGCGGACGTCTACCTGTTGCAGGAGTATCTCGGCTGGGACCTGGCGCGGCCGTTCGACGGTCAGCGGCCGATCGACGACCTGGACCGGCTGCGCGCGGAGTTCCCGGACCACACCGTGGTGCGGCGCGGCGAACTCGTGACGCTGTCCCGCCTGCCGGTGGTCGCCCAGCCGCCGGTGGCACCCGACCCGGCGGCGGCCGGCGACGCCACCACCGACTTCGACACGATCTTCCGTGAGGCGAAGACCCTGCGGACGGACCTGCGCGTCGACGGCTCGGTGGTGTCCTTCTACAACGTCCACATCGCGGTGCAGCTCAAGATGGTCAACCCGGTGTCGGTGGACTTCTGGCGGATGCCGAGGACGGCCGACCCGCAGCGGCGGCGGCAGCTCGCCGGGCTGTGGGCCGACATCTCCGCCAACCCCCGGCCGGTGGTGGTGGCCGGGGACTTCAACACCAGCCCGGCGATGGCCGACCTCGACGGCGCGCCGCGGCGGCTGCGGGACGCCGCCGACCAGCCGTACCCGGCCTCGTGGCCGGCGGGGCTGCCGCTGTGGCGGCTGGACTGGGCGTTCACCAGCGCGCCGCTGCGGGTGGGCGGCTACGACCTGCGGTCTCCCGGCGGGCTGTCCGACCACCGCGCCCAGGTGATCACCCTCGCCGCGCGACGGTGAAGTCGACCGCCCTCCGCAGGGCCGCGTCGCGCTCGCCCGGTTCCTCCTCGGCGCGCAGCCGCTCACCGGCGAACACCCGCGTCAGGTCGTGCAGCAGATATCGCGACAGCCCGTCCGGGGCGAGATACGCCTCGATCAGCCCCGCCTCGATCAGCCGCTCCGCCGCCTCCTCGGCCTCGTCGTGCCCGGTGTCGAGCAACGCGGCGCACAGCGGCACGGTCACGTCGGGCAGCTCGACCAGGGCCAACCGGCGCAGGAGCCGGCGTGCCATGACCGGCAGTCGCCGGTAGCCGAGCGCGAGCCCGGCCCGGACGCTCACCCCGGCGTGTTCCAGCTCGTCGAGACGCTGGCCCTCCTCGCTGAGCCGGCGGACCATCCGGGACAACGGCCAGTGCCGGTGTACGGCGAGCCGCGCGCCGATGATGCGCACCGCCAGCGGCATCTGCCCGGAGAGGGCGACGATGCTGTGCGCGGCAGTGGGCTGGCTACGTACCCGTTCGACGCCGATGATCCGGGTCAGCATGGCGAGCGCCTCGTCGGCCGTGAGCGGCCCGACCTCCACGTGCCGGGCGGGCAGGAGCCCCAGGCGCGCCCGGCTCGTCACGACGACCGCGCAGCCGGCGGAGCCGGGCAGCAGGTCGGCCAGTTGCGACTCCTGCGCCACGTCGTCGAGCAGCACCAGGATCCGGCGACCGGCCAGGCGCGACCGGTAGACGGCGGTGCGCCGCTGTGGATCGTCGGGGATGTCGCCGGGCGGCACGCCCAGCGCCCGCAGGAAGTGCTCGGAGACCTCGGCGGTCACCGCCCGACCCGGTTCGCCGCGCAGGCTCGCGTACAACTGGCCGTCGGGGAAGCTGGCGCTCACCCGGTGCGCGACGCGGACCGCGAGCGCGGTCTTGCCGGCCCCGGAGAGCCCGGTCAACGCGAGGACCGGCACCCCGTCGGTCTCGGCGGTGAGCAACCGTGTGCCCTGCGCGATCTCGGTGGCACGCCCGGTGAAGTCCGGCAGGTCGGTGGGGAGCTGCCGCGGCGGCAACGCATCCTGCGTGCGCAGGATGCGCTGCTCGATCCGCCGCAGCTCCGCCCCCGGCTCCAGGCCGAGCTCCTCGAGCAGGACGGACCTGGCCCGCCGGTACGCCTCCAGCGCCTCGGCCTTCCGCCCGGACTGGGACAGCGCCAGCATCAACTCACCGTGGAAGTTCTCCCGCAGCGGATAGCGGCGGGTCAGCTCCTGCAGCTCGCCCACCAGTTCGTGGTGCCGGCCGAGCTGCCGGTCGAGCCGGATCCGTTCGGCGAGCACGGCCAGCCGCTGCTCCTCGAGTCGGGCCGCCGTCTCGGTCAGCGCCCCGCCGGCCAGGCCGGCCAAAGCCGGGCCGCGCCAGAGGGCCAACGCGGCGCGGAGCCGCCCGGCCGCCTGGGCGTGCCGGCCCGCGACGGCGAGGGCGCGCCCCTCGGCCGCGAGCCGGGCGAAGCGCATCGCGTCGATGTCGTCGGCGGTGAGGTCGAGCAGGTATCCCGGCGACTGGGTGCGCAGGATCGTCCCCTGGTCGTAGCGGGCAAGCGTCCTGCGGACCATGGAGATCGCGGTCTGCACCTGGTTACGGGCGGTGGGCGGCGGTGCGTCGCCCCAGACCGTGTCCACCAGCAGGTCCGTCGAGACGACCCGGTTGACCTGCATGACGAGGGTGGCGAGCACGGTGCGTTGCCGGACGCCGCCGATCGGGATCGCCGTGTCCCCCACGGTCAGCTCCATCGGCCCCAGCACGTTGATGAACACCTGACTCCCCCCGGTCATGTCGCGCCCGGAAACCGGGAAGTGCCCTTCCGCTTCCGACTGGAAAGAGACTTTACTCAAAAAATCCCTAGACAGCGATTCCCGTCGATGAAACGGCCATGAACATCCCGCCTGGTGGACGAGGTCATATTAGAACACGTGTTCGAACGACTGCTGACCGTGAATTCGGCCACGCCGAGGGTGCGGCCGACGGGCGCCCGCCGTACCGGCCGGTCTGCTCGGGCGGTCGTCGCCGCCGGTCGGAACCGCCCGCGTCGCTTAGATGGCATCAAATCTCGCTTGGAGAGGTTGGTCCGATTAGGTGGTGTCGTTGCGCCAGTTTGGAGTGGCTTCCCGGCGTGGCGGGGTACGCGCTCGACGTCGATGCCGAGCCGGGCGCCGTGCGCCCGTACGGCGGCGTTCGTGTCCGAGGAGGACCTGACCCGGCACCGACGATGAGCAGATGGGTGGACGTGGACTGCGGTGGCGCGATGACCGCTCGTGATCAGTCGGTGTCTGGCCTGACTCCTGCGGCGCATCCCCATCCCGGGCGGTACGTCCCGCCGGAACGTCATCAACCAGCAACGCAACGATCCCTCGTGCCACAAAGTCAGGCCCTGAGCGCCACAAGCCGCTCCACTTCGGACCTGGTCAGCCGCTGTTCGGGTGACTCCAGCGCCCGAATTCAGCAGTACGCGCGCACGTGATGAACTGTGCGATAGAAACACAAAGAGGGCCTCGAAAAGGTGAATCGAGGCCTTGACCTGCTCTTTTGCTGTCGGGACGGCCGGAATCGAACCGACGACCCTTGACCCCCGGTTTGCAACGATTCTCACGCCATGCCGGAACAGCTTGATACATCCGCATACCCGGATAGAACGACATCACGCATCACGTCCCAATGCCCTCTCATGTCGGCCACTCCTCCCCCGGCGGGCCCTCGCCGTTACCGGGTCCGTTACGGCGATCGGCCAAGGACCCGCCCTGGCACCCTGAAGGTCCGGGCGTCGTGCGCCGGATGACACGTCACCCACCGAGGGGCGCCCAGGGGCGGAACCCCGGCCGGGCAGGCAGCGGTGGCCCCGAGCGTGGGTAAGTAGTGATGTCGGCAAAACTACTGACGACGCCCCGCACCGGCCGCCGGAAGAATCTCTGCCATCCCGGCGTGGCCCGGGCCTCATCCGACCTCGAAGGGAGGTGACCACATGCCGATCGAACGAGAAGACGACGAGTTCGAGCTCGACGATCTCGACCTCAGCGGCCTGACCGTGACGGTCATGCGCGACACCGTCGCGATCCCCGAGTCCGGGGCGTCCCGGATCAGCGCGTGCGCGGCGTCCTGCTCCTGCTCAATCGTCCCGGACGAGCCGATGCGGTAGGCGTCGCGGAGCGCGAACCGTGCTGCCTGGGTGACGAGGCGACTGTCGCCGGGCCCGGCGACAGTCGCCTTTCCGATCCCCGGACTCGTTCCGACGACCCCAGCCGTTCCCCGACCGGTGAGGCGAGCAGATGTCGACAAGTTCCTGGCAACTCCGCCCCATTGTGCAGGCGACCCGGATCGACGGCGGGCTGCACCTACGGTCCTGGGACACCAGCCTCACCCTGGACGACGCGCCACAACTGTGGCGGCTCTGGCAACTGCTCACCCGGCGCCTCGCGTCCGGCCGGGCCACAGTCGACCTGCACGACCTGTCGCCACGGCCGCCCGTCGCCCGCGCCCTGTACCGGCTGGCCGACCTGCTCCGGGAACACGACCTGCTGGTCCGGGTGCCGGAGCACTGGGCCACCGCCGGGCGTGCCCATGCCCCCGCCGACGCCCGTGGGCCGGATTCGGCTCCTCCCCCCGCCGTCGCCACCTGGCTGGCCTCGGTCGCCGCCGACCCCGCCGCGTCCTGGACCGGCATCTGCCGGGAATCGGTGACCGTCGCGGGCGCGGGGCCCGCTGCCACCGCCGCGATCGGGGCGTTGACCGCCGCCGGGGCCCGGGTCCGGCGGGTCGCGACCCGCATCCACCCACCGCGCGACGCCGGGCACGTCATCCTCGCCGCCGGCGACGGGCGTGCCGTGGCGACCGGGGCCAGCGCCACGGTCGGCTACGTCACCCCCGTCGGCCCGGGCACGCAGCTGCGGTCCCAGGCCGCCCTGATCGCCGAGCGGCTCGGACTCGGCAGCGCGGCGACGGCCCCCGGCGAGCCGGTTGCCGTGGTGGCCGGCGCCTGCGCCGCGCACCGGCTCCTCGGCGCGCTGGCCGAGCTGACCGACCCGGCCGCGCCGACGGCGCTCGTCGTGCGGAGCGACCCGCTGCGCGCCACCGCCCATCCGTGGCCGCCCGGCGTACGGTCACCGGCGGTCGACGCCCCCGACCGGCGGGACGACACCGTCCACGCGGGCCTACCCACCTCCCTCACGGACCCGGAACTCGGTGTGTTGCCGCCGGTGGAGCTCGACGATCTGCCACAACTGCCGGTGGGACTGGCCCGGTGCCGGGTCGGCGGTGTTCCCGGCCCGGCCGGTGGGACGCTCGTCACCGGGCACGGTCCGGACACCTCCACGGCGAGGTTGCACGCCATGCTGGCAGCGGTGGAGCTGCTCAGCGGGTCCACCGGAGGGGCCGCCGTGCTGGCCTGCGGGGTGGACCGCAACCATGCCGAGGGAGTGCTGCTGCGCCGCCTCGCCCGCCGGTCGGTGGCCTCGGCCGGCGTCACGTCGGGCGGGGCTGTCCCCCCGTCGGCGTTCGACGCGCCGGCAGCCCGCCGCTGGTGGCGTACGCTGACCCGCCGCCTCGGCGTCCCGGCGACAGTTCACGTCCGCCGGCTCGCCCCCGGGGCGCAGCTGGCCGTCGTGCGCGGCCCGGGCACGACGGACCCCGATGGGTGGATGGAACTCGGCTGGGCGATCGAGGCTACGGCCCACGACGCGGTCACCTTCGCCGCTCTCGCCGCGGTCGCCACGGTCCGCTGGCGTGCACACCGGCCCGGTCCGCCGTACTCGCACGGCCCCTGCGGAGCGTCGCCACGGGTGAGCGGCTCGACCGCGCCCATGCCCGACGGGTCCGAACGGGAGGCCGCCCTCCGGCGGTCACTGCGGACCCTCGTCGGCGCCCCCGCGGAGCCGACCGTGGTGACGCCGCCGGCTCCGCTGGCCGCCGCCCTGCGTACGGTCGGGCTCGTCGTCCTGCGGGCCGGCGATGACCGGTGACCCTCGGTTGCCCGGGGACGATCAGGACGGTCCCTGGCAGCCGGATCCCGACCTGGCCGGCCACCTCGCCGAGGCGCTGAGGGGGGCGGGGTCGCCGTACCCGGTGCTGGCCGGGGACGACGGGTGGGCCGGTTCCGGGCCGGTGGTGGTGGTGTCGACCCGGTGGAGTCCGGCGATGCTGAGCCGGCTGGCCGACCGGGGCACCGGGGCCGGCGGCACCGTCCTGCCCGTCCGGTTCGACGGCGGTACGGCGCTGGTGGGTCCGCTGGTCGGCGCCGACACTGCCACCTGCCTGCGCTGCCTGGAGGCCGCCAGGCTGGCGGCGCCGGGCGGCCGGACACCGCACGGTGATTCCGAGCTGCGGCTCGGCGGTCTGCCGACGCCGGCCCTGCTGCCCGTGCTCGTCGCGGTGGTCCGGTCGGCGTTGGCCGAGCCGCAGTCCGCCGCCGCGCGGCTCTGGGTCGTCCCGCCCGACGGGAGCGTGTCCGCCCATCCGGTGGCGCCGGTGGGGGTTCGCTGCGAAGGATGCCTCAGCCGGCAGCCCCCGGCTCCACCTGGGACGCCGCTCCCCGGCAGCGGTCAGCCGCCGGCCGACCCGTTGCGGCTGCGCCGGCCAAACCCGGCGACCGACCTGGCGGGACTTCGTCGGGCGCTGCTGGAGCCACGGCTGGGCCACGTCGTTCAGCTGCACCGGCACGAGGGGTACGGGCTACCGGTCAGCACGGCGGTGGTCGCCGGTCCGGCGGTCACCGTGGCGGGCTTCGGCCGGGCGACGACCGCTGCGGAGGCTGACCGGTTGGCGCTCTTCGAAGCGGTGGAACGGCTGGCCGGGTACGCCCCCCACGGGCCCGCCGCCCGGCACTGGGCGCCCTTCGCGGAGCTGGGACCGGAGCGCGCCGTCGATCCCGCGGCCCTCGGTCTGCCCGACCTGCCCAGCTCTCACCACGTCCCGTACGCCCCCGACGTGCCGACGTGGTGGGTGCCGGGGTGGTCGCCCAGTCGGGCGACGTCCGTGGCGGTGCCGGAGCACGCGGCGTACTGGGGTGACCTCGGGCAGCGCCCGTCGGCGACATTCCTGTCGGAGTCCTCCAACGGCTGCGGTCTCGGCAACAGTCTGGAGGAGGCGGCCCTGCACGGCCTGTTCGAGGTGATCGAACGGGACGCCTTCCTGATGGCCTGGTACGCCCGTACGCCGCTGGTGGAGGTCGCGCTCCCCGACGAACTCGACCTGGTCGGGCACCTCGCCGACGATCTGGACCTGCTCGACTACGACCTACGGTTGTTCGACGCGACCACCGACCTGGCCGTGCCGGCGGTCGTCGCGCTGGCGCAGCACCGGATGCCCGCCGCGGGGGCGCCGACGGCGTTCTTCGCGGCCGGCGCCCACCTGGATCCCCTCTCGGCGATCCACTCCGCCGTGGTGGAGCTGGTCGTCAACGTCCACCAGGTGCGCGACGCGTGGCAGGGGGATGCGGCGCGGGCGGACCGCGACCGGCTGCTGCCGATGCTCGACGATGCCGCCTTGGTCCGCCAGATGGACGACCACATGATGCTGCACTGCCTGCCCGAGGCACGGCCGCGCTACGAGTTCCTGCTCGGGGCCGGGCGGACCCGGCCCTGGCGGGAGGTGTGGCCGGGACTGCCCGGCCCCGTCGAGGACCTCGCGGCCCTGTTCGGCGCGCTCTGCGCGGACCTGCACCATCGGGCCGGGGTGGAACCGGTCGTCGTCGACCAGAGCATCCCCGAGCTGCGGCAGGCCCTCGGGTTGCACGCCGCCAAGGTCGTCGTCCCCGGCACCCTGCCGATGACGTTCGGTCACCAGAACCGGCGGACGCGGGGGCTGCCCCGGCTGCTGACTGTGCCGGCGGCGCTGGGCCGCCTGCCCGGGCGGCCCCGCTACGAGGACCTGGCACTGCATCCGCATCCCTTCCCGTGACCGTCCCCCTTCCGGGCCCGACCAAGGGGGTCGGGCCCGGCGTGCGGGCCCGACCGCCAGGGGTCACCCGACCGGCCGGCCGACCGGGAGCAGGTAGGCGAGAACCTCGTCGACCCCGTCGAGGAGGAGCAGTTCGTGGGCGATGTCGTCGTAGAACCCACCGACCATGCCCAGTCCGAGTCCCGTCGCCGCCGCCGTGAGGGCCAGGTTCTGGGCCAGGTGACCGGCCTCGAGCAAGCCGAAGCGCAGCGCCCGGAGGCCGTAGGCGGCCCGCAGCACGGGCAGGTCGACGTAGACCCCGAGCAGCGCCGGCAGCGCCGACAGATCGAACCGTTCCTGGCTGGCCGGGGTGTCCGCCGGCTGCGTCGCCGGTCCGGCCCTGAACCACATCGACGCGGTGGCCAGCTCGGCGTCGGTGGGCAGCGGGCCGGCGGGCAGCAGGAGCCGGGACTCGGCGTCCACGTCGTACTGGTGGGCCGGGACGCCGGCCACGTCCCGGGCCAGCACGCGTAGCCGGACCGCGTACCTGGCGCCGGCGCTCGGGTAGGGTCGGCGGACCCCGGGCCTGCCGGCACGATCACTCGCCCCGCTGGCGGTCCACAGCAGAGTGGCCAGGTGCGCGGCGTCCATCGGGCCGCAGAGCGTGCCACGTCCGCTGGCCCGCGCGGTGAGCGCGTCGCCGAGCGCGGCCGTCACGGGCGCGGCGGGGGGAAGGGCCAGGGGCGGACCGGACCGTCGCCGGTCGCCGTGCCGCGTCCGGTCCGACGTCCGCGGCCGCTGCCACTCGATCCGGCCAGGGGCGTAGCTGCTGGCCGCCAGGTACCGCCGGTCGGGGCTGGCGGTGCCGTCGTCGAAGAAGTCGGTGGGGCCGTTCGGCGCCAGCAGTGCGGCGGCGAGGAAGTGGTAGAGGGAGCGCTCCTCGTCGGGCAGGATGCCCAACCTGTTGAGCAGCATGTGCAGTTGGGACGCCCACACCCCGGCCCACTGGTCGCCGCCGCCGGCAGAGCTCTCCAGCTGGGCGCGGGCGGCGCGCACCTGGGCGGCCCACCGGTCGCGGATCCGGGAGCCGTCCGCCGCGGAGGCGGTGATCTCGTGCCAGCGCCGTACCACCGAGCGGGCCTGCGTGGTGGCCGCGGCGAGCGCCGGCCCCTGCACCTTGCCCGGGGTCAGCGTGGTGCTCTCCGGGTGCCACCGCCAGGCGGTCGCGCTGCGGCGCAGCCATCGGGCCGCGGCGAGCATGTCCAGGTCGAGGGCGATCAGGGTGGCGAGGACCAGGTCGGTGGCCGCCACCATCCGCTGGCCCGGTCCGGGGGTACGCGCGACCACCTCGGCGGCGATCCGGCTGGAGGTGCCGAACACCGTCTCCGCCACCGGAAGCGCGGCCGGGCCGCCATACCGCTCGGTCTCCGGCTCGTAGTCGACCTGCCGGGCCTGTGCGTGCCCCGGCCACCCCGGACGGCTGGCGGTGCTGAGGTCGAGCAGCGGATGGCCGGCGGCCCGGGCCGCGGCCACCAACTGCTCCTGCCACCGGCGGTGCTCGTGCGCCTCGGCGCCCCGGGCCCGCACCCTCAGGTGTGGGCCGTCGTCGAAGTAGCGGATGAAGAACCAGTCGGCGATCGTCCCGTCCCGACGCAGTCCCTCCATGAGCGGTGTGAGTGTGCCGGTGATGAAGTCATCGACGTGTTCCGCACTCCAGTGCAGATAGCAGTGCAGGCTGTGAAAGGAGCCCCGCCCAGGGTGGACGGGGGCGGCGGTCACGGGCATGGGAACTCCTCCGGACAGGTCAGAAGCCGGCGCGGCAGGACGTGGATCCCGGCGTCGACGGGGCTGGCGTGCACGACCGGCCGCAGCCGCAGGGCGGGCGCGGTGGCACCGGCGGCGGGCACGGACACCACGGCCGTCACGGGGTCGCCTCCGACGCGCGCAGGTGCCCGCGCATCGCGTCCTGCCAGGTCACTCCGGTGAGCCGCTGAACGGCCTCGCTGAACAGGTAGGCGGCGAGGTAGCGCTCGGAGGGGGTGATGTCGCAGATCGCCAGGAGCAGGTACAGCACGTTGGTGCCGAACCGGTACGGGCCGAAGTCGTCGCGGACCGCCGCCTTGGACAGGAAGTCCATCCGGTTGAGCCCACGGTGGTAGGGGCTGAACTCGGTCCGCACGGTGACATCCCACTGCCGCTCGGTGGCGGGGTCGCCCAGGGCGCGGGCCCGGCGGGCGTACTGGTCGCCGGGTACCACTGGTATGTCACCTCGGTCATGGGCCGCCCGGGTGATCCGCCACGCGACCTGCTCCCAGCTCCGCCAGGCTTCGGCAACCGGGGTGTGGCCGGGCCGGTCCGGCGCCACCAGTCGCCCGACCTCCTCGACGATCCGGTCGCTCTGCCGCTGCCAGGTCGCGTGGAAGCCGGCCCGGATCCGCCCGTCGGTATCCCGCAGGTGCAGAAAGTCCTCCAGGTGGGACAGGAAGGAGTTGTAGCCGGCGCCGTAGCCGGCCGGGTACGCGGCCGCGTGCACGGCCATGGCGGTGAGGGCGAGCCGGACCCGCCGGGCGGAGGTGTTGCCGTGAGCCACCAGGTCGGCGGCGGTGGTGGCGACCGGGTCGAGGCCGGCGCGCAGCAGTTCCGCGCGGCAGGCCACGGCGGCGTCGGATCCGAGCAGCTCACGGACGTGCCCGTCGGCCGGCGGGCCGACCAGGACGGTGTTGTCGGCCATGATCGGCTCATAGGGGCCGGGCACCAGTTCGGCCCGGCCCGCCGCGACACAGCGGCGCAGCAGCTCGGCGTCGTCGACGTCGCCCCGGGAGGGGTGGGTGGCCAGGTACGCGCGCAGCGTGGCGGCGAGATCGTCGGCGGCCACGCGTACGGTGGGCTCTGGTCCGGTCACCCGGATCCGCAGGTGCGGCCCGTGCAGCCAGTGCCGTTCGACGTGCAGCCGCAGCTGCGGACCACTCAGCCTGGCGACGGCGGGAAGGACCGCGTGGTACAGCAGCGGGACCTTCTCCGGCTCGTGGTAGTAGCAGACGACGTCGGCGGCGGCCGTCGACCGGTGGTCACCCATCGGTGCCCGCACGGTACAGCTCGATCACGACCTCCGTCGCCGGCTGCCCGGGACGGGGGGCGGGCAGTGCCTCCTCCAGGACGACACCGTCCGGGTAGCGGGCCAGGGTCCGGGACAGGCAACGCAGGTGCAGCGGGCTCGCGAGGTCGACGTACTGGGAACGGGGCTGTTCCAGGTAGGACATGAACCCCGTCAACCCCTCCGCGCCCTCGATGGCGGCGGCGCTGACGAAGACGTGCTCGGGCAGGCCGAGCAGGTGTCGCCAACGCACGGCGGTACGCCCCACCTCAGCGGGCCGGGCGTCCAGCTCGGCCCGCCAGGCGGCGACGATGTCCGCGGAGAGCCGCCAGTCCGCCCGGGAGAGGACCACCTCCCGGTACCGCAGCCGGGGCCGGCACCAGACCGGGCCGACCGGGGTGCGGCGGACCTGTCGGGCCGCCATGGCCCCGCCCAGTCCGACCGATCCCGTGCCCACGTCGGTGAGCATGCTGGTCAGGCGCTCCGGCAGCATCAGCGGCACCAGGAACCCGAGATAGATCACGTCCAACGGTTCACCGGTGGCGGTGACCACCAGGCGGACCTGATCGGTGGCGACGTCGTGGACCAGGTGCAGGTCGTCCGGAACCAGGGTTCCGTGGCGGCGGTCGTCGGCGATCTCGTCGCCGACGAGCAGCGGATGCAGGTTGCCATTGAACCCGTTGACTGGGCGGAGCTGGGCCACCCGGGCGCCGAGGTGGCGCCGGAGCTGGGCGGCGACGGCCGTCTCGGCCTCCGGGGGGAGCTGCCGCAGGAAGCGGCTGGTGAACCGGCCCCAGCCGCCGTACACGTGGTTGACACAGAACGACGCGCCGTCGTGGCAGGACTGTCCGAAGACCGCGTACGAGCCGGGTCGGCTGGTGAGCCAACGGGGCAGCCTGGGGGCGACGGCGTCGGGCAGCCCGTCGGGGACGGTCAGGTTCCCGTCGTCGTCGGTCGTGACCGCGGCCACCACATCGGCCCGGAGCCGGGCCAGTTCGCGCAGCTCGTCACCGGGGGCGAGGTCGAGCGTCGGGTCCAAGGCGCCGTCGACGCCGACCAGGCGCGTCGCCTGCCAGATCGCACCGTACTCCTCGGCGAACTCCGTCGGCGACCCGCAGCGGCCGCCCACGCCGTAGCGGGCGACGAAGCGGTCCCGGGCCAGGCGGCGGACCACCGCGTGCTGGTCGAAGAATTCGAAGAGCGGGGTCAGCGCGGCGAGGGTGCCCCGGTGGTCCCGGCCGTGGGCCCGGCCCAGGCCCACGGGGCGGACCAGGGTCACGTCCTCGGTGACGGGTTGCGGACGACCCGTGCGGTCCGCGCCGAGCAGGGCGAAGGCCGCGTCCCAGCGGGAGCGTAGCCCGGCCAGGGCCGCCGGCCGTTCGGTCGCGTCGAGACCGGCGAACGCGGTGGTCCTGGCATCGATCTCCCGCAGCAACACGGCCACGTCGGCCAGGCCGATCCCGGCCAGCCAGTCGGCGACCGCGGCGAGGCCGTCGACGGCCTGCGGGTCCACCGGGTACGCGGGGCGGAGCACGCCCTGTTCGACGAGCGCGTGCAGGTACGCCCGAGCCGCTGCGGACGCCTGCGACGCCGGACGGGGCAGCCGGGTGGCCAGTTCCGCCGCGAGCTGGTGCGGCGTCGCCACCCCGCCGGGCTCCAGCAGACCCATCAGGTGCCGCAGCGCCCGGGTCAGCGGCAGCGTCAGCGCCTCCTCCCGTTGCACCCCGGATGGCGCGTCGGGGGCCTGTGTCTGCCGACGCAGCCGGATCGCCGCCCCGTCCACCCACAGGCCGGGCGCCAGCGTGTGGGGCAGATCGCCGCGACGGTCGGGGTGCCGGAGCACAGCGTGGACGAGGGCGGACAGAGTGGCCCGGTCGGCGTTGGCGACCGCCACCACCTCCGGGGAGCCGGTCGCGTCCGGCACCGGCCCGTCCCAGCGGCCCCAACCCACCCGGGTGAACCAGGACAGCGGCACGGTCCTGGTGGCCGCCCGCATCGCGTACCGGAGCACGGTGGCCTCCGACTTGCGGGCCCGGTCGTCGGGTGCCGGGCCCTGCTCGGCCGCCCGGTGCAGCGCCCGCAGCAGGTCCGCGCTGGTCAGCGCGACGGCCCGGGACAGCTCCTCGGCGCGGCACAGCTCGGCCAGGGCAACCCGGTCGGCGGCGAGCGCCGGCGCGAGCAGGGCGTCGAGTTCCGCGGTGTGCCGGTCGATGTCGTCGCGGAGGCCGAGCCAGGACGCCAGGCCGGGCAGGTGGTCGGTCCAGCCGGCCAGCCGGGTGCGCGACGCCACCGACGGGCTGCGCCCGTTGTGCACGTCGCGGCGCAGGGCCAGCAGCGCCCGACGCTGGTCGGAACCGGCCCGGACGACCTGCTCGTGCAGCACGTCGGCGAGCGCCGCGGCGATTCGCTCGGCGCGTGCGGTCAGCTCGAGCAGGCGGGCGGCGACGCCCCGGAACTCCTCGCTCACGGCCGACGGTTCCGGGAGGGTGACACCGGCGATCCGCACCATCGCGTACGGCGCCACGGTGACCTCGGGCGCTCGGGTGACGGGCCCGACCCGGCGTACGCCCAGCGCCGGCGTCTCGCCGACCGTGGTGCCGATCATCCTCTCTCCTCTCCCCCGTGACCGCTTCCTGGTGGAGGTCGGTGACGCGTGTCTGCCGACACTCGCAGCCGTGTCCGTGAGAGGCGTCCGCACAACTACCGGTCCGGTTACGTACTCGGTGGCAGGCGCCGGCTGCGTAGCCGGTTGCGTACTTCTCCGGATGGTGCCGGGCGGCGGGAGGGATGTGTGCGGGGCGTTGCACCGCCGATCACCCCGACCGCTGGCGGAGTCGACCCGTTGGCTCACCGGACGGCCCCGACCCCGGCTCGATGAGCGCGAAACGCGTCAGGACCACATCGACGCGGTCTCCATCGACGCTTTCTACCCCAGCGCCAGATCGACGGCAATCCTTCCTCCGCCGGGAAACTACACCTGGACCGATCAACTCGAGATCTGGCCGGATCGAAGAGTGCGGTGGGCTGTTGACTATGAAGCGTCCGCCTTGTGTACTCGACATCCCCAAAGAGGATCTTCCCCCTAAGGATCCGTAATGCCAGATAAACGGCCTTTTCTGATCACACTGGGGTTGCGGTTCCGCACCCACAGCCAGCGGCCGTCCCGCGACACCGTCCGATGACGCCCACCCCGGCCGACCGGCTCGTACCAGCTCGACCGAAGTCCGGTCGGATGACCGGTCACCCGCTGCCCCGGACGGAGTTCGCCGCACTCCGTCGTCAGCTCGACGACCTGCACGCGGGAACCGGCGCAGCCGTCGCCCTCGCCGGAGAACCGGGAATCGGCAAGACCACGTTGATCTCCGCCCTCGCGGCGCAGGGCAGGGCGCGCACCCTCACGGTGGTCGCCGCCACCGGTCGGACGGGCACCGGTCCGCCCGTCGTGGTGGGAGCGGACCCGACCCTTGTCCTGCTCGACGACGCGCACCTGCTCGACACGGCCCACCGGGACCAGATGCAGCAGCTGATCGAACTGACCACCACGGCGCCGGTGCTGCTGGTCCTCGCCTACCGGGACCGGCAACTGTCCCGTGGGGCGGCGGCGGTGCTGTCCCGGGCGGCCGCACGCGGCCAGCTCACCCAGCACCGACTAGGTCCACTGGACCTCGGCCAGACCCGCGAGCTGCTCGGTGACCGGCCGGACCTGACCCGACTGCACGCCGAGGGTGACGGCAACCCGCTCTACCTGCAACTGCTGGCTGCCGCAGACACGGAGGCCATGACCGACGCACACCTCATCCTGCTCGGCGAGCTGGCCGAACTCGCCGACCGCGAACTGCGGGTCGCCCAGGCGGCCGCCGTGCTGCGTACCCCCGGTCCGGCGGACCTGCTCGCCGCGGTGGCCGGACTGGACGTCACGGAGACACTGTCCGCCCTGGACACCCTCACCGACCTGGACCTGATGCGCCCGGTGCAGCTGCTGCCGCGCTTCGCGTTCCGGCACGACGTCGTCCGTCGGTTCGTCTACGCGCAGATCGGCCCCAGCCAACGCCTCGCCGCCCACCGGCGCGTGGAGGCCGAGTTGCTGGCTCGCGGCGCTCCGGTCACCCAGCGCGCCCATCACATCGCCCGGGCCCTCGACACGGGCCGTCCTGAGCAGTTGCCCGTTCTGATCGACGCGGCGCGGAGCACCATGCACGACGCACCGGCCGATGCGCTGGAGTGGTTGGAGGCCGCGCTGCAACTGCTGCCCGAGGGCGACGACCGCTGGTACGAGGCGCAGGTGCTGGCCCTGCGGGCCCAGTTGCTGCGCGGCGGTCGATGCGACGTGCAGCAACTGGTGCACACCCTCCTGCCCCGGGTGATCCGCTTGCCTGGCCGGGACTTCTCCTCGACCATGGCGGTCGCCGTCCGGGTACGCCGGATCCAGGGCCGGCACGCCGAGGCGTCGGCCCTGATCCGGGAGGGGCTGGCCGCGCTGCACGGCACCCATCCCTCCACTCCCTCGACGGCCGTGGCCATGCACACGGAACTGGCGGCGCTCGCCCTCGACCGGCTCGATCAGGAAGCCGCCCGCCTGAACGCCCGCGAGGCCGCCACCATCGCCCGGCAGCACGGAGACCGGCTCGGGGAGGCGGCCGCCGTCGCCCAGACGGCGATGGCGCACCTGCTCGCCGCGGACAGCGACGCCGCGGACCGGGCCGCCGACATCGCGGCCGATCTGGTGGACACCACGCCCGACAGCAGCGTCGTCACCAACCTGCCGGCCCTCTACCTGGTCGGCTCGACGGAGGAAGCCCTGCACCGGTTCACCGAGGCGCATCGGCACCTGTCCCGGGGTGCCGAGGAGGCCCGCCGAACCGGACAATGGTTCATCCTTCCCGCCATCCTGACCTCGCTTGGGGCGGTGGAGTTACAGCGTGGACTACTCGACCGGGCCGGCCGCACCCTGGAGGAAGCTGCGGAACTGCTCGAACCGGAAGGCGCGTCGACGGCCTGGGCCGCGGTCGCCGCGCTTCTCGCGCTCGTACGGTACTGGCGGGACTTCGACCGAGAGGCCGCCGCGGTGATCGCCCTGGGTGATCAGGCCCTCGCCCTGATCCGGGACCAGGGGCCGGCCGAGGGTGCGATCGTGCGCTGCCTCCTCGCGGACCTGCTGATCAAGGTGGCGGAGCCGGAACGCGGGCGTCGGCTGATGCTCGACGCTCTCGGCGGCCCGGAGATGCCACGGATCGCCCCGCCGAACCGGTCCCGGTGGTACGAGGCGCTGTCCATGGCCGCGCTGCGGATGGGTGACAAGCGTGACGCGAGCCGGTGGGTCGACCTGGCCCAGGCCTCGGTACGCAACCTCTCCGTCAGCCGTCAGGGATTCCTGATGCGCGCCCGCATGCGGCTGTACTCCGCACGCGGGGAAACCGGCCCGGCGCTGGCCGCCGCTGAGCAGGCGGTCGAATGCTTCGCCGGTCGGGGACTGGACCTGGACCTGTGCCGGACGATGGCGGCGGCGGGAACCGTACTGGTCGACGCCGGCCGCACCGACGATGCCCGCGCCTGGCTCGGACGGGCCGCCGCGCTCGCCGAACAGTGTGGTTCGGCCCGTCTGGTCGAACGGGTTCGCCGGCAGCAGAGCCGCCTGGTCCCGGACGCGTCAACGACGGGTGGCGACCCGCTGGCCGTGCTGACCGAGCGTGAACGGCAGATCGCCGAGCTGGTGAGCCGCGGTATGACCAGTGTGGAGGTCGCACACGGGCTCTTCCTGAGCGTCCGTACGGTCGACACCCACCTGGGCCGGATCTACCGCAAGCTCGGCGTGTCGAACCGGGCGAGCCTGGCCCGGACGGTGCTCCGGTCGCACACGACGACGCCGGCCGGGGAACCCCGGTGAGGTGAGCGGAACGTCGTCGCCGCATCGGCGATCGAGGACCCGCGACCCGTCGTTTGTAGGTCACTGTTATCGCTAACGCAGTGGGTCGTTGAAGCATCCGGAAACACATCGCCGTCGGCGCGACCTCAGCCACCCGGGCGTGGCAGCGAAGCGGGCGATCCGACACGCCCTCCGCACCGGCCCCGCAGAGGCCACCGGCAGCGATGCGCTCAGGTGCTTCACCGTCGCCACGGGGCCGGGTGCGGCGCCTCAGCGCACTACCAGGTCTTGCGCGAGCCCGAGGCCGACGCTATGTTATCGATAACATCGAAGTTTACCCATTGCCTTGCCGCTGACGGATCGGCGGAGTGCCGCCGGCCCGACCGTGCTCGTGGGGACCGCACACGATGCGCTCCCACGGCAGACGAGACGCCTGGCACGCGCTTCGCCCAGTGCAGCCGGCGCGGCCACCCCGCCATCGGCCTCGCCGTCGCACCAGGGGCACACCGCCGGATGCCGCCGCGAGGAGCCGGGGCAGGCGGCAGGACGCCACCTTCCGGATCTGTTCGTGAGGATCCCGCTGCCGCGCGAGCCCACCGCCCCGCCACCACCAACGGAGGCCGACATGCCCGCCCCCTTCGTCAACCGTCGTACCCTGCTGAAGGCAGCCGGCGGAGCCGCTGCCGCGAGCGCCGCCGGCCCCGCCCTCGCCGGTGCCGCCAGTGCCGCCCTGCCCCCGGCCCGCGCCGACATCGGTGTCTCCGCCCACGCGTTCGAGCCGGGCCAGGTCAGGCTGACCGGGAGCCGTTGGCAGGACAACCAGAACCGCACCCTCAACTATCTACGCTTCGTGGATGTCAACCGGTTGCTCTACAACTTCCGCGCCAACCACCGGCTCTCCACCGCCGGTGCCACGCCCAACGGGGGGTGGGACGCGCCGACGTTCCCCTTCCGCACCCACATGCAGGGGCACCTCCTGACCGCATGGGCCCAGGCCTGGGCGGTCCTCGGGGACACCACCTGCCGGGACAGGGCCAACCAGATGGTGGCCGAGCTGGCGAAGTGCCAGGCGAACAACGGCGCCGCCGGCTTCAACGCCGGCTACCTGTCCGGCTTCCCCGAGTCGGACTTCACCGCGCTCGAGGCACGGACGCTGAGCAACGGCAACGTGCCGTACTACTGCATCCACAAGACGCTCGCCGGGCTGCTCGACGTCTGGCGCCTCATCGGCAACACCGAGGCCCGCGACGTGTTGCTGGCGCTCGCCGGATGGGTCGACTGGCGCACCGGCCGGCTCACCGCCAGCCAGATGCAAGCCATGCTGGGCACCGAGTTCGGCGGCATGAACGCCGTCCTGACCGACCTGTACCAGCAGACCGGCACCGCCCGTTGGCTCACCGCCGCCCAGCGCTTCGACCACAACGCCGTGTTCAATCCGCTCGCCGCCAATTCCGACCAGCTCAACGGGTTGCACGCGAACACGCAGGTACCCAAGTGGATCGGCGCCGTCCGCGAGTACAAGGCCACCGGCACCACCCGGTACCGGGACATCGCCAGCAACGCTTGGAACATCACCGTCAACGCGCACACCTACGTGATAGGCGGGAACAGCCAGGCCGAACACTTCCGGGCACCGGACGCCATCGCCGGGTACCTGCGCGCGGACACCTGCGAGGCCTGCAACACGTACAACATGCTCAAGCTGACCCGGGAGCTGTGGCTGCTCGACCCGGACCGGGCGGCCTACTTCGACTTCTACGAGCGTGCGCTGCTCAACCACATGATCGGCCAACAGAACCCGGCCGACAGCCACGGGCACGTCACCTACTTCACCCCGCTCAACCCGGGCGGCCGTCGCGGCGTCGGCCCGGCGTGGGGTGGCGGCACCTGGAGCACCGACCACAACTCGTTCTGGTGCTGTCAGGGCACCGGCGTGGAGACCAACACCACGCTG
Source organism: Micromonospora sp. NPDC047812 (assembly GCF_040704175.1). NCBI lineage: Bacteria > Bacillati > Actinomycetota > Actinomycetes > Micromonosporales > Micromonosporaceae > Micromonospora > Micromonospora sp. NPDC047812. The sequence continues at coordinate 15,728 of NZ_JBEYRY010000014.1, read as the reverse complement.
ATGGACTCGATCTACTTCCACAACGACACCACACTGACCGTGAACCTGTTCATGCCATCGGTCCTCATCTGGACACAGCGGGCGATCACGGTCACCCAGACCACGTCGTACCCGGTCGGCGACACCACCACCCTGACCGTCACCGGGTCGGTCGGCGGTTCGTGGACGATGCGGATCCGGATCCCGGGCTGGACGAGCGGAGCCACCGTCAGTGTCAACGGCACGCCGCAGAACGTCACCGCGACGCCGGGCAGCTACGCCAACCTCACCCGATCCTGGGCCTCCGGCGACACGGTCACGGTCCGACTGCCGATGCGCGTCATGATGGTTGCCGCCAACGACAACGCGGCGGTCCAAGCGGTCACCTACGGACCGGTGGTGCTCTCCGGAAACTACGGCAACACCGCCCTGAGCGACCTGCCCTCGCTGACCACCGGCTCGATCACCCGCACCAGCAGCAGCGCGCTGGCCTTCACCGCAGTCGCCAACGGCGTCACCGTCAACCTCGGGCCGTTCTACGACGCCCACGGACACAACTACACGGTGTACTGGCGAGCTGGCGGGACGGCCGACGGCACCGTCGCGAGCTTCCGGCTGGCCAACACGGCCAGTGGTCTCGTGCTCGGCATCCGCGACATGTCCACGGCCGACGGCGGGCTCGCCCTCCAGTGGGGTGACAGCGGCACGGCGGACCACGACTGGCAGCTGCTGGTCGACGGCTCGGCGATCCGACTCCGCAACGTCAACAGCGGCAAGGTCCTCGGGGTGGAGAACATGTCCACCGCCGACAACGCGCGGATCCTCCAGTGGGCCGACAACGGCACGGCCGACCACACCTGGTCGGTCGTCGACGTGGGCGACGGTACGCACAAGCTGCGCAACACGCACACCGGCAAGCTCCTCGCCATCATCGACGGCTCCGTCAGCCAGGGTGCCCAGGCGGTGCAGGACCAGGACAACGGCACGCTGGACAACCAGTGGCGCTTCCTGCCCAACGGCGCCCGCCGGATCCAGAACCTCGCCAGTGGGCTCGTCCTCGGCGTGCAGAACATGTCGACCGCCGACGGCGGCCTCGTCATCCAGTGGGGCGACAACGGCACCGCCGACCATCTGTGGACCGCGATCGTCGACACCGCCGGGTACCTGCGCCTACGAAACTCGCACAGCGGCAAGGTGCTCGCCGTGGAGGGTGGTTCCGCCGCGGCCGGCGCCCGGATCGTGCAGTGGGCCGACAACGGCGCAACCGACCACCGGTGGCGGCTGCGCTACGGCGGTAACGCCTACTTCCGCATCCAGTGCGCCGACGGCGGCCGGGTCCTCGGCGTCAGCGGCGGCTCCGGCAGCCAGGGCGCGCAGGTCGTGCTCGGCAATGACAGCGGGTCGGCCGACCAGCGCTGGCGGTTCATCTAGAAGCGGTGGGGAACGGGCCATCCGCGCGCGTCCCGCCAGAGACGCGCGCGGATGGCCCGTTCCAGGGGTACGCGGGGGTCGCGACGTGGACAGGCGCCGATCGCGATCGCGAAATCCGCCCGCGTGCTCGACGTACGGCGTGGCGACGGACGTACGTCACAGCCTCGCGCCGCGGCTGCTGTTGGAGGGCCTGGACCTCGCGGTGGAACTGCTGCGCGACGACACGTTGCTGGAGGTTGCCGGTGCCCATGGTCAGGCCGTTGGCCATGACCACGCGGGTGGCCCCGTCGTCCCGCTTGACGCCTGTCCAGGCCGAGGTGTCGCGCGGCATCGCCAAGCCGGCCGGGTCGCCGTCGCGCATGGCGGAGTAGTCCAGCTCGATGGTGCCCGTCGAGGTCGGACCCTGGATCCGGTGGGTCGGCGTGTTGCGCGCGGTAGAGGTGGTCCCCAGGTCCGGTCCGCGGCGCGTCGTGATCGTTGACAGGTCGGTGCGCCCCTGCCCAGGAGGCGCAGCCCGGACGACCCGCGAGGGGAATGATCTTCGGTCTGGCGGGCCGAGCCGGCCAGCGATCCGACCCATCGACTGTGAGCGATAACACGCCCTTAGTCAAGGCATAACCTCGGGCAGAGCCGCCGCTTCCCGGGGCGCCCGGCCCCGCACCCCGATCCGGCACTCGCGATCACAGTGATGGTGATCTGCGGAGAAGCCGCCTCAGCCCGTCATCGCGGGACGATCCACCAGGGACATCGCCTGTCACCAATTTACATAGATTGATGTGAGCGATAACATCTCTGCAATTGTCCCGTCATCCCAGAATGGCAGCGCGGCTGGAGCCGCCGGGCTGGCGACAGCGGAGCGACCGACGCGACCAGGGCACCGTCGCCTCGGCTTCGCGCGTGGCCGGGCGGCCCCTCACACAGCAACCTGCCGCGAGTACGGACGGGCACCACCGTCCCCGCCGTACCGATCAGTCACGGCACCGGCTACCGACCGCCGACGCCGGAGCTCCCAAGGAGGAACAACGTGTACAGACGCAGGAGATGGATGACCGCTGTCCTGGGCGTCCTGGCGGTGGCGGCCGCGACCGCCTTCGCCGGCGGTGTCGTCGCGCCGCAGCCGGCGCATGCGCTGAACAACGGAGTCGCCCGCACCCCGCCGATGGGCTGGAACACCTGGAACACCTTCGGCTGCTCCATCAACGAAACGCTCATCCGTCAGATGGCCGACTCGATCGTGACCAACGGCCTGCGGGACCTCGGGTACAAGTACGTCGTCGTCGACGACTGCTGGTTCAACCCCAACCGGGACGCGCAGGGCAACCTGCAGGCCCACCCCGAGCGGTTCCCGAGCGGGATGAAGGCGCTCGGGGACTACCTGCACGCGCGGGGCCTGCTGTTCGGCCTCTACCAGGCGCCGCTGGAGCAGACCTGCGCCCAGTACTTCGACGCCTTCCCCGGCTCCACCGGCAGCCTCGGCCACGAGTACCAGGACGCCCGGCAGTTCGCCGCCTGGGGCGTCGACTACCTGAAGTACGACTGGTGTTCGCCGACCGGGACGATGAACGACCAGGTGGCGCGGTTCGGCATCATGCGCGACGCGCTGGCCGCCACCGGCCGACCCATCGTCTACAGCATCAACCCGAACAGCATCCACGAGAAGACCGGGCCGCAGCGCAACTGGAGCGACGTGGCGAACCTCTGGCGCACCACCGAGGACATCACCAACGCGTGGAACACCGGCCAGACCAACGGCTACCCGATGGGCATCCAGAACATCGTCGACGTCAACGTGCCGCTGGCCGGCTACGCCGCACCGGGCGGGTTCAACGACCCGGACATGCTGGAGGTCGGCAACGGCGGCATGACCGACACGGAGATGCGCAGCCACTTCGCGCTCTGGTCGATCATGGCGGCGCCGCTCATGATGGGCAACGACCTGCGCTCGGCGAACGCGGCGACATTGGCGATCCTGAAGAACCAGAACCTGGTCGCCATCAACCAGGACCCGCTCGGACGCCAGGCGGTCCAGGTGTCCAACGACGGCACCCGGCGGATCCTGGCAAAGCGGCTGGCCGACGGTGACGTCGCGGTCGCCCTGTTCAACCAGGGCAGCTCCACCACGACGATCGCCACCACCGCGGCGGCGATCGGCAAGACCGGCAGCTCGTTCACCCTGCGCGACGCGTGGACCAACACCACCTCCACCACCACCGGGAGCATCTCCGCGAGCGTCCCGGCACACGGCACCGTGGTGTTCCGGGTCAGCGGCGGCGGCACCACCGACCCGCCGCCCCCGACCACGTTCCGGCTGCGCAGCGAGTCGGCAGGGCGCTGCCTCGACGTCGACAACGCCAACACCGCCAACGGCACCGGCACCCTGATCTGGGACTGCCACGGCAACGCCAACCAGCAGATCAGCCAGGACGGCCAGACGCTGCGGATCCTCGGCAAGTGCCTGGACGTCCCGACCAGCGCGGCCAACGGCACCCGGGCGCAGATCTGGGACTGCAACGGCGGCACCAACCAGCAGTGGACGTTGAACAGCAACGGCACGGTCAGCAACGTCCGCTTCCCGTCGCTCTGCCTCGACGTCAACAACGGCGGCACGGCCAACGGCACGGCGGTGATTCTCTGGTCCTGCCACGGCAACGCCAACCAGCGGTGGAGCCGGGTATGACCTCCGGCCGCTGACCTGAGGCCGGCCGGGTGGACGGCACGTCCCACCCGGCCGGCCTCACCGACCAGTGGAAACAGCTCGACAATCTGGGGGTACATCGTGCAACCACGAGTTCCGCGCCGGGCCCGTCGGAGATTCCGGCGCGTGGTCGCCGCAATCGCGAGCCTCGCCTGCGCAGTCGCTGTGCTGCCGGGTACGGCGCGCGCCGACAATCCGCTCGTGCAGAACATCTACACCGCTGACCCTGCGCCGATGGTGCACAACGGCCGGGTGTACGTCTACACCGGGCATGACGAGGACGGCTCCACCTACTTCACGATGCGCGAGTGGCGGGTGTACTCGTCCGCCGACATGGTCAACTGGACGGATCATGGCGTACCGATGAGCCTGGCGACCTTCGCCTGGGCGGACGCCAACGCCTGGGCCGGCCAGGTCGTCGCCCGCAACGGGAAGTTCTACTGGTACGTGCCCGTACGCCAGCGCTCGAACGGGCAGATGGTCATCGGGGTCGGGGTGGCGGACAGCCCCACCGGTCCCTTCCGGGACGCGCTCGGTCGACCACTCGTCGGCAACGGCGAGATCGACCCGCACGCCTTCGTCGACGACGACGGCCAGGCGTACCTGTACTGGGGCAACCCGAACCTGTGGTACGTGCGGCTCAACCCCGACATGATCTCGTTCTCGGGCGGGGCGACCCAGATCCCGCTCAGCACCGCCGGGTACGGCACCCGCACCGGCAACCCCAGCCGGCCGACCCTCTACGAGGAGGGCCCCTGGGTCTACAAGCGGAACGGGCTCTACTACAACGTCTTCGCGGCGGAGTGCTGCTCCGAGTTCATCGCCTACTCGACCGCGCCCGGCCCCACGGGACCCTGGACGTACCGCGGGACCATCATGCCCCGACAGGGCAGCAGCTTCACCAACCACGCCGGTGTCATCGACTTCAACGGCGGGTCGTACTTCTTCTACCACAACGGCGCACTGCCCGGCGGCGGCGGCTACACCCGCTCCGTCGCGGTGGAGCGGTTCACCTACAACACCGACGGCACCTTTCCCACGATCGACATGACCACCGCGGGCCCTCCTCAGGTCGGCACGCTCAACCCGTACACCCGGCAGGAGGCCGAGACGATCGCCTGGGGGTCCGGCATCGAGACCGAAGCGTCCAGCGAGGGCGGCATGAACGTCGGCTGGATCGACAACGGCGACACCATCAAGGTCAAGGGGGTCGCCTTCGGCGCCGGTGCCACGTCCTTCACCGCCCGGGTCGCCTCCGGCACGAGCGGAGGTCGCATCGAGGTGCGGCTGGACAGTGCGAGCGGCCCGCTCGTCGGCACCTGCACCGTGGGTGGCACCGGCGGCTGGCAGAACTGGACGAACACCACGTGCGGCGTGAGCGGAGCCACCGGTACGCACGACCTCCACCTGCGCTTCGCCGGCGGCAGCGGCAACCTGTTCAACGTGAACTGGTGGCAGTTTGGCGGCGGCGCCTCGCCGTCGTACCGGATCACCAACCGCAACAGTGGGCAGGTCGTCGACGTCCAGCAGCCCAACCTCGACAACCTCGCCGTGATCGGTCAGTGGACCGGCAACGGCTCGACCTGGCAACAGTGGCGCTTCCTCGACGCCGGCAACGGGGCGGTGCGGCTGCAGAGCGTCAACAGCGGCAAGTGCGTCGACGTCCTGAACGCCTCGGTGGCCGACGGCGCCGGGATCGTCCAGTACACCTGCCACGAGGGCCTGAACCAGGTGTTCACCTGGCGATCGACCGGCAGCGGCTACCACGAACTGGTGAACGTCAACAGCAACAAGTGTCTGGGCGTGATCGGCGGCTCCACCGCTCTCGGCGCCGCGCTCGAGCAACGTACGTGCACCTCGGCGACCGGCATGCAGTGGTCGCGCGCCTGAGCGGACCGACGGTGGGCTGGGTGGTGGCGGTCCCCCGTCACCACCCAGCGCTGACCGGCCGCGACGTTTCGGAAGTCAGCTTCGCAGCTGCCACTGCTGGTTGGTGCCACCGTCGCACGACCAGAGGATGAGCTTCGTGCCGTTCGCCGTCGCGGCGCCGTTGGCGTCCAGGCAGAGACCCGACTGCACACCTGTGATCGTGCCGTTGGCGTTGAATTCCACTGCTGGTTGGCCTGGCCGTTGCAGTCCACGGAGGCGTACACGGAGCCGCCGACGCACGGCGCGCCGACGGCCGCCGCGCTCGCGACGCGGCCCAGGAGGTACGCCACCGACCCGGGGTCAGCCGGTGCCGGCCCCCGCATCGCGGGAGCCGGCGCCGCCTGACCCGTCCGCGTCACGAGAACTGCGCGAAGAACCTCCAGATCTCACCCTTGGTCCAGGTGGTGACGCCACTCTCGGCGTACGTCCCGTCCACCGGCCCGGGCAGGTGACCGTTGTCGAACGCGGCCCACTGGACCGGGTAGCCGGCCCTGCAACCGGAGTAGGCGGTCGTGACGTGCGTACGGCTGCCCGGCCCCGGCTCGGGCGGGTTCTGGGCGGCGCAACTGTTGTTCCGGACGAACGTGTCGCGCAACGAACGTCCCTGCGAGATGTTCAGGACGTTGTCCGAGATGCCGTGCAGCCCGAAGTACGCGATGGGCTGCGTACCACCGCTACACCCGCTGATCTGGGCGCCGGAGATGACCGCGACCGCCCGGAAGACAGTGGCCCGCGCGCAGGCGAGCGCATAGCTCATGCCGCCGCCCCAACTGAAGCCGAGGGCGAACCGCTGCCTCGGGTTGACGCAGAGGTCACTCTCGATCCGTTTGATCATGTCGTCGACGAAGGTGACGTCCTCACCGCCGGCGTTGCCCCAGCCGTTGCCGATCCCCTGGGGCGCGACCAGGATCGCGCTGTTGTTCGACTGCTCCTGCTGCCCGTAGTAGGACCATGCCGTCCCACTGGTGCCGCCCGAGGAGATCTCCTGCATGGTGCCGCCGCGCCAGTGGAACGCGAAGATCAGCCGGTAGGGGTTGTTGCTGTTGTAGTTGGCGGGCACCCGCAGGATGAAGGAGCGGCTCTTGCCGTTGCTCTGAATCGTGTGCGTGCCGCTGGACAGCGTCGGGGCCCTACCGCACCCGGTGCCTCCCGGCGGCGGATCGTCGCTGCCCGCGCGGACAAGCTGCCACTGCTGGTTGGCGCCGTTCCAGTCGGAGTACTGCACGATGTTCCCACCGTCGGCGGTGGAGGCGCCCTGCACCTCCACGGCCTTGCCGCTGTGCCGGCTGATCAGCCGGACGTGACCGCCGTCCGAGTCCGCGAGCCGAAACTGCTGGTTCGTCGCGTTGGTGTCGGACCACTGCACGATCGCTCCGCCGTCGGCGGTCGACCAGTTGTGCACATCGAGGACCTTGCCGGAATGCCGGGACTTCAGCCGGTAGTAGCCGCCACCTGAGTCCAGGAACTGCCACTGCTGGTTCGCCCCGCCGTTCCGCGTCCACTGGCTGATCCGCGCACCGTCGTTGGTGGCCGAGGCGTAGAGGTCCAGCGCCTTGCCGCTGTTCCTGTTCACCAGGACGTACCAGGCGCTGGTGTCCACGGTCGCCGCGGCCGCGGGGGCCGCGTCCACGGCCACCAACGTGCCGGCCGCGATGACCGCCGCAGCCGCTGCGGCCAGGCCTGACCGCCAGCGACGTCTCGATGGAAGGGCGGGACGAGCCGCACCGATGGCACTCATGGTCCACTCCTCTGGTCGGGGTCACCCGTGAGCGGAACGCACGCGGATGGCCTGGTGTGCGTGCCGACGTCCGGCGTCAGCACGGTGTTCGTCGTACGGGCGCGATGCGGCCACCGGCGCACGTCCCTGGCCGGTTGCCCGCGTTCGGTGGCGCGAACGGATGCCGTCCGCGCCACCGAACGGAAGACCAGCTAACCGATGCGGATCAGTTGCCATTGCTGGTTGTTGCCGCCCCAGTCGGTGTACTGGACGACGTTCGCCCCGTCGCTGGTGGACGCGCCCTGCACCTCCACGGCCTTGCCGCTGTTGCGGTTGATCACACGCACGTAACCTCCGGCCGATTCGGCGAGCCGGAACTGCTGGTTCGTGCCGTTGCCGTCGCTCCACTGCACGATCGCCGCGGCGTCGGAGGTGGAGAAGTTGTAGACGTCCAACACCTTGCCGGAGTGCCGGGACTTCAACCGGTAGTAGCCACCACCCGAGTCCACGAACTGCCACTGCTGCTGGTTGCCGTTGTTCCGCGCCCACTGCGTGATCCGTGCACCGTCATTGGTCGCGAGGTTGTACACGTCCAACGCCTTGCCACTGTTCCGGTTCACCAGCACATACCAGGCGCTGGTGTCCACCGGAAGGCCCGGTGGCGGCGTGGAGGGCGGGTTGCCACCTTCGTTGAGGGCGTTGAGAACGGCGGTGTACGCCGGCTTCTTGTTGCCCGATCGATCGAAGAGCAGGGCGTCGTCGGTGCCGCGCCAGGAGTCGCTGTCCCGCACACCCCACACGGTGATGCCGTTGCAGCGCGAGACGGCCAGACAGGCGCGCGTGACCGCGGCGTAGATGTTGGCCTGGTTGGAGCCCTTCATGACGTCGAGCTCGGTGATCTGCACGTCGACTCCGAGGTCGGCGAAGCGCTGCAGATTGGCCTGGTAGTCACCCGGGAGCGAGGTGCCCAGGTGGGACTGGAAACCGACGCAGTCGATCGGCACGCCCCGGGCCTTGAAGTCCCGCACCATGTTGTAGACACCGGTCGACTTCGCGTTGACGCCGTCGGTGTTGTAGTCGTTGTAGCACAACTTCGCACCGGGATCGGCCGCCCTGGCGGCGCGGAACGCCGCCTCGATCCAGTCGTTGCCCGTGCGCTGCAGGTTGGAGTCACGCCGTCCGCCGCCGCCACCGTCGGCGAACGCCTCGTTGACCACGTCCCAGGAGTGGATCTGGCCTCGGAAGTGGGTGGCCACCTGGGTGACATGGTTGATCGCGGCGTTGCGCAACGCGCTACCGGAGAGGCTCTGCGCCCAACCCGGTTGCTGCGCGTGCCAGAGCAGGGCGTGACCCCGCACGCTCATGCCGTTGGCCCGGGCGTGACTGACGAGACGATCGCCGCCGGTGTAGCTGAACCGGCCCTGTTGGGGCTCGGTGGCGTCCCACTTCATCTCGTTCTCGGCGACGACGCTGTTGAACTCGCGGTTGAGGATGCCGACGTACTGGCTGTCGGAGAGCTTGCCCGTCGCGACGGCCGCGCCGAAGTAGCGACCCTTCTCGGCGGCGGACGCTTTCAGGGTGGTCCCGGCACTGGCCGTGGAGTCCAGCGTCGCCGTCATACCTGCGGTCAGCGCCACGGCGAGGGCCATCGCCGACAGCAGGGTTCTCTTGGATGTCATGGCGTTCCTATCCAGTCATCAATACCGGTGGTGGTGATGTGCCAGTTGGCTCGGGAAGCCGGTCCGGAACGGCGGGCGCGGCTCGCGGACGGTCAGTGAGGTGGACGGCACCGACACCGGCAGTCCGGTCGCTGTCGCCAGCGGATGTCCTGAGGCGACGTCCGCATGCCCTGGGGGGACGTCATGATCGCGAGATCGACCAGCGAGGGCTCGCCCGGTGAGCCACGGCCGCACTCAGCCTCGACATCGAGAGTGAGCGATAACATCGCCTTCGTCAAGACGTAGCGAATCATCAATCTCCAAGCCCCAAGACGCACCCATCCCTGAGGGCGAACAAGCCATACGGCCACCGCTGCCTCACGAAACACTCGGCGAGCCGGATCGGATCGCTCCTGCGGATGCGATCGGCTGCGGTCCTGTTATCGCTCACAGCTGCTCGGGCAGGGCGCGCGGGGAGCAAGCTACGGCTGTCGATCAAAGGGCCTTCGACACCGCCACGTTCACGGCGGCCGACGCCACGCACAAGTTGCGGTTCAACCGCATCGAGGACCCGCCGAGGCTCGCCGACCGGACCGCCGTAACCTCGACGACCGTTCCGTGCTGCCAGGTGCGGGTGGCCGTGATCGGAGGAGATGATCCCAGGGCGGCCGCCTGGCGAGAGTGGCGGCCGAGCACCCGCCGGCCGGCCGACCGCGGGCCCACCGGTAGGGTGTTCGACGGTCCGGATCGACGGCGGTGAGGGCGTGGCGAACAACGGTGGGCGGGACGAGTCGGGCCGGTCCTCGCGACCGAGGGTTGCTGTGGATGAAGATCGCCGACCCGGATCTGCCCCTGCCGCCCATCACGGACCGCACCGACGTCCGCGTCCTGCTCCCCGCTGATCCGCGGTTCACCGTCCTGGCGGACAAGCTCGCCGCCGAGGGTGCCGAGGTGCGGCGAGTCCCGCACCTCGTCGAGGACGAGGCCATCCGCCGCCTCCCAGACGATCCGTCTGAGCGGTCGCTCCAGTCGATCACCTACCCGTGTGCGCTGCTGCGTGGCCCCACCCGACGGCCGAGCCGGGCGAGCGGCGCCGCCGCAGTAGCCGCGCGGGACGCCTTCGCGCTGATGTGGCAGGCGTACGACGGCGCACCATCACCGGATGCCGGCCCAGTCGCCACCAACGGCCTGCTGCCGCCCACCCTGTCCCCTTTCTTCCCGTACCCGACATTCAACCCGGCCCAGGCACAGGTGCTTCCTGCCATCCTCGACGGCGACGAGAACCTGCTCGTCGTCGCACCCACGGGAGCGGGCAAAACGGTGATGGGCATGGCCGCCGCGCTCAAGAGCGTGCTCCTGCGGCGCCGGAAGGCGGTCTGGCTGGTACCCCAACGCTCGCTCACCGATGAGCTCAACCACGACCTGGAGGCCTGGAAGGCAAAGGGGGTGCGGGTCGAGCGCCTCTCCGGCGAGTACGCCGTCGACGCGGACCGGATGCGGGAGGCCGATCTGTGGTTGGCGACCACTGAGAAGTTCGAGGCCGTCTCGCGCAGCTCGGCCCTGCGGGAGGCGCTGGCGGAGGTCGACTGCTTGATCGTCGACGAGATCCATCTGCTCGGCGATCCCGCTCGTGGTCCCACGCTGGAGGCAATGCTGGCCCGGATGCGCGACGCCCAGCCGCCGATCCGGGTGGTCGGGTTGTCGGCCACGGTCGGCAACGCGGCGGAGATCGCGGTCTGGCTGCGGGCCCGGCTGCTGCACTTGACGTGGCGGTCCAGCCGGCTGACCTGGCAGTTGCCCGCGGTCGCGGCGCACGCCGACTGGAACGTGACGGAAGCCGCCCGAAGCCGGCTGGCGACCGTGATAAGCCGCCTCGTGACCGACGACGGCGGCAGCGTGCTGGTGTTCTGTGGCAGCAAACGCAACGTACGCCGGACCGCGCTGCTGCTCGCGGCCAGCCGGGGCGTGGACACCACCCGGGTCAGGCCGGACGATGCCGCGCAGGTGCACATGGTGTGCGGCCAGGCCGGCGTGGGCCTGCACTACAAGGATTGGCCGTACCGGCGGGACGCCGAGGCGGCCTTCCGCGCCCGGCAGTTCGACGTCCTCGTCGCCACGCCGACCGTGGCCGCCGGGGTCAACCTGCCCGCGCGCGCTGTCGTCGTCCGCGACACCCAGGTCGGGCTGGACGGCTTGGACGTGGCCACCGTCCAGCAGATGTTCGGCCGCGCCGGACGGGTCGGCGCGGGTGAGGACCAAGGTTGGGCGTTCCTCATCGTCGACGACGGCGAACGGCCGGCCTGGCAGGCACGGCTGACCGAGGGATACGTGGTGCGGTCACAGATCCAGTCCAGCCTGCCCGACCATGTCCTCGGTGAGGTGGTACGGGAGGAGGTGACCTCGCGGACAGCGGCTGACCGCTGGTGGGTCCGGACGCTGGCCCACCAGCAGGGCCGTCGCAGCCTCGGTCCGTTGCGGCAGGCCATCCAGTTCCTCGCCGACGCGGGCATGGTCGCTGACACACCGGCAGACGCCGGGAGTGACCTCGAGGAAACGCTCCTGGCCCCGACCGACCTCGGCCAGCTCACCGCACGGCTCATGGTCCCGGCCACGGTATGCGACCACTTGCGCCGGACGTTGAACGACCTACCGGTACCCGCCAGCGCCGCCGAGGCCGAGCGCGCGCTCATCCGTACTGTCGCGACGCTGGTACCCAAGCTCGCGCAGGTCGCCGTGCCCGAGGATGCCAGGAACGCGGTCGCCGGCATCATCAACTCCGGCGTCGGGCCGACCGGCCCGCCGACGGAGCCCGCGGCGGCAGCGACCGACCTGCCCGAGCCTCGGCGCGGCGACCTGGCCCAGGCTGCCCTGCTCGCGGTAGCGAACGCGCCGGAGCTGTTCGGCGAGAGCGTCACCACTGTCGCGGGCATGCCGTACGCCGCGATCTATCCCATCCTCGAGGACGCTCCCCGGTACCTGCACTGGCTCGCGAGCCAGGGCCTGCTCGGCACGGTCCACCCGTGGGTCGCGGTGGTCGCCGGAGACCTCGGCCGCCGGGTCAGGTGGCGGCGCTGCCGGCCGCCACGCGGAGCGGGCAGGCTCCTGTGGATCTGCGAGCTGATGGCCACGCCCGTGCATCTGGCCGACGCGGTGCCTGAGCTTTGGCACGCGGCCGTCGGCAACGGCCACACTGCGCCGGACTGGCCGCCCGGCAGGCCGCCTCGCGCCTGCCGGTTGCCGGAGAGCGCCTACCGGCAGCTGCTGTACGAGCGGGCCACTGGATGCGCGATCGCGGTCTCCGGCCGGGACGTCGTCGCGACCGGTCCTTCCGGCGCGGTGGTGACGGTCTGGGCCGGCCGCACCCACCGCGCGGAGCCGATCCGCCGGGGCACGGCGGGCACTACCTTCCCGCCCGGGGACGGAGACCTGGGCGTCGTCGTGTTCACCTGGCGGGGCGACCATCGCGCGACGGGGTGGCTCGGGGAGTACCGGGACATAGGGGTGGGCTCCGTCGAGTAGGTCCATTTAGGGCCTGTGTCGAAGTCGGTAACAGCCACTCGTTGATGGCGGCGAGGTGGATTGTGGCTTCGTAGCGGACGGCGAGCTTGTCGAATCGGGTGGCCACGGCTCGGTTGCGCTTGAGCCGGTTGATGCCGCACTCCACGGCGTGGCGCTGCTGGTAGATGTGCGGCGCCCGGCGGTCAGCACGATGGCGAGGGGTTTCTGGCCCTGCTCGCAGCCCAGGTGCAGCTTCGTGGTCAACCCGCCACGGGACCGGCCCAGCGCATGGCCGTCCGGCTCGGCACTGACACCGCCCGGGTGGTTCGGCCGCGCTGGAAACCCGCGTTGAAAGCCTTCGCCATCACCTTCAGCGACCGCTTCCCCGCCGCTGAAACTACTAACCAAGATCGCCGGAAACACCCCCAGAGGTCCTAACTTGATGATGTTCGGCGTAACCGACTGGACGTGAGGGTCGTTTCGTCTGAACGTGAGGAGGGGTGAGCAACCGCCGTGGATGGTCTCGGACGAGTTGTGGGCCGAGATCGCGCCGCTGCTGCCACCCCGCCCCCGAGGCGGAGTCGGTATCCGGGGCGTAAGCCGCTGGATGACCGGAAGGTGCTCTGCGGGATTCTGCTAGTGCTCTACACCGCGATCCCATGGGAGTACCTACCCCAAGAGCTTGGGTTCGGCTCGGGGATGACCTGCTGGCGCAGGTTACGGGACTGGAACAACGCCGGGGTGTGGCAACGGCTGCACGAGGTGCTCCTGGCCCGGCTGCGGGGCGCGGGCCAGTTGGACCTGTCGAGGGCGGTGATCGACGGCTCCCACATCCGGGCGCTCAAGGGCGGCCCAAAACCGGTCCGAGCCCGGTCGACCGCCGCAAGCCTGGCTCGAAACACCACGTCATCCCCGACGTCGGCGGCATCCCCCTCGCGGTCACGCTGACCGGCGGGAACAGGCACGACTCCATCCAGACCACCGCCACCAGATCCGCGCCCGCGGCGTCACCCCGTCATCGCCCGACGCGGCACGCCCCACGGCTCCGGCCTCGGCACCCAACGATGGATCGTGGAACGCACCATCGCCTGGCTGCACTGGCTCCGCCGCCTCCGCATCCGCTGGGAGATCAGCGACGACATGCACGAAGCCTTCCTCAGCCTCGCCTGCGCCCTCATCTGCTGGCGCCAACTCCAACGCACCCAAAGTTAGGAGTTCTTGGCGAGACAGGCCCCCCACCGGCGGAGGCCGACAAATCGCGGAAAGGACCCCGAGGTCAGTCACTCGCTGGGTCAAACCCCGGCGGGAGGTGCTCACCAACATCATCTCTGTCACCTGCGGATCCTCGACCCACAAGGCGACCTTCCGGGTCAACTTCGAACGGGTTGGTGGTCCCCCACCCGAGTCAGGATTCGGTGGCTCAGCAAAGCTGAGCCCATTGAGCTCGCTTAGAATTGATTGAGCTCGGGAGGGCCACATCTACTTCGACCCCCGGTAGTCTACGAACGCTGGGCGCTTCTCGGGCGAGTGGGAGAGCCAGTCATTGACCGCCAACGCGCTCACCGAAGCGTATTGGTCGGTTATTTGTACATGATTTCCTGGCACATCTGCCAACGTGACTGTGGTGGCGTAGCTCCAGGTGAACATCCAGTCGTTATTGTCTGCCGGTCCGCTGATCCGTTCGGATGCACGGACCTGGAGCGTCGGTATCTCGATTTGCTCCGCAGGCCACCACTGGAAGGAGAGGTAATGGACCATCGCGAAGACCCAGCTGTCATCGCCGTCATCGCCAGTCCGCCTGAGTCCCTCAAAAATCTGCTTTCGCCACAGCGGCCCGTCCTCCGATACGGTTTGAAGGTCCGCCTGCGAGGGCGCATCGAGCAGAATGACGCCAGCTGGCGCCACGCCCATCTGCGCCAGCTTGGCAGCAACCCGGTGGGCGATCAGCCCACCGCTGGAGTGGCCGCCCAGTGCGAATTCTTCGCCGTTCGCGTTGTCTCGGATGATTGTCTCGACGTACGCGAGAGTCATCGCCTCGATGTTCTCCGGCAGTTTCTCACCGGCATGGAAGCCGGGCGGGTGCAACACCGACACGTCACGGGTGCCTTGGAAGGCCAACGCCAGCCGCGCATATTGGAAATTGGCCGGGGCTACGTATGGGGTGAAGAGGTACAACTTGGGCTTGCCGTCGCCGGTGGCGACCCGTGTGGGAGGCCGGACCGCCTCGTCGGCCGTGTCCACACCGAACGTCTGGCGGAGCTTCGCCAATCGCCCGATCACGTCGAAGAACTCGTCGTGTCTGCCGTCGACCTCGGCCTGCATGTACATCTCCGCGAGGTTCGACACTCGAACGGCTCCCGAGCCGGCCGATTCGGCTCCGGTACTGCGGTCGCTGCCGGCACTCACGGCGGAGGCCAGCTTGTTCACCAGATGATCGGTCAAGGCTCCGGTGCTGGGATGGTCGAAGACCAGCGTGGCCGGCAACGACAGGCCGGTCGCGGTGGCCAGTCGGTTACGTAGTTCCACCGCGGTCAGCGAGTCGAAGCCGAGTTCGCGGAATGCGCTGTCCGGATCAATCGTCGCTGGGTCGGGATGGCCGAGTACGACGGCGGCCTGTGTCCGTACCAGTTCCAGGATTGTCCGCTGGCGTTCCTCGACTCCCATAGTGGCCAGCCTGGTGGTCAGGTCCACTGGCGTGTCGGTTGTGGTCGCCGTCCGGCGGGCGGAGCCGCCGGCCAACGTCCGCCACAGCGGCGGCACGCCATCGGCGCCGGCTCGACGTAGCGCGGCCAGGTCCACCCGGATCGGCACGAGTTGCGGC
>NZ_JBEYRY010000013.1:0-132088 GCF_040704175.1 Micromonospora sp. NPDC047812 | reverse complement strand
CGTGCCCGGCGCAGGGATCAAGCCTGACCGCCCGGAGCCGGGCACGGCGGGCCACACCCTCACCACGACGCACCGCACCCACCCCAGGTGGACGCGACCATCCCCGGCGGGCGCATAACCCACGCGGGCGCACCCACCCCAGGCGGGCGCGACCACCCACGTGGGAGCAATCACCTCAGTGGGCGCGACCACCCACGTGGGAGCAATCACCTCAGGCGGGCGCAACAACCCAAGTGGGCGCAGGCACCCCGAACCGCACCCGTGAAGAGGACGGGAGTGACCGCCGCCACATAAGATACGAACCGGTTCCGTATCGATAATCGCCCGCCTACGCTGACACCCTGAATTACGAGTCTGACCCGTATCGAAACGGGGCCGGGGGGAGAACGCGAAGATGCCACCGCACGAGAACACGGGACACCCGAGGAGGTGGGCGATCCTCGGGGTGCTGGTGATCAGCCTGCTCGTGGTCGTCCTGGACAACACGATCCTCAACGTCGCGCTGCGGACGCTCGCCGACCCGGTGCACGGCCTCGGCGCGAGCCAGGGCGAGCTGGAGTGGTCGATCAACTCCTACACGCTGGTCTTCGCCGGCCTGCTGTTCACCTTCGGCGTGCTCGGTGACCGCGCCGGGCGCAAGCGCTTCCTGCTGATCGGCCTGGTGCTCTTCGGGCTGGCGTCGCTGCTGTCGGCGTACGCGCAGAGCCCGGCGCAGCTCGTCGCGGCCCGCGCGCTGATGGGGGTGGGCGGCGCGGCCATCATGCCGGTCACGCTCTCGATCATCTCCAACGTCTTCGACCCCCGGGAGCGGGGCCGGGCGATCGGCGTCTGGGCCAGCGCGGTCGGCCTGGCCGTGGCGATCGGCCCGATCCTCGGCGGCGCGCTGCTGGAGCACTACTGGTGGGGCTCGGTGTTCCTGATCAACGTGCCGGTGGTGGTGCTCGGCGTGGTGCTGGTGGCCCTGCTCGTGCCCGAGTCGCGGGACCCGGATCCGGGCCGCGTCGACGTCGGCGGCGTACTGCTGTCGGTGGTCGGGCTCGTCGCGTTGACGTACGGCATCATCGACGGCGGCGAGCACGGCTTCGGCCGTCCGCTGGTCTGGGGCGCGATCCTCGGCGGCCTGGCGGTGCTGGCCTGGTTCGTCGCGTACGAGCGGCGCAGCGACCACCCGTCGCTGGACGTGCGGCTGTTCCGGGTGCCCCGCTTCGCCGCTCCGGTCGCCATCGTCGGGCTGATCTTCTTCGCCGCGATGGGCGTGATGTTCTTCAGCTCGTTCTACCTGCAACTGGTGCGCGGCTTCAGCCCGCTGGAGACCGGCCTGCTCTACCTGCCCTTCGCCGTGGCCCAGCTCGTCTTCGCCCCGAGCAGCGCGGCGATGGTCCGCCGCTACGGCGGCCGGGCGGTCGCGACGGTCGGGCTTGCGCTGACCGTGGTCGCGCTCGGCGCGTTCGCCTTCGTCGACGCGGCCACCCCGATCTGGGTGGTGCTGGTCGTCTTCTTCCTCCAGGGCACCGGGATGGCCAACATCATGCCCCCGGCCACGGAGTCCATCATGTCCGCGCTGCCCCGGGAGAAGGCCGGCGTCGGCTCGGCGGTCAGCAACACGGTCCGGCAGGTGGCCGGCGCGCTCGGCGTGGCGGTGCTCGGGTCGGTGCTCTCCGCGGTCTACCGCGCCGACGTCGACCCCGCCCTGCGGGACCTGCCCGCCGGGGCGCGCGAGGTGGCCGGCGAGTCCATCTCCGGCGCGTACGCCGCGGCGGGTCAGCTCGGGCCGGCGGCGCCGCAGCTGATCGCGGTCGCCGACGACGCCTTCCTGGCCGCGATGCACTGGGCGGCGGGCCTCGCCGCCGCGATCGCCGCGCTCGGCATCCTCGTGGTGCTGCGCTGGATGCCCGGCCGCCCCGCCGCCCCGGTGGGGAAGCCGGCGCCGGTGGGGGAACCCGAGTTGGCCGGGACCGCCTAGCTTCGGGAACAATGTCCGACATGACTTCCACCGCCGACGCTCCCCGGCCGCCCGGGCGGCCGAGGAGCGTCCGCGCGGACGAGGCGATCGTCGAGGCCGCCCTCGACCTGCTCGCCGACGGCAGCACCATCGAGGCGATCTCGATCGAGGCGATCGCCGCCCGCGCCGGCGTCGGCAAGGCCACCATCTACCGCCGCTGGTCCGGCAAGGACGCGCTGCTGCGCGACGCCCTGCGTACGCTCAAGGGGGCCCCGCCCGAGCCCGCCGGCCACTCGGTCCGCGACGACCTGATCCTGCTGGTCGGCGCGGTCGGTCACCACATCGACCCGCGGGCGGCGCGGATCATGCCCTGCCTGGTGCCGGAGGTCAACCGCAGCCCCGAGCAGTACCAGCTCTACCAGAACATCATCGAGCCCCGGCGGGAGATGATGCGCGAGGTGCTGCGGCGCGGGATGCGCTCCGGCGAGCTGCGCGCGGATCTCGACGTCGAGGTGGTGATGGCGATGCTGGCCGGCCCGATGCTGGTGCAGCGCGTCATGCGCTGGCATCCCGACCTCGACGAGGCGACCCTGCCGCAGCGCATCGTCGACGGCGTCCTGGACGGCATCCGCGCCCGCTGACCGCCGCGCCACGCGGGGGGCCGGCGGTCACGCGGCGGGTGGTCGAACGGCGGCTCAGGCGGCCGGCGTACGCAGGCGGTGCAGGCGCAGGGCCAGCTGCACCTCCAGCGCCCGCTCCGGCCTCTGCCAGTCCGCGCCGAGCAGCTGCCCGACCCGTTCCAGCCGCTGGGTGACCGTGTTGACGTGCACGTGCAGCTGCTCGGCGGCCCGGGCCAGGCTCCCGCCCACCCCGAAGTACGCCTCCAGGGTCTTCACCAGCGCGGTGCCCCGCCGGGCGTCGTAGTCGACGACCGGCCCGACGGTGGCGGTCAGGAACCGGTTCACGTCCTTGTCGCCCCCGTCGCCGACGGCGCCCAGCAGCAGCCCGACGAAGCCCAGCTCGGCCGTGCTCGCCCCCTGCCCCGAGCGGCCCAGCGCACCCAGCGCGGTCAGGCACCGCTCCGCCTCGGCGAACGTCACGGCCAGCGACGCCGGCCCCGTCGACGGGCCGCTCGACCCGGCGGTCACCGGCCGGCCGGTCACCCGGGACAGGTCCCGGGCCACCGCCCGGGCGCTGCCGCCCGCGTCCCGGCCCGGCAGCATCAGCACCACCCGACCGTCGCGGGCCGCCGCCAGCCCGCCCCGCGTGGAGGCGTACGTGGTGGCCCAGGAGAGCACCCGCTGCCGGGCCGAGCCGGTGGCGGCGATGGCGTCGTCGCCGACCGCCACGAGCACGTGCGGGGCGTCCAGGTCCACGCCGAGCCGGCGGGCCCGGCTGCGCAGCGCGTCGGTGTCCCGCAGCGGCCGGGCGATCAGGTCGTCGAGCAGCTCGCCCCGGACCCGCCCCTCCGCCTCGGCGACGGTACGCCGGAACAGCAGCAGCAGCGCCGTCACCAGCGACGCCCGCTCCAGGATCCGCTGGTCGGCGTCGACCAGCTCGTCGTCGGGGCGCAGCACCAGCGCGCCCATGTTCTCCGCCCCGGCCACCACGGCGGCGTACCAGAGCCGGCCCCGGCGCACGCTGCGGCCCTCCGTACGCGACGCGGCCACCGCCTCCACCATGTCCGCCCGGTCCGGCTCCTCGATCTCGCCGACCCGGGCCAGCAGCCGGCCCTCCGCGTCGAGCGCCAGCAGCGCCCCGCCCAGCACGTCGGTGACCGCC
Source organism: Micromonospora sp. NPDC047812 (assembly GCF_040704175.1). NCBI lineage: Bacteria > Bacillati > Actinomycetota > Actinomycetes > Micromonosporales > Micromonosporaceae > Micromonospora > Micromonospora sp. NPDC047812. The sequence continues at coordinate 128,364 of NZ_JBEYRY010000013.1, read as the reverse complement.
GCGGCGACGTCCTCCACGCCGCCGCCGCGCAGCACCAGCGCCGTCATCCGGTCGTGTGCCGCCGCGGCCCGCTCCACGGAGCTGCTGTGCGCCCGGATGGTGGTGTTCGCGAACGACAGCTCCTCCAGCGCGGCCCGCGTCTCGGCGAGCAGCCGCGCGGTGTCGATCGCCACCGCCGCGTGCGCGGCGAGGGAGACCAGCAGCGCCACCTCCTCCCGCACGAACGGCCGGGCCGAGCGGTTGGCCGCGTAGAGCACCCCGATCGAGGTCGAGCCGAGCCGCAGCGGCACCCCGAGGATGGCCACCAGGCCCTCCTCGCCCACGCCGGCGTCGATCTCGCCGGTGTGGTGGAACCGGTCGTCCTCCGGGTAGTTCGCGGTGACGTACGGGGCGCCGGACTGGGCCACCAGGCCGCCGAGGCCGGCGCCCATCGGCAGCCGCAGCTGCTGGAAGCGGGCGGAGACCGAACCGTCGGTCACCCGCATGTACGTGTCGCCGCGCTCGTCGTCGTCGAGGGTCATGTAGGCGACGTCCGCGCCGAGCAGGTTGCGCGCCCGGTGCACGATCGCGCGCAGCACGTCGTCCAGGTCGCGCAGCCCGGCCAGGTCGCTGACCGTGTCGTACAACCCGGAGAGCTCGACCTCCCGGCGGCGGCGGCGTTCCAGCAGCGCGCGGACCCGCAGCGCCACCGTCTTGGCCTGCTCCAGCTCGGCGAGCCGCGCGGGCGGCAGTCCGGCGGCGCGCGCGGCGACGAGCGGCCCCTCGAACTCCACCGCGGCGGCCTCGCGGGCGAGCAGCTCCAGGAACTCCACCGGTGACGACATGACCGACATTGTGCGGCTCGCCACTAGTTCGCCGTCCAGCCCCCGTCGAGCGCGATGGACGCGCCCGTGATGAACGCCGCCGGCGGGGAGCAGAGGTAGGCCACGAGTTCGGACACCTCCTCCGGCTCGATCAGCCGCTTGATCGCCGCCCGCGCCAACATGATCTTCTCGACCACCTCGCTCTCGGGGATGCCGTGGCTGGCGGCCTGGTCGGCGATCTGGCTCTCCACCAGCGCCGTCCGCACGTACGCCGGGTTGATGCAGTTGGCGGTGACGCCGTGCGCGGCCCCCTCCAGCGCGACCACCTTCGACAGCCCCTCCAGCGCGTGCTTGGCGGAGACGTACGCCGACTTGTACGGCGAGGCGCGCAGCCCGTGCACCGAGGAGATGTTCACGATCCGCCCCCAGCCCTTGGCGTACATGTGCGGCAGCGCCCGGCGGATGATCAGGAACGGCGCCTCCACCATCACGCGGTGCAGGTGGGCGAAGCGCTCCGGGGAGAACTCCTGCACCGGCGCCACGTGCTGCAGGCCCGCGTTGTTCACCACGATGTCCACGTCGGCGTCGAGCCGGTCCACCGCGTCCGGGTCGGCCAGGTCCACGCCCTCGGCCCGCCCGCCGGCCTCCACCGCCACCGCCTTGGCCGCCTCGATGTTGCGGTCCACCACCAGGACCTTGGCGCCGGCGGCGCCCAGCCGCAGGGCGCAGGCCCGGCCGATGCCGCTGCCGCCCCCGGTCACCAGGGCGGTACGACCAGCGAGGTCGACGTGTACGACGTGGGGGACCGCCACGGGTTCTGCCGTCATGGCGCATGAAGTTACGAGTTGTGTGTCCGGGCGCACATGGGCCGGCGACACATACTCGACGGCCGGAGTGTGTGGCCGCCGGGCGCCCCGGCCGGCGTGTCGGCGCGCCCGGCGTGTCCCCGGCGGCGGGGTGTCGCCCGGCTCGGTAGGGTGTCGAACACACGTACTGCTGGCGGCTGGGGGAGGAGGCGGCGTGCGGGTGCTGGGCGTCGACCCGGGGCTGACCCGGTGCGGGGTCGGCGTGGTCGAGGGCGTGGCGGGGCGGCCCTGCACGCTGATCGCCTACCACGTCGTCCACACCGATCCGGGCGACGATCTGGCGCTGCGCCTGCTGCACCTGGACCGCTCGCTCACCGACCTGGTCGCCGAGCACCGGCCGGACAGCGTCGCCGTCGAGCGGGTCTTCAGCCAGCACAACGTCCGCACCGTGATGGGCACCGCCCAGGCCAGCGGGATCGCCGTGCTCGCCGGCGCCCGCGCCGGGCTGCCCGTGCAGACCTACACGCCCAGCGAGGTGAAGGCGGCCGTGACCGGTTCCGGCCAGGCCGACAAGGCGCAGATGACCGCCATGGTCACCCGGCTGCTGCGGCTGGCCGAGCCGCCGCGACCGGCCGACGCCGCCGACGCCCTGGCCCTGGCCATCTGTCACGTGTGGCGGGGCGGGACGCGCTCCAAGCTGGCCGCCGCGGCCGACCGGGTACGACGAGGAGGAGCCAGATGATCGCCAGCGTGCGCGGGGTGGTGACCGCGACCGGTCCGGACCACGCCGTGGTGGAGGTCGGCGGGGTGGGCCTGGCGGTGCAGTGCGCCCCGGGCACCCTCGCCGACCTGCGGATCGGCCAGCCCGCCCGGCTGGCCACCAGCCTGGTCGTCCGGGAGGACTCGCTCACCCTCTACGGCTTCGCCGACGACGACGCCAAGCAGCTGTTCGAGCTGCTCCAGACCGCCAGCGGCGTCGGCCCCCGGCTGGCCCAGGCCGTGCTCGCCGTGCACACCCCCGACGCGGTGCGCAAGGCGATCGCCAACGCCGACACCGCCGCGCTGACCCGGGTGCCCGGCATCGGCAAGAAGGGCGCGGAGCGCCTGGTCCTGGAGCTGCGCGACCGCATCGGCCCGGTGCCGGTCGGGGCCGACGGCGCGGCCGGGGTCACCGGCGGGGCCTGGCCCGAGCAGGTCCGGCAGGCGCTGGTCGGGCTCGGCTGGACGGCCGGTCAGGCCGACCAGGCGGTGGCCGCGGTGGCGGAGACGATCGACGGTGCCGTCCCGCCGGTGCCGGTCCTGCTCAAGCAGGCCATCCGGCTGCTGGGCCGCACCCGGTGACGGGGCCCGACGGCGGGCTGGTCTCCGCCTACGTGCACGACGCCGACCTCGACGCGGAGGCCACGGTCCGGCCCAAGCGGCTGGAGGAGTTCATCGCCCAGCACCGGGTCCGCGACCAGCTCGACCTGCTGCTCCAGGGCGCGATGCGGCGCGGCTCCCCGCCCGACCACATCCTGCTGTCGGGCCCCCCGGGCCTCGGCAAGACGACCCTGGCCAACATCGTCGCGGCCGAGCTGGGCTCGGGTATCCGGGTGACCAGCGGCCCGGCGATCGAGCGCTCGGGCGACCTGGCGGCGATCCTGACCAGCCTCGCCGAGGGCGACGTGCTCTTCATCGACGAGATCCACCGGATCGCCAAGCCGGCCGAGGAACTGCTCTACAGCGCGATGGAGGACTTCCGGGTCGACGTGATCGTCGGCAAGGGCCCGGGCGCGACGGCGATCCCGCTGGACGTCGAGCCGTTCACCCTGGTCGGCGCGACCACCCGCTCCGGTCTGCTCACCGGGCCGATGCGCGACCGGTTCGGCTTCGTCGCGCACCTCGACTTCTACTCGCCGGCCGACCTGGAGGTGCTGCTGCGCCGCTCGGCGCGCATCCTCGGGGTGCCGATCACCGACGACGGCGCCGCCGAGGTCGCCGGCCGCTCCCGGGGCACGCCCCGGATCGCCAACCGGCTGCTGCGCCGGGTCCGCGACTTCGCCGAGGTCCGGGCCGACGGGGTGGTCACCCTGGAGACCGCCCGGGCCGCCCTCACGGTGTACGACGTCGACGCCCTGGGCCTGGACCGGCTGGACCGGGCGGTGCTGACCGCCCTGGTGGACTCCTTCCGGGGCGGGCCGGTCGGGCTGTCCACGCTGGCCGTGGCGGTGGGCGAGCAGCCGGACACGGTGGAGGAGGTCTGCGAGCCGTTCCTGGTCCGGGCCGGCCTGCTGGCCCGTACGCCGCGCGGCCGGGTCGCCACGGAGGCCGCCTGGCGGCACCTGGGCCGTACGCCACCGAATGGTACATTTGGCGCGAATGCTCCTGCGGTGCCCGATCTGTTCTCGACGGAAGTCGATCAGCCGTGATGTGAACGTGATCTGTGCCGCATTCGGCGTTCCCAGGTGCAGGGATTAGACTCGCGCCGGTCTGTACAGGACGTGAGAATCCGCTTCCGCTCCGGCGCGCCCGTGCCGGACCGGGGGCCAATGGGAAGGTCTTTCACCGTGCTTTACGCAGCAGAGGGCGGCGGGGGTGCCGGCAGCCTGACGCCGATCCTCATGATCGCTCTGCTCTTCGGCGTCATGTACTTCATGATGATCCGCCCCCAGCAGAAGCGCCGCCGCGAGGCGGAGTCGATGCAGTCCGCCCTCGCCCCCGGCGACGAGGTGGTCACCATCGGTGGGCTCTACGGCACGGTCACCGGCGTGGACGACGACACCGTCCTGCTCGAGGTCGCCCCCGGTGTGCAGACCCGCTACGCCCGTCCGGCCATCGCCCGGGTGGTCAGCCAGGCGGAGCGCCCGGCCGACGAGCCGGTCACCGAGGACGCGGACGTCGTCAAGGAGTGACGGTCGCTCCCGCCCCGCGCGGGGTGGTGGTCGCCGGACTCCGGTGACGACTTCTCCCGACGGGGCAGCGGAGGCGACGTGAAAACTGGATAGTTGGGCCCGACGCCGGAAGTCGGCTCGTCCCGTTCCGCTCGGCGCCCCCGCGCCGGGCCTCGGAGCCGGATGCCGGCCTCCGACGCCGGCCCGTCGGAACCGCCGGCCGGACCGGCCGACACCCGCCGCACCAGCGGCGCGACCGTACAGGGAGACAGGACAGCCGTGGCACCACCTCAGGGACAGATGCGGCCCGGACGGCAACTGGCCGTGCTCGGGCTCATCTTCGTCGTCCTCTATCTTTTGGTGTTCTTCGCGGGCGGCGCCAGCGGCGGCTTGAAGGACAGGCTCGAGCCCAAGCTCGGCCTGGACCTCGTCGGCGGCACCCGGCTGACGCTGGAGGCGACCAACAGCGTCGACGGCCGGCCCCCCACGGCGGAGAACCTCGAAGAGGCCCGCCAGATCATCGAGAGCCGCGTCAACGCCTTCGGCGTCGCCGAGGCCGAGGTGGTCACCGAGGGCAACCGCAACATCGTGATCTCCCTGCCCGGCGAGAACCGCGACCTGACCGAGGTGGGCAGCGCCGCCGAGCTGCGCTTCCGCAAGGTGCTCAAGGCCGCCGACGGCAGCGGCGCGGCCGCCGCCCCGCCGCCCGCCGCCACCCCGGCCCCCTCCGGCAGCGCGGCCCCGGCCCCGTCGGGCAGCGCGAAGCCCTCGGGCAGCGCCGCCCCCACGGGTAGCGCCGCGCCGAAGGCGACCGCGTCGCCGAGCGGCGGTCAGGGCGGCATGGCCCCGGCCCCGAGCGCCAGCGCGTCGGCCGCCCCGAGCGCCACCCCCTCGGCCGGCGCCGCCACCCCGACGCCGAGCGCCAGCGGCGAGCCCGTGCCGCAGAGCGTCGAGGAGCAGCGCAAGGCCGTCGAGCAGAAGGTCGGCGCCGCCGCCTGGGCGGCCGCCAGCGGCCTCCAGGCCCCGGCCGACCTGACCGCCGACCCGTCGCTGGCGGAGAAGCTCAAGCCGTTCGCGGCTCTCGACCCGCGCGAGGTCGCGGTGCTGCCGGCGACCATGCAGTTCAACGTGCCGCAGATCAGCTGCGCCCAGCTCGACAAGCGCCCGCCGGCGTCGATCTCGGCCGCCGACCAGCAGGCGGTGGCCTGCGAGGACGGCGCCGCGAAGTACCTGCTCGACCAGGCGAAGGTGCTGGGCACCGACGTCGAGGACGCCAGCGCGGTGCTGGACCAGACGAGCCAGTGGGTCGTCAGCCTCGACTTCTCCGGCCCGGGCCAGGACAAGTGGACCAACCTGACCCGCGAGGCGTTCAACAACGAGGGCCAGGCCTGCGACGCCACCGCCCTCGGCCAGGACGGCAAGTGCCGCGTCGCCGTCGTGCTCGACAACGAGATCGTCTCCTCGCCCGAGATCCAGGGCGTGCTGACGGGCAACTCGCAGATCACCGGCAACTTCAACCAGCGCGACGCCAGCGCCCTGGCCGGCCAGCTGCGCTACGGCGCGCTGCCGGTGACCTTCGAGGCGCAGGAGCAGCAGAACGTCACCGCCACCCTGGGCGCCAGCCACCTGCGGGCCGGTCTGCTCGCGGCGGGCATCGGCATGGCGCTGGTCGTCATCTACTCGTTCTTCTACTACCGCCTGCTCGGCTCGGTCATCTTCCTGAGCCTGGTCCTCTCGGCGCTGCTGGTCTTCGGCGCGCTGGTGGTGCTCGGCCGGCAGATCGGCTTCACCCTCACCCTCGCCGGCATCGCCGGCATGATCGTGTCACTGGGTGTGGCGGCGGACTCGTTCGTCATCTACTTCGAGCGGCTCAAGGACGAGATCCGGGAGGGGCGCAGCCCACGCAGCGCGGTGCCGCGCGCCTGGATCCGGGCCCGCCGCACGATCATCTCGGCCAACGCGATCACGCTGATGTCGGCGGTGGTGCTCTACGTGGTCTCGGTCGGCACGGTGAAGGGCTTCGCCTTCGCCCTCGGCCTGGCCACGGTGCTGGACCTCGTCGTGGTCTTCCTCTTCCGGCACCCGATCATGACGATGTTCGCCCGCACCTCCGCGTTCCTGTCCCCGCGGGTCAGCGGCCTCGGCCGGGCGCTCCCGCCCCGGACGGCCGAGCCGGCCAAGCCCCGCAACCCGCGCGTGAAGGAGGCCTGAGATGGCAAAGAGTGGTCTCGCGAGCCGCCTCTACCGCGGCGAGGCCGGCCTCGACATCATCGGCCGGCGCAAGCTCTGGTTCGGCGTCGCGCTCGCGCTGATCCTGCTGTCGCTGCTCAGCTTCGGGGTGCAACGCTTCAGCCTCGGCATCGAGTTCGCCGGCGGCAACTCGTTCCAGATCCCGGCCAGCGTCGGCACGCTGGAGCAGACCGAGCTGAAGGTCCAGGACGCCCTCGCCGCGGCCGGCGACGACGCCGAGGTCGTCACGACCCAGAAGGTCGGCGGCACCGGCGGCGACTTCTACGAGGTGCGGACCACCCAGCTCGACACCGAGCAGGCCAACGCCGTCAAGACCGAGATCGCCGAGGAGTTCGGCATCGACGCCGCCACCATCAGCGGCAACCAGGTCAGCGAGGCGTGGGGCAGCCAGGTCACCTCCCGGGCGCTGCTCGGTCTGGTCATCTTCATCGCGGTGGTGATGGTCTACCTGGTCCTGCGCTTCGAGTGGCGGATGGCGGTCGCCGCGGTCTCCTCGCTGATCATGAACCTGGTCCTCACCGCCGGCATCTACTCGCTGGTCGGCTTCGAGGTCACCCCGTCGACGGTCATCGGCTTCCTCACGATCCTGGGCTTCGCGCTCTACGACGTGGTGGTGGTCTTCGACAAGGTGCAGGAGAACACGCGCGGCATCACCGCCAACAACAACCAGACGTACGGCGAGGCGGCCAACCTGGCGATCAACCAGAGCCTCATGCGGTCGCTGAACACGTCGGTGGTCGCGCTGCTGCCGGTCGGTGGTCTGCTCTTCATCGGTGCCGGCCTGCTCGGCGCGGGCACCCTGAAGGACCTCGGCCTGGTGCTCTTCGTCGGTATGGCGGTGGCGTTCCTGACCTCGATCCTGCTGGCCACGCCGCTGCTGGTGCTGCTCAAGAACTACGACCCGCGCATCCAGGCGCACAACAAGCGGGTACTGGCCCGCCGGGGCGCGATCGCCCGGGGCGAGGTCACCCCGAAGGGTGCCGCTCCGCGTACCGACGAGTCCGACGACGAGCCGGTCGACCCGGAGTCGGCCGCGCTGGCCGGCGCGGCGCCGCGGGTCGGCGCCCGACCGGCCGGAAAGCGGCCGACCGGCGCCCGCGGCGGCCGACCGGCCGGCGGCGGTGGCAACCGGCCGGGTGGCGGCAAGCGGCGGTGAGCCGGGCCGGGCAGACCTGGTAGGAAGCGGCGGCGTCCTGCATGCTGTGCGAGCAGCATGCAGGACGCCGTCATCATGAAGGGAAGCGGAACTGCCGTGACGGAGACCCACAGCACCGTGGTACGGGGAGACAGCGGCCCGGACGCCGCCGCGCTGGTCGCCAGCCGGGTGCTCGACGTGCCCGACTTCCCGAAGCCCGGCGTCATGTTCAAGGACCTGATGCCGCTGTTCGCCGACGGCGACGCGTTCCGCGAGGTGATCGACGGGATCGTCGCGTACCACGGGCGGGACTCGTTCGACGTCGTGGTCGGCATCGAGGCGCGCGGGTTCGTGGTCGCGGCGGCCATCGCGTACGCGACGGGGGTCGGCGTCGTGCCCGTACGCAAGGCCGGCAAGCTGCCCCGTCCGGCCTACTCGGCCTCCTACGCCCTGGAGTACGGCGAGGCCACGCTGGAGGTGCACGAGGACGCCTTCACGGCCGGGCACCGGGTGCTGGTGGTCGATGACGTGCTGGCCACCGGCGGCACCGCCGAGGCGACGCTGGACCTGGTGGAGCGGGCCGGCGGGACCGTGGCCGGCTTCACCGTACTGCTGGAGCTCGCCGTGCTCGGCGGCCGGGAGCGGCTGGCCCCGCGTCCGGTGCATGCCCTGTTGACCGTTTGACGCGGCCGACCGTCGGGCGGACCCGGTGCGGACCGTCCGGCGGAGCGGCGGGGCACCGTGCGTGCGGGTAGCATTGCCCTTTGCTGACCGGTCGGGACCCGTCCGGTCGGCGCGAGACCAGGCCGGCCGGCGCACGGTCGGTGACTTCCCGGCGAGCGGTGAGGAGGCCGGTGTCCCACGATGTCGCCCCTCCGGTGGAGGGCACGGTGTACCCGACAGGCGACGCGGACGGCTCGGTGACCGCACGGAACGGTGACGCGCAGGCCCCGGAGGCGGGCCCCGGCGTGACCGTCCCGGCCGAGCCCGTACGCCCCGACACGCCGGCCGAGACGGCCGGCGGCACGGGCGCGGCGACCGAGGGGGTCGTGCTTCCCTTCCCCGCCGACGTCGTCGGCGACCACATGCCGAGCGCCGGTTTCGCGCTCTCCACCGCGCCCACCGGCCGCAGGGTCCGGGCGCGGCTGGCGCGGTTCAACGCGCCGTGGCAGTCCTCGCAGGTCAGCGAGGTGCTGGAGCCGCTGATCTCGACCCACCGGGACGCCCACCCCAAGGCGGACGCGCGGCTGCTCCAGCGCGCCTTCGACACGGCGGCCCGCTGGCACTCCGGGCAGTACCGCAAGTCCGGCGACCCCTACATCACCCATCCGCTCGCGGTCGCCACGATCCTGGCCAACCTGGGCATGGACACCACGACCCTGGTCGCCGCGCTCCTGCACGACACCATCGAGGACACGGAATACACCCTCGACCAGATGCGGGCCGACTTCGGCGGCGAGGTGGCGCTGCTGGTCGACGGGGTGACCAAGCTCGACAAGGTCAAGCTGGGTGACGCGGCCAAGGCCGAGACGATCCGCAAGATGGTCGTCGCGATGGCCAAGGACCCGCGGGTGCTGGTGATCAAGCTGGCCGACCGGCTGCACAACATGCGTACCCTCACCTTCCTGCCCCGCCCGAAGCAGGAGCAGAAGGCGAAGGAGACGCTGGAGATCCTGGCCCCGCTGGCCCACCGGCTGGGTATGAACACGATCAAGTGGGAGCTGGAGGACCTGGCCTTCGGCACGCTCTTCCCGAAGCGCTACGAGGAGATCAACCGCCTCATCGGGGAGCACCAGCCGCAGCGCGAGGCGCTGCTGCGCCAGGTCACCCAGAAGGTGCAGACCGACCTGAAGGCCGCCAAGATCAAGGCGGAGACGACGGGGCGGCCGAAGCACCTCTACTCGATCTACCAGAAGATGATCGTGCGGGGTCGCGACTTCAACGACATCTACGACCTGGTCGGGGTGCGGATCCTGGTCGACACGGTACGGGACTGCTACGCGGCGCTGGGCGTGATCCACGCCAACTGGCAGCCGGTGCCGGGCCGGTTCAAGGACTACATCGCGATGCCCAAGTTCAACATGTACCAGTCGTTGCACACGACGGTCATCGGGCCCACCGGCAAGCCGGTGGAGATGCAGATCCGCACGTACGCGATGCACCGCACCGCCGAGTTCGGCATCGCCGCGCACTGGAAGTACAAGGAGCACAAGGGCACCCAGATCGTCGGCCCGCCCGCCCACATCGACGAGATGACCTGGCTGCGCCAGCTGCTGGACTGGCAGCGGGAGGCGGCCGACCCGAGCGAGTTCCTCGACGCGCTGCGCTTCGACCTGTCCAGCCAGGAGGTGTACGTCTTCACCCCCAAGGGCGACGTCATCCCGCTGCCGACCGGCTCGACGCCCGTGGACTTCGCGTACGCGGTGCACACCGAGGTCGGGCACAAGTGCATCGGGGCGCGGGTCAACGGCAAGCTGGTGCCGCTGGAGTCGACGCTGTCCAACGGCGACGTGATCGAGATCTTCACGTCGAAGTCCGACACGGCCGGCCCGACGCAGGACTGGCTGGGCTTCGTCAAGAGCCCGCGCGCGCGGACGAAGATCCGGCAGTACTTCAACAAGGAGCGGCGCGAGGAGGCGATCGAGGCCGGCAAGGACGCGATCGTCAAGGCGATGCGCAAGCAGGGCATGCCGTTGCAGCGGATGCTCACCTCCGACGCGCTGATGGCGATCGCCCGGGACCTGCACCTGGCCGACGTGGCCTCGCTCTACGCGGCGGTCGGCGACAGCCAGGTCTCCGCCCAGTCGGTGGTGCAGAAGCTGATGGCCGCGTACGGCGGCGAGGAGGGCGCGGCGGAGGACATCGCCGAGACCGCCGTCGCCACCCGTCCGCCCCGCAGCCGGCAGAGCAGCGCCGATCCCGGTGTGGTGGTGCGCGGGGTCAGCGACGTGTGGATCAAACTGGCGCGCTGCTGCACGCCGGTGCCGCCGGACTCGGTCTTCGGCTTCGTCACCCGCTCCGGCGGGGTGAGCGTGCACCGCGACGACTGCGCCAACGCCGAGGACCTGCGGGCGCAGGCCGAGCGGGTGGTCGAGGTCAGCTGGAAGCTCACCTCGGCGTCGACCTTCCTGGTCGCCATCCAGGTCGAGGCGCTGGACCGGCACAAGCTGCTCGCCGACGTGACCCGGGTGCTCTCCGAGGAACGGGTGAACATCCTCTCCGCGACGGTCACCACCACCCGCGACCGGGTGGCGGTGAGCCGGTTCAGCTTCGAGATGGCGGACCCGAAGCACCTGGGCCACCTGCTGGCGGCGGTCCGCAAGGTCGACGGCGTCTTCGACGCCTACCGCGTCACCTCGGGCGCCTGACGCCGCCCGATCCTCTGCCCGACGGCGCGCCCCGGCCCTCACCGAGCCGGGGCGCCCCGCCCTCCCGCCGCACCACCCTCCACCCACCCGCCCGCCGCCCCTGCACCCCGGCGATCATGAGGTTGGCGGCAGCCAGGTAGATCGAGATCGCCGCCAACCTCATGATCGCCGAGAGCGGGCCGGAGGGGCGGGTGTGGGAGGGGGACAGGCGAGCGCCCGCCGGCGGGGCCGGCGGGCGCTCGTCGTACGGCTGGGGTGTGGGTCAGCCCTGGGGGGCGCTCATGGTGAGCTTGTTGATGGTGACTTCCTTCTTCGGGTGGCCGCCACCGGCCTGCTTCGCGAACGCCTTGTCGTCGCCGGCCGCCGCGACCTGCTTGACGAGGTCCATGCCGCCGGTGATGGTGCCCAGGACCGTGTATTTCGGGTCCAGCGGCGAGTCGCCGTAGACGATGAAGAACTGGCTGCCCGTGCTGCCCGGCTGGCCCGAGTTGGCCATCGCGATGACGCCCTCCGGGTAGGGGGGCCGCTTGTCGGTCGGCAGGTTCTCCTCGGCGAGCCGGTAGCTCGGACCGCCGGTGCCGTCGGTCTGCCGCCAGCCCTTGCCCGTCGCGCTCGGGTCGCCGCACTGGAGCACCTTGATGCCCTCGGTCACCAGCCGGTGGCACTTGCTGTTGTCGAAGAACTTCTTCTCCGCCAGGTGGGTGAAGCTGCCCGCGGTGCAGGGCACCGCCGCCCGGTCGATCGTGGCGGTGATCGGGCCCAGGTTGGTGTCGATCGTCATCGTCTGGGTGCCGGTGTTCGACTGCTGCACGGGCGGCAACCCGACGTCCTTGATCTGCGGGGACCGCTGGTCGGTGGGGACCTCGGTCCAGGCGCACTGCACGTTGCCGGCCGCCGGGCCGGCGGTGTCGGTCTTGTCGTCGTCGCCGAGGGTGGTGACGAGCCAGACCGTGCCGGCGACGACGAGGACCAGGACCGAAGCGGCCCCCACGATCGCCTGGGTCTGCCGGCGCTTGCGGGCCCTGGCCGCGCGCTCGGCCATCTCCTTCTCGAGCCGGGCGCGCGCCGCCGCGCGCTGCCGCTCTCTGGTGGACGTCACGCCTGGATCCTCCTGGGCTGTCGGGTGGCGCGGTCGGTGCCGCTGAGATTGGTGGGGCGGCCGGGTCAGCCGGCGCTCGGGCTGGCCGCCGGAGCGCCCGAAGCGGACGGTGCCGGCGCCGAGGTCCCCTGCGCCACGGGCTCACCGACGGTCAGGCTCTGCACGACCACGTCGTCGTCCTTGGGCTTGACCTTGGCCCCCGTGCCATTGTCCACGGTCGGCTTGGCACCGATCTTCGCCACCACGTCGATCCCACCGGTGACCCGGCCGATGACCGGGTACTTCGGGTCGGCCGTCGTGAAGTCCTTGAAGAACATCAGGAACTGGCTGCCGTTGGCGCCCGGCGGGTTGGCGATCATCGCGACCGTGCCCTTCGGGTAGGTCGCGGGCTGGCCGGCCGCGGGGCTCGCCGACGGCGACGGCGCGGTGGGGACGTTCTCGTCGTAGAACGAGTAGGTGGGGCCGCCGAGCCCGGTGCCGCTCGGGTCGCCGCAGCGCACCGCGCCCTCGGCGGTGATCTCGTGGCACTTGGTGTTGTCGTAGAACGACCGGCTGGCCAGGTGGGCGATGCTCGCCGCCGCGCACGGGGCGCCGGCCAGGTCCAGCTCGACGGTGATCGGCGCGCCCTGGTTGGTGGTGACCGTCATCGGGCGTACGCCGTCGGTGGGCAGTCCCTGGGTGGCCGGGGTGCCGACGTCCTTGAGGTTGGTGTTCGCGGTGGCGTCCTGCGGCGTCCACAGGCAGACGTCCTCGGCGGCCGTGTTCTCCTTCGGCTCCTCGTCGAAGGCGCCCAGCGCCCACGCCGAGCCGGCCACGATCAGCGCGAGGACGACGGCGACGCCGACGCCGGCCTGGATCTGCCGACGGCGTTTGACGGCGGCGGCCCGGCGGGCGAGTTGCCGGTCGAGCTTGGCGCGCGCCAGTTTGCGCTGCCGGTCCCTGCTGGAAGCCACCCGTGCTCCCCTTCCTCTACCCTGGTCGTCACCGGTGGTCGGGCGTCCTGCGCCCGTTCGACGGCGGGTGCGCCACGCCACACGCCCGCCAGAGTGTACGGCTACCGGCTGGGAAAGTGGTGTACGAGGTCCGGGCCGGGTTTATCGGAACGCGTCACTGGGCCCGGTCGGGCCCACGGGACGCACGAGATCGTCGCCGCCCCGCCGCGCGGGACGCACCCGATCGGCGCCACGCGGGACGCCTCGGACGCACGCGCAGAACCTCCTCGCCCCGCCCGATAGGCTGCGGACGGGGAACAAGCTCGACGGAAGGGGAGCGGACGTGCTCGTGGCCGGCTTTCCCGCGGACGCCTTCGGCACCAACTGCTACGTGGTCGCCGCCGCGCCGGGGGAGCAGTGCGTGGTGGTCGATCCCGGCATCGGGGTGCTCGACCGGCTCGACGCCCTGCTGGCCGAGCATCGGCTGCACCCGGCCGCCGTCCTGCTCACCCACGGCCACCTCGACCACACGTTCTCGGTGGCGCCGGTCTGCGGCGCACGCGGCATCACCGCGTACGTGCACCCGGGCGACCGCGAGATGCTCGCCGACCCGGCCAAGGGGCTGTCGGCGGATCTCACCTCGCTCTTCGGTGGGCGGCTGCCGTACACCGAGCCGGAGGACGTCGCCGAGCTGACCGACGGCGCCACGCTCGCCCTCGCCGGGTTGGAGATCACCGTCGACCACGCCCCGGGCCATACCGGCGGGTCGGTGCTCTTCCGACTGCCGGCCGCCGGCTCGTCGTGGGAGGCGGAGCAGCTCTGCCTCTCGGGCGACGTCCTGTTCGCCGGCTCCATCGGCCGCACCGACCTGCCGGGCGGCAGCATGACGAGGATGGTCACCAGCCTCCGGGACAAGATCCTCCCGCTGGCCGACGACACCGTCGTGCTGCCCGGCCACGGCCCCGCGACCACCATCGGCCGCGAGCGCGCGACCAACCCGTACCTCCTCGAGGTGGCGGGTGGCGGCGCGCGACCGACGGCCCCCGCCCGCGGCCTCTGACCGGCCGCACCGACGTCTCGCCCCGCGGCCTCCAGCCGGCCGCACCGACTTCTCGCCCCGCGGCCGTGGCCGGCCGCGCCGACTCTTCGCCCGCGCCGACCGCGCGGGACCGCGAACGGAGCATCATGAGCAAGCCCACGCCCATCTCCGGCTTCCCGGAGTGGACGCCCGCGCAGCGGATGATCGAGCAGTACGTCCTCGACAGGATCCGCGACACCTTCGAGCTGTACGGCTTCGCCCCGCTGGAGACCCGCGCGGTGGAGCCGCTGGACCAGCTGTTGCGCAAGGGGGAGACCTCCAAGGAGGTCTACCTGATCCGGCGGCTTCAGGCCGACGTCGAGGGCCCGGCCGGCGACGACGCGCTCGGCCTGCACTTCGACCTGACCGTGCCGTTCGCCCGCTACGTGCTGGAGAACGCCGGCAAGCTGCAGTTCCCGTTCCGCCGCTACCAGATCCAGAAGGTGTGGCGGGGCGAGCGGCCGCAGGAGGGGCGCTACCGCGAGTTCCTCCAGGCCGACATCGACATCGTCGACCGCGACACCCTCGCCCCGCACCACGAGGCGGAGATGCCGCTGGTGATCGGCGACGCGCTGCGCTCGCTGCCGATCCCGCCGGTGAGGATCCAGGTCAACAACCGCAAGATCTGCGAGGGCTTCTACCGGGGCATCGGGCTGACCGACCCGGAGTCGGCCCTACGCGCGGTGGACAAGCTCGACAAGATCGGCCCGGCGAAGGTGGCCGAGCTGCTGGCGCAGACCGCCGGGGCGAGCGAGGCGCAGGCCAAGGCGGTCCTGTCGCTGGCGGAGATCTCCGCCCCGGACGCCTCCTTCGCCGACGCCGTCCGCGCGCTGGGCGTCAGCGACCCGATGCTCGACGAGGGCGTCGAGGAGCTGGTCCGGGTGGTGGAGACCGCCGCCGCGCACTCCCCGGGTCTGTGCGTGGCCGACCTGCGCATCGCCCGGGGCCTGGACTACTACACCGGCACGGTCTACGAGACGCAGATGGTCGGCTACGAGCGGTTCGGCTCGATCTGCTCCGGCGGCCGGTACGACAACCTGGCCAGCGCCGGCGCCACCCGCTTCCCGGGGGTGGGCATCTCGATCGGGGTGACCCGGCTGCTGGGGCTGCTCTTCGGCGCCGGCGCGCTGACGGTGTCGCGGGACGTGCCGACCTGCGTCCTGGTCGCGGTGACCAGCGAGGAGCAGCGCGCCGCCAGCAACCGGGTGGCCGAGGCGCTGCGGTCGCGGGGCGTGCCGACCGAAGTGTCGCCGAGCGCGGCGAAGTTCGGCAAGCAGATCCGCTACGCCGAGCGGCGGGGCATCCCGTACGTCTGGTTCCCCGGGGTGGACGGCGCGGCCGACGAGGTGAAGGACATCCGTTCCGGCGAGCAGGCCGCCGCCGCGGCGGGGGAGTGGACGCCGCCCCGGGCGGACCTCAGGCCGCTGGTCAGCTGAGACATTACTGGCGCGTACGAGCGATCGGACCTACGGTGGCGTAAGTTACGCCACCGTAGGGAGATCGTCGTGACCGCACTCAGCCAGACCGCACTGCTTCTCGAACTGGAACCGGTCGTCGAGAAGAACCTCGAACGGCACCTGGCCGTCGCCAAGGAGTGGTTCCCGCACGAGTACGTGCCGTGGAGCGAGGGGCGCACCTTCGACGGGCCGCTGGGCGGCGAGGCGTGGGCGGAGAGCGACTCGACGATCCCCGACGTGGCCCGTACCGCGCTGATCGTCAACCTGCTGACCGAGGACAACCTGCCCTCGTACCACCACGAGATCGCCACCCTGTTCGGCCGCGACGGCGCCTGGGGCACCTGGGTGCACCGGTGGACCGCCGAGGAGGGGCGGCACGGCACCGCCATCCGCGACTACCTCACCGTCACCCGGGCGGTGGACCCGGTGGCGCTGGAGCGGGCCCGCATGACGCACATGTCCGCCGGCTACGCCAACGTCCACGACGACGAGGTGCTGCACTCCCTGGCGTACGTCTCGTTCCAGGAGCTGGCCACCCGGATCTCGCACCGCAACACCGGTCGGGTCACCGGCGACCCGGCGTGCGAGGCGCTGCTGGCCCGGGTCGCGGCCGACGAGAACCTGCACATGGTCTTCTACCGCAACCTGCTGGCCGGGGCCTTCGAGCTGGCGCCGAGCCAGGCGATGCGGGCGGTCGCCGACGTGGTGGCCGACTTCCAGATGCCCGGCAACGGCATCGACGGCTTCGCCCGCAAGTCCGTGGCGATCGCCCTCGCCGGCATCTACGACCTGCGCCAGCACCGCGACGACGTGGTGGCGCCGGTGCTGCGCCAGTGGGACGTGTTCAACGTGACCGGGCTCGACGCCGACGGCGAGGCCGCCCGCGACGAGATCGCGGCGCACCTCGACGACCTGGAGCGCGCCGCCTCCCGCTTCGAGGAGAAGCGCGACGCCCGCGCCGCCCGCCTGGCCGCCCGCTGACCCGGTCTTCGCGACAGGGCCGTCGATCACGCAGTCGTGGCGGGGGACGGAACGCCTGGGTCGCCGGCATCCCGGCACCACGACTGCGTGGTCGACTACTCGGTGGGCGCGGGGTCCAGGGGGAAGAGGAGGCAGGTCGAGGTGGCGTGGGCGACCAGGCGCGCCTTCGCGTCGAGCAGCCTCGCCTCCGCCAGGGCCGTGCGGCGACCACTCTGCAGGACGGTGCCCTCGCAGCGCAGCGTGCCGCTCGCGACGGTGACCGGGCGGAGGAACTTCACGTTCAGGTCCAGCGAGGTGTAGCCGACCCCGGCCGGCAGGGTGGTGTGCACCGCGCACGCCGCGGCGGTGTCCAGCAGGGTGGAGATGACCCCGCCGTGCACGGTGCCGAGCGGGTTGTAATGGAACTCCTGCGGGACGAGTTCGACGGCCACCCACCCCTCGTCGGCCTCCATCCGGGACATGTCGACCAGGTGCATGATGGGCGGCGCCGCCAGCTCGCCGGCGATCATCGCGCGGAGCAGCTCCAGGCCGCCGCGCCGGCCGACGTGCGCGGCGTTGATGCCCGGGTCGGACCACGAGAAGGTGCGGCTGCGCGCCGGATCCTGCGTCTGCGTCATGGACTCAGCCTGGCAGCGCGTTGCTGAGTCTGTCAATCAGACCTAGCCTGGAGCGCATGAGACCCGCGGCACTGGACTGGTCGGTGGAGAACTGCACCATCGCCCGGGCGATGGAGATCCTCGGCGAACGGTGGACCCTCGTCGTCCTGCGCGAGGTCTTCAACGGCGTCCGCCGCTTCGACGACATGCGGGTGCGCACCGGCGTTCCCCGGCAGGTGCTGACCAACCGGCTGGCGATGCTGGTGGAGCGGGGCGTCCTGCGGCGCGAGCCCTACCGGGAGCCAGGCAGCCGCGAGCGCCACGAGTACCGGCTGACCGGGATGGGGCTCGACCTGTGGCCGGTGCTGGTCGCCGTCCTCGGCTGGGGGGACCGCTACCTCGCCGACCCGGAGGGCTCGCCGCTGACGGTCGCGCACCGCGACTGTGGCGGCGAGGTCCGCGTCGAGCTGCGCTGCGAGCGCGGGCACGAGGTCGCGCGGCCGCGCGACGTGGTGCCGCGTCCGGGGCCCGGGGCGCGCCGCCGCGCCGGTTGACCGTCGGCGGGCGGACCGGCCGGGGCCGAGGCGTCGGCGCCGATCAGCAGGGTGCCGTCATGGGGTTGCCCGGTCGCACGTACCGGATGTTGGGACGATGGGCGGAGCATATAGACGTACGCCTGTGTCCACGATGTTTCGGGCCGATGGCCGCGGCAGCCGGGGCGAAAAGGACAAAGTCGGGTCTTGCATACGTACTCAAGTATGTGAATACTTCAGTGAGCTCGGCCGATACCCCCAGATCGGCAGGGCTGCTCCCGGCTCGTGTCGCCCCGGCGCGGGTCAGTCACCCCCTTCTGGAGGTTGTTGCATGCGACCCACGAGGTCCTCGCTCCGTCGTGCCGCCGTCGTCGCCGCGGCCGGCGCCATGGTCGCCGGCTCGCTGATCGGCGCGCCCGCCCAGGCCGCACCCTCGTTCGCTTCGCCCGACGCCGCCGCCGGCCTGGCCGAGCGCCTCGGCGACCGGTCCGCCGGCACCTACGCCGACGCCAACGGCAAGATGGTCGTCACCGTGACCGACGCGCTCGCCGCCCGGCAGGTCAGTGCCGCCGGCGCCATCCCGAAGATGGTCAAGCGCGGCGCCAGCGAGCTGGCCCGGGCCACCTCGGAGCTGGACCGCTCCGCCAAGATCCCCGGCACCGCGTGGTGGACCGACCCGGCCACCAACCAGGTCGTCGTCTCCGTCGACAGCACCGTCACCGGCGCCAAGCTGGAGCGCGTCAAGGCCGCCGCCGAGCGGATGAACGGCGCGATCCGGATCGAGTCCGAGGCCGGCGTGCTCGGCACCCGCATCTCCGGCGGCCAGGCCATCTACGCCGGTGGCGGCGGCCGCTGCTCGCTCGGCTTCAACGTCCGCAGCGGCAGCACCTACTACTTCCTGACCGCCGGGCACTGCACCAACATCTCGGCCAGCTGGTACAGCAACTCCGCCCAGACCAACCTGCTGGGCAGCCGCACCGGCAGCAGCTTCCCCGGCAACGACTACGGCATCGTGCGGCACAACAACTCCGCCAACGCCGCCGGCAACGTCTACCTCTACAACGGCAGCTACCGGGACATCACCGCCGCCGGCAACGCCTACGTCGGCCAGTCGGTGCAGCGCTCCGGCAGCACCACCGGCCTGCGTGGCGGCTCGGTGACCGCGCTCAACGCCACGGTGAACTACGCCGAGGGCTCGGTCTCCGGCCTGATCCGCACCAACGTCTGCGCCGAGCCGGGCGACAGCGGCGGCTCGCTGTTCAGCGGCTCCACCGCGCTGGGCCTGACCTCCGGCGGCAGCGGCAACTGCTCCTCCGGCGGCACCACCTACTTCCAGCCGGTCACCGAGGCGCTGAGCCGCTACGGCGTCAGCGTCTTCTGATCCATCGCACCGCAACGGGCCGCCGGGTGATCCCGGCGGCCCGTCCGCGTGCCCGGAGCGGTTCGCCGGACTGCAGCGGGCAGGTCGGGGTACGTTCCCGTCGGTGAGCGCCCCCGTGACCCCGCCCGCCGACGCCACCGCGTCCGCCTGGGCCCCGCTGCGACTCGCCGCGTTCCGCAGCCTCTGGCTGGCGGTGCTGGCCAGCAACGTGGGCACCTGGATGCAGACCGTCGGCGCCCAGTGGCTGCTCGTCGACGAGGCCAACGCCTCGACCCTGGTGTCGCTGGTGCAGACCGCCAGCATGCTGCCCGTGCTGCTGCTCGCCCTGCCCGCCGGCGCGTTGGCGGACACCCTCGACCGCCGCCGGCTGCTGATCGGCGTGCAGTGCTTCCTGGCCGCCGTCGGCGTACTGCTGGCGGGCCTCACCGCCGCCGGCCGGATGCCGCCGGCGCTGCTGCTCACCCTCACCTTCGCGCTCGGCGTCGGCCAGGCGCTGACCCTGCCCGCCTGGCAGGCGGTCATCCCCGAGCTGGTGCCCCGCTCCCAGCTCGTCTCGGCCTCGGCGCTCGGGTCGATCAGCGTGAACCTGGCCCGCGCGGTCGGACCGGCGGTGGCCGGCGTGCTGGTCGCCCGGGCCGGCGTCGCCACCGTCTTCGCCGTCAACGCGGTGTCGTTCGCCATCTTCGCGCTGGCCCTGCTGCGCTGGCGGCCCGAACGGACCGGCGGTGACGACCTGCCCGAGCGGTTCACGGCCGCGCTGCGCGCCGGCGGCCGGTACGTGCGGCACTCTCCGGTCGTCCGCCGGATCCTGCTGCGCGCGGCGCTGTTCGTGGTGCCCGGCAGCGCACTGTGGGCGCTGCTGCCCCTGGTCGCGAGCCGCCGCCTGCACCTGGGCGCGGGCGGGTACGGCGTGCTGCTCGCCGCGCTCGGCGTCGGCGCGGTGGCCGGCGCCCTCGTGCTGCCCCGGATCCGGCTGGCGCTCAGCACCAACCGGCTCCTGCTACTGGCCGGCCTGGTCTACGCCGCCGTCCTGGTGGTGCTCGCCCTGGCGCCGGGCCCGGTGCCGGTGGCCCTGGCCCTGGTGCCCGCCGGCATGGCCTGGATGACCGTGCTGTCGAGCGTCAACGCCGCCATGCAGCTCTTCCTGCCCGGCTGGGTACGCGCCCGCGGCCTCTCGGTCTACCAGATGGTCTTCGCCGGCGGGCAGGCGCTCGGCGCGGTCGCCTGGGGTGCGCTAGGCGAGCTGACCAGCCTCGTGGTGGCGCTCGCCGTGGCGGCCGGGACGATGGCCGTCGGCGCGGTGACCGTGCCGCTCTGGCCGCTGCGCGAGACCCGGGGCCTCGACCGGGACCCGGCGGTCTGGTGGCCCGAGCCGCACCTGACGCTGCCCGCGGACCCGCGCAGCGGGCCGGTGCTGGTGACCGTCTCCTACACGGTGCCGCCGGCGCGGCAGGCGGAGTTCGTCGCGGCGATGCGCCTGGTGGGGCGGTCCCGACGGCGTACGGGGGCGATGCGCTGGGGCCTGTTCCGCACGGGCGAACGGGCGGACGGCTTCGTCGAGGTCTACCAGGTGCCCTCCTGGGAGGAACACCTGCGCCAGCACGGCGGCCGGCTCACCGGCGCCGACCGTGGGGTCGAGGAGCGGGCCCGGGCACTGACCGTCGGGGAGATCGTGGTGAACCACCTCCTGCCGGCCGACCCACGCGACTGACGATCCCGGCGCGCGACCAGCCGCCGGCACCGCCGTCAGCGGCTGAGCCCGGCGTCAGCCAGGATGGCCACCCCGCCGACGAGGTCGCACTCCACCGTCAGCGTGAGCAGGTCGGCCCCCTCCACGGAGAAGGACAGCGACTCCGCCGGTCGGGACATCGTGGTCGTCCGGCCCGGCCGGGGTTGCCGGGTCAGGGTGTCGTCGGCCTGCCGGACGGTCACCACGGCGCTGATGCGCACGGCGGACTCCGGGTCCTCGCCAGGCGGGTACCAGGCCCGGAAGGTGGTGGAAAAGTCCAGGTAGCGACGCTTGAGCGGGTAGCTGACCGAACGGCTGCGGTCCTCGCCGTCGTTGGTCGGGCAGGAGAGCACGACCGGATGCGGCAGGTCGGCGCGGCCGGCCAGCGCGCGCGGTAGCGGTTGCAGGTAAGGGCTGCCGGCCTCGGGCGTCAGCGCGTCCAGATACGTACGGCCGGCGGGGCCGGTGCCGGGGGGCGCGGGAACGGTGCCGGGCGCGCTGGTGCTCGTCGTCGCCCGGGGCGGGGTCGGGGGCGGCGTGGGCTGCCGATCCTGACCCTGCCGGGGCCACTGCCAGGCGAGTACGGCGACGAGCAGGCTGGCCAGACCGATCACCGCGCCGGTCTTCTCGCCCGGCGTCAACCCCCGCCGGCGGCGGGGGGAATCGGTGCCGGGTACCGGCTCGGTCATGGGAACTCACCTGCACAAGATCGATGGGGGGCGGTTCATTATCCCGACTCGGCGGTGAGGCGGCGATTTCGGCGGGTGACGGGTTGCTGACAGCGGTCTTGCTGGCTTTCTGGGATAAATGCGCCCCGTGCCCGGCGGCTGCCGCGCATCAGGCCCGGGCGGCGGCCGAACGGCCACCCCGACGTGAGGAGCCACCAAGATGACCTCGGACCAGCAGGGCCCCCCGGTCTCGCCGCCCCCGGGCACGGGCGGTTCGGCAGCGCCGAAGCCGCGCGGCGGTAGCCGATTGCCGCTCGTGGCCGTCGGGGCCGCCGCGCTGGCTGTCATCCTCGGCCTGCTGGCCGCGGTGCTGTCGCTGCGGGCCCTCGATCAGGCCGACGACGCCCGGGACATCGCCCAGGCGGCCGGCGCGGGACGCACCGGTGCCCCGCCGCCCGGCACCGACGCGCCGTCGGAAGCGCCGACCGCGCCGGCGTCCGAACCCAGCGGAGCGGAGCCGCCTACGGGGCCGACGCCGGACGGGAGCACCGAACCATCCCTCAATCCGCAGACCCAGTACAAGGAGAAGTACGTCGACGAGCGCCTCACGCTGCGGGCCAGTTGCGGCAGCGACCTCGACATCGACCTGGACAAGCCGGAGGTGCGGGTCACCGACGGCGAGGAGCTCCGGTTCACCGCCCGCTGCGGCGGCGACTCGTCGTACTTCAACCTTGCCGCGGGGGCGAGGGGAGCCCAGGTCGACGCCGCGATGCTCAGCGCCGTGGACTGCAACGAACGGATCGTGAAGGGCTCGATCGGCCAGGACATCAACGTGCCCGCCCGCAAGGGCGTGGTGCTGTGCGTCAAGACTGCCCTCAACGAAGCACAGGAGCGCGGCGACACCTGGAAGATGGCACTGGTGCAGGTCACCGACGTCAACGACGACGGCACGGTGGTGCTGACCGCGAAGGCCTGGGACATCCCGCTGTAGGGGCGTGCACGGATCCGCGTCGCCGCCGGAGCCCGCCTCCCCCTCACCCCGCAACGGGGTGCGGGGGAGGACTGACAGAATGCCAGGGGTAACGGTGTACCGCAGATGAGGAGACGCTAGTCGTGATCCGTACCCATGACGCCGGCAGCCTGCGCGCGACGGACGCCGGCACCACGGTGACGCTCGCCGGGTGGGTGGCCCGCCGGCGCGACCACGGCGGCGTGATCTTCGTCGACCTGCGCGACGGCTCCGGCGTGGTCCAGGTGGTGTTCCGCGAGGAGGACGCGCACGCGCTGCGCAACGAGTTCTGCGTCCGGGTGACCGGCGAGGTGACCCGCCGCCCCGAGGGCAACGAGAACCCGGAGCTGCCGACCGGCGAGATCGAGGTGACCGCCGCCGAGTTGGAGGTGCTCTCCGAGGCGGCGCCGCTGCCCCTGCCGGTGGACGACCAGGTCGAGGCCGGCGACGACATCCGGCTGCGCTACCGCTACCTCGACCTGCGCCGCAGCGGCCCGGCGAAGGCGATGCGGCTGCGCTCGCGGGCCAACCAGCTCGCCCGCACGGTGCTGCACGAGCGGGACTTCCTGGAGATCGAGACCCCGACGCTGACCCGGTCCACTCCGGAGGGCGCGCGCGACTTCCTGGTGCCGGTGCGCCTTCAGCCCGGCAGCTGGTACGCGCTGCCGCAGTCGCCGCAGCTGTTCAAGCAGCTGCTGATGGTCGGCGGCATGGAGCGGTACTACCAGATCGCCCGCTGCTACCGCGACGAGGACTTCCGCGCCGACCGGCAGCCCGAGTTCACCCAGCTCGACATCGAGATGTCCTTCGTCACCGAGGACGACGTCATCGACCTCGGCGAGGCGATCGTCTCGGCGCTCTGGAAGGACCTGGCCGGCCACGAGATCTCCCGGCCGATCCCGCGCATCACCTGGCACGACGCGATGGCCCGCTACGGCTCCGACAAGCCCGACCTGCGCTACGGCGTCGAGCTGACCGAGCTGACCGAGTACCTGCGCGGCACCGAGTTCCGGGTCTTCGCCGGCGCGATCGACGCGGGCGGCTACGTCGGCGCGGTCGTCATGCCCGGCGGCGCGTCGCAGAGCCGCAAGGAACTCGACGGCTGGCAGGACTGGGCCAAGGCGCGCGGCGCGCGCGGCCTGGCGTACGTGGTGCTCGACGCCGAGACCGGCGAGGCGCGCGGGCCGGTGGCGAAGAACCTCTCCGCCGAGCACCTGGGCGGGCTCGCCGACGCGGTCGGCGCCAAGCCGGGCGACGCGGTCTTCTTCGCCGCCAGCACGAACACCCGCGAGGCGCAGGAGCTGTTGGGCGCGGCCCGCATCGAGATCGCCAAGCGGGCCGGGCTGGTCGACGAGAGCGCCTGGGCGTTCTGCTGGGTGGTCGACGCGCCCATGTTCGAGCGTACGGACGAGGGCGGCTGGACGGCGGTGCACCACCCGTTCACCTCGCCGAACGCCGAGTGGGTGGACCTGTTCGAGGAGGCGCCGGACCGCGCGCTGGCGTACGCGTACGACATCGTCTGCAACGGCAACGAGATCGGCGGCGGCTCCATCCGTATCCACCGGGGCGACGTGCAGAAGCGGGTCTTCGACCTGCTCGGCATCACCCCCGAGGAGGCGCAGGACAAGTTCGGCTTCCTGCTGGAGGCGTTCAAGTACGGCGCCCCGCCGCACGGCGGCATCGCGTTCGGCTGGGACCGGGTCTGCATGCTGCTCGCCGGCGCGGACTCGATCCGCGAGGTCATCGCCTTCCCGAAGACCCGGGGCGGCTTCGACCCGCTGACCGGTGCGCCGACGCCGATCACCGGCCAGCAGCGCGCCGAGGCCGGCATCGACGCCAAGCCGAAGGCCGCGGCGGCGCCGCACACCGGCACGGCCGGCCCGGCCGCCCCGGTCGCCGACCCCACCTGACCGACGCCTCCCCGTCCCGGGCCCGGCCCCCGGCTCGCGCTCGTGTGTCGACCAAGAGGTTTGCGTCATGATCCGCGCGAAGACATGACGCAAACCTCTTGGTCGTCCGTGGGAGTGAGGAGCTGAGGGGGAGGGAGGGGACTTGCCGCTGCTCGTGGTGGGAGCCAGCGGGTACCTCGGCGGCGAGGTCTGCCGACGGGCATGAAGACCACCACCGGCGCCGCCGCCGGCGTGCTCCGTCCGGCCGAGGTGCGCCTCGACTCCACCCGCGCCGCCGGGCTGCTCCGCACCCGCCTGCGGGGGGTGCGCGAACTGCTGATTCCCTGACCCGCCCGGGCCCCGCGCCGATGACGCACAGTTTCTATGCACAACTATTGTGCACAGTAACTGTGCACAGCTATTGTGCATCCATGGAGAACGAGCGACCCACCGCCCCGCGTACCGTCCGCCTGGACGCCCGGCAGGTGCGCACCCTCGCCCATCCGCTGCGGATGCGGCTGCTCGGCACGCTGCGCGTGGACGGTCCCGCGACCGCGACCACGCTGGCCGGGAAGCTGGACACCAACACCGGGGCGACCAGCTACCACCTGCGCCAGCTCGCCGAGGTGGGGCTGGTGACGGAGGACCCCGACCGGGGCACCGGCCGGCAGCGGTGGTGGCGGGCGGCGCACGACATCAGCGACTTCGAGCCGACCGACTTCGACGACGACCCGGACGCCCGGGCGGCGGTGCAGTGGATCCAGGCCGACCAGGTGCGGCTGCTGGCCGAGCAGGCCGAGCGCTGGATGGCCGTCGAGCACGGCTACTCCCGGCAGTGGCGCGACGCGGCCGGGATGAGCGACGTGCTGCTCAGGCTCGGCCCGGCACGCCTGCGGGCCCTGAACGACGAGGTGTGGCAGCTGATCGAGCGCTACCGTGACGAACCGGTGGCCGACGAGCCGGAAGCGGAGTCGGTGCTCGTCTTCCTGGCCGCGTTCCCCCGGGTGGAGGAGGGGCGGTGAGCGCCCTGTCCGTACGCCAGGTCCGGCGCCGCTTCCTGGTGCTGCACGGCCTGCGCTGGCTGCCCACCGGCCTGATGGTCCCGGTGATGATCCTGCTGATGCAGGAGCGCGGTCTGACACTGTCGCAGATCGGCCTGGTGACGGTCGCCCAGGGCCTCGTCGTGCTGGCCCTGGAGCTGCCCACCGGCGGCCTCGCCGACGCCCTCGGGCGCCGCCCGGTGCTGATGGTGGCCTGGCTGGTCAACCTCGCGTCGCTCGCGCTCTTCGCCGTGGCCGACTCGTTCGCGCTGTTCTTCCTGGTCTGGGCGTTGCAGGGCGTCTTCCGCGCGCTCGACAGCGGCCCGATGGAGTCCTGGTACGTCGACGCCACGCTCGCCGCCGACCCGGACGCCGAGTACGAACCGGGCCTCGGCCACGCCGGGACCGTCGTCGGCGTCGCCATGGCCGCCGGCGCCCTGCTCGGCGGCGGCCTGGTCGCGCTGGGGCCGGTCGGGCCCATCAGCGCGCTGACCGTGCCGGTGCTGGTCGCGATCGCGCTCCAGGCGGCGGCCCTGGTCGCCCTGCTGGTGCTGCTGGTCGAGGTCCGCCCGGGCCGGGGCGCCGGCGCGCTGCGGGCGTCGGTCGTCGAGGCGCCCCGGATGGTCGGGCAGGCGTTCGGGCTGCTGCGCCGCTCCCGGGTGCTGCTCGCCCTGGTCTGCGTGGAGTTGTTCTGGGGCTTCGGGATGGTCACCTTCGAGTCGCTGCTGCCGGTCCGACTGGCCGAGGTGGTCGGCGATCCGGACCGGGCGGCGGCGCTGCTGGGGCCCGCCAGCTCGGCGGCCTGGCTCGCCGGCGCGGCCGGCGCGGCGCTCACCCCGCTGCTGCTGCGGTGGCTGGGTGCCGCGCCGAGCGCCGCCCTGCTGCGGATCGTGCAGGGCGCGACCATCGTCGGGATGAGCCTGCTGGCCGGGCCGGTCGGGGTGCTGGTCGCCTACCTGGCCTGCTACACCGTGCACGGCGCGTCCAACCCGCTGCACATGGGGCTGCTGCACCGGCAGGTCGACGGCCCGTACCGGACCAGCGTGCTCTCGCTGAACTCGATGATGGGCCAGCCCGGCTTCGCGGTCGGCGCCATCGTGCTGACGGCGCTCGCCGACACGGTCAGCGTCAGCGCCGCGATGCTGGTCGGGGCCGTGGTGCTGGCCCTCGCCGCGCCGCTCTACCTGCCGGCCTGGCGGGCCCGCCACCGCGCCCCGGCCACCGGTGCGGCCCCGGGTGCCGATCCGGTGCCGGCGACCGGTGCGGTCCCGGGCGCCCGTACCGGGTCGGGTCCGGTGCCCGACGCGGTGGCGGCGCCCGCCTCCGCCCCGACGCGCGGCGCCTGACAGCGCCGGACGCTCAGGCCAGGTGCACCGAGCTGCGGGCCAGGGCGCCGGTGAAGCCGAGCCGCCGGTAGAGCCGGATCGCCCCGACGTTGACGCTGTAGACGCCGAGGGCCACGGTGTCGTGGCGGGCGAGCAGGGCCCGGGTCATCGCGGCGGTCAGCGCCGCGCCCAGTCCCCGCCCCCGCAGGTCGGGGGCGACGGTCAGTCCGGCGAGGAAGCCGATGTCCCCCCGGCTGCGGTCGGCGCCGCAGGCGACGAGCCGGTCGCCGTCGCGGATGCCGTACCAGTCGACGATCCGCGGGTCGCCCGGGCGGGAGGTGGTGGTGGGGAACGCCTCGTCGATGAGGGCGGTCAGCGCCGGGTGGTCGGCTGCGGTGAGCCGGACCACCCGCTCCTCGTCGGGCTGGCGCGGCGGCGCGACGGTGGTCCAGAGGAAGTCCCACTCGTCGTGCCGGGCCACGGCCAGCCGGCCGGGCAGCGCCGCCGGGTCGAGCCGCGGCAGATGCAGCCACTGGCCGGGCCGCAGCGCGCCCCGCGCGACCAGGTCGGCGAAGAGCTCGACCGCCGGCCCGGGGGCGCCGACCGCGCCGCCGCGCGGGCCGTGCTCCGCCGGCAGCAGCCAGCCCACCGCGTCGCCGCGCCGCCAGCCGCGCGGCACCTCGCCCCGGGTGAGCGCGTGCCGGGCGTACGGGTGGTGACCGGCGGCAGCCAGGATGGCGTCCCGCCCCTCCAGGACCTGGTCGGCGATGATCATGTCAGCAAGCCTAGGACGCGCTCCGGCCTCCTGCCGGCGGACCCGGCGTCCGGCCGCCGGCGGGACCTGGCGGGAGACCGTGCCGCTCCAGGGTGGAGATTGGCGAGCGGACCGATTGGGTACATCCCGCGCCGACCCACTGGGAACCCCCACCGGAGGAACGCCATGCTCGCCATTCTCGCGGCGGTCGTTTTCGGCTTCGCCCTGCTCATCGACCTGCTGAACACCAACTTCGGTGCTCCGGACCTGTTCAACTGGAACACCCTCGTGCTCATCGGCCTCCTGCTGCTCTCCCTCTACCTGGCCGGGGTCGGCCGGGGCCCGCGCGGCGGTGGCGGCGGCGGTGGCGGCCGGTGGTACCGGGGCCGGCGCCCCGGCCGCGGCTGACCGCAATCGATCATCGCGGGCCCGGTCCCACGGCGCGCTTCCGGCGCCGTGGGCCGGGCCCGGTACTGTTCCCGTGATGGAGTCCGACGCCCTCTTCTCCCTCGGTGAACCCGCCGGAGCGCCCCCCACGCCCGCGGGTTCCGTCGGTGTGGACGGGTTCACGGCGGTGGGGGAGGACTCGCCGCTG
Source organism: Micromonospora sp. NPDC047812 (assembly GCF_040704175.1). Taxonomy (NCBI): domain Bacteria; kingdom Bacillati; phylum Actinomycetota; class Actinomycetes; order Micromonosporales; family Micromonosporaceae; genus Micromonospora; species Micromonospora sp. NPDC047812. The sequence continues at coordinate 100,066 of NZ_JBEYRY010000013.1, read as the reverse complement.
CCCGTCCGGATGCGCCCGCGCAGCATCGACGAGCTGGTCGGGCAGGACCACCTGCTCGCGCCGGGCGCCCCACTGCGCCAGCTCGTCTCGGCCACGGCGCCGATGTCGGTGATCCTCTGGGGCCCGCCCGGCAGCGGCAAGACGACCATCGCGCACCTGGTGGCGCGGGCCACGGACCGCCGGTTCGTCGCCATGTCGGCCCTCACCGCCGGGGTCAAGGACGTGCGCGCGGTGATCGAGACCGCCCGCCGCCAGCGCCGTTCCGGCGGCCCGCAGACGGTGCTCTTCATCGACGAGGTGCACCGGTTCAGCAAGACCCAGCAGGATTCGCTGCTCGCCGCCGTCGAGGACCGCACGGTCACGCTGCTCGCGGCGACCACCGAGAACCCGTACTTCTCGGTCATCTCGCCCCTGCTGTCGCGGTGCGTGCTGCTCACCCTCCAGCCGCTGGACGACGCGGCGGTGCGCGACCTGCTGCGCCGCGCGGTCGCCGATGAGCGCGGCCTCGGTGGCGCGCTCACCCTCGAGACCGAGGCCGAGGACCATCTCGTACGCCTCGCGGCCGGCGACGTACGCAAGGCGCTGACGGCGCTGGAGGCGGCGGCGGCCTCCGCCACGGCCCTCGGCGCCGGGCGGATCGACCTCGCCACCGCCGAGCAGGCGGTCGACGTGGCGGCCGTGCGCTACGACCGGGCCGGCGACGCCCACTACGACGTGACCAGCGCCTTCATCAAGAGCATGCGGGGCTCCGACGTGGACGCCGCGCTGCACTGGCTGGCCCGGATGCTGGTCGCCGGCGAGGACGCCCGGTTCATCGCCCGTCGCCTGGTCATCTTCGCCAGCGAGGACGTCGGCATGGCCGACCCGACCGCGCTGAGCGTGGCCACCGCCGCCGCCCACGCCGTGGAGTACGTCGGGCTGCCCGAGGCGCAGCTCAACCTCGCCCAGGCGGTGATCCACCTGGCCACCGCGCCGAAGTCCAACTCGGCGACCACCGCGATCGGCGCGGCCATCGCCGACGTGCGGGCCGGCCGGGGCGGGCCGGTGCCGCGCGGGCTGCGCGACGCGCACTACTCGGGTGCCAAGGGGCTGGGGCACGGGACCGGTTACCGCTATCCCCACGACGACCAGCGCGGCGTGGTCACCCAGCAGTACGCCCCCGACGATCTCGCCGGCACCGACTACTACCGGCCCAGTCAGCACGGCGCCGAGCGCTCGGTCGCCACCCGGCTGCCGTTGCTACGCCGTATCGTCCGGGGGCTGCCCGCTCCGGCCGCGCCCTCGGCGGCGGCGGTCGGGAGCGGTTCGGCGGACAACGGCCGCCGACAGACGGACACGGGCGGCGCCGACGCGGCGCGAGAGGGCGGCAGTGACACCGCCGGGGAGGGTCAGTAGTGAAATCGCGTGGTTCGGAGCGACCGGAGGACGGCCCCGAAGAGCGGCGCGACTCCCGCGCCAAGGGTCGCCGCTGGGGGCGGGGCAAGGCCGAGGCCGAGCCCGAGGAGCCGATCAGCGGCGAGGAGTTCGGCTGGATCGACGACCTGCGCTCGGCCAAGCAGCAGCGCACCGAGCTGGGGCCGGACGGGCTGGAGCCCGCCTCGCCTGCCGGCCCGCGTCCGGGTGACCCGACGGCTCCCGGCCCTGCCGGGCCGCCGCCCCACCGTGGCCCCGGTCCGGCCGCCGCGCCCCCGGTACGCCGCGGCGAGGCCGAGCCCCCGCGCTCGCGCCCGGTGGACGGACCCTGGCCCGGCGCGCCGGAACCCCGGCCGGCCGGACCCGCCGCCCCCGGGGCCGTCCCCCCGCACCAGCCCGTCCGTCGACCCCCGACGGCCGGTCGTCCGCAACCCGGCCCGGACGGCCCGGACCGACGGCCGCGCCCCGTTCCGGGCGCCCCGACGGGCCCGCAGGCCGGTCCGTCGGCGGGCCCGCCCGCCGGCACCGCGACGGGCCCGCAGGCGGCTCCTCCGGCCGGCCCGCCGGTTCCCGCGCCGCATCCGCAGGCCGGCTTCCCGGCGCATCCGCAGGCCGACCCGCGGACCGGGCCGCAGCCCGGCCTCCCCGCCGGGCCGCCGCCCGGCACGCCCCCGCCCACCCACGCCGGCGCGCCGACCGGACCGCGTCCGGGTGCGCCGGTGCCCCTGCACCCCGACGCGCCGAATGCGCCGCACCCGGCCGGGGCGACGCCCGGGCACCGCCCCGACGGCCGGGCGGCGGTGCCGAGCGGTACGCCGCCACCGGGTGCCGCCGGGCGGCCCGGCGGTGCCGTGGGCGCCGCCCGGGTCGGCGTCCCGGACCCCGGCGCCCCCCGGCCGCCAGCCGGTCCGCCGACCGGTGAGCTGCGCGGCGCCCCGGCCGACGCACGGGACCCCCGGTCCGGCCGGATGCGGCGGGGCCCGGTCGGTGCCGGCGCGCCCGTCCCGACGGACGGCACCGGAGCCGTGCCGACGGCAGCCCCGCCGGCGCCGGACGGCGACGGGGCCGACCGAGGGCGACGCCCCGGTGGGCCCACCGGCCGACGCCGCGCCGCCGAGGAAGACGTGCCACCGGTGCCCCGCTCGGGCAACGCCCCGCCGGTGCCCGGCTCCGGCAACGCCCCGTCGGTGCCCGGCTCGGGCAACGCCCCGCTGGTGCCCGGCAACGCTCCGCCGGTACCGCGCTCCGGAAACGCCCCACCCGTGCCCGGCGTGCCCGCCGCGCCTCCCGGCGTCGGGGTGCAACCGACCCAGGACCTCGCACCCCGCGGTCGACGCGCCGCACCCGACGACATCGAGGTCACGGGTCGGGGCCGGCGTGCGGCCGGCGACGACGAGACCGCCGGCCGGGCCGGGCGCGCCACGGTCGGCGGTCAGCCCTCCACGCGCCGTGGGGACGACGGGGTGGTCCCGACCCCGGGCCGCCCCGCCGTCCCGGACGAGGCGGAGAACCCGCCGCACGCGCCGCGCCCGGCCGACGGGGAAGCGGGGCGGCGACGCCAGCCCGGTGACTCCCGGGCCGGCCGACCGGAGCGCCCGGCCGACTGGCTGCGGCAGGCCGGCCGTGCCCACCACACCGATCCCGCCCTGCCGACGGTCAAGCGGTCGGCACCGCCCGCTCCGGGCGGTCCGTCGCCGGTGCCGCCCGGGCCGGGGCAGCACGGCGCCGGGACCGGCGACATCCCCGTGGGCCGGGCGCGGCCCGGCGCGCAGCCGCCGCGACCCACCGACGCCACCGAACCCGGCCGGCCGGCCGGCCGGGCCCGACCCGTCGCCGAGCCGCCCCGGCCCGCCGACACCGCACATCCCGGGCCGCCGGCCCGGGGCGCCGCCCGCCCCACACCGGCCGGTCCACCGCCACCGCCCGGCGCCCCGACCCCAGCCGGCCGGGCCCATCCCGACCCGACCCGCCCCGACCCCACCCCGGCCGGACCCGCGCGGGGTGCCGCGCGTTTGGACGCCGGCCTGGCGGGTCCGGCGCGTCCCGACCCTGGCCTGGCCGGTCCAGCGCGGGGTGCCGCGCGTCCCGACCCTGGCCTGGCGGGTCCGGCGCGGGGCGCCGCGCGCCCGGACACCGGCCCGGCGGGTCCCGCGCGGGGTGCCGCGCGTTTGGACGCCGGCCTGGCGGGTCCGGCGCGTCCCGACCCTGGCCTGGCCGGTCCCGCGCGGGGTGCCGCGCGTCCCGACCCTGGCCTGGCGGGTCCGGCGCGGGGCGCCGCGCGTCCCGACCCTGGCCTGGCAGGTCCGGCCCGGGGCGCCGCGCGTCCCGACGCCGGCCCGGCCGGTCCCGCACGGTCCGTCGCGCCGTCACCCGGCACCGCCGCCGGGCCGTCCACGGCCGGGTCGTCGCCAGCCGCCGCCAGCCCGAGCGCGCCGCCCGGTCCGCGCCGCCCCGGCCCCGGCCCGCACGGCCCCGAGGCGCCGTCGGGCCTCGCCGGCCCGGGAGCGAACCCGTCCGCACCGGGCGAGGCCGGACAGACCTCGTCCGGCCCGGTCCGTCCGGCCGCCACTCCGCCGGACCCGGCCCGGCCCGGTGCGGGTTCCGGTGCCGTCCGGCCGCCGGTCGGCGGGCGGGCCCGGCCCGAGCCGACGTCCGGCGAAGGCCCCCGACCCGGCCCCGCCGGCCCGCCCGGGGTGGCCCGGGCGGCCGCCCCGGCGCCCCGCCCCGGGCCCGAGGACCGCGCCGCCGGCCGGGCGATCCCGCCACACCGCGAGCCGGGGCGGCCGGAGCCGTCCGGCGTCGCGCCCGTGCCGCCGCCGGGCGCCGCGGGCGAGCCGGTGGTGGCGCGGGCCGCCGCGGCGGTCGTACCACCCACCGAGCCGGCCGACGAAGCGGCGCTGCGCCGGCCCGCGGAGCCGGAGTCGCCGGACGACGACGCGGCCGGCCCCGGCGGGCTGCGCGGCGCGCGGTCCGAGCTGCGTCGCCGGATGCGTGAGCGGCGGCGGCTGCGGATGGGCATCCTCGCCCTGGTCAGCGTGGTGCTGCTCGGCGCGATCCCGCTCTACTTCGGCATCCGTACGCTCAGCCGCGATCCGGTCTTCGACACCCTCGACGAGCTGGACGTGCCGGGTTGGGCGGCGGTGCAGACCGTCGACGACGTCAGCGGCAGCCGGTGGTGCCTGCTCGACTGCCGGCTGCGCGAACGCACGGCCACGTCCGAGCGGTCGCCGGCGGAGACGGCGCAGGTCTACGAGCGGGCGCTGGCCGACGACGGCTGGCGACCGTGGAAGGTGAGCCGCTGCCCCGAGCAACCGGCGAAGGGGAGCTACACGTGCTGGCGCCGGGACGAGCTGACCCTCGACCTGTGGGTGCGCGAGCCCGCCTGCGTGCCGCCCCCGGTGGACGGGGAACCGGCGGTCGTGCCGTCGCCCGACCCGGCGACCGCTGCGGAGCAGTGCTCCGGCTCGTTGGTGTCGGTGAAGGTCCGCAACGCGATCGACGACGAGCGGACCCGGCCCCAGCCCACCACCGACCCGTCACTCACCGGCGAGGATCCCTTCCCGACGGTCAGCGAGGATCCGCTCGCGACACCGACACCCTCACCGTCCTGAGCCGGTTTCCATCACGGACGGTAGGGTCTGGGGCTGGCGGACCGCCAGCTCCCGCCGGCCCCTCACGGGTGCCGGACGGCGGTGTGGGCAGGACGGTCGCGCGTTCCGGGGGCGTCGGGTTCCCGGAACTCTGCTTGAGGAGGACAGGCGTGGGCTTTTTCGAGGTCGCGGCGCTGATCGCGGCGATCGCGTTCGCGATGCTGGTGTTGATCCTGACGCTGCCCATCCTGCGGCTGCGGCACACCGTGGACGCCACCACCCGGATGATCAACGACCTCAACGACCGGACCGCGCCGCTGCTCGGCGACGTGAACACCACCGTGAAGAACGTCAACACCGCCCTGGAGCAGGTGCAGACCTCCCTCGACGGGGTCAACCTCCAGCTCGCCAAGGTCGACACCATGACCAGCCACGCGCAGAACGTGACCGCCAACGTCGCGAACCTGGCGACCGTCGTCTCCGCCGCCGCCGCCAACCCGTTGGTCAAGGTGGCAGCGTTCGGCTACGGCGTACGCAAGGCCGCGTCCGCCCGGCGGCACGCCGAGACCGAGCGTGAGGTGCGCGACACCATCAAGCAGCAGCGGCGGGCCGCCAAGCGCGGCAACCGCTGACCCGCCACGACCAGGAGGAGCTCGGAGATGAGGCGGTTGTTCTGGCTCGGCATCGGGCTGGCCGTCGGCGTGGTGGTGGTCCGCAAGGCCACCCGCACCGCACAGGCGTACACCCCGGCCGGCATCGCCAGCACGGTGACCGAATCCGCTGGCGGGCTGGCGGAGTCGCTGCGTAGCTTCGTGGAGGACGTCCGGATCGCGATGGCCGAGCGCGAGCAGGAGATCCACGAGGCGTTCGCCCAGGGCGAGGCGTTCGACGACCAGTTCGCCGAGCTGCGGGAGGACCCGCGCATCGGCGACCGAGAGATCTTTCCGGAGGAACACCAGCGATGAAGACGGCGGAGATCAAGCGGCGGTACCTCGCCCACTTCGAGGCGAACGGCCACACCGTGGTGCCGTCCGCTCCGCTGCCCGCCATCAGCGACCCGAACCTGCTGTTCGTCAACGCCGGCATGGTGCAGTTCGTCCCCTACTTCCTGGGGCAGCAGACCCCGCCGTACCGGCGGGCGGTCAGCGTGCAGAAGTGCATCCGCACGCCCGACATCGACGAGGTCGGCAAGACCAGCCGGCACGGCACGTTCTTCCAGATGAACGGCAACTTCTCCTTCGGTGACTACTTCAAGGACGGGGCGATCCCGCTCGCCTGGGACCTGGTCACCAAGTCCCAGGAGCAGGGCGGTTTCGGCCTCGACCCGGAGCGGATCTGGCCGACGGTCTACCTCGACGACGACGAGGCGTTCGAGATCTGGCGCTCGGTCGGTGTGCCGACCGAGCGGATCGTGCGCCGGGGCAAGGCGGACAACTTCTGGTCGATGGGCATCCCCGGCCCCTGCGGCCCGTGCTCGGAGCTGTTCTACGACCGGGGCCCGGAGTACGGCCGCGAGGGCGGCCCGGCGGTCGACGAGGACCGCTACATGGAGTTCTGGAACCTCGTCTTCATGCAGTTCGAGCGCGGCCCGGGCACCGGCAAGGAGGACTACCCGATCCTCGGTGACCTGCCGGCGAAGAACATCGACACCGGCATGGGCCTGGAGCGGATGGCCTCCATCCTCCAGGGCGTCGACAACCTCTACGAGATCGACGAGGTCCGGCCGATCCTCGACAAGGCCGCCGAGCTGACCGGCAAGCGCTACGGCGCGCACTCCGGCCACGTCGCCAGCGAGTCGCACCCGGACGACGTGCGGCTGCGCGTCATCGCCGACCACGTGCGTACCGCGCTGATGCTGATCGGCGACGGGGTCACCCCCAGCAACGAGGGGCGCGGCTACGTGCTGCGCCGCATCATGCGCCGGGCGATCCGGTCGGTGCGGCTGCTGGGCTGGCAGGAGCGGGCGCTGCCCGAGCTGCTGCCGGTGGCCCGGGACTGCATGGCCCCGTCGTACCCGGAGCTGGCCGCCGACTTCGACCGGATCGCCGACTACGCGTACGCGGAGGAGGACGCCTTCCTGTCCACCCTGCGCGCCGGCACCACGATCCTGGACACGGCGATCGCGGAGACCCGCACCGCCGGCAAGCCGGCGCTGTCGGGCGAGAAGGCGTTCCAGCTGCACGACACGTACGGCTTCCCGATCGACCTGACCCTGGAGATCGCGGCCGAGCAGGGCCTGGCGGTCGACGCCGAGGGCTTCCGCCGGCTGATGGCCGACCAGCGGGCCCGCGCCAAGGCCGACGCCCAGGCGCGCAAGACCGGGCACACCGACCTGTCGGCGTACCGGTCGGTGCTCGACTCGGGCGGCCCGGTGCGGTTCACCGGCTACGGCGAGGTGTCCCGGGAGTCGACGGTGCGGGCGGTGCTCGGCGTCGACGGCCCCCGCCAGGCGGCAGTCGAGGGCGACACGATCGAGCTGGTGCTCGACGCCACCCCGTTCTACGCCGAGGGCGGCGGGCAGCAGCCCGACCACGGCATGATCACGGTGGGCGGCGGCCAGGTCGAGGTGCTCGACGTGCAGCAGCCGGTGCCCGGCCTGATCGTGCACCGCGCCCGCGTGCTCCGGGGCGAGGTGCGGGCGGGTGAGACCGGCTACGCCGAGATCGACACCACCCGCCGGCGGGCCATCTCCCGGTCGCACACCGCGACGCACCTGGTGCACCAGACGATGCGCAACTTCCTCGGCGAGTCCGCCACCCAGGCCGGTTCGCTGAACGCGCCGGGCCGGCTGCGCTTCGACTTCAACACCCCGACGGGCGTGGCGCCGAGCGTGCTGCGCGACGTCGAGCAGCAGGTCAACGAGGTGCTCCTCGCCGACCTGGAGGTGCACGCCTTCATCACCTCGCTGGACGAGGCGCGGCGGATCGGCGCGATGGCGCTGTTCGGCGAGAAGTACGGCGAGGAGGTGCGGGTCGTCGAGGTCGGCGACTACGCCCGTGAGCTGTGCGGCGGCACCCACGTCTCCCGTTCCGGCCAGCTCGGGCTGGTCAAGATCCTCAACGAGTCGTCGATCGGCTCCGGGGTGCGCCGGGTCGAGGCCCTGGTCGGCATGGACGCCTTCAACTTCCTGGCCCGGGAGCACCTGCTGGTCTCCCGCCTCGCCGAGCTGTACCGGGTGCCCAACGACCAGGTCGCCGACCGGGTCGAGCAGACCGTGACGCAGCTGCGCGACGCCGAGAAGGAGCTGGAGAAGCTGCGGGCCCAGCTGGTGCTCGGCGGCGCGTCGGCGCTCGCCGCACAGGCGAAGGACGTGCGGGGCGTCGCGTACGTGGGCACCGAGGCGCCGGAGGGTGCGGCCGGCAACGACGTGCGGACCCTCGCCCAGGAGATCCGGGGCAAGATCGACCCGGCGCGGCCGGCGGTCGTCGCGGTGGCGGCCCGGGCCAACGGCAAGGCGTCGCTGGTCGTCGCGGTGAACCCGGCCGCGCGCAGCCGGGGCCTGGCCGCCTCCGACCTGGTCAAGGCGGCCTTCTCCGGGCGCGGCGGGGGCAGCCCCGACCTGGCGCAGGGCGGTGGCCTGCCGGCCGCCGAGGCGCCGAAGCTGCTGCTCACGGTCGAGAAGGCGATCGCCGAGGCGTGATGTGCGCTGGCAGCGGCCAGGGCGGACCCGCGCGGTCCGCCCTGGTTCGCCATTTCGAGGGAGTCACCGGCCGTGAGTGAGTTGTCCCGGGGAGTCCGGCTCGGGGTGGACGTCGGGCAGGTACGGGTGGGGGTCTCCCGCTCGGACCCGCACGGCGTGCTGGCCACCCCGCTGGTGACCCTCGCCCGCGACCTCACCGCGGCTGCGGACGCGGTGCCGGCCGACATCGCCGCGCTCGGGGCGCTGGTGGCCGAGCACGAGGCGGTGGAGGTCGTCGTGGGCCTTCCGGTCAATCTCGCCGGCAAGCACGGTCCCGCCGCCGTACACGCGAAGGCGTACGCTGACCGACTGGCCGATGTAATAGCGCCCGTTCCGGTGGCGCTCACCGACGAGAGGATGTCCACGGTCGTAGCGTCTCGTAGGCTTGCCGAGCGTGGTGTCCGAGGTAAACGGCAACGGGCGGTGGTCGACCAGGCTGCCGCGGTGGAGATTCTGCAGAGCTGGCTGGACGCGCAGCGGAGGCGGACGCGATGATGGACGATCTTGACCTCGGGTTCGACGAGCAGGACCGGGGTGAGAAGGGCAAGCACCGGCGCGGCGCGGTGCGCAAGCGCAAGGGCGGCTCCGGCGGCGGGCGGGGCAAGACCGTCCTGGCGCTGCTGCTCGCGCTGGTCCTGCTGGGCGGCATCGGCGGCGGCGCCTTCTACGGCTTCGACCGGATCCAGAGCTACTTCGTCACCCCCGACTACGACGGCGCGGGCACCGGCGAGGTGACGGTCGAGATCAAGCAGGGCGCGCTGATCGCCGACATGGCCGACGCGCTGGTCACCGCCGGCGTGGTGAAGAGCGCCAAGGCGTTCATCGAGGCCGCCGAGGGGAACGCCCGGAGCAAGAACATCCAGCCGGGCACGTACAAGCTGCGCAAGCAGATGAGCGGCGAGAGCGCGGTCACCGCGATGCTCGACCTGAAGAACCGGATCGTCAACGGGGTCACCATCCCGGAGGGCCGGACGGCGAAGAACGTCTACAAGCTGCTCTCCGAGAAGACCAAGATCCCCGTGAAGGACTTCGAGGCGGCGGCGAAGGACCCGATCGCGCGGGGCGTGCCGGACTGGTGGTTCAAGCGCAGCGACAACAAGAAGGTCAAGCCGTCGATCGAGGGCTTCCTCTACCCGGACACCTACGAGATCCCGCCGAAGGCGACCGCCGAGAGCATCATCGAGCTGATGGTGGAGAACTTCCTCAGCGTGACCCAGGAGATGCAGTTCGCCGACCGGGTGCAGAAGGAGCGCGGCGGCATCAGCCCGTACGAGGCGCTGATCGTGGCGTCGCTGGCGCAGGCCGAGGCGGGCAACAAGGACGACCTGGGCAAGGTCGCCCGGGTCGCGTACAACCGGGTCTTCGGCGACTTCGACTGCAACTGCCTGGAGATGGACGTCACGGTAAACTACTACCTGGAGTCGATCGGGAAGCCGACCAAGCGGTCCGGGGACATGACCGCGGCAGAACTGGACGACCCGAAGAACCCGTACAATCGCAAGCTGCGTGGCCTCGTACCCACCCCGATCAACAACCCGGGCAAGCAGGCCATGGAGGGCGCGATGGACCCGCCGGTCGGCAAGTGGCTCTTCTTCGTTGCGATCGACAAGGAGGGGCACTCCGCCTTCGCCGAGACCTTCCCGGAACACGAGAAGAACATGGATAAGGCCCGGGAGGCCGGGATCATCTGATGGCGGCCGCACGGCGGGCGGGGGTGCTCGGCACGCCGATCGCGCACTCCCTTTCCCCGGTGATCCACAACGCCGGCTACGCGGCGGCGGGGCTGACCGGGTGGTCGTACACCCGGATCGAGTGCGCGGCGGCGGAGCTGCCGGACGTGGTTGCCGGCCTGGGCCCGGAGTGGGCCGGGCTGTCGGTGACCATGCCCGGCAAGGAGGCGGCGCTCGCGGTGGCGGCCGAGGTTTCGCCGCTCGCCGCCGCCGTCGGCGCCGCCAACACGCTGGTACGCCGCCCGGACGGCTCCTGGTACGCCGACAACACCGACGTGGTCGGCATGGTCGAGGTGCTCGCCGACGCCGGGGTGCGCCCGGGCGCGACGGTGACCGTGCTGGGCGCGGGCGGCACGGCCCGGGCTGCGGTGGCGGCGGCGGGGCGGCTCGGCGCGGCTGCGGTGACCGTGGTGGCCCGCCGCCCGGCGGCGGCCGAGGAACTGCGCCCGGTGGCGCGCGCGGTCGGCGTGCCGATGACCGGCGCGCCCTGGGCCGACGCGGCCGACGGGTGCCGCGCCGACGTGGTGGTCTCCACCGTGCCGAAGGGCGTGGCGGATCCGCTCGCCCAAGCGGTGGCCTGGCGGCCGGGGACGGTGCTCTTCGACGCGCTCTACGACCCGTGGCCGACGCCGCTGGCCGCGTCGGCCCAGGATGCCGGCTGCCGGATCGTCTCCGGGATCGACCTGCTCCTGGCCCAGGCGGTGGGCCAGTTCGAGCACTTCACCGGCGTCGCCGCGCCCCGGGCCGCGATGGCCGCCGCGCTGGCCGCCGCCCGCGCCGCCTGACCGACGGCGTGGGGGCGGGAGTGTCCCCTGTGGTCGTCCGGGGCATCCTTAGGCGACGGTTAAGACGCGCTTAGGTCCGGCTGTCGTCCCCACGTCACGCCGTGGCCGTGGTTACGCTGCTGACCGTCACCGTCCGACACACAGGGAGTACTCCTTGAGCAGGCACGGACTGCACCGCATCCCCCGGCACCCCGGCCCACGGCGCAAGGCCGTCGTCCTCGGCGTGGCCGGCGCCACCGTGGTGGTCGGCATCGTGGCCACCACGATGCCGCTGCTGGCCGCCGACGACCTGTCCATCGGGGCGATCGCGGACACCACGGCGACCATGGTGCCGCAGGACGGCGACAACGGCGCGAAGACGACGCTGGCGACCTGTGCGGTCCGCTGCGACGGCAACCCGCGGGGCGGCCGGGAGGCGGTCGTCCAGTTCGCGGTGACCACCCTGCCGGCGACGGCGGTCAACGTGCGGGCCACGCTGCGGGTGCACGCGTGGCAGGAGTTCCCGGCGACGGTGACCGCGCACGCCTCCCCGGTGGACGCCCGCGCGGCACGGCCGACGCCGATGCTGCCCGGGGCGGTGCTCGACACCGTCTCCGGCGTGGCGAAGGGCTTCAACGAGTGGGACGTCTCGGCCCTGGTGAACGGCAACGGCACCTGGACGGTCTCGCTGGCGCAGACGGGCCTGGAGAGCAGGATCTACTGGGCGTCGACGGAGAACCGCAATCCCGACCTGCGTCCGCGCCTGGAGATCCGCTACGACGTCGGCACCCGGCCCACGCCGGCGGTGACCAGCGCCGCGCCGTCGCCGAGCCGGACGGTCGCGCCGAGCCCCGCGCCGCGGCCGACGCCCAGCGCCAGCCCCACCCGCGCCACCCCGGGCCCGTCGGCGAGCCCTTCGGCCGGTACGGACCGGTGCGGCGAGGTGTCGAGCAGGCTTGTGCCCTCCTGCGGCGCCTGGTGGGGGATGTACTCCCCGTCGAGCGCCGGCGACGGCTGGGACCACGGCGCGGCGGTCGCCGAGGTGGAGGCGCAGGTCGGGCGGAAGTTCGACATCGTGCACCGCTACCACGACTTCTCCAACGCCGGCAGCAACGGCGCCTTCCCCGACGCCTACCAGCGGCAGCAGATGCGCGAGGGGCGGCTGATGTTCTTCGCCTGGGAGTCGCGGATCTTCTCCTCCGGCACGGTGCTGACCTGGCAGGACGTCTACAGTGGCCGGTACGACGCCACCATCGACGCGGTCGCCGGCCGGATCCGCGACACCGGCGTGCCGGTGTTCATGGGCTTCGACCACGAGCCGGAGGACGAGCCGGCCAAGGGCAGCGACGCCGACTTCGTCCGCGCCTGGCGGCACGTGCACGACCGGTTCGCCGCGGCGGGCGCCGACAACGCGGTCTGGGTCTGGACGATGATGGGCTGGTCGGGTCACTACGACCGCTACACCGGTCTCTATCCCGGTGACCGGTACGTCGACTGGGTGGGCTACGACCCGTACAACTTCCACGTCTGCAACGGCAGCAAGGTCTGGAAGAGCCCGGCCACCACCATCGGCGGCTTCTACCGCTGGCTGGACGAGAACCGTCTCGGGGTCGGCAAGCCGCGGATGCTCGCCGAGTTCGGCACCAACTTCGACGCGGCCGACCCGGATGCGAAGCGGCGCTGGTTCGAGGAGTTCCCGGCGGCGCTGAAGGCGCACCCGAAGATCAAGGCGGCGATCTACTTCAACTCCCCGGGGATGACCCGCCGGTCGGACACCTGTGACATGACCATGAACCACGACGCCTCGTCGGTGGCGGGGTTCGCCCGCGCCGGCCGCGACAGCTACCTGCGACAGCCCACCGGGGGCGCCCGCTGACGCGACGCGTTCACAGTTCGACGCAGCGTGATAGGTGCGAGTCGGACATCCGACTCTATGCGTGCGGTGTCATGTTGCTGATGCAGTGACCGCCCAATCGGTGGATATCGCCACCCGGGGCCGACCAGGCACGCTACGCGGGTTCTCTCCCGACATGGAGGCGTAGCGTGCCCGACATCCCGCTCTCTCGGCGATCCGCCGGACTCCGCACCCGGGCGGCGGTGGTCGCACTCGTGACCGCAGCCGCCGTGCTGGCCGTCCCCACCGGGACGTCCGCCGCCGTGGTGCCGGCGCCCGAACCGGCGACCCTGGTCTCGGCCAATCCGGCCGACGCCACACCGCACGCCAGGGACGGCGAGACCCGCGCCTTCGCGCAGGTCGGCTCCACCGTGTTCGTCGGCGGCAGCTTCACCCAGATCCGGCAGACCGCCAGCGCGGCGTGGACCACCCAGCGCTACCTCTTCGCGTACGACCGGGCCACCGGCACGATCTCGACCAGCTTCCTGCCGGTGCTGGACGGCGCGGTCAACACCTTGGTCGCCGGGCCCGGCGGCACGCTGATCGTCGGCGGTACCTTCAAGACCGTCAACGGCGTCTCCCGCAAGAACCTGGTGGCGCTCAACCCCACCACGGGCGCGATCGTCGACAGCTGGGTCGGCCGCTCCGACGGCGGCACCGTCCGCGATCTGGCGCTGCACGGCAACTGGCTCTACGTGGCCGGGGCGTTCAACTGGCTCAACGGCACCGCGCACGCCGGGCTCGGCCGGCTCAACGCCACGACCGGCGCGATCGACCCGACGTTCAACGTCAACGCCACCGTCGGGCGCCACCAGACCACCTCGTACGTGTGGACGATCGACGTCTCCCCGGACGGCGGCACCCTGGCCGTCGGCGGCAACTTCACGCTCGTCAACGACCTGCCGCGCAACCAGATGGCGCTGGTCGACCTCACCGGCACGCCGGCGGTGCTCGACTGGAGCACGGAGAAGTTCGTGCCGCCGTGCGCGTCGCCGGCGACCTTCGTGCACTACGTGCAGGACGTCAAGTTCGGCGGCGACGGCAGCTGGTTCGTCGTCGGCACCAACGGCGGCTCGGGCTGGCCGGCCGCCTACTGCGACGCGCTGGTGCGCTTCGAGACCGCGGCCCGGGGCACCGGCCAGCTGGGCACCTGGGTCGACTACACCGGCAACGACACCATCACCTCCGTCGAGGTCGCCGACAACGTCATCTACCTCGGCGGGCACTTCCGCTGGCTGAACAACCCGAACGCCAGCGACACCGCCGGCAACGGCGCGATCGACCGGCTCGGCATCGCCGCGGTCACCCCGGCCACCGGCATGCCGGTCAACTGGAACCCCCGCCGCAGCGGCAGCGCGTCGATGCCGGCCGGCACCAGCAACTGGGGCTCCTCCGTGCCGGTGCTCTGGCGCGGCAGCGACGGCCTCTACTTCGGCCACAACTCCGACGGCATGGGCAACGAGTACCACGGCCGCCTCGGGATGTTCCCGCTGACCGGTGGGCGCACCATCACCCCGAAGAACGCGCCGACCGCCACCACCGGCAACCTCTACGTCGGCACCGGCGCGGGCGAGCTGGCCAAGGTGCCGTTCGACGGCGCCAGCCTGGGCACCCCGACCACGGTCAGCCAGCCCAACTACACGGCGGCCGGCGCGACCTGGCGGGTGGACGACCGGATCTACTGGTCGCACACCGTCGCCGGCACCCCCACGGGCAGCCGGATCGACATCTCGCTGTTCAACGGCGGCGCGATCGGCGCCCCGTGGGAGGCGTCCGGCTACAACGACTGGTTCAATCCGGCGCTGATGACCGGCGCGTTCTACCTCGACGGGCGCCTCTACTACACCCGCTCGGGCGCCAGCGGTCTCTACTACCGCTACTTCGAGATCGACGGCAACTACCTCGGCGCCACCGAGTTCACCCTGCCCACCACCGGGGTGACCTGGTCGGCCGTGCGGGGCATGGCCTGGGTCGCCGGCCGGATCGTGTACGGTGCCACCGACGGAACGCTGCGCAGCGTTCCGTTCGACCCGACGGCCGCCCCGGCGGTCGACGGAACGGCGGCGACGGTGGTCCCGGCGGCCGCCGGCGTGACGTGGTCAACGCCGTCGACCTTCTTCTCCGTGCAGTGACGGTCGACTGTTCGTAACGGAACATCGGTAGATTGTTCACGTTGGGCCGGCGACGGATCAGCCGTCGCCGGCCCGCACGACGTGGGGAGGGTCGTTGGTCGGCGCGGGTGGCAACCGCAGAGGGCTCGCGGTGCGGGCCGTCTTTGCGGTCAAGCGCGGCTGGTACACGCTGCGCTATCCCCGGCTGACACTGGGTCGGGGCGTGGAGATCCGCGGCCGGATCCGGTTGCGCCGGGGCGTACGGGTGAGCATCGGTGACCGCACCCGGATCAACAAGCTGGTCCGCTTCGCCGGCCCGGGCGAGGTGCGCGTCGGTGCCGACTGCCTGTTGAACGCCACCTGGATCGGCACTTGGACGTCGGTCACGATCGGCGACCGGTGCCTGCTCTCGGACTGCGAGCTGCTGGACAACGACTTCCACAACCTGCCTCCCGAGCAGCGGCACGACCCGCCCGTCCCGGCCACCCGCGCCCCGATCACGATCGAGGACAACGTGTGGATCGGGGCGCACGCCCTGGTGATGAAGGGCGTGCGGATCGGCCGGGACAGTGTCGTGGGCGCCGCCACGGTGGTCCGTACGGACGTGCCGTCGCGGGTCGTGGTCGCTGGAAATCCACAACAGACGGTGAAGAAGTTCCATGACTGACGCTTCCCCCGGTACCTGGCCCACGGACGTCCCCGCCGGTGGTGGCGGCACACCGGGCCGCACCGTCACGCTGACCGACCTGCTGCGCGTCCCGCTGCACCGGATCCGCCTGGTCGGGGCCGTCGCCGCGATCGGCCTGCTCGCCGCGCTCGGCTACGTGGTGCTCGTACCGGCCGCCGTGACCGCCAGCGCGGTCGTGGCGGTCCGCCCCGTCGTCACCGACGCGTTCACGCCCAGCGGCGCCAACGCCGACCGGGCGGTGAACATGAACGTGGAGAGCGGCATCGCCACGGGCACCGACGTGGTGCAGCGGCTGGCCGACTCGGGGAACCTGGACCCGCGCGCGGTACGCGACGCGCTGGAGGTCGAGGTGCCCACCGGCGGGCAGATCCTGCGCTTCGTCTACCAGGCCCCCACCGCCGAGCAGGCGGTCGAGGGCGTCAACCTCGCCGCCCAGGCCTACCTCGACGTGCGCCGCACGATGTACGAGAAGCAGCGCGAGGAGATGCTGCGCTCGTACGACGAGAGCATCGCCAAGGTCGCCGCCCAGCAGGCCGCCCTGCAGAAGCGCGTCAACAACGCCCGGGAGGGCGCCGTCGACGCCGCGGTGACCGAGCTGACCGGGATCAACAACCAGCTCACCCAGCTCAACGCCGCGCGCACCGAGATCGCCGCGGTCGACGTCAACCCCGGCTGGGTCACCCAGACCGCCGAGCGGGCCCTGGCCTCCTCCGCCGGCAACCGCCCGCTCTACCTGCTCGCCGGCCTGCTCGGCGGGACCCTGCTCGGCGTGGTGCTCGCGTACGCCTGGGAGTCGATGGACCGGCGGATCCGGTCGGTCGACGACGGCCGGGACGCCATCGGGCTGCCGCTGCTCGGCACGGTCCGCAGCCGCCGGTGGCGCGGCGGCAAGGAGGCGGTCGACGCCGACATCCGCTACGTGGCGATGGCCATCGCCGAGCGGGTGCGCCAGCCCGCCCGGGTGTCGCTGCTGACCGCCCGCGAGGAGGACCCCACGGCCATCACCGCCGGGCTGGCGGTGGCGCTGGCGGCCGTCGGCCGGGAGGTCTTCGTCGCCGACGACAGCGGGCGCGCCGAACGGCTGCGCACCACCGTGCTCGCCGACCGGGAGCGGCTGCCCGCCACGGCGGACCCGTCCCGCCCGCTCGTCCCGAAGCCCCGGCCGGCCGGCTCGACGACGGACGGCAAGAGCGGCGCCACCCCGGAGCCGGCCGCGGCCCGACGCCCGTCGCCACACCCGATCGGCGCCCGCCCGTCCACCGACCCGGACGCCACGCTGACCCTGCCCCGGGTCACCTCGACGGCGGCCGGCGGGAGCGGCAAGGCGCCGAGCACCGACCCGGTGACCGTCGGCGCGGGCAGCGTCCGGTTCGGCACCTGGCGGCAGGGCGCCGACCACAGCCTGGTGCTGTTCAACGCCCCGCCGGCGGAGTCCGACGAGCGCGGGGTCGCCGTCGCCCGGCAGGGCACGGCTGTCGTGGTGGTCGAACAGGACCGGACCCGGCAGGGCGACCTGCGCCGCCTCGTGGAGCGGCTGCGCGCCGCCGGGGTCACCCCGCTCGGCTTCGTGTTGACGCGCAGCGGCCGGGGCTGATCCGTGCCGGTCACCCGCGCGCCGGCGACGACCGAGCCGGGCGGCGGCCCGGGCGCCGCCGCGTCGCTGCCGCAGCCGCCGCCCCCGCCACGGTTGCCGCTCTGGCCGCTGGCGTTGATGTTCGGCATGGTGCCCGTGTGGTGGCTGGCCGGCGCGTTCTACCTCGGGTGGCCCCTGCTCGGGGCGCTGCTGTTCGCGCTGCTGTTCATCCGGGGCCGCGTGCCGTTGCCCCCGGCCGCCGGGATCTGGCTGCTGTTCCTGGCCGTCGTGGTGGTCAGCGCCACCCAGTTGCAGACGCCGGCCTCGGTGCTGACGTTCGCCCTGCGGCTCGCCTTCTACCTCACCGCCCTCGTGGTGGGCGTCTACGTCTACGCGGTCACCCGGGAACGCCCCGACCAGGTCGCGGTCCTCGTTCCGCTCTGCGCCTTCTGGTTCGGGCTGGTCGCGCTGGGCTGGCTGGGCGTGCTGGCACCCCGGTTCGCGCTGACCACCCCGGTGGAGGTGCTGCTGCCGGGCGGGGTGGCCAACACCCCGTTCATCCAGGACATGGTCCACCTCACCACCGCGGAGTACAGCGCCCGGTCGTTGAATCCGATCTACCGGCCGGCCGCGCCGTTCGCGTACACCAACAACTACGGCAGCGCGTACGCGATGACGCTGCCCTGCGTGGTGGCCTTCACCATGCTGCGCCGGCGCGGCGTGCTGCGCTGGGCGCTGCTGGCGTCGCTGCCGCTGTCGTTGGCGCCGGCCTTCCTCACGCTCAACCGGGCGATGTTCCTCAGCCTCGGCGCCGGGCTGGCGGTGCTCGGCGTCCGGGCCGCCCTGCGCGGCAACGTCCGGGTGGCCGCGTCGATCGTCGGGGTGGTGGTCACCGGTGGCCTCGTCACCCTGTTCATCCCGGTCACCCAGCTGATCGGCAACCGGGTCGAGTCCAGCGACACCAACACCGACCGGCTCTCCCTCTACGTGGAGGTGATCCGGCGGGTACGGGAGTCGCCCTGGCTCGGCTACGGCGCGCCGGTGAACGTCGACACCGTCAGCGCCGAGGCGCCGATCGGCACCCAGGGGCAGCTGTGGATGGTGCTGTTCAGCCACGGCGTCCCCGCGCTGCTGTGCTTCCTCGCGTGGTTCGTGGTCGCCGCGCTGATCTGCGCCCGGGCCACGTCCGCCGCCGGGCAGTGGCTGGCCGTGGTGCCGGTGGTCTGCCTGGTGCAGATCCCCTTCTACGGCATGGCCAACCAGAACCTCGCGGTTGCCTTCTTCGCCGTCGCCTTCGCGATGGCGCTCACCGAGCGGGAGACCGTCGCCCGCCCGCACCACCCCCGTCTCCCGCGCCCGGAAGCGGTGCCCGCATGACCGCCGCCACCCACCCGCCGCCCGGGTCCCACGCCGCCGCCGGGGCCGCCGGGGCGTCCGGCGACGACACGGAGACCCGCCGCAGCGTCCGCAGCGGCGTCGCCGGGCTGATCGGCGCGGCCACCAGCGGACTCTTCGGCTTCCTGCTCGCGGTCGTCATCACCCGCGGCTACGGCACGGTCGGCTCCGGGGCGTTCTTCGCCGCGATCGGGGTGGTCACCGTCGCCACCGCCGTGTGCACCCTCGGCGCGGAGACCGGGCTGATGTGGGCGCTGCCCCGCCGGCGCCTCGGCGCGCGCGGCGACGCCGCCCGGGTGCTCCCGGTGGCGCTGCTCCCGCCGCTGCTGGTCGCGGTCGCCGTCGCCGTGGGCGGGGTGCTCGCCGCCGACGCGCTCGCCCCGCGCCTGCTCGGCGGCTCCGGCGTCGACGGCGCGGCCCTGCTGACGGCCAGCTTCGCCGCGGTGCCGGTGGTGGTGGCGATGACGCTGCTGCTCGCCGCGCTGCGCTGCGTACGCCCGATCCGGGCGTACGTCGGGGTGCAGTTCTTCCTGCTGCCGGTGGCCCGGCCCGTGCTGGTCGGCGCGGCGGCCCTGGCCGGCGGGGGCCTGCTGGCCGGCATGACCGGCTGGCTGGTGCCGGCGGCGCTCGCCCTGCTGGCCTGCCTGACGCTGGTGGCCGGCCCGCTCGGCGTCGGCCGGGGCGCGGCGCTGCGGCCCGCCCCGGACGACTGGTCGGCGTTCTGGCGCTTCGCGCTGCCCCGGGCCGCGTCGGCCGCCATCGACGCCGGCAACATGTGGGTGGGCGTGCTGCTCACGTCGGTGCTCGCCGGGCCAGCCGACGCCGGCGTGTTCGGCGCCGTCGGGCGCTACATCCTCGCCGGCCAGCTGGCCATGCAGGGGCTGCGGGTGGCGGTGTCGCCGCAGCTGTCCCGGCTGCTCGGGCGCGGGGACCGGGTTGCGGCGGCGGCCGTGCACCGGCAGTTGACCACGTGGGGGCTGGTGCTGTCCTGGCCGGTCTACCTGCTGCTGGCCGTCTTCGGGCTGGCCTTCCTCCAGCTCTTCGGGCCCGAGTTCACCGCCGGCGCCACCGCGATGACCGTGCTCGCGTTGGCCATGCTGGTCAACACCGGCGTCGGCAACGTGCAGAGCCTGCTGCTGATGGGCGGGCGCAGCGGGCTGCACCTGGCCGCCACGCTGGCCGGGCTGCTCGTTACCGTCTCCCTCGGCCTCTGGCTGATCCCGGCGCACGGCGCGACCGGGGCGGCGCTGGCCTGGGCGCTCGGCATCGCCACCGAGAACGTCACGGCGGTCGTCTGCGCCCGGGTCGTGGTCGGCCAGCCGCTGGTGGACGCGGCGATGCTGCGGGCCGGGGCGGCCACCGTCGCCGGGGTCGGGGCCGCCGCGGCGGTCGGGGTGCTGGCCGGCGGCCGGGGGATCGGCGGCCTGGCCGTGGCCCTGGGCGTGCTGGCCGCCGGCTGCGTCGGCTTGTTGACGTTGCCCCGGGTGCGGCACCGCATCCGGGTGACCATGGTGCAGGTCCGTGGGCGGCAGGAGGCGGCCCCGGCCGCCACCGGGCGCGCCCCGGAGGAATCGAAGGGCAGGTGAGGTCCGTCGTGCCGTCCATCCGAGACCGGGTGAAGCAGCTCGTACCGACCCAGGTGACGGAGCGGGTGCGGGAGTCACTCGTCGACTACGGGGTGCGGACCAGCGACCGGCGACCGCTGCCGGACTTCCTCATCATCGGCACGAAGCGGGGCGGCACCACCTCGCTGTGGAACTACCTGATCCAGCACCCGCTGGTGCCCCGGCTCTTCCCGGCCTGGAACACCAAGTCCTCGCACTACTTCGAGGAGCACTGGCGCCGCGGCGAGGCCTGGTACCGCTCGCACTTCCCGACGCAGCGCCACCGGGAGGCGCTGGAGAAGCGGCACGGCGGGCCGGTACGCGTCGGCGAGGCGGCGCCGCTGTACATGTTCCACCCCCTCGCGGCGCAGCGGGTCGCGGCGCTGATGCCGTCGGTGCGGCTGATCGTGCTGCTGCGCGACCCGGTGGAGCGGGCGTACTCGCACTGGAAGGAGCGGCGCACGCACGGCATCGAGCCGCTCGACTTCGCCGCCGCGCTGGCCGCCGAGCAGGAGCGCACGGCGGGGGAGCGGGAGCGGCTGATCGCCGAGCCGGAGTACTTCAGCGAGCCGTACGACTGGTACACCTACCGGGCCCGGGGCCGCTACCTGGAGCACCTGGAGCCGTGGCTGGAGCGGTTCGACCGGGGGCAGATCCTCTTCCTGCCCAGCGAGGACCTCTACCGCGACGCCCGGTCGACCTACCGCCGGACGCTGGACTTCCTCGGCCTGCCCCCGCACGACCTGCCCGACTTCAAGGTCTACAACGACCGCCGCTCGGCGCCGCTGGAGCCGGCCGTGCGCGCCGAGCTGACCGAGTACTACCGCCCGTACAACGACGCGTTGCGGCAGCGGTTGGGGCTGGAGCTCGACTGGCCGGACCGGGCCCCGTGACGGCGCCGGCCGCCGCCGACCCCCGCTCGCGTACCGACGGGCTCGGCTGGGTCACCCGGGCCGTGTTCGGCGACGAGCGGATCGCCCTGACCGTGGGCGCCCCGCCGCCGCCGGGGCACCGCGCCGTCGCCCGGTACGCGGTCGTCCCGTCGCTCGCCCGGGCCCGGTTCCTGCTGCCGCTCGGCGCGCCCCGGGCCACGGCCGCCTCGCTGCTGGCGTACAACGCGCTGCGTCCGCCGAAGGTGCGGGCGGTGCGGGCCGGGCTCGGCGTGCTGGCGCGGGTCGGCGCGGTCGACCTGGCCCGGTTCCCCCGGCTGACGGTGTCGCTGCCCGAGCGGGTCGCGGCCGACGAGGCGCTGCTGGCCGGGCGGTTGGGCGCCGCGCTCGGCGCGCCGTCGGTCTACGCTGCCTGCGGGGTCCGCCCGCCGGACCCGAACCACAAGCCCACCCTGCAACTGTTCGGCGCGGACGGCCGGGCCCTCGGCTACGCGAAGATCGGCTGGAACGGGGCCACCCGGGCGTTGGTGACCGCCGAGGCGGCGGCCCTGCGCGAGCTGCCGGCGGTGACCGGCGTGCCCGACCATCCGGCGGCGCCCCGGCTGCTCGCCGAGACGACGGCCGCCGGGCAGGTGGTCGCGCTCGTCGAGCCGCTGCCACCGGCGGTGCGGGGGGTGTCGGCCGGCGAACCGCCGCGGATCGCGGCGCTGCTGGCCGTGGCCCGCCGGGGCCGCCCGCCGGCCCCACCGCGCGCCGTGGCCGGGTCGGCGTTCCTGGCCCGGCTCGCCGCCGAGGCCGCACGCGCCGCCGCCGGCACGCCGGACGGGGCCCGGGCGGTCGCCGCCGTCGCCGCCCTGACCGGCCGGCACGGCGACACGGCCGTCGAGTTCGGGCACTGGCACGGTGACTGGGTGCCCTGGAACCTCGGCGTGTACGCCGGCCGCCTCGTCGCCTGGGACTGGGAGCACAGCGGGCCGGACGTGCCGCTCGGCTTCGACCTGGCGCACGACGCGTTCCAGCGGGCCCTGGTGCTGCGGGGCGAGCCCGCCGCGGCGGCGGCGCGGGCCGTCGACGCCCACCTCGACCGGTACGGCGCCGACCTCGGGCTCGCACCGGCGGCCCGGCGGCTGGTGGCCGACGCCTACCTGCTGGAGATGTGGCTGCGCACCTGGCGCCTCGCCGACGCCGGCGCGGGCTGGAACGCCGCACTGCATCCCGCCCTGCTGGACGTCATCGAGAAACGACATAGCGGCTGATCCGCCGAAATCGCCGGAGCCGGCGGTCCGCCGTCGACTCCGGACGGTGACGAAGAAACTCCAGGTCGTGACGATCGTCGATGTCGATGGTCGGTGCGGCGCACCCGATCCGCCACCCGCAGAGATCGATTTGTCGCCCGGTCGCCCTATTTCACCAGCCGGGGGACGTGTGATCTGCTGTCGCGTGGCGACCACCGAACGTCCAAGCGAACTTGTGGGGAGTCGCGTGGAAACGACAACCGAGGATGCCGGCGAGCCCGGAGTCCTGCTCCTGGTGGGCTCCAGCGGCGGCCACCTGGCCCAACTGCTCGCCCTGCGCCCGTGGTACGAACGCTGGCGGCGGTGCTGGGTCACCTTCGACACACCCGAGGCCCTCTCGCTGCTGGCCGGCGAGGAACTCGTCCCGGCGCACCACCCGACCACCCGCAACGTGCCGAACCTGCTGCGCAACGCCGTCCTCGCCTGGCGGGTGCTGCGGTCGCGCCGGGTCGCCGCGGTGGTGACCACCGGCGCCGGGGTGGCCGTCCCGTTCGTGGTGCTGGCCCGGCTCCGGCGCGTACCGACCGTCTACATCGAGGTGTACGACCGCATCGACACCCCGACCCTGACCGCCCGGCTCTGCCGGCCGTTCCTCTCCGCGATGCTCGTGCAGTGGGACGAGCAGCGCCGGCAGTACCCGGAGGCCACCGTCGTGGGGACCCTGTTGTGAGCGCCGAGAGCACCGGAACCGCCCCCGCGCACCGCGTCGCCCCCGGCCGTCACCGGCCGGCGGGCGCCAACCGGGTGCCCCGGCCACGCGACCCCGGCGACCTCGTCCGGGCCCGGCTGCTGGTCGCCGTCGGCACCGACAAGCATCCGTTCGACCGCCTGGTCGGCTGGCTGGAGGAGTGGCACCCCGCCGTCGCCGAGAACGTCGGGCTGACCGTCCAGCACGGACACACCCGGGCCCCCGGGGTACCCGGGGCGATGCCCTTCCTCGGCCACGACGAGCTGCAGACCGCGATGGCCGAGGCCGACCTCGTGGTCTGCCACGGCGGCCCGGCCACCATCCTGGAGGCCCGCCGGCACGGTCACCTGCCGATCGTCGTCCCACGGGACCCGGCCCGGGGCGAACACGTCGACGACCACCAGCAGTTGTTCGCCCGCCGCCTGGGCGCGGCCGGCATGGTGGCGCTGGCCGAGACCCGGGAGGCGCTGTTCGAGGCGCTCACCGCTGGCCTCGCCGACCCGTCGCGGTTCGCCGTCGCGGCCGACCCGGACGCGTCCCGGGCGCGCCGCGCGGCGGTCGAGCAGGTGGGACGGATCGTGGAGGACCTGGTGGCCGCGTCGACGAGACGACGGCAGCGGACGAGGTGGCGGCCGTGGGCACGGCCCGGCCGGAACGGAGAGCGGCGATGACCGAACACCCGAGCGTGAGCGCGGTGGTCCCCACCCGGGACCGCCCGGAGCTGCTCCGGGCCGCCGTGCGCGCCATCCTCGACCAGGACCACCCCGGCCCGATCGAGGTGGTGGTGGTCTACGACCAGTCCGAGCCGGACGCCTCGCTGGCCGAGCTGTCCCGCCCGGACCGGCTGGTCCGGGTGATCCGCAACGGGCGTTCCCCCGGCCTGGCCGGCGCCCGCAACTCCGGCGTCCTGGCCGCCACCGGCGAGCTCGTCGCGTTCTGCGACGACGACGACGAGTGGCTGCCCGGCAAGCTGCGCGCCCAGGTCGAGGCGCTCGCCGCCCACCCCGACGCGGAGTTCGTCAGCTGCGGCATCCGGGTCAGCTACGACGGGCACACCGTCGACCGGGCGCTGCCGAGGGACTCGGTCACCCTGGCCAACCTGCTGCGGGACCGGATGACGGAGCTGCACCCGTCGACCTTCCTGATCCGCGCCGCCGCGCTGCGCGACGGGTTCGGGCTGGTCGACGAGGAGATTCCGGGCAGCTACGCGGAGGACTACGAGTTCCTGCTCCGGGCCGCCCGCAGCGCGCCGCTGGTCAACCTGCGCACGCCGTACGTGCTGGTGCGCTGGCACAAGCGGTCCTACTTCGCGCAGCGCTGGGACACCATCTCCGAGGCGTTGCAGTGGCTGCTGGAGCGCTATCCCGAGTTCGGCACCCAGCCGGCCGGCGAGGCGCGGGTCACCGGGCAGATCGCCTTCGCCCGTGCCGCGTCCGGCGACCGGCGGGGCGCGATGCGCTGGGCCCGGCACACCATCCGGCGCAACCCGCGCGAGCCGCGGGCGTACCTGGCCCTCGCCGTGGCCGGGCGGATGGTCCGCGCCGACGCGGTGCTGCGTACCCTGCACAAGCGCGGCCGGGGCATCTGAGCCCGCGCCGCCCGGGCCCGTCCCCGGCGGGGCCCGGACCGGCCCCGGGGCCCTGCGGGTCCTGCCGGCGGGTGTGCCCGGGCGGCGGGCCACCCGACGGTCCGCGCCGGTGCCGCGTGGCGTCCGCAGGGCGGGACGCGGCGGGCACCGCACGGCGGCGGGCACCGGGCGTGACAGACTGACCGCTGTGTTGCGCTGGTTGACTGCAGGGGAATCGCACGGTCCCGCCCTCGTCGCGATGCTGGAGGGCGTGCCCGCCGGCGTCGAGGTGACCACCGGGGAGATCGCCGGTGAGCTGGCCCGGCGGCGGCTCGGCTACGGCCGGGGCGCGCGGATGTCGTTCGAGCAGGACGAGGTCGAGATCATCGGCGGGCTCCGGCACGGGGTGACGCTCGGCAGCCCGGTCGCGATCCGTGTCGGCAACTCCGAGTGGCCCAAGTGGCGCACGGTCATGGCGGCCGACCCCGTCGACGCGGAGGAGCTCGCCAGCCAGGCCCGCAACGCGCCGCTGACCCGCCCCCGTCCGGGCCACGCCGACCTGGCCGGCATGCAGAAGTACGGCCACACCGACGCCCGGCCGATCCTGGAACGGGCCAGCGCGCGGGAGACCGCCGCCCGCGTCGCCGTCGGCACGGTCGCCAAGGCGCTGGTCCGGCAGGCCCTCGGCATCGAGATCGTCTCGCACGTGGTGGAGCTGGGCCCCGTCGCCGCCAAGCCGGGGCTGCGCCCCACGCCCGCCGACGCCGCCCGCATCGACGCCGACCCGCTGCGCTGCCTCGACCCGGAGGCCAGCGCCCGGATGGTCGCCGAGGTCGACGCCGCGAAGAAGGCCGCCGACACCCTGGGTGGCGTGGTCGAGGTGCTGGCGTACGGGGTGCCGCCGGGCCTTGGCAGCCACGTGCAGTGGGACCGCAAGCTCGACGCCCGGCTCGCGACCGCCCTCATGTCGATCCAGGCCATCAAGGGCGTGGAGATCGGCGACGGCTGGCAGCAGGCGCGCTCCCGTGGCTCCGAGGCGCACGACGAGATCATCCCCACCGCCACCGGCGTACGCCGGGTCACCGACCGGGCCGGCGGGCTGGAGGGCGGCATCACCACCGGCGAGCCGCTGCGGGTGAAGGCCGCGATGAAGCCGATCTCGTCGCTGAACCGGGCCCTGGCCACGGTGGACGTCACCACCGGCGAGCCGGCCACCGCGATCAACCAGCGCTCGGACGTCTGCGCCGTACCGGCCGCCGCCGTCGTGGCCGAGGCGATGGTGGCGCTGGTGCTCGCGGAGGCCGCCACCGAGAAGTTCGGCGGCGACTCGGTCGCCGAGATCCGCCGCAACCTGGCCGGTTACCTCGACGCGCTGGTGATCCGGTGAGCGCGGGGCGCGCGGCGGGTCGACGGGCGGGGCGCCCAGCCGGCCGGCGGTGCCGCTGATGGCGCCGGTCTGCGTGCTGGTCGGGGCGCCCGGCTCCGGCAAGACCACGGTCGGGCTGGCGTTGGCGGAGCTGCTCGGCGTGGAGTTCCGCGACACCGACCTGGACATCGTCCGGCTGGCCGGCAAGCCCATCCCCGAGATCTTCATCGACGAGGGCGAGGACCACTTCCGTACCCTCGAACGGGCGGCGGTGGCGGCGGGGCTGGCCTCGTGCGAGGGCGTGCTCGCCCTCGGCGGCGGCGCGGTCCTCGCCGAGGAGAACCGCGCGGCCCTGGTCGGGCACCCCGTGGTCCACCTCTCCGTCGAGCTGTCCGACGCGGTGAAGCGGGTCGGGCTCGGCATGGGCCGCCCGCTGCTGGCGTTCAACCCCCGGGCGACGCTGAAGTACCTGCTGGACCAGCGCCGCCCGCTCTACGCCGAGGTGGCCACCGCGACGGTCGTCACCGACGGGCGGTCCCCGGCGGAGATCGCCGCCGAGATCGCCGCGCTCCTCAAGCGCTGAGGCGCTGCGCTCCTCAAGCGCTGAGCCGCCGCGCTCCTCAAGCGCGGCGCCGCGCTTGCGCCACGGCGCCGCGCTTCCGCCGCGGCGATGGACCGGCGTACGTGCCCGGTCGGTCCGGCCGCCCGCATCCCGCATGCCCGCAGGTGGCGGGCGCCGGTGGCCGTCAGTCGCGGGCGATGCGGTCGAGCACGTCGGCCAGGCCCGCCGGCTCGCTGAGCATCGGCCAGTGCCCGGTGGGCAGCGCGTGCAACTGGCCGCCGGCCAGCCCGGCGAAGAACGGGTGGCCCTGCGCGATCATGCCCTCCACCACGTCGAGCGGGAAGGTGCTGGCGACCAGGGCCGTCGGCACCGCGCGCCCGCCGGTGCGGCGCACCGGGTCGGTGGCGGCGCGCAGCGGGTGGGCGGTGGCGCGCCGGCGCAGCAGCGCGAGCGCGGCGGAATCCAGCCCGGCCAGGTTCTCCGGGTCCTCCGCCGGATCGAACGCGGGCGGCGGCAGCAGGTGCCCGTCGCCGATCTCGGCGCGCAGCCGCTTCTGCTCCTCCGGCGGGTTGCTGTCGAACTGCGACATGCCGTCCGGCATCGGCCCGCTCTCCACGTAGACCACCCGGGCGATCCGTTCCGGGACGCGGTCCGCCGCCTGGATCACCGGCAGCCCGCCGCCGGAGTGCCCGACCAGCACCACGTCGTGCAGGTCCTCCACCTCGATCAACCGGACGATGTCGGTGGTGTGCGTCTCCAGGCCCACCTCCGGGCCGGCGAGGTGGGCGCGCTCGGCCACCCCGGTCAGCGTCACCGGGTGGACCTCGTGACCCCGCCCGCGCAGCGCGAGGGTCACCTCACGCCACGCCCAACCGCCCAGCCAGAAACCCGGAACCAGCACGAACGTCGCCATCCGCGACCTCCCTCTCTCGTCGTCGGGGACCACCGTACGATCGAATCCGGACGCTTTCCGCCCGCTTTCGAGGAGTGGCCTGTGGCACACCCCGCCGCCCGGGTGCTCGGCATGCTCGAACTGCTCCAGAGCCATCACCGGCTCACCGGGGCGGAACTGGCCCGCCGGCTGGGGGTGGACGGGCGCACGGTGCGCCGCTACGCCGCGACCCTGGCGGAGCTGGGCGTCCCGGTGACCGCCGAGCGGGGCCGCCACGGCGGCTACCGGCTGCGCCCCGGCTACAAGCTGCCGCCGCTGATGCTCACCGACGACGAGGCCGTCGCCGTGCTGCTCGGTCTGGTCGCCGCCGAGCGGCTCGGGCTGGGCACCGAGGAGCCCGCGACCGCGACCGCGCTGGCGAAGATCCGTCGGGTGCTGCCGCCCACGCTCGGTGACCGCCTCGCCGCGGTGCAGGAGCACCTCGACTTCACCCTGCGCCGGTCGGTCCCGCAGGCCCGGCCGGCGACCGCGACGCTGCTCACCCTCGCCGACGCGGCCCGGCACCGGCGCCGGGTACGGCTGGACCACCGCTCCTTCTCCGGCGCGGCGACCCGCCGCGAACTCGACCCGTACGGCCTGGTCTTCCACGCCGGCCGGTGGTACGTCACCGGTCACGACCACCTGCGTGGGGAGGTACGCACGTTCCGGCTGGACCGGATCGGGGAGGTGGAGCCGGGGGAGGGGACCTTCACCGTCCCCGACGGCTTCGACCCGGTGGCCCGGGTGACCCGCGCGCTGGCCCGCGTGCCGTACGCCCACGACGTCGAGGTGCTGCTGGAGACCGACCTGGCCGCCGCCCGACGCCGCCTCCCGCCCAGCGTGGCCGAGCTGAGCGCGACCGCCGACGGCGTGCTGCTGCGCGCCCGCGCGGAGAACCTGGGCGGGATGGCCCAGCTGCTCGCCGGGCTGGGCTGCCCGTTCACCGTGCTGCGTCCCGACGCCCTGCGCGACGAGGTCGCCGGGCACGCCCGCCGGTTGGCCGCCTGGGCCGTACGGGTGCCCGGGTGAACCCTCCGCCGACGTGACCGGCCCGTGCCGCCTCGGCGGGCCACGCGGACGACGCGGGCGACCGCAAGGACGGCGGGCCGGCGCGAGCGGATGGCCACGAAGTGGACAGTTCCCGCCCGGGACCGGGCGGCTGGACTAGGCTGCCGGCGATGGACGAGGTGACCCGGATCCCGGTCGGCGGCGAGCGCCCGTACGACGTGCTGGTGGGACGCGACCTGCTCGACGCGCTGCCCGGGCTGCTGCCGGACGCGACCCGGGTGGCGGTGCTGCACGCGCACCCGCTCAGGGAGTTGGCCGACGCGGTCGGCGGACGGCTGCGCACCGCCGGCGTCGCACCGCTGCTGATCGAGGTGCCGGACGCCGAGGCGGGCAAGCGCATCGACGTCGCGGCGACCTGCTGGGACCGGTTGGGCGAGGCGGGTTTCACCCGTACCGACGCGGTGGTGGGCGTCGGCGGCGGCGCGGTGACCGACCTGGCCGGCTTCGTCGCGGCCTGCTGGCTGCGCGGGGTGCGCTGGGTGCCGGTGGCGACCTCGCTGCTGGGCATGGTCGACGCGGCGGTGGGCGGCAAGACCGGGATCAACACCGCCGCCGGCAAGAACCTGGTCGGGGCGTTCCATCCGCCGGTCGGCGTCCTCGCCGACCTGGCGACGCTGGACAGCCTCCCGCAGGCCGACCTCGCGGCCGGCCTGGCCGAGGTGGTCAAGTGCGGCTTCATCGCCGACCCGGTGATCCTGGACCTGGTGGAGCGGGACCGGGCGGCGGTCACCGACCCGACCGGCCCGGTGACCCGCGAGCTGATCGAGCGGGCGATCCGGGTGAAGTCCGACGTGGTCTCGGGCGACCTGCGCGAGTCGGGCGTGCGGGAGGTGCTCAACTACGGCCACACCCTGGCCCACGCCATCGAGAAGGCGGAGGGCTACCGCTGGCGGCACGGTCACGCGGTGTCGGTCGGGGTCGTCTACGCCGGTGAGTTGGCCCGGCTGGCCGGGCGACTGGACGCCCCCACCGCCGAGCGGCACCGCACGGCCATGGCGGCGCTCGGCCTGCCCACCAGCTATCCCGCCCAGGCCTGGCCCGGACTGCTCGCCGCGATGCGGGTGGACAAGAAGACCCGGGGCAGCCAGCTGCGTTTCGTCGTGCTGGACGGGCTGGCCCGGCCGGCGATCCTCGAGGGCCCGGACGACGAGCTGCTGGAGGCGGCCTACCGCGAGGTGGCGGCGTGAAGGTCCACGTGCTGAACGGCCCGAACCTGGGCCGGCTCGGCACCCGACAGCCGGACGTCTACGGGGCGACCAGCTACGCGGACCTGGTGACGCTCTGCGAGTCGACCGGGCGGGAACTCGGCCTCGACGTGACGGTGCGGCAGACCGACGCCGAGCACGAGCTGCTGGGCTGGCTGCACGCCGCCGCCGACGAGGGCGCCGCCGTGGTCCTCAACCCCGCGGCGTGGTCGCACTACTCCTACGCGGTCCGGGACGCCTGCGCCATGCTGCGCGGGCCGCTGGTCGAGGTGCACATCTCCAACATCCACGCCCGCGAGGAGTTCCGGCACCACTCCGTGGTGTCGGCGGTGGCGACCGGGGTGATCTGCGGCCTCGGCATCGACGGCTACCGCCTGGCTCTGCACCATCTGGCCGCACTCAGCCGCTGAGGCCGTCACCCCGCCACCAACCCCGCTATCCTGTCCCGCTGCCCGCTGCCCGCTGCCCGCTGCCCGCTGCCCGCTGCCCGCTGCCCGCTGCCCGCCGCCCGCCGCCCGCGCGTGAGTCGGCGAGATGCGTGCCGACGCTGCGCTTCGGTCGCCGTCACAATGAGTAACCTATCCCTTCGTTGCTGTGAGTCACCTTCCGCGCAACGGACGCTCGCTGCCCTCCGGACGCTTTGCTCTGCATCCGGATTCGCACCAGCGTGCTGAGCTGCGATTTCTTGTCGGCGACGAGCCGTGGTCGAGGACGAGAGGGTGACCATGCGTAACTGTTGCGTCCGCAGGTGCAGAGCAAAGGGGGGCGCAGGAAGCTCCCGCCGGGGAGGCCTCGGATTACGGAGGGTGACATGTTGGCACCTTGCTGCCGGCAATCCCGCGACGTGGCGGGGTCGGCGGCGGGGCGACGTGGCTGGGGCCGGCGGGGCGACGTGGCGGGACCGGTGGGCGACGTGGGCTGGGGCCGGCGGGGCGCGTGGGCTGGGGCCGGCGGGGCGCGTGGGCTGGGGCCGATGGGGCGACGTGGGCTGGGGCCGGTGAGGCGACGTGGCCGGGACCGGCGAGAGCACCCGGAGCCGCGGCGGAGAGCGGTGGGAGGTGGTGGTAAGTGTCACGGGCGGTAGGAGGGTGCCGGAAAGGTCGCGGGCGGCCGGCGGGAGGTGCCGGAAAGCGCTGCGGGCGGGCGGCGGGATTGTGGCGGAAAGCGCCGCTGGTGGGCGGCGGGAGTGCGGCGGGACCGCGGCGGGAGGGTGGCGGGCAGCGGCGGGCAGCGGCGTTCGGCGCAACTAGTAGACTTGCCAGGTCTGTCCGCCAATTGATGATCAAGGCAGGAAATGGCCACCACCAACGACCTGAAGAACGGCCTGGTACTCAACCTCGACGGAGAACTCTGGGCCGTCGTCGAGTTCCAGCACGTCAAGCCCGGTAAGGGTGGTGCGTTCGTGCGTACCACCCTGAAGAACGTGCTGTCCGGCAAGGTGGTCGACAAGACCTTCAACGCGGGCACCAAGGTCGAGACCGCGACCGTGGACAAGCGCACCATGCAGTATCTGTACGCCGACGGCGAGGACTACGTCTTCATGGATCTGGAGACGTTCGACCAGATCAACGTGCCGGGCGCCACCGTCGGCGAGGCGGCGAACTACCTGCTGCCCGAGGCCGAGGCGACCGTGGCCACCCACGAGGGTGTCCCGCTCTACATCGAGCTTCCGACCAGCGTCGTGCTGGAGATCACCTACACCGAGCCGGGCCTGCAGGGCGACCGGTCGACCGGCGGCAACAAGCCGGCCACCGTCGAGACCGGCGCGACGGTCCAGGTGCCGCTCTTCATCACCACCGGCGAGAAGATCAAGGTCGACACCCGCGACGGCCGTTACCTCGGCCGCGCCTGATGGCCGAGGGTCCCAAGCAGCAGATGCCTGCGCGTCGCAAGGCGCGCAAGCGGGCGCTGGACGTGCTCTTCGAGGCCGACCTGCGGAACCGTCCGCCGGTCGAGGTGCTCGCCGGCTACATCGAGCGGATCGAGAAGCCCCGGCCCGAGCACCTGGGATACGCGGTGAGCCTCGTCGAGGGGGTCGCCGCCCACCTCGACCGGATCGACGAGGTGATCGCCAGCTACGCCGAGGGGTGGACGCTGGACCGGATGCCGGCGGTCGACCGCAACCTCGCCCGCATCGCGGTCTACGAGCTGCTCTACGTCGACGAGATCGACGACGCGGTGGCCATCAGCGAGGCCGTCGAGCTGGCCCGGCAGATGTCGACCGACGACTCGCCGCGCTTCCTCAACGGCATCCTCGGCCGCATCGCCGAGTACGCCACCCGCTGACGCGGCGCACGTCACAGCCGACGTGCGTCACACCCGGCGGGTGACGGCGGGCGGGGACGCGACACGAACGACCGTACGACGACGAGAAGGGCCCGTGCCGTCCGGCACGGGCCCTTCTCGCGGTCGGGTCAGCTGGCGAAGAACGCCCGCGGGTCGGCCACCAGCACGCCGTGCTCGGTGAGCCGCTCGATCAGGCCGGACGGCGAGGCGTCGTACACGATCGCGAGCGCGCGCAGGTCGTCGGCGCGGATGGAGAGCACGCGGCCGTTGTAGTCACCGCGCTGCTGCTGGATGGCCCGCGCGTACCGGGCGACGTAGGCCAGGTCCTCGGAGGCCTCGTCGTACAGCCGCTCCAGGTCGAGGACGATCTTGCTGGTGGGCTCGTGGCGAACCCCGCTGCCGTCGGGCAGCAGCTCGGAGACGGGAACGCGGTAGAAGTCGGCCAGCTCGGCCAGGCGCGACACCGTGACGGCGCGGTCGCCGCGCTCGTAGGAGCCGACCACCACCGCCTTCCACCGCCCGTTCGACTTCTCCTCCACACCCTGCAGGGACAGGCCCTGCTGCTGGCGGATGGAGCGCAGGCGGGCGCCCAGAGACTTGGCGTATTCAGAGGGCATTAAACACTCCCAGTGCTGCTCGGGGTTCTCCCAGCGATCGCTACGGAGCGTGACGGTACGGGGATTGGCACAACTGGTCAAGTGGTCGTGACCTTACCGTTGGGATCACCGGGGGAGTTGTCCCCATTTCGCCGGGCTGACCAGGGGGTCAGTGGCCGGCGGCGGTCAGTGCGGTGACCACTGGTAACGTGGCGGGAAGCCCCGGTCCGGGCCGCTCGCGTCCCGGCACCGGCATCCGACGTCCTTTAACGACCCGTCCCGTGAGGCGGGGAAGGAGGTCCGCCGTGGCCTACCCACCTGCTGTCCAGTCGCCGCCGCCGCGACAACCCTCGGTGAAGGTGATCCTCGCCAGCGCCGACGTCCAGCGCGTGGTCGACCGCATCGCCCACCAGATCCTGGAGAAGACCCAGGGCGCCGAGAACACGGTGCTGCTGGGGATCCCCACCCGGGGCGCCCCCCTCGCGAGGCGGCTCGCCGCCCGGATCAGCACCTTCGAGGACGTGACCGTCCCGGTGGGCGTGCTCGACATCACCCTCTACCGCGACGACCTGCGCCGGCACGCCACCCGCGCGGTCGGGCCGACCCAGGTGCCGCCCGGCGGCATCGACGGCAAGCGGGTCGTGCTCGTCGACGACGTGCTCTTCTCCGGCCGCACGGTGCGGGCCGCGCTCGACGCGCTCAACGACGTCGGCCGGCCGGCGTCCGTCCAGCTCGCCGTCCTGGTCGACCGCGGCCACCGCGAGCTGCCGATCCGCGCCGACTACGTCGGCAAGAACATCCCGACGTCCCTCGCGGAGAGCGTGAAGGTCACCCTCGCGGAGACCGACGGCACCGACGAGGTCAGGTTGTACGGGGGTGCCCCCTCATGATCCGGCACCTGCTCTCGGGCGCCGACCTGGACGCCGCCACCGCCACCGAGATCCTGGACACGGCCGCCGAGATGGCCACCGTCGCCGGCCGGGAGGTCAAGAAGCTGCCCGCGCTGCGCGGGCGCACCGTGGTGAACCTCTTCTACGAGGACTCCACCCGGACCCGGATCTCCTTCGAGGCGGCGGCGAAGCGGCTCAGCGCCGATGTGATCAACTTTTCGGCCAAGGGCTCCAGCGTGACCAAGGGTGAGAGCCTGAAGGACACCGCGCTGACCCTGCAGGCGATGGGGGCCGACGCCGTGGTCGTCCGGCACCCCGCCTCCGGCGCCCCGCACCGGCTCGCCGACTGGGTCGACGGGTCGGTGGTCAACGCCGGCGACGGCACCCACGAGCACCCGACCCAGGCGCTGCTCGACGCGTACACGATGCGCTCCCGGCTGGGGCGGCTGGCCGGCCTGTCGGTCGCGGTGGTCGGGGACGTCCTGCACAGCCGGGTGGCCCGCTCCAACGTCCTGCTGCTGTCCACGCTCGGCGCCAAGGTGACCCTGGTCGGGCCGCCGACGCTGATCCCCGTCCACATCGCGCAGGCCCTCGCGCCCGGCACCGACGTCTCCTACGACCTCGACGCGGTGCTGCCGCAGTCGGACGTGGTGATGATGCTGCGGGTGCAGCGTGAGCGGATGAACGCCTCCTACTTCCCGTCCGCCCGCGAGTACGCCCGCCGCTACGGCCTGGACGGCCCGCGGATGCGCCGGCTGCCCGAGCACGCGATCGTCATGCACCCCGGACCGATGAACCGGGGGATGGAGATCACGCCCGAGGTCGCCGACTCGCCCCGCTCCACCATCGTCGAACAGGTCGCCAACGGGGTCTCCGTGCGGATGGCCGTCCTCTACCTGCTGCTCGGGGGGAACAACCGGTGAGCTCGTACCTGATCTCCAACGTCAGCGTCGTCGGCGCCGCGCCGACCGACGTGCTGATCCGCGACGGCGTGGTCGCGGCCGTCGGCGCCGGACTGGACGCGCCGGAGGCGACCGTCGTCGACGGCACCGGGCTGGTCGCCCTGCCCGGCCTGGTCGACCTGCACACCCACCTGCGCGAGCCCGGCCGGGAGGACGCCGAGACCGTCGAGTCCGGGTCCCGGGCGGCGGCGCTCGGCGGCTACACCGCGGTCTGCGCGATGGCCAACACCTCGCCGGTGGCCGACACCGCCGGCGTGGTCGAGCAGGTCTGGCGGCTGGGCCGGGAGGCCGGGCTGGTGGACGTGCAGCCGATCGGGGCGGTCACCGTCGGCCTGGCCGGCGAGCACCTCGCCGAGCTGGGCGCGATGGCCGACTCGGCGGCCCGGGTGCGGATCTTCTCCGACGACGGGCACTGCGTCGCCGACCCGAGGCTGATGCGCCGGGCGCTGGAGTACGTGAAGGCGTTCGACGGGATCATCGCCCAGCACGCCGAGGAGCCCCGGCTCACCGAGGGCGCGCAGATGCACGAGGGTGAGGTCTCGACCCGGCTCGGCCTGACCGGCTGGCCGGCGGTCGCCGAGGAGGCGATCATCGCCCGCGACGTGCTGCTCGCCGAGCACGTCGGCAGCCGCCTGCACGTGTGCCACGTCTCCACCGCCGGCAGCGTGGAGGTGCTGCGCCAGGCCAAGGCCCGGGGCGTCCGGGTCACCGCCGAGGTCACCCCGCACCACCTGCTGCTCACCGACTCCCGGGCCGAGACCTACGACCCGGTCTACAAGGTCAACCCGCCGCTGCGCACCGCGG
The DNA here is from genome assembly GCF_040704175.1 of Micromonospora sp. NPDC047812. NCBI lineage: Bacteria > Bacillati > Actinomycetota > Actinomycetes > Micromonosporales > Micromonosporaceae > Micromonospora > Micromonospora sp. NPDC047812. The sequence continues at coordinate 64,515 of NZ_JBEYRY010000013.1, read as the reverse complement.
CCGACATCGCCGCGCTGCGGGCGGCCCTGGTCGAGGGCGTGATCGACGTCGTCGCCACCGACCACGCCCCGCACGCGGTGGAGGACAAGGAGTGCGAGTGGGCGTACGCCCGGCCGGGCATGCTCGGCCTGGAGACGGCGCTGTCGATCGCCCTCGACGTGCTCGGCCCGCAGTGGGACCTGATCGCCGAGCGGATGTCGCGCACCCCGGCCCGCATCGCCGGGCTGGAGGGGCAGGGCCTCGACCCGGCACCCGGCGTGCCGGCGAACCTGACCCTGGTCGACCCCGCCGCCCGCCGCACCATCGAGCCGGCGGAGCTGGCCAGCCGTAGCCGCAACACCCCGTACGCCCGCATGACGCTACCGGGTCGCATCGTGGCGACCTTCCTGCGCGGCGAGCCGACGGTCCTGGACGGAAAGGCCCTCAAGTGATCCGAGCGAGGAGTGCAGCGCAGCGGAGCCCCGCAGTCCGGATCGAAGGAGACGCAGCATGACCCGCAGACAATCGGCGATCCTCGTCCTGGAGGACGGGCGGACGTTCCACGGCGAGGCGTACGGCAGCGTCGGGGAGACCTTCGGCGAGGCGGTCTTCAACACCGGCATGACCGGCTACCAGGAGACGCTGACGGACCCGTCCTACCACCGTCAAGTGGTGGTGCAGACCGCCCCGCACATCGGCAACACCGGCGTCAACGGCGAGGACGACGAGTCGGCCCGCATCTGGGTCGCGGGCTACGTGGTCCGCGACCCGGCCCGCATCGACTCCAACTGGCGGGCCACCGGCGGGCTGGAGGAGCGGCTGGCCGCCGAGGGCGTCGTCGGCATCAGCGGCGTCGACACCCGGGCGCTGACCCGGCACCTGCGCGAGCGCGGCGCCATGCGGGTCGGCATCTCCAGCGTCGAGACCGACCCCCGGGCGCTGCTGGCCCGGGTGCGGCAGGCCCCGGAGATGGTCGGCGCGGACCTGTCCGCCGAGGTCACCACGGCCAAGCCGTACGTGGTGGCGGCCTCCGGCGAGCACCGGTTCACGGTCGCGGCGCTGGACCTGGGCATCAAGCGCAACGTCCCGCGCCGGCTCGCCGCCCGCGGGGTCACCACGCACGTGCTCCCGGCCGGCTCCACCATCGACGACCTGCTCGCCACCGGCGCGGACGCGGTCTTCTTCTCGCCCGGCCCGGGCGACCCGGCCACCGCCGACGGGCCGGTGGCCCTGGCGCGGGAGGTGCTGCGCCGCAGGGTGCCGCTGTTCGGCATCTGCTTCGGCAGCCAGATCCTCGGCCGGGCGCTGGGCTTCGGCACCTACAAGCTCGGCTACGGCCACCGGGGGATCAACCAGCCGGTGCTCGACCGGGTCACCGGCAAGGTCGAGGTGACCAGCCACAACCACGGCTTCGCGGTCGAGGTCCCCGGCGCGGGCCACGGCGCGGTCGTACCCGACCAGGTGATCGAGACCGAGTTCGGTGGCGTCCAGGTCAGTCACGTCTGCCTCAATGACAACGTGGTCGAGGGGCTGCGGGCGAAGGACGTGCCCGCCTTCACCGTCCAGTACCACCCGGAGGCGGCGGCCGGTCCGCACGACGCGGACTACCTCTTCGACCGCTTCGCCGAGCTCATCGAGGGCCGGACCCAGAGCGAGGGGCGCACACATGCCTAAGCGGACCGATCTGAAGCACATCCTGGTGATCGGCTCCGGGCCGATCGTGATCGGGCAGGCCTGCGAGTTCGACTACTCCGGCACCCAGGCCTGCCGGGTGCTGCGCAGCGAGGGGATCCGGGTCAGCCTGGTCAACTCGAACCCGGCGACGATCATGACGGACCCCGAGTTCGCCGACGCCACGTACGTCGAGCCGATCACCCCGGAGTTCGTCGAGCTGGTGATCGCCAAGGAGCGTCCCGACGCGATCCTGCCCACCCTCGGCGGGCAGACCGCGCTGAACACGGCCGTCGCCCTGCACGAGGCGGGCGTGCTGGAGAAGTACGGCGTGGAGCTGATCGGCGCCAACATCGAGGCGATCAACCGCGGCGAGGACCGGCAGCTGTTCAAGGACATCGTCGCCAAGGCCGGCGTACGCCTGGGCATCGACGACCCGACCGGCCTGGTGCCCCGCTCCCGGGTCTGCCACTCGATGGCGGAGGTCGAGGCCACGGTCGCCGAGCTGGGCCTGCCGGTGGTGATCCGGCCGTCGTTCACCATGGGCGGCCTCGGCTCCGGCATGGCGCACACCCCGGAGGACCTGGCCCGCATCGCCGGTGACGGGCTGGCCGCCAGCCCGGTGCACGAGGTGCTCATCGAGGAGAGCGTGCTCGGCTGGAAGGAGTACGAGCTCGAACTGATGCGCGACCGGCACGACAACGTCGTGGTGGTCTGCTCGATCGAGAACGTCGACCCGATGGGCGTGCACACCGGCGACAGCGTCACCGTCGCCCCGGCCATGACGCTCACCGACCGCGAGTACCAGCGGCTGCGCGACCTCGGCATCGCGGTGCTGCGCGAGGTCGGGGTGGACACCGGCGGCTGCAACATCCAGTTCGCCGTCAACCCGGCCGACGGCCGGATCGTGGTGATCGAGATGAACCCCCGGGTGTCCCGGTCGTCGGCGCTGGCCTCCAAGGCCACCGGCTTCCCGATCGCGAAGATCGCCGCGAAGCTGGCCATCGGCTACACCCTCGACGAGATCCCCAACGACATCACCCTGAAGACCCCGGCGGCCTTCGAGCCGACCCTGGACTACGTGGTGGTGAAGATCCCCCGGTTCGCGTTCGAGAAGTTCCCGGGCGCCGACCCGGAGCTGACCACCACCATGAAGTCCGTCGGCGAGGCGATGAGCCTGGGCCGCAACTTCAGCGAGGCGCTGAACAAGGCGATGCGGTCGCTGGAGACGAAGGCGGGCGGCTTCTGGACGCTGCCCGACCCGGCCGGCGCGACGAGGGAGAACACCCTCGACGCGCTGCGGATGCCGCACGACGGCCGGCTCTACACCGTCGAGCGGGCGCTGCGCCTCGGCGCGTCGATCGCCGAGGTCACCGCCGCGTCCGGCGGCATCGACCCCTGGTTCCTGGACCAGATCGCCGCCCTCGTCGAGCTGCGCGCCGAGATCGTGGACGCCCCGGTGCTCGACGGCGAGCTGCTGCGCCGGGCCAAGCGGGCCGGCCTGTCGGACCGGCAGCTGGCCGCGCTGCGCCCGGAGCTGGCCGCCGAGGACGGCGTACGGACGCTGCGGCACCGCCTCGACGTCCGCCCGGTCTACAAGACGGTGGACACCTGCGCCGCCGAGTTCGAGGCGACCACGCCCTACCACTACTCGACGTACGACCAGGAGACGGAGGTCGTGCCGTCGGCCCGGCCGAAGGTGATGATCCTGGGTTCCGGGCCGAACCGGATCGGTCAGGGCATCGAGTTCGACTACTCGTGCGTGCACGCGGTACAGGCGCTGCGGAGCGCGCCGCTCGGCGGGGCGGCGGGCTCCGGCTACGAGACCGTGATGGTCAACTGCAACCCGGAGACCGTCTCCACCGACTACGACACCGCCGACCGGCTCTACTTCGAGCCGCTCACCTTCGAGGACGTGCTGGAGGTCTGGCACGCCGAGGACTCGTCCGGCAGGGCGGCCGGCGGGCCGGGTGTGGTCGGGGTGATCGTCCAGCTCGGCGGGCAGACCCCGCTGGGCCTGGCGCAGCGGCTGAAGGACGCGGGCGTGCCGGTCGTCGGCACCTCCCCGGAGTCGATCCACCTGGCCGAGGAGCGGGGCGCGTTCGGGGCGGTGCTGGCCCGGGCCGGGCTGCGCGCGCCGGCGCACGGCATGGCCACCTCGTACGACGAGGCGAAGGCGATCGCCGACGAGATCGGCTACCCGGTGCTGGTCCGACCGTCGTACGTGCTGGGCGGGCGGGGCATGGAGATCGTCTACGACGACGCCACGCTGCGTGACTACATCGGGCGGGCCACCGAGATCTCGCCGGACCACCCGGTGCTGGTGGACCGCTTCCTCGACGACGCCATCGAGATCGACGTGGACGCGCTCTGCGACGCCGACGGCGAGGTCTACCTCGGCGGGGTGATGGAGCACATCGAGGAGGCCGGCATCCACTCCGGCGACTCGTCCTGCGCGCTGCCGCCGATCACCCTGGCGGGCTCGCACGTGGCCCAGGTGCGCCGCTACACCGAGGCGATCGCCCGGGGCGTGGGCGTGCGGGGCCTGCTCAACGTGCAGTACGCGCTGAAGGACGACATGCTCTACGTGCTGGAGGCGAACCCCCGCGCGTCCCGGACGGTGCCCTTCGTCTCGAAGGCGACGGCGGTGCCGCTGGCGAAGGCGGCGGCCCGGATCGCGCTGGGCGCCACCATCGCCGAGCTGCGCGCCGAGGGGCTGCTCCCGGCGACCGGGGACGGCGGCTCGCTGCCGGCCGGAGCCCCGATCGCGGTCAAGGAGGCGGTGCTGCCGTTCAAGCGGTTCCGCACCCCCACCGGCAAGGGCGTGGACTCGCTGCTCGGCCCGGAGATGAAGTCCACGGGCGAGGTGATGGGCATCGACACCGCCTTCGGGCACGCCTTCGCCAAGTCGCAGTCGGCCGCGTACGGCTCGCTGCCGACCGCCGGGAAGATCTTCGTCTCGGTCGCCAACCGGGACAAGCGCGGCATGATCTTCCCGATCAAGCGCCTGGCGGACCTGGGGTTCGAGATCGTCGCCACCACGGGCACGGCGGAGGTGCTGCGCCGGCACGGCATCGCCTGCGAGCAGATCCGTAAGCACTACGAGTCCGGCGGGGGCGAGGACGCGGTGTCGCTGATCCTCGGCGGCGACGTGGCGCTGGTGATCAACACTCCGCAGGGCTCGGGCGCGAGCGCCCGCTCGGACGGCTACGAGATCCGCAGCGCCGCCGTCACGGCGGACATCCCGTGCATCACCACGGTGCCGGGCGCGGCGGCGGCGGTGATGGGCATCGAGGCGCGGATCCGGGGCGACATGCAGGTCCGTCCGCTCCAGGAGCTGCACGCCGCCCTGCGGGCCGCCGAGTGACCGCCCCGGCGAGCGCGCGGTGATGTTCGAGCGGATCGTGCGGCCCGGGCTGTTCCGGATCAGCGGCGGGGACGCCGAGGCCGCGCACGAGTGGACGCTGCGCCGGCTGGCGGAGCTGTCCGGGCGGCCGGCGGCGCTGGCCGTGCTGCGGGCCCGCTACGCCGTCCGCGCGCCGCGCACGGTGTTCGGCGTCGAGTTCCCCAACCCGGTCGGGCTCGCCGCCGGGATGGACAAGGACGGCGTGGCGCTGCCGGCCTGGCCGGCGCTGGGCTTCGGCTTCGTCGAGGTCGGCACGGTCACCGCGCACCCGCAGCCGGGCAACCCCCGGCCACGGCTGTTCCGGCTGCGCGACAGCGAGGCCGTGGTGAACCGGATGGGCTTCAACAACGCCGGCGCCGAGGCCCTCGCGGCCCGGCTCGCGGCGCTGCCCCGCCCGCTCGGGGTGCCGCTGGGCATCTCGCTGGGCAAGTCCAAGGTGACCCCGCTGGACGAGGCGGTGGAGGACTACCTCGCGTCGTACCGCGCGCTGCGCGGGCACGGTGACTACTTCGCGGTCAACGTCTCCTCGCCGAACACCCCGGGGCTGCGCTCCCTGCAGGACCGGGCGCACCTGGACGCCATCCTGGCGGCGCTGGTGGGGGAGAAGCCGGTGCTGGTGAAGATCGCCCCGGACCTCACCGAGCCGGCGATCGCGGAACTGCTGGAGGTCTGCCTGGCCCGGGGCGCCGCCGGGGTGATCGCCACGAACACCACGCTGGCCCGCGACGGCCTCGCCCCGGCCGACCGGGCGCGCGGCACGGAGACCGGCGGCCTGTCGGGTCGCCCGCTCGCCGACCGCGCCCGCGAGGTGGTCGCCTTCGTGCACCGGGAGGCCGGCGGCCGGCTGCCGGTGATCGGCGTCGGGGGCATCGTGGACCCGGACGCGGCGGCCCGGATGTTCGACGCCGGCGCCGTCCTGGTGCAGCTCTACACCGGCTTCATCTACCGCGGCCCGGCCCTGGTCCGCGCCGCCGTCCGCGCCACGGGGACGGGCAGGTGACCCCCGAGGAGATCCTGGCCGCCGACCGGGCGCACGTGTGGCATCCGTACGCGGCCCTGCCGCCGGCGAGCGCGCCCTACGTGGTGGAGGGCGCGGCGGGCGTACGGCTGCGGCTGGGCGACGGCCGGGAGCTGGTCGACGGGATGTCGTCGTGGTGGGCGGCGATCCACGGCTACCGGCACCCGGTGCTCGACGCGGCGGTGACCGACCAGCTCGGCCGGATGAGCCACGTGATGTTCGGCGGGCTCACCCACGCCCCGGCGGTCCGCCTGGCGGCCACCCTGGTCGAGCTGGCCCCGGACGGGCTGGAGCACGTCTTCCTGGCCGACTCCGGCTCGGTCGGCGTCGAAGTGGCGATCAAGATGTGCCTGCAGTACCAGCGGGCCATCGGCCGGCCGGAGCGCCGCCGGCTGGGCACCTGGCGGGGCGGCTACCACGGCGACACGTTCCACCCGATGAGCGTCTGCGACCCGGAGGGCGGCATGCACCACCTCTGGGGCGACGTGCTGCCCCGGCAGGTCTTCGCCCCCGTCCCGCCCGGCGGCTTCGACACCCCGCCCGAGCCGGCCTACGAGGCGGCCCTGGTCGAGGCGGTCGAGCGGCACGCCCACGAGCTGGCCGCGGTCGTGGTGGAGCCGGTGGTCCAGGGCGCCGGCGGGATGCGCTTCCACCACCCGCACTACCTGCGGGTGCTGCGCGAGGTGACCCGGGCGCACGGGGTGCTGCTGATCTTCGACGAGATCGCCACCGGCTTCGGCCGCACGGGCGCGATGTTCGCCGCCGAGCACGCCGGGGTCGCGCCCGACGTGATGTGCGTGGGCAAGGCGCTCACCGGCGGGTACCTGACGCTGGCCGCGACGCTCTGCACGGCGGAGGTCGCCCGGGGCATCTCCGCCGGCGGGGTACTGGCGCACGGCCCGACGTTCATGGGCAACCCGCTGGCCTGTGCGGTCGCCAACGCCTCTCTCGGCCTGCTGCGGGCCGGGGACTGGGCGGGGCAGGTGGCACGGGTGCAGGCGGGCCTGCGGGCCGGCCTGGAGCCGTTGCGCGGCACGCCGGGGGTGGCCGACGTGCGGGTGCTCGGCGCGATCGGCGTGGTCCAGCTGGACCACGAGGTGGACCTGCCCGCTGCCACCGCCGCGGCAGTCGCCGAGGGGGTCTGGCTGCGGCCGTTCCGCGACTTGGTCTACACCATGCCGCCGTACGTCACCGACGACGCCGACGTGGCCCGGATCGCCGCCGGGGTCGCCGCCGCGGTGCGGGCCGGCTGAGCCGCCGGTCACGGTCCGGCGGGAGTACGCGGGCGGCGCGCGCCGCCCGCGACAGGAGCGTGCCCCGGCGGCGGACGCCCCGGGCGCCGAGGAGAGGGAGAGAACCGGATGGAGAGCTTCGGCGCCCGCCTGCACCGGGCCGTCACCGAGCGGGGTCCGCTCTGCGTCGGCATCGACCCGCACCCGGGGCTGCTGGCCCGCTGGGGGCTCGACGACGATGTCCGGGGGCTTGACCGGTTCGCCCGGACGGTCACGGAAGCCCTCGGTGACCGGGTCGCGGTGATCAAGCCGCAGTCGGCCTTTTTCGAGCGGTTCGGCTCGAAAGGTATCGCGATTCTTGAGTCAACTATCCGACAGTTACGCGAGGCCGGCTCGCTCGTTCTGCTGGACGTCAAGCGCGGCGACATCGGCTCGACCGTCGCCGCGTACGCCTCGGCGTACCTCGACCCATCCAGCCCGGTCCATGTGGACGCGGTGACCGCGAGCCCGTACCTCGGTGTCGGCGCGCTCGCGCCGATGTTCGAACTGGCCGCCGAGCACGGCGGCGGGGTCTTCGTGCTGGCGCTCACCTCCAACCCCGAGGGCGCCGCCGTGCAGCGCGCGCGCACCGCCGACGGGCGCACCGTCGCGCAGGCCGTCATCGACGAGATTTCCCAGCTCAACGCGGGTGCGCAGCCGCTCGGCAGCGTCGGGCTGGTGGTCGGCGCGACCATCGGTGACACCGGTCACGACCTGTCCGCCGTGAACGGTCCGCTGCTCGCCCCGGGCCTCGGGGCGCAGGGCGCCACCGCGGCCGACCTACGCGTCGTCTTCGGCTCCGCGCTGCCCGCGGTGCTGCCCTCGTACTCCCGGGAGGTGCTGGGCGCGGGCCCGGATCCGGACGCGCTGCGGGCTGCCGCCGACCGTGCCCTGACCGGCTGTCGGGCCGCCCTCGCCGCTGGTGACTGACTGACGGCTCGGTCACCTTTGTAAAGATCATCGCGCGTCCACGTTGCCGAATGCGCCGTCGACCGCTAGTTTTCCCCGCGCTGGGAACCATGGACCCCTTGGTTCACAGCGACACCACGTTTCACAGATGCGGCGGTGCGTCCCGCCCGTCGCGATAGGGACCTGAGGAGAACTGGTGCCGCTCCCGTCACTGACCCCCGAACAGCGCGCTGCCGCGCTGGAGAAGGCCGCGGAGATCCGCAAGGCCCGTGCTGAGCTGAAGGAGCAGCTCAAGCAGGGCAAGACCACCCTCGGAGCCGTCCTCGAGCGTGCCGAGTCCGACGACGTCGTCGGCAAGCTCAAGGTCTCCGCCGTGCTGCAGGCGATGCCGGGTATCGGCAAGATCCGGGCCACCCAGATCATGGAGAAGCTCAAGATCGCCGACAGCCGTCGCCTGCGTGGCCTCGGCGAGCAGCAGCGCAAGGCACTGCTTGGAGAGTTCGCCGCCAACTGAGCCTGGCTGCGTGTAGAAACAAGCAGTGAGCACGGATGACGAGGCGCGCCCGGCGGCTCGGCTCACTGTCCTGACGGGGCCTTCGGGCTCCGGCACGGAGAGTGTCGTCGAGCGCGTCCGGGCGCGTTCTCCGTCCGTGTGGGTTCCGGTGCCGGCCACCACGCGATCCCGCCGGGAGGGCGAGCTGGACGGCGTCGACCGGCTCTTCCTGACCCCCGCCGAGTTCGACCGGATGGTCGCCGCCGGGGAGCTGCTGGAGTGGAGCCGGGCCGGTCCCCACCGGCGCGGCACCCCCCTCGAACCGTTGCGCTCCCGGCTCGCCGCCGGTCAGCCGGTGCTGATCGGCCTCGACCTGGCCGGCGCGCTGCTGGTCCGGGCGGTACTGCCCGACGCCCGGCTGGTGCTGCTGCACCCGCCGGGGAACCTCCCCCCGCAGGTCACACCGGCCGCGGTCGAACACACCCTCGCGCACGACCTCACCGGGCGGGTCGTCGACGAGCTGGTAGGCTTGTCCGGTTCTTCTTTCCTGGCTCCGGCGCCACCGCACACGCGCGGTTGACCGCCAGCACCGCCACGCGGTGCGATAGACGCAGAGGTTAATTCGTGGGATCCATCGCAAACCCCGAAGGCATCACCAACCCGCCGATCGACGAGCTCCTCGAGAAGACGACCTCGAAGTACGCGCTGGTGATCTTCGCCGCCAAGCGCGCGCGCCAGGTCAACGCCTACTACAGCCAGCTCGGTGAGGGTCTGCTGGAATACGTCGGCCCGCTGGTCGAGACCACGCCGCAGGAGAAGCCCCTCTCCATCGCCATGCGCGAGATCAACGCGGGCCTGCTCACCGCCGAGCCGACCGACCAGCCGTAATCCGCCCCGCGTCGATGTCCCCCCGGATCGTCCTCGGGGTCGGCGGCGGCATCGCCGCCTACAAGGCGTGCGAGCTGCTGCGGCTCTTCACCGAGTCGGGCCACCAGGTCCGGGTCGTGCCGACCGCGTCGGCGTTGCGCTTCGTCGGGGCCCCGACCTGGGCCGCGCTCTCCGGCCAGCCCGTCGCCGACGACGTCTGGTCGGACGTGCACGAGGTGCCGCACGTCCGGCTCGGACAGCAGGCCGACCTGGTGGTGGTCGCGCCGGCCACCGCCGACCTGCTGGCCAAGGCCGCCCACGGCCTCGCCGACGACCTGCTCACCAACACGCTGCTGACCGCCCGCTGCCCGGTCGTGCTGGCCCCGGCCATGCACACCGAGATGTGGGAGCACCCGGCCACCGTCGCCAACGTCGCGACGCTGCGCTCCCGGGGCGTGCGCGTCGTCGAGCCCGCCGTCGGCCGGCTCACCGGCGCCGACACCGGCAAGGGCCGGCTGCCCGACCCGGCGGAGATCTTCGCGGTCGCCCGCCGGGCCCTCGCCCGGGGCGTCGGGGCGCCCGCCGACCTGACCGGGCGGCACGTGGTGGTGACCGCCGGCGGCACCCGCGAGCCCCTCGACCCGGTCCGCTTCCTGGGCAACCGCTCCTCGGGCAAGCAGGGCTACGCCTTCGCCCGTTGCGCGGTGGCCCGGGGCGCCCGCGTCACGCTGATCTCGGCCAACGTCTCGCTGCCCGACCCCGCCGGCGTCGACCTGGTCCGGGTCGGCACCACGGGCGAGCTGCGCGACGCCACGCTGGCGGCGGCGGCCGAGGCCGACGCGGTGGTGATGGCGGCGGCTCCGGCCGATTTCCGTCCCGCGACCTACGCGCCTGGCAAAATCAAGAAGTCGGACGACGGTAGCGCGCCCACCATCGAGCTCGTCACCAACCCGGACATCGCTGCCGAGCTGGGCCGGCGACGTCGCCCGGAGCAGGTGCTGGTGGTGTTCGCCGCGGAGACGGGCGACGCCGAGGCCAACGGCCGGGCCAAGCTCGCCCGCAAGCGGGCGGACCTCGTCGTCGTCAACGAGGTCGGGCACGACAAGGTCTTCGGCGCCGAGACCAACGCGGCGACCGTCATCGGCGCGGACGGTTCGGTCAGCCGAATGCCCGAACGGTCCAAGGAGGATCTCGCCGACGGCGTCTGGGATCTCGTGGTGGCCCGGTTGCCCGGCCGTTCCTGACGGCTGGAACCGGGCACGACCGAAGGGGCCAGGCTCTGACGCGGATGATTAAACTGCCGCGGAACGACTTCCACAATTTAGGAGTGCCGTGACACGCCGCCTCTTCACTTCCGAATCGGTCACGGAAGGCCACCCGGACAAGATCGCCGACCAGATCAGCGACGGCATCCTCGACGCCCTGCTCACCGAGGACCCGCGCAGCCGCGTCGCGGTGGAAACCCTGATCACCACCGGCCAGGTGCACATCGCGGGCGAGGTGACCACCAAGGCGTACGCCGACATCCCCACGATCGTCCGCCGGACCATCCTCGACATCGGCTACGACTCGTCGAAGAAGGGCTTCGACGGCGCCTCCTGCGGCGTCAGCGTCTCCATCGGCGCGCAGTCGGAGGACATCGCGCAGGGCGTCGACAACGCCTTCGAGCTGCGTACCGGGGCGTCGGAGAGCGCGCTGGACGCGCAGGGCGCCGGCGACCAGGGCATGATGTTCGGCTTCGCCTGCTCCGAGACGCCGGAGCTGATGCCGCTGCCGATCGCCCTGGCGCACCGGCTGGCCCGGCGGCTCTCCCAGGTCCGCAAGGACGGCACGATCCCGTACCTGCGCCCCGACGGCAAGACCCAGGTCACGATCGAGTACGAGGGGCTGCGCCCCGTCCGGCTCAACACGGTGGTCGTCTCCAGCCAGCACGCCGCGGACATCTCGCTGGACTCGCTGCTCACCCCCGACGTGCGCGAGCACGTCATCGCCCCGGAGCTGGAGAGCCTCGGGCTGGACACCGAGGGCTACCGGCTGCTGGTGAACCCGACCGGCCGGTTCGAGATCGGCGGGCCGATGGGCGACGCCGGCCTCACCGGTCGCAAGATCATCGTCGACACCTACGGCGGCTACGCCCGGCACGGCGGCGGCGCGTTCTCCGGCAAGGACCCGTCGAAGGTGGACCGCTCGGCGGCGTACGCGACGCGCTGGGTGGCCAAGAACGTGGTCGCCGCCGGCCTGGCCGAGCGGTGCGAGGTCCAGGTCGCGTACGCGATCGGCAAGGCCCACCCGGTCAGCCTCTTCGTCGAGACGTTCGGCACCGAGACCGTGCCGGTCGCCTCGATCGAGAAGGCCGTCTCCGAGGTCTTCGACCTGCGCCCGGCCGCCATCATCCGGGACCTCAACCTGCTCCGCCCGATCTACCAGCAGACCGCCGCCTACGGCCACTTCGGCCGGGAGCTGCCGGACCTGACCTGGGAGAGCACCGACCGGGCCGCCGACCTCAAGTCGGCCGCGGGAGCCTGACCGGCACCAGGCGCAGCGACCGGCGACCCGCGGACGGGTCGCCGGTCGCTCGTGTCTGCGTCGACGTCCCCCTGGCCCACCTGGACCGCCCGTTCGACTACCTCGTCCCGGCCGAGCTGGACGCCGACGCCGTTCCCGGCGTACGCGTGAAGGTCCGCTTCGCGGGGCAGCTCGTCGACGGCTGGCTGCTGGAGCGGGCCGACGACTCGGGGCACACCGGTCGGCTGGCGTACCTGGAGAAGGTCGTCTCGCCCGAGCCGGTGCTCGCGCCGGAGGTCGCCCGGCTGGCCCGGGCGGTCGCGGACCGCTACGCCGGCAGCCTCGCCGACGTGCTCCGCCTCGCCGTTCCGCCCCGGCACGCCCGGGTGGAGAAGGACGTCCGCGCCCGCGCCGCCGCCCCCGCCGTCCCCGACGTGGACTCCGCCGTCCCCGGCGCGGATCCTGCCGTTCCCGGCGTGGGTCCCACGGTCCCCGACGTGGACTCCGCCGTCCCCGGCGTGGGTCCCGCGGTTCCCGGCGCGGATCCTGCGGTTCCCGGCGCGGATCCTGCGGTTCCCGGCGCGGATCCTGCCGTTCCCGGCGTGGGTCCCGCCGTGTCCGGCGTGGGTCTCGACGCGTGGCGGGACTATCCGGCCGGGCCGGCCCTGCTGCGGGCGCTCGCCGACGGGCGGGCCCCCCGGGCGGTGTGGTCGGCGCTGCCGGGGGAGGACTGGCCCGCCCGGTACGCCGAGGCCGTCGCCGCCACCGTGGCCGGCGGCCGGGGCGCGGTGGTGGTCGTCGCCGACAACCGCGACCTGGACCGTCTCGACGCCGCCCTGCACGACGTCCTGGGCCCGGGGCGGCACGTCTGCCTCTCCGCGGCGCTCGGTCCCGCCCGGCGCTACCGGGCGTTCCTCGCCGCCCGGCGCGGCGACGCGGCGGTGGTGGTCGGCACCAGGGCCGCGATGTTCGCCCCGGTCGCCCGGCTCGGGCTGGTGGCGATCTGGGACGACGGCGACGACCTGCACGCCGAGCCCCGGGCCCCCTATCCGCACGCCCGCGAGGTGCTGCTCACCCGCGCCCAGCTCGGCGACGCCGCGGCGCTGGTGGGCGGGTACACCCGCACCGCCGAGGCGCAGCTGCTGGTGGAGACCGGGTGGGCCCGCGAGGTGGTGGCCGACCGGGCGACCGTCCGGGCCCGGATGCCGGCGATCGCGCCCACCGGCGACGACCCGCAGCTGGCCCGGGACCCCGGGGCGGCCACCGCCCGCCTGCCCAGCCTGGCCTGGACCACCGCCCGGGAGTCGCTGCGGGCGGACCTGCCGGTGCTGGTCCAGGTGCCCCGCCGCGGCTACCTGCCCTCGGTGGCCTGCGCCGAGTGCCGCACCCCGGCCCGGTGCCCGCACTGCGCCGGCCCGCTCGCGCTGCCGTCGGCCGAGGGCACCCCGGCCTGCCGCTGGTGCGGGCGGGTCGCCGCCGCGTACGCCTGCCCGGAGTGCGGCGGGCGGCGGCTGCGCGCCTCCGTCACCGGCGCCCGGCGCACCGCCGAGGAGCTGGGCCGGGCCTTCCCCGGCGTGCCGGTGCGCACCTCGGGGCGGGAGGAGGTGCTGGCCGCGGTCCCGGGCGGCGCCGGCCTGGTCATCGCCACGCCCGGGGCGGAGCCGGTCGCCGAGGGCGGCTTCGGGGCGGTGCTGCTGCTCGACTCGTGGGCCCTGCTCACCCGGGCCGACCTGCGGGCGGGGGAGGAGGCGCTGCGCCGCTGGCTGGCGGCCGCCGCGCTGGCCCGTCCCGCCTCCGCCGGCGGCCGGGTGGTGGTGGTCGCCGACGGGGCCCTCGCCCCCGTGCAGGCGCTGCTGCGCTGGGACGCCGGCTGGTTCGCCGCCCGCGAGCTGGCCGAACGGCGGGAGCTTGGCTTCCCGCCGGCGGTGCGGATGGCCAGCGTCACCGGCCTGCCGGCCGCGGTGGCCGACCTGCTGGCCGAGGCCCGGCTGCCGGCGGAGGCCGAGCTGCTCGGGCCGGTGCCGGCCGACGGGGAACGGGAACGGATGCTGGTCCGGGTCCCCCGGGCCCGCGCCGGCGCGCTGGCCGGCGCGCTGCACTCGGCGGCCGGGGTGCGCACCGCCCGCAAGGCCGCCGAGCCGGTCCGCCTCCAGGTCGACCCGCTGGCCCTCTTCTGACCGCCGGCCCCACCGCTCCCACCGCCCGACCTGGCCCCTCGTCGCACGCCGTGTCCGGCGGTGTGTCGACACGCGGGTGATAGCATCGCCCGTCATGCCCGGGCGTACGACGGCTCCAGGTCGCGGCGCGGCGCCGGACGCGCCGAGCCGGGGTCGTCGCAGGATCGCGCGACGATGGCGGGAGCGCGTCGGTTTCGGCGCGGTGTCGATGATTCCAAACAGCCGGTGATCAGGGGTGGACCAGTCGTGACCGTTCGTCAGTCGATCGTCTTCAATGGTGACCTCGGCAGCGGCAAGAGCACCGTCTCCGTGGTGATCGCCGAGCGGCTCGGCCTGCGCCGGGTCAGCGTCGGCGACCTCTACCGCCAGATGGCGCAGGAGCGGCAGATGACCGCGCTCCAGCTCAACCTGCACGCGGAGCTGGACCAGGCCGTCGACGGCTACGTCGACCAGCTCCAGCGGGACATCGCGGCCTCGGGCGAGCGGCTCGTCATGGACTCCCGGCTGGCCTGGCACTTCTTCACGGACGCGCTCAAGGTGCACATGATCACCGAGCCGGGCGAGGCGGCCCGACGGGTGCTCGCCCGCCCCTCCGGCCCGGCCGAGAGCTACGCCTCGATGGAGGAGGCCAAGGCCAAGCTGCGCGAGCGCAGCGAGAGCGAGCGGGGCCGGTTCATCGTCCGCTACGGGGTGGACAAGGCCCGGCTGCGCAACTACGACCTGATCTGCGACACCACCCGCGCCTCGGCCTCCGAGGTCATCGAGCACATCATCGACGCGTACGAGGGCCGGCTGTGCGCGGACGTGCTGCGCGACGCGCCGCCGCTGCTGCTGCTCGACCCGGCCCGCGTCTACCCGACCGAGGACATCGCCCACCTGCGCGACCTGTGGGACTCCGAGTTCGTCGGCGAGGTGGCCGCCGCCGGCGACGAGGCGCTGGAGCCCCTGCGGATCGGCTACACCGGCGAGTACTTCTTCGTCGTCGACGGGCACCGCCGCCTCAGCGCCGCCCTCCAGAACGGCTTCCGCCTGGTGCCGGCACAGCTCGTCGCCGAGGTGGACGAGCCGGTGGTCGGTGGGATGAGCGCGGTCGACTACTTCGCCGCCCAGGCCCGGCCCGGCCTGATCCACGACTGGGAGGCCGCCCACAAGATCGAGCTGCCGCTGCCCGAGCACGCCCTGCTCGGCGGCGACGCGGTCCTGGCCGGGGAGCCGGGCACCGGCGCCTGACCCGAGCGCGCCCCGTGCCGCCCGGGCCCGGGAGCGCCGCCGCGCCCGACCACAGCCGGATGCCCGGGCTCTCCCTGGCCGCCCCGCCGCGGCACCGGTCCCGGCTGGTCCTGCGCGGCTACGAGAGCCTCCCCCGTGACCATCGACACGCAACGGTCCGCGCCGCTTCGCGGCACGCCGGCCGGGGCGGCCGACGGCACTCCGTAGACTGGTACGGCACCAGTCCGCCCGCCGAAGGAGCCATGCCGAGTGACCGTCCAGCCCATCCGTCTGTTCGGGGATCCGGTGCTGCGCACGCCGGCCGATCCGGTGGTCGACTTCGACGTCGAGCTGCGCAAGCTCGTCGCCGACCTGACCGACACGATGCGTGAGCAGAACGGCGCCGGCCTCGCCGCGCCGCAGCTCGGTGTGGGCCTGCGGGTGTTCACCTTCGACGTCGACGACGTGGTCGGCCACCTGGTCAACCCGGTGCTCGAGTTCCCCGACGCCGAGGAGCAGGACGGTCCCGAGGGCTGCCTGTCCATCCCCGGCCTCTACTTCGACACCAAGCGCCGGCAGAACGTGATCGCCAAGGGCTTCAACGGCTACGGCGACCCGATGCAGATCGTCGGCACCGGTCTGATGGCGCGCTGCGTGCAGCACGAGACCGACCACCTCGACGGGGTGCTCTTCGTGGACCGGCTGGACCCGGCCGGGCGCAAGGAGGCGATGAAGGCGATCCGCCAGGCGGAGTGGTACGACCCGGCCACCCCGCCGACGGTCAAGCTCAACCCGCACGCCTCCGGCAGCCCCTTCGGCCTGGGTCGGTGAGCCGGTGCGCGTGATCTTCGCCGGTACGCCGGCCGTCGCCGTTCCCGCCCTGGCTGCCGTGGCGGCCTCCCGTCACGAACTCCTCGCCGTGGTCACCCGGCCGGACGCCCCCGCGGGGCGCGGTCGCGGGCTGGTCCGCTCCCCGGTGGGGGCGTGGGCCGACGAGCACGGGATCGAGGTGCTCACCCCCGCCCGGCCGCGTGAGCCGGAGTTCCAGGACCGGCTGCGTGAGCTGGCCCCCGACTGCGTCCCCGTGGTCGCGTACGGCGCGCTGGTGCCGCCGGCCGCCCTGGAGATCCCCCGCCACGGCTGGATCAACCTGCACTTCTCGCTGCTGCCCGCCTGGCGGGGGGCCGCGCCGGTGCAGCACGCCGTGCTGCACGGCGACGAGCTGACCGGGGCGAGCGTGTTCCAACTGGAGGAGGGGCTGGACACCGGTCCGGTCTACGGCACGCTGACCGACGAGATCCGTCCGACCGACACGTCCGGCGACCTGCTGGAGCGGCTGGCCCACTCCGGCGCCGGTCTGCTGGTGGCCGTCCTCGACGCGATCGAGGACGGCACGGCCCGGGCAGAGCCGCAGCCCGCCGACGGGGTGTCGCTGGCGCCGAAGCTGACCGTGGAGGACGCCCGGGTGCGCTGGTCCGATCCCGCCTTCGCGGTGGACCGGCGGATCCGCGCCTGCACCCCGGCGCCCGGCCCGTGGACGACGTTCCGGGGCGAGCGCGTCAAGCTGGGCCCGGTCACCCCGGTGCCCGACGGTCCGGAGTTGAAGCCGGGCGAGCTGCTGGTGGAGAAGTCCCGGGTGCTGGCCGGCACGGCCACCACCCCGGTACGGCTCGGCGAGGTCCGGGCGGCGGGCAAGCGGGCGATGCCGGCGACCGACTGGGCGCGGGGCGTCCGGGTCGCCGCGGGGGAGGAAGTCGCGTGACGGGCACTTCGGAAGGGCCCTCGGGCGACCGTCTCTCCGGCGAACGGCGCGGTGAGCGCTCCGACAGCGGGCGTTTCGGCGGTGAGCGCTCCGGCGGACGCGAGCAGCGTCCCGCGGGCGGCCAGCGCGGCGAGCGGCCGGCGCGGGGCGGCCAGTGGGGTGCCCGGACCGGCGGCGACCGCCGCGACGGCGGCCGGCGCCCCCCGGCCCGCCCGACGGTGGACCTGCCCCGCCAGGTGGCCTACGAGGCGGTCGCGGCGGTGCACCGGGACGACGCGTACGCCAACCTGGTGCTGCCGTCACTCCTGCGCGACGCGGGGCTGGTCGGCCGCGACGCCGCCTTCGCCACCGAGTTGACCTACGGCACGCTGCGCCACCTCGGCACCCTCGACGCGATCCTCAGCGACGCCGCCGGGCGGGACGTGCAGCGCATCGACCCGCCGGTGCGCGACGCGCTGCGGCTCGGGGCGTACCAGCTGCTGCACACGCGGGTGCCGGCGCACGCCGCGGTCTCCTCGACCGTCGACCTGGTCCGGGCGGTGGGCCCCGGCGCGACGGGCTTCGCCAACGCGGTGCTGCGCGAGGTCGCCGGCCGCGACGCCGACGCCTGGGTGGCCAAGTTGGCCCCGTCGGCGGAGAGCGACCCGGTCGGGCACCTGGCCCTGGCGTACAGCCATCCGCAGTGGATCGTGCGGGCCTTCGCCGAGGCGCTCGGCGGCGACCTCGGCGAGACCACCCGGCTGCTCATCGAGGACAACGAGCGCCCGCCGGTGCACCTGTGCGCCCGGCCCGGCCTGGCCGACGCGGCGGAGCTGGCCGACGAGGCCGGCGGCGCACCGGGGGCCTTCTCCCCGTACGCGGTCTATCTCTCCGGTGGCGCGCCCGGCGACCTGCCGGCGCTCGCGCAGGGGCGTGCCCACGTGCAGGACGAGGGCTCCCAGCTGGTGGCCAACGCCCTGGCGGTGGCCCCGCTCGACGGCCCGGACGGACGCTGGCTGGACCTGTGCGCCGGCCCGGGCGGCAAGTCCGGCCTGCTCGGCGCCCTGGCCGCCCAGCGGGACGCGCGGCTGACCGCGGTCGAGGTCTCCGAGCACCGGGCCCGGCTTGTCGAACAGGCCACCCGCGGCCTGCCGGTGACCGTGCTGCACACCGACGGCCGCACCGTCGGCGCGGATCCGAAGCTGCCGGAGGCGCACTTCGACCGGGTGCTCGTCGACGCGCCCTGCACGGGGCTGGGGTCGCTGCGCCGTCGCCCGGAGTCCCGCTGGCGGCGCCAGCCCTCGGACCTGCCGCCGCTGACCCGGTTGCAGCGCGAGCTGCTGGCCGCGGCGCTGCGCGCGACCCGCCCGGGTGGGCTGGTCGCCTACGTGACGTGCTCCCCGCACACCGTGGAGACGCACGTGACGGTGACCGAGGCGGCCCGCCGCTCCGGTGTGCCGGTCGACTTCGTCGACGCCCGGCCGCTGCTGCCGGCGGGCATGCCCGGTCTCGGCGACGGGCCGACGGTGCAGCTGTGGCCGCACCGGCACGGCACCGACGCGATGTTCCTCGCGATGCTCCGCCGCACCTGAGCGGCGGTCCCCACGGGCTCGTCCGGCCGAGACGCGGCGGACCACGGCCGCGGCACGCTCACCGAGCGCGCCGCGGCCGTCATCCGCGTACGGTGACTGAGGGCACCTGTCACCCCTGGTCGAGGTCCCAGACGAAGCAGAAGGGCTTGCCGGCGGGATCGGCGTAGACCCGCCAGTTGTCCCCCTCGCCGGGCAGACGGGTGGCCCCGAGCGCGAGCGCCGCCGGCTCGGCCGCCGCCACGTCGTCGACCCGCACGTCGAGGTGGATCTGCTGCGGGTGGGCGGGGTCGGGCCAGCGCGGCGGCGAGTAGTCGGCCACCTGCTGGAACAGCACCGGTCGGGCGCCGTCCTCGCCGATCATCGCCATGCCGTCGCCCTCGTAGGTCACCGGCTTGCCGAGCAGTTCCGCGTAGAACACGCTGAGCGCCTTGGCGTCGGGGCAGTCCAGCATCACGCCCGCCAGCGTGGTGCGCGGGTCGTCGGCGTTGAGGCACAGGTCGAACGGGTGCCCGGTGGGGTCGGCCAGGGTGTGCCACCGCTCGTTGCGACGCAGCAGCGTCGCGCCCAGCTCCTGCGCCCGGGCGGTGGCCGCCGCCAGGTCGGGCACCCGCAGGTCGAGGTGGGCCTGCTGGGGGCGGGCGGGATCCGGCCACCGCGGTGCCACGTGGTCCGGCGCGAGCTGGGCCGCCACCCGCCAGCCGTCGTCGGTGGTCATCGTGATCCAGTCGTCCTCGGCATGGATCTGCCGCCACCCGGCCAGCTCCTGGTAGAACCTCGCCAGGCCGGCGATGTCACGGGTGTCCAGGGCGACGGTCCACAGGGTGCCGATCATCGTTCCTCCCCCTCCGTCGGCGTCGACACATGATTGCCCACCGGTACGACACCACGCCCGTCGGTCCGTCGGCGGTGCGCGGGCGCGGCGGGAAGCGCCACCCTTTCGTCTGCTTCCACGATCGCGCTCCACGGTGGCATCATCAGGCGGCCACCTATCGAGGAGCGTCCATGAAGCGAAGAATCCTGACCGCCGGCCTCGCGCTCGCCGTCGTCACCGGCGGCATGGCGACGCAGACCGCCGCGCCGGCGTCGGCGGCCCCGGCCGCCGGCGTGCTCGCGCCCGCCGCGCAGGCCCTGGCCGCGCCGGACATCGCGATCGCCGACGTCCAGGCCCACCTGACGCAGTTCCAGACCATCGCCACCCAGAACGGCGGCAACCGGCGGGCCGGCTCCGCCGGCTACACGGCCTCCGTCGCGTACGTCAGGACGAAGCTCCAGGCCGCCGGGTACACGGTGACCGAGCAGGTCTGCACCGACTGCACCTACCGGTCGAACAACCTGATCGCCGAGTGGCCGGGCGGCCCCGCCGACCAGGTCGTCATGTTCGGCGCGCACCTCGACGGCGTCTCCGCCGGCCCGGGCATCAACGACAACGCCACCGGCTCGGCCGCGCTGCTGGAGAACGCGCTGGTGCTGGCCCGGCAGAACCCGACGATGACCAAGCGGGTCCGGTTCGCCTGGTGGACCGACGAGGAGCAGGGCCTCAACGGCTCGGACTTCTACGTGCGTTCCCTCAGCGCCACCCAGCGGGGGTACGTCAAGGGCTACTACAACTTCGACATGGTGGGCTCCACCAACGGCGGCTACTTCATCAACCGGATCACCTCCACCACCGCCGCCCCGCTGAAGGCGTACTGGGACTCGCTGAACATCCAGCCCGAGGAGAACGTCGAGGGCCAGGGACGCTCCGACGACTACTCGTTCCAGCAGGCCGGCATCCCGACCTCCGGGTACGCGGCGGGCGCCAGCGCCCGGAAGACCTCGGCGCAGGCCGCCAAGTGGGGCGGCACGTCCGGCTCGGCGTACGACCCGTGCTACCACCGCTCCTGCGACACCACCTCGAACGTCAGCGCCACGGTGCTCAACCGCAGCGCCGACGGGATCGCGTACGCCGTCTGGCAGCTCGCCGTGGGCACGGGGACCAACGACTTCTCGGTAGCGGTGAGCCCGACGTCGGGTTCGGTGCAGCGGGGCGCGTCCACCACGGCGACGGTCGCCACGGCCACCACCGGCGGCACCGCCCAGACGGTCGGCCTGTCGGCGACCGGCGCCCCGGCGGGCGTCACCGTGTCCTTCAGCCCGTCGTCGGTCACCTCCGGCGGCTCCGCCACCATGACGGTCAGCGCGTCGGCCTCGGCCCCGGTGGGCACGTACACCCTCACGGTCACCGGCGCGGGCTCCGGCGGCGTCTCGCGCTCGGCCAGCTACACCCTGACCGTCGGTGGGGGTGGCGGTTGCGCCGGTGGACAGCTGATCGGCAACGGCGGGTTCGAGAGCGGGTCGTCGCCGTGGACCGCCTCGTCGGGTGTCATCACCAACGACACCCGCCAGCCGGCGCGGACGGGTTCGTACAAGGCGTGGCTGCTGGGGTACGGCTCGACGCGGACCGAGACGCTGTCGCAGTCGGTGACGATCCCGGCGGGCTGTGCGAGCTACACGCTGTCGTTCTGGCTGCACGTCGACACGGCCGAGACGACGACGAGCACCGCGTACGACCGGTTGGTGGTGCAGGTGGGGACGGCCACGCTGGCGACGTACTCGAACCTGAACGCGGCGGCGGGCTACACGCAGCGGTCGTTCAACGTGGCCGGGTACGCGGGACAGACGGTGACGCTGAAGTTCACCGGCACGGAGGACGCCTCGTTGCAGACCAGCTTCGTCGTCGACGACGTGACGCTCCAGGCCAGCTAGGCGCGGCAGGTGTCGGGGCGGCCATCCGCGGTGGCCGCCCCGGGCCTCAGGTGACCGGCAGGCCCCTCGTGCCGGCGCCCTTCACCGACCTGGTGAGGTTGCGGTCGCTGACCCACAGGAAGCACTGCACGCCCCGGTTGCCGTTGCGCCACTCCCGCTCGAACGGGTGGTAGTAGATCGAGCCGGCCCGGTACTGCAGGTCGCCGTTGTCCGGCACCCTGGCGTACTTCGCGATCAGCGTCCGGCACGCCCGGTGCACCTTGCGCGTGTCCCGGCTGAAGTCGTCGTAGCTGGTGTCGGGTGCCTGCCACACGCCGACGAACTCGGCGCGGTGCTTGCTGGTGCAGGCCACCGGCACCATCTCCCGCACCTCGTCGGCCCGCGTCTTCGGGTTGAAGCAGCGGTGGGCGAGCGGGGCGGCGCCGCTCAGCGCGCCCTTCAGGCTGCCCGTGCGGGCCTTCGCGGCGGCCTCGTCGAGGCTGGTCTGCTCGCTCAGGTCGCAGCGGAACCAGCGGGCGCCGCCGCCCCACGCCTGCGGCGACGGCAGCACCACGCTCAGCCCGAGCCGGCCGGCCCGCCAGTCGCCGCCGACCAGCTCGTTGACCTTCGCGTCGCACTCGGCGCGGGCGGCGCGCATGCCGGCCGAGCCGGCCGGCGGGGGCGTGACCCGGTCGGCCCCCGCCCCGGTCAGCGTGCCGACGTGCACGGTCTCCGTGCGGTGCGACACCGCGCAGTCGACGGGGTGGTAGGCGGTGAGGTAGCCGACGTCCTGCACGCCGGCGTGGCAGACCCCGGCGGCGGGCACGAACGCCTGCGGCGCGGCGGGCGCCGGCCAGTCGTCGGTCAGGTCACGGTCGGTGCCGGCAGGGGTGCCGCAACCGGCGAGCGCCAGGGCCGCCACCGCGCCCACCGTGGCCGCCGTCCACCACCGTCGCATCCCGACCTCCCGCGGTTCGTGGGCCGCACCCGGCGGCGGCCAGCGCGGCGGTCCCGCCGGCGCGGAGGCGGCCGGACACGCCACGGTGCGGCAGCATACGGCACCCTCGCTCAGCTCGCGGGCAACCCTTGCGGGCCGGCGCCCCGCATGGAGCGGGTCAGCTTCCGGTCGTCGCTCCACAGGAAACACCGCACCCCCCGGTCGCCCTCCTGCCACTCCCGCTGCGACGGGGGATAGAAGATCGAGCCCGCCCGGTACGGCAGGTCGCTGTTGTTGGGCACCTCGGCGAAGGCGGCGATGAGCGCCATGCAGCGCGTGTGCGCCTGCCGGTGGGACCGGCCGAACTCGGCCCAGGTGATGTCCCGCTCCAGGTAGACGCCGACGAACTCGGCGCGGTGCGGCTCGGTGCACAGCACCGGTGCCATGTAGTTCAGGTTGTCGCCGATCAGCTTGGGATCGAAGCAGCGGTGCAGCAGCGGGGAGTCGCCGATCATCGCGCCCCGCAGGCTGCCCGTGCGGTTCACCGGCCGGGTGTTGTCGATGCTGCCGGTCTCGCTCAGGTCGCAGCGGAACCAGCGGGCACCCCCGCGCCACGCGGTCGCGGAGGGCAGCGCGACGGTGAGCGTGATGCGGGCGGCGTGCCAGTCGCCGCCGAGCACCTCGCGGGCGCGCTGGTCGCACTCGGCGCGGGCGGGACGCAGGGTCGCGGAGCCCGGTTCTGGCCGGTCGCCGTCGGCGGCAGGGCCGGCGAACCTGCCCACGTGCACGGTCTCGGCCAGGTGGTTGCGGGAGCAGTCCACCGCCTCGTAGGTGCGGGCCTGCACGACGGCGGTGATCCGGGGCAGGCAGGCGTCCGTGGCCGGCACGAACAGCTGCGGCGCCCGCAGCGCCGGCCAGTCGTCGGTGAGGTCGCCGTCGGAGCCGCCCGGTCGTACGCAGCCGGACAGCAGGACCGTCAGCGTGCCGGCCAGCGCCAGCGCCGCGAGCCACCGTCGCATCGTCCGCCCTTTCCGGGAGCTGACGCGTCGACCGCCGCCGGGCCACCGCGCGGGCGTACGGCTCACGTCACCGTCCCTGATGGAGTCTTGCCGCGTTTCGGTCGTCCGGCCAGTCGCGGATGGCCCTTCGTCCGGTTTCGCCGACCCGGGAGGGCCAATTCTGCACCACTGGTCACCGCCGGGTCACCGGGTGTCCCGGTTGGTGGCGCGCTGCGGGTGGTCGTCGGCCGCGTTCGTACACTGGCCCGGTGACCGTACCGCCGCCGATCGTCGCGCCCAGCATCCTCGCCGCCGATTTCGCCCGCCTCGCCGAGGAGGTCCGCGCCGTCGAGAACGCCGCGGACTGGCTGCACGTGGATGTCATGGACAACCACTTCGTGCCCAACCTGACCATCGGGCTGCCCGTGGTGCAGAGCCTGCGGGCCGCCACCGAGCTGCCCTTCGACGTGCACCTGATGATCGAGGACCCGCGCCGGTGGGCGCCCGGGTACGCCGACGCCGGGGCGTACAACGTCACCTTCCACGCCGAGGCGTGCGACGACCCGGTGGCCCTGGCCAAGGACCTGCGCTCGGCGGGGGCCAAGGCCGGGCTGGCGATCGACCGGGACACCCCGATCGAGCCGTACCTGGAGCTGCTGCCGAGCTTCGACACGCTGCTGATCATGACAATCAAGGCCGGCTTCGGCGGGCAGCGGTTCATCCCGCAGCTGCTGGACAAGGTGCGTACGGCCCGCCGGCACGTCGACGCCGGCCACCTCGAACTGCGCATCGAGGTCGACGGCGGCATCGCCGCCGACACCATCGCCCAGGCTTCCGAGGCGGGTGCCGACGCGTTCGTCGCCGGCACCGCCGTCTACGGCGCCGACGACCCCGCCGAGGCCGTCCGGAAGCTGCGGGCACTCGCGGAGCGCGCCGCCCCCGGGGCCTGACGTGGAACCGGCCGGGGACCGTCCGGACGTGATCCTCGTCGTCGACGACGACGAGGACATCGCGCGTTTCGTCGCGTTCAACCTCCGGCTGCACGGCTTCGAGGTGATCCACGCCAGCGACGGGCAGGAGGCGCTCGAGGTGATCGAGCGCCAGCGCCCCGACCTGGCGGTGGTCGACCTGATGATGCCGCGCATCGACGGGCTGGAGCTGACCCGGCGGCTGCGCGCCGACCCGATGACCTCCGCCCTGCCGGTGATCATGCTGACCGCCAAGGGCATGACGGTGGACAAGGTGCACGGGCTCAGCGCCGGCGCCGACGACTACCTGGTCAAGCCGTTCGACACCGCCGAACTGGTCGCCCGGGTCAGCTCCACGCTGCGCCGCAACAAGGAGTTCCGCGAGGTCTCGCCGCTGACCGGGCTGCCCGGCAACAGCCGGATCCGCCGGGAGATCTCCGACCGCGTCCGCAGCGGGGTCGACTACGCCGTCGGCTACATCGACATCGACCGGTTCAAGAGCGTCAACGACCGGTACGGCTTCGTCCGCGGCGACGACTTCATCTCGGCCCTGGCCCGCAGCCTGCACCGGGCGGTGGTCTCGGTCGGGCTGCCGCCGGCGTTCCTGGGGCACGTCGGCGGGGACGACTTCGTCATCGTCTGCGCCCCGGAGCAGGTCCGGCCGCTCACCTCCCGGGTCTCCGCCGACTTCGAGAAGGCCGCCGACTCGCTCTACGACCCGGTCGACGCCGCGCGCGGCTACGTGGAGCTGAAGGACCGCCGGGGCAACATCCGGCGGGCGGCCCTGGTCACCCTCTCGATCGGCGTGTCCCTCTCCGACTCCGGCAAGCGGTTCACCGACCCGCTGGAGGCGATCGCGGTCGCCTCCGAGATGAAGACGGTGGCCAAGAGCCAACCCGGCTCGTACGTGGCGGTGGACCGCCGGCGCGGGGTCACCTGATTCGTGCGCTGTTGCTGTGAAGTACCACGCCCGGGTGGCGCGACCCCCCGTCCGGCGTGTAACACTTCCCGTGTACCCACCACGCGCTGGCGGGACTCGGTGTAATTCCGAACCGGCGGTGATCCACGGTGTGACCGTGGTAAGCCCGCGACCCGGTCGGCCTCGTGCCGCCCGGTGGACCTGGTGAGAATCCGGGGCCGACGGTTGGGAGCGGGAAACCCCGCCCCCAGACAGTCCGGATGGGAGACAGCGCGCGGGACGGACGGGCCCTGCCCGGCCGCTGACCTCAGCGTGCCGTGCGCGCCCCCCGGGGCGGCTCCGCCGTACCCGGATCTCCGCCGCCGCACGCTCGCGGCCCCATGCCGTCTCCTCCCGTCACCGCCCGCGCGTCGACCGGCGAGTGAGAGGGCAGGGCATGGCCGGCGTCTCCGTCGACGAGGCGATGCGTCGCGCGGTGGAACTCGCCGCGCGCGGTCTCGGCACGACCAGCCCCAACCCGGTGGTCGGCTGCGTGCTGCTCGACGCCGACGGGCAGGTGGTCGGCGAGGGGTTCCACGCCTACGCCGGAGGGCCGCACGCCGAGATCGTCGCGCTCGCCCAGGCGGGGGAGCGGGCCCGCGGCGGCACCGCCGTGGTCACCCTGGAGCCCTGCGACCACACCGGCCGCACCGGCCCCTGCAGCACCGCGCTGGTGCGCGCCGGCGTCGCCCGGGTCGTCATCGCCGTGCCCGACCCCAACCCGCTCGCCACCGGGGGCGCCGCCACGTTGCGCGCCGCCGGGATCCAGGTCGACACGGGGGTACGCGCGTGCGAGGCGGAGGCCGGCAACGTCGCCTGGCTCACCTCGATGCGCCGGGGCTGGCCGTACGTGATCTGGAAGTTCGCCGCGACGCTGGACGGCCGGTCGGCGGCGGCCGACGGCACCAGCATGTGGATCACCTCCGAGGCCGCCCGGATGGACGTGCACGCGCTGCGCGGCACCGTCGACGCGGTGCTCGCCGGCGTGGGCACGGTCCTCGCCGACGACCCCCGGCTCACCGCCCGCAACCTGCGCGACGGCACGCTCGCCATCCGGCAGCCGCTGCGGGTCGTGGTGGACACCGACGGGCGTACGCCGGCCGACGCCCGGGTCCGCGACGGCGCGGCGCGCACGTGGATCGCCACCGCGGCGGAGGTCGGCACCGGCCCCGACGGCCGCGTCGACCTGCCGGCGCTGCTCGCCGCGCTGCACCAGCGCGGGGTCCGCGCCGCGCTGCTGGAGGGCGGCCCGAAGCTGGCCGGCGCCTTCCTGGCCGCCGGCCTGGTCGACAAGATCGTCGGCTACGTCGCGCCCCGGCTGCTCGGCGCCGGCCCGACCGCCCTGGTCGACGCCGGTGTGAACACCATCGCCGAGGCCATCGACCTGGAGTACGTCGACGTTACGCAGGTCGGACCCGATCTGCGGATCACCGCGCTGCCCCGGAAGAGGGAGGGCTGACATGTTCACCGGCATCGTCGAGGAGTTGGGTGAGGTCGTCCGGATCACGGAGACGGCGGGTGACTCGGCGCTGGTCGCGGTCCGCGGCCCGCTGGTCACCTCGGACGCCCGGCACGGCGACTCGATCGCGGTCAACGGCGTCTGCCTGACCGTGGTCGACGTCGAGAACGGGACCTTCACCGCGGACGTGATGGGGGAGACGCTGCGCCGCTCCGCGCTGGGCGCGCTGCGGGCCGGCGACCCGGTCAACCTGGAGCGGGCCGCCGCGCTGAACAGCCGCCTCGGCGGGCACCTCGTGCAGGGGCACGTCGACGGCGTCGGCGAGGTCGTCGCCCGCGAGCCGGCCGCGCAGTGGGAGACCGTCCGGTTCCGGCTGCCCGCCGCCCTGGCCCGGTACGTGGTGGAGAAGGGCTCGATCACCGTCGACGGCGTCTCGCTGACCGTCGCCGAGGTCGGCCCGGACTGGTTCGCGGTCGGCCTGATCCCGACCACGCTGAAGCTGACCACCCTCGGCGCCCGGCGCGTCGGCGACCCGGTCAACCTCGAGGTGGACGTGCTCGCCAAGTACGTCGAGCGGCTGCTCGGCGCCCGACTGGCCGATCCCGCCCTCCCGGACGCCGGCCCGCCCGGCGGGCTGCCGGTCACCCTGCCGGGTGCCGCCGGACCGGGCGGGGTGGCCTGATGGGCCCGCTCGGGTGGTTGCTCGACGCGCAGATCGGCATCGCCGGCTCGCCGGTGCTGGTCCGCGAGATCGTCGGCAACGGCTTCGGGCTGGCGTCGGCGGTGTTCGGCCTGCGCCGGCTGGTCTGGGCCTGGCCCGTCGGCATGATCGGCAACGCGTTGCTGTTCACCGTCTTCCTGGGCGGTGTCTTCGCCACCCCGCAGGCGCACGACCTCTACGGGCAGGCCGGCCGGCAGGTCTTCTTCTTCTCGGTCAGCGTCTACGGCTGGTGGCGCTGGTCGCAGCACCGCCGCCGGGGCGTCGACGGCGACCGGACGGCGGTGGCGCCCCGCTGGGCCACCGGCCGGGAACGGCTCGGCCTGCTGCTCGCGGCCGTGATCGGCACCGCCGCGGCGTACCCGCTGCTCGCCGCACTCGGCTCCTGGGGGCCACTGCCGGACGCCTGGATCCTCACCGGCAGCCTGCTCGCCACCTACGGCATGGCCCGCGGCTGGGTGGACTTCTGGCTCATCTGGATCGCGGTCGACGCGGTCGGCGTGCCGCTGCTGCTGCGCGGCGGGTTCTACCCGTCGGCCGCCATGTACCTCGTCTACGGCGCCTTCTGCGCCTGGGGCCTGGTCGCCTGGTGGCGCACCTCGCGGGCCGCCCGCCCGGCGCCCGCGCCGATCCCGTCGACCTACTCGGAGGCCGTGGCATGACCACCTTTGGCAGCATCGAGCAGGCGGTGGCGGACGTCGCCGCCGGCCGGCCCGTCGTCGTGGTCGACGACGCCGACCGGGAGAACGAGGGCGACCTGATCTTCGCCGCCGAGCTGGCGACGCCGGAGCTGCTCGCCTTCATGGTGCGCCACACGTCCGGCTACATCTGCGCGCCGCTGACCGAGAGCGAGTGCGACCGGCTGGACCTGCCGCCGCAGCACCACACCAACCAGGACCGGCGCGGCACCGCCTACACGGTGACCGTGGACGCCCGGGAGGGCGTCAGCACCGGCATCTCCGCCGCCGACCGGGCGCACACCATCCGGCTGCTCGCCGACCCCGGCACCGGCCCGGCCGACCTGGCCCGCCCCGGGCACGTGGTGCCGCTGCGGGCCCGCGAGGGCGGCGTGCTGCGCCGGCCCGGCCACACCGAGGCCGCGGTCGACCTGACCCGGCTGGCCGGGCTGCGTCCCGCCGGCGTGCTCTGCGAGCTGGTCAACGACGACGGCACCATGATGCGGGTGCCGGACCTGGAGAAGTTCTGCGCCGAGCACTCCCTGACCCTGATCACCATCGCCGACCTGGTCGCGTACCGGCGGCGGACCGAGAAGCAGGTCGAACGGGTCGCCGACGCCCGGATGCCCACCCGGCACGGCGTGTTCCGCGCCCTGGGCTACCGCAGCGAGCACGACTCGGCCGAGCACGTCGCCCTGGTCACGGGTGAGATCGGCGACGGGCGCGACGTGCTGGTGCGGGTGCACTCCGAGTGCCTCACCGGGGACGTGTTCGGCTCGGTGCGCTGCGACTGCGGCCCGCAGCTCGACGCCGCCCTGGACCGGGTCGCCCGGGAGGGCCGGGGCGTGGTGCTCTACGTACGCGGCCACGAGGGGCGCGGCATCGGGCTGCTGCACAAGCTCCAGGCGTACCAGCTTCAGGACCAGGGCCGCGACACGGTCGACGCAAACCTCGACCTGGGCCTGCCGGCCGACGCCCGCGACTACGGCACCGGCGCGCAGATCCTCTACGACATCGGGGTGCGCTCGATGCGGCTGCTCACCAACAACCCGGCCAAGCGCGCCGGCCTGGAGGGCTACGGGCTGACCGTCACCGGCCGCGAGGGGCTGCCGGTGCGCCCGCACCCGGAGAACGTGCGCTACCTGCGCACCAAGCGGGACCGGATGGGGCACCTGCTGGACGAGCTGGACGAGGTGACCGAGGCCCCGATGGGCCGCCCGGTCCTCGGCGACGAGATCGGAGCGTAGGCATGGCGGGTTTCGGTGAACCGGGCGTGACGGCGGTGGACGCCGCCGGGATGACCGTCGGCGTGGTCGCCGCGCGCTGGCACGGCGAGCTGACCGACCACATGCTCGACCGGGCGGTGGCGGCGGCCGAGGCGTGCGGCGCGCGGGCGGTCACCGCGCGGGTGGCCGGCTCGGTCGAGCTGCCCGTGGTGGCCCAGGCCCTCGCGCGGCGCTGCGACGTCGTGGTCGCGCTCGGCGTGGTGGTCCGGGGCGCCACCGCCCACTTCGACTACGTCTGCCGCTCCGTCACCGACGGGCTGACCCGGGTGGCGCTGGACGAGGGCAAGCCCGTCGCGCACGGCGTCCTCACCGTCGACACCCTCGCGCAGGCCCGCGACCGGGCCGGGCTGCCCGGCTCGGCGGAGGACAAGGGCTGGGCGGCGACCGTCGCCGCCCTCGACGCCGCCCTGGCCATCCGCGCCCTCGCCAGCAACGGCCACCGGGTCGGCTTCGGCGGCTGACCCCTCCCCGGCGCGGGGACGCACCCGTCGTGCGGGGCGTTCCCGGTCGGTGAGCGGGGCCTGACCCGGCACGTCGGGGCCGTCGGGGCGGCTGGAAGAATCGCGGCGTGAAGACGTTCGAGGAGTTGTTCGCCGAGCTGCAGGCCAAGGCCGCCGCGGGCACCCCCGGCTCGGGCACGGTCGCCGCGCTCGAGAAGGGCGTGCACTTCATCGGCAAGAAGGTCGTCGAGGAGGCGGCCGAGTCGTGGATGGCCGCCGAGCACGAGGGGCCGGAACGCACCGCCGAGGAGATCTCCCAGCTGCTCTACCAGGTCCAGGTGCTGATGCTGGCCAGCGGTCTCGACCTGAAGGACGTCTACCGACATCTGTGAGTGCGCCCCGTCGTTGATCAGTTTCGATCGAAGGAGCACTCCGTCATGCTGCGTGTCGCCATTCCGAACAAGGGCACCCTGGCCGAGCCGGCCGCCCAGATGCTGCGCGAGGCGGGCTACCGCCAGCGCACCGACCCGAAGGACCTGGTCTGCCGGGACGAGGCCAACGACGTCGAATTCTTCTACCTGCGCCCGAAGGACATCGCCACCTACGTCGGCTCCGGCGACCTGGACCTGGGCATCACCGGCCGGGACCTGTTGATCGACTCCGGCGCCCCCGCCGAGGAGGTCGTCGACCTCGCCTTCGGCCGGGCCACCTTCCGCTTCGCCGCCCGCCCCGACGACATCGCCTCGGTGCAGGAGCTGGGCGGGCACCGGATCGCCACCGCGTACCCGGGGCTCGTGCAGCGGCACCTCGCGGAGCTCGGGCTCAAGGCCGAGGTGATCCGCCTCGACGGCGCGGTGGAGAACGCCGTCCGGCTCGGCGTCGCCGACGTGGTCGCCGACGTGGTGGAGACGGGCGCCACGCTGCGCCAGGCCGGCCTGGTGGTCTTCGGCGAGCCGCTGCTGCGCTCGTCGGCGGTGCTGGTCCGCCGTGCCGACGCCCCGACCCACCCGCAGGCCGCGCAGCTGCTGCGCCGGCTGCACGGGGTGCTGGTCGCCCGCCGCTACGTGATGCTCGCCTACGACGTGCCGGCCGGCCTGCTGGACCGGGCCAGCTCGCTGACCCCGGGCATCGAGTCGCCGACCGTCTCCCCGCTGCACCGCGAGGGCTGGGTGGCGGTGCAGGCGATGGTGCTCCGCGACGACGTGCACCGGATCATGGACGAGCTGTACGAGCTCGGCGCGCGCGCGATCCTGGTCACCAACATCCACGCCTGCCGGCTGTGAGACGCCCGGCCACGCCGGGGACGGTGCCGGGGCGCCCGCCCGCGGCGTCGGGCCTGCCGCCGTGGGCGGCGCTGACCCTGGTCACCCTCGCCGGCGTCGCCTCGGCGGCCCAGGGCGCGATCAACGCCGAGCTCGGCGAGCGGGCCGGCAACGCGACCCTGGGGGCGGTGGTCAACAACCTCGGCGGGGCGCTGCTGGTCGGCCTCGGGGTCCTGGCGTTGCCGTCGGCGCGCACCGGCCTGGCCGCGCTGCGCCGGGCAGGGCTGCCCTGGTGGGCGTACCTGGGCGGGCTCGGCGGCGCGGGCATCGTGCTGGCCGGCGCGTACATCGTGCCGGTGCTCGGGGTGGCGATCTTCACCATCGCCCAGGTCGCCGGGGGCAGCCTCGGCGGGCTGGCCGTCGACCGGGCCGGGCTGGCACCGGTGGGGCGGCTGGCGCTCACCCGGCCACGGGTGGCCGGCGCGCTGCTCGGCGTGGCCGCCGTGACGCTGGCCCAGCTCGGTCAGCCCGTCGGCGACCTCGCCCTCGGCCTGGTCCTGCTCGCCGTGGCCGGCGGGCTGGCCGTCGCGCTCCAGTCCGCGCTGAACGCGCGGGTCTCCGCCGCCAGTTCGGCCGCCGCCGGGATGGTGGTCAACTTCGCCACGGCCACGCCCGTCGTGCTGCTGGTCGCGGTGCTGGCCGGCGCCCTCACCGGGCCGGGCCCGACCTGGCCGGACGACTGGTACCTCTACACCGGCGGCCTGCTCGGCGTCGTCATCGTGGCCGCCCTGCTGGCCGGCGTCCCGGCGGTCGGCGTGCTGCGCACCGGGCTCGCCCTGGTCGCCGGCCAGTTGGGCGGCGCCCTGCTGCTGGACGCGCTGCTGCCGGGCGGCCCCGGCCTGCGGCTGCCGGTGCTCGCCGGGGCGCTGCTCACCCTGGCGGCCGCCCTGGTCGCCGGCCGGGGGCGCGGCCGCCGAGGTCTCGGGAAGGCCGTCCCGCCTGCGGAACGTGTGGCGGCGCCGGAACGGCCCGCATCGGGTGGCAGACTGGTGGGGTGAGCGAAATCGAGTCCGTCCACCTCCGCCCGCGCCGCATCCGAGTGGTCTGCTGGGCCTCCGCGGCCGTGCTGTTCGTGGTGTTCAGCCTGCTGGCGACCTCGCTGAGCGGCGCGACGGGCAACGGCTACGGCAGCTTCCAGCGCGGCGACCAGATCGCGATGGTCGGGCTCGGCGTCCTCGGCGCGCTCGCCGTCCTGATCTTCACCCGTCCCCGGGTGGACGCGAACGCGTCGGGGGTGCGCGTGCGCAACGTCGTCGGCTCGTACGAGCTGCCGTGGGAGGTCGTCCGGGGGGTCCGCTTCGACCGGGGCGCGCCCTGGGCCAGCCTGGAGCTGCACGACGACGACCTGCTGCCGATGGTCGCCCTGCAGGCCGCCGACAAGGAGCGGGCCGTCGAGGGGGTCCGTGCCCTGCGCCGGCTGCACCAGGCGCACCAGGCTCGGCTCACCGAGGGCGCCACCGGCCGCTGACCCGGGTGCCCGGTTGGAAGGGTGTCCGGGCGAGGGTGTAGTGTTACGAAGTCGACCAGGCTGTCTTCGTGTGCGCATCGCGCCCACGCGTGCGGCCTTGAAAGAGGAGCGCCTGCTCCCACCCGAGTCGCCACCACGGTGGCCGGGTCCGGTCACCGGTTCCGGGCACGTCCCGGCACCGGATGCGCGATCATGTGATCGTGCCGACCGGTCGAGCGGGCCCTGGCATGCGCCGGGGCCTTCTGCTTTCCAGGTCGGCTCCCACCCGGGAGCCGCGAGGGTCGGCCACGTAGAGATTCCGACTCGAGGAGGCCCCATCAGCGTCGAACCACGCGTGAACGAGCAGATCCGGGCACGTGAGGTCCGACTGGTCGGCCCCGAGGGCGAGCAGGTGGGCATCGTCCCGCTGGAGCGCGCCCTTCAGCTGGCCGCGGACGTCGACCTGGACCTGGTCGAGGTTGCGCCGATGGCGCGCCCGCCGGTGTGCAAGCTCATGGACTTCGGCAAGTTCAAGTACGAGAGCGCACTGAAGGCGCGCGAAGCGCGGCGTAACCAGCAGCAGACCGTCATCAAGGAGATGAAGCTCCGGCCGAAGATCGACCCGCACGACTACGAGACCAAGAAGGGTCACGTGGTGCGGTTCCTCAAGGCGGGCGACAAGGTCAAGGTGACGATCATGTTCCGCGGTCGCGAGCAGAGCCGTCCGGAGCTGGGTTACCGGCTCCTGCGCCGGCTCGAGTCGGAGATCTCGGAGCTGGGGTACGTCGAGGCCGCTCCGAAGCAGGACGGTCGAAACATGATCATGGTGCTCGCGCCGCACCGCGCCACCAAGGCCGCCGCGGTCGCCGCCACGGCCACCCGGGGCGGGCCCAGGGAGCGGGACGCCGAGGGCGCCCCGGCCGGCGAGCCCGCAGCGGCCGGTGACACCGGCACCGTCGCCGACAACAGCGGCGAGTAACAGGGGAGAGACGTTCCACATGCCGAAGATGAAGAGCCACACGGGGATGGGCAAGCGGGTCAAGGTGACCGGCAAGGGCAAGATCGTTGCCCAGCAGGCCGGCCTCCGGCACAACCTGGAGAAGAAGCCCTCCACCCAGACCCGTCGGCTGACCGGCACCGTGGTGCTGGCCAAGGCCGATGTCAAGCGCATCAAGAAGCTGCTCGGCCGCTGACGCGCGCCACCTTACGTAATTAGGAGTTGAGATGGCACGCGTCAAGCGGGCTGTGAACGCCCAGAAGAAGCGTCGTACCCTGCTGGAGACCGCGAGCGGCTACCGCGGTCAGCGCTCCCGCCTCTACCGCAAGGCCAAGGAGCAGGTGCTGCACTCGATGCAGTACGCCTACCGGGACCGTCGCGACCGCAAGGGCGACTTCCGGCAGCTGTGGATCCAGCGGATCAACGCGGGCGCCCGCGCGAACGGGATGACCTACAACCGCCTGATCCAGGGCCTGCGCCTGGCCGGCATCGAGGTCGACCGCAAGATCCTGGCCGACCTGGCCGTCAACGACGCCGCCGCCTTCGCGGCGATCGTCGAGCTGGCCCGGGCCGCGGTCGCGGCCGAGGGCACCGGCGGCGCGGCGGCCCAGGCCGCCTGATCCCCGCGCACCAGCAGATCGAGGCGTCTCCCATGCAGTCACCATCGCGCGGGAGACGCCTCGACGCTGTCTCCGGCCCCTTCACCCCGCGTACCCCCAGGGTGGTCGCCGCCCGCCGGTTGCAGCGCCGCCGGGACCGCGAGGCGGCCGGCCGTTTCCTGGCCGAGGGGCCGCAGGCGGTCCGCGAGGCCCTGGCCCGCCCGGGGGTGGTCACCGAACTCTTCGGTACGCCCGCCGCCCTGGACCGGCACGCCGACCTGGCCGCCGTCGCGGCCCGCGCCGACGTGCCCGTCTCCGAGGTGACCGACGAGGCGCTCGCCGCGCTGGCCGAGACGGTCGCCCCGCAGGGCCTCGTCGCCGTCTGCCGCCACCTCGACGTGCCGCTGGAGCGGGCCCTGGCCGACGGGCCCCGCCTGGTGGCCGTGCTCGCCGAGATCCGCGACCCGGGCAACGCCGGCACCGTGCTGCGCACCGCCGACGCCGCGGGCGCCGGTGCGGTGGTCTTCGCCGGCGAGGCCGTCGACCCGTACAACGGCAAGTGCGTGCGGGCCTCGGCCGGCAGCCTCTTCCACGTCGACGTGGTCCGCGCGCCCGACCCGGTGGACGTCGTCGCGGCGCTGCGCGCCGCCGGGCTCACCGTCCTCGCCACCACCGGCTACGGCGAGGACGACCTCGACGACCTCGCCGACGACGGGCGGCTCGCCGCCCCCACCGCCTGGATCTTCGGCTCGGAGGCGCACGGCCTGCCCGAGGCGCTCACCGTCGCCGCCGACGCCCGGGTCCGGGTGCCCCTGCACGGGCGTGCCGAGAGCCTGAACCTGGCTGCGGCCGCCGCCGTCTGCCTGTACGCTTCGGCGAGAGCACAGCGGCGGCCGTGACCCGGCCGCCCGAGGCACAGACCGCAGGGGAGAGCGTCCGCCCATGAACGCGCCACGGCGTTCGTTTAGCCAGCCCGCCGGTGTCGGCGGGCGGCGGGCCTGACCTGCTCTCCGCACAACTCCCACCGGCGGGCTGCGGCACAGCCGCGCGTCCGTAGACTCGCTTCGCCGCCCGTGAGGGCTGGCGCCGCCGTGAGGGAGTGCCCGTACGCCATGAGCTACCGCAACGATCCGTACGACCCGAAGCAGGTCGCCCTGCTCGACCCGGCCGCCCTGGCCGAGGCCGTCGCCGCCGCCGAGAAGGCGTTCGCCGAGGCCGGTGACCCGGACGCGCTGACCGCGCTGCGCCCGGCGCACCTCGGCGACCGGTCCCCGGTCTCGCTGGCCCGCCGCGAGATCGGCGCGCTGCCGCCGGCCGCGAAGTCCGACGCCGGCAAGCGGGTCAACGAGGCCCGCCGCGCCATCGACGCCGCGTACGCGGCCCGCCAGGAGGTCCTGGACCGGGAGCAGGCGCAACGGGTGCTGGTGGAGGAGCGCGTCGACGTGACGCTGCCCCACGACCGGCGGCCCCGGGGCGCCCGGCACCCGATCAGCACCCTGATGGAGCAGATCAGCGACCTGTTCGTCGGCATGGGCTACGAGGTGGCCGAGGGGCCCGAGGTCGAGCTGGAGTGGACCAACTTCGACGCCCTGAACATCCCCGCCGACCACCCGGCGCGCGGCCTGATGGACACCTTCCACGTCGCCCCCGCCGACGGCTCCGCCGAGGCGGCGGGCTCCGGGCTCGTCCTGCGTACCCACACCTCGCCGGTGCAGGCGCGTACCATGCTGACCCGCACGCCGCCGATCTACGTGATCGTGCCGGGCCGGGTCTACCGCACCGACGAGCTGGACGCCACCCACGCGCCGGTCTTCCACCAGGTGGAGGGCCTCGTCGTCGACCGGGGCATCACCATGGCGCACCTGCGCGGCACCCTGGACCACTTCGCCCGGGCGATGTTCGGCGAGGGCGCGAAGACCCGCTTCCGGCCGCACTACTTCCCGTTCACCGAGCCGTCCGCCGAGTTCGACGTCTGGTTCCCGGAGCACCGCGACGGCCCGCGCTGGGTCGAGTGGGGCGGTTGCGGCATGGTCAACCCGCGGGTGCTGCGCGCCTGCGGCATCGACCCCGAGGTCTACTCCGGATTCGCGTTCGGCATGGGGATCGACCGGACGGTGATGTTCCGGCACGGGGTCAGCGACATGCGGGACATGGCCGAGGGCGACGTGCGGTTCACCCGCGCGTTCGGGGCCGGAGCGTAGGCGATGCGGGTACGAGTTACGGAGACGGTGGTCTGAGTCATGCGAGTTTCTGTCAGTTGGCTGCGGGAGTACGTCGACCTCCCCGCCGACCTGCCCGCCGGCGACCTGGAGCAGGCCCTGGTCGGCCTCGGCATCGAGGTCGAGTCCGTGGTGGACCTGCGGGAGACCGTCACCGGTGCGCTGGTCGTCGGTGAGGTCCGCGAGATCGAGGAGCTGACCGGCTTCAAGAAGCCGATCCGGTTCTGCCGCGTCGACGTCGGCGACGCCAACGGCACCGGCGAGCCGCAGGAGATCGTCTGCGGGGCGCGCAACTTCGCCCCCGGCGACCGGGTCGTGGTGATCCTGCCCGGCGGCGTGCTGCCCGGCGGCTTCGCCATCGGCGCGCGCAAGACGTACGGGCGCAACTCCAACGGCATGATCTGCTCCGCGCGGGAGCTGGGCCTGGGCGACGACCACGACGGCATCATCGTGCTGCCGGGGGACACCCCGGCCAAGCCGGGCGACGACGCACGGCCCGTCGTCGGCCTCGACGACGTCGTGGTCGAGGTGGAGATCACCCCCGACCGGGGGTACGCGATGAGCGTCCGTGGCCTGGCCCGGGAGCTGTCGCACGCCCTCGGCGTGCCGTTCCGCGACCCGGGCCTGGCGCCCGCGCCCGGCGGCACCGACACGCCGGCGTACCCGGTCGAGGTGCGCGACACCGTCGGCTGCGACCGGTTCGCCGCCCGCCTCGTACGCGGCGTCGACCCGACGGCTCCGACCCCGGACTGGATGCAGCGGCGGCTCACCGTCGCCGGCATCCGCAGCATCTCGCTGCCGGTCGACATCACCAACTACGTGATGCTCGAACTGGGTCAGCCGATGCACGCCTTCGACGCCGACCGGATCGCCGGGCCGCTGGTGGTGCGCCGGGCCGAGGCGGGGGAGAAGCTGACCACGCTCGACGGGGTCAGCCGCACCCTCGCGCCCGAGGACATGGTGATCTGCGACGACACCGGACCGATCTCGCTGGCCGCCGTGATGGGGGGCGAGACCAGCGAGGTCGTCGCCGGGACCACGGACGTGCTCTTCGAGGCCGCCCACTGGGACCCCGTCATGGTCGGGCGCACCGCCCGCCGGCACAAGCTGTTCAGCGAGGCGGCGAAGCGGTGGGAGCGGGGCGTCGACCCGGCCCTGCCGCTGGTGGCCGTCGCGCGGGCGGTCCGGCTGCTCACCGAGCACGCTGGCGGCGCGGCCGGTGACGAGATCCTCGACATCGACCACGTCCGGCCGCGTACCCCGGTCGTCCTGCCGGCCGACCTGCCGACCCGGCGGATCGGCGTGAGCTACCCGCCGGCGCGGGTGGCCGCCCTGCTGGAGCAGGTCGGCTGCGCGGTCGCCCGGGGCGCCGACCGGCTGGTCGAGGACCCGGGCGAGGTCGGCGTGGCCGCCGGCACCGGCGGCGCGCTCAGCGTCACCCCGCCGACCTGGCGCCCCGACCTGACCGACCCGGCCGACCTGGTCGAGGAGGTGGTCCGCCTCGACGGCTACGACCGGGTGCCGTCCGTGCTGCCGACCGCGCCGCCCGGCCGCGGCCTGACCTGGCAGCAGCGTCGCCGCCGGGCCGTGGCCCGGTCGCTCGCCGAGCGCGGGTACGTGGAGGTGCTGGCGCACCCGTTCGTCGCCCCCGGGCTGGCCGACCAGCTCGGCCTGCCCGCCGACGACCCGCGTCGGCGCGCGGTACGGCTGGCCAACCCGCTGTCGGAGGAGGAGCCGCTGCTGCGCACCACGCTGCTCGGCCCGCTGCTCGGCATCGTGAAGCGCAACCTCGGCCGGGGCCAGCGCGACCTCGCCCTCTACGAGATCGGCGCGGTGTTCCACCCGCGTCCCGACGCCGGCCGCCCGCCGGCGATGGGCGTGGACCGGCGACCCACCGACGAGGAGTTCGCCGCCGCCGACGCGGTGGTGCCCGACCAGCCCCGGCACGTCGCCGTCGTCCTGACCGGCGACGTCGAGCCGGCCGGCTGGTGGGGCGCGGGCCGCCCGGCCGGCTGGGCCGACGCCGTGGAGGCCGGCCGGGACGTGCTGGCCGCCGCCGACGTCCCGGCGGACCGGGTCGAGGTCCGGGCCGCCGAGCACGCCCCCTGGCATCCCGGCCGCTGCGCCGAGCTGCTGGTCGACGGCACGGTGGTCGGGCACGCCGGCGAGCTGCACCCGGCGGTCGTGGCGGCGCTGGAGCTGCCCCGGCGCACCAGCGCCATGGAACTCGACCTGGACGCGCTGCCGGCGGCCCCGGTGGCGTCCGCGCCGGTCGTCTCGGGCTTCCCGCCGGCGCTGATCGACGTGGCGCTGGTCGTCGACTCCTCGGTGCCCGCGGCGCAGGTGCAGCAGGCCCTCGTCGAGGGCGCCGGCGGGCTGCTGGAGGGGGTGCGCCTGTTCGACGTGTACGCCTCCGAGCAGATCGGGGCGGGGCGCAGGTCGCTGGCGTACAAGCTCACCTTCCGGGCCCCGGACCGGACGCTGACCGTGGAGGAGGCGGTGGCCGCCCGGGACGCGGCGGTCGCCCGCGCCGCGGAACGCTTCGGCGCCACACTGCGCGGCGCCTGATCGACGACGAAGGCCCTCCCGCCGGACGCGGGAGGGCCTTCCCGTCAGCCCACCTCGGCGGACAGGTCCCCCAGCGTCCGCAGGGTGGGCAGGTCGCGGACGGTGATCCGGCGGTAGCCGGTGTCGACCAAGCCGTCGGTGCGCAGCTCGCGGAGTGCCTTCTGGGTGGAGGTCTCGGCGGCGCCGCAGATGCTGGCGAGCTCGGGCTGGGTGAGCCGGACGTCGATGACGACGCCGTCGCGGCCCTGCCGGCCGTGGGTACGGCAGAGTTCGGCGACGACCCGGGCGACCCTGATCATCACCGGGTACGAGGTGAAGTCGATGCGTCGCCGGTTGGACCAGCGCAGCCGGTCGGACACCATCGCCGCCAGCTCCAGCGCGGCGTCGGGGTGCTCCTTGAGGAACGTCTTGAACCGGCTGGGCTGGATGACCCGGTAATCGCCGGCCCACAGGTGGTGACGCTCGCCGAGCGGGGCCGGTCGTTGAGCGCCGACACCTCGCCGACGAGGTCACCACCGACGCGTAGGGCGAGCAGTGCGGCCCGCCCGTCGGGGAGGCTCACCGTGACCTTCGTCAGCCCCTCTTCGAGCAGCACCAGATGCGACTCCCGGACGCCCTCGTGGATGAGGATCTGCCCGGGGGCACCCGCCGGCGGGCGCCCAGCTCCAGCAGGGCGCTGCGGACCGGAGGACCGAGCCGTTGCAGGAATGTGCCGTACGGCCGTTCGGCCTCGGACCTCACTTGCGTGCGTGGCATCGGCGTCTGGTTGGACGCGAGCGCTGCGGGGGAAGGGACGAGGAGGTCGGCGGGGCTAGGTTCGACAACCGTGTGCTTCCATGATGTTCAGGTGTTCCACGTCGCGGGGACGGCTGAGCCTCTTCTTGGTAGCGATCACGACGGACAGCTGAACAAAACGAACTCCGTCGATTATGTCGGCCTCGTCGATCAGTTTGTTCACGGACCACACCTCCGGAAACCAGCCGTCAAGCACCTCCAGTTGGCCGCCGAACAGTTTGAGCCGTTGGACGTCGGAGTAGGGGGCTGGCGTTGCCTCGCCGTGTTGGCGGGCGATGCGCCAGGCGGGGCCTCGAGCCACTACGTCGATGTCGCCTGGATCGGAGATCCACCCTCGGGCGAACAGCGGGCCGCTCCCCGCGACTGCGAAGTGCTGCCGAGGAAGGCGGAGTGACAGGAGTTTCTGCATGTAGGGGTGTTTCAGGAGTGCGGTCATCACTGTCCTAAAGTGCCGGCAGGCCCAAGGCGATGCGGACCACTATCCCAGCGCCGACGGCAACAAGCAGGCTTGTGAGCGTGCCCACGATGACGTACTGACCGAATCCGGTGTTCTTGCCCTGGTGCTCGCGAATTTCGGGTATACGTACGAGCGACTTGGCGGTGATCGCCAACGCGGCGGCCTCGGGCTGCCCTGCGGCGATGAAGACGAACACGAGGGCTCGTTCGATCCAGCCGAGTCGGGTGCCCAGGTGTAGCAGCCCAACCGCCCGGTCCTCCTCTGGAAGTGCCTGGAAGTAGGGCCGTACAACCCGCGCGACGATGAGGTTGCCAACGAAGACGGCGAGGAGAAGCCCCGAGAGGAGCACGCCGAAGCTGTCCTCGATCCACAGGTGGGTGAGGACATCCAAGGTGCGGGAGCCGTAGAACGCCACGAAGGCGCCAGCCAGGATGGCCGCCAGCAACACGATGTTCTTGGTGCTCTGGAGAGACTGTCGCCAGTGCCCTGCTGCCGAGCGACGGTGAGTGTGTCCGCCCGCCCGCCCTGTGACGATGGTCCACCTGCCGGCTTGCCCGGCTGGCGCTGACCGGAGGCTTGCAGTCAGCGCGACAGCGACCCAGAGCAGGATCGCCTTCCAGCCGTGCAGTACCGGAAAGATCGCATAGGCGGCGTACAGCACGGTGAATGCGTAGGAGGCCGCTGTGTGAGTACGGAGAAGCGCGACGCTCGACGGCAGAAGGCCGGCGACCAGGAGGCCGAGTATCAGACGCGCCAGCTCCATCGTTTGCCCCGTTCGCCTAGCCGACCGAATGTGGCCGCGACGGTACCGAGAGCAAGCAAGCATCGGTGGTGTCTTTGCGCGGACGTTCTGACGTGGCCATCCTCGCCCTTACATTCTCATGCAGTGAGTCGTATGAACTTGCAGCGGGGAGTCTGCGTTTGCTAGCCTCTCCTGCATAGTCATGCGGAGGTGGGGATGGGTATCCGAGTCGCGGTCGCCGGGGCGAGCGGCTACGCAGGCGGCGAGCTGATCCGCCTGGTCGCCGGGCATCCGGAGTTCGACCTTGCCGCCGCCACCGCGCACAGCCAGGCGGGGCACCGGCTCGACGTCGTACACCCGCAGCTCGCCGGCCTGGACATGGTCCTCGGCGAGACGGACGCGGCGACGCTGGCAGACGCGGACCTGGTCTTCCTGGCCCTGCCGCACGGTCAGTCGGCTGGCCTGGCCGCCCAGCTCCCGCCCGAGGTGCGCGTGGTCGACCTGGGCGCGGACCACCGCCTCGCCGACCCGTACGCCTGGGCCAACTACTACGGCGGCACGCACGCCGGGCCGTGGACCTACGGCCTGCCCGAGCTGCCCGGCCAGCGGGAGCTGATCGCCGGCGCCATCCGGGTCGCCAACACGGGCTGCTACGCCGCCGCGATCATCCTGGCCCTCGCCCCACTGATCGCCGCCGGCGCCGCCTCCCCGGCCGACGTGGTGGTCGTCGCGGCCTCCGGCACCTCCGGCGCCGGCAAGGCGGCCAAGCCGCACCTGCTCGGCAGCGAGGTGATGGGGGACCTGTCGCCCTACCGCGTGGGCACCCACCAGCACGTCCCGGAGATCAAGCA
This sequence comes from Micromonospora sp. NPDC047812, assembly GCF_040704175.1. NCBI lineage: Bacteria > Bacillati > Actinomycetota > Actinomycetes > Micromonosporales > Micromonosporaceae > Micromonospora > Micromonospora sp. NPDC047812. Next base: position 22,515 of record NZ_JBEYRY010000013.1, on the reverse strand, counting down.
GGCCACGGGCGCGACCGGCCTGTCGCTGACGCCGGTGCTCGCGCCGATGCCCCGGGGCATCCTCGCCACGGTGACCGCCGTGCCGGCCGGGGGCGTCGACCCGCGGGCGGTGCTCGCCGAGGCGTACGCGGACTCGCCCTTCGTGCACGTCCTGCCGGAGGGGGCCTGGCCGCACACCGCCGCCACCCTCGGCTCCAACTCCTGCCATTTGCAGGCCACGGTCGACGTCGACTCCCGCCGGATGATCGTGCTGAGCGCGCTGGACAACCTCGGCAAGGGCGCCGCCGGCCAGGCCGTGCAGAACGCCAACCTCATGTGCGGCCTGCCGGAGACGACGGGCCTGTCCGTCTGGGGCGTGGCGCCGTGAGCGTGAGGAGTGCGGCGCGGCGGAGCCCCGCAGTCGCGAACGAAGGAGTAACGCCGTGAGCGCGAGGAGTGCGGCGCAGCGGAGCCCCGCAGTCGCGAACGAAGGAGTAACGCCGTGAGTGTCACGACCCCGCGGGGGTTCCGGGCGGCCGGGGTGGCTGCCGGGCTCAAGACCAGCGGCGCGAGCGACGTCGCGCTGGTCGTCAACGACGGCCCGGACGCCGGTGTCGCCGGAGTGTTCACCGCCAACCGGGTCAAGGCCGCGCCGGTGCTCTGGACCCAGCAGGTGGTACGCGGCGGCGTCGCCCGCGCCGTGGTGCTCAACTCCGGCGGCGCCAACGCCTGCACGGGCCCGGCCGGCTTCCAGGACACCCACGCCACGGCCGAGCACACCGCCGCCGCGCTCACCGGGGCCAGTGCACGACTCATGCTGGGCGCCGCCGACGTGGCGGTCTGCTCGACGGGGCTGATCGGCGAGCGGCTGCCGATGCAGAAGCTGCTCCCCGGCGTACGCTCGGCGATCCGCCGGCTGTCGCGCGACGGCGGCGCGGCGGCCGCCGAGGCCATCATGACCACGGACACCCGGCCCAAGACCGCGGTGGCCCGGGGCAGCGGCTGGACCGTCGGCGGCATGGCGAAGGGCGCCGGCATGCTCGCCCCGGCGATGGCCACCATGCTCTGCGTGCTGACCACGGACGCGGTGGCCGGGCCCGAGGCACTCGACGCCGCCCTGCGGGAGGCGTGCCGGGTCACCTTCGACCGGATCGACTCCGACGGCTGCATGTCGACCAACGACACGGTGCTGCTGCTGGCCAGCGGCGCGAGCGGCATCGCCCCGACCCAGGCCGAACTGACGGCCGCGGTCACCGCCGCCGCCCACGACCTGGCCCAGCAGCTCATCGCCGACGCCGAGGGCGCCACCAAGCAGATCGCCATCGACGTGGTCGGCGCGGCGAGCGAGGACGACGCGGTCGAGGTGGGGCGGTCGGTGGCCCGCAACAACCTGGTCAAGACCGCGCTGTTCGGCAACGACCCGAACTGGGGACGGATCCTCGCCGCCGTCGGCACCACCGCCGCCGCGTTCGAGCCCGACGCGGTCGACGTCGCCGTCAACGGCGTCTGGGTGTGCCGCTCCGGCGCAGCCGCCGAGGACCGGTCGAAGGTTGACCTGACCGGCCGGGACGTCACCATCCGGATCGACCTGCACGCCGGCGCCGCCGAGGCCACGATCTGGACCAACGACCTGTCCCACGCGTACGTGCACGAGAACTCGGCCTACTCGACATGAACCTCTCCACCGACCTCACCCGCGCCCAGGTCAAGGCGGCCACGCTGATCGAGGCGCTGCCCTGGCTGGCCCGCTTCTCCGGCTCGACCGTCGTGGTCAAGTACGGCGGCAACGCCATGGTCGACCCCGGGCTCCAGCGCGCCTTCGCCGCCGACATGGTCTTCCTGCGCTACGCCGGTCTCCGGCCGGTCGTGGTGCACGGGGGCGGCCCGCAGATCTCCGCCATGCTCGGCCGGCTGGGCATCGCCAGCGAGTTCCGGGGCGGCCTGCGGGTGACCACGCCGGAGGCGATGGACGTGGTCCGGATGGTCCTGGTCGGCCAGGTCGGCCGGGAACTGGTCGGCCTGATCAACGCCCACGGCCCGTTCGCGGTGGGCCTCTCCGGCGAGGACGCCGGGCTGTTCACGGCCGTGCGGCGGCCCGCGTACGTGGACGGGGAACCGGTCGACGTCGGGCAGGTCGGCGACGTGGAGTCGGTCGACGTCTCGGCGGTCACCGACCTGATCGGGGCCGGCCGCATTCCGGTGATCTCCACCGTGGCGCCCGACGCCGACGGGGTGCTGCACAACCTGAACGCCGACACCGCCGCCGCCGCGCTGGCCGTCGCCCTCGACGCCCGCAAGCTGGTCGTCCTCACCGACGTGCCGGGTCTCTACGCCGACTGGCCCGACACCGACAGCCTGATCAGCGAGATCACCGTCGACGAGTTGGCGGCGCTGCTGCCGTCGCTGTCCAGCGGCATGGTCCCCAAGATGGAGGCGTGCCTGCGGGCGGTGCGGCAGGGCGTGCCGGCCGCGCACGTCGTCGACGGCCGGGTCGCCCACTCCACGCTGCTGGAGGTCTTCACCTCGGAAGGATTCGGAACCATGGTCGTGAGCGCGAGGAGTGCGGGAGCGGAGCGACCAAGCCCCGCAGTCGTGAACGAAGAGGGTGTCGTGAGCGCGAGGAGTGCGGGAGCGGAGCGACCAAGCCCCGCAGTCGCGAACGAAGAGGACACCGTCAGCGCGCGGAGCGGGTCCGTCAGCCCCGCGGCCGCCAGCCAGGAAGGCACGATCGCCGGATGAGCACGCTCGTCGAGCGCTGGGCACAGTCCATGATGGACAACTACGGCACGCCGCCGCTCGCCCTCGTGGCCGGCTCCGGCGCCGTCGTGGTCGACGACGCCGGCCGGGAGTACGTCGACCTCGTCGGCGGCATCGCGGTCAACGCCCTCGGCCACGCCCACCCGGCCGTGGTGGCGGCCGTGTCGAAGCAGGTCGCCACCCTGGGGCACGTCTCGAACCTGTACGTCGCCGAGCCGCCGGTGGCCCTCGCCGAGCTGCTGCTGGCCCTGGCCGGACGGCCGGGGCGGGTCTTCTTCGCCAACTCGGGCGCGGAGGCCAACGAGGCGGCGTTCAAGCTCTCCCGGCTCACCGGCCGCTCGCACGTGGTCGCCACCCGGGGCGGCTTCCACGGCCGGACGATGGGCGCGCTCGCCCTCACCGGCCAGCCGGCCAAGGCCGACCCGTTCCGCCCGCTGCCCGGCGAGGTGACCCACGTCGACTACGGCGACGTGGCGGCCCTGGAGGCGGCGGTCACCGACACCACCGCGATGGTGATCCTGGAACCGGTGCAGGGGGAGAACGGCGTGGTGGTCCCACCGGCCGGCTACCTGGCCGCCGCGCGCCGGATCACCGCCCGGCACGGCGCGCTGCTGGTGCTCGACGAGGTGCAGACCGGTGTCGGGCGTACCGGGCACTGGTTCGCGCACCAGGCCGAGGGGATAGAGCCCGACGTGGTCACCCTGGCCAAGGGGCTCGGCGGCGGGCTGCCCATCGGCGCCTGCCTGGCCTTCGGCCGCGCCGCCGAGCTGCTGGCTCCCGGCTCGCACGGCACCACCTTCGGCGGCAACCCGGTGAGTTGCGCCGCCGCCCTCGCGGTGGTGTCGACCATCGCCAGCGAGGGGCTGCTCGACCACGTCAAGCGGGTCGGCGAGCGGCTGCGCCGGGGGATCGAGGCGCTGGGCCACCCGCTGGTCGACGGCGTACGCGGCGCGGGCCTGCTGCTCGGTGTGGTGCTCGCCGCGCCCGTCGCGAAGGTGCTCGCCGAGGCGCTGCGGGAGGCCGGCTTCCTGGTCAACCCGGTGCAGCCCGGCGTGGTACGGCTCGCCCCGCCGCTGATCCTCACCGCCGCCCAGGCCGACGACTTCCTGGCCGCCCTCCCCGCCGCCCTCGACGCGGCCTCCCCGGCCGCCGCCGGCTCCGGTTCCGGCTCCGCGCCGGATCTTGGTGGGAAACGGCCCCTGGAAGGGCCGGAATCTACCAAGATCTCGACGCCGCCCACCGCACCCGCCGCGTCCGCGCCGTCCACCGTGGCGATGCCGAGCACGACGGAGGCGGGGGCGTGATCCGGCACTTCCTGCGGGACGACGACCTGAGCCCCGCCGAACAGTCGGCCGTGCTCGACCTCGCGGCGCGGATGAAGGCCGACCGGTTCGGTCACCGGCCGCTGGCCGGGCCCCGGTCGGTGGCGGTGCTGTTCGACAAGCAGAGCCTGCGTACGCGGTTCTCCTTCGACGTCGGCATCGCCGAGCTGGGTGGGCACCCCCTCGTGGTGGACACCCAGGTCACCCACTTCGGGCGGGGCGAGACCCTGGCCGACGCCGGCCGGGTGCTGTCCCGCTACGTCGCGGCGATCGTGCTGCGTACCCACGGCGACGACCGGATCGCCGAGGTGGCCGACGGCGCCAGCGTGCCGGTGGTCAACGCGCTCACCGACGGCTTCCATCCCTGCCAGCTCCTGGCCGACCTGCTCACCGTCCGCGAGCACTGCGGCGGCACCGCCGGGCGGACGCTGGCCTACGTCGGCGACGCGGCGAACAACCTCGCCCACTCGTACCTGCTCGCCGGGGCGACCGCCGGCATGCACGTCCGGGTCGCCGGGCCGGCCGGCTTCGGCCCCGACCCGGAGGTGGTCGCCCGGGCCGCGAAGATCGCCGCCGGCACCGGGGGTTCGGTGCAGGCGCTGACCGACCCGGTGGCGGCGGTGGCCGGTGCCGACGTGGTCGCCACGGACACCTGGACCTCGATGGGGCAGGAGGACGACGGGCTGGACCGGATCACCCCGTTCCTGCCGTACCAGGTCAACGCCGCGCTGCTCGCCCACGCCGCGGCCGACGCCGTCGTGCTGCACTGCCTGCCCGCGCACCGGGGCGAGGAGATCACCGACGAGGTGCTCGACGGCCCGCAGAGCGTCGTGTTCGACCAGGCGGAGAATCGGCTGCACGCCCAGAAGGCGCTGCTGACGTTCCTCCTCGGGGCCGCGCCCGCCGCCCCGGACGCGGCGGCGCCGGGCCTCGCCGCGACCAGGGAGAAAACATGACCGCCCCGCTGACCCGCGCCGCCCGGCACGCCCGCATCGTCGAGCTGATCCGCGACAAGGCGATCCACTCGCAGACCGAGCTGGCCGACCTGCTCTCCGGCGACGGGATCCAGGTCACCCAGGCGACCCTCTCCCGGGACCTGAAGGAACTGGGCGCGGTCACCGCGCGCGGCGGCGACGGACGGGCCGTCTACCACATCCCCGAGGACGGCCACCGGCCGCTGCGCGACGCCGAGGCCGCGCCGGCCCGGCTGGTCCGGCTGCTGCGCGAGCTGCTCAACGGGGTCGACGCCAGCGGCAACATCGCCGTACTGCGCACCCCGCCGGGCGCAGCCCAGTACCTGGCCAGCGCGTTGGACCGGGCGGGCCTGCCCGAGATCGTCGGCACCATCGCCGGCGACGACACCATCCTCGTCGTGGCCCGCGAGGCCGTCGGCGGGGCCGCGCTCGGCGACAAGCTCGCCGGCTGGGCCCGCCGCGAAGAGAACGTCGAAGGGAACACCACGCCATGACCGAGCGGGTCGTACTCGCCTACTCCGGAGGGCTCGACACCTCCGTCGCCATCCCGTACCTGGCCGACCGGACCGGCGCCGAGGTGATCGCGGTGGCGGTCGACGTCGGGCAGGGCGGCGAGGACCTCGACGCGATCCGGCGGCGCGCCCTGGACTGCGGTGCAGTGGAGTCGGAGGTGGTCGACGCGCGCGACGAGTTCGCCGCCGAGTACTGCCTGCCGGCCGTGCGCGCCAACGCGCTCTACATGGACCGCTACCCGCTGGTCTCCGCGCTGTCCCGGCCGCTGATCGTCAAGCACCTGGTGGCCGCGGCCCGCAGGCACGGCGGCACCATCGTGTCGCACGGCTGCACCGGCAAGGGCAACGACCAGGTCCGCTTCGAGGCCGGCCTCGGCGCGCTCGCCCCCGACCTCAGGATCGTCGCGCCGGCCCGGGACTACGCCTGGACCCGGGACAAGGCGATCGCCTTCGCCGAGGAGAAGGGGCTGCCGATCGACGTGTCGGCGAAGTCCCCGTACTCCATCGACCAGAACCTGTGGGGCCGCGCCGTGGAGACGGGCTTCCTGGAGGACATCTGGAACGGCCCGGTCGAGGACCTCTACTCGTACACCTCCGACCCGACGCAGGAGCGCGACGCCGACGAGGTCGTGATCACCTTCGACGCCGGCGTCCCGGTGGCGATCGACGGCGAGACCGTCACCCCGTACCAGGCGATCCTGGAGCTCAACCGGCGCGCCGGCGCCCAGGGCGTCGGCCGGCTCGACATGGTCGAGGACCGCCTCGTCGGCATCAAGAGCCGTGAGGTGTACGAGGCGCCCGGCGCGATCGCGCTGATCACCGCCCACCAGGAGCTGGAGGCGGTGACCGTGGAGCGCGACCTGGCCCGGTTCAAGCGCGGCGTCGACCAGCGCTGGGGCGAGCTGGTCTACGACGGCCTCTGGTTCTCGCCGCTGAAGCGCTCGCTGGACGCGTTCATCGACGACGCGCAGCGGCACGTCACCGGCGAGGTGCGGCTGACCCTGCACGGCGGCCGGGCCACCGTCACCGGGCGCCGCTCCGAGGCCAGCCTCTACGACTTCGGCATGGCCACCTACGACACGGGGGACACCTTCGACCAGTCCCTGGCGAAGGGCTTCGTGCAGCTCTGGGGCCTGCCCAGCAAGATGGCCGCCGCGCGGGACGCCCGGCTGGGAGGCTGCTGACCATGGGCACCACAATGGGCGGCGTGGACGACAAGAGCCTGACCGAGAACAGTGCCGCCACCAACCGCACGAGCCTCTGGGGCGGCCGCTTCGCCGGTGGCCCCGCCGAGGCCCTGGCCCGACTGTCGGTGAGCGTGCAGTTCGACTGGCGGCTGGCCCCGTACGACATCGCGGCGTCCCGGGCGCACGCCCGGGTGCTCGCCGGGGCCGGCCTGCTCGACCCGGAGGAACTGGGCCGGATCCTCGCCGCCCTCGACGACCTGGAGGCCGCCTGCGCCTCCGGGCAGTTCCGTCCCACGGTCGACGACGAGGACGTGCACACCGCCCTGGAGCGCGGCCTGCTGGAGCGGCTCGGCAGCCTCGGCGGCAAGCTGCGCGCCGGCCGGTCCCGCAACGACCAGGTCGCCACCGACCTGCGGCTCTACCTGCGCGACCACGCCCGGGGCGTGGCCGGTCGGCTGGTCGAGCTGGCCGAGGCACTGGTCGAGCAGGCCGAGCGGCACGTGGAGACCGCCGCGCCCGGCATGACGCACCTGCAGCACGCCCAGCCCGTCACGTTCGGGCACTGGCTGCTGGCGCACGTGCAGCCGCTGCTGCGCGACCTGGAGCGGCTGAGCGACTGGGACCACCGCACGGCGGTCAGTCCGCTCGGCGCGGGCGCGCTCGCCGGCTCCGGCCTGCCGCTGGACCCGGTGGCCGTCTCCAAGGAGTTGGGCTTCCGCACGTCCTTCGCCAACTCGATGGACGCGGTCGCCGACCGGGACTTCGTCGCCGAGTTCCTGTTCGTCACCGCGATGATCGGGGTGCACCTGTCCCGCCTCGGCGAGGAGGTGGTGCTCTGGACCTCGCAGGAGTTCGGCTGGGTGGAGCTGGACGACGCGTTCGCCACCGGTTCGTCGATCATGCCGCAGAAGAAGAACGCGGACATTGCCGAGCTGGCCCGGGGCAAGTCCGGCCGGCTCGTCGGCGGGCTGATGAGCGTGCTCACCATGCTCAAGGGCCTGCCGATGAGCTACGACCGGGACATGCAGGAGGACAAGGAGCCGGCCTTCGACGCGGTCGACACCCTGGAGCTGCTGCTGCCGGCGCTCGCCGGGATGATCTCCACGATGACCGTACGCGCCGACCGCCTCGTCGCCGCCGCGCCGGTCGGTTTCTCCCTCGCCACCGAGGTCGCGGACTGGCTGGTGCGCCGCAACGTGCCGTTCCGCGACGCGCACGAGATCACCGGGAAGCTGGTGGCGCTCTGCGTGGCCCGTGACTGCGCCCTCGACGAGGTCAGCGACGACGACCTCGCGGCGGTCAGCGAGCACCTCGACCCGTCGGTGCGCGACGTGCTCTCGGTCCGCTCGGCGCTCGCCGCCCGGATCACGCCGGGCTCGACCGGTCCGGGGCCGGTGGCCGACCAGCTCGCCACCGCCGCCGACAAGCTCGCCGGCTGGCGGGAGTGGGCCGCCGAGCGGGTCGTGCCCCGCTGAGTCGCCGACCCCCGCGCGGCGCCACCGGCGTCGCGCGGGGGTCAGCCCGCCGGGCGCTCCCGCTTGGGCAGCTTCGCCACCACCGCGTCGTACGACCCGTCGACCGCCTCGATCAGCTCCTCCTCGTCGATCCCGCCGGCCAGGCGCAGCGTGTTCCAGCCGGCGCGCCCGATGTACGGCGACGGCCGCGCGTCGCCCGGGTGCCGGTGCAGCCACTCGTCGGCCACCTCCCGGCTCGGGCCGCACTTCACCCCGACGGTCGGCTCGTCGCCGCCGGCGGAGCCGAGGAAGGCGAAGATCCGGCTGCCGACCTTCACCACCTCGTCGCCCTCCCACGGCTGGTCCAGCCAGGCCCCCGGCTTGCCCAGGCAGTACGCCAGCATCTCCTCGCGCGTCATCGCGTCCTCCTCGACACCGATCCCGCGCCCAGTCTCGTCCATCGGCGGCGTCATTCGGTGGTGGCGGTGCGGGCGGAGAGCCGTTCGAAGCGCTGCTTGGCGGCCTGCGCGCTGCCCAGCCCCAGCCCGTACGCGATCTGCTGCCAGGTCAGTCCGCGGCCGCGGGCGAGCGTCAGCAGCCCCGCCTCCATCGCGTCGATCTCGGCGCGCAGGTGCGGGGCGAGGGTGAGCGCCGCGACGAGGTCCGCGTCGTCGACCGGCTCCTCGCCGGGCTCGACCTCTGCCCCGCCGGCGGCCAGGGCGGTGACCAGCGCGACCGCCTCGTAGGCGTCCGGCATGTAGGGGTTGGTGTGCCGGCGGCGGCGCGTCTCGGTGCCGGCGTGCCGCTCGGTGATCCGGTGCAGCGCGGCGTACGTGCGGTGCGCCCGGGACGCGCCGGCGTCGGGGGCGGTGAAGGAGTCGGTCATTCCCACACTCCAGCATGACAACGAGCCGTTGTCAACGGAATGTTGATAGGTCGATGGGCGTCAGGCGGCGTCGGCGGATAGGGTCGGTGCCGTGGTGGCGTACTCCGACCGCCGCCCCGCCGACCTGGCGGGGCTGGCCGACCTGCTCGCCGGCCCGGTGGTGCCGGCCGCCCGGGGCCTGCTCGGCTGCCGGCTCACCGCCGGCGACGTGACCGTCCGGATCACCGAGGTCGAGGCGTACGCCGGGACGGCCGGCGACCCGGCGTCGCACGCGCACCGCGGGCGCACCCCGCGCAACGCGGTCATGTTCGGCCCGGCCGGGCACGCCTACGTCTACTTCACCTACGGCATGCACTGGTGCATGAACGTCGTCACCGGGCCCGACGGGGAGGCCTCGGCGGTGCTGCTGCGCGCCGGCGAGGTGGTCGACGGCGTCGAGGCGGCCCGGGCCCGGCGCCCGGCCGTGCGCCGGGACGTCGATCTCGCGCGCGGGCCCGCCCGGCTCTGTGCGGCGCTGGGCATCGACAAGAGTGCCTACGGCCGCTGGCTGCTGGGCGACGGCCCCGTCCGCCTGCGCCCAGCCGACGCCCCGGTGCCCGCGAACGCGGTCGCCGCCGGGCCCCGGGTGGGCGTGACCGGGGCGCACGAGGTGCCGTGGCGGTTCTGGATCGCCGGCGACCCGACCGTGAGCACCTACCGCCGGCACGTGCCGCGTAGCCGCTGACCTGCCCGGGGGCGACCGCCGCGCGATCGACGCGGCCGGCGTGACGGTGGCCACCGGCGGCGCCTCCGGCGCCGGAATAGTTGACTCGTCAAATATGTTGTGCGGTGCGTCCGGGAGCCGCAGCGGCCCCGGCGAAGGACAACGCGAGGAGCTGGTCATGCAGTTCGGAGTCTTCACCGTCGGCGACGTCACGGTCGACCCGACCACCGGTCGCGAGCCGACCGAGCATGAGCGGATCAAGGCGATGGTCGCCATCGCGCTCAAGGCCGAGGAGGTCGGCCTGGACGTCTTCGCCACCGGCGAGCACCACAACCCGCCGTTCGTGCCGTCGTCGCCCACCACCATGCTGGGCTTCATCGCGGCGCGCACCGAGCGCCTGCTGCTGTCCACCGCCACCACGCTGATCACCACCAACGACCCGGTGAAGATCGCCGAGGACTACGCGATGCTCCAGCACCTCGCCGACGGCCGGGTGGACCTGATGATGGGGCGCGGCAACACCGGACCGGTCTACCCGTGGTTCGGCCAGGACATCCGCAACGGCATCCCCCTCGCCATCGAGAACTACGACCTGCTGCACCGGCTCTGGCGCGAGGACGTGGTCGACTGGAAGGGCCGCTTCCGCACCCCGTTGCAGTCGTTCACGTCGACGCCGCGACCGCTCGACGGCGTGCCGCCGTTCGTCTGGCACGGCTCGATCCGCAGCCCCGAGATCGCCGAGCAGGCCGCCTACTACGGCGACGGCTTCTTCGCCAACCACATCTTCTGGCCCAAGGAGCACACCCAGCGGATGGTCGGGCTCTACCGGCAGCGCTTCGCGCACTACGGGCACGGCTCCGCCGACCAGGCCATCGTGGGCCTCGGCGGGCAGGTGTTCATGCGGCGCAACTCGCAGGACGCGGTAAGGGAGTTCCGGCCGTACTTCGACAACGCCCCGGTCTACGGGCACGGCCCGTCGCTGGAGGAGTTCACCGCGCAGACCCCGCTGACCGTGGGCAGCCCGCAGCAGGTCATCGACCGCACGCTGGGCTTCCGCGACTACGTCGGCGACTACCAGCGCCAGCTGTTCCTCATGGACCACGCCGGCCTGCCCCTGAAGACCGTGTTGGAGCAGCTCGACCTGCTCGGCGAGGAGGTCGTACCCGTGCTGCGCAAGGAGTTCGAGTCGCTGCGCCCGGCGCACGTGCCGGCCGCGCCCATCCACGCGTCGCTGCGCGACGCCGCCGACCGGGCCGGGGCGGAGGCCAGCCGATGACTCGCCGCACCCTCGCCGTGGTGTCGGCCGGGCTGGGGCGGCCCTCGTCGACCCGGCTGCTCGCCGACCAGCTCGCCGCGGCCACCCGCGACGAGCTGGCCCGGCGCGGCGACGACGTCGACGTACGCCCCGTCGAGCTGCGCGAGCACGCCCACGACATCGTCAACCACCTGCTGACCGGTTTCCCGTCGCCCGCGCTGCGGGAGGTGCTCGACACGGTCACCGGCGCGGACGGGCTGATCGCCGTCACGCCGATCTTCCACGCCTCGTACAACGGGCTGTTCAAGTCGTTCTTCGACCTGGTCGAATCCGGCGCGCTCGCGGACCGGCCGGTGCTGGCCGGCGCCACCGGCGGAACGGCCCGGCACTCGCTGGCGCTGGAGCACGCCGTCCGGCCGATGTTCACCCACCTGCGGTCGGTCGTGGTCCCCACCGCGGTCTTCGCCGCCCCGGAGGACTGGTCCGCCGGCACCGCCGACGGCGCGCTGCGGGCCCGGATCGTCCGCGCCGGCAGCGAGCTGGCCGAGCAGGTCCACCGGCGGCCGCCGTCCACCGGCCCCGCCGACCCATTCGCCCTCACCACCAGCTTCGACGAGCTCCTCGGGGGTCGGGACCACTGATCCGACGGTGGAGACCCTGTCCCCGCCTCGCCGGGAGCGGCGTGCCGGACGGGGGCGTCCTCGCCGCCGCCGGCCCGCCGACCCCGCCCGGGACCGGCGGGCCGGGGCACGTCAGTGGGCGTGACCGTACGGGCGGGCCACCAGCACCGGGCAGTGCGCGTGCTGCACGAGGGCCTGGCTGACCGAGCCGAGCAGCAGCCCGGCGAACCCGCCCCGGCCCCGGGAGCCGACCACCACCAGCGCCGCGTCCCCGCTGGCCTCGACGAGCGCCTGCTCGGCCTTCGGCGCCCGGAGCACCCGCCCCTCGACGGCCAGCCCCGGGTGACTGCCACGGACGGCCGCCGCGGCGGTGGCCAGCAGCTCGGCGGACCCAGGGTGGGCGGCGGCCTGCGTCTCCGTCACCTCGTCCGCCGCCGGGCGGTCCCCGTCGGGCGGCTGGACGTGCACCAGCACCAGCCCGTCGCCACGGCGGGCCGCCTCGTCGGCCGCGTACCCGACCGCCAGCTCGGCGGGCTCGGACCCGTCGACCCCGACCAGCACCGGCCCGGCGACCGGGATCGGCTCCTCGGCGGGACGCACCACCAGCACCGGGCAGTGCGCGTGGGCGGCCACCTGCGTGCCGACCGAGCCGAGCAGCAGCCCGGCGAAACCGCCCAGCCCCCGGCTGCCCACCACCACCAGCTCGGCCCGCCGGGACTCCTCGACCAACGTCGCACCCGGCCCGCCCGCCACCTGGCGCACCTCGACGGTCAGTCCCGGGCAGCGCCCGGCGAGGTCGGCGGCCGTGCGTTCCAACATCTTCTGCGCCTCCTCGGTCGGCGCCGGCAACCCCACGTCGTACGGGTTGAGCGGCACGCCGTAACCGAGCGGGTGCAGGTAGCCGTGCACCAGGTGCAGGGGGCGGGACCGCAGCACGGCGGCCCGCGCGGCGTGCTCCGCCGCCAGCAGGCTCGCCGGTGATCCGTCCACACCCACCACCACGGGTCGGTTCATCAGCCCTCCCAGAGATCGATCAGGCCATTGTCGACGCGGCATTGCCGACCCGCCGGCATTTGCGTCGACGCCGTCGCGCCGGCCGGGGGAGCGGCCGACGCGACGGCGTCGCGGTGCGGTGACCGGGTCAGGACGCGTCGGCCCCCTTCGCGTGCCGCACGATCACCAGCGGGCAGTGCGCGTGGTGCAGCACCGCGTGGCTGACCGAGCCGAGCAGCAGCCCGCCCAGCGCGCCCCGGCCGCGTGCCCCCACGACCACCAGCTGGGCCTTCTTCGACTCCTCCACCAGCACGCCGCCCGGGGAGCCCCGGACCAGCCGGTGCTGCGCCGGCACGTCGGGGTAGCGCTCGGCGAAGCCGGCGACGGCCTCCGCGAGGGCGCGTTCCTCGTCCGCGGCGAAGGCGTCCAGGTCGTACACCAGGGGCAGGACGTCGCCCGGGCCGACCGGCGCGGGGTAGAGCCAGGCCTGCACCGCGACCAGCGGAGCACCCCGGCGGCTCGCCTCCTCGAAGGCGAACGCGATGGCTTCGAGGGAACACTCGGAGCCGTCGACGCCCACCACGACCGGGCCGTCGGCGCGCTGCTCGCCGCGCACCACGAGGACGGGGACCTGCGCGTGGGCGGAGACCTGCACGGTGACGGAGCCGAGCAGCAGCCCGGCGAAACCGCCCAGGCCCCGGTGGCCCAGCACCAGCAGGGCGGCGTCCCGGGACTCCCCGAGCAGGACGGGGGTCGCCGCGCCGTCGACCACCACGCCGGTCACCGGCACGTCCGGGGCGGTCCTGTTGGCCTCGGCGATCGCCTCGGCGACGTACCGCTCGGCCTGGTTGCGCAGGCCGGCGCCGGCCGGCGCGCCCTCGGCGGCACCGAGCGGGGCGCGCGTCAGGGGCCAGATGAAGGCGTGCACGACCCGCAGCGGGCGCTGTCGCTGCGCCGCCTCCCGCGCCGCCACCCGGACCGCGTCGACCGCGGCGGCCGAGCCGTCCACACCCACCACGACGGGGGCACCGGTGTTGATGGTCATCGACTCCTCCTTCGTCCACCTTCAGCCTGCTTGATCCGCACGCTACCGGTCAGAGGCGGTCGTCCCGACCAGCGGGACCTTGGTCCCGACTCGCAGACCGACGGTCACCGGCCGGGCCGCCCGCCCCCGGCGCGCTCCGACCGACCCCGGCCGCAGCGCCCGGGCTGTCCGCCCCCGGCGCGTTCCGACCGACCCCGGCCGCAGCGCCCGGGCGCGGCAGGGCGGCGTCCGTCGCGGTGCCGTCCGGCGGGACCGCGTCCCGGGGCCCGGCGTCCCCCGGGGCGGCGCCGCCCGGCCGGCGGGCCAGCCGCAGCACCAGCCCGGGCAGCACGCTGACGGCGGCGCAGGCCAGCAGCTCCGCCGCGCCGAGCGGCTGCGTGCCGAGCAGCTCCCGCAGTGGAGGCAGCAGCACCCCGGCGACCTGGAGCAGCGCGGAGACCGCCACCGCGACCGGCAGCGCCCGGTTGCCGTGCCGGGCACCGCGCGGTCGCGGCGCGCGGACCGCGAGCGCCACCCCGAGCTGGGCCAGGCCGAGCACCACGAAGACCACCGACTGCCAGGGCCGGTCCCAGTGCGCGGCGAGCACGCCGGCGCCGAGCACCACGGCGGCGATCAGTCCGCCGGTGACCAGCACGTCCCGGCCCAGGCCGGCCCCGAGCACCGACTCCGACGGGGAGCGGGGCGCCCGGCGCAGCGTGCCCGGCTCCGCCGGCTCCGCGCCCAGCGCCACCCCCGGCACCCCGTGGGTGAGCAGGTTCACCCAGAGGATCTGCGCCGGCAGCAGCGGTACGGCCAGCCCGAACAGCGGGCCGAGCAGCATCACGGCGATCTCGGCGACCCCGCCGGAGAGCGCGTAGCGCAGGAACCGCCGGATGTTGTCGTAGATGCGGCGGCCCTCGCCGATGGCGGCGGCCACCGTGGAGAGGTCGTCGTCGACGAGCACCAGGTCGGCGGCCTGCCGGGCGACCTCCGTGCCGCCGCCCATCGCCACCCCAATGTCGGCGCGGCGCAGCGCCGGGGCGTCGTTCACCCCGTCGCCGGTCATCGCCACCACGTGCCCCCGCGACTGCAACCCGGCGATGATGTCGAGCTTCTGTTCCGGCTGGGTACGCGCGAACACCCGCGCCTGCGGGTGCGCCCGCGCCGGGTCGCCGTCGTCCCCGCGTACCACCGGGTCGCCCTCGCGCCAGAGCCCCAGCTGGCCGCCGATCGCCGCGGCGGTCGCCGGGTGGTCGCCGGTGATCAGCACCAGCCGGACCCCGGCGTCGTCGAAGCTGCCCGCGATGTCGGCCGCGCCCGCGCGCAGCGGGTCGCCGACGGCGACCAGCCCCACGGGCCGCAGCCCGACCGGCCGGGCGGGATCGGCCGGCGGGGCGTCCACCACGGCGGACGCGACGGCCAGCACCCGCAGCCCCTCGGCGGCCAGCCGGTGCGCGGCGGCGGTCAGCTCGCCGATCTCCTCGGCAGAGGCGTCGACCAGCGGCGCGGCCAGCACGTTCTCCGGCGCGCCCTTGCACACCACCAGGTACCGGCGGTCGCAGGAGCGGTGCACGGTGGTCATCCGGCGCAGCTCCTGGTCGAAGGGGTGCTCCGCGACCCGCGGCCACGCCGCGCGGGTGCGCTCCGGGTCGAGACCGCACCGGGCGGCGAAGGCGACCAGCGCCGCCTCCAACGGGTCGCCGACGGCGGCCCACTCCGGCCGTTCGCCGGTGGGCGGGGCCAGGGTCGCGTCGTTGCAGAGCAGCCCGGCGCGCGCCAGGCTGCGCAGGTCGTCCGGTACGGCCACCGCCTCGCCCCGCCGGTGCACCGTGCCCTGCGGCGCGTAACCGCTGCCGGTGACGCCGTAGCGGGAGCCGTCGCCGGTGACGGCGTGCTGCACCGCCATCCGGCCCTCGGTGAGGGTGCCCGTCTTGTCCGAGGCGATGACGGTGACGGAGCCGAGCGTCTCGACCGCGTGCAGCCGGCGGGGAATGGCCCGCGCCCCGGCCATCCGGCGGGCGCCGAGGGCGAGGGCGAGGGTGACGACCGCCGGCAGCGACTCGGGCACCGCCGCCACCACGAGGCTCACCGCGGTGACCGCCATGTCGACCACCGGCCGCCCGCCGACGACGCCGATGACGAAGACCAGCCCCGAGAGCACCACCGCGGCGAAGCCGAGCATCCGACCGAGCCCGGCGAGGCGGCGCTGCAACGGGGTGGCGGCGGGCCGGGTGGACGCCACCAGGGCGGTGATCCGGCCGAGCGCGCTCGCGGTGCCCGTCCGTACCACCGTGCCGGTGGCCCGCCCGGTGGTGACCACGGTCCCCGCGCTGGCCTCCCCGCCCACCGTGCGGGTCACCGGCACGGACTCCCCGGTCAGCGCCGACTCGTCGACGCTCAGCCGGGCCGCCTCGGCGAGCAGCAGGTCGGCCGGGACCACGTCGCCGGCCTCGACCCGCACCAGGTCACCACGGACGAGGTCGGCGGCGGGCAGGACGACGTCCCGGCCGTCCCGCACGACCCGGGCGGTGGGCGCGGCGAGCTGGTCCAACGCGGCGATCGCCCGGTCGGCCCGGACCTCCTGCACGACGCCGATGGCGGTGTTCACCAGCACCACCAGCACGATCACCGCGGTGTCCGGGTAGTCGCGCAGCACGGCGGTGACAACGGCGGCGGCCAGCAGCAACGCCACCAGCGGGTCGCTGAGCTGGCGCAGGACGCGGCCGCCCAGGTGGCGGCGGGCCGGCGCGACCGCCGCGTTCGGCCCGTCCGCGCGCAGCCGGGCGGCGGCCTCCGCCGAGCTGAGCCCGGCCGCCGGCCTGGTCGAGGTGTCAGCGGGCACCGGTACGCCCCCGCCCCCGCCGTTCTCCGGACCGTCCCACGTCATCCTCCGCCCTGCCGGCGCCGTCGCGGCGCACCGTCCCGATCCCACCCTCGTCCCGACGGGCGGCACCGGCCAGGGGAGTTCCGCCCGCGCGACCCGGGACCAACGGCCCTGCCGCCCACGGCCGGCGTGCGGTGCGATGGGAGCCGGCACGACCCGTCGCGGGTATCCGGCCACCGCCGGCCCGGTTCGACGAGAGGGGCACCGCATGACCACCCTGGACGTACTGCGCGCGCATCCGTTCCTCGCCGGGCTGCCCGAGCCGTGGCTGCCCCGGCTCGCCGGGCACGCCCGGCCGGTGGTCTGGCACCCCGGGCACCGGCTGTTCCGGGCCGACGGGCCGGCGGAGCGCTTCTGGCTGGTCCGCACCGGCCGGGTCGCGCTCGACTTCGCGGTGCCCGGCCGCGGCGACGTGGAGATCGAGACGATCGGCGCGGGCGGGGTGCTGGGCTGGTCGTGGCTGTTCCCGCCGTACCGCTGGCAGTTCGGGGCGGTGGCCGCGCAGCGCAGCACGGCGGTGGAGTTCACCGCCGAGGGGGTGCGCCGGCTGATGGAATCCGACGACGCGCTCGGCCGGCAGTTGACCACCCGCTTCATGAGCGTCGTGGTGGACCGGCTACACGCGGCCCGGGGCCGGCTGCTCGACCTCTACGGCTATCCGGTGGGCACCCCGCCCGCCGGCTGATCCGTCCGACCCGCGCCACTGTGGACGCTGTCCGCTATCCGTCGCCGGCCGGCCGCGCACCACCAGCTCGTCGACCTCCAGCCTGCCGATGCGCAGCTCACGGACGACCGCCCGGCGGATCGCCAGCCGGCCGATCGCGAGCGCGCCGACGGCGGCGGCACCGCAGGCCAGCGCCCCCACGGCCAGCGCCCCGACCGACGCCGCCCCCGCCGCCCGCGCGCCCGCCGCCGCCGCACCGGTGGCGCTCGTCCCGACCACCCGCGCGCTCCGTACCGTTCGTCCCATCCCGCCATTGTCGGCGCACCGCCGGCGGCGTGCGACCGGATCATGCGCACCCGACCCGCGATCCGGTTGTCGGTGGTGGGTCCTATCCTCGGGCCCGTGACCGCCGAGCTGCACCTGCGTCCCGTGCGCGACGACGACCTGCCCCTCTTCTTCGCCCACGAGCAGGACGCGGAGGCCAACTGGATGGCCGCGTTCGGGCCGGAGGACCCGGCCGACCGGGAGCGGTTCGACGCCCACTGGCGGCGCGTGCGCGCCGACGAGCGGATCGTTCCCCGCACGGTGGTCGTCGACGGCGAGGTCGTCGGCCACGTGGTGGCCTTCCCCGTCGGCGAGCGGACCGAGGTCAGCTACTGGATCGACCCCCGACGCTGGGGTCGGGGGCACGCCACGGCGGCGCTCGCCGCGCTGCTGCGCGAGCTGCCCCAGCGGCCCGTGCACGCCCGCGCCGCCAAGGACAACCGCGCCTCGCTCGCCGTGCTGCGCAAGTGCGGCTTTGTCGTCACCGGCGAGGACAAGGGGTACGCCAACGGCCGGGGCACCGAGGTGGAGGAATGGGTGCTGGAGCTCGCCGGCGACTGACCCGCCGCCGCCCGCCGGGTCGCCGCGTCCGCGCGAGCACTACTCTCGCGGGGTGAACTGGCTGGAACTGATCGGCTGGACCGGCTCCGCGCTGCTGGTCTGGTCGCTGCTGCAGACGCGCATCCTCCGGCTGCGTGCCCTGAACCTGGTCGGCTGTCTGATCCTGATCGGTTACAACGCCGCCGTGCAGGTCTGGCCCATGGTCGGGCTGAACGTCGTGCTCGCGGTGATCAACGTCTGGTACCTGCGGACCATGCTCGCCACCCGCCACGACGAGGCCACCTACCAGGTGGTCGAGGTCGGGGTCGACGACCAGTTCCTGGCCCACACGCTGAGTGTGCACGCCGCCGACATCGCCCGGTTCAACCCCGGCTTCCGCTGGCCCCCCGGCACCGCCGCCGAGCGCTCGGCGTTCCTGGTCGTACGCGCCGACGAGGTGGTGGGCGTGGTGCTGTCGCACGCCGAGGCCGACGGCGTGGCGCAGGTCGACCTCGACTACGTGACCCGACGGTTCCGGGACTTCACCCCCGGCGAGTTCGTCTACCGGCGCAGCAGCCTCTTCACCGACCGCGGCTTCCACCGGGTGATCACCCCGCCCGGCATGGTCGCCCCGTACTACCACCGGCTCGGCTTCCGCCCCGAGGGCCGCTCGTACGTCCTCGACCTGCCCGCCCCGCCGGTCGCCCGGCGGGCCTGATCACATCGGGCACCGGATGAGGATTCGCCGGTCGGCCCGGTGGGCACAGACTGGCCTACGCCGGCCGTGATCCTCGGCCGGCGGTGCCCGTCGTGCCGGCGGGCACTGTCCCGCGTGAGGAGAGCCGGGCGTGCAGAGCATCTGGACCCAACTGGCCCTGGTCGGTGTCCTGGTCATCCTCAACGCGGTCTTCGCCGGCAGCGAGATGGCACTGGTCTCGCTGCGGGACAGCCAGATCCAGCGGCTGGAACGCACCAGCCGGGCCGGCCGGGTGCTGGCCCGCCTCGCCAAGGACCCGAACCGCTTCCTGGCCACCATCCAGATCGGGATCACCCTCGCCGGCTTCCTGGCATCGGCCGCGGCGGCGGTGTCGCTGGCCAAGCCCCTCGTACCGCTCCTCAGCGCGCTCGGCGGCGCCGCCGAGACCGTCGCGATCGTGGTGGTCACCCTCGCGTTGACCTTCGTCACCCTGGTCTTCGGCGAGCTGGCCCCGAAGCGCATCGCCATGCAGGCCGCGGAGCGGTGGGCGCTCCTGGTCGCCCGCCCGCTCGACCTGCTGGCCTCCGTGACCCGGCCGGCCGTCTGGGCCCTCGGCGCCACCAGCGACCTGGTGGTACGCCTGGTCGGGCTCAACCCGAAGCACGAGCCCGACGAGATCGGCCCCGACGAGCTGCGGGACATCGTCGCCGGCAACCACGGCTTCACCAAGGAGCAGCGGACCATCATCGCCGGCGCCGTCGAGATCGCCGACCGGCAGCTGCGGGCGGTGCTCGTACCCCGGTTGCAGGTCTTCACGCTCGACAGCGGCACCACGGCGGAGGCCGCGCGGCTGCTGCTGGCCGCCACCGGCCACTCCCGGGCACCGGTGGTCCGGCACGGCGGCCTCGACGACGCGGTCGGCGTGATCCACCTGCGTGACCTCGTCGGCGTTCCCGAGGACCGGCCGGTCGACGAGTGCGCGCGCCCGCCGATGCTGCTGCCGGACTCCCTGCCGGTGGTGGACGCGCTGCGGCAGTTCAAGGCCGAACGCCAGCACATCGCCCTGGTGGTGGACGAGCGGGGCGCCGTCGACGGCATCGTCACCCTGGAGGACATCCTCGAGGAGATCGTCGGGGAGATCTACGACGAGACCGACCGGGACGTGCGCGCCGTACGCACCGAGCCCGACGGCACCCTGCTGCTCCCCGGCACCTTCCCCGTGCACGACCTCATCGACCTGGGCGTCGAACTGCCCGGCCGCCCCGGCGGGGACTACACCACGATCGCGGGTCTCGTGCTCGCCTGCCTCGGCCACATCCCCACCGTGGCAGGGGAGAGCGTCGTCGTGGACGGATGGGAGCTGGAGGTGACCCGCATCGACCACCGCGCCATCGCGGGGGTCCGACTGCGCCGGCAGTCCGCGCCGGCGTCCGACGATGCCGGGGCCGTGCTGGACGAGGCCCGAAGCTGACCGGTCAGGCCGGGTAGAGGTTCTGCAGCCGGACCTGGCCGCGGGCCACGAGCCGGGCGTCGGCGTCGGTGATCTCCACCTGCCAGAGCTGCTGGCTGCGTCCCCGGTGCACGGGCGTGCCCACCGCGGTCAGCTCGCCGTCGCGCACCGCGCGCAGGAAGTCGGTCTGGTTCGACACGCCCACGACGCGTCCGCGCTCGCCCAGCCACAGCGACCCGCCGATGCTGGCGGCCGTCTCGACCACCGAGCAGTACACGCCGCCGTGCTGGATGCCGAACGGTTGGTGCAGCTCCGGGCGGACCTGCCAACGGATCACCACCCGGTCGCCGTCGACCTCGTCGAGCTTGAGGCCGAGCAGGGCGACGAAGCCGCCCGTCAGATCCGGCATGTCCACGGCGTTCCCTCCCTCGATCACGGCGCCGCCAGCCTACGCCGACGTCCGCCCGGCAAACCCGGTACGTTCCGCCCCCGGTCATGGGGGACAATCGGTGACCGTGACCGACAGCAGCCCCCCGCCCCCCGGGCGGGACTCCCTGACCGACGACCTGCGGTGGCGGGGCCTGATCCAGGACTCCACCGGCCTCGACGAGCTGCGTGCGCTGCTCGACGGCGGTTCCGCCGCCTACTACGTGGGCTTCGATCCGACCGCGCCGAGCCTGCACGTCGGCCATCTCATGCAGGTCGCCACGGCACGTCGGCTCCAGCTCGCCGGGCACCGGCCGCTGCTGCTCGTCGGCGGCGCCACCGGCCAGATCGGCGACCCGAAGGAGAGCGCCGAGCGGAGCCTCAACCCGCCCGAGGTGGTCGCCGGCTGGGTGGCCCGGATCCGCGACCAGCTCGCCCCCTTCGTCTCGTACGAGGGGGAGAACGCGGCGCAACTGGTCAACAACCTGGACTGGACCGGCGAGATGTCGGTGGTCGAGTTCCTCCGCGACGTCGGCAAGCACTTCCCGGTCAACAAGATGCTGGCCCGGGAGGTGGTCAGGGCGCGGCTGGAGAGCGGCATCAGCTTCACCGAGTTCAGCTACCAGCTGCTGCAGGCGAACGACTTCTTCGAGCTGCACCGCCGGCACGGCTGCCAGCTCCAGTTCGGCGGCTCGGACCAGTGGGGCAACATCACCGCCGGCGTCGACTACATCCGCCGGCGCGGTGCCGGGCCGGTGCAGGCGTTCACCACGCCGCTGGTGACGAAGTCCGACGGCACGAAGTTCGGCAAGACCGAGGGCGGCGCGATCTGGCTCGATCCCGAGATGACCAGCCCGTACGCGTTCTACCAGTTCTGGGTCAACGTCGACGACCGGGACGTGAGCCGCTACCTGCGGTACTTCAGCTTCCGCTCCCGGGAGGAGCTGGAGGCGCTGGAGAAGGAGACCGCCGAGCGGCCGGCGGCCCGGGCGGCGCAGCGGGCGCTGGCCGAGGAGCTGACCACGCTGGTGCACGGCGAGCGGGAGATGGCGCAGGTGGTGGCCGCGAGCCAGGCGCTCTTCGGCCGCGGCTCGCTGGACGAGCTGGCGCCGGCGACGCTGCGGGCCGCACTCACCGAGGCCGGCCTGGTCCACGTCGACGAGCTGCCCGACGTCGCCGGGTTGCTGCGCGACTCCGGGCTGGTTCCCAGCCTCAAGGAGGCGCGCCGGGTGATCGCCGAGGGCGGCGCCTACGTGAACAACACCCGGGTCACCGAGACCGACGCCACTGTGGACCGCGGCGACCTGCTGCACGGCCGGTACCTGGTGCTGCGCCGCGGCAAGCGGTCGTTCGCCGGGGTCGAGCTGCGCGGTTAGCCGTACGTCGCCCGACGTGACGCGGGACGCCCCCGGTGGATTTGACGATCGATCCGCCGGGGGCGTAACTTTCTCTCTGCCAGCGCGGAACGGACGAACCGGGGCGAAGCCACCGGAGGCCGGGCGCGGGAATGAGCTTCGGGTCCGGTGTGTTGCACTCATCGGTGCCCGGACCGGGCGGTGCCCCGGATCCGTCGCGAGGCGGATTTGGCGAGGCGGAACCGACCGGGTATGGTTCATCGCCGGCAGGGAACCGGGCGAGCTCGCGGGGGACCGCGGCGGCCGGCCTGCCGGAAGTCACGATCGACAACGGCGCAAGCCGATGTCGGGTGGCGCCCGGAAATGGGATTGAAGTGGTGCGGATCGCTACGAAGCGGTTTGACACGACGGAAACCACCGGGTAACGTAGTAAAAGTGCCCGGCGCGGGAAGCGGCGGGTGCGGTGAACGAAATGCCCCGGGTCGGGGGCTCCACGGTGTGGGGTTTCC
>NZ_JBEYRY010000012.1:0-149426 GCF_040704175.1 Micromonospora sp. NPDC047812 | reverse complement strand
CGCAGACGGTGCAGGTGTCGGCGTACCCGGACCACTACGCCCAGTGGGAGCAGCAGGCCGCCGACCTCGTCGCCGAGCACTGGAACAGCTGACAAGAAGACATGAACGCCGCTGGCCGGCACCCCACCCGGGGTGCCGGCCAGCGGCGGGTCCGGATTCGTCAGACGCGGAAGCCGGCGGCCCGCGCCGCCTGACGCTCCCGGCGGCGGTCGGAGCGGCGTCGGACGAACCAGAAGACGAAGACGACAAGCCCGAGCAGGAACGCCAGTACCAGCACCGGCAGGACGATCGCCACCACCGACATGGCCACGCTGGTGGCGTCCTCGGCGGTGCTGGCCACGGGTGCGCCGACGCCGGCCGTGGTCGCGTTGATGACCGGTCGGGCGGCGGACTTCAACAGGTGCACGCCGAAGGCGATCACCACCCCGGTCATCACGGGGACCCACTGGTTGGACGAGAAGAAGCTACCCGGGTCGCTCACCGTCACCGTCTCCGACGACGAGCCCGCGCCGAAGGCCAGTCCGCCGGCGGTCGGCCGGACCACGGTCTGCACGACGTCGTTGACGTGGTCGACCACCGGGACCTTGTCGGCGACGACCTCGACGACCAGCAGCACCGCCAGGATCGCGATCACCCAGCCGTTGCCCAGCCACTGCCACCCGCCGGGCAGGTCGATCAGGCTGGTGTAGCGGGCCAGCAGGCCCATGGTGAGCAGGGGGACGTACGCGTTCAGCCCCGCCGAGGCGGCGAGACCGGTACCGGTGAGAACTTCGAGCACCGTCTCAGCATCGCACCGGCGCGCCAGTGCCGCTCGGTGGCGCGGGCCGGGGTCTCGGCTACCCTCGTCGGGTGCGGTTGGTCATTGCGAAGTGCTCGGTGGACTACGTCGGACGGCTCTCGGCCCATCTGCCGCCGGCCACCCGGTTGCTCATGGTGAAGGCGGACGGGTCGGTGTCGATCCACGCCGACGACCGTGCGTACAAGCCGTTGAACTGGATGAGCCCGCCCTGCCGGTTGGAGGAGGCCCCCGGCGTCTGGCGGGTCGTCAACAAGGCGGGCGAGGAACTACGGATCACCCTGGAGGAGATCTTCCAGGACACCTCGTACGAGCTGGGCGTCGATCCGGGCCTGCGCAAGGACGGTGTGGAGGCGCACCTCCAGGAGCTGCTGGCGGCCAACCCGGAGGCCCTCGGTGAGGGGTTCACGCTGATCCGCCGGGAGTACATGACGGCGATCGGC
This sequence comes from Micromonospora sp. NPDC047812, assembly GCF_040704175.1. NCBI lineage: Bacteria > Bacillati > Actinomycetota > Actinomycetes > Micromonosporales > Micromonosporaceae > Micromonospora > Micromonospora sp. NPDC047812. The sequence continues at coordinate 148,187 of NZ_JBEYRY010000012.1, read as the reverse complement.
CCGGTCGACCTGCTCTGCCGGGACGCCGCGTCCGGCACCGTCGCCGTCGAGGTGAAGCGCCGGGGCGAGATCGACGGCGTGGAGCAGCTGACCCGGTACCTCGAACTGCTCAACCGCGACCCGCTGCTCGCCCCGGTCGCCGGGGTCTTCGCCGCGCAGGAGATCAAGCCGCAGGCCCGGGTGCTCGCCACGGACCGGGGCATCCGCTGCGTGGTCGTGAACTACGACAGGCTGCGCGGCATCGAGCGCGACGAGCTCACCCTCTTCTGACGGGCCGCCCGCCTGGCGCTTCGGCGCCGTCCGACGCTGCGGCCGTTGCCGGACGCGCGGGCCCGGGACCCTGCCGGCCGGCCGCCCGCCGTCGAAGGCCGGGCTCGCCGCAGGTCAGCGGGGCGGCTCCGGCGGGCCGTCCGCGAGGACGGCGATCAGCGACTTGGGCAGGCCGGCCACCCGCTCGACGAGGATCCGCGAGTCGGGGAAGTAGTGCCGCATCTGCGAGCGGTCCAGCAGTTCCGTCCAGAGCACCTGGTGCAGGGCGGCCTCGTGGCTGCGGGTCGGCTTGTGCCCGAGCGGCCAGCGGCGGGCGAACGCGGTGCGCAGCCGTACGGGAAGGAACTGCATCCCCGGCGCGATCCAGTGCGGCTCGATGGGGAAGTAGCGGTAGGGCGTCTGCACCCAGTGCCGGTCGCCGAGCCCGCGCACGGCGTCGGCGAAGCGCAGCCGCCGCTCGTGCCCCCCGACGTGCTCCAGCACGGAGTTGGAGAAGACCAGGTCGTAGCGGCGTCCGGTGATCCGGGCCGGCAGGTCGCAGGCGTCGGCCCGGTCGACCTCCGCCCACTCCGGGACGTCCGTGGGCGGTCGCTCCAGGTTGACCACGTGTACGCGTGCCGGCCGCACGTCGGCGCGGGTCCAGGTGCCGAGCCGGCCACCCAGATCGATGATGTGCATCTTCTCCAGGTCAGGGAAGGTCCGGACCAGCCAGTCGGCGCGGCGACGGCGCTGCCGGGCACTCCAGGACCGGTCACTGTCGACGAGGTGGAAGCGCAATCGATGGGGGCGCATTTAACGCAATGTACCGCTCCCACCACGTTGGACACACGCGAGGGCATTCATGATCGGTTATCCGACAGTCACCTGCCGTACATGACCTTGATGGCCTTCACGAGCCGGGCGACGTCGGCCGGCGTCCGCTCGAAGGTCGTCGAGGGCAGCAGCGACCGGGCCCGCCGCCGGGTGATGGCCTTGGCGCGACTGAACTCGCGCAGCCCGTCCTCGCCGTGGATGCGCCCGAAGCCGGAGTCGCCGACGCCGCCGAACGGCAGGGTGGACATCCCGGCGAAGGTCAGCGCCGAGTTCACCGACGCCATGCCCGAGCGCAGCCGCCGGGCGATCGCCACCGCGCGCCGCCGGCCGAAGACCGAACCCCCCAGGCCGTACGACAGGGCGTTGGCCCGGGCGACGGCCTCGTCGGCGTCGCGGACCCGGTTGATGGTCAGGGTCGGGCCGAACGTCTCCTCGCGTACGGCGGCGGAGTCCTCCGGGACGTCCACCAGCACGGTCGGCCGTACGTACGGCGGCTGCACCGCGTCGGCCCCGCCGAGTACCGCCCGGCCGCCCCGGGCCAGCGCGTCGTCGATGTGCCGGCGGATCACGTCGACCTGGCTCGGCATGGTGATCGGCCCGATGTCCGCGTCGTCCGGGCCGACGGTCAACCGGCCGGCCCGCTCGACGACCTTGCCGACGAAGGCGTCGAAGACCGGCTCGACCGCGTAGACCCGTTCGATGCCGATGCAGGTCTGGCCGGCGTTGGTCAGCGCGCCCCAGACGCACGCCTCGGCGGCGGCGTCCAGGTCGGCGTCGGCGTCGACGATCATCGCGTCCTTGCCGCCCGCCTCCAGCAGCACCGGCGTCAGCGACTCGGCGCACGCCGCCATCACCTTCCGCGCGGTGGCGGACGAGCCGGTGAAGGCCACCTTGTCCACTCCGGAACGGCAGAGCGCCGCCCCGACGTCGCCGAGCCCGTGTACCGCGGTGAACACCGGCTGCTCCGGCACCACCTCGGCGAACGTGTCGACCAGCCACTGCCCGACGACGGGGGTGTACTCGCTGGGCTTCAGCACCACCGCGTTCCCCGCCGCCAGCGCGTACGCGGCGGAGCCGATCGGGGTGAAGACGGGGTAGTTCCACGGGCCGATCACGCCGACGACGCCGTACGGCTGGTATTCGAGGTGGGCGGAGAACTCGGCCAGGACGAGCCGCGAGCGGACCCGGCGGGGGCCCAGCACCCGGCCGGCGTTGCGGGCCGCCCAGTCGACGTGCTCGACGGCGGTGACGAGTTCGACGACGGCGTCGGCGACCGGCTTGCCGCCCTCGACGTGCACCAGCTCGGCGATCTCCTCGATCCGTCGGGCGAGGAGGCTGCGCCAGCGCAGCAGCCGCTCCCTGCGCCCGCCGAAGCCGAGCCCGGCCCACCACTGTCCGGCCGCGCGGGCCCGGTCGACGGCCCGCCCCACGTCCTCCGCGGTGGCGACCGGCAGGCGTCCGGCCTCCGCGCCGGTCGCCGGGCTCGTCGACACCAGCCGACCGTCCTCGATGACCGGGGTACCCGGGACACGCACAGCCGTCATGGCGGAAGTCTAGACCCGAGGATTACTCGCCGGTAGGGCCGCGGCGGCCCGGTCCCGCCCGCCGGACCGCCCGGGTGGCGGTGGGACGGGGTGGACGAGGGTGGGCCGGACTTGTGATGATTCTTCCGCCGGAGCGCGCCGAACCGCCGAACGCGAGGTGTCCGGCCGGGGGCGCGCAGGTGACCACGCGGCGGTGGAGGGCGACTACCGTGTGATGGCAGGCTGACGCGTGGGGTGACCGCGCGGGGTGGAGGCTGACTTTCCATGGAGGAACATCCGGAACTGAGACCGTTGTTGACGGTGGCCGGTGGGGCGATGCGAGGGCTGAGTGTCCGGGTGGGCCCTGAGCGGCAGGTCATCGGCCGGGCGCCGACCGCCGACATCATGGTGCACGACGCCCACCTGAGCCGCCGGCACGCCGAGGTCTGGCTGACGGGCGAAGGCGCTGCCCTGGCGGATCTGGGTTCCACCAACGGCACCTGGCTGAACGACCGGCGGATCACCGGCGTGGAGCGGCTGGCCGACGGCGACGTGATCCGGCTCGGCCGCACCGAGCTGCGCGTCTACGACCCGGGCGTGGCGCGTACCGACCCGGTGGGCTTCAGCTTCAACGGGCCGCGCCGGGACCGCCGCCCGACCCTGCCGTTGCCGATCGCGGCCCCGGCCGCACCGGGCGTCGACGCGGTGCCGGTTCCGGCGGCCTTGTCCGCGTCGGGCGTCGACGCGGTGCCGGCGGCGGTTCCGGCGGTGTTGTCCGCGCCGTCCTGACCGGGGCCGACGGCGGATGCCGGCGCACACCTCCCGGTGGCGGAAGGTGGCGGGCCGGCCCATGGACGCGTCCGGCGCCCCCGTGGCAGCATCCGGCGGATGGAGACCGGACAGCGGCAGGTGTCGGCGAACGGGATCACCCAGGCGGTACGGGTGGCCGGGCCGCCGGACGGCGCCCCCGTACTGCTGATCCACGGCAACTGCTCGTCGGCGGCCTTCTGGGAGCCGCTGGTGCGGCGGCTGCCGGCCACCCTCCGGGTGGTCGCGCCCGACCTGCGCGGCTACGGGCTGACCGACACCGTCGGAGTGGACGCGACCCGGGGGCTGCGCGACTTCGCCGACGACGTCGCCGCGCTGCTCGACGAGCCGTCCCTCTTCGCCCCCGGCGCGCGGCCGGTGGTGGTCGGCCACTCGCTCGGCGGCGGGGTGGCCATGCGACTGCTCGTCGACCACCCCGACCGGGTGGGCGCGCTGCTGCTCGCCGCGCCGGTCTCGCCGTACGGCTACGGCGGCACCCGGGACCTGACGGGGACGCCGACCACCCCCGACTTCGCCGGCACCGGCGGCGGCACCGCCAACCGGGACTTCGTCAAGCGGCTGGCCGCCGGCGACCGGGGCGCGGACAGCCCGACCAGCCCGCGCGCCGTGCTGCGGGCCACCTACGTGGCGGACCCGGACTCGCTCGGCGACGACGAGGAGCTGCTGCTGGACAGCCTCCTGTCCACCGCGGTCGGTGACGACAACTACCCCGGTACGGCGGTGGCCTCGGCGAACTGGCCCGGCACCGCCCCGGGGCGGCGCGGCGTGCTCAACGCCCTCTCCCCGGCGCACTTCCGGGTCGCCGACGAACTGGTCGCCGTGGCCGGGAAGCCGCCGGTCACCTGGGTCCACGGGGACGCCGACGTGATCGTCTCGGACACCGCGATGATGGACCTGGCCCACCTGGGCGCACTGGGCGTGGTGCCCGGCTGGCCGGGGGAGGCGGCCTGCCCCGCGCAGCCGATGGTGGCGCAGACCCGGGCGGTGCTGGAGCGTTACGCGGCGGCCGGCGGGGCGTACCGCGAGGTGCTGCTGCCCGGCTGCGGGCACAGCCCGCACCTGGAGCGGCCGGCCGAGTTCGTCGCCGAGCTGCTGAGGCTCACCGACGCGGCGGGCTGCTGAGGCTCACCGACGCGGCGAGCCGACCGGCGGTGAGCCGACGACCCCGCCGGGCGGCGCGCGCAGCCCCGCTGGGCTCGTGAAATTTCCCACGGCGCCTCGACAACTCAGCGTCACGTGGCAGACTCGCGCGCATAACCTTAATGGTCGTTAACGCGGCCGTGCGGAGCATTGAGGAGGCTGGTCGTGGCGCGTGATTTCACCAGCGTGGGCGTTGTGGGTCTGGGCACCATGGGTGCCGGCATCGTCGAGGTATTCGCGCGCAACGGGGTCGACGTCGTCGCGGTGGAGGTCTCCGAGGACGCGCTGGAACGCGGCCGGGCCATCCTCACCGGGTCGACGGACCGGGCCGTGGTCAAGGGCAAGCTCGCCGAGGCCGACCGGGACGCGCTGCTGAGCCGCGTACGGTTCGCCGTCGGGCTGGACGCGCTGCACTCGGTGGACCTGGTCATCGAGGCGGTGCCCGAGCACCTGGACCTCAAGCAGCGGATCTTCGCCGAGCTGGACCGGGTCTGCAAGCCCGAGGCGATCCTGGCCACCAACACCTCGTCGCTCAGCGTCACCGAGATCTCCGTCGCCACCAGCCGGCCCCACCAGGTGATCGGCATCCACTTCTTCAACCCGGCCCCGGTGATGAAGCTGGTCGAGGTGGTCCGGACGGTGGTCACCTCCGCCGACGTGGTCGCCGACGTGGAGGCGCTCTGCAAGCGGCTGGGCAAGGTCGACGTCACCATCAGCGACCGGGCCGGCTTCATCGCCAACGCGCTGCTCTTCGGCTACCTCAACCACGCCGTCGGCATGTTCGAGTCGCACTACGCCACCCGCGAGGACATCGACGCGGCCATGAAGCTCGGCTGCGGCCTGCCGATGGGCCCGCTGGCGCTGATGGACCTGATCGGCCTGGACACCGCGTACGAGATCCTGGACACCATGTACCGGCGCGGCGGGCGCGACCGCCGGCACGCCCCGGTGCCGCTGATCAAGCAGATGGTCACCGCCGGGCTCCTCGGCCGCAAGTCCGGCCGGGGCTTCTACACCTACGAGCGGCCGGGCTCCCCGGTCGTCGTACCCGACGAGCAGACGCCGGTGGCGTCGGAGGCCGCGCTCGGCGGCGCCGCCGCGATCGCGAAGGTCGGCGTCGTCGGCTCCGGGACGATGGCCACCGGCATCATCGAGGTCTTCGCGAAGGCCGGCTACGAGGTCGTCTCGGTGACCCGGGGCGCGGAGAAGTCCGCCAAGGTCTTCGAGGCGGTCAAGACCTCGCTCAACAAGGGTGTGGTGCGCGGCAAGCTCGGCGAGGCCGACCGGGACGCCGCGCTCGGCCGGATCAACTGGTCGGCCACCCTGGACCACCTCGCCGACGTCGACCTCGTCGTCGAGGCGGTGGTCGAGGAGCTGAGCGTCAAGAAGGCCCTCTTCGCCAGCCTCGACGAGATCTGCAAGCCGGGCGTCGTGCTCGCCACCACCACCTCCTCGCTGCCGGTGATCGACGTCGCGATGGCCACCCAGCGGCCCGCCGACGTGGTCGGGCTGCACTTCTTCAACCCGGCGCCGGTCATGCCGCTGGTCGAGGTCGTGGAGACCATCCGCACCTCGGCGGAGACCACCGCCACCGCCCGCGCGGTCTGTGCCGCGCTGGGCAAGACGGGCGTCGTCTGCGGCGACCGGTCCGGCTTCATCGTCAACGCGCTGCTCTTCCCGTACCTCAACGACGCGGTGAAGATGCTGGAGGCGAGCTACTCCACCGCCGACGACATCGACCACGCGATGAAGCTGGGCTGCGGCTACCCGATGGGCCCGTTCGAGCTGCTCGACGTGGTCGGCCTGGACGTCTCGCTGGCCATCCAGCGCGAGCTCTACCTGGAGCTGCGCGAGCCGGGCTTCGCGCCCGCGCCGCTGCTGGAGCACCTCGTCACGGCCGGCTACCTTGGCCGCAAGAGCGGCCGCGGCTTCCGCGACCACACCCGTCGCTGAACGGGTAAACAACTCGGGCCGGTGACGGCGTCTGGGTGGTGTGACCTTCGAGGAGTACGTCGGCAGCCGAGGCCCCGCCCTGATGCGGCTGGCCCGGCTGCTGACGGGGGACGAGCACCGGGCCGAGGACCTCACCCAGGACGTCCTGGCCCGCGCGTACGTGCACTGGCGGAGGATCGCCAGGGCGGACCGGCCGGACGTGTACGTGCGCCGGATGCTGGTCAACGCCAACAACTCCTGGTGGCGCCGGCGCACGAACCGCGAACTGGCCGTAGCCGACTTCGCGGAACGCCCGCAGCGCGGCGACCTGAGCGGCGAGACGGCCGACCGGGACGCGATGTGGCGGCTCGTCTTCGCGCTGCCGGTCCGCCAGCGGGCGGTGCTCGTGCTGCGCTACTACGAGGACCTCGACGACGCGACCATCGCCCAGATCCTCGGCTGCTCGCCGGTCACCGTCCGTACCCATGGCATGCGGGCGCTCACAAATCTCCGGGAGCGCTGCGGCGTCCCGACGACGAACGGGAGCCGACCGTGACCGACCTCGACCAGCGGATCGTACGGACGCTCCGGGAGCGCGCCGAGGGAACGGTCGACACGGACCGGCTCACCGCGCGGGCGGTGGCCCGGGGGCGCGCCCGTCGCCGACGCCGCCGCATCGGCGCGGGCAGCGCGCTGGGGGTGGTGGCCCTGCTCGGGTTCGCCGGCGCCGGCGCTCTCGGGCCGGTGCCCGGACCACGGTGGCCGGGCGCCGAGCCGGCGGTCGCCGTCGCCGCGCCGGCCCCGGTGCACGGGGTACCCGGCGCCGCCGCCCAGCCCGACCTTGTCGGCAGCGACCCGCATCTGCTGCACTTCTCGGTCGACCCGGCCCGGGCCCGCTGGCTCACCTGGCGGTCCGTCGCCGGGGCGGAGGGCGCCCGCCTCGATCTCGGCGGTGGCCGGCAGGTCGCGTTCGACCTTGCCCGGACAGCCGAGGCGGTGGAGGACATGCGCCACGAGGGAATGACCTACCCGGCCGGGCCGGCGGGCGCCGACGCCTTCGACGGCCAGGTGCGGCAGGTGCCCTCGCCCGGGCCCGGCGCGCAGCCCGGGTGGTTCCTGCGCTGGCAGCCGGTCCCCGGGCTGTACGCGCGGGTCCACACGGTGGCCGACGACGGTTCGGTGCTGCGGGCGGCACGGTCGGCGCTGCGCCTCGACGCGGTGCACCGGTGCGCGTCCCCGCTGCGGCTGGGCGTGCTGCCGCCGGACGCCGGGCTCGCGGGCTGTGAGGTGAACGCGATCGGCTTTCCGGATTCGCTCGACGTCCTGCTGCGCGTCACCCGGCCCGGGGAGCGCTGGATGCAGGTGCGGTTGCAGTACCACAGCGAGATAGTTGGCAGCCGCGACGAAGGCAACCGGACGATCGGCGACCGGGCGGCCTATCTCTACCCGAAGGGGGACGAGCTGGAGCTGCTCGGCTTCCCGAAGGCGCACCTGACGGCTCGCTTCGGCTGGCCGAGCCAGGGCTTCACCGAGGCGGACGCCGCCGTCGTGCTGGGCGGGGCGCAGGTCGCCCCGGACCTCACCGACCCGCGAACCTGGGACTGACCGGAGTCGGGGGCCGCCCGCCCGCCCCGGGTCGGCCCGGCAGCCGGCACGTACGCTTGGCAAGCGTGAGCCCCCGTCGCAACCGACCCCGCCGCGATGACGCCGCGCACCTCGACTCCGACCGGGTCCGCCAGGGCGTCGCCTCGGTGCAGCAGTGGCGCGACGGCGACTGGCAGGTACGCGGGATTAGCGGCGGCGCCTCCACCAAGACGTACCGCTGTCCGGGCTGCGACCAGGAGATCCGGCCCGGGATGGCGCACCTGGTGGCGTGGCCGGCGGACGGGCGGGGCGACCTGACCGACCGGCGGCACTGGCACAGCGGATGCTGGCGGGCCCGGGACCGGCGCGGACCCGTCGTCCAGCGCGGCCGGGGCGCTCCCCGCTACGGCTGAGCGATCTGGATCACGCTGTTTCCGCCCCGCCCGGCGGTTCCCGGCCGCACCGGCGAGACTGGTGGGGTGAGCACACCGATCCGCGCGTCCTCCATCCTGCCCGGGCACCGCGAGGACATCGAGCTGCACACCGCGGACGGCCTGCGGCTGGTCGGCGAGCTGGCCCGGCCGCTGGACCGTGAGCCGGTGGGCACCCTCGTCTGCCTGCACCCGCTGCCGACGCACGGCGGGATGATGGACAGCCACGTGTTCCGCAAGGCGGCGTGGCGGCTGCCGGCCCTGGCCGACCTGGCGGTGCTCCGCTTCAACACCCGGGGGACCAGCAGCCTGCGCGGCACCAGCGAGGGGGCCTTCGACAACGCGGTCGGCGAGCGCTTCGACGTCGCCGCCGCCATCGAGTACGCCGAGTTCCACGAACTGCCGAACGTCTGGCTCCTCGGCTGGTCGTTCGGCACCGACCTGACCCTCAAGTACGGCTGCGACCCGGCCGTCGTCGGGGCGATCCTGCTCTCCCCGCCGCTGCGCTTCTCCGCTTCGGCGGACCTGGAGCACTGGGCGGAGTCCGGCAAGCCACTGACCGCGCTGGTGCCCGAGTTCGACGACTACCTGCGCCCCGACGAGGCCCGGGAGCGCTTCGCGGCGGTGCCGCAGGCCGAGGTGGTCGGGGTGCCCGGCGCTAAGCACCTCTGGGTCGGCGACTCCGAGACCGTGCTGGACGAGGTGGTGCGCCGGGTCAACCCGGCCGCCGCCGTGCCGCTGCCGACCACCTGGGACGGCCCGATGGAGACCGGCGACGTCAGCGCGTACGCCGACCGCACGGTGGCCTCCTTCGCGGACCGCCCGGTGCCCGGCCCGCCCGCCGGCCAGGCCGGCTGACGCACCCTCCGCCCCGCGCTCCCGTCGCGGACCCGACCGGCCGGTCCACCGTGACCGGCCGGGCCGGGCCGGGTGGGGTCAGCGGGACTCCTGCCGGGGCAGGACCACCTCCCGCAGGATGAGCTGGAGCGCGGCCACCGCCGGGATCGCGATCAGCGCGCCCACCACCCCCAGCAGGGAGACCCCGAGCAGGGCGGCCACCAGGGCGGCCACCTCGTTGACCGACACCGACCGGCGCATGATCTTGGGATAGATCAGGTAGTTCTCCACCTGCTGGTAGATCAGGAAGAACACCGCACAGGCGATGCCGATGGGCAGGTCCGTGGCGAAACCGACCAGGCTGACGATCACCGCGCCCAGGGTCGCCCCGATCTGCGGGATCAGGTCCGTCACCGCGACCACCACGGCCAGCGCGAACGGGTACGGCAGCCCGACGATCAGCGCGAACACGTACGTGGAGATCCCGGCCAGCACCGCGATGCTGAGCGCGCCGACCATGTACGCGCCCACCTTGGTCAGGATCTCGTCCCCGATGAGCTGCACCCGCTCCCGGCGCGAGCGGGGCACCAGCGAGTAGCCCAGGTCGCGCAGCCGGTCGAAGTAGGCCAGGAAGTAGATGGTCAGCACCAGCACGGTCAGCCCCCGGAAGACGGTGCCGAAGACCAACTGGGCGCCGCCGAGCACCCCGCCGAGGGCCTGCCCGACCGTGTTCGCGTTCGCCGCGTTCTGCACCCGCTCCATCAGGTCGTACCGGACCACCAGGTCGTTGACCGTCTCGTTGCGGCGCAACGCCTCCAGGTAGCTCGGCAGCTGCTCGATGAACTGCCCGCTCTGGGTGACGATCGGCGGCACCAGGGCGAACACGCCACCGCAGAGCAGCAGCACGACCGTCAGCGCGACCACCGCCACGGCGATCCCGTGCGGCAGCCCCCAGGACCGCAGCCGGACCACCGCGGGATGCAGGCCGACGGCGAGGAAGAGCGCGATGACCACCAGGACCAGGATGCCGGCCGCGTTGCGCAGGCCCAGATAGAGGGCGTACGCGAGCAGCACCCCGGCCGCGCCGGTGAAGCCGACCAGGAAGCTGCTGCGCTTCAGCGGCCGCCCCGGCGTGCCGAACCGGCCCGATCCGTTCGCCGCCGGCCCGCCGCCGCCCGTCGTGCCTGCCGTGCCTGTCGTCCTGTCGGCCTGTTCGGGAGCGGTGGCGTGCCCGGGCGAGGTGGCGTGCTCCGGCGAGGTGGCGTGTTCGGGAGCGGTGGTGTGCTCCGGCTTCCGGCTCCTGTCGCCCGGTCCCGGGGTGCCGTCGGGCTCCCGGTCGCCGCTCGACGCCGTCGGTCCGTCGTCTGCCATCGGACCTCCCTGATCGACTCCCGCCGGACGGCCCGGTCACGGCTCACGTCGGCGGATCCCACCCGGGAGCGTACGCCGCGAACCCGACCCGACCGTGTCACCCGGCCCGACCCGACCGACTCGGCCGTGCCACCGGGACCTGGCCGTGCCACCCGGACCTGGCCGTGCCACCGGGACCTGGCCGTGCCACCGGGACCCTGGCCGTGCCACCCGGACCCGGACGTGTCGCCGGGCCCGACCGCGCCATCGGGACCGCCCACCGCCGCCCTCCGCGCCCCTGGAGGCGGGCAGGTCCGAGTCCTGAGATCTTGGAACGGGACCGCCCCTGGAGGGGCCCGATTCTTCCAAGATCTGCCAGGCGACCAAGCGACCAGGCGCCCGGGCGGTGGAGCGGTCAGTCCTTTTCGACGACGACCTTGCTCGGCTTGGCGCTGCGCTCGTCGGTGGTCGGCTTCGCCGGGCGCTTGCCGTTCTCGCCGGTGCTGGTGATCTTCGTCGGGGTGGCGTCCCGGCCCCCTTCGCCGGGCACCGCCGCCACGGTCGGCTCCCCGTCCACGCCGGCACTGGCCGTGCCCCCGTCGACGGTGGTCACGGTGGCCTTGCCGATGGCCGGCTGCCCGGCGTCGGCCGGCTCGATCCGGCCCTTGGCCGGCTGCCCGGCGTCCTCCGGCTCCACCTTGCCGGCGGCGGGCTTGCCGCCCGAGGGGGACGCGGCCGCCGCGGAGCCCGTCGCCCCGCCCGCGCCGACCGGGGCCTTGTCCGGGGAGCCCGCTCCCGCCGGGGTCTTGTCCGCCGTGCCCGCGCCCGCAGTGCCAGCGCCCGCCGGGGCGGGGTGGCCGGCCTTGTCGGCCGGGGACTTGTCCGCGTCGGGGCGGGGCCTGCCGCCGTTCGCCTTGGCCGGCGTCGGCTTGGCATCCGCCACCACCGGGGCGACGGCGCCGTCCGTCCCGCCCGGCCGGTCGGCCGCGCCGAGCAGGCCCAACCGCAGCTCCGCCACCTGCCGCTGGAGTTCGTCGGACTCCTGCCGGGACTTCCAGGTCTCCTGCCGCAGGTCGGCCAGCTCCTGCTGGGCCTGGGCGATCTCCAGCATCACCTGGGCGAGCTGCTGACGGCTGGCGGCGGCCTCCTGCTGCGTGGCGGCGAGGTGCTGCTGGGTGGTGGCCAGGTGCTGCTGCGTCGTGGCCGCGTACTCCTCGAACTGCCGGCGCGACGTCGCCACGTGCTCGTCGGCCTTGCGGCGCTTGTCGGCCGCCTCCGACTCGGCCCGGCCGAGCAGCGCCGCGGCCTCCTCCTCTGCCTGCCGGCGCATCGTCAGCGCGTCCTGCTCGGCGGCCTGGCGGACGGCGGCGGCACCCTGCTCGATCTCGTTCTTCCGGGCGGTGTACTCCGCCTCCAGCGTGGCGCGACGCGCCTCGAACCCGGACTCCAGCTCGTCGTGCCGGCTCGTGTGCTGCTTCTCCAGCTCGGCGAGCCGGGTCTTGTACTGCTGTTCCAGCTCCTCGCGGCGCTTGGTGAACTCCTGCTCGGCCGCCGCGCGGCGCTGGGTCAGCTCGCGGTCCGCGGCCTCGCGCCGGCTGTTGACCTCCTGCTCCACCCCGGCCCGCCAGGCGCCGAGCTCCTGCTGCGTCTGGGCCCGGGAGTGCTGCACGTACGCCTCGGTCTCGGTGCGCATCCGCTGCACGTACGCCTCGGTCTCGGCGCGGTTGCGCTTGGCCGTCTCGGCCGCCTGGGTGGTCAGCCGCTCCGCCTCCTGGCGGGCCTTCTCCCGGGTGGCCCGGCCGGCGTCGGCGGCGTCGTCGATGATCTGCTTGGCGTCGCGCTGCGCCTTGGCGTGGGTGGCCCGGCCCGCCTCGGTGGCCTGGTCGACCAGGCGCCTGGACTCCTGCTGGGCCTTGGCGTGCACCTCCTTGGCGGCCTCGCGCAGCTGGGTGGCCTCCTGCTGGGCCTTGGCGTGCACCTCCTTGGCGGCCTCGCGCAGCTTCGTCGCCTCCTGCTGGGCCCGCTGGTGGATCTCCTTGGCGGCGTCCCGCAGCTGGGTGGCCTCCTGCTGGGCCTTCGCCAGCGCCTCCTGGGCGGCCTTGCGGAGCCGGGCGGCCTCGTCCCTGGCCGTCCGGACGGCGGCGTCCGCCTCGGCCTTGCGGGCGGCGGTGTGCCGCTCCTCCTCCGTCCGGCGGGCGGCCAGCGCGATCTCGAAGTCCTTGAGGGCGGTGGCGGCCTGCTCGCGGGCGTCCTCGACGATGTGCTCGGCGGCGGCCCGGCGAGCCTCGATCTCCTCGTTGGCGGCGACCAGGATCGCGTCGGCCTGCTCTTCGGCGAGGGTGAGGATCTGCTCCACCCGCGGGCCGAGGTGCCGGTAGGAGACGTTCTCGAGCGCCCCGGACGACTTGCGCGCCTGGGCGAGGTCGCGTTGGAGCACCTCGACCTGGCCGGCCAGCTTGTGGATCTGTGTGTAGGCCTGTTCCCGCTCGGCCGCCAGGGCCGCGATCTCGTGCTCCGCGCGAGCGACGTACCGGTCGACCTGTCGTTTCTCGTACCCCCGCAGAGCGGACTCGAAGCTGGGCTCCGTGGTCACGTCCCCGCCGAGAGCGAACAGTTCCTCGCCGTGCGACATGCCCCCATCCTCACACGCATCCCGTCCGGCTGGGGCGATACGGACGCCCCGGATAGGACCTACTTCACTACTGACACGCCCGGGCAATTCGCTTTACGGGAAAACGCATACGGCGCGGGGCGCACCGGTCACCCGGTGTCACCCCGCGCCGCGGATCATGCCCCGGTCGGGTGGGTCGGTTGGGTCAGTTGGCGGTCTCCGCGGACACCCGCTCGTCGGCGTTGTCGGCCTTCTTCGCCTCCGGCTTGGCCTGTGCGGCCGGCGGCTGGGCGGGCACGCCCGGCACGATGCCGGCGAGGCCGGAGAGCATCTGGCCGAGCTGCGAGGTGACGGCGTCCTTCTGCCGGGTGAGGTCCTCGACCTCGCGGCGGGCCGCCTGGGTGGTCAGCTCGGCCTCGGTGCGCGCCTCGGTGAGCAGGCGGTTGGCCTCGGCCTTCGCCTCGGTGAGCGTCTTGTCGGCCAGCGCCTTGGCCTTGTCGACGGTCTCGTTGGCGGTGCGCTCCGACTCGACCCGGCGGGCCTCGGCGCGCTGCTCGATCTCCTTGGCCCGCTCCTGCGCGGCGTGCGCCCGCTGCTCGGCCTCGCCGACCAGCTTCTGGGTCTGGGCCACCTGCGCGGCGTGCCGCTCGGACTCCTCGCGCTCGGCCTTCTCCCGGCGCTCGGCGAGCTGGAGCTCCAGGGCCTGGAGGTCCTTGTCGCGCTTGTCGCGCGCGTCGGTGAGCAGCTTGGTCGCCTCGGCGCGCTTCTCCTCGGCCTCGCGGGCGGCCTTCGCCCGCTGCTGGGTGATCTCCCGCTCGGCGGTGGCCCGCAGGGTGGCGACCTCGCGCTCGACGGTGGACTTCAGCTCGGCGACCTCGTGGGCGGTGACCGTGCGCAGCTGCTTGGTCTCCCGGTCGGCGTCGGCGCGCAGCGTGTCGGCCTCGCGCCGGGCCTGGACGCGGACCTCGGCGGCCTCGCGCTCGGCGGCGGTGCGGACGCTGCCCGCCTCCCGCTCGGCGTTGGCCTTCATGGCCGCCGCCTCGGCGCGCGCCTTGTCGGTGATCTCGCGCGCCTCGAGGCGGGCGGCGGAGAGGATGCCCTCCGACTCCCGCTTGGCCTCGTTGCGGTGGTCGTTGGCCTGCTCCTCGGCCAGCCGGAGGATCTGCTCGACGCGGGTGCCGAGGCCCGAGAGGGTGGGCCGGCTGTTCTCCTCGAGCTGCTTGTTGGTGTCGGCGAGCTTCTGCTCCAGCGCGCTCATGCGCTGCTCGGCCTGGCGCAGGCGGCGCTGGGCGTCGTTCATCCGCTGCTCGGCCTCGGCGCGGGCCTGCTCGGACTGGGTCAGCGCGGCCGTCATCCGGCCGATGAAGTCATCGACCTGGTGGGTGTTGTAGCCGCGCAGGCCAACGGTGAAATCGGGCTGCGAGTTCGCGTTATCGAAGAACGCAAGAGGGGAGGACTGCTGGGGCATTGGGACATACTCGCAGACCCCCCAGGGTGCTTCGCAAGAGCGGTGCCGAGCTTTCGTGTCCTCTTTACATGGTCAACTGCGGGTCCGCAGATGGCCGGACAGATCGCCGATCTTGGCAGGTCCCGGGCGGGTCGGACGGCACGGAGCGTGACATCGGAAAAGGGCCGCGGGAGCACCCCGCGGCCCTTTGTCGTGTCATGGCGCGGGTCACTCGAATGAGCGTCCGACGCCCCGGCGGAAAGGCAATCGCCGTTCACCGCAATGGTCGACGGCGCCTCATCCGTCGGGTCAGTGACCGCGGAACCGGTTGATCGCGTCCTCGTGCCGGGAGCGCAGCTCGCGGTCGCGTACGCCGAGCCCGTCCGACGGGGCGAGGCAGCGGACGCCGACCTTGCCCTGGTGCGCGTTGCGGTGCACCTCGTACGCGGCCTGGCCGGTCTGCTCCAGCGCGTAGGTCCTCGACACGGTGGGGTGGACCTTGCCCAGCGCCACCAGCCGGTTGGCCTCCCACGCCTCGCGGTAGTTGGCGAAGTGGCTGCCGACGATCCGCTTCAGGTGCATCCAGAGGTAGCGGTTGTCGTACTGGTGCACGAAGCCGCTGGTGGAGGCGCAGGTGACGATGGTGCCGCCCTTCTTGGCCACGTAGACACTGGCGCCGAAGGTCTCCCGGCCGGGGTGCTCGAAGACGATGTCCGGGTCCTCGCCGCCGGTCAGCTCGCGGATGCGCTCGCCGAAGCGGCGCCACTCGTCCTGGTCCTGGGTCTGCTCGTCCTTCCAGAAGCGGAAGCCCTCGGCGGTGCGGTCGATCACCAGCTCGGCGCCCATCTTCCGGCACAGCTCCGCCTTCTCCGGCGAGGAGACCACGCAGACCGGGATCGCGCCGCCGTTGAGCGCCATCTGGGTGGCGTAGCCGCCCAGGCCGCCGGAGGCGCCCCAGATCAGCACCACGTCGCCCTGCTTCATGTTCGCCCCGTGGTGCGACACCAGCTGCCGGTACGCCGTCGAGTTGACCAGCCCCGGGCTGGCCGCCTCCTCCCAGCTCAGGTGGCGTGGCTTGGGCATCAGCTGGTTGGCCTTGACCACGCACAGCTCGGCGAGGCCGCCGAAGTTGGTCTCGAAGCCCCAGATCCGCTGCTGCGGATCCAGCATGGTGTCGTCGTGCCCGGCCGCGTCCTCCAGCTCGACGGAGAGGCAGTGCGCGACGACCTCGTCGCCGGCCTTCCACCTGGTCACGCCGGACCCGGTGCGCAGCACCACGCCGGCCGCGTCCGAGCCCACCACGTGGTACGGCAGGTCGTGCCGGCGGGTCAGCTCGGAGATCCGGCCGTAGCGCTGGAGGAACCTGAAGGTCGGCAGCGGCTCGAAGATGCTGGTCCAGACCGTGTTGTAGTTGATCGCGCTCGCCATCACCGCGACCAGCGCCTCGCCCGGCCCCAGCTCCGGCGTCGGCACCTCCTGCACGTGCAGCGCCTTGCGCGGGTCCTTGTCCCGGGTGGCCAGGCCGTCGAACATCCGGGTCTCGTCGGCGCGCACCACGACGCCGCGGTACGACTCGGGCACCGGCAGGCCGGCGATTCCGGCGAGCTCCCGTTCCGGTTGGTCGGATCCCTCCGCCGCCATGATCGCTTCGAGGATGTCCTGCACGTCGACCTCCCGTTCGTCCGCACCCAGCCCACGCGGGCCCGGGTGCTGTCATCGTCGGCGTCGGTGCGGCCCGCCGCCATGTCGGTGTCCGACACATCCGGTACCGGCCGCGCTCCTGTGGGGCGGGACGTTACTGAACAGTAGGTAGGGCCGGAAGTCTCTGTGAAAAACTGCATTGGCCGATGCGTGGTGCTGTCCGGGCGGCGGTGGAACCACGCACCGGCGCGCTCGGCGGGGGGAGTGGGATCCGGCCCCCGCCCGGTCGGCGGGGGCCGGAGGTGGGGGTCAGTGCCCGGCGGCGGGCTCGACGAGTTCGACCAGCACCCCGCCGGCGTCCTTCGGGTGGACGAAGTTGACCCGCGAGTTCGCGGTGCCGCGCTTGGGGGTGTCGTAGAGCAGCTTCACGCCCCGCTCGCGCAGCTTCGCGCAGGCGGCGTCGATGTCCTCGACGGTGTACGCCACCTGCTGCACGCCCGGGCCCTTCTTGTCGAGGAACTTGGCGATGGTCGACTCCGGGGTCAGCGGGGCGAGCAGCTGCACGCAGCCGCCCTCGGCGTCCGGGCCGACGGCCAGCATCGCCTCGCGTACGCCCTGTTCGGCGTTCACCTCGGTGTGCACGCAGCGCATTCCGAAGGTGCGCTGGTAGAAGTCGATCGCGGCGTCCAGGTCGGCGACGGCGACCCCGACGTGGTCGATGCGGCGCAGGCCGATGTCTGTGACATAGTCGGCAGCGGTCTCGACGGGGGAGTTCTCAGCCATGGCGTTAGTCTGACCGAACAATCGTTAAGGCGTACAGGTCGGCACCCCCTCGGAGGCAGGCATGGCTTCGGTGATCGTCAGCGGCGCGCGGACCCCGATGGGGCGCCTGCTGGGCAACCTCAAGGACCTCCCGGCGACCAGACTCGGCGGCGTGGCGATCAAGGCGGCGCTGGAGCGCGCCGGCGTCGCCCCCGACCAGGTCCAGTACGTGATCATGGGGCAGGTGCTCCAGGCCGGTGCCGGGCAGATCCCGGCCCGCCAGGCGGCGGTGGAGGCCGGCATCCCGATGTCCGTGCCGGCGCTGACCGTCAACAAGGTCTGCCTCTCCGGCCTGGACGCGATCGCCCTGGCCGACCAGCTGATCCGCGCCGGCGAGTTCGACATCGTCGTCGCCGGCGGCATGGAGTCGATGACCAACGCCCCGCACCTGCTGCTCGGCCAGCGCGGCGGCTACAAGTACGGCGACGTGGTGGTCAAGGACCACATGGCGCTCGACGGGCTCACCGACGCCTGGGACAGCTGCGCGATGGGCGAGTCCACCGAGCGGCACAACGCACGGCACGGCATCACCCGCGAGGAGCAGGACGCGTTCGCCGCGGCCAGCCACCAGCGGGCCGCCGCCGCGCAGAAGAACGGCCACTTCGCCGACGAGATCACCCCGGTGGTCATCCCGCAGCGCAAGGGCGACCCGCTGGTGATCAGCGAGGACGAGGGGATCCGCCCGGACACCACCGTCGAGTCGCTGGCGAAGCTGCGCCCGGCGTTCGCCAAGGACGGCACGATCACCGCCGGCACCTCCTCGCCGATCTCCGACGGCGCCGCCGCGGTGGTCGTCATGAGCAAGGCCAAGGCCAAGGAGCTGGGGCTGACCTGGCTGGCCGAGATCGGCGCGCACGGCAACGTCGCGGGCCCGGACAACTCCCTGCACTCGCAGCCGTCCAACGCGATCCAGCACGCGCTCAAGAAGGGCGGGCTCGGCATCGAGGACCTGGACCTCATCGAGATCAACGAGGCGTTCGCCCAGGTCGGCATCCAGTCCACCCGTGACCTCGGGGTCAGCCCGGACAAGGTCAACGTCAACGGCGGGGCGATCGCGCTGGGCCACCCCATCGGCATGTCCGGCGCCCGGCTGGTGCTCACCCTCGCGCTGGAGCTCAAGCGCCGGGGCGGCGGCACGGGCGCGGCGGCGCTCTGCGGCGGCGGCGGCCAGGGCGACGCTCTGATCATCCACGTCCCGGCCCCCGGCGAGAGCGGTCACTGACCGCCGGCCGGCCGATCCCGTAGAGGCAGCACAGTGAGCGAGATCGTCGACGACGTCCCGGCGGCGGGCGCACCCCCGGTGCGCCGCAGCCGGGACGTGCCGATGCTGGTCGAGCGGGCCCGCGCGGGTGATCCCCGCGCGGTGGCCCGGCTGATCACCCTGGTCGAGTCCGGCGACGAGACGCTGCCGCGGATCGCGGCGGCCCTCGCGCCGTACGCCGGCCAGGCCCAGGTGGTCGGGCTGACCGGCTCGCCCGGGGTGGGCAAGTCGACCACCACCAACGAGCTGGTCCGGGCGCTGCGCGCCCGCGGTCACCGGGTGGGCGTGCTGGCCATCGACCCGTCCAGCCCGTTCACCGGCGGGGCGATCCTCGGCGACCGGGTCCGGATGCAGGACCACGCCACCGACCCGGGGGTCTACATCCGGTCGATGTCGAGCCGGGGCCACCTGGGCGGGCTGTCGGCGGCCACGCCGCAGGCGGTGCGGGTGCTGGAGGGCGCCGGCTGCGACGTGGTGCTGGTGGAGACCGTGGGCGTCGGGCAGGCCGAGGTGGAGGTCGCCTCGCTTGCCGACACCACGCTGGTGCTGCTCGCCCCGGGCATGGGTGACGCGATCCAGGCGGTCAAGGCCGGCATCCTGGAGATCGCCGACGTCTTCGTGGTCAACAAGGCCGACCGGGACGGCGCCGACGCCACGTACCGCGACATCCAGGGCATGATCGCCCTGGGCGAGCGCGGCCCGGGCCAGTGGCGGCCGCAGGTGGTGCGCGCGATCGCCTCCCGGGGCGAGGGGATCGACGACATCGCCGCCGCCATCGACAAGCACCGTGGCTGGCTGGTCGAGCACGGCGAGCTGCGCCGCCGCCAGGAGACGCGGGCCGCCGCCGAGGTCGAGGCGATCGCGCTGGGCGTGCTCCGCGCCCGGATCGGCTCCCTGCGCGACGGTACGGAGCTGCCGGCGCTCGCCGCGAAGGTGGCCGAGGGCGCCCTCGACCCGTACGCGGCGGCCGACGAGCTGCTCGCCCAGCTCGGCTCCTGAGGGACCCTCCGAGCTAGTACGCTCGCACCGCTCCACGGTCGGCGTGGGGCGGTGCGCGGCGGAGTGGGGAGACGATGGGCGACGAGGCGACGCAGGAGCTGTCGGTGACGCCGGACGCGGTGCCGGGCGGGACGACGCTCGTCTCCGACGAGGTGGTGGAGAAGATCGCGGTGGCCGCCGCGCGGTCCGTGCCCGGAGTGGTCGAGCTGGGCGGGGACGTGGCCCGGTTCTTCAACGCGGTGCTCGACAAGGTCGGGCTCGACCAGGTCGGCGACGCCCGGCGCGGCTGCTCGGCCCACGTCACGAACGGCGCGGCGGTGGTCAACCTGGTCATCGTGATCGAGGCCGGCCACGCGGTGCCAGAGGTGACCGCCGAGGTCCGGGCGCAGGTCGCCGGGGCGGTCGAGGCGTACGGGCTGCGGGTCGACGAGGTCAACATCAGGGTCGACGACGTGGCCCTGGGCGGTTCCGCCGCGCCCGTCGCGTGACGCGCCCGGCGGCGCAGGTTACCTGCCGGTACGAACTTACTTAGCGATCGTTCAGGTCTGGGCTCTACACTCGCAGTGCAGTCGAGGACTCGAGGAGGAGCCCCGCCGATGAACGCCGACGAGATCGCCGCCGGACGGGCGCGCTGGCAGGCCCGCTACGACGCCGCGCGCAAGCGGGACGCCGACTTCACCACGCTCTCCGGGATGCCCGTCGACCCGGTCTACGGGCCGCCGGAGGGTGTCGCCTACCCGGGCTTCGAGCGCATCGGCTGGCCGGGCGAGTACCCGTACACCCGGGGCCTCTACCCGACCGGCTACCGCGGGCGGACCTGGACGATCCGGCAGTTCGCCGGCTTCGGCAACGCGCAGCAGACCAACGAGCGCTACAAGATGATCCTGGGCGCCGGCGGCGGGGGCCTCTCCGTCGCCTTCGACATGCCCACGCTGATGGGCCGGGACTCCGACGACCCGCAGGCGCTCGGCGAGGTGGGGCACTGCGGCGTCGCCATCGACACCGCCGCCGACATGGAGGCCCTCTTCGACGGCATCGACCTGGCCGGGGTCACCACGTCGATGACCATCTCCGGGCCGGCCGTGCCGGTGTTCTGCATGTACCTGGTGGCCGCCGAGCGGCAGGGCGCCGACCTGTCCAAGCTGGACGGCACGCTGCAGACGGACATCTTCAAGGAGTACATCGCGCAGAAGGAGTGGCTCTTCGACCCGGAGCCGCACCTGCGCCTGATCGGCGACCTGATGGAGTACTGCGCCCGGGAGATCCCGCGCTACAAGCCGCTCTCGGTCTCCGGCTACCACATCCGCGAGGCCGGCTCGACCGCCGCGCAGGAGCTGGCGTACACCCTCGCCGACGGGTTCGGCTACGTCGAGCTGGGGCTCTCCCGGGGTCTGGACGTCAACGTCTTCGCGCCCGGCCTGAGCTTCTTCTTCGACTCGCACGTCGACTTCTTCGAGGAGATCGCCAAGTTCCGGGCCGCCCGCCGGATCTGGGCCCGCTGGCTGCGCGACGTCTACGGCGCGACCAGCGAGAAGGCGCTCTGGCTGCGGTTCCACACGCAGACCGCCGGGGTGTCGCTGACCGCCCAGCAGCCGGTCAACAACGTGGTGCGTACCGCCGTGGAGGCACTCGCGGCGGTGCTCGGCGGCACCAACTCGCTGCACACCAACGCCCTGGACGAGACCCTGGCGCTGCCCACCGACGAGTCCGCCGAGATCGCCCTGCGTACCCAGCAGGTGCTGATGGAGGAGACCGGGGTGACAAACGTGGCGGACCCGCTGGGCGGGTCCTGGTACGTCGAGGCGCTCACCGACAAGATCGAGGCCGAGGCGGAGGAGATCTTCGCCCGGATCCGGCAGCTCGGTGGGGAGGGCCCGCACCAGATCGGCCCGATGACCTCCGGCATCCTGCGCGGCATCGAGGACGGCTGGTTCACCGGCCACATCGCCGAGTCCGCCTTCGTCTACCAGCAGGCGCTGGAGAAGGGCGACAAGCGGATCGTCGGCGTCAACTGCCACACCGGCACGGTCGCCAAGGACCTGGAGATCCTGCGCATCTCGCACGAGGTGGAGCTGGAGCAGCGCCGGGTGCTGGCCGAGCGGAAGGCCGGCCGCGACGAGACCGCCGTCAAGGCCGCGATCGAGCGGATGGTCGCCGTCGGCCGGACCGACGGCAACATGATCCCGGCCATGCTGGACGCCGTACGCGCGGAGGCCACCCTCGGCGAGATCTGCGACGCCCTGCGCGCCGAGTGGGGCGTCTACCGCGAACCCGCCCGCTTCTGACCCGTTCCCCGACCCGATCCCGCATCCGCGATCCCGCACCCCGTGTCCCGGCGGACGCCGCGACAGGCCCCGTACCGAGGACCGTGGGTGCGGGATCGAGGCGTGCCGGGCGGGGTGGTCGGGCAGGGGCGCGGGCACGGGGCGGGGAAGGGCGGGAGCAGCCGTGACAGTCGCAACTGTCGCCGTCGCGGTTGATCTGAGTTCGGCGGGTCGCGTGCGAGACTAGGTAACCATGAGCGACCCACGGATCACCTCGTCGATCTTCACCCGCGGCGCGGTCGACCTCAGCGCGCTGCGCACCCCCGCACCGGCCCCCGCCCGCCCCGCCACCCCGGCACAGTCCGCCCCCTCCGCCGAGTTTCCCGGCAGCGCCGGTGGCGGCGTCGCCGTCATCGACGTGAGCGAGGCGACATTCCAGTCCGAGGTTCTCGAGCGCTCGCTCACCACACCGGTGATCGTGGACTTCTGGGCCGAGTGGTGCGAGCCGTGCAAGCAGCTGAGCCCCGTGCTGGAGCGGTTGGCCGCCGAGGGCGGCGGCGCCTGGGTGCTCGCCAAGGTCGACGTGGACGCCAACCCGCGGATCGCCCAGATGTTCCGCGTACAGGGCATCCCGATGGTCTACGCGGTGGTCGGCGGCCAGCCGATCGACGCCTTCTCCGGAGTGGTGCCCGAGGCGCAGCTTCGGCAGTGGATCCAGGCGGTACTCAAGGCCGGTGGCGTGAGCGTCGCCGAGCCGGAGGACCCGCGCCTCGACGAGGCCGACGACGCCCTGATGAGCGGCGACCTCGACGCGGCCGAGCGGGCGTACCGCAAGATCCTCGCCGAGTCGCCCGCGGACGCCGCGGCGGAGGCGGGCCTCGCCCAGGTCGGGCTCGCCCGCCGGGTGGCCGGGGCCGACCCTGGCGCGGCGATCGCCGCCGCCCAGGCGAACCCCGACGACGTCGAGGCCCAGCTCCTGGCCGCCGACATCGAGGTGCTCAGCGGTCAGGCCGAGGCGGCGTACGCCCGCCTGGTGGGCCTGGTCCGCCGCACCGCCGGTGACGAGCGGGAGAAGGTACGCCAGCACCTGGTCAGCCTCTTCACGGTCGCCGGCCCGGAGGACCCCGCGGTCGCCTCGGCGCGCCGAGCCCTCGCCAGCGCCCTGTTCTGAGCACCACGCCCTGTTTGTGAGCACATAGCACGCCAGCGCGGGCCGGCGTTCCGGCCGGCCCGCCCGACACCTCGAGGACGGGAGCCCATGATGCGCCGGATCGCCGTCCTCGACGCGCCCAGCAACCTCGGCCTGCGCCCACCCACGTCCACCTCGGTCCCCGGCTGCGGCAAGGCCCCGGGCGCGCTGCGCGACCAGGGGCTGCTCGCCCGGCTGCGGGCCCGCGACGCCGGCTGCCTCACCGCGCCCCGCTACGACCCCGGCGACTGGCGACCGGGTGACGGGGTCTGCCACGCCCGGGAGATCGCCGACTACTCGGTGGCGCTCGCGGAGCGGATCGGCGCCATCATCGACCGCAGCGAGTTCCCGCTGGTGCTCGGCGGCGACTGCTCCATCCTGCTCGGCTCGGCACTGGCCATGCACCGGCTCGGCGAGGCGGTCGGCGGGCGCATCGGGCTGGTCTTCGTCGACGGCCACTCCGACTTCCGGCACCCCGGCAACGCCTCCTACGTGGGCGCGGCGGCCGGCGAGGACCTCGCGCTGGTCACCGGGCGGGGGCAGGCCGACCTGGCCGCGATCGAGGGGCGCCGGCCGTACTTCCGGGACATCGACGTGGTGGTGCTCGGCATCCGGGCGCAGGACGAGTACCGCCTGGACCTCCAAGCCGCCGGGATCACCACCCGGCCGGTGCCGGCGCTGCGTGCCGAGGGCGCCGCGCGTACGGCCCAGTGGGCGCACGAGCAGCTCGCCGACTGCGCCGGCTACTGGGTGCACATCGACGTGGACGTGCTGGACCCGGCCGTGATGCCGGCCGTCGACGCCCCCGACCCGGGCGGCATCGCCTTCGCCGAGCTGGAGATCCTGCTCGCCGGCCTCGTCGACACCCCGCACTGCCTCGGCGTCGAGCTGACCGTCTTCGACCCCGACTACGACCCGGACGGCGCGTACGCGGCCGAGATCGTCAACACCGTGGTGGCCGGGCTGCGTCCGGTCTCCGCGCCGACGGCGTCGCCGCCCCGACTGCTGCCGGGCCCGTCGGCGTCGGCCGCCTCGTCCGGGCCGTCCCGGTCGGCCGCCCCCACCAGGCCCTCCGCGTCCGCCGCCCCGACCGTGCCGTCGCCGTCTGCCGCCCCGACCGTGCCGTCTGCCACCCCCGGCGTGCCCTCGGCGTCTGCCGCTTCGGCCGCGCCGCCGGCGTCTGCCGCCCCCGGCGGCTTCTCGGCGTCTGCCGAGTCGGCCGTGCCCCCGGTCTGGGCCGTGCCCTCGGCGCGGGGGAGCAACGGCCGCCCCGAGGTCCCGGTCATGCATTCGTCGGCCTCCGCCCCGGCTCCCGTTCCCGCCCCCGTTCCAGGAAGCGACGGCGACGACCGGCACCCGGGCGGCGGCGAGGAGCGTGCGGAGGATGCTCCGCCAGCCCCGCTCCGGCCGCTCGGGCCGGTGGCCCCGGTCGCAGTCGCCTCCGACGGGCCTACCGTGCCGGAACCCGTCGGCCCGCCCGCCTCCGCCGGCCCGGGCCTGCTGCGCCGGGCGCCGCTCGCGGGCCTGGACGCGGGCGACCCGCTGCCCGCGCCGGAGGACGGCACCTCGTCGTCCGCCGCCGGCATCGCCTGACTCCCTGTCGAGCTGCCCCGTCTGTGCGCCCACCTGCCGATCCGTCGTGGCGGGCGGGGCTGGTGGCATGTGTCCGGGGTGGTCGGGGCAGGGGCGATCGAGGTAGGGCCGGTGCGCCTGTCGGGTCCGATCCGGGCGGCCGGTGGTATCCGGGGCCACCGGTGGAACGTCATGGCTGTCACCGACGGGGTTTGACACCCGTGACGTTCCACCGGTGGATGGCCGGACGTGCGCCGGACCGCGTGGGCGCCTGCCCCGTCTGTAGGGGCAGCTCGACAGCGTCGGGCTGGTTGGGCGGGACCGCGCACCCGCCGGATGCCGCCGCAACGGCTGCGGACGGTGCCGGGGTGCGGACGGTGTCGGGTGCCGACGCCGGTGGCTGCGGACGGTGCCGGGTACCGACGCCGCCGGCTGCCGGTCCCGTCAGGGTGCGGACGTGTCGGGTGCCGACGCCGGCGGTGTGGAGGGGTGCGGAGGGCGGCGCGGGCTGCTGACGGAGGTCGTTCGTCTAGGTCCGGTGAGGGCTGGTCAGCGGGAGAGGGCGCGGAGGAAGCGTTCGGCGGCCGGGACGGCGGTGGCGGTGCTGGCTCCGCCCTTCTCGACGAAGACCGCGAACGCGACGTCGCCCTGCCAGCCGACGAACCAGGCGTGTGTGTGCGCCGGGTTGTCGTCGTACTCGGCGGTGCCAGTCTTGCCGTGCACTGGCGCGCCCGGCACGTCCCGCAGCGCGCTGCCGGAGCCGGCCGTGACCACCTCCCGCATCATCGCCCGGACCCCCTCGACCGACTCCGGCTTGAGCTGCGGGCCGGGGGCGGCGGGCTGGGCCGGGGCGGGGTCGAGCACCAGCTTCGGCTGCTCGAAGCGACCCCGGGCGACCGCCGCGGTGGCGGACGCCATGGCGAGCGGGCTGACCAGGGTGGTGCCCTGGCCGATGGCGGCGGCGGCCTGCTCGGTCGCCCCGCCGTTCGCCGAGACCTTGCCGGTGAAGGCGTCGAGGCCGACGTCCCACTGCCCCTCCAGCCCGAGGGAACGGCCGGTCACGGCCAGCCCGTCGGGGCCGAGCTTCGGCGCCAGCGCGGCGAACGCGGTGTTGCAGGACCTGGCGAAGTCCGTGCGGAAGGGCACCGGACCCAGCGCGAAGTTGTCGGAGTTCTTGAACGGCCTGCCGTCGACGGTGAACGTCTTCGGGCAGGCCACCGTCGCGTCCGGCGTGACCGCACCCCGGTCGAGCAGGCCGAGCGCGCTGACCATCTTGAAGGTGGAGCCCGGCGGGACCTGGGCGGTGAAGGCCAGGTTCTCCCCGGCCCCGCCGGGACCGTTGGCCGCGGCGAGCACCGCGCCGTCGCTGATCCGCACCGCCACCAGCGCCGCCCGGCGCTTCTCGCCGCGCAGGGCGGTGTCGGCCGCGTTCTGGGTGGCCACGTCGAGCGTGGTCTTCACCGGCTGCCCCGGCTTCGGCTCGCTGCGGAACACCTCAATGCCGGTGGGCACCAGCGTGCCGTCCGGCCCGGGGCGCTCGGTGATCACGGTCAGCCCCGGCGCGCCGCGTAGCCGCTCGTCGTGGCGGCCCTGGAGGCCCCCGTGGCCGACCAGGTCGCCGGCCTCGTAACGGTCGGGGTGCTGGGCGAGGTCGTCGGCCTGGGCCGGGTCGACGGAGCCGAGCACCGCCCGGGCGAACTCCCGGGTGGGCGCCAGGTCGAGCTTGTCACTGCGGAACTTGGTGCCCGGCAGGTCGTAGATGCGTGGTTTGATCTGCCGGTACGCCTCCTCCCGCAGCGTCACCACCTCGACGAACGCGCCCGGATCCGCGTCGGCGAGCCGCTTGGGCAGCCCGGAGAGGTCCACCGGCGGGGTGATCGCCGGCCGGATCGCCCGGAAGGCCGAATCCAGCCTCCGGGTCAGGGCCGGGAGGTCGGTGACCTCGCCCGGTTGGAGCCCGACCCGCACCACGGGCCGGGGCGCCACGATCGGCCGGGCGGCGGCGTCGAGCACCGCGGCCCGGGTGGCGGCGTCGCGGCGCAGCCCCAGCCGGTCGCCCCGGGTGAGCTGCTCCTGCACCACCTGCGGCTCCCAGATCACCCGCCACTCGTCGCCGCCCCGGCTGAGCCGCACCGGACGCTCGTACGCCCAGCGGGTCTGGCCCGGGAGGGCCCAGTCGACCTTGACCACCGCGGTCGCGACGTCCTTGGTCACCTTCGCCTCGCCCCGGCGGGTCAGCGACGGCGGCGTGGCCGCCAGCTCGCCGGAGAGCTCCTTGAGCTCGCGGGCGACGTCGGCCGCCGGCACCTTGGCGCCGGTCGGGTCGACGAAGCCGACGGCCTGGAGGTCGCCCGAGCGCCAGCCGGACAGGAACGCGTCGACGCTGCGCTCCGGCCCGTCACCGCCCGAGCACGCGGTGAGGGCGCCGGCCGCGAGCGTGGTCGCGGCGAGCAGCGCCAGCGGCGGGCGGAGCCGGTTGCGGCGGGGGCGGCGGGGGTAGGTCAGGCTCATGGAGGCAGCTCTCCGATCTCGGAACTGCCCTGCACGCTAGTACGGCGGCGCCGTCCGCACCGTCCCCCCGCACCGGGACGTGCGGAAAGAGAGGCCATCGCCCGGGTGATGAACGACTGGTGGCGGGGTACTCCTGAACCGGCCAACCTCGTACCCGCAACGGGTGAAAGGACGAAGTCCGGAACCGGACGTCCGCACTGTGGTCCGCCGAGCAAGGGGCGGAACGGCAGGGCCTAGGCTGGGCGGCAGAGTGACCCACAATGCGGTGGGTCGAGGGGAGTGGCACCGATGGACCGGCGTCCGGCGATCAAACCGGGACCCGACCTCCGGCAGGATGACACCGGCCGGGACGACAGCTTCGATTCGGCGACCGACGGGGACGGCTACGGCCGACTCGACACAGGAGTGACCGGGATGACCGGTTCGAGTATCGACACCCTCTACGATCTGGGTCTGCCCGCCGACGCGCTGGCCGACGACGTGGAGGACAACGAACTCGACGAGCCGGTTCCCAACGTGGAGCGCCTGGTCGCCCAGGCGGTCGCGCTCGCCGGCGACGACCACGACGCGGCGACCCTGGTCAGCCGCTTCTGGCGGTTCGCGCCGGACGAGGAGCTGATCGGCTTCACCGCCGAGGAGATGCTGGAGGCGGCCCGCGCGCACCGCGACCTCGCCCAGCAGCGGGTACCGGGCGAGTTGAAGCTGCGCATCCACGAGCCCGACGCCGATCAGCACCACTCCGTCATCGAGATCGTCACCGACGACATGCCGTTCCTGGTCGACTCGGTGACCGCCCTGCTCAACTCGCACCACCTGGACGTGCACCTGCTGGTCCACCCGCTGGTGGTGGTCCGGCGCGAGCCGCTGGGCCGGCTGGTCGAGGTCTCCGCCGACGTCGAGCCCGACGACGCCATCGCCGGCGACCTGGTCGAGAGCTGGATGCACATCGAGATCGACCCGGTGCGCGACGCCGCCGAGCGGGACAGGCTGCGCCGGGAGCTCCAGCGGGTGCTCACCGACGTGCGGGAGGCGGTGGAGGACTGGCCGAAGATGCGCCAGCGCGCCCTCGCCCTCGCCGACGAGCTGGCCGCCGCGCGGACGTCGGACAACCGGCCGCCGGTGCCGGAGAAGGACATCACCGACTCGGTGGAGCTGCTCCGCTGGCTCGCCCACGACCACTTCACGTTCCTGGGCTACCGGGAGTACCGGCTGGTCGACACCGGCGAGCCGGCTGCCGGGGACGGGGAACGGGGCAGCGGGCAGGCCCTGGAGGCGGTGCTCGGCACCGGGCTGGGCATCCTGCGCCAGGACTCCCCGGAGGCCCGGCCGCTGTCGTCGATGACGCCCGAGGCGCACGACAAGGTCACCGAGAAGCGGCTGCTGATCATCACCAAGGCGAACTCGCGGGCCACCGTCCACCGCTCCGCCTACCTCGACTACATCGGCTTCAAGATCTTCAACGAGGCCGGCGAGGTGATCGGCGAGCGGCGCTTCCTGGGGCTGTTCTCCACCGCCGCGTACCGGACCAGCGTGCAGGAGCTGCCGGTGGTCCGCCGCAAGGTGGCCGAGGTGCTGGACCGCTCCGGCCTGAGCCAGCGCAGCCACTCCGGCAAGGACCTGCTCCAGATCCTGGAGACCTACCCGCGCGACGAGCTGTTCCAGATCAAGACCGAGGACCTCTACCACGCGGTCATCGGGGTGCTGCGGATGGCCGGTCGCCGGCAGCTGCGGGTGTTCCTGCGCCGGGACGCGTACGGGCGGTTCATCTCCTGCCTGATCTACCTGCCCCGGGACCGGTTCACCACCCAGAACCGCCTGCGGATGCAGGACATCCTGCTGCGCGAGCTGAACGGCGTCGGGGTCGACTACACGACCCGGGTCACCGAGTCGATGCTCGCCCGGGTGCACTTCATCGTCCGGACCGACCCGACCAACACTCCGGGCGACATCGACGCCGACCTGCTCGCCGAGGAGTTGGCCGACGCCACCCGGCTCTGGGACGACGACTACCGGCTGGTGCTGGAGCGCAAGCTCGGCGACGAGCAGGCCAAGCACCTGTTCACCCGGTACGCCGACGCCTTCCCCGAGGGCTACAAGGACGGCCACACGCCGTACGAGGCGATGAAGGACCTGGCGAAGCTGGAGCTGCTGGAGGAGCCCGGCCAGCTGGAGATGCACCTGTTCCGCAAGCAGCTCGCGCCGCGGGCCGGCGGGCGGGGGCCGGACGTCGACGAGGCGATGGACGTCCGTTTCAAGGTCTACCGCTACGGCGAGCCGATGATGCTCTCCGCCGTGCTGCCGGTGCTGCACTCGCTCGGCGTCAAGGTGGTCGACGAGCACCCGCACGAGGTGGACCGGATCGACGGTCGGGTCTACCTCTACGACTTCGGGCTGCGGCTGCCCGAGGGCCACCAGGAGCTGGCCGAGGTGCGCCCGCACGTGGAGAACGCCTTCGCGGCGGCGTGGCGGGGCGAGGCCGAGGTGGACGGCTTCAACGAGCTGGTGCTGCGCGCCGGTCTCACCTGGCGGCAGGTGGTGGTGCTGCGCGCGTACGCGAAGTACCTGCGCCAGGCCGGCACGGTCTTCTCCCAGGAGTACATGGAGCAGACCTTCATCGCGTACCCGAGGATCGCCGCCCTGCTGGTGGAGCTGTTCGAGGTGCGGTTCGCGCCCGGCGCGGACGGCCACGAGCAGCGGCAGCAGCGCAGCGCCGAGCTGGTGGGCGACATCCGGGCCGCGCTGGACGACGTCGCCAGTCTCGACCAGGACCGGATCCTGCGCGCCTACCTGACGATGATCCAGGCCACCCTGCGCACCAGCTTCTACCAGAAGCGCTCCGACGGGCGGCCGAAGTCGTACGTGGCGCTCAAGCTGGACCCGCAGGCGATCCCCGACCTGCCGGCGCCGCGGCCGAAGTTCGAGATCTTCGTGTACTCGCCGCGCTTCGAGGGCGTGCACCTGCGGTTCGGGCCGGTGGCCCGGGGCGGGCTGCGCTGGTCCGACCGCCGCGAGGACTTCCGCACCGAGGTGCTCGGCCTGGTCAAGGCGCAGATGGTGAAGAACGCCGTCATCGTGCCGGTCGGCGCCAAGGGCGGCTTCGTGCTCAAGCAGAAGCCGGGGGACCGCGACGAGGCGGTCGTCTGCTACAAGGAGTTCATCTCGGCGCTGCTGGACGTCACGGACAACATCGTCAGCGGCGAGATCGTGCCGCCGGAGGACGTGGTCCGGCACGACGGCGACGACCCGTACATGGTGGTCGCGGCGGACAAGGGCACGGCGACGTTCTCGGACATCGCC
This sequence comes from Micromonospora sp. NPDC047812, assembly GCF_040704175.1. Taxonomy (NCBI): domain Bacteria; kingdom Bacillati; phylum Actinomycetota; class Actinomycetes; order Micromonosporales; family Micromonosporaceae; genus Micromonospora; species Micromonospora sp. NPDC047812. Next base: position 117,865 of record NZ_JBEYRY010000012.1, on the reverse strand, counting down.
AACGAGATCTCCACGGCGCACCAGTTCTGGCTCGGCGACGCGTTCGCCTCCGGCGGCTCCGCCGGGTACGACCACAAGAAGATGGGCATCACCGCCCGGGGCGCCTGGGAGTCGGTGAAGCGGCACTTCCGCGAGATGGGCCACGACACCCAGACCCAGGACTTCACCGTGGTCGGTGTCGGCGACATGTCCGGTGACGTGTTCGGCAACGGGATGCTGCTGTCGGAGCACATCCGGCTGGTGGCCGCGTTCGACCACCGGCACATCTTCCTCGACCCGGACCCGGACGCCGCCACCTCGTACGCCGAGCGGAGGCGGCTGTTCGACCTGCCCCGTTCGTCGTGGGAGGACTACGACCGGGCGCTGATCTCCGACGGTGGCGGCGTGTACCCGCGTACCGCCAAGTCGGTGCCGATCTCGCCGCAGGTCCGCGAGGTGCTGGGTCTGGACGACGACGTGACGCAGCTCTCGCCGCAGGAGCTGATGAAGGCCATCCTGACCGCGCCCGTCGACCTGTTCTGGAACGGCGGCATCGGCACGTACGTGAAGGCCTCCAGCCAGACCAACGCGGAGGTGGGCGACAAGTCCAACGACGCGATCCGGGTGGACGGCAGGAACGTGCGCTGCCGGGTGGTCGGCGAGGGCGGCAACCTGGGCTGGACCCAGCTCGGCCGGATCGAGTACGCCCAGACCGGCGGGCGGATCTACACGGACTTCATCGACAACGCGGCCGGGGTGGACTGCTCCGACCACGAGGTGAACATCAAGATCCTGCTGAACACGGCGGTCGCCGACGGCGCGTTGACCCTGCCCGAGCGGGACGAGCTGCTCGCGGGGATGACCGACGAGGTCGCCGAGCTGGTGCTGCGGGACAACTACGACCAGGCCCGGGCGATCAACAACGCGCAGGCGCAGGCCGCCTCGCTGCTGCCGGTGCACCGGCGGATGATCACCGACCTGGAGCGCTCGGGGGCGCTGGACCGGTCCCTGGAGGCGCTGCCGCCGGACGACGAGATGGCGGTGCGCACCGAGTCCGGGCTGACCGCGCCGGAGTTCGCGGTGCTGCTCGCGTACGTCAAGATCGTCCTTGAGACGGAGATCCTGGCGGAGGGGCTCGCGGACGAGGAGTGGACGACCGACGTCCTGGTCAACTACTTCCCGACGCCGATGCGCGAGCGGTTCGCCGACCGGATGGGCCAGCACCGGCTGCGCCGGGACATCGTGACGACGGTGCTGGTCAACGAGGCGATCAACCGGGGTGGCATCTCGTTCGTCTTCCGGGTGGTCGAGGAGACGGCCGCCTCGGCGGCGGACGTGATCCGGGCGTACGTGGTGGTCCGCGAGGTGTTCGGGCTGCGCGCGCTGTGGGACGCGGTGGAGACCCTGGACAACCGGATCGACCCCGAGTTGCAGACCAGCGTCTACCTGGACACCCGGCGCCTGCTCGACCGGGCGGTGCGGTGGCTGGTGACCAACCGCCGTTCGCCGATCGACGTGCCGGCGGAGATCGCCCGGCTGCGCGACGGGGTGGCCCGGCTCCTGCCCGACCTGGAGGAGCGCTTCTACGGCAGCGAGCGGGAGTCCCTCGCGGCGCACATCGACTCGCTCACCGAGCGGGGGCTGCCGCGCGACCTGGCCGAGCAGGCGACCCGGCTGATGTACAGCTTCGGCCTGCTCGACGTGGTGGAGACCGCGGCGAGCAGCGGGCGGGACGTGGGCGAGGTGGCCTCGGTCTACTTCGTGCTCTCCGACCGGTTCCGGGTCGACTCGCTGCTGTCGAAGATCTCCCTGCTGCCGCGTGAGGACCGCTGGCAGACGCTGGCCCGGATGGCGCTGCGCTACGACCTGTACGCCGCGCTGGCCGCGCTGACCGCGGAGGTTCTCGGCTCCACCTCCGGCAGCCTGTCGCCGCAGGAGCGGGTGCTCCAGTGGGAGCAGTCGAACGCCACCTCGATCCACCGGGCCGAGCGGGCGATGGGGGAGTTCGACGAGTCCCGGGCGGACCTCGCCGCCCTGTCGGTGCTGCTGCGCCAGATCCGCACCCTGGTGCGGACCTCCGCCGCCGCCTGACGCGTACGGCACGCGGTCCGGCCGGTCGGTGTTCCGACCGGCCGGACCGCGTCGTGTCCTGCGGTGGAGGCCGCCGCGCGGTTGCCGGCTCAGGCCGGCATCGAGGCGAAGACGACCACGTTGTCGGGGTAGCTGCCGGCGGCCTGGTCGAAGGTCCCGCCGCAGGTGACCACGCGCAGGCCGGGCCGGTCGCTGGGACCGTAGACCTGCTCGGTCGGGAACTCCGTCTTCGGGTACGCCTTGACCGACTCGACGGTGAAGGTGGCCTGCTGCCCGTCCTGCCGGGTGACGGTGATGGTGTCGCCCGGTTGCAGCGCGCCGAGGGAGAAGAAGACCGCCGGGCCGATCGCCGCCGAGTCGACGTGCCCGACGATGACCGCGTTGCCGATCTCACCCGGGCTCGGCCCCGGCTCGTACCAGCCGGCCAGCTGCGCCCGCTCCAGCGGGGGCACCTGGACGGTGCCGTCCGGGTTGGTGCCGAGCGGCATGATCGCGGCGTCGACCCCGATCCGGGGGATGGCGATCGTGGTGGGGGCGGAGCGGGCGAGGCCCGTGCCGGCGGCGACGTCCGGGTCCGGCGCGTCGGCGACCGCCGGCCCGGTGCTGGCCGACGCGGCCAGGGGCTGCGGGGGGCGGGGAGCGGGTCCGGTCTCGACCGAGGCGCCGATCAGGCCGGCGCCGACCATGGCGACCACGACGACGACGGCCGCGCCGGCGGCGCGCCACGGTGTCCCGTGACGGCCGCCGGCCGGTGTCGCCGTCATGTCAGACGAAGGACTCATCGGTCCGACGCCGGCGCATCAGCACGAGGCCGCCCAGGGCGGCCGCGCCGATCAGGCTCGCCCCACCGGCGGCCAGGCCCCGGTCGGTGCCGGCGCCGACGCCACCGTCACCACCGTCGACCCCACCGCGCGGCAGCACGACCAGCTCGCCCTCGCCGCACGAGCCCTTGAGCTCGTAACGGCCCGGCTTGGCGTCCTCGGAGACCTCGGCCTCGCCGTAGTAGACGAAGTGCCGCTTGTGCTCCCAGTGGTCCTTGTCCTTGCCGTTGCCCTCGGACTCCTCGTCCGACCAGCCGTTGTCGTGGCCCTTCCGGTCGTACTCGTCCGAGCCGTTGCTGTCCGAGCCGTACCCGGCGTGGTCCTTGCGGTCCTCGCGGTCGTACTCGTCCGAGCCGTTGCTGCCCGAGCCGTACTTGTCGTCGCGGCCCTCGCGGCCCTCGCGGCCCTCGCGGCCCTCACGGTCGCCCTTGTCGTGGCCCTTGTCGCCGCGGTCGCCCTCGGCGTCCTGGCCGTGCTCGTAGCCCTTCCAGTCGCGGTCGCCCTCGGCGCCGGCGGCGTCGGCGGCGCCGCCACCCTGGCCGCCGGCGGGCGGCTGGCCACCGTTGGCCGGCGGCTGCGGCCTGCTGGTGTCGCTGGCCGTCGGCTGCGGCTTGGGGCTCTCGCCCTTGCCGTTGTCGTCCTTGCCGTTGTCGTCCTTGCCGTGGTCGCGGCCCTTGTCCTCGTGGTCCCTGCCCTTGTCGTGGTCGCGGGAGTCCTCCTCCCCGCCACGCCAGTCGGTGCGGCCCTGGGCCGGCTTGAGCTTGACCTTGCCGGTCACCTTCGACCACACGAAGGCGTGCTCCTGCCGGTCCGGGCAGACCTCGATGAGCTTGACCGTGTCGCCCGCCTTGACGACGTGCGGCTTGGCGTAGACCTTGCCCTCGTCCTGGTGGCCGTCCGCGAACGCGATCCCCGGCGTGAACACGAGCAAGGAGGCGCCACCGAGGGCCGCGCCAGCAACGACCTTCCCGAGCATCTTGTTTGCCATGACCTGCGTCACTCCATCCCTGTTGTCCTGAGCCCGGCGACAACCGAGCTACGGACGACGTTAGACCGTTTCACGACCTATGAAGGGAAAGATTCGTGTTTTGGTATTTCAGCAGGGTAAGCGCGCTAGGAGCGCTACGCCGCTTTGGCGTCATGCCGGGCCCGGTCGGGTGGTTCCCGCCCTCCTGGCGCGGTCAGTGCCGGTCGCGCGGCCCGTGCCGCGCCGGTCCTCCCGTCCGGTCCCATCAGCCCCGCTGGCGCCGAAGGTCCCCTCCGGACCCCCGCGCCACATCGAGGCATTGCCATGGAAGCGCTCCCATGCAAGAATCGCTGCACGCGGTTCGGGGAGCCACACCGCGAAAGGCAGGAGTCGAGGGCACCGGTCCGCCGGACGACGTCCCGCCTCCCGACCGGCCCAGTCGTCGCCGGTCGGACCACCACCAAAACGCCCGACCGGGTCGGGCACACCCCCCGAAGAACCCGTGGTGCCGGCGGACGTCCGCGCAGGACGCCCATCGGGCCGTAACGCCGGGCCGTTCGCGGATCCGGTCTCGCCCAAGGAGATCAGTGGCATGAATGTGTGGAGAAGGCTGTCCGGCCCCCGCCGGGCCCTCGCGCTCGGTGGCGCGGGCGCTCTGGTCGCGGGCGGACTGGTGACCCTGCCGGTCACCGTGGCGCACGCCGCCACCCAGTGCGACGTGTCGTACACGACCAGCGACTGGCAGGGCGGGTTCACCGCCACCGTCAACATCAAGAACATCGGCGACGCCCTCAACGGCTGGACGCTCGGTTTCACCTTCCCCGACGGCAACCAGCGGGTGCAGCAGGGCTGGTCGGCCCGCTGGTCGCAGAGCGGCCAGAACGTCACCGCGCAGAACGAGTCCTACAACGGCGCGGTGGCCAGCGGCGCCACGGTGAGCCTCGGCTTCAACGGGGCCTGGAGCGGCAGCAACCCCAAGCCCACCTCGTTCACGCTCAACGGCGTGACCTGCAACGGGGGCACCCCGCCCACCACGGCCCCGCCCACCACGGCCCCGCCGACGACGCCGCCCCCCACGACGCCGCCGCCCACCACCCCGCCGCCGACCACCCCGCCGCCCGGGCAGAAGGTGGACAACCCCTACCTGAACGCCCAGGGGTACGTGAACCCGGAGTGGAAGGCCAAGGCCGAGTCGGTCGCGGGCGGCAACCGGGTGTCGAACAACCCGACCGCCGTGTGGATCGACCGGATCGCCGCCATCAACGGCACCCCGGACAGCAGCTCCAACGGTGCGATGGGCGTCCGCGACCACCTGAACAAGGCCCTCGAGCAGGGCGCGGACTACATCCAGTTCGTCATCTACAACCTGCCCGGCCGGGACTGTGCCGCGCTGGCCTCGAACGGTGAGCTGCGCGCGGACGAACTGCCCAGGTACAAGGCCGAGTACATCGACCCGATCGCCGCGATCCAGGCCGACCCGAAGTACGCCAGCCTGCGGATCGTCAACATCATCGAGATCGACTCGCTGCCGAACCTGGTGACCAACACCTCCGGCAACCCCGGCGGCACCGCGATGTGCGACACGGTGAAGGCCAACGGCGCCTACGTCAACGGTGTCGGGTACGCCCTGGCGAAGCTGGGCGCGATCGGCAACGTCTACAACTACATCGACGCCGCCCACCACGGCTGGATCGGTTGGGACAGCAACTTCAGCCCGACCGCGCAGATCCTGAAGGAAGCCTCCGTGGCCTCCGGCAGCACGGTGAACAACGTCCACGGCTTCATCGTCAACACCGCCAACTACTCGGCGCTGCGCGAGCCCTACATCAAGATCACGGACAACGTGAACGGGACCAGCGTGCGGCAGTCGAAGTGGATCGACTGGAACTTCTACGTGGACGAGCTCTCGTTCGCCCAGGCGTTCCGCAACGAGCTCGTCGCCAAGGGCTTCGACTCGAAGATCGGCATGCTGATCGACACGTCCCGCAACGGCTGGGGCGGCTCCGCCCGGCCCACCGGCCCGGGCGCGACGACCAGCGTGGACACGTACGTCAACGGCGGCCGGGTGGACCGGCGGATCCACGCCGGTAACTGGTGCAACCAGGCCGGGGCCGGTCTGGGCGAGCGCCCGAAGGCCGCGCCGGAGCCGGGCATCGACGCGTACGTCTGGGTGAAGCCCCCGGGCGAGTCGGACGGCTCCAGCAAGGAGATCCCGAACAACGAGGGCAAGGGCTTCGACCGGATGTGCGACCCGACCTACACCGGCAACGCCCGCAACGGCAACAGCATGAGCGGCGCCCTGCCGGACGCCCCGATCTCGGGCGCCTGGTTCCCGGCGCAGTTCGCGCAGCTCATGCAGAACGCGTACCCGGCGCTCTGAGAGCGGTGCCCACCCGCCGCTGGCAGTAGGTGAGGCGCTCCAGCGGCAGGTTCCCCGGGCCCCCGGTCCGACCGTCCGACGGTCGGGCCGGGGGCCCCTCGCGTACGCCGGTCAGGGCACCGTCTTCTCGATCGCCGCGCGGCCCAGCTCGGCCAGGTCCCGGCGGGCCCGCTCGACGTTCTCCGGCGTCAGGTCCTGCCCCCGGGCCGCGACCAGGTCCTCCGGCTCCCAGGGCTGCTCTGCCCCGGTACGGATGTCGTCCGGGGCCGCGCCCGTGCCGGTGCCGGTCGCGCCGGTGCCGGCGGCGTACGGGTCGCCAATCAGCTCGTCGCCACCCGCCTCGTCCCCGGGCCCGGTGAACGACGGAGTGTCGCGGTCGGCGCCGCCGCCGGTCATCAGCTGCGGGATGCCGGTGTCGTCCTCGACCGCCGCGGCCACCTCCGGGCTCTCCTCCAGCGGTCGGTCACGGTCACGGTCCGTCATGTCGCTGCCCTCCTGTCGCCAGGTGGTCTCCTGATCCCGCTCGCGTACCCGGCGTGGCGGTGCCCATGCCGGAAGCCGGCGGGCCGGCTCAGCGCTCCTGGTCGGAGGTGTCGGGCGGTTCGACCGGATTGCGCCACTGCCAGAGCAGCATCAGCACGCCGAAGGCGAGCATGCCGAGGCCCGCCCAGAGGTTGATCCGGACCCCCTGCGCCTTCTGGACGGCGGAGTCGCCGTCGAAGACGCCGATCAGGGTCACGATCGCCCCGTACGCGGTGAAGAGGCCACCGATCACCCGGCGGATGTCGAACAGCCGGGCGGCGGCCGAGCGGCGGCGGGCCTCCTCGGTGGCCTCGACCGACCGGTCGTGCCCGTGCGGGTTGAGGTTTTCCATGCTCATGGCCGAGCACCCCTTCCTAGAAGAACGGCACGTAGAGGAGGAGGGACAGCGCCACCGCGATCAGGCCGAGGAGCACCGGGGAGCGCCACCAGACGGCGTCCCCGGTCAGCAGGTCGCCCTTCATGTCGACGGCGCCCATGCCGTAGACCAGCCCGCGCAGGTCCTCGTCCTGCTTCTTCGCGGTGAACGGGGTCACCACGGCGGCGACGACGGCCGCCGTGACGAACGCGATGCCGGCGCCCCAGAAGCTCTCCTCCAGGTCGGAGTTGAAGTGCACCACCCCGGCCTTGTAGAGCAGGTAGGTCGCCAGCGCCGCCAGGGTGCCCAACAGCAGGGAGAGGAAGCCGGCCGCCGCGCTCATCCGCCGCCAGAACATGCCGATGATGAAGGTGGCGAACAGCGGCGCGTTGAACAGCGAGAACAGCGCCTGGATGTAGTTCATGATGTTGCTGAACCCGGCGGCGATGAACGCCGTGCCGATGCCGACCAGCACGCCGCCGACCGTCGCCCACCGGCCGATGCGGATGTAGTAGTCGTCCGGGCGGTCCCGGCGCACGTACTGCTGCCAGATGTCGTAGGTGAACACGGTGTTGAAGCCGCTCACGTTCGCCGCCATGCCGGCCATGAACGAGGCGACCAGGCCGGTCACCGCGATCCCGAGCACGCCGTTGGGGAGCAGGTCGCGCATCAGCAGCGGGATCGCGTTGTTGTAGACCAGGTCGCCGCTCTCCGCGCCGAGCCCCTGGACGGTCACGAGGGCGACCAGGCCGGGGATCACCGTGACCACCGGGATGAGCAGCTTCGGGTACGCGGCGATGATCGGCGTACGCCGGGCGGCGCTCATGTTCTTGGCCGACAGCGCGCGCTGCACCTCGGCGAAGTTGGTCGTCCAGTAGCCGAAGGAGAGCACGAAGCCGAGGCCGAAGACGATGCCGATCCAGTGCGCGCCGAGCGGGTTGTCGGTGCCGCCGGTGTCCTGCCAGGTGTGCAGCCCCGCCTCGCCCAGCTTGGACTCGCGCACCGCGTCCATCAGGCCGGAGACGCCGCCCACCTTGACCAGTCCCAGGATCGTGATCGGCAGCAGGCCCGCGATGATCACGAAGAACTGGAGCACCTCGTTGTAGATCGCCCCGGAGAGCCCACCCACGGTGATGTACGCGAGCACGATCAGCGCGCCGATCACGATGGCGACCCAGAGCGGCCAGCCGAGCAGCGCCTGCATGATCAGCGCCAGGGCGTAGAGGTTCACCCCGGCGATGAGCACCTGGGCGACCGCGAAGCTGAGCGCGTTCAGCAGGTGGGTGGGGCGGTTGAAGCGCAGCCGCAGGTACTCGGGCACGCTGCGGACCTTGGAGCCGTAGTAGAACGGCATCATCACGATGCCGAGGAAGACCATCGCCGGCACGGCGCCGATCCAGTAGTAGTGCAGCGTCATCGCGCCGTACTGGGCGCCGTTGGCGGCCATGCCGATGATCTCCAACGCCCCGAGGTTGGCCGAGACGAAGGCCAGGCCGGTCACCCAGGCGGGCAGGGAGCGGCCGGAGAGGAAGAAGTCGACGCTGGTCTTGATGGCCCGCCGGGCGGCGAAGCCGACACCGAGCACCGTGACGAAGTAGAGCGCCAGGATGCCGTAGTCCAGGACGTTCATGTTCAGCCGCAGGCCATCGCCGTCCATCCCTGTAACCCTTCGTCGACCGCGCGCGCCGGATGAGTGCGCGCGCGGCCAATTACCCCGAACGCGCAGTTTCACGCCTGCGGTGGCCAAACCCCGCCCGCACCCCGTACCCGACCCGAGGGGCACGGACGGGACGCCGCTGCCGGAAGGCGCCGTCCCCGCACCCCGTGAGTGGAACCCGGACGCCGAGACGCCCCCGGCCGGTCGGCCGGGGGCGCCTGTGGGAAACCGGGTCAGCGCCCGAGCACCCGGTCCAGGAAGTCGCGGTAGTGGCGGACGGCCATCCGGAGCTGTTCGGTGTCGGCGGAGCCGGCGTCCTGCCAGCCGCCCAGCTTGTTCTTCTGCGCGGACAGCGCCGAGGAGAGCGCCTGGATGGCCTCGTCGACCAGCGACTGGGCCTCCCCGGCCGCCGCGCGGGGATCGTCGACGAACCGCAGCTGGACGTTGCGCCAGCGGTCCCGGAAGCCCTGCGCCGTCGCCGGGTCGAAGAGGCTGGCCGGTTCGGCGGCCACCGTCGCGCCCGCCGGCCGGTCGGTCCCGGCGGACCCCAGTTTCCCGGCGACCGCGCGTCCGGCCGGCGCGTGCTCGGCGTCCGGGTCGACCATGGCGGGCGTGGCGCTGCCGTACCCGGCCGCCCCGGCCGCCCCGCCCTCCGGGTCGCCGGCCCACCCGGTCACGTCGGCCCGACGCTCGGGACGGCCGTCGGCGGCGTCCGGCGGCAGCACCGCGGCGCCGTTGCGGCGGGACTGCCGGTCGTCGGAGCGGTGGTCGCCGAGCCCGACGGAACGGTGGAACTCGGCGGTCGGGTCCGCCCGGCGGCCCTCCCGGGGACCGTCCACGGCGCCGTCGCCCGGCCGCGCGGTCGCCTCCGTACGCGGGTCGGGCTCGTCCTCGGGGAGGGGACTGGCCAGGGCGGACGCGGCGACCGCGCCGCCGACGCTGGTGGCCCCGAAGGCGGTCGGCACCGGCCCCGGCTCGTGGAACCCGGCCCGGTCGCGGTCCGCGTCCCGGTCGTCCGGCCGGCCCGTGCCGGAGTCCCGGCCGCGCGACGGCTCGTCGCGGTCGGTCCGGTCGCGGTCGGCGACCGCCGGATCGTCGAAGGTGCCCCGGTCGTCGAGGACGTCCTCGGGTACGTCGGCCCGGCCGGCCCGGTCGCCCGGAGGCGGCACCGGCACCGGCTCGGAGCGGACGGCCTCGGGGTGCTCGTTGCCCACCCGCTGCTCTTCCTGGCGCATGGTCATCCTCCTAGCGGCTCGTGACGTCGTGCTGGCTGTCCGGGTCGTGCTGCTCGGACGGTCGGGCGCCGACCGGCTCCTCGCCGAGCAGGTCTGCGAAGAGGGCGCGGTAGTGGACGACGGCCTGGCGGAGTTCCTCGGTGCTCGCCTCGCCCCGGGAGTTGCGCAGGTGGATCTCGTGGGCGTCGCGGTAGTGGCCCAGCGTCCGGGCGTGCTCGACGGAGAGGTGGGCGATCTGGTCGGAGAACTCGCCGGTGGGGTAGCCACGTTCCGCGATGAGCCGGGTGACCAGTTCGTCCGCCTCACCCACGGTCTCGGCGGGGGAGTCGACGAAGCGGACCTGGAGTTCCTCCCACGCGGCGGAGTACCGGGCCCGGGACTCGGGAGCGAGCGGGGTCAGCGTGAGCTCCGCGTGGCGGCGCTCCCGCTCCCGCAGTTCCCGTTCGGCGGCGGTCCGGCTGTCCTGCTCGGCGACGGCGCGGTCGTACTCGGGACCGAACCGCGACCGCAGCGCGCGGCGGCGGGCGTACGACCGGGCGGCCACGGCTACGGCCGCGATCACCAGCACGACGAGAACTATGACGACTATCTGCGTGGGCGACATGGCTCCTCCTTCATCAGGTGGTATTCCCTCCGCTCACTGATCGCCAATCCCGTTCCGGCGCACTTTCCTGACGAACCCGACCCCGCGACCCGACGGACCCGACCCCTGCTGATTCCCCGCCACAGCATGACGAGTCACACAGCGTGATCGGCCACCAAAACTTGACTCATTCCAGAAAACGCGCTTGGGTGGGGTGATGCCGGTCGGACCCGACGTCGAACGCCTGCGGGCGGCGGGGCTGCGCGTCACGCAGCCGCGGCTCGCGGTGCTCGCCACGGTGCGCGACCGGCCGCACCTGGACGCCGACACGATCACCCGACTCGCCCGGGCCCGCCTCGGGCGGATCTCGGGCCAGGCGGTCTACGACGTCCTGCACGCGCTCACCGGCGCGGGCCTGCTGCGCCGGTTCGCCCCGGCCGGCGGGCCGGCCCGGTACGAGCTGGGCGGGGACGACCACGACCACCTGGTCTGCCGGGACTGCGGCGCGATCGTCGACACCCGGCGCGACCGGGCCCCCGGGCCCTGCCTCGACCCCGGGGCCGCCGCCTTCGCGGTGGAGTCCGCCGAGGTCACCTACTGGGGCCGGTGCCCCGGGTGCCAGCCGAAGCACGACTGACGCCAGCCGCCACACCGATCAGGAGGAGAGCCATGAGCGACCCGCAGGCCAACAGGCCGATCCTCACGACCCGCCAGGGTCACCCCGTGCACAACAACCAGCAGCAGCGGACGGTCGGTTCGCGCGGCCCGGCGACGCTGGAGAACTACCACTTCCTGGAGAAGATCAGCCACTTCGACCGGGAGCGCATCCCGGAGCGGGTGGTGCACGCCCGTGGCTTCGTCGCGCACGGCGAGTTCGAGGCGTACGGGACGATCGGCGACGAGCCGGCGTCGAAGTACACCAGGGCCAAGCTGTTCCAGACCAGGGGCAGGAAGACCCCGGTCACGATCCGCTTCTCCACCGTCATCGGCGGCCGGGACTCCTCCGAGGCGGCGCGCGACCCACGCGGCTTCGCCGTGAAGTTCCGCACCGAGGACGGCAACTGGGACATGGTGGGCAACAACCTCCAGGTCTTCTTCATCCGCGACGCGATCAAGTTCCCGGACGTGATCCACTCGCTGAAGCCGGACCCGGTCACCTTCCGTCAGGAGCCGAACCGGATCTTCGACTTCATGTCGAACACGCCCGAGTCGATGCACATGCTGACCTGGCTCTTCTCCCCGTACGGCATCCCGAAGAACTACCGGACGATGCGCGGCTCCGGGGTGAACACCTACCGCCTCGTCAACGCCGAGGGCGAGGGCGTGCTGGTCAAGTTCCACTGGATGTCCCAGCAGGGTGAGCACAACCTCACCCAGGCCGAGGCGGACGCCATCCAGGCCACCGACCTGGGCCACGCCTCGAAGGACCTCTTCGAGGCGATCGAGCGCGGCGACCACCCGAAGTGGGAGCTCAACGTCCAGATCATGAGCGACGACGAGCACCCGGAACTGGACTTCGACCCGCTCGACGACACCAAGATCTGGCCGGAGGAGGACTTCCCCTACCTGCCGGTCGGCATGATGACCCTCAACCGCAACATCACCGACCACCACAACGAGAACGAGCAGATCGCCTTCGGCACCGGCGTGCTGGTCGACGGCATCGACTTCTCCGACGACAAGATGCTGGTCGGCCGGACGTTCTCCTACTCGGACACCCAGCGTTACCGGGTCGGCCCGAACTACCTCCAGCTGCCGGTCAACCGGCCGCGCGAGGACGTGCAGGTCAGCACCAACCAGACCGGCGGCCAGATGTCGTACGGGGTGGACAACCGCGGTGCCAACCCGCACATCAACTTCGAGCCGTCCTCGGTCGCCGGTCTCCGGGAGGCCGACGAGTCCTACCGGGAGTACCGTCCGTTCGTCTCGGGCCAGGTCATGAAGGCCCCGATCGAGCGGCAGAACAACTACTCCCAGGCCGGCCGGCGCTACCGCGAGATGGCCGACTGGGAGCGCGACGACCTGATCCTCAACCTGACCACCCTGCTGGCCCAGTGCGACAAGCACATCCAGGAGAAGATGGTCTGGCACTTCAGCCAGTGCGACTCCGACTACGGCCGCCGGGTCGCCGAGGGCCTCGGCATCTCCGTCGACGCCTGATCCGCACCGTCCACGAACGCCCCGCCGGCCCCCGGCGGGGCGTTCGTCGACGATGGACGTTCGTCCGGTGGGCCGGGCGCGACGGACGGTAGTGCATCGGGCGAGGATTACGTATCCTGCCCAAGGCGTCAGCCGGACCTGCCCGGCACCGCGGGCCGGAACAGTCCGACCGCGACGCTGCCCGGCCGGCGCCGGCGCCCCCGCAGCCACACCTTCCGGGCGAGGTCTGATTGAACACCCGCGACTGGCCGATCCGCTCGAAGCTGACCGCATTGGTCGTCGTGCCGGTGACCGCGCTGCTGGCGCTCTGGATCTTCGCCACCTCGCTCACCTTCGGGCCCGCCCTCGACCTGCTCGCCGCCCGGACGCTCCTCTACGACCTCGGCCGTCCCGGCGAGACGGTGGTGGCCGAGCTGCAACGGGAGCGCCGGCTCTCGGTGGTCCACCTGGCCGGCGAGGACGCCGCCCCCGGGCTCGCCGAGCAGCGGCAGCGGACCGACCGGGCGATCGCGGAGCTGCGCCGGCGGGTCGCCGGGGAGGAGCTGCGCGACGCCGCCGACGACATCCTCGACGCCCGGCTCGACCAGCTGGTCACCGCGCTGGAGGCGCTGCCCGCCGGGCGGGGGTTCATCGACCGGCGGGCGGTGGACCGGGCCGGCGCGGTCGGGCTCTACAGCGGGATGATCAACTCGGCCTTCCAGGCGTTCTCCGCGATGGCCAACCTGCCCGACCGGGACCTCAACCGGCAGGCGCTCGCCGTTACCGGGCTGGGCCGTTCCCGGGAACTGCTCGGGCAGACCGACGCCCTGCTCGCCGGGGCGTTCACCGCCGGCCGGTTCGCCGACGGCGAGCACCTCCAGCTGGTGCAGACCGTCGGCAACCAGCGGTTCCTCGCCGAGACGGCGATCGCCGACCTGCCGGACGCCGAGCGCGCCGCGTTCCAGCGGATGACCGAGGGGCCGGCCTTCGGCCGGTTGCGGGCGATGCAGGACACGCTGGTGGGTCCCGGCTCCGCCACCCGGCCGGACGTGGACCCGACGGCCTGGCAGGAGAGCTACCAGGCGGTGCACGAGGCGCTGCGGGAGTTCGAGCTGGCGCAGGCCGACGGGCTCGCCGACCGGTCGGTGCCGTCGGCCGTGCGCATCCTGGTCCGGCTCGCCGCCGCCGGAGTGCTGGGCCTGGCCGCCGTCGTGGTCTCGGTCCTCGTGGCGCTGCGGGTCGGCCGCAACCTCGCCCACCGGCTCAGCGGCGTACGCACGGCGGCCCTGGAGACCGCCGAGCGCCGGCTGCCGGACGTGGTGGCCCGGCTGCGCCGGGGCGAGCAGGTCGACGTCGCCCGGGAGGCGCCCCCGCTGGAGTACGGCGGCGACGAGATCGGCCAGGTGGCGCGGGCGTTCACCGAGGTGCAACGCACCGCCGTGCAGTCGGCCGTCGACGAGGTCACCCTGCGCCGGGGGCTCAACGAGGTGTTCCTCAACATCGCCCGGCGCAGCCAGGGGCTGGTGCACCGGCAGCTCGCGCTGCTCGACCGGATGGAGCGGCACACCGAGGACCCGGACGAGCTGGCGGAGCTGTTCCGCGTCGACCACCTCGCCACCCGGCTGCGGCGGCACGCCGAGGACCTGGTCATCCTGGCCGGCGCGGCCCCCGGGCGGGGCTGGCGCAACCCGGTCGCGGCGGTCGACCTGGTCCGGGGCGCGATCTCCGAGGTCGAGTCGTACGACCGGGTCGACATCACCGCCGTGGCACCCGCGGGCGTGCTGGGGCGGGCCGTCGGCGACGTGATCCACCTGCTCGCCGAGCTGATCGAGAACGCCACCGCGTTCTCGCCGCCGAAGACCCGGGTGGAGGTCTCCGGGCAGCACGTGGCGAACGGCTACGCGGTGGAGATCACCGACCGGGGCCTGGGCATGTCCGCCGCCGCGCTGGAGGACACGAACCGGCGGCTGGCCCGCTCGCCCGACTTCGAGCCGTCCGAGACCGCCCGCCTCGGACACTTCGTGGTGGCCCGCCTCGCCGCCCGGCACGGGGTCCGGGTGCGCCTGCGCCCGTCCGACGGCGGCGGGCTGACGGCCGTGGTGCTCATCCCCGCCGACCTGGTCACCGACGAGCCCTCCCTGCCCCCGACCGGCGGCCCGCCGGTGGCGCCCCGGTCCGCCGCGACGCCGGAGGAGCGGCGGCTCGCCCGGGCGAGCCGACTGGGCACGCTGCCCCGCCCGGCCCGCTCCGCCGGGGCCGCCACGGCATCCTCCACCGGGGCCGCGGCCTCCTCCCGCGCCGCGCACGCCGGCACGGACCCCGCGCGGCCGGCCCCGGCCGGCGTACCGTCCGCGGGCCGCCGGGACGGCGCGGCCACGGGCGGTCCGGCCGCGGGTGGGGCGGCCGCCGGCGGTCCCGCCCCCGTCGAGGCGGCCGGGCAGATCGACGGGCTGCCCCGTCGGGTGCGCCGGCGGCCCCCGGCGGTCCGGCCCCGGCACCCGGACACGACCGGGGGGCAGCCGTCCGTCGGGGCCGGCACGGGGCGGTCCGCGCTGGACGGCCCGACACTGCGGCAACCGGTGATCGAGAGTCCCGCCCCGCGCAGCCCGGAGGAGGCGCGGCGGATCATGTCCGCCCTCCAGGCCGGCACCGCCCGTGGCCGCGCGGCGGCCACCGGGACGACCCCGCGAGATGCCGCCACCGCCGCCGGGCGGCCGGGCCCGCCGCGCGAAGACCAGAGCACGACGCCGGCCGAGCGGCCGGTGGACACAGAACCCATGACCGCGACTGAGAGGGACGCCTGATGCATCCGACGAGGCAGAGCGCCGATCTCGACTGGTTGCTCGACGAGCTGGTGGAACGGGTGCCGCCCGCCCGACAGGCGGTGGTGCTCTCGGCGGACGGGCTGCTGATCGGCTCCTCCGCCGGGATGGACCGTGCCGACGCCGAGCACCTGTCCGCGCTGGCGTCCGGCTTCTCCAGCCTGGCCCGGGGCGCGAGCCGGCAGGTGGCCGGCGGGGCGGTCCGGCAGACCGTGGTGGAGATGGAGTCCGCGTACCTCTTCGTCACCGCGGCCGGGCAGGGCGCCTGCCTGGCCGTGGTCGCCGAGGCGGACGCGGACATCGGCCTCGTGGCGTACGAGATGGCGATGCTCGTCACGCGGGTCGGCGAGTACCTCAGCGCCCCGGCCCGGACGACGGCGGGGGCCGCCGATGCGGGCTGAGTCGCCCGGGCCGCAGCACGAGTGGCTGGACGACGACGCCGGCCCGGTCGTGCGGCCCTACACCCTCACCGGCGGCCGGGTCCGGTCGGGCGCGGTCGGCTTCGACCTGGTCGCGTACGTGCTGGCCGAGGCGGCCGCCGACCCGACCGTCCACCCGGAGCTGCACCCCGAGCACCGGCGCCTGGTGGAGCTGGCCGCCCGGCCGGTCCCCGTCGCGGAGCTCGCGGCCGACCTCGACCTCGCGGTGGGCGTGGTCCGCGTACTCCTCGGCGACCTGCTGGCGCGGGGGCTGGTCGCGGTGCACCAGCCGACGGCCGCCGCGTACCTGCCCGACGACGACATCCTCAAGGCGGTGGTCAGTGGACTCCGTGCGCTATGACCGAACCGGATCCGGCTCCCGGATCCCGCTCGCGCTGAAGATCCTGATCGCCGGGGGGTTCGGCGCCGGCAAGACGACGCTGGTGAGCGCGCTCAGCGAGGTCCGGCCGTTGCAGACCGAGGAGGTGCTGACCGGCGCCGGCATCGGCACCGACGACCTCTCCGGCGTCGAGGCGAAGTCGACCACCACGGTGGCGATGGACTTCGGCCGGATCACGATCAACGACGACCTCCAGGTCTACCTCTTCGGCACCCCGGGCCAGGACCGGTTCTGGTTCCTCTGGGACGAGCTGGCGTTCGGCGCGCTCGGGGCGGTGGTGCTCGCCGACACCCGCCGGCTGGCCGACTGCTTCCCGTCGATCGACTACTTCGAGCAGCGGGGCGTCCCGTTCGTGGTGGGGGTGAACTGCTTTGACGGCGCCCGCCGGTTCAGCCTGGAGTCCGTACGCCAGGCGCTGGACCTCGACCCCGACGTGCCGCTGGTGCTCTGCGACGCGCGGGACCGGCAGTCCGGCAAGGAGGTGCTGATCGCGCTGGTCGAGCACGTGGCCCGGCAGCGCGGCGAGCCCGTGCCGGCGGCCTGAGCCGGCGCGGCGGCGGCCCGGCGGGCGTCCCGCGGCAGAGCGCCGCGATCGGGCGGGGTTTTCGGGGCTAAGCGGGCGGCCGGGTGGGAAGGCTGGTGGGATCGACGGAGGAATCGGCGGAAGGCGGATACGGTGACAGGTCAGGACGAGATCGTCCACATCGGCGGCTACACGGCGCACAGCGGGGGCCGGGCCGCCGGCATCGTCGCGGCGCGGCGGGACCCCGTCTCCGGTGAGCTGACCCCGCTCGGCACCGTCGCGGTCACCCCCTCGCCCTCCTTTCTCGCCCGGCACCCGCGGCTGCCCGTGCTCTACGCGGTGAACGAGCTGCCCGACGGGCAGGTCAGCGCCTTCCGCGTCGGCGCCGGCGGCGACCTCACCCCGCTCGGCACCCGGCCCACCGGGGGCGCGGAGCCCTGCCACCTGGCGGTCGTCCCGGACGGCGGCCACCTCGTGGCGGCCAACTACGGCGGCGGCAGCGTGGCGGTGTTCCCGCTCGACCCCGACGGGGTGCCCGGCGAGCGCAGCGACCTGGTGGAGCACGAGGGGCACGGGCCGGACCGGGAGCGCCAGGAGCGCGCGCACGCCCACATGGTGAACCCCGACCCGGGCCGGGGCCCGCTGCTCGCGGTCGACCTGGGCACCGACTCGATTTACCGCTACGACCTGGACGCCGCCTCCGGCCGGCTGGTGCCCCGGGCGCCCCGGGTGCGCACGGCCGCCGGCGTCGGTCCCCGGCACCTGGCCCGGCATCCGGACGGGCGGCGCTGCTGGGTGGCGGGGGAGCTGGACGGTTCGGTCACCGCCTACGAGCTGACCGGCGACGGTGCGCTGCACCAGCGGGGCCGCGTCGAGGCCAGCGACCGGCCCGGGCCCGTCCAGCCGTCGGAGATCGCGGTCGGTCCGGACGGACGCTTCCTCTACGTCGCCAACCGGGGGGTGGGCACCGTCGCGGTCTTCGCCGTCGCCGGCGAGCTGCCGGAGCTGGTCGCCGAGGTGGACACGGGCGGGGAGTGGCCGCGGCACTTCGCCCTGGCCGGGGAGCACCTCTACGTCGCCGACGAGCGGGCCGACATGATCCGGGTCCTCCGGGTGGACCCGGGCACCGGCGTCCCGGCTCCGGTCGGGGAGCCGGTGGCTGTGACGAGCCCCACCTGTGTGGTGCCCTGACCAGCCATCATGTCCGCGAGATCGACGCGACGGGGCGGTGTCGTCACTCACCGTAGCAATTTGGCGATCAACTATTTCTCCTGCGTAACTTTCGTCCGAACGGCCCGTGGCAGTCGTCCCGGTGGGTCCGCAAGATGGTCACCGTGTCAGCAGGCCGCCATCGCATGCGTACGAACCTTCACGCAGCCACCGCCGCCGCTGCCGTGGGCGTCCTCGCCGTCACGGCCGGCGGCTGGTTCGGCTACCAGCAGCTGGCGCAACCGAACTGCTCGGGGCGGATCGAGCTGTCCGTCGCGGTCGCGGCCGAGCTGGCCCCGGCGGTCGACGCCGCCGCCGCGCGGTGGGTGAGGGACGGCGCCGCGGTGGGCGGCACCTGCATCGCGGTGAACGTCGCGGCGTCCGATCCGGTCGACGTGGCCGCGACGGTCGCCGCCAAGCACGGCGTCACCCTGGCCGGCGTGGGGCAGGCCAGCGGCACGTCGGTCAGCCCGGACGTCTGGGTTCCCGACTCCTCCACCTGGCTGCTGCGGCTCAAGACCGGTGGCGCCACCGCGTTCGAGCCGGGCAACGGGGCGTCCATCGCGCGCAGCCCCGTGGTCGTGGCGATGCCGGAGCCGATCGCCACGCGGCTGGGCTGGCCGCAGAAGAAGTTCAGCTGGACCCAGCTCCTGCAGCAGGTGCAGAGCGACAAGCCGTTGCGCACCGGGATCGTCGAACCGACCCGCGACGCCGCCGGCCTGTCCGGTCTGCTCTCGCTGACGGCCGCCGCCAGCGCCTCCGGCGGCCCCGACGCGGAGAAGGAGAAGGTCGCCGCGCTGCGGGCGCTGGCCACCGACCGCTCGGCGCTGCGGCCGGACCTGCTCGCCCGGTTCCCCACCGCCTCGGATCCCACGACGATCGCGAGCAGCCTGGGTGCGGCGGCGCTCTCGGAAGAGGACGTGATCCAGTACAACAGCAAGAAGCCGCCGGTACGGCTGGCCGCGCTCTACCTGGAGCCGGCGCCCGCGCCGCTGGACTACCCGTACGCGGTGCTGCCCGGCATCGAGCCGGCCAAGGCGGCGGCGGCGAGGGTGCTCTACGAGGTGCTCGTCACCGACGACTTCCGTGACCAGCTGGCGAGCCGTTCGCTGCGCGCGCCGGACGGCAACTGGGGCGCGGGCTTCGACGCGCCGCAGGGCGCGCCCAGCCCGGCCGGTGGCGCGCCGGCCCCGCCGGCCAACGGCGGCGGATCGGCTCCGGGTGGGCTCGACCCGCAGGCCATGGAGCGCGCGGTCTCCAGCTGGTCGATCGCCACCCAGTCCGGCCGGATGCTCGCCGTCATCGACGTCTCCGGGTCGATGAAGGAGAAGGTGGCCAACGCCGGCAACGCGACCCGGCAGCAGGTGACCGTCGAGGCGGCCCGGCGAGGGTTGAACCTCTTCGACGACTCCTGGTCGATCGGTCTCTGGACGTTCTCCACCCAGCTGGTGGGCCCCCGCGACCACCGGGAACTGCTCGCCATCGGGCCGCTGTCCCGCCAGCGCGGCAAGCTGGAGCAGTCCCTGGGTTCGATCCGGTCGTCGGACGGCGACACCGGCCTCTACGACACCGTGCTGGCGGCGTACCAGAAGGTGCAGGACAACTGGGAGCCCGGCCGGGTCAACTCGATCGTGCTGTTCACCGACGGCAAGAACGAGGACTCCGACGGCATCACGCAGCAGAAGCTGCTGGGCGAGCTGAACAAGATCAAGGATCCGGAGCGGCCGGTGCAGGTCGTGATCATCGGTATCGGCAGCGACGTGAGCAAGGCCGAGCTGAAGTCGATCACCGACGTCACCGGCGGAGGCGCCTTCGTCACCGAGGACCCGACCAAGATCGGCGACATCTTCCTCAAGGCGATCGCGCTGCGCAAGGCTCCGGCCTGAGCCGCAACGTAGCGCGGGGCGGACCCGCCGCACGGGATCCGGTGCCGTGGGCCCTTTCCCCGCAAGGGGTCCCTCGGGGAAAGTAGTGACGGTAATGCGTCCGAAGCAATCGGCGAACGTGGCTGTCGGGGCACGATGTCCTGGTGCCCCTACGGCCGGCCCGCGACCCGGGCCCGTCGCACGGGCCGTCGGCGACCGAAGTGGGGAGGGCCGGTGACCTCAGCGACGCTGTTGACCCCCGCCAGCACGTCGTCGAGACCGGACGAACCACGGCCAGGGCCGGCCCGCACCCGCGAGCGCGCCTACGTCCGCTCGCTGGTGGTGCTGGACACGACCGTCCTGACCGTCGCCGTGCTCGTCGGATACGTGGCCCGGTTCGGCGACGACACCCCCGGCGGCTCGAAGATCCCGTACGTCCTGGTCGCCCCCGGGCTGGTCCTCGCCTGGCTGGTCTCGCTGCGGGTGCTGCGCTGCTACGACGACCGCGTCCTCGGCTACGGCGCCGACGAGTACCGGCGGGTCGGCACCGCCAGCCTGCGCCTCGCCGGCGGCATCGCGATCGCCGGCTACATCGCCGACGTGGGCGTCTCCCGGGGGTTCCTCGGCATCTCGTTCGCCCTCGGCATGCTCGGCCTGGAACTGGCCCGGTTCGCCGCCCGCAAGCGGCTGCACCGGGCGCGCTCCGAGGGCGCCGGCTGGTCGCGCAAGGTGCTGGTGGTCGGCGACACCGCGCACGTGCTGGAGCTGGTGCACACCCTGCGGCGCGAGCCGTACGCGGGCTACCAGGTGGTCGGCGCCTGCATCCCGGACGCGCTGCTCGCCCCGGTCGCGCAGCGGCTGGGCGACGTGCCGGTGGTCGGGTCGTTCCGGGGCATCCCCGAGGCGGCCACCGCCATCGGCGCGGACACCGTCGCCGTGACCGCCTCCGGCGAGCTGACCGCCACCCGCCTGCGCCGGCTCGGCTGGCAGCTGGAGGGCACCGGCATCGACCTGGTGGTGGCCCCGGCGCTGACCGACGTCGCCGGGCCGCGCATCCACACCCGGCCGGTCGCCGGCCTGCCGCTGATCCACGTCGAGGCGCCCGAGTTCCGCGGGGCCCGCAAGCTGGTCAAGGGCTTCGTCGACCGGGCCGTCTCGTCGGTGGCCCTGACGCTGCTGCTGCCGCTGCTGGCCGCCGTCGCGCTGGCCATCAAGGTCGACAGTCGGGGGCCGGTGCTGTTCCGGCAGACCCGGGTCGGGCAGGGCGGGCGGGAGTTCGGCGTCTACAAGTTCCGCACGATGGTGGTCAACGCCGACGCCCTGCTGGCCGCGCTGGCCGCCCGCAACGAGACCGACGGCCTGATGTTCAAGATGCGCGACGACCCGCGGGTGACCCGCATCGGGCGGCTGCTGCGCAAGTGGTCGCTGGACGAGCTGCCGCAGCTGGTCAACGTCCTGCTCGGGCACATGAGCCTGGTCGGCCCCCGCCCGCCGCTGCCCTCGGAGGTGGCCCGCTACGACGGCGACGTGGCCCGCCGGCTGCTGGTCAAGCCCGGCATGACCGGGCTCTGGCAGGTCAGCGGCCGCTCCGACCTGAGCTGGGAGGACGGCATCCGGCTCGACCTCTACTACGTGGAGAACTGGTCGCTCGCGGCCGACCTGACGATCCTCTGGAAGACCTTCGGCGCGGTGGTCAACAGCCGCGGGGCCTACTGAGCGCCGCGCATCGCCTTCAGCCCGCCGCCGCCGGCCGGACGCTCAGTCCTTCGGACCCGTCCAGTCCAGGCACACCACCACCGCGTCGTCGGTCAGGTCGCCGGCGACGAACGCGCGCAGGTCGCCGATCAGCGAGCGGACGGCGTCCAGCGGCTCCATCGGTCCGGTCCGGCGCAGGAACCGGTCGAGCGCGGTCTCGCCGTAGCGGACGTCCCGCCCGGTGGCGTCGATGACGCCGTCGCTGACCACGAAGAGCCGGTCGTTGCGGCACAGCTCGAAGCGCTGCTCCCGGTAGTCGGTGGCCTCGAACATGCCGAGCGGGAACTGCGCCTCCAGCGGCAGCTCCCGGACCTGCCCGTCGCGCAGCAGCACGAGGCGGGGCGACCCGGCGTCGACCACGGTGAGCAGCCCCGAGCGTAGGTCCAGCTCCATCAGCAGCGCCGCGAGGTGCTGGTCACCCCGGTGCAGGTCGTAGACCGCCTGGTCGGCGAGGGCCGCCTGGTCGGCGAGGTCGAGCCCGGACCGGCGGGCGTTGCGCAGCGCGTGGGTGGCGAGCGAGGTGAGCATCGCGGCGGCCACCCCCTCGCCCATGCCGTTGATGGTCGCCAGCCAGACCCGGCTGCCGTCGTCGGACCAGTCGAAGCTGTCGCCGCGCACCGCGTACGCCGGTTCCAGCTGCCCGGCGAGGCTGAACGACGGGCGGGTCCGGCTGCGGCCCGGGAGCATCTCCCACTGCATCTCGGCGGCGAGGGTGAGCCGCCTGCTACGCCGCGCGGACCGGTACACGTCGGTGCCCGGGGTGACCGCGGCGATCTCGTGGGCGAGCGCGGTGGCGATCTCCGTCAGCTCGTCGAGCGCGGCCGGCCGGGCCGGCGCGGGGGTCACCACCAGCACGCCGCGGCGTTCCCCGCGCATGGACACCGGGAGGTAGCCGGTGTCGTCGGCGACGATCGGGGCCTGGTGGTCGAAGCAGCGCCAGGCGGGGTGCCCCGGCGCGGTGACGGGCTCGTCCCCGCCGAGCGGCAGCAGCGCCGCCAGCCGGTAGTCGACCTGGAGCAGTTCCACCCGGGCGATCCCGTAGGCCTCGGCCAGGACGTCGGCGATCCGGTCGAGCAGCAGGTCGGCGGGCGCCTCGTTGAGGACCTGCCGTGCCCGGTTGACCGGTTCGTTCATCATCACTCCCTCGTCACGAGCCCAGACCTGGGGATTCGGAGTAGTCTCGGGCCCACCATGGCGGATGTGCACGGTCCCTCCGGACCCGAGACGAGTATGGTCGTCGAGCTCGACACGGTGGCGGACGCCCTGCTGACGGTCTGGGAGGCCGCGCGGGAGCGGACGACCAGTCGCGTCTCCGGCGCGCAGTTGCGCGCGATCATGCTGGTCGAGCAGCACGAGGGGATCAACCTCCGCGGCCTGGCCACCGGGCTCGACATGCTGCTCTCCTCCGCCAGCCGGCTCTGTGACCGCCTCGTGGCGGCGGGCATGCTGGAACGGGAACCCGGCCGGTTCGACCGGCGGGAGATCTCGCTGCACCTCACTGCGGAATCCCGCCGGCTCCTCGCCGAGCTGCGGGACGACCGGCGCCAGCAGCTCGCGGCGATCCTCGCCGACATGACCGACGAGGGGCGGCAGGCCCTGCTGCGGGGCATGCGGGAGTTCGACGAGGCGGCGCGGCACCGGAACGCCTCCGTGCAGTCCGTCGAGGCCGCCGACCCCTGGCCGGCGGTGTCGCGCGAGCGCCCGGTCGGTCTACCGACGCAGGAGCGGCCGGGGGACGGCCCGCGGGTGGCCAGGTCGGCCTGACCCGGGCGGAGGGAGCACGCGCTTCCGCGTCGACGGCGGCCGCCGAAGGGCCGGCCGGCGGCGACGGTCCAGCCGGTCAGGGCGGTGCCGCCGCGACGGCCAGCATCGCGATGTCGTCCTGGCTCTGCCCGTCGAGCCACTCGTCGACGGACTCGAGCAGCCGGTCGACCAGCGCGGCCGGGGGGAGCCCGGCGGCCGAGGCCAGCGCCGCGCGCAGCCGTTCCTCGCCGAACATCTCCTGGCCGCCGGGGCCGCCGCGCGCCTCCACCACCCCGTCGGTGTACGCGAGCAGCAGCTCGCCCGGGACGAGGCGGAGTTCGGCCTCGGCGAACCGGGCGGCGGCGAGCGCGCCCACGGGCATCCCGCCGACCGCGACCGGGGCGACCCCACCGTCGGCCCGGACCAGCAGCGGGGACGGGTGGCCGCCGCCGGCGATCCGGACGGTGCACCCGCCGTCGGGCGCGGCGCCGAGGGTGCCGAGCAGCAGGGTGGTGAACTGGCTGCGGCGGGCCGCGTCCGGGGCGTCGAAGAGCGCCTGGTTGAGCAGCCGCATCAACTCCAGCGGCCGTTGCTCGACCAGGCGCAGGGTCCGCAGGGACTGGCGGACCCGCCCGGTGAGGACGGCCGCGCCGACGCCCTTGCCGGCCACGTCCCCGAGGGCGAAGATCGCGCCCCCGGTGATGGGGAAGACATCGTAGAAGTCGCCGCCGATGCGCAGCCGGTCCCCGGCCGCCCGGTATCCGCCGGCCAGCGTGGCGCCCGGCACGGCCGGCAGGTCGGGCGGGAGCAGGCTGTTCTGCAACACCCGGGCCAGGTGGACCTGTTCGCCGTAGAGTTCGGCGGCGCCGAGGGCCGCGCCCGCGCGGGCGGCGAACTCCCGGGCCAGCTCGACGTCGCGCCGGGCGAAGCCGGCCCGCCCGGCGCGGCGGACCAGCACCAGGGCGCCGGTGGTGCGTCCGGCACCCCGCATGGGACTGACCAGCACGGTGCCGGGCCGACCGAAGTCGGGCGGAAGCACGGTGGACAGGGCGGCCGTCTCCCCGTCCGGCCACGGGGCCGGGCCGACCGCGTGCCCGGCCAGCGCCTCGGGCAGGCCGGGCAGCGAGCCGGTCAGCGACCAGGTCGCCAGCCCGGTCACCGGGGCCGGGTCGACCCCGTCGTACCGGATCCAGTGCGGCTGGCCCTGCGCGGGCGGGGGCGGCAGGTGGACCACGATGGCCAGGTCGGCCAGGTAGGGCACGGGCAGGGTCGTGGTGGTCCGCAGCGTCTGCTCGCGCTGGAGGGACAGCCCGAGGCGGCTGCCGGCCTGGGCGAGGAACGTCGTCCGCGACCGCTCGACGCTCAGCGCCTCGGTGCGCGCGTGCTCCTCGGTGACGTCGCGCACGTACCAGGCCTGCCGCCCGTCGGCCAGGTCGCGTCGTACGCCGCGCAGCCGGCGACCGCCGTGTTCGGCGTCGAAGCTGTCCGCCCCGGCCCCCACCGCCCGGGACACGGCCGGTATCGGGCAGGTGTGCAGGTCCGCGCCGGGCACGACCTCGGGGAGGAGTGCGGTCGCCACGGCGTTGACCAGGGTCACCAGCCCCGCCCGGTCGGCGGTCACGACGGCCTCGGCCAGCCCGTCGAGCACCTCCCGGGTGAGCCGGGAGTCGGCCGGGCGCGCGGGGTCGGGGGAGAGGTCGGAGCGGGAGCGGGCGGGCTGCCCGCCGTCGGCCGGGCGCGTGTCACCGCCCCCGGGAGCGGTGGTCACCGCCGCTCGCCGGGCGCCCCGGTCTGTCGACCTGTGCGCATGCTGGTCGTGCACTCCTCGGATGGTGGTTCGTTGCCTCGGGGCAAGCGTACCGAGGCGCAGTCGCGCCGCCATCGGAGGAATCCGGCTCAGGCCGGGCGGGCCAGCCAGCCGGCCGGGCGCGCCAGGATCCGGCGTACCACCGAACCGGCTCCGCCGACGGCCGCGGCGGCGGCGCCGAGGGCCGCCGGTCGGACGGTGACCGGTGACCACGCGGCGGTGAGCACCCGCCGGGAGATCTCGGTGAGCACCGGCGGGCGCAGCCACGGCGCCAGCGGGGCGTACCCGCCGCCGAGCACCACGGTGTCCAGGTCCAGCAGGTTCACCACGCCGGCGACGGCGACCCCCAGGGCGGTCCCGGCCTCGGCCAGGGCCCGCAGCGCGCCGGGGTCGCCGGCCCCGGCCAGCTCGGCCAGCCGGGTCGTCGCGGTGTCCGCCGGAAGGTCCGCGCCGGCCAGGCCGGCCGCCGCGAGGATCGCCTCCTGGCCGGCGTACGTCTCCAGGCAGCCGCGCCCGCCGCACCGGCAGGGCGGGCCGTCGGGCCGGACCGGGACGTGACCGATCTCGCCGCTCCAGCCGCGCGAGCCCCGGAACAGGGACCCGTCGAGCACGATCCCGGCGCCGATGCCGACCTCGCCGGAGATGTGCAGGAAGCTGGCCGCGTCCGCCGGCCCGGCGTGCAGCTCGCCCAGCGCGGCGAGGTTGGCCTCGTTGTCGACCACCAGTGCGGGGATGCCGTCGACGTGCGCGGTCAGCGGGGGTTCGTCGGCGAGCAGGGCGGGGACGGGCACGTCGCGCCAGCCGAGGTTCGGCGCGAGCCGGACCAGGCCGGCGTCGTCGACCAGGCCGGGCACCGCGAGGGCCGCGCCGACCAGGGTGAGCCCCTCGCGGGTGGCGTCGGCGCGGGCGTGGGCGGCCAGGTCGGCCAGCCGGGCGAGCGCCCCGGCGGGGGAGACGGGCCGCAGGTCGGCGCGGTGCACGGCGTGGTGGCGGACCCGGCCGGCGAGGTCGACCACGCAGGCGGCCAGGTAGTCGACGTTGACCTCCAGGCCGAGCCCGGCCGGGCCGTCCGTGGCGAGCACCAGGCCCCGCGAGGGCCGTCCCGCGCCGGTCCGGGGCGTCGGCTCCGACTCGGCGACCAACCGGCCGGCGAGCAGGTCCTCCACCACGGCCGAGACGGTGGCCCGGGTGAGGCCGGTGCCGGCGGCCAGCTCGGCCCGGGAGGGCGGTCGGTCGGCGGCGGCGATCCGGCCGAGCACCACGGCGAGGTTCCACTCGCGCAGGCTGCCCTGGCGCACCGGGCCGGGCGGGGCGTCGGGTCGGGTCACCCCTTGACACTGCCACACGCCGACCAAATAATTCAACCACTGAACAAATAGCGGACGACACCCCGGAGGTCTGCCATGGCACCCCGTCCCACCCCCGCCGACAAGTTCTCCTTCGGCCTCTGGACGGTGGGCTGGCAGGCCCGCGACCCGTTCGGCGACGCCACCCGCCCCGAGCTGGACCCGGTCGAGGCGGTGCACCGGCTCGCCGAGCTGGGTGCGTACGGGATCACGTTCCACGACGACGACCTGGTGCCCTTCGGCGCGGACGCCGCCGCCCGCGACCGGCACGTGGCCCGCTTCCGCAAGGCGCTCGACGAGACCGGCCTGGTGGTCCCGATGGTGACCACCAACCTCTTCACCCACCCGGTCTTCAAGGACGGCGGCTTCACCAGCAACGACCGCGACGTCCGGCGGTACGCGCTGCGCAAGGTGCTGCGCAACGTCGACCTCGCCGCGGAGCTGGGTGCCCGCACCTTCGTGATGTGGGGCGGCCGGGAGGGTGCCGAGTACGACCTCGCCAAGGACGTCCGGGCCGCGCTGGACCGCTACCGGGAGGCCGTCGACCTGCTCTGCCAGTACGTCGTCGACTCCGGCTACGACCTGCGCTTCGCCATCGAGCCCAAGCCGAACGAGCCGCGCGGCGACATCCTGCTGCCCACCGTCGGGCACGCCCTGGCCTTCATCTCCACCCTGGCCCGCCCCGAGCTGGTCGGGCTCAACCCGGAGGTGGGGCACGAGCAGATGGCCGGCCTGAACTTCGCCCACGGCATCGCCCAGGCGCTCTGGCAGGGCAAGCTGTTCCACATCGACCTCAACGGCCAGCGCGGCGTCAAGTACGACCAGGACCTCGTCTTCGGCCACGGCGACCTGCTGAACGCGTTCGCCCTGGTCGACCTGCTGGAGCACGGCGGTCCCGGCGGGGTGCCCGCCTACGACGGCCCCCGGCACTTCGACTACAAGCCCTCGCGCACCGAGGACATGACCGGCGTCTGGGCGTCGGCGGAGGCGAACATGCGCACCTACCTCCTGCTCAAGGAGCGGGCGGCGGCGTTCCGGGCGGACCCGGAGGTCGCCGGGGCGCTGGCCGCGAGCCGGGTCGCCGACCTGGGCACGCCGACGCTGGCGCCGGGGGAGGGCCACGCCGACCTGCTCGCCGACCGTTCCGCGTTCGAGGAGTTCGACGTCGACACCGCCGCCGCGAAGGGCTTCGGCTTCGTCCGGCTCAACCAGCTCGCCGTCGAGCACCTGCTCGGCGCCCGCTGAGGCCGCCGGCGATGCCGATCGTCGCGGGGGTCGACTCCTCGACCCAGTCCTGCAAGGTGGTCGTCCGGGACGCGGAGACCGGCGCCCTGCTCCGGCAGGGCCGGGCGCCGCACCCGGACGGCACCGAGGTCGACCCGGCGGCGTGGTGGTCCGCGCTGGGCGCGGCGGCCGACGCCGCCGGCGGGCTGGCCGACGTGGCGGCGGTCTCCGTCGCCGGCCAGCAGCACGGCATGGTCTGCCTCGACGAGACGGGCGACGTGGTCCGGCCCGCGCTGCTGTGGAACGACACCCGCTCCGCCGGGGCCGCCGCCGAGCTGGTCGAGGAGGCCGGCGGCGGGGAGACCGGCCGCCGCTTCTGGGCGGAGGCGGTGGGCAGCGTGCCGGTCGCCAGCTTCACCGCCACGAAGCTGCGCTGGCTGGCCCGGCACGAGCCGGAGCACGCGGCGCGGGCGGCGGCCGTCTGCCTGCCGCACGACTGGCTGACCTGGCGGCTGGCCGGCGCGCCCGACCTGGCGGCGCTGCGCACCGACCGGGGCGACGCCAGCGGCACCGGCTACTGGTCCCCGGCGACCGGCGACTACCGCCTCGACCTGCTGGAGCGGGCGTTCGGCCGGCGGCCGCACGTGCCGACCGTGCTCGGCCCGGCGGAGCCGGCCGGCGCCGTACGCCCCGACGCCCTGCGGGGCCTGCCCGCCGGCGGGGCGGTGCTCGGTCCCGGCACCGGGGACAACGCCGCCGCCGCGCTCGGCGTCGGCGCGGGCCCGGGCGACGTCGTCGTCTCGATCGGCACCTCCGGCACCGTGTTCAGCGTCGCCGACGCCCCGGCCGCCGACCCGGGCGGCGCGGTCGCCGGCTTCGCCGACGCCACCGGCCGCTTCCTGCCGCTGGTCTGCACGCTCAACGCGGCCCGGGTGCTCGACGCCGCCGCGTCGATGCTCCGGGTCGACCTGGACGAGCTGGCCGCGCTGGCGCTCACCGCCCCCGCCGGCGCGGACGGGCTGGTCATGGTGCCCTACCTGGAGGGCGAGCGGACGCCCGACCGGCCGCTGGCGTCCGGGGCCGTGCACGGGCTGACCCTGCGCACCTCGACGGCGGCCCACCTGGCGCGCGCCGCCGTCGAGGGGCTGCTCTGCGCCCTCGCCGACGGTCTCGACGCGCTCGTCGCCCAGGGCGCCACGGTGCGCCGGGTGATCCTGGTCGGCGGCGGCGCCCGCTCGGCGGCCGTACGCCGGATCGCGCCGCAGGTCCTCGGGGTGCCGGTGGTCGTCCCGCCGCCCGGCGAGTACGTCGCCGACGGCGCCGCGCGGCAGGCCGCCTGGGTCGCCCTGGGCGGCGCGGCGCCCCCCACGTGGTCCGTCCACGGCACCGAGGAGTACGCCGCCGCCCCGGTCCCCGCCATCCGGGAGCGGTACGCCGCCGCCCGCGAGCACTTCCTCGACCGGGTCGACGCCGTGGCGGGGTAAACGACTGTACGGGCGCGCTCCGGCTCGCGATCATCGACGGATGCGGACCACCCCCGAAGCGGACGAGGCACCCGGCACCGGCATTCCCTCGATGCTCCAGTACGACGACGCGGACACCCCCTGCGACGTCATCGACGCGCTCGTCCTGGCGGACTTCGTCACCGGCCGGCACCCCTGGTCGCACACCGTCCGGCTCTCCCGGGTGCGCCCCGACGCGCCGCTGACCGCCCCGGACGGGCGGCTGCTGCGCACGGCGGTGGAGAACCGGCAGAAGTCCCGCCTGCTGGCCGGCGACGGCTGGACGGCCCGGGTGGTCACCTGGAAGGGGCGCGGCGCGGAGGTGACGGTCACGGCGGTCTCCGAGGAGGTGGGTCGCTCGACCCTCGACCGGATCGTCGACGGCGCCGCCGAACCGGAGGATCCGGGCGCCGGCCGGATCGGCTTCTGGCACCAGAACCCCCGGCGGGGCAGCCAGCGCGACGTACGCGCCATCGCCGCGCCCGAGTGGGCGGCGATCCGGCCGAACTACGCGGCGGCGGCCCGCAACGCGCTCGACGAGCTGATGGCGACCACCCCGGAGCGGCTCTCCGGCCGGCTGGTGCTGCTGCACGGGGCGCCCGGGACGGGAAAGACCACCGCGCTGCGCGCCCTCGCCCGCCAGTGGCACGACTGGTGCCAGGTCGACGCCGTGCTCGACCCGGACGTGCTCTTCGCGGACACGGCGTACCTGTCGGAGGTGGCGGTCGGGGACGAGGACGGCGAGCAGGGGACGGGCCGCCGGTGGCGGCTGCTCATCCTGGAGGACTGCGACGAGCTGATCCGGGGCGAGGCGAAGCAGGCCGCCGGGCAGGCCCTGTCCCGGCTGCTCAACCTGACCGACGGGCTGCTCGGGCAGGGGCGTGACGTGCTCGTCGCGATCACCACGAACGAGGACCTGTCCCGGCTGCACCCGGCGGTGGTCCGCCCGGGGCGCTGCCTGGCCCGGATCGAGGTGGGCCCGCTGTCGTACGAGGAGGCGACCGGGTGGCTGGGCACGGCGGCGGGGGTGCCGCCCCAGGGCGCCACCCTCGCCGAGCTGTACGCGCTGCGGGCGGGCACGCCGGCCGCGCCCGCCGCCCCGCCCGCGATCGGCGGCTACCTCTGAGCGCCCCGGCGCGCCCGCGCGTCGTCACCCGCTCGTGACCTGATCCTGGTTGGCTGCCGCTCATGACCTTGACCAGGGGCGGGCCGGCGCGGGCCCGGGGCGGGACGCCCGCACACCGGTTCTACAGCGTCGTGGTCTTCGTGCTGCTCGCCTCGCTGGACAACGTGGCGATCGGACTGGTGCCCCCGCTGTACGGCCCCATCTCCGCCGCCTTCGACGTGCCGCAGCGGCTGCTCGGCCTGGTCACCGCCGTGAGCTTCCTGGCCAGCGCGGTGGCCGCGGTGGGCTGGGCGTACGTGGGCGACCGCGCGAACCGCAAGCCGCTGCTGATGGTCGGCACCCTGATCTGGGCGCTCGGCACGGGCGGCAGCGCGGTCGCGGTGAACTATCCCGCCTTCCTGGCCGCGCAGATCGTGGCGGCGGTCGGGCTGGGCGCGGTCGGTTCCGTCGGCTTCTCGGTCGTCACCGACCTGATCTCGCCCCGCCGCCGGGGGCTGGTGATGAGCTTCTGGGGGCTGTCCCAGGGCGTCGGCACACTGGCCGGCACGCTGGTCGGCGGGCTGCTCGGGGCGACCGACTGGCGACGGCCGTTCCTGCTGCTGACCGTGGTCGGCGTCGCGGCGACCGTCGCCTACCTGTTCACCTACGACATCCGGCGCGGGCAGAGCGAGCCGGAGCTGGCCGACGCGCTCGCCACCGGCGCCGAGTACGACTACCGGATCAGCCGGGCGGACCTGCCGAGGATCCTGGGCCGGCGGACGAACCGCTGGCTGATCCTCCAGGGCCTCACCGCCCAGGCGGCCTTCGGGTCGCTGGTCTGGCTGCCGGTGCTCTTCGCCGAGCGGGCCGAGGAGCAGGGCTACTCCGCCGCCACCGCCGTGGTCGTGGGCAGCGTCTTCGCCACGCTGTTCCAGCTCGGCGGGGTGCTCTCCATCGTGGGCGGGCTGGTCGGCGACGCGCTGCAACGGCGTACGCCCCGGGGCCGGGCGCTGGTCGCGGCGGTCGGCATCCTCGCGGCGCTGCCGTTCTACCTGGTGCTCTTCTTCGTGCCGATCCGCATCGACGTGCCGGACGGCGCCGGCGCCGGGTCGGTGGTCCGGGCGGTGCTGGCCAGCGTGTTCACCGAGCCGACGGTCGGGCTGAGCCTGCTCACCGCCGTGGTGGCGCTGGCGCTCACCTCGGCCAACTCGCCCAACTGGTTCGCCCTGATCGCCGACGTCAACCCGCCGGAGCACCGGGGCACCGTCTACAGCCTCGGCAACCTGGTCAACGGCGTCGGCCGGGCGGCCGGCAACGGGCTGGTCGGGGTGGCCTTCCACGGCCTGCGGGCGGCCTTCCCGCCGCCGCTGAACTACGCCGTCGGGCTGGCGGCCTTCCAGCTCTTCTTCATCCCGACGGGCGTCATGTACTGGCTGGCCTCGCGGACCTCGCCGGGCGACATCGCCGGCGTCCGGGACCTGCTGCACGACCGCGCCGAGCGCCTGTAGGAAGGGGCCCCTCGGCAGGCGCGGCGCCGCCGAGGGACCCCTGCCGCGTCAGGCCGGGCGGACCCAGACCGTCACGTCGGTGGGCACGGCGCCGTCCGCGTCCAGCGGGGCACTGGCGTGCACCAGCTCGGACCCGGCGGGCAGCGGCACGGCGGCGTCGCCGAAGTTGGTGAGCACGGTCAGCGCGCCGTTGCGGAACGAGAGCACCTCGTCGCCGGAGGCGAGCCACTCCAGCGTGCCCTCGCCGAGCCGGTGCTCGCGGCGCAGCCGCAGGGCCGTCCGGTACAGCTCGTACGTCGAGCCGGGCGTGTCCCGCTGCCGGTCCAGGGCGTACTCCGCCCAGAGCGACGGCTGCGGCAGCCAGCTCGCGTCGGTCGGCCCGAAGCCGTACGACGGGGCGTCGGCCTCCCACGGGATCGGCACCCGACAGCCGTCGCGACCCCGCTCGGTGTGCCCGCTGCGCGCCCAGGTCGGATCCTGCCGGGCCTCGTCGGGCATCGTGGTGTGCTCCGGCAGGCCCAGCTCCTCGCCCTGGTAGAGGTAGGCCGAGCCGGGCAGGGCGAGCATCAGCAGCGTGGCTGCCCGGGCCCGGCGCAGGCCGAGCGCGGTGTCCGGCTGCGGGTCGCCGATGCCGATGCCGTTGGGCCGCTTGCCGGTGATCGGCAGCCCCAACCGGGAGGCGTGCCGGACCACGTCGTGGTTGGACAGCACCCACGTGGTCGGGGCGCCGACGACGTCGGTGGCCTCCAGCGAGCGGGTGATCACCGCGTACTGGGCCGGGGCGGTCCACGCGGCCAGCAGGTACTCGAAGTTGAACGCCTGGTGCATCTCGTCCGGCCGGACGTAGCGGGCCAGCCGCTCGGCCGGCTCGACCCACGCCTCGGCGACCAGGATCCGCTCGTCCGGGTAGCCGTCCAGCACGCGCCGCCAGTCCCGGTAGATCTCGTGCACGCCCTCCTGGTCCCACATCGGCGGGCGCGGCTTGTCGATCTCCTGACCGGAGAGGATCTCCTGCGGCTCCTGCCAGTCGGCCAGGTCGGCCTGCTTGATCAGGCCGTGCGCCACGTCGACGCGGAAGCCGTCGACGCCGCGGTCCAGCCAGAACCGGAGCACCTCCAGGAACTCCTCCCGGACCTCGGAGTTGTCCCAGTTGAGGTCGGGCTGACCGGAGTCGAACAGGTGCAGGTACCACTGGCCGGGGCGGCCGTCGGCCTCGGTGACGCGGGTCCAGGCCGGCCCGCCGAAGACGCTCTGCCAGTCGTTCGGGGGCTGCGCGCCGTCCGGCCCCCGCCCGTCGCGGAAGATGTAGCGGTCGCGCTCCGGGCTGCCGGGGGCGGCGGCGACCGCCGCGGCGAACCACCGGTGTGCCGACGACGTGTGGTTGGGCACCAGGTCGACGATGACCCGCAGCTCGCGCGAGTGCGCCTCGGCGATCAACCGGTCGGCGTCGGCGAGGGTGCCGAAGAGCGGGTCCACGTCGCGGTAGTCGGCCACGTCGTACCCGGCGTCGGCCTGCGGGGACGGATAGAACGGCGACAGCCAGAGCGCGTCCACGCCCAGTTCCACGAGGTGGTCCAGGCGGGCGGTGATGCCGGGCAGGTCGCCGATCCCGTCGCCGTCGGAGTCGGCGAAGGAGCGCGGATAGACCTGGTAGATGGTGGCCCTGGTCCACCAACCGGTGGCCGGGCCGGCGGGCGTGTCCTGGTGCGTCGGGTTGCTGTTCAGGGCCTTCTCCCGTGTGTCGAGCCGGACGGTCGGATGCAGCCGGCGTCGGCGGTTTTCCCGTTAGTGTGCCCGGGGTGGTGCGGTCGATTCACGCACGATCAGCCGAGTGGGCAGGATCACCGGTGACCCCGGCGTGTCGAGATAGGGGTTGCTCCCCGGCGGCAGGGCCCGGCCGTGCAGCGGGTCGAGCAGGATCCGCGTGGCGAGCCGGCCCTGCTCCGCCGCCGGCTGGGCGATCGTGCTCAGCCCGAGGACGCTGGCCAGGTCGTGGTCGTCGACGCCGATCACGCTGACGTCCTGCGGGACCCGCAGGCCGGCGTCGCGCAGCGCGGTCATCGCCCCCATCGCCATCTCGTCGCAGGCCGCGAAGATCGCCGTCGGCGGGTCGCCGCGCCGGAGCAGTTCCTCGGTGGCCCGCGTACCGCCGCTGATGGTGAACTGCGACTCCACGTCGAGGCCGGGATCGGGGACCATCCCGGCGTCGCGCAGCGCCTGCCGGTAGCCGCGCCGCCGGTCGAGGTGGGTGGTGTAGGCCAGTTCGTCGTCCGGGTCGCCGGAGATGTGGGCGATCCGCCGGTGCCCCAGGTCGAGCAGGTGCCGGGTGGCGGTCCGCGCGACGCCCACGTCGTCGATGCGTACGCAGGGCCAGCCGGGCACCACCGTGCCGGAGCTGATGGTCACCCCGGGCAGCTTCAGCTTCGTCAGTGCGGTCAGGTCGGCGGGCCGCAGCGGCGTGGCGACCAGCATGATCGCGTCGACGCGCTTGTGCAGGTTGGCGGTGCGCAGCACCCGCTGACGGACCTGCTCCCGCCCACCGAGGTTGTAGAGCAGCAGGTCGTAGCCGGCCTGCTGGAGGATGTCCTCGACCGCCTCGACGACGGTGCCGAAGAACCACCGGGTGATGCGGGGGACCACGACGGCGACCGTGCCGGTGCGCCCGCCGGCCAGCCGCGAGGCGCTCGGCGAGACGGCGTACTCCAGTTGCTCGGCCGCCGCGAGCACCCGGCGCCGCGTCGCGGCCGAGACAGTCGGCAGCCCGCGCAACGCCCGGGACACGGTGGCGGTGGAGACCCCGGCCAGGCGTGCGACGTCGTCGATCTTCGTCACGCTATCCCCCGCTCCGCCCGGCTCCGCCGCCGCCGGTGGCCCGGCGGCGGCGGAGACGCCTCAGCCCTTGACGCTGCCGGCGAGCAGGCCGCGCACGAAGAAGCGCTGGAGGGACAGGAAGACGATCATCGGTACGACGATCGAGACGAACGCGCCGGCGGTGAGCCGCTGCCACTCGTTGCCCCGGGTGCCGGCCATCTCGGCCAGCCGGACGGTGAGCGGAGCGGTCTCGTTGCCGCCACCGGCGAAGATCAGCGCGACCAGCAGGTCGTTCCAGACCCAGAGGAACTGGAAGATGCCGAACGCGGCCAGCGCCGGGGTGATCAGCGGCAACACGATCGAGCGGAAGATCTTCGGGTGGGTGGCCCCGTCGACCCGGGCCGACTCCATCAGCTCCCCGGGCAGCTGCGAGATGAAGTTGTGCAGCAGGAAGACGGCGAACGGCAGCGCGAAGCAGGTGTGCGCGAACCACACCTGCGCGAACTTCTGTTCGTCGACCAGGTCCCAGGCCGGCATGACGGTGACCCCGCCGATGGTGACGCCGGTGGAGAAGAACTTCAGCAGCGGCACGAGGGCCATCTGCAACGGCACGATCTGCAGCGCGAAGATCGCGATGTACATCCAGTCCCGGCCCCGGAAGTTGATCCAGGCCAGCGCGTACGCGGCGAGGGCCGCGAAGGCGAGCGGGAAGAGCACCGACGGGATGGTGATCGCCAGCGAGTTGATGAAGTAGCTGGCGAGCTGCCCCGACGACGAGGAGCGCCCGAACAGCACCTCCTGGTAGTTCTCCAGGGTGAACGACGGGTTGGTGAAGAAGTTCCACCACCCGTTGCTCTTGATCTCGTCCTCCGGCCGGACCGAGGAGATGAACAGGCCGAAGGTGGGGATGGTCCAGAGCATCGCGATGACGATCGAGACGAGGGTCGCGGTGCGGCTGTTCAGCCGCCTGCGAACCCGTCCGGCGGTGCTGGTGCCACGGCCGTCGGTCTTCTGGGTGCCGGCGGCGACGGTGGGCGTTGCGGTGGTCATCTCAGCCCTCCCGCTGCTGACGGAGGTTGCGGATCTGGTAGATCACGATCGGGATCACCAGGATGAACAGGAAGACCGCCAGCGCCGAGCCCTGCCCGTTCTGGCCGTACCGGAACGCCTGGTTGTACATCTCGTTCGCGATCACGCTGGTGTCGTAGTTGCCGTTGGTGGACGTCCGGACGATGTCGAATACCTTGAGGGTGGCGATCGACAGCGTCACCACGACCACGATCAGCGCCGGCCGGATGCTCGGCATGGTGATCTGCCAGAACATCTGCCAGGGCGTGACCCCGTCGAGCCGGGCCGCCTCCACGATGTCGGCGGGGATCGCCTTGATCGCGGCGGAGAGCACCACCATCGCGAAACCGGCCTGGATCCAGACCATGATCACGATCAGCAGCAGCGTGTTCAGCGGCGAGTCCAGCAGCCACTGCCTCGGTTCGCCACCGAGGCTGACCACGATCTGGTTGAGCAGGCCGATCTGCTCCTGCCCCTCGCCCCGGTAGGCGTAGACGAACTTCCAGATGATGCTCGCGCCCACGAAGGAGATCGCCATCGGCAGGAAGATCAGCGACTTGGCCACCGCCTCGAACCGGGCCTTGTCCACCATCACGGCGTAGAGCAGGCCGAACGAGGTGGCCACGAGCGGTACGAGGAGCACCCAGACCAGGGTGTTGACGAGCACCCGGACGATCGAGTCCTCGGAGAACATCCAGCCGTAGTTGCGCAGCCCGACCCATTCGTTGCCGCTCGCGTCCATCAACGAGAGCAGCGTGGTGCGGATGGCCGGGACCACCAGCCCGATGGTGAGCAGCAGCAGCGTCGGCAGCAGGAAGAAGAGCGCGAACAGGCCCTCCCGCGGCTTGCGCCGGCGGGGGAGCGGGGCGCCGCTCGCGGCGGCAGCGATGATCTGCCCCTCCCGGCGGCGGGCGAACCAGGCCGGCACCACGTCGAGGAGCAGGAGCAGACCGCCCACCACCGCGACGAAGGCGACCAGCCCGTACATCAGCATGAGGAACTTCGGCTGTTCCGCAGCGAAGTCGAACTCCATCGACCCTCCCAGGTCTCTGATCAGCCGGGTGGGCCGGCCCGCGTGCGCGGACCGGCCCACCCGGTTCAGATCACTTCCAGCTGCTCTCGATGCCGTCGAGGACCGTCTTGGTGTCCTTGCCGTTGATCCAGGCGACCATGCCCTTCCAGAACGTCCCCGCGCCGACGGCCGCCGGCATCAGGTCCGAGCCGTCGAAGCGGAAGACGGTGGACTTGTCCTGGAGGATCTGGACGGAGAGCTTGTCGACGGGGTTGGCGACATTGGCCAGGTCGAGCTTGTTGTTCGCCGACACCCAGTCGCCGATCTTGGCGCGGCTGTTGGCGTACTCACCCGAGGCGAGGTAGGTCTGCACGGCCTGGACCTCGGGACGGTCGGCGAAGGCCGCGACGAACTCGCCGCCGCCCAGCACCGGCTTGCCCTTGCTGGCGTCGATGGCCGGGAAGTAGAACGCGAAGACGTCGCCGTCCTCGGCCACCTTGGTGCCCTTCGGCCACTGGTTGGCGTAGAAGGACGCCTGGCGGTGCAGCGCGCACTTGCCGGTGGTGATCGGCACGCCGGCCTCCTGGAAGGAGGTGGTGGCGATGCTCTTCACGCCGCCGAAGCCGCCGTTGACGTACTTCTCGTTCTTGAGGATGGTGCCGGCCCGGTCGAGGGCCTCGGCGACCTTCGGGTCGTTGAACGGGATGCCGTGGGTGGTCCACTGGTCGTAGACCTCGGGGGTCTGCGTCCGCAGCATGAGGTCCTCGACCCAGTCGGTGGCCGGCCAGCCGGTGCCCTCACCGGACTCGATGCCGGCGCACCACGGCTTGGTGCCGCTCGCCGCGATCTGGTCGCTGAGCTTGATCAGCTCGTCCCAGCTGGTCGGGACCGTCCAGCCCTTCTCCTTGAAGGTCTTCGGCGAGTACCACACGAAGGACTTCACGTTGGAGCCGAGCGGGGCGCCGTAGAACTGGCCGTTGACGGTGCTGTACTTCAGCCAGTCGGCCGGGTAGTTCTCCTCGGCCATCTTCTTGGTGTCGGCGCTGGTGGCCTTGAGCTTGCCCGAGTCGACGAAGCGCTTGAGCAGACCCGGCTGCGGGATGAACGCGAGGTCGGGGGCGTTGCCACCGTCGACCCGGACCGGGAGCTGGGCCTCGAACTCGCCGCTGCCCTCGTGGTCGATCTCGATGCCGGTGCAGTCCTCGAACTGCTTCCAGGACTCCGCGAGGCGGTCGGCCTCGATGTCCCGGATCGACGAGTAGATCGTGACCTTCTTGCCGTCGTTGTCACCGTACTTCTCGTATGCGGCGCACTCCGCGGAGCCCCCCGCGGAGTCGCTCTTCTTGTCGTTGCCGGTGCCGCAGGCCGTGGCGCTCAGCGCCAGCCCCAGTACGCCGGCGATCGCGAAAGCCTGGCGTGATCTGGCAAACGCCATGCCGTTCTCCTTCCTTGCCGGCGCGTCAGGGATCGAACCCGCGCCGGTCCGATGGGCGTCACCACATGTAAGCGCTTGCATCTGGCCTGGTCCACCCCTATCCGGACACGAGCAAGTAACAATCCGGAAACCCGTAAGCTCCCTGTTGGGCACGCTCCCACACGGGGATACGACCCCTTTCCATCGATGTCATTTTCTGACACGCTGAGAGCAGGTGATCGAAGGATTTCGACATAGGAGGTGCTGGATGGGCAAGCGGTGGTTGGGCCTGCTGGCGGCCGGTCTGCTGGCCGTGGGCGCGCTGGTGGTCCCGGCGGCCCCGGCAATGGCCGCCCCCACGTTCAAGGTCCCGTTCCCGTGCGGGCAGTCCTGGTCCGGGCAGACCCGGACCAACCACAGCCCGGCGTATTCGATCGACTTCAACCGCACGGACGACCTCGGTGACCCGGTGGTGGCGAGCGCCCCGGGCACGGTCGACCGGGTGACCGATCTCGGCGGAACCAGTTACGGAAAGTACGTTCGGATCAACCACGGCGGCGGGTACAGCACCTACTACGCCCACCTCAACGGCTTCAACGTGTCCGTGGGGCAGACCGTCGGCTACGGCAAGGTGATCGGCTGGGTCGGCAGCACCGGCGGCTCGACCGGCCCGCACCTGCACTACGAGCAGCGGCTCAACGGCGCCGACATCCAGGTGCGGTTCAACGGCGCGCTCGCCCTCTACTGGGGCACCAAGAACTACACCAGCGACAACGGTTGCGGCAGCAGCACCGGCTCCGGCACGGTCAACACCGCCGGGACCGCGCTGACCGTCCGCTCCGGGCCGGGCACCGGCTACGCCGCGGTGGGCACCGTCGCCGACGGCACCCAGGTGACCATCCACTGCCAGACCAGCGGCACCAGCGTCACCGGCACCTACGGCACCAGCACGATCTGGGACCGGATCGGCACCGGCCGCTTCATCGCCGACGCGTACGTCTACACCGGCTCCGACGGCTACATCCCCGGCGTGCCCCGCTGCTGAGCGGGCGACGGGGCCCCGGCTGCGCGCCGGGGCCCCGTTCCGTCGTCGTGTCCCCCGCCGCCCGGCTCAGCTGTTCAGGCGCCAGATGGCGAAGTTCAGGGCGGCCGCGAAGGTGACCCACGCCCAGTAGGGCAGCATCAGCAGTGTCGCCGGGCGGGACACCCTGCGGAAGAGCGCGACCGTCACGCCGATCGCCACCCACATCAGCAGGATCTCGACGAACGCCAGCCCGTAGCGGCCGGCGCCGAAGAAGAGCGGCGTCCAGACGGCGTTGAGCACCAGCTGGGCGATCCACGCCCAGAGCGCCGGGCCGAAGCCGACCCGCCGCCAGACCAGCCAGCCGGCCACCGCGATCATCGCGTAGAGGAGGCTCCAGACCGGTCCGAAGAGCCAGGACGGGGGAGCCCAGGCGGGCTGTTCGAGGTTCGCGTACTCGGCCGAGGTGCCCTGCACGCCGAGGCCGCCGATCGCCGCGGCGACGAACACCGCCGCCCCGAAGCCGAGCAGTGCCCACCACTGCCGGGCGCCGCCGGCCCGTTCAGCGCTCCCAGACATCTCCATGGTCGAGATATTTCCGCCGGAGACGGACGGTAAACCCGCCGTCACCCTCCGGACGGCACGACACCGGGGTCGTCATGGCCGGAGGCTCCTGTCGGGAGGACGGAGTTCCGGTCACGACGACCCCGGTGGGTCCTGAACGGCGGCCTGTAGCCGCCTCGTCAATTGAAGATGCTCACACCACCCGGCCCGACGAGCAGGCCGACCACGATGAGGACGACGCCCCACAGGATCTGCCGCCGGAACAGCGCGAGGATGCCGGCGACCACGAGTACGACTGCGAGAATCCAGAGAATCAGCTCCATGTTTGCTGAATACCCGAGCTGCCGACGCCGGAAACCTGTGCCTGGTCGAGGTGCTCGCCCAGGTGGAAGACGCTGTACGCCTGCTTGATCACGGGGTGGGCGACGTTGCGGACGCGTACCCCGCCGGGCGTGGTGCCCCGCTCGGAGCCGGCGTGCGCGTGCCCGTGCAGGGCCAGCGCGGTCGGCGCCGAGTCGATCGCCTGACCGAGCTGGTACGAGCCCAGGAACGGGTAGATCTCCAGCGGCTCACCGGCGAGGGTGTCCGGCACCGGCGAGTAGTGGGTGAGCGCCACCAGCACGTCGCACTCCAGCCCCCGCAGCGCGGCGGCCAGGGCGTCGGCGCTGTCCGTGGTGGTCCGGACGAACGCCTTCATCTCCGGCTCGCCGAAGTCGCTGGCGCAGCGGCCGGCGAACCCCCCGCCGAACCCCTTCACCCCGGCCACGCCCAGTCGGCCGCCGGCGCAGTCCAGTACGACGCCGTCGCCCTCCAGCACGGTGATCCCGGCGTCCTCGAGCACCTTGACCACCTGCGGCACCTGGTCGCACTGGTGGTCGTGGTTGCCCAGCACGGTCACCACCGGCACGCCCAGCCCGCCGAACTCGGTGGCCACGCACCGGGCCTCCGACTCTGTCCCGTGCCGGGTCAGGTCGCCGGCGAGCAGCAGCACGTCGGCGTGCTCGGGCAGCTCGTCCAGTGCCGGCCGGAACCGGCCGACCACGTCCTCGTCCAGATGCACGTCGCCCACGGCGGCGATCCGGATCACCATGGAACCTCCTCAGGGCAGTTGCTCGATCTCCGTGGGCGCCTGCGCGCGGATCACCCCGATGTCGCTGGTGACCGGCACGTCGGGGAAGCGTTCGGCCACCCGGCGCAGGATCTCCTCCCGCCGGTGCGGGCTCTCGACCTCGCCGTAGAGCACGAGGCCGCGCTCCCGGCGGACCACGGTGATCCCCTGCTCGGCCACGTCCGGGTCCTCGGTCAGCAGCCGGTGGATCTCCGCCTCGACGTACTCGTCGGGCGGTCCGGTGGCGACGTCGCGGTGCTCGGTCACGGTGTCCCCTCTCCCTCGCCGGTGCCGGAGTGCGGCACCACCTCCAGCCGGTCCAGCAGCACCAGGAACGCCTCCGCGTACGGGGAGTGCTGCGTCTCCTTGCGTACCCGTTCCCAGTCGATCTGCTCCCGCAGGGAACGGGCCAGCGGCAGACCCCGGGCGAAGTCGCAGTAGTGCTGCGAGAAGCTCAGCAGTTTGTGCACCATGAGCTGGGTGGCCGAGAGCACCGGCATGTGGATCGCGTCGACCGGCCGGACGACCGTGTCGGCGAACGTCTCCTCGGTGACCGGCGTCTCGATCGGCCGGTGGATCAGGTCCACCATGCGGCCGTCGTCGAAGACCTTGACCAGCCAGTCCTCGGGCGGCCGCTCGGCGGTGAAGCCCGCCGCGACCAGCGCCTCCAGGGAGCGTTCCACGTCGACCTCGCGGATCAGGAAGTCGACGTCGTGCTCGCTCGAGTGACCGCCGTGGGCGTACACCGCGAAGCTGCCCCCGAGCGCGAAGGGAATCTCTTCCTGCTTGAGCACGGCGGCGACCTTCTTCAGCGTGTGCACCAGGCTCTCGTCCCCGCGCTCTGCCATTGGCGTCTCCCGTCGATGGTGGTGGGCGGCTGATCCAACTCCGGTACCCGGCATCCCGGCGGGCCACACCTGGCAGGTGGCACGGTCGGGGTCAACCGGGAGGACACGGCACAAATCTCCGGGTACGCGAGCGTGGGTCGGATAGCCTGTGCAGAGTGTCCAGATCACCGGGGGCGCGGCGCGGCAGGGCCCGATTGCGCGCCGTCGCCCTGATCGGCATCGACGGCTCGGGCAAGACCACCCAGGCGCACCGGCTCGCCGACGCGCTCACCGCGGCGGGCCACCCCGCCACCTACCACCGCAACGCCGGCGGGCGGCGCTGGCTGAGCCGCCTCGCGCACCGACTCGGCCGCCCGGACGCCCAGCGGCTCGTCGGGCGCAGCGGCATGCTGGCGGTGGAGTCCGTGCTCCGCTGGCTGGCGATCGCCGTCGCCCTGCTGAGCTGCCTGGCCACCGGCCGGGTCGCGGTGATGGACCGCTACTCCGCCTGCCAGTACGCGAGCATCCGGGCACACGGGGGCCAGCGCTGGGAGCGGCTGGCCCGGGCCGGCTACCGGATGTTCCCGCGACCGCAGGTGACCTTCCTGCTGACCGTCGATCCCGCCGAGGCGTACCGGCGGATCGAGCAGCGCGGCACCGACCACGAGAGCATGCGTTACCTGACCGCCGCCGACACCGCGTACCGGACCCTGCCGGAGTACCCGACCTTCGTCGTGGTGGACGCCGGGCGCCCGCCGGAGGAGGTCTCCCGGCAGATCCAGGCCCACATGGCGGGCTGGCTGGCGCCCGCCGACGGTCGCGACGCCCGGCCGGCCGACGGGCCCGACGTCCGGCCCACCGTCGTCCCCGCGCCGCCGGGCGCGGAGCGGGTCGCGATCGGCCGGCTGACCGCCTGATCCGCCTGACCGGCTGAGCCACCCCCACGGGCCGGCTGCCCGGGACGCGGCCGGGTGGCCGGGGCGCCGCGGGAGGCGGCGGGATGGCATCGTCTGCGCGGGGGTCGCGCGCGGGCCGGTGGCGGCCGTACGGCCTCTCCGCGCAGGTCCGCCGGGGGAGGCGCCCGCCTCCGCGGGAATGGCACGCTGGGCGGTACGGATGGCACGCTGAACGAAACGGCACGTCCGGGCAGGCGGTACTTTCCTCAATACGCGGAGTCATGGTTGACGCTCACGCCTCGTGAAAGTAAGTTTCATCCGTGGCGAAGAGTCCGAAGATTTCTGCGAGTCACGAGCCGGGTGGGCTGATCGTCCACATCAGCGGCCTGCTCCCGTCGTTGTCGCCGGCTGAGCAGCGGGTCGCCCGGCTGGTGGTCGCCGACCCGGCCGACGCCGCGCGTCGGACCATCACCGACCTCGCCACCGCCGCCGAGACATCCGAGGCGACCGTCATCCGCTTCTGCCGCTCGGTCGGCATGGACGGCTACCCGCAGCTGCGGATCCGGCTCGCCGCCGAGGCCGCCCGCCGGATCGAGCCGCCGGACGCGCGGGTCGTCGGCGGCGACATCCCACCCGGGGCCGACCTCGCCCAGATCATCGCGACCATCGCCTTCAACGACGCGCGGGCCGTCGAGGAGACGGCCGAGCAGCTCGACCCGGCGATCTGCGAGCAGGTCGTCGACGCCATCGCGGGCGCCGGAAGGATCGACGTCTACGGGGCGGGCGCCAGCGGCTTCGTCGCCTCGGACTTCCAGCAGAAGCTGCACCGCATCGGCCGCACCGCCTTCTACTTCCCGGACGTGCACACCGCGCTGACGTCGGCCGCGCTGCTCGGGCGGGGCGACGTGGCGGTCGGCATCTCGCACACCGGCACCACCTCCGACGTGATCGAGGTGCTGGAACAGGCGCGGGCGCGGGGAGCGTCCACGGTGGCGCTCACCAACTTCCCCCGGTCGCCGATCACCGAGGTGGCCGACTTCGTGCTCACCACGGCCGCCCGCGAGACCACCTACCGCTCGGGGGCGATGGCGAGCCGGCTGGCCCAG
Source organism: Micromonospora sp. NPDC047812 (assembly GCF_040704175.1). Lineage (NCBI taxonomy): Bacteria > Bacillati > Actinomycetota > Actinomycetes > Micromonosporales > Micromonosporaceae > Micromonospora > Micromonospora sp. NPDC047812. The sequence continues at coordinate 74,060 of NZ_JBEYRY010000012.1, read as the reverse complement.
CTAACCGTCGTCGACTGCCTCTTCGTCGGGGTGGCGGCGCGCAACCGGTCCCGGGCCAGGAAGGCCCTCGAAGCGACAGCCGAGGCGGTCCGGTCACACCGGGTCGGCCCGGGACGGAGGCGGGCATGACGGCGGGCGCGGTGGAACCCCACGAGGTGACGGCCCCGGTGGCGGCCCGGCCGGTGATCCGGGTCGGCGCGCCGACGGAGCGGCGCAACCCGCTCAGCGCGGACCTCGACCTCATGTCGACCCGGGACGTGCTCACGGTGATCAACGAGGCGGACCGGCGGGTGCCCGGCGCCGTCGCGGCCGTCCTCGACGAGATCGCCGCATCGGTGGACCTGGCGGTGACCGCCCTGCGCGGCGGGCACCGGGTGCACTACTTCGGCGCCGGCACCTCCGGCCGGCTCGGCGTGCTCGACGCCGCCGAGCTGGCGCCGACCTTCAACTCGCCCCGGCACTGGTTCTGCGCCCACATCGCGGGCGGGCCCGAAGCCATGTGGCGGGCGGTCGAGGACGCCGAGGACGACGACCGGGGCGGCGCGGCGGAGGCCGCCGACTGCGTACGGGCCGGGGACCTGGTGGTCGGACTCGCCGCCAGCGGACGCACACCGTACGTCCTGGGGGCGCTCGCCGCGTCGAGTGCCAAGGGCGCCTCGACCGTGCTGCTCTGTGCCAACCCGGAGGCGGAGGCCGCCCGGTCGGTGGACGTCTTCATCGGGGTGGACACCGGGCCGGAGGTCGTCACCGGGTCGACCCGGATGAAGGCGGGCACCGCGCAGAAGCTGGTGCTGAACACGTTCTCCACGGCCGTGATGGTCCGCCTGGGCCGGGTCTACTCGAACCTCATGATCGACATGGTCGCCACCAACGCCAAGCTCCGGGGCCGGATGATCTCGATCCTGATCGAGGCGACCGGCTGCTCGGAGGAGATCTGCCGGCGGGCCCTCCACGAGGCCGACGGCGACATGAAGGTGGCGCTGGTCTCGCTCGTCTCCGGGGTGGAGGTGTCGGCCGCGCGGGCCGCCCTGGCCCGCTCCGCCGACCAGGTCCGCGGCGCCCTGGCCCTGCTCGCCTCCTGAGCCGACCCCACCCCTCCACCCGCCCTGCGACCCCCGTCACGTACGGGCATCGGCCCGCGGCCCGGATTGTTCACCGGGGGGTGGGGTATTAGCACGGGCGTGGATGAACCGACCGGTCCACCCGTGCGTGTCTCCGCAGTGACCAGGATCGCAGCACGACGGTGACCCGGGTCGCTGCGTCTGCGGGCGTGGCGGTGCTGCCATGGACCGGGACGCGGCGACACGTCGATCCGCCGCCCCTGGCGTGGTGCCCATCGGAGAGCCGCCACCCCGGGGTGCTGACAGCAAACATGGACCGCGCTCTCAGCGGATTATCAGGCATTCGTGACACTTTCGACTCACGACATGGAATCCCCGGCGCGTCTCAACTGTTGTGTAGGTGTCAGCACCGGTGGGCACAGCGGAAGTTACGGGGGAGGGCTGATGGACGTGGGGATGGCAAGGAACCGGGCAACCGGCGCGAGCGAGGGGACCGTGGGCAACGTGGACAAGAACATCGGCATGCGAACCGACGAGGTTGCCGAGGAGCGCGACCTGGTCGGCGTCTACCTTCACGAGATCTCCCGGACGCCACTGCTGGACGCCGCCAAGGAGGTGGACCTCTCCAAGGCCATCGAGGCCGGCCTCTACGCCGAGCACCTGCTCGGTGAGGACCGCGTCCCCGCCGGCGCCGACCGGGACGACCTGGAGCGGCTGGTCGCCGAGGGTGAGCGGGCCAAGGACCTGTTCATCCGGGCCAACCTGCGGCTGGTCGTCTCGATCGCCCGCCGCTACGTGCGCTCGGGCATGCCCATGCTGGACCTGATCCAGGAGGGCAACACCGGCCTGGTGCGGGCGGTCGAGAAGTTCGACTACGTGCGCGGCTACAAGTTCTCCACCTACGCGACCTGGTGGATCCGCCAGGCGATCAGCCGGGCGATCGCCCAGCAGGAGCGCACCGTACGACTGCCGGTGCACCTGGTCGAGGACGTCAACCGGATGCGCAACGTGGCCCGGCAGCTCACCCGCGAGCTGGGCAGCGACCCGGAGCCGGAGCAGATCGCGGCGTCCCTCGGGGTCACCGTCGAGCGGGTCAACGAGCTGGTCCGCTGGTCGCAGGACACCGTCTCGCTGGACACCCCGGTGGGCGACGACGGCGACACCAACCTCGGTGACCTGGTCGCCGACAGCGACGCGCCGTCGCCGGAGGAGATCGTCCTGACGGGGCTGGAGCGGCAGCGGATCGAGGGTCTGCTCAACCACCTCGACGACCGTTCGGCCGGCATCATGCGGGCCCGCTACGGGCTCGAGGACGGCCGGGAGCACTCCCTCACCGAGGTGGCCTCGCGGTTCTCGCTCTCCCGGGAGCGGATCCGGCAGCTGGAGATCCAGGCGCTCGGCCGGCTCCGCGAGCTGGCCCGGGCCGAGGGGCTGCAGGCGGCCTGAGCAGGGTAGGAACAACGGCGAACGGCCGGCGTCCGATAGGGGGACGCCGGCCGTTCGCCGTCTTGCCGGGTGCGGTCAGCGGACCCGGCCGTAGCCCTGGATGGGCATCAGGTTCATGCCCCGTTTGAGCACGTTGCGCCCGGCGCTCGGCGCGTCGATCACCTGTCCGCCGCCGACGTAGAGGGCCACGTGCCCGAGCCCGCTGTAGAAGACGAGGTCGCCGGGGCGCAGCTCGCTCCGGCTGACGTGGGCCACCGCGCCCCACTGCATCCGGGTGTTGTGCGGCAGCGACTTGCCGGCCGCCCGCCAGGCCGCCGAGGTCAGGCCCGAGCAGTCGTAGCCGTTCGGCCCGTCGGCCCCCCAGACGTACGGCTTGCCGAGCGCGCCGTACGCGTACCGCACCGCGACGCCGGCCCGGCCGGAGACCGCCGGCGCCTCCTTCGCGCTGTCGGGTCGGGCTGCCGGCTTCTCGGTGGCGCGGCCGTACGCCTGCCGGCGCAGCTCGTAGAGCTCGGCCAGGTCGCGCTCGATCCGCTTCTTCGCGGCGGTCATCTCGCGGGCCTGCGCCGCCTGCCGGCCCAGCGTGACCTCCAGCCGGGTCTTCTCGTCGAGCAGCCGGCGCTGGTTGCCCGTGAAGTTCGAGATCTTCTCCTGCCGCTGCCGCGTGAGCTGGTCGAGCATGCCCAGCCGGTCGAGCAGGGTGTCGGCGCCGCCGGGACGCAGCAGCGCCTCCGCGGTGGTCAGGTTGCTGCCGGTCTTGTACGCGGTCACCGCCATCTCGCCGACGTCCGCCCGGCTCCGTTCGGTCTCCTGCTCCAGCGGACCGATCCGGCTCTGCACCCGCGCCACGGCGGCCTGGTTGGTCTTGATCTCCTCCCGGAGCTTGTTGTACGCCTCGACGACGTGTTCGAGCTTCGCGGAGGAGTTCTCGATCCGCCGGGTCAGCTCGGCGGGGGACGGTTCGGCCCGGGCGGGGACCGCCGGTGCGAGCAGCGTGGCCGACACCACGGCGACCGCCAGGGCGCGCAGCGTGTTCCTGAGGGACGACAAGAGCGGAAGGCTCCTCTCCCACCGGTCGCCGCGGGCTGCTGACGCCCCCGGCGACACCGGGCCGGTGCTGTCCGGGTGGACGGCGATCGACCGGGCCGGCCCGGACAACCTAACCCGGGGCAGGAGTGATGCGCAGTTGAAGCAGGGTCGAATGTTGGCGGAGTGACGGAAATTGTTGATCACGAGGGGCGCGGTACGTGATCGACTCGTCCGGCCCGCCGCGGTAGGTGGCGGTTATTGTCGGCGATCGGGCGATCCGCGCCGTTCGTCGTTGTCGACGCATGCCGCCGCAACCTGAGCCGTTATGACCGACAAGACCGACATGGCGGTCGGAACCGGCGGGCCGTGCAATCGCGACCCTCGGACGCGAACCGAAATCGCCGTCCGGGCTGGCACGTGCGCCACACAATGAAGCGCGCAGCCGGGAATCCCGTCGACCGGCACGAGGCGAGACCGTCGACGGGAACCGACCCGGCACCAGCCGCGGGAGGTAGAACCGTGAACCCTCAAGGCGCCACCCGACAGACGCGGTCATCGCACGCGACCGCGCGGAAGAACACCCTCCTCTACGCCCGACCCGGGATCATCGTGACGGTCGACCGGTTCACCGTCGGCCGCAACAGCTGGCAGGTCACCGAGCTGACCCACCTGCAGACCGGCCGAGGCCCGCACGACCGCGTCGCGGTACGGGCCGTCCTGGTCACCGGCGCCATGATCGGCGGCGTCGGCCTACTGCTCGGCTTCACCGGCGGGCTGCAACGGCTCACCGCGGGGGCGTACCTCGTCCTGGGCCTGGTGTTCCTGCTGCCGGTGCTGGTCGCGCTGGCGGGGGACCGGTGGCGGCCGCCCGCGTACGAGCTGTGGGGTCGGCGCCGGGGCGAACGGGTGCTGCTGTTCAGCAGCGACGACGAGCGACAGTTCGGCCAGGTCACCCGGGCCCTGCGCCGGGCCCGGGAGATGAACCGGTACGGCGGCTGGGAGGACCCGCTCGCCTCGGCCGACCCGTGGCGGCCCACCCGGTGACCGGGGTCAGCCGGCGACCGGCTCCGGGGTGCGCCCGGACTGCTCCGCCGTCACCCAGGAGCTGACCCGACGCTCCGCGTAGAAGGAGACGAACGGCACCGTGCCGGCCAGCATCACCAGGACCATCCGCTTCAGCGGCCAGCCGGCCCGGCGGGACAGGTCGAAGGCGGCGAGCAGGTAGAGCATGTAGAGGAAACCGTGCGCCTGGCCCACGGTCTCCACCAGGATCGGGTCGTCGAAGCCGTACTTCATCGGCATGCCGATCACGACCAGCAGGATCAGCGCCACGCCGACGATCCAGGCGATGACTCGGTACCGGGTCAGGGCTGCGCCCACCGTCGTCCGTCCTTTCGCGCCCGGCCTCAGCCGGGGTAGTCACCGGGCTTGGCGCCCGGGTTGTCGTTCAGCCATTGCAGGTAGTGGTTGTAGGCGGCCAGGTCGCCGTCGTCGCCGCCGTCGGCAGCCGCGGACACGCGGGCGACCCGCACGGGCCGGCGTACGACGGGGCGCGTCGCGGCGGCCTGCGGGGCGTCGGCCGGTCGCGTCCCGACGGCGGTCGACGCCTCCTCGGGCGCGGCGGCTGCCGCCGGCCCACGCAGCGCGTGCCGGACCTCACGCCACCAGACGAAGACCACGAAGCCCGCGAAGATCGGCCACTCGACCGCGTAGCCCCAGCTGATCGCGTTGCCGGCGGCGGCCCGGCTGACCTGCCACCAGCCCAGCCCCAGGAAACCGGTGACGAGCACGACCATGGCCACGTGGCGCGCGATCCACGCCGGGGTCCAGAGCCGTTTCATGGCATCGAGAGTACCGGGGGCCGCCGGGGTCTCCGACGCGGCGTCGTAGGCGCGGGGATGGTTTGGTGCCTTCCGGTGTGGGCATCCGTCTAGACGCGAGCCCAAACCAGAGCAGGGGGTCGATCATGACGGGATCGGTACGGCAGGACGACTTCGGCAGCCCGGAGCAGCGGATGCCCGAGTGGGACGGCGACCATGTCCACGACAGGGCCTCCGGCGAGGCGGACCCGCCCGACGGCGGGCTGCTCGGCGTCGACCCCGCCGAACTGGCCGACGAGGACCTGATCCGGGAGATGCACAGCCTGCACCGCACCCGCCTGGACACCCTGCGCCACGCGGCGGACTCCGCGCTCGCCAACCACCTGCGGCGCACCGCCGAGCTGGAGACCGAGTACCTCGCCCGGCACCCCGGCCGCGAGGTCGACCCGAACCGGCTGCGGGACGCGTGATGGCGTCCGCCGAGCGCGGGATGTCCGCGCCGCCGGAGGTGGTGTTCAACACCGCTACCGACCCCGCCCGGGCGTCGGCGTGGCTGCCCGAGCCGCTGCGGGCCGACGGCAGCCCGGCGGACGAGGTCAGCGCGGAGGAGCTGCGGGCCCGGTGGAGCGCCGCCGAGGAGTGGTCGGCCGAGATCCGGGTGGAGCCCGCCCAGGCGGGTGGCGCCCGGACGCGGCTCGACCTCACCGGCGGTCCGGACGCCGGGCGCCTGGCCGACGAGGCCCTGGACAGCCTCGCCCGCGAGGTGGCCGACAACCTGCAGGCCGGCTGAGCCGGCCCGCACCACCGAGAAGACCGAGGAGACCGGGTGACCGCCCTGAAGGAGAAGGTGGCGCGGCTGCGCCAGGCGTACGCGCCGCACGAGCACCGGCCGCTGGGCGGCTACCTGGCGGCGATGGGCACCTACGCTGGGGTGACCGCCGGCATCGCCGGCCTGGTCCGGGCGACCGGCCGCCCGGTGCCCGAGCGTCCCGCCCCGGCCGACGTGGTCCTGTTGAGCATCGCCACCCACAAGCTGAGCCGGCTGCTGACGAAGGACGCGGTGACGAGCCCCTTGCGGGCGCCGTTCACCCGCTACGACAAGCCGATCGGCAGCGGCGAGGTGATGGAACAGGTCCGCGACCAGGGCAGCTCCACCCGGCACGCGATCGGGGAGCTGCTGAGCTGCCCGTTCTGCCTCGCCGTCTGGGTCGCCACCGGGTTCACCGGAGGGCTGGTGCTCGCCCCCCGGCTGACCCGCCTGGTGGCGACCGCGCTGACCGCCGTCGCCGCCTCGGACTTCCTCCAGATGGCGTACGCGGTGGCGCAGCAGGCCGCCGAGGGCGGTGACCACGACGAGGACTGAGGACGTACGACGAAGGGGCCGGCGCTTGAGCCGGCCCCTTCGTCGCTGCCATGTGCCTGTGCCTGTGCTTGTCGTGCCGTGGTCCCGGCTGTCTCTTCCCCCGCCCGGCGGCCCGGGATGCTGTCGTGGCCCTACCCTGTCGCGTCGGGTCGGCCTGCGCCGTGGTGGTCGCCGCCGCGTCAGGTCGGGGTCGTGCCGTGGTCCTCGCCGGCCCAGCCGCGGGAGGCCTCCGGCTCGCGCTCGTCGGCGTCCGCCCCGGTGATGATGTCCCGGTCGACCGCGGTGCGGTCGTGCTCGTTGGCGAAGTCGGGCTCCGGCAGCGTGTCCCGGCCCTCGGGGGGCTGACCGAGCGCCGGCAGCTTCTCGTGCTCTTCCTCGTGGTGGGACATCTCGCTCTCCTCACTGCTCGTCGGCCTCCGGTGCGGAAGGCCGTCCGCCCCCGGGGGACGGGTGGGCGGCGGTATCGCCCCACGACGGGTCGCCACGGCCCGCCAGGGCCGTGCCGGTCCCGGGCCGCCGGGCGTCAGGTGACCGAACCGCCGAGCAGGTCGGCCACCTCGTCCACGGCGTACTCGCCCTCGGGCAGCGCGGCCATGCGGGTGAGGAGCTGCGCGGGAAGCTCGGCGGCGACGGCCCGGCGATAGATGTCCGCCTGACTGATCCGCTCCTGGCCGTGGTAGAGATCCTCGAGGAGGTCGTCGAGGCGCCGGATGTCCGGCTCCTCGGTCACGGGCGCGTCCGTCACGGGTGCGTCGTCGGTCACGACGGTCAGCTACCCGCGTCCGAACCGGTCAAACGTCACCGCCTCGCCTTCCACGGGTCCGCGCGCCACCGCGCTGACGGTGCCCGCGCTGCGCTGACGGTGCCCGCCGTGCCGGCGGCCCCCGCCGTGCCGGCGGTTCCCGCGGTGCCGGCGCCGTGCCGAGGGTGCCTGCGGTTCCCGCGGTGCCGGCGCCGTGCCGGGGGTGCCCGCGCCGGGCCCGGCCGACGCGGAGTCGTCACCGGGCTGTGACGGCGGTCATGGCGGGGGTCGGAACACCGGCGGGGGGTCGCCGGTTGAGTGAGGTGTCGGTGTGTCCAGTGTCCCCGGGCCTCACCTAATTGCCTTCGCGGAATACCGTCCGGCTGGAGCCGCGTCGTGCCACTCGCCGAGAGGCGACCTGCACACCGACATTGGTGCCGCCCCCGAGCCCTAGGGCCCGGGGGCGGCACTGTCCGTCTCCATTCCCGCGCCGGCCCGCCCCTCCCGGCCTCCCGCCCTCCCGCCCGGCCGGCGATCATGAGGTTGGCGGCAGTGATGAAGATCGACTTCGCCGTTAACCTCATGATCACCGAGGGCGGGGCGGGGGCGGGGGGCGGGGGAGAGGCGGGGCGGGGCGGGGTCAGGCGGGGGTGGGGGCGGGGGTGCGGCGGCGGGTGCGGACGGCGGCGGCCAGGTGGCTGAGGACCTCCTCGGTGGTGTCCCAGCCGATGCAGGCGTCGGTGACCGACTGGCCGTACGTCAGCTCGCGGGTCGGGTCGAGGTCCTGGCGGCCGGCGAGCAGGAAGCTCTCCAGCATGATCCCGACGATGCCGCGCTGGCCGGCGTCGAGCTGGGCGGCCACGTCGGCCGCCACCCTCGGCTGGTTGCGGTGGTCCTTGCCGCTGTTGGCGTGGCTCGCGTCGATCACCACGCGCTCGGGCAGGCCCGCGGCCCGCAGCAGTTCCAGGGCGCCGGCCACCGACTCCGCGTCGTAGTTCGGCCGTCCGCCGCCGCCGCGCAGCACCAGGTGCCCGTCCGCGTTGCCCCGGGTGTGCAGGATCGCCGGCGTGCCGGAGACGTCGATGCCGGGGAAGACGTGCGGTACGCCGGCGGCCCGGATGGCGTCCACGGCGGTGCCGATGCTGCCGTCCGGGCGGTTCTTCATGCCGATCGGCATCGACAGGCCGGAGGCGAGCTGCCGGTGGACCTGGCTCTCCACCGTCCGCGCGCCGATCGCGCCCCACGCCACCGTGTCGGCGATGTACTGCGGGGTGATCGGGTCCAGGAACTCGCAGCCGACGGGGAGGCCCAGGCGCAGCACGTCGAGCAGGAGCGCGCGGGCGGTACGCAGGCCGGCGTTGACGTCGCCGGAACCGTCCAGCCCGGGGTCGTTGATGAGGCCCTTCCAGCCCACCGTCGAGCGCGGCTTCTCGAAGTAGACCCGCATCACCACCAGCAGGTCGTCGGCCACCCGGGCGGCGGCGTCGCGCAGCAGGTGGGCGTACTCGAGGGCGGCGGCCGGGTCGTGCACCGAGCACGGGCCGACCACCACCAGCAGGCGGTCGTCGGCGCCGTCCAGCACCCGGCCGACCGCGCGTCGCCCGGCCAGCACGGCCGAGGCGAGCGTGTCGTCGAGGGGCAGCTCGTGGTGCAGCAGGGCCGGGGTGGTCAGCGGCACGACACGGTCGATCCGCTGATCGCTGACCCGATGGGTCTCCGGGGTCGTCACGGTGGGAATCCTTCCGCCGACCGTGCCCCGGGGCCGGTGCCCGGGTCGAGCCGGCTGCTCGTACGCAAAAAGGCAGGAACGAGAGTTCCTGCCCGGCCGGCTCGAATGTGGTGACGTCAGATCATGGTGAAGTCACCGGCTTGCGAGCCGGCTGCCTAAACCATCGATACGAACGCGTCACGCGGCCCAGCGTACCCGACCGTGCGGGAAGGTCCACCCGGTCGTCGGGAAAGCCTCGCTTCGCGTTCATCTTCGTCGATGCCCGCGACGGTAGTTTCATCGACACAAGTCGCTGCATCTCCGGAGGTTTCCGATGGACCGTCGTACCGTCCTGCGTGCCACCGTCGTCGGTGGCGCCGCCGCCTTCGCCGGCAGTCTCTGGGCCGGCGCCGCCCAGGCCGCCCCTGCTCAGCCGGGTGCCAGCCCGTACGGGCCGCTCGGCGCGGCCGACGCCAACGGCATCCAACTGCCCGCCGGCTTCACCAGCCGGGTGATCGCCCGCTCCCGGCAGGCGGTGCCCGGCACGTCGTACAGCTGGCACGACGCGCCCGACGGCGGCGCCTGCTTCGTCGCCGGCACCGGCTGGATCTACGTCTCGAACTCCGAGATCCTCAGCACCGGTGGGGCGTCCGCGGTGCGCTTCGCCGCCGACGGCAGCGTCGTCTCGGCGTACCGCATCCTGTCGAACACCAACCGCAACTGCGCGGGCGGCGCGACCCCGTGGGGGACCTGGCTCTCGGGCGAGGAGGTCAGCCGGGGATACGTCTACGAGACGTACCCCGAGGGCGGCCGGGCCGGCGTACGGCGGGCCGCGATGGGCCGGTTCAACCACGAGGCCGCCGCCTGCGACCCGGACCGTCGGGTCGTCTACCTCACCGAGGACGAGACCAGCGGCTGCTTCTACCGGTTCCGACCGACCACCTGGGGCGACCTCTCCGCCGGCACCCTGGAGGTGCTGGTCGCGGGCACGGGCACCAGCGGCCCGGTGAGCTGGGCGCGGGTGCCCGACCCGGACGGCTCGCCCACACTCACCCGTGACCAGGTCGCCGGGGCGAAGAGGTTCAACGGCGGCGAGGGCTGCTGGTACGCCGGCGGCACCTGCTGGTTCACCACCAAGGGCGACAACCGGGTCTGGGCCTACGACGCGGTCAACCAGCGCATCGACCTGGCGTACGACGACTCGCTGGTCTCCGGGACGGCGCCGCTGACCGGGGTGGACAACATCACCGGGGCCCGCTCGGGCGACCTCTACGTCGCCGAGGACGGCGGCAACATGGAGATCAACGTGATCACGCCGGCCGGGGTGGTCGCCCCGTTCCTGCGGATCACCGGTCAGTCGTCGTCGGAGATCTGCGGGCCGGCCTTCTCGCCCGACGGCAGCCGGTTCTACTTCTCGTCGCAGCGCGGCACGTCCGGCTCGTCCTCGGGCGGCATCACCTACGAGGTGCGCGGACCGTTCCGCTCCTGAGCGGCCCGCCTCCGCCTGCGCCCCGCCCCGCCGGGTCGGTCGCGATCATGCGGCGTGCCGGAGGCGGCGGCGGGGTATGTGGGCGGTCATGAGTCACGAGCAGAGCGACCAGGAACGGGTGGAGTCCCGCGCGCACCTGCTGCCCGAGGAGGCGGCGGTCGGCAGCGACGACCCCCAGGCCCAGGCGGAAGCGATCCTCGCCGAGTCCGACATCCGGGAGGAGGACCGCAACGCCGCCCCCGACACCGTGCTGGAACGACGCACCTCCGATCAGACGGTGACCCCCATCGAGCCCCCCGACTGAGCCACGGCGCCTCGGGCCCGTCGCGAGCCCCGGTAGGTGTGCTCCCGCAGCCAGGCGATCGGGCCGACCGCCCGCAGCCCCGGCGGCAGGTTGCCGATCGGGTCGAAGGCCAGCGCGGCGTCCTCCCGGGCGCTGAGCTGGGCACCGAGGCCGACCTGGCCGAACGGCCGCCACGGCCCGACGGCGGACGCGACCGCGAGCACCAGGCGCGGCGCGTCCGACCGGGCCGCGGCGGCCACCTCGGCCAGGCTGCGGCCCAGGTCGGGTGACTCCGGGTCGGCCAGCGCGGCCAGGAAGAGCCGCCGCCGGCCCGCGCGCAACGGCATGATCGTGCTGTACGTCCCCGCGAAGCGCCGCCGGGGCAGCGGCAGGTTCCGCAGCAGCGGCGCGGCCCCGCTGGAGCTGACCAGCAGGTCGAACGGCCGGCCACCGTCGCGGTGCAGCCGCACGGCCAGCCCCAGCACGTCCGGCCAGCCGCCCGGGGTGGGCACGCCCTTGGAGAGCCGGACGGTCGCCCGGAAGCGACCCGGACCGTCCAGCAGCGGCACCCCGGTCGGCGGTCCCGGCGTACCCCAGACGACGACCTCGCCCGCGAACGAGCGGCCCGCGGGGTGCAGGAGGCGGGCCCGGCGCAGCCGGGTCAGGGCGGCGGTCGCGTGGTCGACCGCGACGGCGGCCCGGTCGGTCACGGTGGCGGCAGTCGGCATGCTCCCCCGGTACCCGGCCGCGGGCGGTCGATGCCTCGCCGCGTGCGGCGCGTCCCCTTCCCGCCCACCTGATCGGATAGCGTCGTGCCATGCCCGACAGCGGTTACCCCTGGCCCATCGAGACCACCCGACTGGACAACGGCCTGCGCGTGGTGGTGAGTGAGGACCGCACCGCCCCCGCGGTCGCCGTGAACCTCTGGTACGACGTCGGCTCCCGGCACGAGCCCGAGGGGCAGACCGGTTTCGCGCACCTCTTCGAGCACCTGATGTTCGAGGGCTCGGTCAACGTGGCGAAGACCGAGCACATGAAGCTGGTGCAGGGCGCGGGCGGCTCGCTCAACGCCACCACCAACCCGGACCGCACCAACTACTTCGAGACCGTCCCCGCCGAGCACCTGGAACTGGCGCTGTGGCTGGAGGCGGACCGGATGGGCGGCCTGGTCCCCGCGCTGACCCAGGAGACGCTGGACAACCAGCGGGACGTGGTCAAGAACGAGCGGCGCCAGCGCTACGACAATGTGCCCTACGGCGACGCCTGGCTGCGGCTGCTGCCGCTGCTCTATCCGCCCGGGCACCCCTACCACCACGCCACGATCGGGTCGATGGCCGACCTGAACGCCGCCGACCTGGGCACCTTCCAGGCGTTCCACCGGACGTACTACGCGCCGAACAACGCCGTGCTCACCGTCGTGGGCGACGCCTCGGCCGCCGAGGTGTTCGCGCTGGCCGACAAGTACTTCGGCGCGATCCCGCCCCGCGCGCAGATCCCGCCCGCGCCGGACGGCCGCACCGTCGCGGCCACCGGCCGACCCGCCGTGGAGACGGTCACCGCCGAGGTGCCGGCGCCGCGCGTCTACGTCGCGCACCGCACCCACCCCTTCGGCAGCCCCGGCTACGACGTGATGACGGTGCTCGCCACCGTGCTGGGCAGCGGCCGGGGCAGCCGCCTCTACCAGCGCCTCGCCGACGGTGAGCGGATCGCCCAGCCCGACCTGGTCGGGGCGTACGGCGTGGACCTGGCGCACGCCCCCGCGCCGCTGATCGCCACCGCCACGGCCCGCCCCGGGGTGAGCGCCGAACGACTCGGCGCCGGGCTGGCCGAGGTGGTCGACGAGTTGGCCACCGTCCCGGTCACCACCACCGAGCTGGACCGGGCCAAGTCCCTGCTGAGCACCTCGTGGTGGCGGCAGATGTCCACGGTGGACGGCCGGGCGGACACGCTCGGGCGCTACGCCACCCAGTTCGGCGACCCGGCGAAGGCCGCGGAGCGGCTGCCGGCCTGGCTCGCGGTGACCGCCGAGCAGATCGCCGAGGCCGCCGCCGAGGTGCTCGCCGCCGACGACCGGGTGACCCTGACCTACCTGCCCGAGGAGAAGCCCTGATGACGCTGATCGCCGACCGTCCCGGGCCCGGCGCCGCCCGCCCGTACCGGTTCCCGCAGGTGGTCCGCCGCACCGTGGCGGCTGGTCAGGTGGTCGCCGCGCACCTGCCCGGGCAGAACCTGGCCGTGGCCCTGCTGCTGCTCGACGCGGGCGCCGGCCGCGAGCCGACCGGCAAGGAGGGGCTCGGCGCGGTGCTCGCCAAGGCCCTGGAGGAGGGGACCGCGCAGCGCGACGCGACGGCGTACGCGCTGGCGATCGAAGGGCTCGGCACCGAGCTGGTGATCGGGCTGGACTGGGACTCCTTCCAGGTCAGCGTGCAGGTGCCGGTGGAGCGGCTGAACGCCGCCGTGGAACTGCTCGCCGAGGCGGTGCGCACCCCGAAGCTGGACCCGGACGACGTCCGGCGGGTCCGCGACGACGAGGCGACGGCGCTGCGGATGGACTGGGCCAACCCCGGCCCGCGGGCCGACGCGGCGCTGCGCGCGGACCTGTTCGGCGCCGGTAACCGCTGGGGTCGCCCCCTGTACGGCGACCCGGAGTCGGTGGCGGCGCTGGACGTGGAGGACGTCACGGTCTTCCACTCCGAGTGGTTCATCCGCCCCGGCACGCTGGTCGTCGCCGGTGACCTGGACCGGCTGGACCTGGACACGCTCGGCGCGGCGGCCTTCGCCGGCACCGGCGGCGGGCCGGTCGACCGGGGCGGCCCGATCGAGGTGCCGACCCGCTCCGGCCGGCGCATCATCCTGGTGGACCGGCCCGGCTCGGTGCAGTCCACGCTGCGGCTGGGCCACCCGTCGCCGCACCGCGCCCACCCCGACCACGTGCCGATGACGCTCGCCGGCACGGTGCTCGGCGGGGCGTTCACCTCCCGGCTCAACCACCTGATCCGCGAGGTGCGCGGCTACACGTACGGCATCCGGGGCGACTTCGCCTCGTCCCGCCGGTTCGGCCGCTTCGGGGTCAGCTCCAGCGTGCAGACGGCGGTCACCGCGCCGGCCGTCGTCGAGGCGGTCGGCGAGATCACCCGTACCCGGGAGACCGGGGTGACCGAGGAGGAGCTGGCGGTCGCACGCTCCTGGCGGGCCGGGCAGCTCTCGGTCGAGTTGCAGAGCCCCCGGGCGATCGCCTCCGCGCTGACCACCCTGGTCGTGCACGACCTGCCGGACGACTACCACGCCCGGCTGCGCGAGGCGCTGCTCGCCGCCGACGTGGCGGAGGTCTCCGCGGCGGCCGCCACGCACCTGCGCCCGGAGGAGCTCACCCTCGTCGTGGAGGGCGACGCCGCGGTGATCCGCGACGAACTCGTCGCCACCGGCCTGGGTGAACTGGTCGAGCACGCCTCCTGACCGGCCCGGGGCGGTGTGACATCGGTCGCGCCGCCCCCGCCGGGTGCGGGTGGCTTGTCCGGGGCGGCCGGCGTGGATGCTTCGGCGGGCCGCCCCGCCGGCTGACGATCCTGCGTCCCACCGGCCCCTCCGGCGGCGTCGTTCCGTCCCGGTCGAGGCCCGGGGCGGCCACGGCCACCGCCCGGCGGGAGCACCGGCGGCCCCGGTGGGTGGGAAAGCGTTCCCGGTCGGGTCGCCGGGCTGGGTAGCCTCGCGGGCATGAGGATCGGCATTGTGGGGGCCACCGGCCAGGTCGGTGGCGTGATGCGGCAGGTGCTGGCGGAGCGGGAGTTCCCGGCGGAGCAGGTGCGGTTGTTCGCCTCGGCGCGGTCGGCCGGGCGCACCCTGCCCTGGCGGGACGGCGAGGTGACCGTGGAGGACGCGGCCACCGCCGACTACTCCGGGCTCGACATCGTGCTCTTCTCCGCCGGCAAGGGCACCGCGAAGGAGCTCGCGCCCCGGGTCGCCGCCGCCGGCGCCGTCGTCATCGACAACTCCTCGGCGTTCCGCATGGACCCGGAGGTGCCGCTGGTCGTCGCCGAGGTCAACCCGCACGCCGCCGCCGTACGCCCCAAGGGGATCATCGCCAACCCCAACTGCACGACGATGGCCGCGATGCCCGTGCTGCGCCCGCTGCACGCCGAGGCGGAGCTGGTCAGCCTGGTCGTCTCGACGTACCAGGCGGTCTCCGGCGCCGGCCTGGCCGGCGTCGCCGAACTCGACGAGCAGGTCCGCAAGGTCGCCGAGCACGCCGCCGGTCTCGCCTTCGACGGCGCGGCCGTGGAGTTCCCGGCCCCCCGCTCGTTCGCCCGGCCGATCGCGTTCAACGTGCTCCCGCTCGCCGGCTCGATCGTCGACGACGGCAGCTTCGAGACCGACGAGGAGCAGAAGCTGCGCAACGAGAGCCGCCGCATCCTGGAGATCCCCGGGCTGCGCGTCTCCGGCACCTGCGTGCGGGTGCCCGTGTTCACCGGCCACTCGCTCCAGATCAACGCCCGCTTCGCCCGCCCGGTCAGCCCGCAGCGGGCCCGCGAGCTGCTCGACGGCGCCCCCGGCGTGGCGCTCGCCGACGTGCCGACCCCGTTGCAGGCCGCCGGCCAGGACCCGACCTACGTCGGGCGGATCCGCGCCGACGAGACCGTCGAGCACGGCCTCGCCCTGTTCTGCTCGAACGACAACCTGCGCAAGGGCGCCGCGCTCAACGCGGTGCAGCTCGCCGAGCTGGTCGCCGCCGAGCGCCGCTGACCGACGCGCCTCCTCGGGCCCCCGCCGGCCGCGGCGGGGGCCCGCCGCGTCCTCCGGTGCGGCCCGCCGCGTCGGCGTACGGCAGGCGCGCGGGCGCGGGCGGGGCGTCCGCCGTGGTTCGATGGGTACGCCGTGACCGGTCGAGCGGGAGGTTGCCGTGGCGGACGACGAGACCCAGCGGGCGTTGACGGCGCTGATCGCCGGCCACCGGCTGGGGGTGCTGGCCACGCTCAAGCGGGACGGGCGACCGCAGCTCTCCACCGTCATCTACGCCTTCGACAGTCCGTCGGCCCTGATCCGCGTCTCGGTGACCGACGGCCGGGCCAAGACCGCCAACCTGCGCCGGGACCCGCGCGCCTCCTTCCACGTCGCCAGCGACGACGGCTGGGCGTACGCGGTCGCGGAGGGGCGCGCCGAGCTGACCCCGGTGGCCGCCGACCCGGACGACGCGACCGTGGCGGAGCTGGTCGACCTCTACCGGGCGATCCAGGGTGAGCATCCGGACTGGGCCGACTACCGGCGGGCGATGGTCGCCGAGGGACGCCTCGTGCTCCGGCTGCACGTCGAGCGCCTCTACGGCCTCCCGCCGCGCGCCTGACCCGGGCCGGGGTCGCTCGCGTTACCCCGTCCGGTCGGCGGGTAGACGGCGGTGCCGAC
Organism: Micromonospora sp. NPDC047812; assembly: GCF_040704175.1. Lineage (NCBI taxonomy): Bacteria > Bacillati > Actinomycetota > Actinomycetes > Micromonosporales > Micromonosporaceae > Micromonospora > Micromonospora sp. NPDC047812. The sequence continues at coordinate 57,722 of NZ_JBEYRY010000012.1, read as the reverse complement.
ACCGAGAGGGGAGCACCATGACAACGGTCGGAGAGTTCATGACGACCCGGTTGGTGACGATGGACGGCAACGACACGCTGACCGCCGCGGCGCAGGAGATGCGCGACAGCGCCATCGGCGACGTGGTGGTGACCGACGGGGACGACGTCATTGGAATCGTGACGGACCGGGACATCACGGTCCGGGGCGTGGCCGAGAACATGGACCCGAACTCGACCCCGCTCAACCGGATCACCAGCAAGGACGTGATCACGGTGAGCCAGCACGACGACGCGGTCGCGGCCGCCGACCTCATGCGGACGTACGCCGTACGCCGGTTGCCGGTCATCGACGACGGGCGGCTGGTCGGCCTGGTCTCGATGGGTGACCTCGCCGTGGAGCGGGAGCCGCAGTCGGTGCTCGCCGACATCAGCGCCGACGAACCGAACAACTGACCGTCCGCCGCGGGCGCGCCGGCTCCCCGAAGCGGGAGCCGGCGTCGCGTCTTCACCGTGGGCGTGACGTCGCCGCCCCGGCGTGATGGACCGCCAGTTCTATGATCTTGCCGTGTCTGCAGAGTTCCCCACACCAGGCCGGAGCCAGCCGGGCGGATGGCCGCCCCAGCACCGATCCACGATGACGGCGCCGGCCGGGGCGCCGCCTACCGGTTCCGGACCCATGGCGGGAGCCTGGTCGGCCGGCAGGTCGATCACGACGACGCTGCTGGTGGTGCTGCTCGGTCTGGTCGTGATCGCGCTGAACACCGCCGTCGCGTACGTGGCGGTGGGCGCGACGGTCGTACCGATCATCACGGGCCTGCTCCTCTGCCTGGCCTTCGTGTTCGCCGTCCGTCTGCTGCACCGGGCCGCGTGGCTCGCCTTTCTCGCGGTGGTTCCGGCCCTCTTCGTCCTCGTGGGATCGGTGCAGCTCGCCCCGGAGGCGGTGCTGGAGGCGCGCGGCGTCCGCCAGGAGGTGAGCATCGTCGACGTGCGGGTCGTCGGCAAGCGGCACGAGTTCACGCTCCAGGGCGCCGACGGGCGCCTCGACGAGCCGCTGGTCCACCAGGGCAGCAACCCCGGCCACCGGGTCGGCGACAGGCTCGCCGTGCTCACCGACCCGGACGGGGTGGTCGACCTCGAGGTCGCCGACCGGGTCGACCCCGGCGGCATGCTGGCGGCACTGCTCCTCGGCGGCGTCGGCTGGACCGTCATCGCGCTGCTCGCCGGGTGGCGCGGCCACGTCCGCCGGTGGAAGGGCCGCTACGACACCCTGGTGATCTAGCCGGTGCGCCCCGGAACGGGGAGGCGGGCCGCGCCGTCGCGACGCGCCGGACAGGGGCGCCTCACCCCATCCGGGCGAGGTTGGTCCGGCACCGGACGGGGACCCCCTGCTCGGGACATTGACCGACGGGGGAGGAGAGGACCCGATGGTGGACGCGACGACGAGGTTCTTCGAGGACCTCGACCGGCGGGGTTACGACCCCCTGCTGGCGAAGTCCTCCGGGACCCTGCGCCTGGACCTGCACGAGGGGGCGCAAACGACGCACTGGCTGCTGCGGATCGACCACGGCCGGCTCCAGGTGAGCCGGGAGGACCAGGAGGCCGACACGGTGGTCGGCACCAACCCCGCCCTCTTCGAGGAGCTCGCCGCCGGCCGCGAGCACGGGGTGGCGGCGTTGCTGCGTGGGGACATGACGGTGAGCGGGGACCTCCGACTGGTGCTGCAGATGGAGCGGCTCTTCCCCGCCCATCCGGACGCCCGGGGACCACGCCGGCACTTCGAGGTCCACCAGGGGGTGCGGTGATGACGCAGAACACGATCCGCATCCTGGACGGCAGCACCTTCGTGGTGTCGGAGGACACCGGGGACATCGAGGCGACGCCGAGCGAGCCGACCGGGTTCTTCTCCCTGGACACCCGCTTCCTGTCGACGTGGGTGCTCACGGTGAACGGGGACCGGCTCACCCCCCTGTCGTACGACGACCTCCAGTACTACGAGGCCCGCTTCTTCCTGGTGCCGGGGATGGCGACGCACTACGTCGACGCGAAGTTGTCGATCGTCCGGGAACGGACGGTGGGGGGCAGCTTCCGGGAGACGATCACCATCCTCAACCACGACGAGAAGCCGGTCGACCTGGAAATCCGGATGGAGGCGGCCTCCGACTTCGCCGACCTGTTCCAGGTCAAGGACGAGATCCTCAACAAGAAGGGCGAGATCTACACGGAGGTCGAGTCCGACCGGCTGCGCCTGGGCTACCGGCGGGGCAACTTCATCCGGGAGACGGCGATCTCGGCCACCCCGGCGCCGCGCTACGACCGCAAGGGCTTCGCCTACTCGATCCACCTCCAACCCAACGAGCAGTGGCAGACCGAGATCGACGTCAAGTCCCTGGCGCTCTCGCCGGGCGGCCGGGACCTGCGGATGGGGCTGCGGGCGCACACCACCGAGCGGCTCGCCCTCCAGCACGACCTGGAAGAGTGGATCGCCAGGGCTCCCAAGGTGAACAGCCAGCACGACCGGGTCGCCTCGACGTACCGGCGCAGCCTGATCGACCTGGCGGCGCTGCGCTTCTCGCCGCTCTCCCTGGGTGGGGCGTCGTTGCCGGCCGCCGGCCTGCCCTGGTTCATGACCATGTTCGGGCGGGACAGCATCCTGACCTGCCTGCAGACGCTGCCGTTCACGCCGGACCTGTCGAAGACCACGCTGCGGGTCCTGGCCTCGCTCCAGGGCACCCGGTTCGACGACTTCCGCGACGAGGACCCGGGCCGGATCCTGCACGAGATGCGGTACGGCGAGACCGCCGCCTTCGAGGAACAGCCGCACTCGCCGTACTACGGGTCGGTGGACGCGACCCCGCTGTTCCTGGTGCTGCTCGACGAGTACGAGAAGTGGAGCGGTGACGTCGAGCTGGTCATGGAGCTGGAGCGGGAGTGCCGGGCCGCGCTGAAGTGGATCGACGACTACGCCGACCTGGTCGGCAGCGGCTACATCTGGTACGAGCGGCGCAACACCGACACCGGCCTGGAGAACCAGTGCTGGAAGGACTCCTGGGACTCGATCTCCTACCGGGACGGCAAGCTGCCGCCGTTCCCCCGGGCCACCTGCGAGGTGCAGGGGTACGCGTACGACGCGAAGCTGCGGGCCGCCCGCCTGGCGCGCGAGTTCTGGGGCGACCCGGACTTCGCCGACCGGCTGGAGCGGGAGGCGGCGGCGCTGAAGGAGCGGTTCAACCGGGACTTCTGGGTGGAGGACGGCCAGTACTACGCCCTGGCCCTGGACCCGGACGGCCGCCAGTGCGACGTGCTGAGCTCCAACATCGGTCACCTGCTCTGGAGCGGCATCGTCGACCACGACCGGGCCGAGAAGATCGCCGAGCACCTGGTCGGTCCCCGGCTCTTCACCGGCTGGGGGGTGCGGACGCTGGCCGAGGGCGAGGTCCGCTACAACCCGATCGGCTACCACAACGGCACGATCTGGCCGTTCGACAACTCGTTCATCGCCTGGGGCCTGCGCCGGTACGGCTTCGCCGAGGAGGCGGCGGTCATCGCCAACGGCATCCTCGACGCGGCCACCTACTTCGAGGGCCGGCTGCCGGAGGCGTTCGGGGGCTACCCCCGCGAGCTGACCAAGTTCCCGGTGGAGTACCCGACCGCGTGCAGCCCGCAGGCATGGTCGACCGGCACGCCGCTGCTGCTGCTGCGGACGATGCTCGGCCTGGAGCCGCACGAGGGGCACCTCGCGGTGGAGCCCCGGCTGCCGATCGGGATGGGGCGGATCGAGGTGCTGGACATCCCGGGCCGGTGGGGCCGCGTCGACGCGTTCGCCCGGGGCCGCCTCGACATGCACCGGCTCACCGACTAGCGGGCCCGGCTCCCGCGGGGCCGGCGGCGACCGGGCGGACCGGGCGCCGCCGGCCTTCCGCGACCGGGGCCCCGGCCCGCACGGGCGGGCGGGAACGCGCCGGGCGCGGTGGCCCGGCGGGTCGGCATGAGGTTCAGGTGGGCAGGGTAAGTTCGCGCCATGCCGGAACTCGTGTACCCGCCCGTGATCGCCGCCGCCAAGACGATGTTCCGGGTCCTCGACCTGAAGATCACCATTGAGGGCGCCCATCACGTGCCGCGTACGGGCGGGGCGGTGCTGGCCAGCAACCACGTCAGCTACCTCGACTTCATCTTCTGCGGGCTGGGCGCGAACCCCGCGAAGCGGCTGGTGCGGTTCATGGCCAAGAAGTCCGTCTTCACGCACAAGGTGTCCGGCCCGCTGATGCGGGGCATGCGGCACATCCCGGTGGACCGGCGGGCGGGCGCCGGGTCGTACGCGACGGCGGTCAGCGCACTGAAGCGCGGTGAGGTGGTCGGCGTTTTCCCGGAGGCGACGATCAGCCGGTCGTTCACGGTCAAGTCACTCAAGAGCGGGACGACCCGGATGGCGTCCGAGGCCGGTGTGCCGGTGCTGCCGGTGGCGCTCTGGGGCACCCAGCGGCTCTGGACCAAGGGCCGACCGCGCACCCTGACCCGCCGGCACACCCCGATCACGATCCTGGTCGGCGAGCCGATGCACCCGGCGGCCTACCCGGACGCCAACGCGATGACCGTCGACCTGAAGGAGCGGCTCACCGCGCTCGTCGACCGGGCCCAGCGGGAGTACCCCGACGCCCCCGCCGGCCCCGACGACACCTGGTGGCTCCCGGCGCACCTGGGCGGCACCGCGCCCACGCTGGAGGAGGCCGCCGACCTGGAGGTCCGCCGCCGGGCCGCCGCGGTCGACCCCGACGCCTGAGCAGGGTTGCCGGTCGACCCGACGCCCGACGACGTTCCCGGTCGGCGGGCACCGGGGTGGCCGGATCGTTCCGCAGCGGGGCGCGATGGTGCCTGCCGCGGCGGCGCGTACCCGGCGAGGATTCCACCCATGAGCAGATCAGCACTCGTCGTCATCGACGTCCAGGAGTCCTTCCGCCGCCGCCCCAGCTGGGCGTACGCCTCCAACCCCGACATCGTCGGCCAGGTGGACCGGCTCGTCGCCGCCGCCCGGGGGCGCGGCGCCCTGGTCGTCTGGGTCCTGCACGCCGAGCCGGGCACCGGCGGGGTCTTCGACCCGGCCAACGGGCACGTCCGCCTGATCGAAGGGCTGTCACCCGCCCCGGGGGAACCCACGCTGGTGAAGACGTCGCACAACGCCTTCACCACCACCAACCTCCAGCAGCTGCTGACGACGGCGGGCGTCGGCGAGATCACCGTCTGCGGCATTCGCACCGAACAGTGCGTCGAGACCACCGCCCGGGTCGGCTGCGACCTCGGCTACGAGGTGACCTTCGTGACGGACGCGACGGTGACCTTCCCGACCCCGCACCGGGACCTGCCGGCCACGGCCACGCAGGAGGAGATCCTCGCCGACCCGCGCACCCTGTCGAACGAGGAGATGACCGCCCGCACCGAGTACGCCCTCGCCGGCCGGTTCGCCACCATCCGCACCGTGGCCGAGGTGGCCGGCGCGGTTCCGGCCGGCGCGCGGGCCTGAGCCGATGCCCCGGGTCGTCTTCCTGCTCGTCCCGCAGCTGCACCTGCTGGACCTCGCCGGCCCGGCCCAGGTGTTCTCCGCCGCCGCCGACCTCGGGTACGACTACCGGCTGCACTACGTCGCCGACCGGGAGGTCGTGCCGACCGTGCAGGGCGTACCGCTGGTGGCCGGGCAACGGTGGCCCGAGCTGACCCGCGACGACCTGGTGGTCGTACCCGGATGGCGGCTGCGCGCGCACGGACCGCAGGGGCCGGTCGGTCCGGACGACCTGCGGCGGCTGGCCGACCACCACGCCGGCGGCGGCACCGTCGCCAGCGTCTGCGCCGGCGCGTACGCCCTCGGCCGGGCCGGCCTGCTCGACGGCCGCCGCTGCACGACCCACCACGACGTGCAGGACGAACTGGCCCGCCGGTTCCCGGCGGCGCGGGTGGTCCGCGACGTGCTCTACGTGGTCGACGAGCGGGTGGTCACCTCCGCCGGCATCGCCAGCGGCATGGACGTGGCGCTGCACCTGGTGGCCACCCGGCACGGGCCGGCGGTGGCAGCGCGGATCGCCCGCACCCTCGTCCTGCACTCCCGGCGCAACGGTCACGAGCCGCAGGCCGGCGCCCTGCTGCGGCACCGGTCCCACCTTTCCGACGCCGTGCACCGGGTGCAGGACCTGATCGACCGCCGGTTCGCCGAGCCGCTGCCGCTGGCCGACCTCGCCTCCGTCGGCGGGGTGGCCGAGCGGACGCTGACCCGACTGTTCCGGCGGGCCACCGGGCTGACCCCGCTCGGCTACCAGCAGCTGCTGCGGGTGGAACGCGCCGAGCACCTCATCGGGCACGGCGCCACCGTGGAGGGGGCCGCCCGTACCGTCGGCTTCACCGATGCCCGGATGCTGCGCCGGCTGCGGGCCCGTGCCACCCACGGTCGGAGCGTCCCGGCCGGTAGTAGTCGTCCCGGGAGTGGAACTCGACCGGCAGCGACCCGGGCAGGGTGATCCGGGCCTCGCCGGCGCCCGGCCCGGCCCCGGCCCGCACCGCCAGCACGTCCCGCTCGGGCGGCGACAGGTCCACCAGCTCGGGGTGGGCCAGCCGGAACCCGGCCACCGCCCGGCGCACCCGGCGGGTCAGCTCGACGACCTCCCCGGCGGGGCCGGTGAGGCCGAGGGCCGGCTGCTGGATGGTGCGCAGCGCGTCGCAGACCACCAACAGGCGGGCCTGCTCCGCGGGCCCCGCCGCCAGCAGCTCCAGGCGGGACGGCCACTGCCAGCGGATCTGACCGCTGACCAGCCCCGGCAGCCGGACGCCCCGGCGGTGCCGCGCGCCGTCACCGGCCCCGTCGACCAGGGCGAGCTGCGGCCCGCCGCCGACGTACGCGATCCGCCGGTCGGTGACGGTCACCGTCACCGGCTCGGGCAGCGTCCACCGCCGCCGTGCCTCAGTCGGGCCGAGCAGGTGCCCCGACGCGTGCAGCCGGTGCCGGGCGAGCACCCGCTCACCGGCCTCGACGACCAGCTCGTGCCGCCGGTCCAGCGCCGGGGCCACGTCGTCGTCCGCGTCGAAGCGGTGCGGGGCGATGAAGAAGGGGGACGCGTCATCGTGCATCGTCATGACCTCCGCTGCCGACGGCATCTGACCACGAGCGTCGCCGACCCCCGGCCGGCTGTCATGACGCCCGTTAGGGGGTCGGCCGGTCGTAGGAGGCCTGTGACCGATAGATGCCGATCTCCTCCGGCCGGACTAGGCCGTCCTCGATCGCCCGGGCGAGCAGCGCCGCCTTGGTGGCGGCCGGTCGCCCCGCTCGGGTGTACTTGATCCGCGCCCGGTCGACGTACTGCTTGACGGTGTGCTCGCTGATCCGCATCCGACGGGCCACGGACGCCTTCGACATCGACTGGAACCACAGCAGCAGCGCCTCACGTTCCTTGTCGGACAGAGCGGGCCGGTCCGGGCGGGGGTCACCCACGATCGCCCCGGCGAGCGCCGGCGGCACGTACGGGCGGTCGCTGGCGGCGGCCAGCACGGTGGCCACGCAGTGTTCGCGCCCCTCGTGCTTGGCCAGGAACGCGACCGCCCCGGCGTCCAGGGCGGCGAGGATCGTCTGCGGGTCGGTGTGCTCCGAGTAGACCACCACCCGCCGGCCGGCCGCGCTCAACTCGGCGAGCTTGTCGAGGGCCATCCGCCCGTGCAGCCGCAGGTCGAGCAGGACCACGTCGGCGTCGGGGGCGGCCCGCAGCACCACGTCCGGGTCGTCGCCGGTCGCCAGCACCGTCAGTCGGGGCTCGGCGGCCAGCCAGACGCGGACCCCCTCGATGACGACCGGGTGGTCGTCCACGATCGCCACGCCGATCGGCCGACCGCCGGTCACCCCCGCCACCGCGTCTGCGCCCATCTGATCTCCCCGTCCCGCTCGTAGAGATACTCCACCCGCCCGTCGTCGCCCGGCGGCCCGGCGGTGTCGGGACCGGGCCGGTCGGGCGTGACCAGGCTGACCACCACCTCGTCGGGCCCGGCGACCACGGTCAGCCGGGCCCAGCCCCGGGCGTCGGCCAGGAGCGCGGTGAGCGGGTCGGCCAGCCGGCGGCGCACCTGCACCGGCAGGGGCGGCGGGTCGCCGATCGTCACCAGGTCGATCGGCAGCCCGTTGCGGTCCGCCAGGTCGGCGGCGGCCCGCAGCTCGTGCAGCAGCGGGTCGGGCACGTCGTCGGACTCGGCGATGAGCCGGCGCAGCCGGGCGGCGGCCAGCACCGCCCGCCGCTGCACGTCCGGGTCGGCCGGGTCCGCCCGACCCTCGGCCAGCTCCGCGAGCACCTCCTCGGCGGCGCCGCTGACCAGCGTCAGGCGGGCGTGCCGTTCCCGCCGGGCCCGTTCGGCGGCGTCCCGTTCGGCCTCCGCCGCGTGGGCGGCCGCCGCCGCGCCGGCCCGCTGCCGGGCCAGCCGCGCGATCGCCGTGCCGCCCACGAAGACCGCCACCTGAAGGGTCGACGTGGCGTGGACGGACATGGCGTACCGGGCCAGGTCGGCGGGGGCGGTCGCGCCGTGGCCGAGCACCCCGGCCAGCGCGATCAGCGCGTGGACGCCCAGCGTCGCGATCAGCCCGGAGGCTCGCCGCCCCCACAGCACCATGACGAAGAACCAGCCGAGGGTGCCCCACACCCAGTTCGCGGCGGTGAAGAGGTGCCGCTCACCGGCCGCCGCGAACACCACCGCGTCGACCACCAGCAGCAGCGCGGCCAGCGGCCAGGCCGGCAGTCGGACGCCGCGCAGCAGCCGCAGGCCGGCCAGCACCCCGATCGCCGCCGCGAGCAGCCAGCCGGCGAGGACCACCGCCGGCGCGGCCAGTTCCGCCCACGCGCCCAGCACGGCGGGCAGCGCGATCGCCGTGTGCCAGGCCAGCGCGATGACCACCGCCACGACCCGGGCGCCGCCGTCGGAGGCGGCGGCCACCGCCGCCGCCGGGTCCACCGGGGACCGTCCCGCGTCCGGCGTACGCGCCGCCGGCACCGTCGTCGCCGGAGCCGTCGTCGCCTCAGTCGACACTGGACCACTCCAACCGGATCCGGGTACCGGCGCCGGGGCGCGAGTCGATCTCGGCGCGCCCCCCGACGGAGGACATCCGGCCGCGTACCGACTCGCGCAGCCCGTACCGGTGCGCGGGAACGGCCGCCGGGTCGAAACCCGGACCGTCGTCGGCGAGCTCGACCACGACGGTGCCGGCGACCCGGCTCAGCCGCAGCGCGGCGGACGCGCCCGGCGCGTGCCGGAGCACGTTGGACAGCGCCGCGTACGTGCTCTCCGCGAGCGCCTCCGCGACCGGGGCGGGCACGACGCACGGCGCCAGCTCGGTGCTGACCGGCAGTTCGGGCAGCCGGGCGAGCACCGCCCGCAGCCGCCCGTCCAGCGGCACCGGCCCCTCCTCGGGCGCGGACCGCGCGTCGGCCAGCGCGGTGAGGGTACGCAGGTCGGCGGCGCACCGTTCGCGCAGCGCGGCGGACGGGCCGGCGACCGCGCCCAGCCCGACCATCGTCAGGGTGGCCAGCACCGTGTCGTGCAGATCCCGGTTCTGCCGCCGCTCCGCGTCCCGCGCGGTCCGGGCGACCAGCGCCTCCCGGGTGAGCCGCTGGTGCGCCACGAAGGCGTCGTCGGCCCGACCGATCCGCCGCCGCATGATGGCGGTGATCAGCGCGCCGCAGGCCGTCTGCACCAGCAGCGTCACCGCGTGCGCGGCGGCCTCGTCGGGCTGGCCGGCGGCGTGCGCGCCGGTCGCGTAGGCCGCCGTCACCAACAGCCCCGCCGGAACCGACCAACCGATGGGGGCGTTGGCCTGCGCGTTGAGGACCGTGGTGCTGGCCAGCACCGCGATCCAGCTCACCTCGCCGGGCAGCACCTCCGGGGCGACCAGCACCGGCATCGCCAGGCAGGCGGCGGCGGTCAGCGCCACGTCGCCGAGCACCATCGGACGGCCGATGCCGTGGCGCAGCGCGCGGAACGCGTACCAGACCGACCAGGCGGTCAGGGCCGCGACGGCCGGAACCAGTAGCGCCGGCTCGACGGGCGGGGTACCCACCGACAGGGCGACCACCGCGCCGACCAGGCCGCAGGCCAGGCGCAGCAGCGCCGGCAGGCGGGTGAAGATCAGAATGAACGCGCCGCCGGCCGGAGTGTCCAGCGTGGTGGGCGACGTGGTCGGTGCGGCAACGGCCGGCATCGGGAAAGAGGGTCCTTCTGCGACAACGACCCGATCCGGGCCAAAACGGGGGATCGACGCCGGAGAATAGCACGAGCGACCGCCCGCGATCACCCTCGGTGCCTGCCGTGTCGCCGGCCGGTCAGCCCTTCCCGGTGCGGATCCGGGCCGCCGACGGAAACGGTGACCCGCCCGCACCGCTCCCGCGGACGCCCGGTCAGTTGATCGGCAGGACCTTCGTGCCGCCGCCCGCGATCGAGCGGGTCAGCTTCTTCCCGCTGGACCAGTACCAGCAGCGCACCCCCCGGTCGCCGCGCGCCCACGCCTCCTCGGACGGGAACCGGTACGTGCTGCCCGTGCGGTAACGGAGCATGCCGTCGACCGCCACCTTCGCGTAGCGGGCGATGACCGGCCGGCACTTGGCGTGGACGGCGTCCTCGTCCTTCGTCGCGTCGTCGTAGGACACGTCGGGCGCGGTCCAGACGCCCACGTACTCGAAGCGGTGGACCTTCGTGCACGGCACCGCGAGCAGGTTCGACCACTCGTCCTCCTCGGCGCAGCCGTACCGCAGCGGGGTGGCCGCGCTCAGCACGCCACGGAGGCTGCCCGCCCGGTTGACGGGCCGGTCGTTGTCGCCGTTGGCGCCGCTCACCGCGTCGAGCTCGAACAGGTCGCACCGGTACCACCGGCTGCCGCCCGTCCAGCCGGCCGGCGACGTGGGCGCCACCTGCACCGACAACCGGGCGTCGCGCCACTCGCCGCCGACGAACTCCTTGGCCCTGGCGTCGCACTCGGCGAACGCGGACCGCATCGCCGCCGACCCGACGCGGGGCGGGATCGGGCGGGCGGCCAGGTCGCCGGTGAACGTGCCGATGTGGAAGGTCTCGACCAGGTGCGCCTTCGCGCAGTCGACCGGCTGGTGACTGGTGAGGTAGGCGGTCGGCTCGGCGACCACGTGGCACTCGCCGGTCTGCGGCGCGAACTGGCGGGCCTCGGCCACCGGCCGCCAGTCGTCGGTCAGGTCCCCGTCCGTGCCGGCCGGCGTGCCGCACCCGCTCACCGCCGCCACGACCAGCGCGGCCGAAGCCGTGACGCCCAGCCAGCGTCGCATGTGGTCCTCCCGCGCCCCGTGACAACCGGCGCAGCATATGGCACCCGGGGTCGCACCGGATGCCCCCGGGGCGTGCCGCCGGGGTCAGCCGAGTCGCAGGTGCAGGTCGCGCAGCAGCGCCACCTCGGCGAGGTGGTGGATGGCCTCCCGGTTGATGTGCAGCACGAGCGTCGCCAGCGACCGGTCCGCGTAGGGCCCCTCCGCCGGGCCGCACGGCCGGGCCAGGCCGTCGCGGCCCAGGCCGCGCACCCCGGCGACCCAGCGGTCGTACGCCTCGTCGAGCTGCGCCAGCGCCGCGTCGGCGGTGCCGGCGTACGCGAAGGAGCCGTAGTCCACCGGGGGACCGCCGAAGTGGGCGGCGACGCGGGTGCCGAACACCCCCACGACGAGGTGCCCGAGCCGCCAGGCGATCGTGGTGACGGGCGCGGGCTCGGGCTGCGGCATCGCGAAGTCGATCACGTGGTCGCCCTGCCCGACCGCCAGCGGGGCGGTGCTGCGCCCGCGCGGCCGGACGCCCCAGGCGCCCGGCAAGGGCTCCCAGTGGTATTCGGCGTCGGTCAATCCGTCGAGGCGCGGGCGGGCCTGTAGCCGCCAGTGCCAGTCGAGCTGTTCGAGCAGCTCACCGTTCCAGTCGACGTCCATGCCCCGACGCTACGCCGTGCCTCCGACGTACCGCCGACTTTGGACCCTGGTGCTACCTTCACGCCATCGCCGCCGCACCCAGCCGGGAGCCGATCGTGCAGAAGAGGTACGTGGGCCTGCTCGCCGTCGTCGCGGCGACGGCGTGCCTCGCCGTCGTCGGCACCCTCGGTGGCTGGTACCTGGCCGACCGCACCGCGTCCGGGTCGGCCGACCCCGCCACGTCCGGAACGGTCGCCGCCACCACCGCCGCTGCCACCACTGGCGGCCCCTCCGTGGGCTCTCCGGCCAGCGGCTCGGGCCCGTCGCCGTCGCAGCCCGCAGCCCGGACGTACCCGCTCGACCAGTCGGTCTACCGCCAGTCGGGCCTGACCGTCACGCTGGTCAGCGCGGAGGTCACCGGCGGCAAGCTGCGGCTGAACCTCACGTACCGCAACGGCTCTCCCGTCGCGTGGCCGGTGAGCTGCCCGACCGCCGAGGTCGACCGCACCTCCTCGCGGATCGTCCTGTCGGACGGCCGGACCGTGCGTCCCGAGTCCACCTGGTGCACCGAGACGCGGCCCGACGAGTCCTTCAGCATCGCGCCGGGCGAGCGGGTGGAGAGCTGGGGCCTGTTCCCGGTGGTCCCGGAGGCCGGGTCGTCCTTCGAGCTGAGCTGGTACGACTTCCCGGCCCTCGACGTCCGACTCCGCTGACGCTGGGCTACAGCACCACCGGGAGGTTCGGTCCAGCAGCTCGCGACGAGGACCACGTTCTGGTAGGTACTTCCGCTCTCCTCGACACCAGCTGATGGAGGGTGCCGTCGGTCCGCGCCGTCGCCGACGCGGCAGCGGCGCGGACCGACGGCCCCGCTCGTCCACGGTGGCGGTCAGCCCGGCAGGGCGACCTGTGCCGGGGTGGACCGGTGGGTGGTGGTGCCGTCGCCGAGCTGCCCGAACGAGTTGTCGCCCCAGCACCACAGGCTGCCGTCGGTGCGCAACGCGCAGGCGTGGTGGGACGCGGCGAGGCTGTCCGTCCAGGTGGTGGCGCTACCGACCCGGGTCGGGGTCGACCGGTGGGTGGTGGTGCCGTCACCGAGTTGCCCGGACGCGTTGTTGCCCCAGCACCACAGGCTGCCGTCGGTGCGCGTCGCGCACGACGAGTCGATGCCCGTCTCGACCCTTGCCCAGGTGGTGGCGGTGCCGACCTGGAGTGGGGTGGTCTGGAAGCCGACGCCCCCGCCCACCTGGCCGTACCCGTTCTCGCCCCAGCACCACAGCGTCCCGTCGGCGCGGACCGCGCAGGTGTGCACGTACCCGGCCGTCACGCCGGTCCACGTGGTCGCGGTGCCCACCTGCGTCGGTGTCGCCCGGTAGTCCCGGATGCCGAGACCGAGCTGCCCGTCCGAACTGCTGCCCCAGCACCACAGGGTCCCGTCGGCGCGGGTGGCGCAGGTGTGCGCGTACCCGGTCGTGACGCTCGCCCAGGTGGTCGCCGTGCCGACCTGCACCGGAGTGGTCGCCAGAAGGGGGGTCGCGCCGGTGCCGAGCTGCCCGTGGCGGTTCAGGCCCCAGCACCACAGGGTACCGGTCGTCTGGACGGCGCAGGTGTGATTGGCGGCGGTGCTGACGCTGGCCCAGGTGGTGCCGTTGCCGATCCGTACGGGGCTGCTCCGTTTCGTGGTCGTCCCGTCGCCGAGCTGCCCGTTGTGGTTGCTGCCCCAGCACCACAGCGATCCGTCCGTGCGTACCGCGCAGGTGGTGCTCATGCTGGCGTCGATACGCGCCCAGGTGTTGGCGTCGCCGATCCGGACCGGAGCGGTCCGGTCCGTCGTGGTCGCGTCGCCAAGCTGGCCGTAGAAGTTGTTGCCCCAGCACCAGAGTGCTCCGTCGGTGCGGATCACACAGGTGTGCAGATCGCCTGCGGCGACCCGGGACACCGGCCCGGCGGCGAAGGAGGCGTTCGGTGTGCCGCGGTCGGCAGAGCTGACGCCCGCCGTCGCCGCACCCGCCGTAAGCCCGACGGCCAGCACGGTGATCCCGATGGAGGCCGCCGCCACGACGGCGGATCGGGCTGCCCGCCGCCATCGCGTCCGTAGCCGCCCCTCCCGATGTTCGTTCACGGTCTGTTCTCCCTAGACATTGTCGGTTTCGTACGGTGGAGGCGGCGCTGCCCCGACAGGTCGTCAGCGACCCGTCACTTCACAAAATGTTACATTGATATACATCGATTACGCTCGCTCGGCCTCTGCCGACTGGTCGCTCCCTGGAGGCCCGACGCCCTGGTTTGCGTCGCCCGGTCGGCCCGACCACCCGCCGACACGTCCGCGCAACGCTACGAGCCGCCCGCGATGATGGGCTCGCGTACGAATTGATCCCCGTACGGGCTCCGGGTCAGCAGGTGGGCCTTGTAACCCTCGCCGAGGCCGGGCTCCGGTGTGCCGGCCCAGTCCTTGATGAGCACGGCGCCACCGGTGCAGCCCCACGGGTTCCAGGTCCAGGCCAGGTAACTCACGTCGTGCGAGTCGGCCCAGTTCACCAGCCGCTGCATGTAGTCGAAGCCGCAGTCGTCCTGGCCGAACTCGCCGAGCACGACCGGCACCTGCTGCGTCAGCGGTGCGATCTGGCTGTCCCAGCAGGACTGGCTGGCGCAGGCGTTGAAGCTGTACGCGTGCCAGGAAGCGGCGATGTTGTTCAGCGGATCGTTCGGCTTGTAGGTCAGCCATTCCCGCATGTCGTTGGTCCATTCGAGGCCGCCGACCATGAGTAGGTTGGTGGCACCGGTGCCCCGGACCGCATCGACGAGGTCCTGCATGCCGGCTACCTCGTAGGGGAGGCCGGCGCAGGTGCCACCGTCACGTAGGCACTGCCAGCCCAGGGTCTTGTTCCAGTCGGCGGGCATGTCCGGGTACGGCTCGTTGAACAGGTCGAACACGACCGCGTCGTTGTCCTTGAACGCGTTGGCGACGCCGGTCCAGAACTGGGGGGCGTACCGCGCGTCCGGCATCGGCTTCTGGCAGGTGGCGTGCTCGTCCTTGCAGTGCCAGTCCGGGCTGTCGGGGTAGGCCCCCCACGTCCAGTGCAAGTCGAGGATGACGTTGATGCCATTGGCGACGAGCCGGTTCACGTAGTCCTTGACGCCCTGCTGGTAGGTGGCGCCGCTGGGTGAGCCGTTGACGCCGAGCCAGCATTCCTCGTTCAGCGGGACGCGCACGGCGTGGATGTTCCAGGTCTTCATCGCGTCGACCGAGGCTTGGTCGACCGGCCCGGAGTCCCACAGACCCTTGCCCTGCACGCAGGCGAACTCCCCGCCGGACCGGCTCACGCCCAGCAGTCGGTACGGCTTGCCGTCCGTGGTGACGATCTTGTTTCCGGACACCCGTAGCTCCGGTGCCGCCCCGCTGGGCGGAGGGGTGGTGGGCGGAGGGGTGGTCGGGCTCGTGGTTGGCGAAGTCACCGACCCGGTGCACGTGGTGCCGTTGAGGGCGAACGACGCGGGTATTGGGTTCGTGCCATTCCACGAGCCACCGAACCCGATCGAGGTCGAGGCGCCGGTGCCCAGTGATCCGTTCCAGCTCATACTGGCGGCCGTCACCCGGGTGCCGGCCTGGGTCCAGGTGCCACCCCAGCCCTGGGTGACCTTCTGGCTCGCGCTGGGGAAGTCGAAGGCCAACTTCCAGCTCGACACCGCGTCGCCGAGGTTGGTAACGGCGACAGTGGCGGTGAACCCGCCCGGCCACTGGCTCTGCACCGTGTATTCAACCGCGCAGCCGGTAGAGGCCGCTGCGGCGGGGAGGCTGGCCGTTGCCATGCTACCCAGCATCAGCATGCTGGTGGCGGCGGCGGCCAGCAGTACATGACGATCTTTCATCTGATCTCCTCGCTGGTGCTAAGAGATCGATGGGAGCGCTTGCACGTCATCCTTTATTAGGTCAGTTACGGAAGTCAATACGTTGACGAGCCGGGCCTGAGTAATGGATGGAGGCAGCATGGAGGACCGAGGCGGTAGTAAGAACTCCTAACTCTTTGAGCGTTGGAGTCGGCGCTAGCAGACGATGGCGCAGGCGAGGGTGAGGAGTGCTTCGTGGATGTCGTCTCGGATCCCAAAGGATCCGGAGGCGGCGGAACCAGTGCAGCAGGGCGATGGTCTGCTCGACGACCCAGCGTCGGGTGCCGAGGCCGGAGCCGTGGCCGGTGCCGCGTCGGGCGATGACGGGTGTGCGTAGCTCGCGGCGGTAGCAGTCGAAGTCGTAGCCCCGGTCGGCGTAGATCCGGTCGGGACGTTGCCCTGGCCTGCCGCCGATGCCTCTGATTCGGGGGATCTCGCTATGGAGGCAGCGAGGCTACGGCCCGGCTTGTGCCTCGTCGGGCCACCAAGCACCTCCGGGCTCGCCTCGGGCTCACATGGGGCCAAGCCATCAAAGGATGGCGCTAAGAAAGATCTCAAGAAGGGCAAGAAGCAGCAGGTCAAGCCTGCTGTGTGTGGGTGCGCCCGGCAGGATTCGAACCTGCGGCCTTGGGATTAGAAGTCCCCTGCTCTATCCGCTGAGCTACGGGCGCGCGCGTGCGTGTCGCGCGAGAAGGGTACCGCCGCTCACCGGGTGACCGGTGGAACGGGTGGTCGCGTGCCACGTCGCGGACCAGGGTCGCACGCGCCTCCGGTGCCGGTCACCCGGGTTCCGGCACCCGCGCGGCCCCGGACGCGGCGGGTCGTACCCTCGGCTGGTGCTGCTTGACCCGGAGATCGAGAACGACGTCGCGTACGAGTTGTGCCAGCTCCTCGGCCGCGCGATCCTGCCCATCCGCCGGACCGACGCCGGGACGGGGGACGGCGACCGGGGCGAGGGCACCGCGTTCCTCTTCACCGGGCAGGGGCGCGAGTACCTGCTGACCGCCGACGCGCTCACGCGATCCGGCGCGGGGGAGATCGGGCTGCGGGCGAGCGTGACCGAGCCGGCCGGGGTGGCCGCCGACGCCGTGGCCCTGCCCGACCTCGCTGACCGGTGGCGGCACCACGAGGATCTCGGCGTCGCCGTCATGCCCACCGTCGGCCTGCACGAGCACGCCGCCGGGGAGGGCTGGCGGTGGCGTACCCAACAGGTGCCGGGCGCGATCGCGGCCGATCGGGACGCGATCGCCCGGATCGGCGCGGAGCCGGGCTCCGCCGTCGTGCTCGCCCACGGCGTCGGCGCGGGCGGCGCCCGGCCGCTGGAGGTGGCGATCGAGCGGGTGGCGCGGGTGGGGGACGCCGTGCGGCTCCTGGCGGAGCTGCCGGCCGGCTACGTGGGCGCGCCGGTCTTCGGCGTGCAGGCCGGCGGCGACGGCGAGCCGGGGCTGCGGTGCCTGGGCCTGGTGCTGCCGGCCGGCGACGGCGGCCACCCGCTGGCGACCTTCGACCGCATCCGCGAGGCCGTCGACGCGACGTGAGCCCGACGGCGTGAGCCCGACGGCGCGCGGCGCGGCCGGCGGTGAATGGGCGGCCGGCGGCGCGTGGGGCTGTCGGCGGCCGGCGTTCAGCCGCCCTGGGCGGGGGCGTCCGCCGGGTCGGCCTCGTCCGCCGGCTGCCGGCTCGCCGGTGGGCGCTCCCCGGCGCGGACCGTCGGCCCGGCGTCGAAGAACGCGTCGGCCCAGCGTCCGACCTCCTGGAAGACCTTCTCCCGTACGGTGGGACCGGAGAGCGTGAGGTCGTGCATGCCGCCGTCGAAGCGTGCCACGGTGACGTGCCGGCCGAGGCGGGGCGCCCAGCGGACCATGTGCTCGACGTCCAGGACGGCGTCGGCGAGGGCGGCCGACTCGTGCCACTTCGTGCCCTTGAACGAGCGGGTCGAGCAGGCCAGCAGCACCGGCACCTGGATGTCCAGGCCGACGCGCAGCTGCCGCTGGGCGGTGCGGATGGCGTTCAGCCAGCCGGCCCGGACGGGGAATCCGGCGAGCGGCTTCCAGGTCAGGTCGTAGTTCCACTCGCCGTGGTGCTCGGCGTGGATGCTCTCGCTGTAGACCGTGCCCAGCCCGAACGGCAGCACCCGGCGCGGCGCCCGGCGGCCCAGCCGGCCGACGGCGGCGGCGAGCGGCCGGCGTACCAGCCACGGGGCGTTGATGTCGAAGAAGGGGCTGTTCAGGAAGAGCCCGTCGATGATCCCGGCGTCGCGGCGGGCGTGCGCCCACAGCGGCAGGATCAGCCCGCCGGTCGAGTGGCCCATCGCGAGCAGCGTGTCGTGCCCGTCGTCCTCGCGGATGATCCGCGCGGCGGCGTCCAGCTCGGGGAAGTAGTCGCTGAGGTCGCGGCAGAAGTTCGGCGTCTGGTGGGGCCGCAGGCTGCGTCCGTACTTGCGCAGGTCGAGGGCGTAGAAGTCCCAGCCCCGCTCGGCGAAGAAGTCGCCGAGGTGGCCCTGGAAGAAGTAGTCGGTGAAGCCGTGCACGTAGAGCACGGCCCGCCCCGTCGGGCGGTCGGCCCGGCGACGGACCAGGGTGGCGACCACCGGTCCCTCGTCGTCGGTGCCCAGGTCGATGGTCTGCCGCTCGTACGGCGGGCCCAGCACGTCCGGTTCCACGACCGCGACGGTACGCCGGGAAGCTACCGGGCGGTAGCCCTGGGCGCTGCCCGGCCCCGCCCGCCCGCACCCGGCGGACGGGGCCTCGGGCGTACGCGTCAGACGGTCTCGGCCTCGGCGCGGGCCGGGTCCGTGTCGGGCTCGACCTCGGCGGCCGGCGGGGGCACGTCGCGCAGGTGCTTGTTGTGCCGCGGCTCCTGCTTGGTCTTCGCGTCGTTGAGCCGCCGCCGCAGGTCGTCCCGGACGTCGTTGAGCGCGGCGTGCAGGTCCTCCTCGGCGGAGGTGGTGACGATCTTCTGGCGACCGGCGATCCAGCACTCCAGGGTGACCTTCTGGCCCCTGGCCTCCCGGTCCTTGACCGACACCTCCAACTCGGTGGCGTCGGCGTGGAAGCCGGCCAGCCGGGAGTCGAGCGTGGCGAACTGCTCCGCGATCCAGTTCCGGTCGCCCTGGGAGAACCCCGCGCCGACCCGCAGGCACTCCGCCACGGTGGCCGGGTTGGCGACGGCGCTCATCGCCGCACCTCGCCGGAGACGATGGTGGCTGCGGTGCTGGTCATCTTCATGATCGCTGACCTCTCGTTCGTGGTGCTGTCGGCGGTGCGGTTGATCGAATCCATACCCCGCCGGGCTCCGTCCGGAACGTGACGTGTCGCCCCGTCCGTGGTGGCACCCGGAGCGCGGCTCCGTCTCCTGATCGTCGAGCCGATCGTGCGGGCTCCCCAGGGTCGCCCTAGCACACCGGGCCCTTGATCAGGTTCTTGTCCACAGGCGGTCCGGTTGTCCACAGGCCGGCGCGCGGTGCTGGCGATGCCCACGCCGAGGGCCCAGGCTCGGCACCGAGTCGACTCGCGATGGCAAGCCCGATCTCCCCCTGGAGGGACGATGTTCGACACCTACGTCACGATCGTGGGCAACGTGCTGACCGCGCCTGAGTGGCGTCGCACCACCCAGAGCAACACCCTGGTGGCCAACTTCAAGGTCGCCTCGACCGCCCGCCGGCTCGACCGCGACAGCGGGCGCTGGGTCGACGGCAACAGCCTGCGCGTCCGGGTCAACTGCTGGCGCAAGCTCGCCGAGGGGGTGGCCGCCTCGGTGATGGTCGGCGACCCGGTGGTGGTCTGCGGCCGGCTCTACACCCGCGACTGGACGGACGACGCCGGCAACCACCGCTCGCTCTACGAGCTGGAGGCGGTCGCCGTCGGCCACGACCTGTCCCGGGGCCGCAGCCGGTTCCAGCGCAACCGGCCGACGATGACGACCAGCACCGTCGAGGACGCCGAGGCCGAGCACCGGGTGCACGGCGAGACGACCGAGCCGGTGCCGGACGAGGACGCCCCCGTCCTGCCGGACCGCCGACCGCTCGACGACGACTTCGAGCCCGATTTCGGCGCGTTCGCCGGTCACGGCCTGCCGGCCGACGCCACCGTCGACGGTCCCCTCGACCCCTTCGACGACCCGACGGACGAGCCCCACGGCGGGGAGCCCGACGGGCCGGAGCCGGAGGCCGACGGCCCGACGCCGGTGACCGACGCACCGGAGGACGCCGCGGGTGCCCCGAGTGGTCGGGGCGACGTGGCCGTGGGGGATTCGGTCCCGTCGTCCGAGGGGGCCGAGGCGGGGGTCTCCCCGGCCGGCCGGGGCCGCCGAAGCCGGGGGCGGGTGCCGCAACCCGTGTGACCGCCCGCGCCCGGGTGACACGACGGGGGCGGGGTGGCGCCGGCGGTGCCGTCGTCACCCCGCGTGTCCCCGGTCCGCTCCGGTGAGTCGTCCTACTAAGCGGGTGAGCGGTGGGCGGTGCGCCCTTCTCCTGCCCCCAGCTCGACCGCCCGACCGCCCGATCGCCCGACCGGTCAAGCGGTCGACCGGGCCGTGGGCCATCGGGGGAGGCGGAGTGGCCGGCGCGGCCCGGGCGATCGGGGGCGACGGTCGCCGGGGCACGGGTGTTCGGCCGGGGACGGGTTGGGCGCTCAGCTAGGCTGGCCGGCCGGAGGTGGTGGCGGGTGCGACAGGCGACGCCGGTGGCGACCGCGGCGGGACTGGTTGCGGGGTACGCCCTCGACGCGCTCCTCGGAGACCCCCGCCGGTACCACCCCGTGGCCGGCTTCGGCCGTGCCGCCGGGGCACTGGAGCGGCGGACGTACCGTCCGGACCGGCTTGCCGGAGCGGCGTTCACCGCGCTGGCGGTCGGCGGGCCGGTGCTGCTCGGCGTGGCCGCCACGGTCGCCACCCGGCGCCGGCCGGTGGCCCGGGCCGCCCTGGTCGCCGCCGGCACCTGGACGGTGCTGGGCGGGCGCACGCTGCGGCACGAGGCCACCGTGATGGGGCGGGCGCTGCGCGCCGGCGACCTCCCGGCCGCCCGGCAGCGGCTCGGCCACCTCTGCGGCCGGGACCCGTCCGCGCTCGACGAGCCCGAGTTGGCCCGCGCCACCGTGGAGTCGCTCGCCGAGAACACCTCGGACGCGGTCGTCGCGCCGCTGCTGTGGGGCGCCGTCGCGGGGCTGCCCGGCCTGCTCGGCTACCGCGCGGCGAACACCCTCGACGCCATGGTGGGCCACCGCTCGCCGCGGTACGCCCGGTTCGGCACCCCCGCCGCCCGCCTCGACGACCTGCTCAACCTGGTGCCGGCGCGGCTGACCGGCCTGCTCACCGTCGCGGTCGCGCCGACCGCGCACGGCGACCGGGAACGGGCGTGGCGCGTGTGGCGCCGGGACCGCAACGACCACCCCAGCCCGAACGCCGGGCAGTGCGAGGCGGCGATGGCCGGCGCCCTCGGCGTACGGCTGGGCGGCCGCAACGTCTACTTCGGGCGCTCCGAGGTGCGCCCGTTCCTCGGTGACGGCCCCCGCCCCGAGGCGCGGCACCTCAAGCGGGCCGCCCGGATCTCGGGCGCGGTCGGGCTGGCCGCGCTCGGGCTGGCCGCCGCGTACCCGCTGACCCTCGGCCGGCTGGTGGGCGCCGTCGGGCGCCGGGCCGCGCACCGGAGCGTCGCCGGCCGATCCGTCCTCGGCCAACTCGTCGGGCGATCCGTCCTCGGGCGGGCCGGCGACGGCCGAAGCGGCGTCGGTCGCGGCGTCCTCGGGCGGCGCGTCGTCGATCGGGTCGGTGTCGGGCGGCGCCTTGTGGCGGCGGCGGGGCGGGGGAGCGGGCGGTGAGCGGCGGCCTGCTGGTCGCCGGCACCACCTCCGACGCCGGCAAGAGCGTGCTCACCGCCGGAATCTGCCGCTGGCTGCACCGCCGGGGCGTGAAGGTGGCGCCGTTCAAGGCGCAGAACATGTCCAACAACTCCGCCGTCGTCGTCGGCCCGGACGGCCGGGGCGGCGAGATCGGGCGGGCGCAGGCGATGCAGGCCGCCGCCTGCGGTCTCGCCCCCGACCTGCGGTTCAACCCGGTGCTGCTCAAGCCGGGCAGCGACCTGGCCAGCCAGGTGGTGCTGCTCGGCGAGGCCGTCGACACGGTCACCGCGGGCAACTTCCGCGAGCTGCGGCCCCGGCTCGCCGAGACGGCGTACGCGGCGCTCGCCGAGCTGCGGGCCGCGTACGACGTCGTGATCTGTGAGGGCGCCGGCAGCCCGGCGGAGATCAACCTGCGGGCCGGCGACTACGTGAACATGGGCCTGGCCCGGCACGCGGGACTGCCCACGATCGTGGTCGGCGACATCGACCGGGGCGGGGTCTTCGCCTCGATGTTCGGCACCCTCGCACTGCTGGACCCGGCCGACCAGGCGCTGATCGCCGGCTTCGTGATCAACAAGTTCCGGGGCGACCTCGGGCTGCTCCGGCCGGGGCTGGACATGCTGCGCCAGGTCACCGGCCGACCGACGTACGGGGTGCTGCCCTGGGCGCTCGACCTCTGGCTCGACGCGGAGGACTCGCTCGCGTACGGCCGGGTGCTCGGCCGACCGGCGGCCCCGCGCGGCACCGACTGGCTGGACGTGGCCGTGGTCCGGTTGCCCCGGATCAGCAACGCCACCGACGTCGAGGCGCTCGCCACCGAGCCGGGCGTACGGGTCCGGCTGACCGTCGAGCCGGCCGAACTGGCCGCCGCCGACCTGGTCGTGCTGCCCGGCTCGAAGTCGACCGTTGCCGACCTGGCCTGGCTGCGACAGACCGGCCTGGCCGACGCCGTCCTGGCGCACGCGGCGGCGGGCAAGCCGCTGCTCGGCATCTGCGGCGGCTTCCAGATGCTGGCCCGGGCGATCCACGACCCGGTGGAGAGCCGGCAGGGCAGCGTGCCGGGGCTGGGCCTGCTGCCGATCGAGGTCACCTTCGACCCGCGCAAGACCGTCCGGCAGTCGGTCGGCACCGCCCGCGGCGACGTCCCGGTACACGGCTACGAGATCCACCACGGGTACGTCTCACACGCCGACCCGGCGCTGACCCCGCTGCTGACCTGCGCGGACGGCAGCGGCGAGGGAGCCGTGGTCGGCGCCGTGCACGGCACCCACTGGCACGGCGCCTTCGAGTCCGACGGGTTCCGTCGCCGGTTCCTGACCGAGGTGGCCCGGCTCGCCGGCCGCACCGGCTTCACGGTGGCCCCGGACACCGCCTTCGCCGCCGCCCGCGCGCGCTCCCTGGACCTGCTCGGTGACCTGGTCGAGGAGCACCTCGACACCGACGCCCTCTGGCGCCTCGTCGAGTCCGGCCCGCCCGCCGGCCTCCCCTTCATCCCACCCGGAGCCCCACAACTCCCCTGAACCCGACCCACCGCCCACGGCCCCACCGTCCACCGCCCCACCGCCCACCCGCGCGGGCTCCCACCCCCGCCCCTTGGCGAGAGTGATCAAGAGGTTTGCGCCCCGTGGAGCCACGAACCAGGACGCAAACCTCTTGATCACCGGCATGGGGCATGAGGCGCGGGGCGCGGCATGAGGCGCGGGGCATGGGGCAGGGGCGCGGCGCGGGGCGGGCGGCCGGGTGGGCGGCCGGGTGGGTGGGTGGGGTAGTCGGTTGGCGGGCCGGGGCCGGTCAGCGGCGGATGTCGGCGGGGCGGTCGGACATGGGTAGCCCCGCCTCGCGCCACGCCTGCACGCCGCCGATCATGTCGGTCGCGCGGTGCAGCCCGAGCGCCCGCAGGCTCGCGACCGCGAGGCTGGAGCTGTAGCCCTGGCGGCACACCACCACGATGCGCTGGTCGTACGCCGTGGCCTCCGGGATCCGCCACGCGCTGGCCGGGTCGAGGCGCCACTCCAGCACCGTCCGGTCGATGACGATGGCGCCGGGCAGGTCGCCCTGCTCCTGCCGCTGCGCGTCGGTGCGGGTGTCGATCAGCAACGCCCCGGTACGGACCGCCTCGACGGTCTGGTGCGGGGTCAGCCGGCGTACCCCGGCGCGGGCCTGTTCCAGGAGGGCGTCGACGCCCGGACTCATCACGCTGTGGGACACCAGCAGATCATCCCGCCCCGTCCCGGGCTCCGCCCGACGAACGCCCCGGCGTACCCGACGAACGCTCGTTCGGGCGACCCCCGATCGGAGCACCGCCAGCCGCGGCGACAACCCGGTGACCCGGCCCGGTCCGGCGTCCGCGCGGCCCGCCGCTGGGCCGCCCGTCATCGCGGGCCCGCGCGGTGGCCGGGGATCCGGCCTGGTTACCGTCGGCCACGTGGCGGTGGCGGTGGTCGAGGCGTACGACCGGCTGGCCCGGCGGGTGCTCGCCGGGCCGGCGCGGTTGGGGCGGACCCGGCTGGTGGCGGTGGACGGGCCGAGCGGCGCGGGCAAGAGCGCGTTCGCGGCGCGGCTCGCGGACGCCCTCGCCGCCCTGCCCGGCGGCGGCCGGCCGCCGGTGGTGCACACCGACGACCTGCTCGACGGCTGGGACGACCAGCTCACCTTCTGGCCCCGGCTGGAGGATTGGGTGCTCGGGCCGCTGCGCGCCGGCCGGCCGGGGGCGTACCGCCGGTACAGCTGGGTCCGTCGGGCCTTCGTGCCGCGCCCGGTGCCGGTGCCGGTCGCGCCGGTGCTCCTCGTCGAGGGGGTGAGCGCGGCGCGGGCCGCCGCCACCGCGGACCTCACCCTGGCCGTCTTCGTCACCGCCCCGGCGCCGTTGCGGCTGGCCCGGGCGCTGGAGCGCGACGGCCCGGAAATCCTGCCGGAGCTGCGTCGCTGGCACCTCGGGGAGCGGTCGCACTTCGCCGCCGACGGCACCGAGGCGCGCGCGGACCTGGTGGTCGACGGCGCCCCGCGCCTGCCGCACGACGCCGACCGCTACTACGTGCGCCGCCGCTGAGGGCCGTCGCCCGGGGGCGACCTGGCGGGGGCGTCGCCCGGGGGTGACCTGGCGGGGGCGTCGCCCGGGGGCGACCTGGCGGCGCCCGTCGACCCCGGCGAGATGGCGGGCCCGCCGCGTGCGCCGCCGTTGGCGGCCTCGTTGCCGTCGACCAGCCGGGCCACGCTGGTCAAGGCGGCGTGACGTCGCCGGCGTTGCCGCGTGCGCCGCTGCTGCGGCCGTCTGACGGGCCGGGACCGACCCGTCGCGCCTGACCGGCGTGCCCTCCCGATAGCCCCGGCGCCGGGCTCGGGCGGTGCGGTCGGTAAGGCCGGCATACGATGCCGGTCATGACCACACCGATCATGTCCGAGTCCGAGGTCCGGGCTGCCGTCGAGCGGGAGCTGCCCGGGGTCCGCGCCGACCTGGAACGCCTCGTCCGCATCCCCGGCATCGCGTTCGAGGGCTTCGACCACTCGCACGTGGAGCGTTCCGCCGAGGCGGTGGCCGAGCTGCTGCGCGGCTGCGGTCTCGACGTCGAGATCGTGCGCTCCGGCGGCCAGCCCGCGGTCATCGGCAGGAAGGCGGCCCCGCCCGGGGCGCCGACGGTGCTGCTCTACGCCCACCACGACGTGCAGCCGGTCGGCGACCTCACGCTGTGGGAGTCGGACCCGTTCGAGCCGGTGGAGCGGGACGGCCGGCTCTACGGCCGGGGCGCCGCCGACGACAAGGCCGGCATCATGGCGCACGTGGCGGCGCTGCGCGCGTACGGGGACGCGTTGCCGGTCGGCGTGGTGCTCTTCATCGAGGGCGAGGAGGAGTACGGCTCCGACTCGTTGGAGCGGCTGCTCGCCGCGCACCGCGACGAGATCGCCTCGGACGTCATCGTGATCGCCGACTCCGCGAACTGGGACATCGGCGTACCGGCGCTGACCACCAGCCTGCGCGGCATCGTCAACTGCTTCGTGGAGGTGCGCACCCTCGACCACGCCGTGCACAGCGGCATGTTCGGCGGGGCGGTGCCGGACGCGCTGACCGCCCTGGCGCGGTTGCTGGCGACCCTGCACACCGACGCCGGCGACGTGGCGGTCGACGGGCTGGTCGGCCGGGAGGGCGCGAGCGTCGACTACCCGGAGGACCGGTTCCGGGCCGAGGCGGGGCTGGCCGAGGGCGTGGGCCTCATCGGCACCGGGCGGATCACCGACCGGCTCTGGACCAAGCCGGCCCTCGCGGTGCTCGGCATCGACGCCCCGGCCACCGCCGAGGCGCCGAACGCCCTGGTGCCGGCCGCCAGGGCCAAGCTGAGCGTACGGCTGGCGCCGGGCGACGACCCGAAGCGGGCGTACGCGGCCCTGCGCGCCCACCTGGAGAAGCACGCCCCGTGGGGTGCGCGGGTGAGCGTCACCTTCGAACACGACGGCGACCCGTGCGTCATCGACGCGTCCGGCCCGATGTTCGACGCGGCCCGCTCGGCGTTCCGGACCGCCTGGGACGGCACCGACCCGGTGGACCTCGGCATCGGTGGTTCGATCCCGTTCATCGCCACCTTCCAGGAGATGTTCCCGCGCGCGGCGATCCTGGTGACGGGCGTGGAGGACCCGCAGGCCCGGGCGCACGGCCCGAACGAGAGCCTGCACCTCGGGGAGTTCGCCCGGGTCTGCCTGGCCGAGGCGCTGCTGCTCAAGAAGGTCGCCGAGGCGGGCGTCGCCGGGCGTTAGGTGTCGGAACCGTAACTTCGCCGTCGATGTGGGCGTTTGCGGTGTGTCGGCGGTCGGGTTGTTATAGCCTCTCGAACATGCGTACGAATGAGGTGATGGGCCGGCTCGAGGCCGCCGTCAGCGCCCTGGGGGACGTCGACGTCTCCGCGTGGTCCGAGGACACGCTCAAGGAACAGCTCGGCGACCTGTCCGCCGCGCTGGTCGCTCTCGACACGGTGCTCTCCCGGGTCGCCGAGGAGATCCGCGCCCGCGGCCTGCGCATCGAGGAACCCGTCTCGGCCTGACCCGCCCACCCCTGGCGGGCGGAGGTTTCCCGGCGCCCGGGCACGGCAATGCCCGGGGTCGTGTCGGAGGTGGCTGGCAGGATGGAGCCCGTGCGGTTCCTCGACCTGGCAGCCACCTCCGCCGCCGTCGGCGCCACCCGGGCCCGGCGGACCAAGGTGGAGCTGCTCGCCGCCGCGTTGCGGGCGCTCGACCCGCCCGAGGTCGCGGCGGGCGCCGGCTGGCTGGCCGGCGAGCTGCGCCAGCGGCAGACCGGGGTGGGCTGGGCGAGCCTGCGTGACCTGCCGCCGCCGGCCGCCGAGCCGACCCTGACCGTGGCCGCCGTCGACGCGGCCATCGACGAGATCGCGTCCGTGCGCGGGCCCGGTTCCCAGGCCCGCCGCCGGGCGCTGCTGGGCGCGCTCTACGCCGCCGCCACCGCCGAGGAGCAGCGGCTGCTGACCGGCCTGTTCAGCGGCGAGCTGCGCCAGGGCGCGCAGGCGGGGCTGCTCGCCGACGCGGTCGCCCGGGCCGCCGACGTGCCGCTCGCCGCCGTACGCCGGGCGCTGCTGCTCGCCGGTGACCTGCGCGCGGTCGCGGTCGCCGCGCTCGACGGGGGCGCGGCGGCGCTGGGCGCCTTCGGGCTCCAGGTCGGCCGCCCGCTCGCGCCGATGCTGGCCCAGAGCGCGCCCTCGGTGGACGAGGCGCTCGCGGCCACGGGCACCCCCGCCGTGGTCGACGTCAAGCTCGACGGCATCCGGATCCAGGTGCACCGCTCCGGCGACGACATCGCCGTGTTCACCCGCAGCCTGGACGACATCACCGCCCGGGTGCCGGAGGTGGTCGCCGCCGTGCGGGCGCTGCCCGCCCGCGAGCTGGTGCTCGACGGAGAGGCGATCGGGCTCGACGAGACGGGCCGGCCGCTGCCCTTCCAGCAGACGTCGAGCCGGGCGGCGCGGCGCACCACGCCGAGCAGTTCCGGAAGCGCCCCGGTGGCTCCGGCCGTGCGCGCCGCCGCCGCGACCACCGGCGGGACGGTCCTGACGCCGTACTTCTTCGACCTGCTGCACCTCGACGGCGACGACCTCGTCGACCGGCCCGGCCGCGAGCGTTGGGCCGCGCTCGACGCCGCGGTCGACGCCTCCCTGCTGGTCGGCCGGATGGAGGTCGACGGCCCGGAACGGGCCGGCGAGGCGTTCGCCGCCGCCATCGACGCCGGCCAGGAAGGGGTCGTCGTGAAGGCGCCCGACGCCCCCTACGACGCCGGCCGGCGGGGTGCCGCCTGGGTGAAGGTGAAGCCCCGGCACACCCTCGACCTGGTGGTGCTGGCGGTGGAGTGGGGCAGCGGCCGGCGTCAGGGCTGGCTGTCCAACCTGCACCTCGGCGCCCGCGACCCGCGCACGGGCGACTTCGTCATGCTCGGCAAGACGTTCAAGGGTCTCACCGACGAGCTGCTGCGCTGGCAGACCGAGCGCTTCCTCGCCCTCGCCGTCGAGCGCGGCGACTGGGTGGTGCGGGTCCGCCCCGAGCAGGTGGTCGAGATCGCCTTCGACGGGGTGCAGACCAGCTCCCGCTACCCGGGCGGGATGGCGCTGCGCTTCGCCCGCGTGGTGCGCTACCGCGACGACAAGACGGCGGCGGAGGCCGACACCATCGACGCCGTACGCGCCATCCACGCCGGCCGCGTCACCGGCTGAGCGGGCCGGCGGGGCGGGCTGGCGCGGCGGGTCAGGCGGCGCCCTGCGGCGCGGGCTCGGCGGCCCGGTCGACGGGCCGCCGCGGTTCCACGCCCGCCAGCCGACGGGCCTCCCGGCGGGCCACCCAGCCGTAGCCGAACAGGGTCATCGCGGCGAAGATCCACCACTGCACGACGTAGCCGAAGTTCTGCCAGTTGTTGGTGTATCCGACCGGCACGTCCCTGAAGGCGGGGTCGGCCGCCGGGGTCTGCTCGTCGAGCAGCAGGTACGCGCCGTGCACCGGGTAGGGCAGCTCCCGGGCCAGCCGGGGCACGCCGATCCGCCGGGTCTCCAGCTTGCCGTCCCGCCGGGTCACGGCGACCGAGCCGCTCTCGCTCAGGTGCACCCGTCCCGTCACGGTGACCTCGCCGGACGGGAGGGCCGGCACGTCCGGCTGGACGGTCGCGTCGCCGCCGCGGGCCGGCGGGATCCAGCCCCGGTCCACCAGCACGGCCGTGCCGTCGGCCAGCACGAGCGGGGTGACCACCTCGAAGCCGACCGTGCGGTCCACCGAGCGGCCCCGGACCAGCACCACGTTCGCCGGGTCGTAGCGGCCGGTCACGGTGACCTTGGTCCAGGCCTTCTCCGCGGCGGGGGCGGGGCCGGCCGTGCCGCTGCCGCCGGTCGGGGCGGGCAGCGCGTCACGCAGCGGCACCGGGGCCATCCGCAGGCCGGCGTCGATCCGCTCGTTGACCTCCGTACGGCCGTGGTAGCGGTCCAGCTGCCAGTTGCCGAGCAGCACCATCACCGCCGCGGCGACCAGGGTCAGCGCGAGAATGCCCAGCCAGCGCGGCGTCAGCAGGAACCGGTACACGCCCACGAGGCTACCCCTGTGACCGGAGGCACTCGCTTCGACAGCCCCCTTCCGGGCCCGGGCGGGGGTGCCGGCGGCTCCGCCGGCGCGCCCGACACCGCCGGCGGGCCCGTTCGGCGGCGACCACCCGGCGACCGCTTCGGCTATCGTCACGCGGGCGGACCGCGCGGTCGGCCCGCCGCAGGTCCCCCGCCGCCCCGCAGGGAGTCGATGATGACCGTCGTGCCGCGCCTGGTGCTCAGCGCGCCGTCCTCCGGCCACGGCAAGAGCGCGCTGGCGATCGGGCTGCTCGCCGCGTTCGCCGACCGGGGCGTCGACGTCGCCGGGTTCAAGGTCGGCCCCGACCGCGTCGACGCCGCGTACCTCGGGCTCGCCGCCGGCCGCCCCGGTCGGACCCTGGATCCCCGGCTGGTCGGCGCCGACCGGATCGCCCCCCTCGTCGGCCACGGCGCGGCCGGCGCCGGGCTTGCCGTCGTGCAGGGCAGCATGGGCCTGTACGACAGTCTCGCCGGCCGCCCGGAGAGCGAGTCGACGGCCGCCGTGGCCACCGCGCTGCGCAGCCCGGTCGTGCTGGTGGTCGACGTCGCCGCGACGGGGCAGTCGGTGGCCGCCCTGGTGCACGGCTTCCGGTCGTACGACGAGCAGCTCTGGCTCGGCGGGGTGATCCTGAACCGGGTGGCGTCCTCCCGGCACGAGGAGCTGCTGCGCGAGGCGCTGGACGACATCGGCGTGCCCGTCTACGGCGCGTTGCGCCGCCAGGACCTGCCGCCCGTGCTGCCCGCCCGCCGGTACGGGGCGGTGCCCGCGCTCGCCCGCACCGACGAGGCCACCCGCGCGGTCCGCCGGCTCGGCGAGGCGGTCGCCGCCACCGTCGAGCTGGACCGGCTGCTGGGCCTGGCCCGCTCCGCCCCGCCGCTGCCCGCGCCGCCCTGGACGCCGCCGACCGGGCGGGAGGACGCCGGACCGCGCCCGGTCGTCGCGGTCGCCGGGACGCCGGGCGGCAGCTACAGCCACGCCGAGACCGTCGAGCTGCTCCGGGCGGCCGGCGCCGAGGTGGTGACTGTCGACCCGCTGCACGACGAGGCGCTGCCCACCGGCACCGGCGCGCTGGTCGTCGGCGGCGGGCTGCCCGAGTCGTACGCCGAGCAGCTCTCCGCCAACCGCCGGCTCTGCATCGCGGTCGCCGAGCTGGCCCGCACCGGGCGGCCCGTCGTCGCCGAGGGGGCCGGCCTGCTCTGGCTGGCCCGGGAACTGGACGGGCTGCCCATGTGCGGCGTGCTCGACGCGGTGGGGACGCGCCGCGACGGCCTGGTGGTGGGCTACCGGCAGGCGACCGCCCTGACCGACAGCCTGGTGGGGCCGGCGGGCACGGTCGTGGCCGGGCACAAGGAGCACCGCGGCGTGCTCGCCCCGCGCGCCGGGGCGCGGCCGGCGTGGAGCTGGGACGGCGGGGCGCCCGAGGGCTTCGTCTGGCGGGGCGTGCACGCCTCGCAACTCACCCTGCACTGGGCCGCGTACCCGCAGCTGGCGGCCCGGCTCGTGGACGCGGCGGTGGCGGCGGTCGACCCCGCGACCGCCCGGCCGGACGGGGTGCCCGCGTGATCGGTCAGGTGGCGGTCCGCCGCTTCCCGGCGCTGACCGTCTCGACGCCCCGCACCGAGGTACGCGCGCTGACCGGGGCCGACGCGGCGGCGGCCGACGAGGTCTTCGCCGACCGGCAGACCCAGCGGTGGCTGCCGCTGGCCGACACCTCCGGTCGGATCGACGGGCTGGCCTGGTGCACCGACCTGGCCCGGCAGCGGCGCGACAGCGGCGACGGCGACCACTACGCGGTGGTACGCCGGGAGGACGACCGGGTGGTGGGCTGCCTGTGGACCCGGCGCACCGACTGGGGCGCGCGGTGCACGGAGGTCTCCTACGCCATGGCGGCGCACGCGCGGGGCTTCGGCCTGGCGGCCGAGGCGGTCGACGCGCTCGCCATCGCGCTGATCCTCGAACACGGCTTCCAGCGCGTCGAGCTGCGGGTCGCCCCCGGCAACCTGGCCTCCCGCCGGGTCGCCGAGAAGGCCGGGTTCAGCTACGAGGGCCTGCTCCGCAACGCCGGCTTCGTCCGGGGCGGCCGGGTCGACCTGGAGGTCTGGTCCCTCGTCTCCGCCGATCTCCGCTGACCCGCCCCGGCCCGCGCCGACCCGACTGCACCGCCGCCAGCCGTCCGGCCCGTGCGCGGAACCGGTCAGCCGACCATGCGGTCCGAGGGTGGGGTGAACTGGCGGGTGGGCTGGCCCTTGAGGCCGTCGCGCAGGGTCTGCGCCACCGCCTTGATCGGGATCTGCGACTGGCCGTCGCCGACCGCGTTGAACGGGTTGTCCGGGTCGGAGATGAAGCTCGCCGCCGCCAGCTCCGGGGTGTAGCCGACGAACCAGGCCGACCGGGTGCTGTCGGTGGTGCCCGTCTTGCCCGCCACCGGGCGGCCGACGGTGCCCCGCACGCTGTCCGCGGTCGACCAGCCGCCGCAGCTCCCGCGGGCCGGGGTGTCGCCGGTCGGGCAGCGGGCGGCGTCGGTGGCGGCGCGGGCGGCGTCGGCGTCCACCACCTGCCGGCAGCGCGGCTTGGCGACCTCGCGTTCGATCCCGGAGGCCGTCTTCCAGGTGGTCGGCGTGCCGTCCCGGTTGTAGATCGCCTGCACCGGGATCGCCTCGCAGTAGCGGCCGTCCGCGGCGATCGCGGCGTACGCGTTGGCCATCTCCAGCGGCGTGGCGTCGGAGACGCCGAGGGTAAACGCGCCCCACTGTTTCGCCTTGGCCGGGGACGCGTGCTCCCGGTCGACGTCGGTACGCCAGCGCAGCCCGAGCTGCTCGGCCAAGCGGACCGCCTTGTCCGCGCCGACCTGCTCCTCCAGCCACACGAAGTACGTGTTCACCGACTTGCCGAAGCCGGACCACATGGTCTGGTTGCCGCTCATCGCGCCGCTGGCGTTGGAGGGCGACCAGCCGTCGTAGACCTCGGAGCGGTACCGGTGCGGCGCGTTGAACGAGGTGGACAGCGGCATGCCCGAGTCGAGCGCGGCCAGCATCGGGAACATCTTGAACGTCGAGCCGGCCTGGTAGCCGGGTAGGTCGCCGCCGCCGAGCAGGGGCGCCACGGTGTTCGGGTAGTTCGCCTTGATGTTCGGCCCGGCCTCGGGGTTGGAGCTCTGCCCGTTCTCGCTCAGGTCCAGCGAGTACGTCCGGTTCACCGCCATGGCCTTGACCCGCCCGGTGCCGGGCTCGGAGACCACGATGCCGTTGGCGAACGGGCTGCCGGTGTTCTCCTTGGTGCCGACGTTCTTCTCCGCCGCCTCCTGGATCTTCGGGTCCAGGCTGAGCACGATCCGGTAGCCGCCCCGGCGCAGCTTGTCCATGCGCTCCAGCCGGTTCTCCCCGAACGCGGGCTGCGCGCTCCACCAGTTCTTCATGTAGTCGCAGGCGAAGCCCCAGCTGTTCCACTTCTCCGGCACGGAGGCGCAGTCGTTCGGCGGGTAGGTCAGCTTCAGCCGGATCGGCTCGGTCTTCGCCTGCGTGACGGCGCCGGGCGAGAGGTAGCCGAGCTGGGCCATCCGGTCCAGCACGTAGTTGCGCCGGCCGGTGGCGTCCTTCTGGTCCGAGCTGGCCGGGTCGTACTCGGACGGGGACTTGACCAGGCCGGCGAGGGTGGCCGCCTCGACGGCGCTGAGGTCCTTGGGGGCCTTGGAGAAGAAGATCTCGCTGGCCGCGTAGATGCCGTACGCGCGGTGCCCGAAGTACGCGGAGTTGAGGTAGCGCTCCAGGATCTGCTCCTTGCTGAGTTCCTTCTCCAGGTCCATCGCCATCCGCATCTCCCGGACCTTGCGCAGGCTGGTCTGCTGGGTGGCCTCCTGCACCTCCTTCGGCGTCTTCGCGCTGTCCCGCAGCGCCATCCGCACGTACTGCATGGTGAGCGTGGAGGCGCCCTGGGAGACGCCGCTGGAGCGGGCGTTGGCCACGAAGGCGCGGGCGACGCCCTTCGGGTCGACGCCCCGGTGCTGGTAGAAGCGGTTGTCCTCGGCGGCGACGATCGCCTGCTGCATGTTCGGGGAGATGTCGGCGAGCTTCGTGTACTGCCGGTACTCCTCGTAGAACATCGTCAGCACCGTCTTGCCGTCCGGCGCGTAGACGTACGACGTCTCGGCCGGCAGCGCGGTGGCGAGGATCTTGGTCTTGTGTTCCATGGCGTGCGCCGTGACCTTGGCGCCGAGGCCGGTGGCGGCGGCCACCGGGTACGCCACGGCGGCGACCACGATCCCGGCGATCAGTCCGGCGCGGAGGAGGGGAACGAGACGACCAGCGGCAGCAAGGGGTCGATTGCTCACCCGCTCAAGTTATGACATTTCCGATTCGTACCTGAGAAATATTCATAAACGCCCGTGTGGTGACGCGGCCCACGCCGGGATCCGCTGTCCCGCGCGGCACCTTCCCGGCAGGATCGCGGACATGCGTGGTCAGCCGACCGAGACCCACCCCGGACCGGGGCCCACCGGACACGAACCCGACCTTGCCCACCACGGCGACGCCGAGGTGGGGCCGGGGCTCGTCGACCTCGCCGTCAACGTGCGACGCGACGCGATGCCGGACTGGCTGGCCGACCCGATCACCGCCGCGCTCGGCGACCTCGCCGCGTACCCCGACCCGGGGCCGGCGCGCGCGGCCGTCGCGGCCCGGCACGGCCGCCCGCCGGCCGAGGTGCTGCTGACCGCCGGCGCGGCCGAGGGCTTCGTGCTGATCGCCCGGGCGCTGACCGGCGTACGCCGACCGGTGGTGGTGCACCCGCAGTTCACCGAGCCCGAGGCGGCGTTGCGTGCCGCCGGGCACCAGGTGGAGCGGGTGCTGCTCGACGCGGCCGACGACTTCCGGCTCGACCCGGCCCGGGTGCCCGCCGACGCCGACCTCGTGATGATCGGCAACCCGACCAACCCGACGTCGGTGCTGCACCCCGCCGGCGACCTGACCGCCCTGGCCCGGCCCGGCCGGGTGCTGGTGGTCGACGAGGCGTTCGCCGACACCACCGTCGCCCCCGGCGTGGCCGGCGAACCGGAGTCGCTGGCCGCCCGGCGGGACCTGCCCGGCCTGCTGGTGGTCCGCAGCCTCACCAAAACCTGGGGCCTGGCCGGCCTGCGGATCGGCTACCTGCTCGGCGAGGCCCCGCTGCTGGAGCGGCTGGCCGCCGCCCAGCCGCTCTGGGCCGTCTCCACCCCCGCCCTGGCCGCCGCGTCGGCCTGCGCCACGCCCGTCGCGGTCGAGGCCGAGCGCGCCATCGCCGCCCGACTCGCCGCCGACCGCGAGCACCTGGTCGCCCGCCTGTCGGCCCTGCCCGGCGTACGCGTCGCCGGCCGCCCCGCCAGCGCGTTCGTGCTGGTGCACGTCCCCGACGCCGCCGACGTGCGGCTCGCCCTGCGCCGACGCGGCTGGGCGGTACGCCGGGGCGACACCTTCCCCGGCCTCGGCCCGGACTGGCTGCGCGTCGCCGTGCGCGACCCGGCGACCACCGACGCGTTCACCGAGGTACTGGCGGAGATCCTGGAGGCATGATGCTGGAGACCACCATCGCGGCGATCCGGCCGCCGGACGAGTCGGCCATGGCCGCCGCCCGGGAGTTGCAGGGGCGGCTGACCAAGCCCGCCGGCTCGCTCGGCGCCCTGGAGGACCTCTCCGTACGCCTCGCCGGCCTGGCCGGGCACTGCCCGCCGCCGCTGCCCGAGCCGGCCGCCGTAGCGATCTTCGCCGGCGACCACGGCGTGCACGCCCAGGGGGTGACGCCCTGGCCGCAGGAGGTCACCGCGCAGATGATCGGCAACTTCCTGGCCGGCGGCGCGGTGGTCAACGCGTTCGCCCGGCAGGCCGGCGCCTCGGTGACCGTGGTCGACGTCGGCGTGGCCACCCCGCTCCCGGCCGCCGCGCCGGGCGAGGAGGCCGGGGGAGCCCCGCCGACCCGCGACGCGCCCCGGCTGGTCGCGGCGAACGTCCGCCCCGGCACCCGGGACCTGGCGGTGACCGCCGCGCTCAGCCGCGACGAGGCGCGCGCGGCCGTCGAGACCGGCATCCGGGTGGCCGACGAGCTGATCGACGCGGGCGCGGGCATCCTGCTCACCGGGGACATGGGCATCGGCAACACCACGCCGGCCGCCGCCCTGATCGCCGCGTTCGCCGGCATCGACCCGACGGAGACGACGGGCCGGGGCACCGGGGTCGACGACCCGACGTACGCCCGCAAGGTCGACGTCGTGCGGGCCGCGCTGCGCCGGCACGCCCCCGACCCGGCCGACCCGCTGGGCGTGCTGGCCGCCGTCGGCGGCCTGGAGCACGCCGCGCTGACCGGGCTGATCCTGGGCGCCGCCGCCCGCCGGACGCCGGTGCTGCTGGACGGGGTGATCGCGGTCGCCGCGGCGCTCGCCGCGGCGGCCTTCGCCCCGCCCGCCGTGGCCGCCATG
Organism: Micromonospora sp. NPDC047812; assembly: GCF_040704175.1. Taxonomy (NCBI): domain Bacteria; kingdom Bacillati; phylum Actinomycetota; class Actinomycetes; order Micromonosporales; family Micromonosporaceae; genus Micromonospora; species Micromonospora sp. NPDC047812. The sequence continues at coordinate 22,060 of NZ_JBEYRY010000012.1, read as the reverse complement.
GTGGCCGGGCACCGCTCGGCCGAGCCGGGGGCGACGGTCGCGCTGCGCCGGCTGGGCCTGGAGCCGCTGATCGACCTCGGGCTGCGCCTGGGCGAGGGCACCGGCGCGCTGCTCGCGCTGCCGGTGGTCACCGGAGCGGTCCGGGTGCTGCACGAGGTCGCCACGTTCGACTCGGCGGGGGTGGCCGAGAAGTGAACGGGCCCACCATCGGCTCCGGCGGCGAGGCGGCGGCGTGAGCGGCAACCCGTACCCGCTCGGCCTGCGGCTCGCAGGCCGACGGGTGGTCGTGGTGGGCGGGGGAGCGGTGGCCACCCGGCGGGTGCCGGCCCTGCTCGACGCCGGGGCGCACGTCTTCCTCGTCGCGCCCGAGCTGACCCCGGCGCTGCGCGCGCACGCCGACGCCGGGCGGCTGCACTGGGCGCCGCGCCGGTTCGCCCCCGACGACCTGGACGGCGCGTGGCTGGTCCAGGTCGCCGTCGACGACCCGCTCGCCGCCGCGTCGGTCAGCGCCGCCGCCGCCGAGCGCCGCATCTTCTGCGTACGCGCCGACGACCGCGCCGCCGCCACCGCCTGGACGCCGGCGGTGACCCGGCACGGCCCGGTGACCGTGGCGGTGCTCGGCGGGGGCGACCCGCGCCGGGCGATGGCCGTCCGCGACGCCGTCCGGGCCCTGCTGGAGGTGCGGGAGGGCACCCTGTCGGCGCCCGCCGTGCCGGAGGGGACCCCGTCGGGCACCCGTCCCGGGCGGGTCGCGCTGGTCGGTGCGGGCCCGGGCGACCCGGAGCTGATCACGGTGAGGGGCTGGCGGCTGCTCACCGAGGCGGACGTGGTGGTCGCCGACCGGCTCGTCCCGGGGCTGCTCCTCGACGAGCTGCGCGCCGACGTCGAACTCGTGGACGCCTCCAAGATCCCCTACGGTCCGTCCCGGGCGCAGGAGGAGATCAACCGGATCCTGGTGGACCGGGCCCTGGCCGGGAAGTTCGTGGTCCGGCTCAAGGGCGGCGACCCGTACGTCTTCGGCCGGGGCGGCGAGGAGCTGCTGGCCTGCGCGGCGGCCGGTGTGCCGGTGACCGTGGTGCCCGGCGTGACCAGCTCGATCGCGGCTCCGGCCGCGGCGGGCATCCCGGTCACCCATCGGGGGGTGGCCCACGAGTTCACCGTGGTCTCCGGGCACGTCGCGCCCGACTCGCCGGCCTCCCTGGTCCGCTGGGACGCGCTGGCCGGGCTGCGCGGCACGCTGGTCGTGCTGATGGGGCTGAAGAACCTCGCGGCGATCACCGCGACGCTGCTCGCGCACGGCCGCCCGGCCGAGACGCCGGCCGCCGTCGTGCAGGAGGCGACGACCGGGGCGCAGCGGGTGCTGCGCTCCACGCTCGGCGCGGTGGCCGCCGACGTGGCGGCCGCCGGCCTGCGCCCGCCCGCGGTGGTGGTGCTGGGGGACGTGGTCGACGCCCTCGGCGGGGCTGGTCCTGAGGGAGTTCCGGGGAGCCCGCCCGCCCCGGGCGGCCAGGCCTGATCCCTCCGCGAGCGGACTGCCCGGAACTCCCCGGTGGGTGTTGCCCGTGGGCGGGTCGGGTTCGACCGGGCAGAGTTCGACGGGACGAACGACGGCGGCCGGAGACTGGGGAGTCTCCGGCCGCCGTCGTCGCTGGTCAGGTCACTGCTTGAGCATGTTGTCCAGCAGCAGGGCGCAGCGGATCAGGCCCAGGTGACTGTAGGCCTGCGGGTGGTTGCCCAGCCCGCGCTCGGCCATCGGGTCGTACTGCTCGGGCAGCAGGCCGGTCGGGCCGGCGGTGTCCACCATCTGCGAGAACAGCTCCTCGGCGTCGGTACGCCGCCCGGTGCGCAGGTACGCCTCGATGAGCCACGCCGTGCAGATGTGGAAGCCGCCCTCGCGCCCGGGCAGGCCGTCGTCCCAGTGGTAGCGGTAGACGACCGGGCCGCTGCGCAGATCCGCCTCGATCCGCAGGACGGTGGAGAGGAAGCGCGGGTCGTCGCCGGGGAGCAGGCCGGAGAGCCCGATCCACAGCGACGAGGCGTCCATCTCCTCGTCCCCGTACGCCACGCTGTAGGCCTCGACGTTCTCGTGCCAGCCGTACTCCAGCACGTTGGCGCCGATGCGGTCGCGCAGCTCCACCCACTCCGGCCGGTCCTCGCCGCCGTGCTGGCGCATCACGTGCAGCGCCCGGTCGACGGTCATCCAGCACATCACCTTCGAGAAGATGTGGTGCCGCGGGGGGAGGCGGGCCTCCCAGATGCCGTGGTCGGGCTCGTGCCAGCGGCGGCGGACCGCCTCGACCATGTTGTCGAGCACCCGCCACTCGTCCTCGCGGACGGAGCCGCGCGCGTCGGCCACGGCCGCGATGAGGTCCGCGATCGGGCCGAAGACGTCGAGCTGGAGCTGGTGGTTGGCGAGGTTGCCGACCCGGACCGGCCGGGAGCCGGCGTAGCCGGGCAGGGTGTCGATGACGGCCTCGGCGCCCAGCTCGTAGCCGTCCACCGTGTAGAGCGGGTGCAGCCGCTCCGGGTGCCCGCCGGTGCGCTCGATGCACCCGTCGACCCAGCGCAGCAGCGCCTCGGCCTCCTCGATCGAGCCCAGGTCGACCAGGGACCGCGCGGTCATCGCCGCGTCCCGCAGCCAGCAGTAGCGGTAGTCCCAGTTGCGGACCCCGCCCAGCTCCTCCGGCAGCGAGGTGGTCGCGGCGGCCAGGATCGAGCCGGTGGCCTCGTGGCAGAGCCCGCGCAGGGTCAGCGCGCTGCGGACCACCAGGTCCCGGGCGGTGCTCGGCAGCCGCAGGGTGGCCACCCAGTCCTTCCAGGGCTGCTCGGCCAGGGCCTGCCGCTCGTGGACCGGCAGCCGGTGGTGCTCCAGGCTGTGCGTGCCGAAGCGCAGCTCCAGCACGACCTGCCCGCCGGCGGCGGAGAGGTCGACGACCGCCTTGGCCGTCTCGTAGCCGCCGTCGTTGGTCACCTGCCACTCGACCCCGGGCGAGTAGAGCGCGACCGGCTCGTTGGAGCCGAGCACCAGCAGGCCGTCGCCGATCGGCTGCAACTGCACCGCGACCTGGCCGAACTCCGGCCGGGGCGCGAACTCCAGCCGGGCCCGGCCCGAGCCGGTGAGCACCCGGACCATGGTCGAGTCGCCGGTCACGACGGCCGGGCCGTCGGGCGTGGTCTCCCTGGCCGGCTTGTCCAGCCAGTCGGTGACGGTCAGGCCCGACCACCGGGTCTCGACGGTCATCGTGCCCGAGCGGTAGCGCTGGCCGAGCGGGATGCCCCCGCGTTCCGGCGCGACGCTGAAGTGCCCGGCCGGGCTGCCGCCGACCAGGTCGGCGAAGATCGCCGCCGAGTCCGGCTTGGGGTGGCAGAGCCAGGTGACCTTGGCCTCGGGCGTGAGCAGGGCCACGGTACGCCCGTTGGCCAGCATCGAGTGCCGCTCGATGGGCACCGCCCGCTCGCCGAAGAGCCAGTGCCGCCGGGTCTCCAGCAGCAGGCCGAGGGCGCGGGCGGCCTCGATCGGCTCGGCGACCCGGTAGCCGGCCTGGGTCTCGCCCGGGCCGATCTTGATGCCGACGTCCGGCCCGTGCAGGTTGCCGAAGGCGTTCTCGTCGGTGACGTCGTCGCCGATGAAGAGCACCGCGCTGGCGGAGAGCTGGGTGCGCAGCTGGTCGACGGCCGTGCCCTTGTGCGTGGCGACCACCGACAGTTCGATGACCTCCTTGCCCTGGGTCACCGTGACGTCGTCCCAGGTGGCGGGGCCGCTGCGGACCGCCTCGATGGCGGCGGCCGCGACCTCGGGGGCGACCCCGCGCGTGTGCACCGCGACGCTCGCCGGCTTGCGCTCCAGCCGGATGCCCGGGTGGGCCGCGGCGATCTCGCGTAGCGCGTCGCGCAGCCGGGTACGGACCGCGATCAGCTCGGGGGAGAGCCGCTCGACGAAGCCGATGTCGAACTCGGAGCCGTGGCTGCCGACGAGGTGGACCTCGCTGGGCAGCCGGGAGAGCGCCGCCAGGTCGCGCAGGGCCCGCCCGGAGACCACCGCCACGGTGGTCTGGGGCAGGGCGGCCAGCGCCCGGACGGCGGCCACGGACTCCGGCAGCGGCACGGCCTTGCTCGGGTCCTCCACGATCGGCGCCAGGGTGCCGTCGTAGTCGCAGGCGATCAGAAGCTGGGGCACCCGGGCGATCCGGCCGATGGCCGCGCGCAGTTCCGGGTCCATCGTGCCGGCCGCCGGGGTGATGATCTCGCTGGCGGCGTTCACGCGTCCTCCGTTTGAGGCACACCGAGCTCGGTGAGGAACGACTTCGCCCAGTGCCCCACGTCGTGGGTGCGTAGATGGCGTTGCATTGTCCGCATTCTGCGGCGGGCCTCCGGCTTCTCGACGTGCACGGCCCTCAGCAGGGCATCCTTGACCGCGTCAGGGTCGTGCGGGTTACACAGGAACGCCTGACGCAGCTCGGTGGCGGCGCCGGCGAACTCGCTGAGCACGAGTGCACCGCCCTGGTCGGCGCGCGATGCGACGTACTCCTTGGCTACCAGGTTCATTCCGTCTCGCAGCGGGGTCACCATCATCACGTCGGCGGCGGCGTACATCGCGGCGAGTTCAGTGCGACTGTACGACTGATGCAGGTAATGCACCGCCGGCACGCCGACCCTGCCGAATTCGCCATTAATCCGGCCGACCTCCCGCTCGACCTTCACGCGTAGTGCCTGGTAGTGCTCCACGCGCTCGCGGCTGGGCGTGGCGACCTGCACCATGACCGCGTCGGGAACTGTCAACTTTCCGTCAGCCAGCAGTTCCCGGAAGGCCTTGAGCCGCAACTCGATGCCCTTGGTGTAGTCCAGCCGGTCGACGCCCAGGATGATCGTCTTCGGGTTGCCCAGCTCCTCGCGGATCTCCTTCGCCCGGGCCTGGATCACCGGGTCGGCGGCCAGCCGCTCCATCTCCTTCGTGTCGATGGAGATCGGGAACGCGCCGGCCTTCACCTGGCGGCCGTCGACCTGGATCATCTGCCCCTCGTAGCGCAGCCCGAGCAGGTGCCGGGCCAGCCGGACGAAGTTCTGCGCGGCGAGGCGCTGCTGGAACCCGACCAGGTCGGCGCCGAGCAGGCCGCGCAGGATCTCGGTGCGGAACGGCATCTGCATGAACAGCTCGATGGGCGGGAACGGGATGTGCAGGAAGAAGCCGATCCGCAGGTCGGGCCGCAGCTCGCGGAGCATCGCCGGGACGAGCTGGAGCTGGTAGTCCTGCACCCAGACCGTCGCCCCCTCGGCCGCGACCTCCGCCGCGGCCTCCGCGAAGCGGGCGTTGACCAGGCGGTACGCCTCGCGCCAGCGGCGCTTGTAGGCCGGGGTCTCCACCGCGTCGTGGTAGAGCGGCCAGATCGTCGCGTTGGACTGGCCCTCGTAGTAGCGCTCCAGCTCCTCCGCGCTCAGCGGTACCGGGTGCAGCCGGATGCCCTCCAGGTCGAAGGGCTCGGGGGCGGCGCCGGTGCCGCCGGCCCAGCCGACCCAGGTGCCCTGGTGCTCGGCGAGGACGGGGTGCAGGGCGGTCACCAGCCCCCCGGGGCTGCGACGCCACTGCCGTCCCTCAGGTGTGCTCACCTCGTCGACGGGTAGCCGGTTCGCCACTACGACAAAGGAGCTGCGGACGGTCACGTTCGGCCACCTCCGGGTGCTGACGGGTCAACCGCGAATGAGCGTACTGAGCGTAGCTGCGGCTTCTGGGGCCCCGTGCCGGACTCACCTACCCTTCCCACGATGGTCCAACCCTTGGCGTGATCTTGTCGATACCCCTGCTCGGAAGCAGGGGTGGCGCGACGCGTCCGGAGCGTCGGGGGCGGGGTGATGTGGGCGCGACGGCGCGTACCTGTCAGGATTGACGATGGCGTGCGTGCGGCCGGCCACCGGCCGGCGGCGGCGGGCGGAGGTCGCAGCCCGCGCCCGCGCCCGCCGACCCCAGTCGCAACCTACGGAGGTAGCCCGCACCGTGGCCCAGTACATCTACGTCCTGGAAAAGGCGCGCAAGGCGCACGGCGACAAGGTCGTGCTCGACAACGTGACGCTGAGCTTCCTCCCGGGGGCCAAGATCGGTGTGGTCGGCCCGAACGGCGCCGGTAAGTCCAGCCTCCTCAAGATCATGGCAGGCCTGGACCGGCCGAGCAACGGCGAGGCCCGGCTGATGCCCGGCTACACCGTCGGCCTGCTCGCCCAGGAGCCCCCGCTCAACGACGCCAAGACCGTGCTCGGCAACGTCGAGGAGGCGGTCGCCGAGACCAAGGCCAAGCTGGAGCGGTTCAACAAGATCGCCGAGCAGATGGCCACCGACTACTCCGACGAGCTGATGGAGGAGATGGGCAAGCTCCAGGAGGAGCTGGACCACGCCGACGCGTGGGACATCGACTCCAAGCTCGAACTGGCGATGGACGCGCTGCGCTGCCCGCCGCCGGACGCCGACGTCACGCAGCTCTCCGGGGGCGAGCGGCGCCGGGTCGCGCTGTGCAAGCTGCTGCTGGAGGCTCCCGACCTGCTGCTGCTCGACGAGCCCACCAACCACCTGGACGCGGAGAGCGTCTCCTGGCTGGAGCAGCACCTGGCCAAGTACGCGGGCACCGTCATGGCGATCACCCACGACCGGTACTTCCTGGACAACGTGGCCGGCTGGATCCTGGAGCTGGACCGCGGCCGGGCCGTCGGCTACGAGGGCAACTACTCCACCTACCTGGAGAAGAAGGCCGCCCGGCTGGCCGTCGAGGGCCGCCGCGACGCCAAGATGAAGAAGCGCCTCACCGAGGAACTGGAGTGGGTCCGCTCCAACGCCAAGGCGCGGCAGACCAAGTCCAAGGCCCGCCTCGACCGCTACGAGGAGATGGCCACCGAGGCGGAGAAGACCCGCAAGCTGGACTTCGAGGAGATCCAGATCCCGCCGGGCCCCCGCCTGGGCAACACGGTGATCGAGGCGCACGGCCTGACCAAGGGCTTCGGCGACCGGGTGCTCATCGACAACCTGTCCTTCTCGCTGCCCCGCAACGGCATCGTCGGCATCATCGGCCCGAACGGCGTCGGCAAGACCACCCTGTTCAAGACCATCGTCGGGCTGGAGCAGCCGACGAGCGGCGACGTCCGGGTCGGCGAGACGGTCTCGCTGTCGTACGTCGACCAGAACCGGCAGGGCCTGGCCGGGGACAAGACGGTCTGGGAGGTCGTCTCCGACGGGCTCGACCACCTGATGGTCGGCAAGGTCGAGATGCCGTCGCGGGCGTACATCGCCGCGTTCGGGTTCAAGGGGCCGGACCAGCAGAAGCCGACCAAGGTGCTCTCCGGCGGCGAGCGCAACCGGCTCAACCTCGCGCTGACGCTGAAGATCGGCGGCAACGTGATCCTGCTCGACGAGCCGACCAACGACCTCGACGTGGAGACCCTCTCCAGCCTGGAGAACGCGCTGCTGGAGTTCCCCGGCTGCGCCGTGGTCATCTCCCACGACCGGATGTTCCTCGACCGGGTCGCCACGCACATCCTGGCCTGGGAGGGCGACGACGAGAACCCGGCGAAGTGGTTCTGGTTCGAGGGCAACTTCGAGGCGTACGAGAAGAACAAGGTCGACCGGCTCGGCGCGGAGGCGGCCCGCCCGCACCGGGTGACCTACCGCAAGCTGACCCGCGACTGACGTGGCGGACCGTTTCGTCTACCACTGCACCCTGCGGTGGTCCGACCTCGACGCGTACGGCCACATCAACAACTCGCGCTTCCTCACCCTCTACGAGGAGGCGCGGGTGGCGTTGATGTTCGCCGGCGGCCGGGCGTGGGGAGTGGGCTCGTTCGCCGACGGCGTCGTGATCAGTCGGCACGAGATCGACTACCTGCGCCCGGTCGAGTACGCCCTCGGCCGGGCCACCGCCGAGGCCGCCCCCACCGTGCGCATCGAGCTGTGGGTGGAGGAGATCCGGGGCGCGTCCTTCACCGTCGCCTACGAGCTCTTCGACGGCGACGTGTTGGCCAGCCGCGCCCGTTCGGTGCTGGTGCCGTTCGACCTGACCCGGCAGCGGCCCCGGCGGATCACCCCGGAGGAGCGGACGTTCCTGCTCACGTACGCGCCGCAGGGGCCGGTGGCGTGACGGCGACCGACGGGCCGGTGGCCCCGGCGGGGGCCGGTGGCGGCGGAACGGTCGCCGGCGGGCACGGGATCGTCGACGCGGCCGACGCGGAGGCCTTCCTGGCCCGCCTCGTCCGGCTGGACGGCGGCGCGCCGGTCCGGCTCAGGTCGGCCGGCGCGACGGGCCGTACGGCCCTCTGGGGGCGTCTGCCGTGGGGCGTGCTGGTCGTGCGCACGGTGGCCGGCGAGGGCCCCGGCGACGCCACGGTCGCGGCCGGCGAGTTGCTGGCCGAGTTGGCGGCGGGCGGCGCGGCCCTGCCGGCGCGGCGGGACGAGCGGTGGCGGTGGCCGCTGCCGCCCACGGCGAGCCGCCGCGTGGAGACGCTGCCGGGCGCGGAGCTGCGGCGGATCGCGGCGGCGGCGGCGGGAGCCCTGCGGGACGCCAGCACCCACGGCGTCGGCGGGCGTGCGGTCGGGCAGCGGGCGCTGCGGGACGCGCTGCTCGACCACGTGCCCGTGGTGGTCACTCCGGAGGGCCCGCCCGGCGAGCCGGTCGAGGTGACCCAGCGGATGGTCCAGGGGTTGGTCCGGATGGGCTTCCTGGGATCCGCCGACGGGTCCGCCGGGACGGTCGGCGGGGGCGACGTCCAGGTGCGGACGGTCGGCCGATGGGTCGGCCTGGTGGGACCGTACGGAGCGACATGGTCGCAGAAGGCCACCGATCTTGCCGTGCGGCCCGTCTGAGTTCATCCGTTCGGATGACCCGCCGTCATTCTTCTGTCCTGGTGCTGTCGTTGGGGGGGTGCTTCAACCCGGCTGTCCGGGTACCGTCCATCCTCGGATCCAACGCACCGTAGGCGACTGGATCCGCTGGGGAGTGAGGTGCGCGAGCGATGCCGTGGTGGTCATGGCGCCCCGGTCCCGCCAACGGCGGCGGCGACTCGGAAAGGCGGAGCGGGATCACAGTGGAGAGCACCGTCCGGGTCGGACCACCGACCCCCCGTCAGCCGGCAGACGACTGCCCGCCGACGGAGCGAGCCGTGATCGCGGACATGTCCGCCACGGTCGAACCGGTAACCCTGCGCCGGGTCTGCGACGCACTCGACAGGCTCGACGTGCGCTACCTGGCCGACGGCGACGGCAACCTGCTGGCCATGTGGGAGCGGCACGCCGTGCTGGTCACACTGGAGGGTCCGGAGGACGAGATCCTCGTGATGCGGGCCCGTCCACACGCGACGGTGCCGCCGGACTGGGCCGACCGCGCCTACCGCGTGGTCAACGAGTGGAACCACACCCGCCGCTTCTGCAAGGCCTACATCGGCGACCCGACCGAGCGCGGCCAGTTGCCGATCTACGCGGAGTTGCAGGTGCCGTTCGGTGCCGGGGCTCACGACGCGCTGCTGGTCGAGATGCTCGACTGCGGCGCTGCGGTCGCCACCAGCTTCGTGGACTGGCTGCACGACGAGGGCGCCCTGCTCTGAGCCGCCGGACGCCCGCCGGGCGATCCGGTACCCGTCCGACGCCGTCGGGCCGCCTGGCATCCGCCGGGCCGCCCGACGGCCGGCCGGGTCAGGCCGGCCCGGCCGGGTCCTCCATCGCGTTGACCATGAAGTAGGCGGCCCGCTCCAGGTAGTCCCACAGCGCGGTGGCGATCTCCGGCGGCAGGTCGAGGCGGTCCACGGCGCGGCGCATGTGGAGCAGCCACGCGTCCCGCTCGGCGGCGCCGATCCGGTACGGCGCGTGGCGCATCCGCAGCCGCGGGTGCCCCCGTTGCGCCGAGTACGTGTTGGGGCCGCCCCAGTACTGCATGAGGAACAGGGTCAACCGGTCGGCGGCCGGGCCCAGGTCCTCCTCGGGATACATGGGACGCAGCAGCGGGTCGTCGGCGACCCCGGCGTAGAACTCGTCCACCAGCTTGCGGAAAGTGGGCTCGCCGCCGACCGCTTCGAAGAGGGTCATCGACGCACCGGGACGGTCGGACTCACCTGCGGCATTCACCGTTCCATCCTGCCAGGTGCCGCGTCGGGCGACCCGGGGGTGCCGGCTGTGGGCCGGGTCACCGTGTGCCGCCGCTGTCCCGCCTCGCCGGGGAGACCGCCCAGCGGCCCGCCGGCCCGTCGGAGCGCTCCTGCGCGCCCGCCGGCGTGGCGGGCCCGGTCGCCCCGTCCGCCTGCCGGGGGGCCACTGCGCCCGCCTGCTGGGCCGCCTCGACGGCCGCGTCGATCGCCGACCGGCTCGGCCAGCGCAGGGCGGCGAGCGTCATCAGCAGCACCCCGACGGCGCTCCACACCCCGACCACGAGCGGGATGGAGTATCGCTCGGCCAGCAACCCGGTGACCAGGACGGCCAGGCCCTGGATGACCTGGACGCCGGTCGCCATCACGCCGAAGGCGCGGGCCCGGAAGCCGTCGGGCAGCGCCCGGACGAAGAGCCCGTTGGCGACCGGCAGCATGCCGGCGACGGCGAACCCGCAGGCGGCGGCGAGCAGCGCCACCACCAGGGGCGGCGGGTCGAGCAGGGCGGGCACCAGGGCCAGCGGGGAGAGCACCGCCAACGGCCGCATCAGGCTCAGCCGGCGGTCCGGCCCGAACGCCCGGCTGACGATCAGGCCGCCGAGGATGAAGCCGACGGGGTTCGCCGCCATGATGATCGCCTGGGCGGCGCCGGCGTCCAGCTGGCCGGCGTGCTCGCTCGCCCAGGCGGCGGCGAGGCCCTCCGGCACCACGGAGAAGAGCATGGCGGCGAAGACCAGCAGGGCGATGGCCCGCAGCACCGGCGTGCCGAACACGATCTGGAAGCCCTGCGCGGTCTCCCGCAGCAGGTGGCTGCGGTGCGCGGCGGTCATCGCCGTCGGTCGGTCGGCCACGCCGAAGCGGACCAGCGCGGCCGACAGGGCGAAGGTCGCCGCGTTCACCAGGAGCGCGGTGGTCGGGTTGAACGCGGCGATGGCCGCGCCCGCCAGGTAGCCGACGACCTGGGCGGCCTGGCCGACGCTGCTGATCATCGACAGCCCGACCACCAGGCGGTCCCCGGTGAGGATCAGGGGGATCAGCGCCGACTTGGCGGCCTGGCTCGGTGGATTGGCGAGCGTGGTGGCGAAGATCAGGGCCAGGACCATCGGGACCGGCATGCCGGGGATGGCGATGCACACCATCAGCACCATCCGGACGAGGTCGCAGACCACCATGACCTGCCGGTAGCGGTGCCGCTCCGCGAGCGTGGCGAGCAGGGGGCCGCCGACCAGCCAGGGCAGGTAGCTCACCGCGAAGGCGGCGGCCGAGAGCGCGACCGACCGGGTCTCCTCGTAGACCAGCAGGGTGACCGCGGCCTTGGCGATGTAGTCGCCGATCCAGGAGAGCGCGCTCGCCGTGAAGACGGCGCCGTATTCGCGATTGGCGAACACCTCGCGGAAGGTTGCGGGCCCTTCCGGGGATGGTCGCTCGTCAGGCACCGTCGCCTCCATCGTTCCCCTGGCGGGCCACTCGTGATGGACGGCCCGGGAACCGTCGTCAGATCTACGGATCAGCGAGGACGTGATCACGCTCCGGGGGAGCGCGTGCACCGGATTTTGCCCGATCGTCCGACGAGTGGCTAGGGCGAAGGGGTAGATCGTCGCATCTCCGACTGAACGAACGGACGATACCCGAGGGGCCACCCGGCTCGCGACCCCCGCCACCCGGCGTCCGGACGCCTCAGGTGGCGCCGCCCTGCCCGGTCTCGCCGGGGGTGCGCACCGGCATGCCGGGGTAGAACCGGGCGGCGGCGATCTTGGCGGTGATGCCGGAGTTCTCCAACGCCTCGGCGAGCCGGCGACGCAGCTCCCGGCCGACGGCGAACTGCCCGTCCGCGGTCGTCTTGACCACCGTACGGATGACGGCGCCGTCGACCGTCATCTGCTCCACGCCCAGCACCTCCGGGGCCTCGACGATCTCCGGCGCCAGGTCGGGGTCGATCGCCACCGAGGCGGCGGCGGTCCGCAGCACGGCCGTGGCCTCCTCCGTGCCGGCGAAGCCGATCGGCAGGTCGACCACCACCAGGGCCCAACCCTGGCTCTTGTTGCCCACCCGGACGATCTCGCCGTTGCGGATGTACCAGAGCACGCCCCTCCCGTCGCGGACGGTGGTGACCCGCAGCCCGACCGACTCCACCACGCCGGTCGCCTCGCCGAGGTCCACGGTGTCGCCGACGCCGTACTGGTCCTCGATCAGCATGAACAGGCCGGCGATCAGGTCCTTGACCAGGCTCTGCGCGCCGAAGCCGAGGGCCACGCCCGCGATGCCGGCGCTGGCCAGCAGCGGGGCCAGGTCGAAGCTGAACTCCTTGAGGATCATCAACAGCGCGATGCCGAAGATGAACGCGGTGCTCAGGCTGCGCAGCACCGAACCGATCGCCTCGGCCCGCTGCCGGCGTCGCTCCGGGACGAACTCGCCCGGCTCGACGGAGGCGGTGGGGATCCGCTCGCGCAACGGGCGCAGCATGGTCGGCACGCCCGCGTCGGTGGTGGTGCGCACCAGCCGGCGGATCGTGCGGTGCACCAGCCACCGGGCGGCGACCGCCAGCAGCAGGATCAGCGCGATCCGCAGCGGCTTGAGCAGGATCCAGTAGCTGCCCTCGGCGAACCACACCGAGCCGGTCATGTCGTAGACGCTCTTGCAGAGGGCGTCGTCCAGGCAGGTCGGCGACGGAGCCGGGTCCGGCGCCTCGACGGCGGGCAGGGCGGGCGGCGTCAGGCTGACAACGGTCACGCTGTCTTCGTACCCCACCCTGCGGGGCCGGATCCCGCCGACCCTCCGCGGCGTGACCCCGCCCGGCGTCCCGGGACCACGGCGTCGTGCGGGACGCGGGATCGAGTTACGAGACGTCCCTCAGGTGCCACCTCGATAAGTTGAGTACCTCACCCTCGTTCGGCACCCACTTCGGTGCCCGCCACAATCCGCGCAGAAAATGCACAAGGTTAACGCCGCTGCAAGGATTCTCGCTAAAGGCCTTGTCGGAGGCCGCCGCAGGTAGGCCGTGGACCTACGGAACCCTTCGCGGAAAGTGTGACAGAACCACTTTTACCTGACGCTTGACGTCGTGTCGGATCTAGGACATTCGCCCCGGCGATTTGTCTGGTGTGGGTTTCACCTGCAATCCGACTACTTTCTGCGATGTATTGACTACGCTCTTTCCGGGCCCTAGCGTCAGAGCCCCGAAACCCCGGCGACGGCACAACCGGCGCAGTGAAGGGACGACGTATGCCACAACTGGACACGGACGTGATGGTCAAGTTCATCGGCCCGTATTCGTCTTGGATGCAGTTCCAGAAGAAGACCAACTGGTGTTGGAACGCGACGACGGTCAGCGTCGCAAACTACTACGCCGCCGCAGAGCGTTTTACCCAGTGCCAGCTCGCCACCCCGGTGATGGACCAGATCTTTGCTGAATGGCACGCACAACACCCTGATCAGCCGACGTACGACTGTTGTGCGCCTGGCGGCGGCCCCTGGGAATGCAACAACGGCCACTGGCCGGACGAGGCGGCGCTGCGAGTGGCCGGGCACGATGTTCCAGTTCCCGCCGGTGAAGACCCGGGCAAGTTCTCCCGTGACACCAATACCATCACCTGGGGTGAGCTCAAGAGGTTCAACGCGTTGACGAAGGAAGAGGTCAAGGCGGAGATAGACGCCGGGCGCCCGATCGTCATGAACATAGGCTGGCGCGGTGGGCTCAGCGGCCACATCGTCAACATCTGGGGGTACAGCTACCGGGCAGGCAGCAACGAGCTGGTACACGTGTTCGTGCACGACCCCTGGGAGGACACGGGAGGGCAGCACGAAGGCTTGGAAGACACCCCCATCCTCTGGGTCGAATGGGATACGCTTTTCGGCGGATATCCAGGCGGCGTAAACGGCACATGGAACCGGACTTTCAAGACTCGGAGAAACTAGCCTAAGAGAGGTTCGAAATGCCGTTGAACATGCCTGAGCCGCCGGGTCGGATCCGGGAGGAAGCACGCTCCAAGCTCGGCCATGTCGCCAGGGCTGGCGGGGGTGGCCCGAAATTGCTGGGCGAGGTCGCCCCGGAAGACGTGGAGGTGTCCACCCCGCACCAGGTGTTCGTCCTGGCGCCCGACGATATCGAGGCCGATGGCGGTCTGGAGCGGGCGCAGCCGGTAGGGTGGCGCTTCCTGCTGGAGTCCGGCGGCAACGTGATCGCCGGCGCCGAAGTCTCCGAGACGCCAGAACGCACCTTCCCACCGAGTTTCTACAGAAGCTCATCGGTCGGAGCCACCGCCACCGCGATCAAAGCCGCGCGGGCCCTGCCGCAGCTCGAAGCAGCCGGATTCGACCTACGACTCCTGCGGATCCCGGAGCTCTACCAGATGGCCCTGTGGCTGCACTCACCCCACGCCGACCTGCTCATACCGCTAGCACCCTCCCCAATCGGGAACGAAGGCAAGATCACACCGCCATCCGTGTTCTTCCGGGAACTCGTCGCGGCGGCCCGCGAATACCGATCCCGCCGAGTCCCCAGCCCGGGAGACGGCCCACGAACGCCACAGCCGCCGGCAGACAGAAATAGGAATCCGGGATTGCCGGGTCGTTAGCTGAAACGTGTGTGTTCAGACTTTCTTCACTTGGTCAAGCGGCGGGCCGTAAGCGGCCCGCCGCCGTGCTGCGCCGGGGCGCGCGTGCCGCCTGGCGGCCGCTCACGCCCCGGCGCGCACGGTTGTCGACTCGCGGTGGCCGCTCACCCTGTCGAGGATGCCGCCGGGGGCCGCCGTGGTCGTGATGGTGACTGGGCCCGGCCGAGGTGGTGCCGAGTTGCGAACTGCACCGAGGCTTCCCGATCGATACACGGCTCATCACCGGGCTTGGGTGAGGGACGTTGCGGCCTGGCCCACGTGCGGCCCTGCTGTCCGGCAGGCATGGGGCTCCTCCCTGCTCGAAGGTCGCCCTGCCCGGCCGGGACGGAGTAGCCCAGCCGGGCAGGGATGCCGCCGCACCAGGGCGAGTTCGGATCCTCCACGACCGGCACGGCACTCGACGCAGCCCGCCACCATCTCCGCTGCTCAGCCGCAGCGGATGGACGGCCACCGCAGCATCCGGGGCATGCTCTCCCCGCTCCGCCTCAACCCGGGCTCTCGCCGCCCACGCCGCAGGAACTGGCTAGCGCCCCGGTGCACGCCATGACGACGACGGACAGGAGAACCCCAAGGCCAGCGTTTCGAGAGGGCTTCCCGCTTCACCCGGGGCACTCCAATGATCCTTATCTGCCTTGATCAAATTCATCAAGTCCAATGCGGGACATGATCATCGGGCACGGATCCGGCGCAACTGAGATCGAAAACGGGTGTCAAGCGTCGAGAGGCGTTGGAGGGGTTCCGCCCTGCTCAGGGCCAGATCTGCCCGTTTCCGGGTGATGCCCACTTGGCTTGTCACATTAGTACGTGCAATCCGGGGTCCGATCAGGGACGATGGGCGCACGGACGTCGGTGATCCGGCCGGCGTCGGCCGTGGTGGGTCGCCGTGCCCGTTTCCGGTCGGCGGTGGCGAGCAGGGGCCGCTGAACCGGGAGGGTGAACGCGATGCCTGACATACGACCCACGGTGGGCTCCGGTGCGCTGGTCCTCAACGCCACCTACGAGCCGCTGTGCGTCGTGTCCGTGCGTCGTGCCGCCATTCTCGTGCTCTCCGCCAAGGCGGTCTGCGTCGCCGACGGCGACGGCATCCTGCACAGCGCCCGTGACGCGCTGCCGGTGCCGTCGGTCGTCCGGCTCACCCGCTTCGTACGCGTGCCCTACCGCACCCACGTCGGGCTCTCCCGCCGCGGCATCTTCGCCCGGGACGGCTGGCGTTGCGCCTACTGCCGGGGCCCCGCCGAGACCATCGACCACGTCTTCCCGCGCAGCCGGGGTGGCCGGCACGCCTGGGAGAACGTCGTGGCGGCCTGCGCCCGGTGCAACCACACCAAGGGCGACAAGACGCCGGCCGAGCTGGGCTGGCGGCTGCACGCGCTGCCGGCGGCCCCGAAGGGCACCGCCTGGCGGGTGCTCGGTCACCGGGCGCCGGATCCCCGCTGGGCCGACTGGCTCGACCTGCGTGAGCCCGAGGCGGCCTGACCGTCGCCCGCGCCGGGGAAACCTGGCCCGCGAGGCCCGGTCACGACGTGCGGGCCCGGACCAGGGACGCGAACACCACCACGTTGTCGGCGTACCCGGTCTGCCCGCCCACCCAGCGCCCGCCGCAGGTGATCAGGCGCAGCCGGGGGCGGCTGAAGTCCCCGAAGACCTCGTCCACCGGCAGCCGGTCCTTGTCGAAGCGTTCGACGGAGTCCACCTCGAAGACGGCCACCGACCGGTCCTGCCGGGCGATCTCGATCCGGTCCCCGTCGTGCAGGTCCCGCAGCTTGTGGAAGACCGCCGGCCCGGTGCTGGTGTCGACGTGCCCGACGATCACCGAAGGTCCGTACTGACCGGGGGTCGGGCCCTGGTCGTACCAGCCGGCCTCCTGCGCGCGGGCGGCGTCCGGCACCGCGATGCTGCCGTCCGGGGCGATGCCGACGCCGTGCACGGGCGCCCGGACGTCGATCGGGTCGATGGCGATGCCGACGGGCCGGCTCGCGGGCAGCACCGGGAACTTCTTCGGCGCGGGCCGCAGCCCCGCGAGGAACCGCTCCGGCAGCACGCTCACGCCGGCGATCCGCTCCACGCCGAGCATCGTGATGATCAGCGCCATCAGCGTCCCGATCACGAGGACCGGCAGGCCGGGCCCCCGGCCGGGGGTCCACCGGCCGCGGCCGGCCGGGATCCGGCGGTACCGGGGCCGGGCGGGCAGCGGGCCGGCGGCCGGGTCGGTGGTGGCGACGCTCGCCGACACCGCCTCCCCGGCCACCCGGCGCAGCCGGCGGGCGGTCGCGGCCGCCGCCCGGCGGGACGCCCGCAGCGCCCGCCGGGTGGTCGCCCGGACCCGGCCCGGATCCGATCGCCTGGTACGCCTCTGGGAGCCGGCCATGGCGACGGCGGGTCAGGAACCGGACCCGGTCCGGCGGCGGTTGCCGAAGAAGCCGAAGCCCACGGCCAGGGCCACGACCGCGAGGCCGCCGATCATCAGCATCGAGCCCGTGCCCGAGGCGCCGGCGGTGCCGCCGCCCCCGGTGGCCGGGCCCTTGCTGGGCTGCTCCATGTTCAGCACCGTGAGCGTGGTGGTCGCGGTCTTGCCGTTGTCGCAGCGCAGGTCGACCGGGTAGTCGCCGGGCTCCTTGCTGCCCGGGATGGTGACCTGGCCGGTCAGGAAGCCGTTGTCCGGCCGCAGCATCACCCGCCCGAAGGCGTCGGAGTGCACGTCGGCCTGGCGGTTGTTGGCGTTGTCGCAACCGGCCCGGATGCTGACCCGGGTGCCGGCCTGCGCGCTGTTGGGCACCACCTCGACGAAGGTGTTCTCACCCGCCCACGCGGGTGCGACGGTCGTCAGGACGAAGGCCCCGACCAGCCCCAAGACGGTCAGGGCACGGGTCAGGGCACGTTGGAACGCTGTGAGCACCGGCATGATCCCCCCTTCCGGTGACGATCACCGGAATCCTCCCCCGGGCAACAGGGCCTGCTTTCCCGCTGGCCGGGGGGCAAACCCGGGGCGGGTCAGCGCTGCCGGTCGGCGGGGGGCAGCGGGGTGACGGGCTGCCACGCCAGGGGGGTGGAGAGCACCATCGTGCTGGACGGCTGGCCGTACGGGGCGAGCCGGTCGATGACGCCCTCGAAGTCGTCGATCGACCCGGCGGCCACCTTGAGCATGCTGCACGCGTCGCCGGTGATGCGGTGGATCTCCAGGATCTCCGGCCAGCCCGCCACGTCCGGGTCGTGCAGGATGCACCGCGCCCCGTAACAGGACATCCGGATCAGCGCGACCACGGTGCGGCCGGCCCGGGTCAGGTCGACGTGGGCGTGGTAGCCGGTGATCACCCCGGACTCCTCCAGCCGGCGCACCCGCTCGGCCACGGCCGGCGGCGACAGGTGCACCCGACGGGAGAGCTCGCTGAAGGAGAGGCGCGCGTCGGCCTGCAGTTCCCGCAGCAGCGCCCAGTCCATGTCGTCCATGAGGCGACCTTACTTTCTCGAAGCCGAATCCGGCTCATGCCTTCTGCGTAGCAGGTCAGACGGGGTGAGCGCCGTTGATCCGGCATTCCATCCGGGGGTTCCGCCGAGAGATCATGTCGGCATCCCGAAAACGGCCGACCGTCGGCCGTCCCGGGGTGACGAAGCAGAGGGAGGCCACCGGTGAAGCAGACGGACGTGCGCGTACCCGCCAAGGCGGCGGTGCGCCCGGCGACCCCGCGGCAGCGCGCGGCCCGCGCCGCCCGCAACGGCGGCGAACCGACGCTGGAGTTCGCCGAGCGGGTGCCGTACGACGCGTACGTGCACGCCAGCACGCTGCACCAACTGCAACAGCCGCTGAGCGACGACCCGGGTGAGATGTCCTTCCTGATGGTCAGCCAGATCATGGAGCTGTACTTCGGGCTGACCTGCCACGAGCTGCGCGAGACGCAGCGGCTGCTGCGGGGCGACCGGGTGTGGGACGCGCTGGCCCCGCTGCGCCGCGCCGCGCTGCACCTGGAGGGGCTGAACGCGGCCTGGAACGGGCTGCGCTGGATGACCCCGGCCGACTTCAACCGGTTCCGCAACCTGCTGGGCGAGGGCTCCGGCTTCCAGTCGGCGATGTACCGGCACCTGGAGTTCCTGCTCGGCCTCCGCGACGAGACGCTGATCCGGCCGTTCCGGCGGCAGACCGACGTCTACGCCGGGCTGCGCGCCACCCTGGCGGCGCCGAGCCTCTGGGACGACGTGCTCGCCCTGCTGGCCCGGCAGGGCCACGACCTGCCGGCCGACCTGCTCGACCGGGAGTTCGCCGCCGAGCACCAGCCGCACGCCGCCGTGGAGGCCGCCTGGGTGCGGATCTACGCCGAGCCCGGGCCGGAGAACCACCTGCGGATGCTGGGCGAGGCGCTCACCGAGGTGGCCGAGCAGTTCGGCGATTGGCGGCAGCACCACGTCAAGGCGGTGCAGCGGACAATGGGCGCCAAGGTCGGCAGCGGTGGCTCCGCCGGACTGGCGTGGTTGCAGCGCAGCATGGCCCGGGTGGTCTTCCCCGAGCTGTGGTCGGCCCGGACAGCGATGTGACCCGAGAGCGAGACGACCCCATGACCACCCCCACATCCGATTCGTCCAGCTTCGCCGCCGGTGAGGCCGAGGCGCGCCGCCTCGACGCCGCCCACCCCGGGCACCGCCACCTGTTCCACGTGCCGCCGGCCGACGGCGGGCGCTTCCGCGACGCCGCGTACCTGGCCGGCAACTCCCTGGGCCTGCAACCGCGGGCCACCCGCGACGAACTCCTCGCCGACCTGGACGCGTGGCGCCGGCTCGGGGTCGAGGGGCACCTGGAGGCGGAACGCCCCTGGCTGCCGTACCACGAGCTGCTGACGGCGCCGGCCGCGCGACTGGTCGGCGCCGCCCCGGCGGAGGTCGTGGTGATGAACTCCCTCACCGTCAACCTGCACCTGCTGATGGTCAGCTTCTACCGGCCGGCGGGGGCCCGCACCAGGATCGTCATCGAGGACAGCGCCTTCCCCTCGGACAGCTACGCCGTGCGCAGCCAGGTCCGCTTCCACGGCCTGGATCCGGACACCGATGTCGTCCGGCTGCGCCCGCGCGCGGGCGAGGACACCCTGCGCACCGAGGACGTGACCGCCTACCTGGCCGCCGAGGGCGACACGGTGGCGCTGCTGCTGCTCGGCGGGGTCAACTACCTCACCGGCGAGCTGATGGACATCCCGACGATCACCGCCGCCGGCCGTGCGGCGGGCGCCGTGGTCGGCTGGGACCTGGCGCACGCCGCCGGCAACGTCCCGCTGGCCCTGCACGACTGGGACGTCGACTTCGCGGCCTGGTGCTCCTACAAGTACCTGAACTCCGGTCCCGGCGCGCTGGCCGGCGTCTTCGTGCACGAGCGGCACCTCGGCGACCCGGACCTGCCCCGCTTCGAGGGCTGGTGGAGCACCGAGGCGGCCACCCGGTTCGAGATGACCCCCGTCTCCCGGCCGCCGGCCACCGTCGAGGCCTGGCAGATCTCCAACCCGCCGATCTTCGCGATGGGCCCGGTGCGGACCTCGCTGGAACTCTTCGACGCCGTCGGGATGCCCGCGCTGCGCGAGCGCAGCCTCCGGCTCACCGGCTACCTGGCCGGGCTGCTCGACGAGGTGACCGCGAACCGTCCGCTGACCGTGGTCACCCCGTGCGAGCCGGAGCGGCGCGGCTGCCAGCTCTCGGTACGCATCGGTGCGGGCAGCGCGGCCGGGCTGGCCAAGCGGCTGCGGCACGAGCACGGCGTGATCGCCGACGCCCGGGAGCCGGACATCATCCGGTTCGCCCCGGTACCGCTCTATTCCACGTTCCACGACTGCTGGCGGGTCGCCGACGCGCTGGCCGCCACGGTGGAGGTGAACTCATGACCGACGAGCGGAACGAGATCGCGGTGGTCGGCGCGGGCCTGGCCGGCTGCCTGCTGGCCTGCTTCCTGGCCCGGCGCGGCTACCCGGTGGCGCTCTACGAGCGGCGACCCGACCCGCGTACCGGCACGGTGGAGCGGGGACGCTCCATCAACCTGGCACTTTCCGAGCGGGGCCTGGACGCGCTGCGCCGCATCGGCCTGGACGAGCAGGTGTTGGCGGACGGGCTGCCGATGCGCGGCCGGATGATCCACCCCGTCGACGGCGAGGCGCAGTTCCAGTCGTACAGCGCCTCCGGCGACCGGGCGATCAACTCGATCAGCCGGGGCGCGCTGAACAACGCCCTGCTCGACGCGGCCACCAGCCTGCCCGGGGTGCGGGTCGCCTTCGACCACCGGCTCGTCGGGCTCGACCCGACCAGCGGCGAGATGACCTTCGAGACCCCGCAGGGCACGGTCGCGGCCACCGCGTCGGTCGTCCTCGGCACCGACGGCGCCGGCTCGGCGGTGCGCGGGCAGCTGCTGGCGTACGGGCTGCTGACCGAGAGCGTGGACTTCCTCGACTACGGCTACAAGGAGCTGACGATCCCGCCGCTGGGCGAGGACTTCGCCCTCGACCCGGAGGCGCTGCACATCTGGCCGCGCGGCACCTCGATGATGATCGCGCTGCCGAACCCGGACCGCTCGTTCACCTGCACGCTCTTCTGGCCCACCCACGGCACCGCCAGCTTCGCCTCGCTGGGCAGCCCGGCGGCCGTCGAGCGGCACTTCGCCGAGCACTACCCGGACCTGCCGCCGCTCGCCCCGGGCCTCGTCGACGACTACCAGCACAACCCGGTGGGCGTGCTCGGCACCGTCCGCTGCACCCCCTGGCAGGCGTACGGGAGGGTCGGCCTGCTCGGCGACGCGGCACACGCCATCGTCCCGTTCTACGGCCAGGGCGCGAACTGCGCCTTCGAGGACGTGGTCGAGCTGGACCGCTGCCTGGACGAGTGCGCCGACGACTGGTCGGAGGCGCTGCCGCTGTTCCAGCAGCGGCGGCAGGAGAACGCCGAGGCGATCGCGCAGATGGCGCTGGCGAACTTCGTGGAGATGCGGGACAAGGTCGCCTCGCCGCTGTTCCAGGCCGGCCGGAAGGTCGAGCACGCGCTGGAGCGGGTGCTGCCGGGCCGGTACGTCTCCCGCTACGAGCTGGTGTCCTTCTCGACCACCCCGTACGCGGAGGTGCGTCGCCGGGTCCGCCGGCAGCACCGGGTGCTCGGGGCGGTGGCCGCCGGGGCGGCGGCGCTGCTGGCCGGCGCGGTCGGCCTCACGATCAGCCGAGGGAGGCGTCGATGACAGTGACCTGGGATCCCCGGCTGATGGCCGGGCGGGCGCCCGACGGTCCGGGCCTGCTGCGCAACTTCGTCGGTGGTGAGTTCGTCGAGGGCGGGCGGCGGTTCGTCAAGCGCAGTCCGGTGACGGGTGAGCCGGTGTTCGAGGTGGCCGA
>NZ_JBEYRY010000011.1:0-150418 GCF_040704175.1 Micromonospora sp. NPDC047812 | reverse complement strand
GTGGTGGTCCGGCTGGATGTGGGTGAGGTCGTGGCGGGTGCTGTGGTGAGTGGTCGGGGGGTGGGCGATCTGGACGGGGATGCCGTTGTGTTCGGTGAAGGTGGTGCGCAGGACTTCGTGTCGGCGGATGATCTCGGTGATGGCGGTGTCGAGGTGGTCGAGGTCGAGTTCGCCGTCGATGTGCCAGGCGGTCTGGGTGTTGTAGGCGGTGGATTTCGGGTCGAGGGTGTGCAGGAACCACAGGCGTTGCTGCGCGAAGGACAGGACCCTGCCCGGCGACGAGGTCTCGCCACCCGGCGGGGCGAGGACCGGAGCCGCCTCGCTCGGTTCCCCGGCGCCGGACACGACCGGATCGTGCTCGCCGCCGACGGTCGTCCGATCCGCCGCCACCTCGGCCCGTAGCCGGTCGGCCATCGCGGCCACGGTCTGCGCCTCGAACACGATCGCCGCGGAGACCGGCAGCCCGAACCGGTCGCGCAACCGGACGGCGACCATCGTGGCCCGCAGCGAGTGCCCGCCCAGGGAGAAGAAGTTGTCGTCCCGGCCCGGCGACTGGCCGAGCACCTCCGCCCACACCTGCGCCACCTGCCGCTCCAGGTCGTCGCGGGGCGGCTCGCTGACCCGCTCCGCCGGTGCGGGCAGCGCGGCCCGGTCCAGCTTGCCGTGCGGGGTGAGCGGTAGGCCGGCGAGGCGGACCCACGCGCCGGGAACCATGGTCGCGGGCAGGTAGCGTGCCGCGTGCTCGGCCAGCGTCGCGTCGTCCGGACCGGCCTCGGGCACGACGTACCCGACGAGCCGGGGACCGGCCGTGCCCTCGTGCAGACGGACCGCGGCGGCCCGCACGCCCGGATGACGCAGCAGCACGCTCTCGATCTCGCCCAGCTCGATCCGGTGGCCGTGCAGCTTCACCTGGTCGTCGACCCGCCCGGCGAAGTGGTAGGTGCCGTCCGGTAGCTGGCGCGCCAGGTCGCCCGTGCGGTAGAGGCGGCTGCCCGGCGGCCCGTACGGGTCGGGCGGAAAGCGTTCGGCGGTCAGGGCCGGACGGTCGTGGTACCCCCGGGCCACGCCCGGCCCGCCGATGAACACCTCGCCGAGGCTGCCGGCGGGCACCGGGCGCAGGTCGTCGGTGAGCAGCCGGATGGCGGCGCCCGCCGCCGGACGCCCGAGTGACGGCGGGCCGTCGCCCTCGACCGCCACCTCCCCGCTCATGGCCAGCACGGTGGCCTCGGTGGGTCCGTAGAGGTTGACGGTGGTGAACGTGTGCTCGGGGCGGGGGCGGGCCAGCAGCTGCTGGCCCCCGGCGCCGAGGATGCGCAGTGCCCCGGCGGGCGGCGTCGGCCGGGTCAGCACGGCCTCGGCGAGCGGGGTGGGCAGCGTCGCCGAGGTGATCGCGTGCGCGGCGAGCCAGTCCACCAGCCGGTCGGGGTCGACCCGGGTCTCGTCGTCGGGCATCCAGAGGCTGGCGCCGGCCACCAGCGGCGCCCAGATGTCCCACACCGACGCGTCGAAGCCGGGGGAGAACAGGTGCAGGCAGCGGTCGTCGGGACCGAGGCGCTCCGCGTCGGCGCGCCACCGGGCCAGCCCGCGCAGCGAGCCGTGCTCGACCATGACCCCCTTCGGCAGGCCGGTGGACCCGGAGGTGTAGATCACGTAGGCGAGGTCGCCCGGGCCGATCGGCACGGCCGGCGGTCGGTCGGGGTACGCGGCGAGCGCGGCCCGGTCGTCGTCGAGCAGGACGACCGGGGTGCCGGGCGGCACCAGGTCCGCCCGGACCAGCGGCCGTACGGTGACGAGCACCCGCGACCGGGAGTCGGTGAGCATGTGCCGGACCCGCTGCGGCGGGTAACCGGCGTCGATGGGCAGGTACGCGGCGCCGGCGGTGAGCGCCGCCAGCACGCTGACGATCCCGTCGACACCGCGCGGCAGCAGGACGGCGACGAGGTCGCCTCGGCCTACCCCGATGGCCCGCAGGTGCCGGGCCAGCCGGTTGCTGCGTGCGCGCAGCTCCCCGTAGGTGACGAGGGCGTCGTCCGTACCCAACGCCAACGCGTCGGCGGGATGCCGGACGACCGCCTCATGGACGAGGTCCGCGTGGTGTGGTTCGCCCCCGGCGGGCTCGCCGGGCGACCGGGCGGGGACGGGGTGCGCTGACCAACCGCTTTCCTTGATCATGATGCGCGGGATGCTGCCAGCGCGGCACGCCCGTCGTCAATGGAAACGGGCCGGGCTAGGGGCTCTCCGGGCCGTTGTCGGGGCTGGCCGGCCGCCCGCCGGGCCGGGGCCCGCAGCGGCCCGGGCGCGGAGCGACGGGTCGCCCGCCCGGTGGCTCACCTCGACAGGCGGTCGACGGCCTCGGCGGTGGTGACGACCTCGCCGAGCTGCCCCAGCGTCTCCAGGCTCGCCCGGTGCGTCTCGTCGGTCGCGGCGGTGCACGCGTCGGAGACCACCACCGGCCGGTAGCCGTGGTTGACCGCCTCGAACACGGTGCCGGTGACGGAGAGGTTGGTGGCGACGCCGGTGAACAGGATGGTGTCCACGCCCCGGCGACGCAGCACCGTGTCGAGTTCGGTGCCGAAGAAGCCGGTGAGCCGGACGTGGGTGATGACGACGTCGCCGGCCTCCGGCGCGAGCTCGTCGATGATCCGGGCCTTCGGTGCGCCTTCGAGGAGGGCCTGCCGCTCCCGGACCATGGCGAAGCTGGGCGTGTTGGGGATGAGGTCCGGGTATCCGGGCCGATGGGCGACCCGCGTGTAGAGGACGAGGCCGCCACTGGCGCGCACCGCCGTGGCGACCTGCGCCGCGTACGAGGCGACGCGGTGCCGGGACACCTGCTCGGCGAAGAACGGACCGAACACCCCGTCGGGGCTGACGATGTCGTGCTGCCAGTGCACAGCGACGACCGCGGTCCGCATCGGGTCGAGTTCTCGCATCGTCCCTCCCGTCACGGGGCGGAGAGCTGCTGCGGCGCCGGCTGGTAGCCCTGGGCGCCCGCGCTGGCCGGCCCTCTGCCGTAAGCATCGAGGCGCCCCCACCGCCCGGGAATGTCGAGCAGCGCCACGAAGTCGAGACTAGCGGGGAGAGCGGGCCTTATCACGAGGTCTTCGCCGACCGGTTGCAGCCCGAGCATCGTGCGCAACAGCAGCAGGGTGGCCCCGGCCGACCAGGCCTGCGGGCTGCACGCGGTGGGATAGTTGACCGGATACTTGGTCTCGGCCCGGCTGTAGCCGGCGAACGCCTCGGGCAGCCGGCCGTCGTAGAAGACCGCCGCGTCCAGGATCCCGGCGGCGATCCGGGCGGCCTCGTCTGCGTAGCCGTAGCGGCGCAGGCCCCAGGCGATGAACGAGTTGTCGAACGGCCAGATCGTCCCGACGTGGTACCCGATCGGGTTGTAGCGGCCCGCGGTCTCGGCCAGCGTGCGCACCCCCCAGCCGCTGAACAGCGCAGGCGACATCAGGTGCCGCGCCAGGGCGGCGGCCTTCGGCTCGTCGACGATGCCGCTCCAGAGCAGGTGGCCGATGTTGGACGACAGGGCGTCCACCTGGCGGCCGTCGCCGTCGAGCGCGAGGGCCATGTACTCGCCGTCGGCGACCCAGAAGTCGCGGTTGAAGCGTTGCTTGAGGTCGGCGGCCTGTCGTTCCAGCCGGTCCGCGTACTCCGGGTCGTTCCAGATCACGCGGGCGAGCCGCGCGGTGCGCATCTTCGCGTCGTACGCGTACCCCTGCAACTCACAGGTCGCCCGGGGGAAGCCGGGCAGCCGCCCGTCCTGGTACGAGATGCCGTCCCAGGAGTCCTTCCAGCACTGGTTCTCCAGGCCGTTGCGGGTGTTGCGCCGCTCGTAGGAGATGTAGCCGCTGCCCGTCAGGTCGGCGTAGTGGTCGATCCAGTCGATCGCCGCCCGCGCCTCCTGCTCGACCGAGCGGACGAGCGCGGCGTCGCCGGTCCAGCGTTCGTACTCGTCGAGCAGCACCAGGAACAGGGGAGTGGCGTCGGCGCTGCCGAAGTAGGGCGTGTGCGGGGTCTCCTCGAACACGCTCATCTCCCCGTACCGCATCTCGTGCAGGATCCGACCGGGCTCCTCCTCGCGGAAGTCGTCGACCCGGCTGCCCTGCCGGAAGGCGAGCACCCTGAGGGTGGTGGCGGCGAGATCGGGCGCGAACGGCAGCGTCTGGAGGCTGGTGAGGATGCTGTCCCGGCCGAACAGGCTCATGAACCAGGGCAGGCCGGCGGCCGGCACGCTCCGGTCCTCGGCGAGGAAGGGGCTGAACCGCAGCGCGGCCAGGTCGATGAGGCTGCGCCGGTACGCGCCGCGCAGGGGCTCGAAGCCGGATTCCAGCCGGGGCGCCTCCGCCAGCCAGTCCTTGAGCCGACGCTCCTTGTCGAGGGTGCGCGTCCGCCCCGGGATGGTGAGCCGCTCCAGCCCTCGCGGCATCGGCAGGTCCGGCTCGGCGGTCAGCCTGGTCCGCCACGTGCTGTGCGGTTCGAGGTGGACCGTGAGCGTCAGCCCGTCCTCGTCCAGCTCCGCCGGCGTCGTCGCGGAGATGATCGTCTCCCGCCTGAACCGCTCCCGCTCGTAGCCGAGGACGAGGCGTCCGTCGTCGACACGCCGGTAGTGCCGGCCCTTCTTGCGCGCCGTCGCGTCCTTGACCTCGAAGACGTCCGCGAAGTCGGCGTCCGCCTCGACCCGGACGGTCAGGTCGACCGGCCGGCCGTCGTGGTTGATGATGCTCAGCTCCTCGTGCAGGCCGGCGTCGAGCGTGTGCACCCGCCGCACCGAGAGCGTGCTGTTGACGTAGACGTCCTGGTGGCCGGGGACCAGGTAGAAGCGGTTCTCGAAGTAGTGGATGTCGTCGATGGCGAGGGTGCTCAACCGCTCCCCGTCGATCGTCAGCACCCACTTCGACAGCAGGCGCGTGTCGTGGGCGAACAGGCCGAGCGGGGTGTCGGGCGACGGGACGATGTCGCCGGCCCGGTCACAGACCATGAAGGTCGTGCCGTCCAGGATGCCCACCTGGTCGTCACCCATGGCCGCCTCCCGGGCGACGCGTCGACCGGGACGTGGGCGGCGGCGGAAACAGCTTCCGGACGGTCGCGAAGAGCCGGGGGCTGCCCGCCACGGCCGCCTCACCGCGCAGCACGGTGGTCAGGAAGTACGCCTCCCCGCTGGCGATCCGGTCGAACACCGCCCGGTCCGCCTCGACGACCGCGTCCCCGCCGGTCGCCTCCTCGGTGACCCGGATGTCGCCCTTCTCGATGGAGACCAGCCAGTGTGCGGTCCGGCCGTCGCGGCTGATGTCGAAGCGCACGCTGCCCTCGTCGATGCTCCTCAGCCGGCGGTCGTGCCCACGGCGCGCCAGGCCGTGGAAGAAATCCTGGGTGGCATCCGCCATCGCGACCCCTCCTCACCGCCCACCATTCCCCCGAACGGCCGCGGTCGCCTCACCCGGAAGAGGTGAACTTCGTCGACTCGGCCGCCGGCGGGCCCGGCCTCCGCCGCCCGCCGGGCCACGCCCGCTGTGACCGGAACGCCCCGCCACCCGCCGGGGCCGGATCGCCCACACCGGGGCGCGCCGGGCGGCCCGGCCGACACCCGCCCCGCCGCCCGGCATCGCCACTAGCCTGGGACCCGATGGATCCCATCCAGGCGACGCTGCTCGTCGCCGCCGGTGTCGCCACGGGTGCCTTCAACGCGGTCGCGGGCGGCGGATCCCTGATCGCCTTCTCGGCGCTGATCGTCGCCGGCATACCGCCGCTCACCGCCAAGCTGACCAGCACCGTCGCCGTCTTTCCCGGCAACGTGGCGAGCGTCGCCGGAGGGTACCGGGACCTGCCGCCCCGCGGAGACGTCCGGCGCGTCCTGCCCGCGGCGGTCGTCGGTGGCGTCGTCGGCTCGGTGCTGCTGCTGATGACGCCGAGCCGCGTCTTCGACGCGATCGTGCCGTTCCTGGTGATCGCCGCGTCGGCCGCCCTCGGTCTGCGGGGCCGGCTGGACGGCCTGGCCCGGCGCTCCGTCCTGCGGCACGGGCGGGAACACCCGGCGGCCCTGCAGCTGTCCGTCGCCCTGGGCGGCGTCTACGGCGGCTACATCGGGGCCGGGTTCGGCATCGTCCTGGTCGCCGCCCTGGCGCTCATCCAGCACGAACCGCTCACCAGGACGATCGCCCTGAAGAACCTGCTGTCGGCCGTCATCTCGTTCACGGCGGTGGTGCTCTTCGTCCTCTTCGGCACCGTCAACTGGGCGGGGGTGGCGATCCTCGCCCCGGCCACCGTCGTCGGCGGCTACGTCGGTGCCCGGCTGCTCCGCAGACTCCCCGGCGGCCCGCTCAGGGCGGTGGTCGTCGCGTTCGGGGTGGTCTTCGGGCTGATCCTGCTGGGGCGCAACGTCCTGTAGACCGCGCCGCCGCGCGCCCGACCGACCGCAGGGGAGACCCGGCCCGACGACGGGACGGGCCCCCGCCATCCGCGCGGATGACAGGGGCCCGTCCCGCACCGGTCAGGTCAGCGGGACCTGGCGGGCGAGCGCGGCACCGCCGGCCTCGAAGGCGGCCAGGACCGAGGTGGGCGTGCCACCGGTCGCCGGCACCAGGACGGTCACCGGGCGGCCGGAGCGCACCTGCACCGTACGCTCACCGAGCGACCGGTCGCCGTCGGCGGTGTGCAGGTACACCGTGCCGGCGCGGTCGGCCCGGACGGTCACCTGCACGCCACCGGCCACCTGCCGCTGGCCGGTCAGCCGCAGCGCCCGCTCGGGCAGGCGGGCGACGGCGGCCGGAGCCACGCCGTCCACCGCCGACTGCGCGATGGTCTGCGGGCTGTGCACGCTGCGGGCGGCGGTGTCCGGGAAGACCGGGGCGCTGGGCTGCCGCTGGGCCGGGGTGAGGCCGGGCAGGGTGACCAGGCCGTACCGGTACGGGTCGGCCCGGACGCCGGTGAAGGTGGACCAGCCCAGCCGCGACTGGGAGCTGAGGTCCTGGGTGTCCGAGTCGTACACCAGCACGTTGAAGCCCATCCGCGCCGGGTCGATGGCGTCGGGCAGCACCGCGAACGGGATGCGCGCCTCGATGGTGTAGCCGGCGTACGGCGCGGTGACCTTGCTGACGACGGTCATCCCCGGGGCGGTCGTGGCCCCCGGTCCCTGCCGGTTGTCGGCGTCGCGCTGCCAGCACGGCGGGTCGCCGTTGGCGGGGTCGTCGGTGACCGGGAAGATGCCCGCCTTGAACACGGTGGAGGTGTCCGTCGAGTTCCCCTTCGGGTCGACGATGATCTCCACGCTGTCGGTGCGCCGCTGCCGCTTGCAGTCCTGCGGCACCACCTTCTTGCCGAGCACGTCGTCGGTGACCTGCACGAACACGACGAGCGCGTCCTCGGTGAAGGCGATCCGGCCGGTGGCCGAGGCGTCCTGCGGGGTGGTCGCCTGTCCCTCCCAGATGCGGGACAGGTCCAGCTTCTCGCCGGGGTACTCGCCGGGGGAGGCCATTCCGTCGACGGCGTGGTCGTGCCCGGCGTGCGGCACCTCGCTGGTCGGCACGATCTCCAGGGCGCCGGTCTCCACGGTGCTGCCGGCGGCGCTGGTGGTGGTGATGGTGATCCCGTAGTCGCCGCCGTCGCCACCCTCGTTGGCGGTCGGCAGGCTGGCGTCGCTGTTGGTGACGGTGAAGGTGACCGCCCCCGTCGCGCCCGGCGCCAGGGCGGCGTAGCTCTTCGTCGCCGCGTCGGCGGTGAAGCCGGCCGGTAGGCCGAGGGCGACCGTGCCGCTCTGGGCGGTCTCGCCGTGGTTGCGCAGGTCGACCCGGACCGTCCGGCTCTTGCCGGAGCCGATGGTCAGCACCGGCTTGATCAGGGTGTCCAGCTGCGGGTAGCCGCTGTCGCCGGCCCAGCTGCGGAACAGCCCCACCTCGGGCAGCGGCTCCAGGGTGCCGCGCACGTCGGCGACCACCCGGACCGCGCGGTCCGTGCGGCCGGTGCCCTGCCCGGTGGTCAGGGACGCACCGATGAGGTGCTGCTCGTTGGTGTCGGCGCCGGCGGGAACGGTCACGGTGAAGGTGGCGGTCCGCTCCTTGCCGGCCGGTACGGCGCCGCGCACCGCACCGGAACCGCTGGCGGTCCAGCCCTGCGGCAGCCGCAGGGAGACCCGGGGCGAGGTGAGTGCTCGGTTGCGGGGCGCCCGCACGTGCGCGGTGACCTCGACGCTCTGCCCGGGGGCGAGGTCGAACCGGTCGGCGGTCAGGTAGAGCTCGGTGCCGCCGGGCAGCCCACCGGCCGCCGGGGGCAGCACCGAGCCGCGCAGGATCGCCTCGGGGGAGGTGTCCGCCGGGTCGTACGGGACGCGGCTGTCGACCAGGGTGTAGAAGTCGCAGCGGATCTTCGCGGGGTCGGTGGGGGCGGCGGCGGTGTTGGCCCAGCCCTGGGTCACGTAGTCCCGGCGGGCGTCGACCTCGACCTCGGCCCAGGTCTTGCCGCTGGCGCTGCGCGCGCCCTCCCAGACGCCGAACACCTGGTCGGTCGGGACGGCCGGCACGAAGCCGGTGGCGCACTGCGG
The DNA here is from genome assembly GCF_040704175.1 of Micromonospora sp. NPDC047812. Taxonomy (NCBI): domain Bacteria; kingdom Bacillati; phylum Actinomycetota; class Actinomycetes; order Micromonosporales; family Micromonosporaceae; genus Micromonospora; species Micromonospora sp. NPDC047812. The sequence goes on along the minus strand of NZ_JBEYRY010000011.1, from coordinate 141,882 downwards.
CCCGGTCGACGAGCTGCCGGTGCCGCCGGTACGCAGGAACTTCGCCGCCCGGAACGGCTTGAGCCCCTCCTTGGTGACCTGCTCGGGGAATGCGCTCGGGTCGGCGGCGGCGTGGAACGCCTCGGCGGCGAAGCGGGCGGCCTGCTGGTGGTTGCCGTGGTTGCCGGGCGTGGGCGACGGGTTCATCGTCATGACGATCTCGGGCCGGGTCTGCCGGATCACCCGGACGATCTGGGCCAGGGTGTCGTCGTGCCCCCAGATCTGCTCGGACAGGGGCGCGGACGCGGTGTACCAGAAGTCGACGCGGTCGAGGTTGTACAGGTTCTCCACCCCGGCGCGGCCGATCGCGGTGCGCTCCTCGCGCTCGCGGATGATGCCCAGCGGTGGGCCCTCCTCCAGGCCGACGGCGTTGCCGCCGCCCTCGCCGCGGGTGATGGTGACGACGCCGGCCTTGGCGCCGTGCTTCTCCTTCCACTGGCCGAGGGTGGCGAGGCTGCCGGCCTCGTCGTCGGGGTGTGCGCTGACGAAGAGGACGTCCAGGTCGACGGCGTCGGTCGGCCGGGCGTCGGAGGGGGCGGCGAGGGCCACGGCCGGTGTCCCGGACAGGGCCAGGGCGAGCGCCGTGGGTAGCAGGAACGCCTTGAGACGCATGCAGATCCTTTCGCGTGACGCGAGGTCCGCGCAGCGGCCGGCGACGTCGGACGCGGGGCGTCGACGTGGGGTCGCGGTCGGACGGTGAGAGGGCGGGGCAGGGGCGCCGGGCAGAGGGAGCGCCGGCGTCACCTCAGGTGCGCAGCGGCACGGGGGTCCGTACACACTGGAAGGCCTTCGCCCGGTGACGCTAGGACCGGCGCGATGGCCCGTCAATGCTTTGCAAGGTCTTTCTTCATTTGCGAAAGAAACTAACTCCCGGCCAGGCAAGGTGTCGCTGGCGGTGAGCTCGCCCGTCCGGCGGCCTCGGCGAGGCCCGCAGGAAGGGCGTTTCTGCTGCTCACGAAGGAGGCCGCAAGGTAACGAGACGGTTTCGTTACTTGACTCGATAGTTCGTTCGCCGTAGGAAGGAAGTGTGACAGACGTGGTGACGCCACCAACGAGCCCGGTGAGCCGGGAGCGGTCGAAGGAGATCAAGCGGTTGTCCGTGATCTCCACCGCCCGCCAGGTGCGGGTGCTCTCCCGCGCCGAGCTGACCGAGCTCACCGGGCTGAGCCCCGCCACGCTCACCCCGCTCGTGCGCGAGTTGATCGCCGAGGGGTACCTCATCGAGCGCGGCCCCGGGACCTCCCGCACCGGCCGCCCGCGGGCGATGCTGGAGTTCAATCCCCGGGCGGAACTGGTCGCCGCCGTCTCTCTGGAGCCGTCCCGGATCAGCTGCGAGATCGCCGACAGCGACGGCGCCGTCATCGCCCACCGCGCGGTCCGGCTCGCCGGCGACATCGTCGACACCATCTGCCGCTCGGTGCCCGAGCTGGCCGGCGACGGGCTGCCGGCGCTGCGGGGGGTGGCCATCGCCGCGCCCGGCGTCTCCACCGGCGGCGCCGTGCGTCTGGCCCCTTCGGTCGGCCTCGTCGAGGGGCGGCCGGTGGGGGAGTCGGTGCAACGGCGGCTCGGGGTGCCGGTGGTGGTGGACAACGACGTGAACCTGATGGCGGCCGGCGAGCACGCGGTCGGCGCGGGCAGCGACGTCGCCGACCTGCTGCTGCTGCACGTGGCCGACGGCATCGGCGCCGGCCTGGTGCTCGACGGGCAGGTCCGCCGGGGTGCCGGCGGGGCCGCCGGCGAGGTCGGTTTCCTGCCGCTGGACCCGACCGACCGGGGCCACGACGGGATCGGCCCGTTCGAGGCCCGCTGGTCGGAGAACGCCATCGCCGAGCGGATGGTGGCACTGGCTCCCGGGCGGCGGCCCGACTCGCCCGTGGCCGACCTGGTCGCGCTGGCGGCCATCGACGACCGGGCCGCCGCCTACCTGGACGACGTGCTCGCGGCCTGGTCGCGGCTCATCGTCTCGTGCGTCTGCGTCGTCGACCCCGGGCGGGTGCTGCTCAGCGGGGCGGCCGCCCACCTCGACGACGCCGCCGTCGACCGGCTCCAGGCGCTGGTCGCCACCGCCGCACCGAGCGCCACCGAGGTGCGCCGGGCCGTGCTCGGCGACCGGGCGGTGCTGCACGGGGCGGTCAGCTACGCCCTCTCCGCCGCTGCCGCCGGCATGCCCACCCTGCTGCCGACCCCTTGACCACACACCACGCACACCGCAGTTCTCCCCACACCCTCGGAGGTACCCCATGAGACGTCGACTTCTCCTCGCCGGTGCGCTCGCCACCGTGCTCGCCGCCGGCACCGCCTGTGGCGGCGGCGGTGGTGGCGACGACGCGGCCGGCGGCGCGAGCGCCGAGAAGCTGACCATCTACACGGCCCGCGACAAGAAGGTCTCCACCTACGTCGTGGACCAGTTCACCGCCAAGTACCCCGAGTACAAGGGCAAGGTCGAGATCCTCAACCTGGGCGCCCAGGAGATCCTGGAGCGGGTCCGGGCCGAGAAGGCCAACCCGCAGGCCGACGTCTGGTGGGGCGGCACCCAGCAGGGGCTCTCCGCCGGTGCCGGCGAGGACCTGCTGGCCTCCTGGCAGCCGGCGTTCGCCGGCAAGATGGACCCGAAGTACAAGGACGCCGAGGGCCGCTGGTTCGGGGAGATCCTGCTCCCCGAGGTCATCATGTACAACAACAAGGCGCTCACCCCGGAGCAGGCCCCGAAGGACTGGGACGACCTGCTGAAGCCGGAGTGGAAGGACAAGATCATCATCCGGGACGTGGCCGCGTCCGGCACGATGCGGTCGATCTACGCCGCGATGATCATGCGGCAGTCCCCGGACGGCAGCAACCCGCAGCCCGGCTACGACTGGCTCAAGAAGCTCGACGCCAACACCGGCGCGTACGCGGCCAACCCCACCGACCTCTACCTGAAGCTCTCCCGCCAGCAGGGCGTGCTCAGCGCCTGGAACCTCCAGGACGTCCTGCTCCAGGCCAACCAGTCGAACATGCCGTTCGGCTACGTGATGCCCGCCTCCGGCGCCCCGGTGCTGGTCGACGGCATCGCCGCGGTCAAGGGCGGCAACACCACCGGCGCCCAGAAGTTCATGGAGTTCCTCTTCGACGACAAGCTCCGCGCCGACCTGGCCAAGGACTACTACCAGATCCCGGCCGTGGACATCGCCGAGAAGCCGGAGTGGCTGGCCCAGCTCAACCTCAAGCCGCTCGACGTCAACTGGGACGTGATCGGCAAGAACGAGACCGAGTGGATCAACCACTGGAACGGCCAGATCAAGAACAAGGGCTGACCGCCCGGGCGTCTCGGGGGCGGGCCGGTCCCGCCCCCGCGCCCCCACCTGACGACCGTCCAGGTCCGGTACCGCACGAAGGAGAGGACCTCATGATCGATGTCACGCTCGAGTCGGTGAGCAAGCGCTTCGCGCGCGGCGGCGACACCGCGGCCGTGGACGACGTCGACATCACCATCGCCGCCGGGGAGTTCTTCACGCTGCTCGGCCCGAGCGGCTGCGGCAAGACCACCACCCTGCGCATGGTGGCTGGGTTCTACTTCCCCACCTCCGGCCGGATCCGGTTCGGCACCGAGGACGTCACCCGCCGGCCGCCGAACAAGCGCGACACCGGCATGGTGTTCCAGAACTACGCGCTCTTCCCGCACATGAGCGTCGCGCAGAACGTCGCGTACGGACTGAAGATCCGCAAGGTCGGCCGGGTCGAGGCGCGGCGGCGGGTCGAGGAGGCGCTCGGCCAGGTGCACCTCGCCGGCTACGGCGACCGGCGCATCGACGAGCTTTCCGGCGGCCAGCAGCAGCGCGTCGCGCTGGCCCGGGCGCTGGTGATCCGGCCCCGCACCCTGCTGCTCGACGAGCCGCTGTCGAACCTCGACGCCAAGCTGCGCGAGGAGACCCGGGTCGAGATCCGCCGCATCCAGCGCGAGGCCGGCACCACCTCCATCTACGTCACCCACGACCAGGCCGAGGCGATGGCCATGTCGGACCGGATCGCGGTCATGCAGTCCGGCCGGGTGCAGCAGATCGGCGCCCCGCAGGAGATCTACCACCGCCCGGCGACCAGCTTCGTGGCCCGCTTCATCGGCCGCAGCAACGTGCTCAGCCTGCCGGTGGTCGCCGCCGCCGCGCAGACCGTCACCGTGGGGCTGCCCGCCGGCGGCGAGATCACCGCGCCCGCCCCGACGGACCACGGCCTGCGCCAGGGCGACACCGCGCTGGTGTCCGTCCGTCCCGAGCACATCGGGCTGACCTCGGCCACCGAGGCGGGCGCGCTGCCCGGCCGGGTCACCGAAGTGGAGTTCACCGGCATGGCCACCAACCTCGTGATCGACGTGGCCGGCGAGCCGGTGCAGGTCGCCGCGATCGACGTGCCGGCCGGGATCGCCGCCGGCGACCAGGTCGGCCTGCGGCTGAACCGGGAGCGGATGTGGGTGGTGCGCCCGTGAGCACCATCCCCGCCACCCCCAGCCCGGCCACCGTCGCCCCGATCACCGGCGAGCCGACGCCGCCGCGCGGCCCGCGCCGCCGCCTCGCCGACCGGTTCGCCGGCGGCACCGGCTCGCGCTGGTTCCCGTACGTCCTGGTCTTCCCGCTCGCCCTGATCCTCTTCGGGTACGTGGTGCAGCCGATGTTCGCCACCTTCGCCGAGAGCGTCGGCGTGGACGGCGTGGAGAACTACGGCAGCTTCGTCACCGGCGGGGGCGTGGCCCGGTCCTCCCTGGTCACCTCGCTGATCATCTCCGCGGCCAGCGTGCTGCTCTGCGGCGTCGTGGGCGTGGCGATGGCCTTCCTGCTCAAGCGCTTCTCGTTTCCCGGCCGCAAGCTGATCGAGGCGATCATCCTGGTGCCGGCGGCGCTGCCGCCGCTGATCGGGGCGATCTCGTTCCAGCTGCTCTACAGCGAGACCGGCATCCTGCCGCGGGGCCTCCAGCAGCTCTTCGGCGCCGAGAACCCGGTGCTGCCGTTCAGCGGCATCGCCGGGGTGCTGGTCGTGCACACCTTCACCATGTACCCGTACTTCTACCTCTCCGCCTCGGCCGCGCTGTCGGGGATGGACCCGTCGGTGGAGGAGGCGGCGTACAACCTGGGCGCCGGCCGGGTCCGCGTGTGGCGCACGGTGCTGCTGCCGATGCTCACCCCGGCGCTGGTCTCCGCCTCGCTGCTGGTGTTCATGACCTCGCTGGCGTCCTACACCGCCCCGCTGCTGTTCGGGGTGGACCAGACGATGACCATGCAGATCTACATCAACCGCACCAACGGCGACCTGCCGATGGCCTCCACGTACGCCTCGGTGCTCGGCGTGGTCTCGGTGCTGTTCCTGCTCGGCATGCGCTGGTACGAGGGGCGGCGCAGCTACCGCTCGCAGTCCAAGGGCGTCGCCGCGCACCGCCGCGAGATCACCAACCCGCTGGGCAGGTGGCTCGCCCTGGCCGCCTCGGTCCTGGCCACCGCGGTCCTGCTCGCCCCGGTGGCGACCATCGCCCTGGTCGCCTTCTCCGAGGACGGCTCCTGGACCACCGAGGTCATCCCGGCGGCGTACACCACCCAGAACTTCGTCACGATCTTCTCCGACCCGGCGGCGTTCCAGCCGATCCTCAACTCGTTGCAGATGAGCCTCATCGCCACCGTCGCCTGCGTCGTGGTCGGCGTGCTCATCGCGTACGCGGTGCGCCGGCTGGACTTCCGCGGCCGGGGCCTGCTGGACGTGGCGGTCATGCTGGCCTGGGCGCTGCCCGGCACGGTGGTGGCGATCAACCTGATCTCGGCGTTCAGCACGGGCAACGCGTTCAGCTTCGGGCAGGTGCTGATCGGCACCTTCTGGATCATGCCGCTGGCGTACTTCGTGCGGTTCCTGCCGCTGGTGTTCCGGTCCAGCTCGGCCACCCTGGCGCAGATCGACCCGTCGCTGGAGGAGGCCGCGCGCAACCTGGGCGCGTCCTGGTGGCGGGCGTTCGGCACGGTCACCCTGCGGCTGATGCTGCCCGGCGTGGTGGCCGGCGCGCTGCTCGCCTTCGTGCACGGCGTCGGCGAGTTCGTCGCCTCGGTGCTGATCTACACCTCCGAGACCGCGCCGATCTCCGTGGAGATCAACAACCGGATGTACTCGTTCGAGGTCGGCACCGCCGCCGCGTACGGCATGCTCCAGGTGGTCCTGATCTTCGTGGTGATGGTGGTCTCCGGCCGGCTGGAAGGCGGCCGGCGCTCCAGTCGGGAGGCGGCCAGGTGGACGGCGTGAGCGCGGCCTGGCCGTCGGGCGGCGGGCTGGTCCCCGCCGCCCGGATCCCCGGCGGTGAGCTCGGGGCGGTCGCCGAGGCGGCGGACTTCGCGGTGCTCCCGGTCGGCGCGGTCGAGTGGCACGGCCCGCACCTGCCGCTGGGCACCGACCTGATCCTCGCCGAGGGCTTCGCCGCCGAGAGCGCGCTCGGCGGCGACGACGCGGTGCCGTCCGGCGGCGGCACCCCGGACGGCACCGCGACCACCCCGGCCGGCGGGCACGCGACGGCGGGCCCGCGCGGGGTGCTCTTCCCCGCCGTGCCGTACGCCGCGTGCCCCGGCCAGACCCGGCCGTGGCCCGGCACCGTGGCGATCCGGCCGGAGATCGCGGTCGGCTACCTCGCCGACGTGATCGAGGGGATCGTGGCCGCCGGGTTCCCCCGGCTGCTGATCGTCAACGGACACGACGCGAACATGTCGACGGTCCGGGCCGCCATGGAGTGGGTCTCCGGGCGGCGCACGGCGAGCCTGCTGCTGGTCAACTGGTTCCAGCTGGTCACCCCGGCCGAGACCGCCGAGCTGTACGGGCCGCTGCCCGCGCGCGGGCACGGCGGGGCGTACGAGACCTCCGGCGTGCTCGGCTTCGACCCCGACGCGGTCCGCCTCGACGCGGTCGCCGACCTGCCGCCGAAGCCGAAGCTGCCGGTGACCCACCCGTACGTGCTGGTGGAGTCCCGGCCCGACCCGTGGCAGGGCTGGTCCGGGCACATCTCGCTGGCCGGCGAGGAGGCCGGTCGGCGGGTCCGGCAGCTGGCCGGCACCCGGCTGCGCGAGGTCGTCGCCGCCTGGGTGGCCGCCCCGCCGCCCGCCCCGCCCACCGACGCCCCGCTGCCCACCGCCGCGACCGCCGGCGGACCCGAGCCCGAGGAGGCGCCGTGACCGTCGACCGCGGACTGGACGTCGTCGACTTCCACCTGCACTTCCGCATCGGCGCCGACGAGACGATCCGGGCCTGCGAGCACGCCGCCGACATGCACCCCGGCGGCGAGCACGAGCGCGCCGTACGGGCCGCCGGCTCCGCCCCGTACGCGCGGCAGTGGCGGCAGGCGTGGGGCTTTCCCGACCCGGAGCCGCCCGCCGCGCGCTGGCAGGACGAGGCGGACCGCTGGGCCGAGGAGCTGCGCGCGGTGAACGTGCGCCGGGCGGTCTTCGTCACCGGCGGCGGCAACGACACCGTCGCCGACGTGGTGGACCGCCACCCCGACCTGCTGCTCGGCTTCGCCCACCACGACCCGTACGGCGCGGACGCCGCCGCCGAGCTGGAACGCGCCGTCGTCGAGCGCGGCCTGCGCGGGCTGAAGCTCTTCGCCCCGCTGCTGCGCGGCCCGCTCGACGACGAGGCACTCGACCCGCTCTGGGACGCCGCCCAGCGCCTCGGCGTGCCGGTGCTGATCCACATCGGTCACTACGGCAGCGCCGGCGGTCTGTCCCACGGCCGCTACGGCGGCCCGGACGAGCTGGCCCGGATGGCCCGCCGCTTCCCCGAGCTGGCTGTGGTGGTGCCGCACTTCGGCGTCCAGCACGTGCAGGACCTGCTCTTCGCCGCGTGGGGCTGCCCGAACATCCACGTCGACACCTCGGGGTCGAACCAGTGGGTGCGCTGGATGCCGTACAAGCTGACGCTGGAGGAGCTGTTCCGGCGCTGCTACGAGACCATCGGCCCGCACCGGATCGTGTTCGGCAGCGACTCGTCGTGGTTCCCGCGCGGGTACGTCACCCGCTACCTCGACGACCAGCTGCGGATCTGCCGCGAGCTGGGGCTGCCCGACGACCACCTACGCGCGATCTTCGCCGGGAACGCCGAGCGCCTGCTCGGCCTGGACGCCTGACCGGCTGACGCCCGGGCGCGGCGCGCGACGCCGCGCCCGGCACGGAAGGAAGTAGAGACCGTCATGAGCACACCCGCGCTGACCACCTACCAGCGGCACCACCTGCGGCCGACCTACGACCACCACGTCGGGTACCTCTTCCCGGCGATGGTGCGGGCCAGCCAGGCCCACGTGGTGATGCTGGTCGAGCAGGGGCTGGTGCCCGCCGAGCGGGGCGCCCGGCTGCTGCGCGGGCTGGCCGAACTGCGCGCCGACACCGCCGGTGCGCCCGAGTTCGACGGCACCTTCGAGGACACCTACTACCTGATGGAGAAGCGGCTGGCGCAGGCGTGCGGCATCCCCACCTCCGAGCTCGACGTGCAGATGGCCCGCAGCCGCAACGACCTCGACGCCGGGGTGTTCCGGATGCTGCTGCGCGACCAGCTCCTCGGGGTCCTCGACCGGGTGCTCGCCGCCGGCGCGACCGCCCTGGACTCCGCGCACCGCTACGCCGACGTGGTGATCACCGGCTACACCCACCGCCGGCCGGCGCAGCCCACCACCATCGGGCACGCCCTCGCCGGCTACGCCGAGGCCCTCGCCGGTGAGGCCGTCGCCTACGCCGACCTGATCGACCAGCTCAACACCTCGCCGCTGGGCTCCTGCGCCTTCGCGGGCACCGACCTGGACATCGCCCCCGCAAGGGTGGCCGAGCTGCTCGGCTTCGACGGCCTGGTCACCAACTCGTACGAGGCGGTGGCCGGCGCCGACCACCTCGTGCGGGTCGGCACCCTCAACGCCCAGGCCCTCGCGACCGGCGCCCGGCTGGCCCGCACCCTGATGGACTGGCTGAGCTGGCGCTGGGTGACCACGCCCGGCGACTTCACCCAGGGCAGCAGCATCATGCCGCAGAAGCGCAACCCGGTGGTGCTGGAGCACCTCGTCTCGATGGCCGGGGCCACCGCCGCCGACGCCGCCAGCGTGCTCAACAACGTCGGCGCCGCCTGGTGGGAGGACTCCAACAACGCCACCACCGACGTGCAGGTGCGGCTCTGGGAGAGCAACGACCGCACCGACCGGTTCTTCGCCCTGCTCGGCGGCTTCCTCGCCGAGATCGAGCCGCTGGAGCCGCCGTCGGCCGAGGAGATCGTCGCCTCCGGCGCCACCACCACCGCCGCGGCCGACGCGCTGACCCGGCACGGGGTGCCGTTCCGGGCCGCGCACTCGGTGGTCGGCCGGCTGGTCCGGGGCGGGGCCCCGGCCACCTGGACCGCGCAGACCGTCCGGGCGGCGGCCGACGGGATCGCCGACGGGCTCGACGACGACGCCGTCGCCGACCTGATCGCCGCCGCCGTACGCCCGGAGCTGGTGCTCGACCGCGCCCAGGTCGACGGCCCCGGCGCGGACGCGGTGCGCGCCCAGGTGGCGGTGCTGCGCGGCACGTTCGACACTGTCGCCACCCGGCTGGCCGGCGTGCGCGCCCGCCTCGCCGCCGCCGACGAGGCGCTGGACGCGGTCGCCGCGCAGGGGGCGGCCCGATGAGGGCCCGCGACGCGGCGGCCGGGACGGTGGGGGTGGCCCGGTGAGCGTGCGACTGGCCGGCCGGGCCGCCCAGTTGGCGCCGTCGGCCGGCGACGCGGGCGTGCTGCTCGGCATCGACTTCGGCGGGACCAAGATGGCGGTCGGAGTGGCCGACGGCGAGGGCCGGCTGCTGGCCCGCGAGCGGGTGCCGACGTACGCCGAGCGGGGTGCCCCGCAGGCCCTGGACCGGGCGCTGGAGCTGGCCGCGAAGCTGGTGGGGGAGGTCGGCGCGCCGGCCGCGGCGGCCGGGATCGCCTCGCCCGGCGTGGTCCGCTCCGACGGCATCGACCTGGCCCCGAACGTGCCCGGCTGGGACGGGCTGCGCCTGGCCGACGCGGTCCGGGACCGGCTGGCGGTGCCGGTGGTGGCGGTCGACAACGACCTCAACGCCGCCGCCCTGGCCGAGCTGCGGCTCGGCGCGCTGCGCGACGCCGACCCCGGCCTGGTGGTGGGCCTGGGCACCGGCGTGGCGGCGGCGGTCACGGTCCGCGGGTCGGTGCTGGCCGGTCATCACGGGGCCGCCGGCGAGATCGGGTACGCCGTGGCCGGTGGCCCGTGGCCGGGCACGATGCTGGAGCTGGGCTTCTCCGGCCGGGCGTTGGACCGGCTCGCCGAGTCGCTCGGCGTGCCGGGCGGGGCGCGGGGGCTGGCCGCCGCCGCCGAGCGGCCCGGCCCGGCCCGCGACGCGCTGACCGCCCGCGCCGACGAGCTGGCCCGGCACCTGGTCACCTGCTGCCTGCTGCTCGACCCGCAGCGGGTGGTGCTGGTCGGTGGGGTGGCCGGCAACGCGTTGATCCGCGGCCTGCTGGGGGAGCGGATGGCGGCGGTCCTGCCGTACCCGCCGGAGGTGGTGCTGTCGCGCTTCGCCGACGACGCCGCGTTGCTCGGCGCGGTCATCCTCGCCCGCGAGGCGGTGCCGACACCCCGCTGACCGGGCCCGGCCGGCGCAGCCGCCGGGCGCGCCGATCCTTGCAAGTCCTTGCAGAGCACGAAGCCGGCGATCCACCATGGATCGCCGGCTTCGTGGCTTATGGGGGTTGTGTACGGGCCCTGCCGGGGGTGTCGGCAGTATTGCCATGAAATTTCGAGAAGTTTGCTGCAAGGTATTGCAGTGCCTGCCAGCAATCGAGCATTGTCTTTGCTACGCGGACGGCCGTCCCCTCTCGTCAGTGCCTCTTCGTCCCCGGAAGAAGGTCTCCCTGTCATGGCACGATCGAAACCGCCCCTGCGCGCCCGCATCCCCCGCCTGCTCCTCGCCGCCGCCCTCGTGGCGTCCGGCGCCACCCCGGTCGTCACCGCCGCCGCCCCCGCCCACGCCGCCGTCACGCTCAACGACAGCGAGGTGACGGCCAACCTGTGGGAGTGGAACTGGAACTCCGTCGCCGCGGCCTGCACCGACCACCTCGGTCCGGCGGGCTACGGCGCGGTCCAGGTCGCGCCGCCGCAGGAGTCGGTCAGCCTGCCCACCAGCGCCGACGGGGTGCACCCCTGGTACGAGGTGTACCAGCCGGTGTCCTACAAGCTGGAGAGCCGGTTCGGCAACCGCCAGCAGTTCGCCGCCATGGTCACCGCGTGCCACGCCGCCGGCGTACGCGTCTACGTCGACGCGGTCGTCAACCACATGGCCGGCGTCAACAACCCCGCCGGCACCGTCGGCTACGCCGGCACCACCTTCACCGGCTACGGCTACCCGGCGGTGCCGTACGGCCACGGCGACTTTCACCACCCCGGCGACAACTGCCCGACCTCCGGCGGCATCACCGACTGGAACAACGAGTCCCAGGTGACCAGCTGCGAACTGCTCTCCCTGTCGGACCTGTACACCGAGAAGGAGCAGGTCCGCGAGAAGATCGCCGCCTACCTCAACGACCTGATCGGACTGGGCGTGGACGGGTTCCGCGTCGACGCGGTCAAGCACGTCAAGAAGGCCGACTTCGCGGCCATCCTCGGCAGGCTCAACAACACGGTCGCGGAGAACAAGCGCCCGTACGTCGCCCAGGAGATCTTCGACGGCGCCTCGAACGACGCGCTCAAGGCCCGCGCCTTCATCGGCAACGGCGACGTGCTCGACTTCGCGTACGCCAAGGGTCTGCGCTCCAGCTTCCAGGGTTCGATCGCGAACCTCGCGAACATTCCGAACTGGAACCTCGACGCGCCCGGCGCCAACGTCTTCGCCATGGTCACCAACCACGACCTGGAACGCGACGGGGTGGTGCTGTCCTACAAGAACGGCAGCGACTACACCCTGGCCAACTACTTCGCGCTGGCGTACCCGCACGGCAAGCCCTCGGTCTACGACAGCTTCACCTGGTCGAACCGCAACCAGTCGCCGCCGGCCACCGGCAGTGGCCACGTGACCGACACCGTCTGCGGCGACAGCTGGACCTGCCTGACCCGGTCCACCGGCATCAAGGGCATGGTCGGCTGGGCCAACACCGCCCGCAACGTCAAGACCATCTCGGACTTCACGGTCGTCAACAGCAACGTCGTCGGCTTCCACCGGGGCGATCGCGGGTGGATCGGCATCAACGACTCCGCCGCCGCCAGCACCGCCCAGTTCGTCACCGGCCTCGCCGACGGCGCGTACTGCGACGTCATCTCCGGCGCCGCCACCGCCGCCGGGTGCACCGGCGCCACGGTCACCGTGACCGGCGGCCGGGCCACCGTCACCATCCCCGCCAACGGCGCGGTCGCCATCCACGCCAACGCCCGGGGCGGCCCCGCCGCCAAGGTGGCCACCACGTTCACCGCCGCCGCCGCGCTGCCCGCCGACCGGACGCTGCACCTCGTGGGCGACACCCCGGCGCTCGGCAACGGCGACCCGGCCGCCGCCGTGCCGCTGACCCGTACCGGCACCGGCGCCTGGACCGCGACGGTGGACCTGCCGGCGGCCACCGCCGTCTCCTACCGGTACCTGGTCAAGAGCGGCACCACGGTGGTCGAGCAGGAGGCCACCAGCCGCACCTTCACCACGCCGGCCGGCGGGACGACGACCCGGACCGACACCTACCTGCCGGGGCCCGTCGGCGACACCGTCGCCACGACCTTCACCGTCACCGCGACCGTGACCGCCGGCCAGGAGGTCTACGTCGTCGGCGGCGTCCCGGCGCTGGGCAACTGGGCACCGGCGAACGCGGTACGGCTGCCCGCCGCCGGCGGGGTGTTCCGCGGCGTGGTCGACCTGCCCCGCTCCGCCACCGTGGAGTACAAGTTCATCAAGAAGACCGCGGCCGGGGCCGTCACCTGGGAGTCCGGCGCGAACCGGAGCCTGACCACCCCGGCGGGCGGCAGCCACACCGTCACCGAGACCTTCCGCGGCGACACCGCCGGGCCGGTCGCGACCGCCTTCCATGCCACCGCCACCACCTCCTTCGGCCAGAACGTGTTCGTCGTCGGCAACCTCCCCGCCCTCGGCGGCTGGAACCCCGCGAACGCCGTCGCGCTCTCCCCGGCCGACTACCCGGTCTGGCGGGCCACCGTCAGCCTGCCGCCGAACACCGCCGTCGAGTACAAGTACCTGAGGAAGAACCCCGACGGCTCCGTCACCTGGGAGGCCGGCGGCAACCGGAGCTTCACCACCCCGGCGGGCGGCACCCACACCCGCACCGACACCTGGCGTTGACGCAACGGTGGCCGGCCCCGCCCGGGGCCGGCCACCCGGCCTTCGGCGCCCGCGTCGCCGGTTTGAGCAGGACATCGTGAATCCTTGATGGATTGATAGGCTCGTCCGGCGCGGAGAGGTGCAGCGGATGAGCGAACCGGGCCGGGAGGCGCAGGAGGCGTTGGCCTGGTTCGTCGGTGAACTCAGGCGCCTCCGGCAGCTCTCCGGGGCCCCGTCGTTGAACACGTTGGTCGCCATCTCGACATCGCTGCGCCAGCCGCTGGCGCGCTCGACGTTGAGCGACAAGCTCAACGCCAAGTCACTGCCCGAGTGGCCCTTCGTCGTCGCCTTCGTCGAGGCGTGCCTGGCGCACGCCGACCGAGCCGGTATCCGGCTGCCGGCCGAGCTGGCGGAGATGAGTCACTGGGATGCGGCACACTGGCGGCTGCTCAGGATCGCCGACGCCGCCCGTACGGAGGACCGGCTGCGGGCTGCCGCCCACACCCAGCTGTGCCGCCGCTCCGGCGGCGGCAGCACACCGGCCGGGGAATCCGAGCCGCCGTCACCGCCGTCGCCCACCGACCGACCGACGGGCGTCCTCGAACTCGTGACGCCCCGGCAACTGCCGACGGCCGGACCCTGTTTCGTGGGTCGCCGGGCGGCGCTCGCCGGGCTGGCCGGCCTGCTGCCGCACGTGCACGGCGTGCCGGGCACGACGACGATCTGCCTGATCAGCGGCACGGCCGGCGTCGGCAAGACGACCCTGGCGGTCGGCTGGGCGCACCGGGTCGCCGACCACTTCCCCGACGGGCAGCTCTACGTCAACCTCCGCGGGTTCGACGCCACCGGGCCGGCGGCGAACCCGGCGGAGGTGCTCCGCGAGTTCCTCGAAGCTCTCGGCGTGCCGGCGCAGCGAGTCCCGGCGGGACCGGACGCCCGCTCGGGGCTGTTCCGCAGCCTGCTGACGGGCCGGCGTGTGCTCGTACTGCTCGACAACGCCGGCGACGCCGACCAGGTCCGCCCGCTGCTGCCCGGCTCGCCGGGCTGCCTGGTGGTGGTCACCAGCCGTGGGCACCTGCCGGGGCTGGTCACCATCGAAGGGGCACGTCCGATCTTCCTCGACCCGCTGTCGCGGACGGAGGCGTACGAGTTGCTGTCCTGGCGACTCGGCACGGACCGGGTGGAGAACGAGCCGGATGCGGCGGACCGGATCGTCGACGCGGCGGCCGGGCTGCCGCTCGCGCTGGCCATCGTGGCGGGACGGGCCGCCGCCCAACCGGGCCTCAGCCTCGGCCGGCTCGCGGACGAGCTGACGGGGCAGGGCGGTCTCGACCGGTTCAGCTACGGCGACGCGGCCACCGACATCCGCACGGTCTTCTCGTGGTCGTACCGCAGTCTGGACGCGACCTCGGCACGGGCGTTCCGGCTGCTCGGACTGCACCCCGGGCCGGACGTCTCCGTGCCGGCGCTCGCGAGCCTCGCCGGCGTGCCCGTGGCGGAGGCGGGTCGGACCATGGCGGCGCTCGTCCGCGCGAACCTGGTCTCCGAGCAGCTCCCGGAGAGGTACGTCCTGCACGACCTCCTGCGCGCGTACGCGGCCGAGCTGGTCGCCGGGCACGAGCCCGAGGAGGTGCGCGCGCAGGCGCTCGGCCGGCTCCTCGACTGCTACCTGCACACCGCCCACGCCGCGGATCTGCTCCTCTACGACCAGCGGGACCCGATCGACCCCGCCCCGGCCCGCACGGGCACAACGGTCACCGTGATCACGGACCGGGCGGAGGCGTGGCGCTGGCTCACCACGGAGCACCGGGTGCTTCTGGCCGTCGTCGGCCTCGCCACGGACGCCCGGTTCGACACGCACGCCTGGCAGCTGGCCTGGGCCGTCAACACGTACCTCGATCGCCTCGGGGCGTGGCAGGAACAGCTGATGGTCCAGGAGCGGGCGCTGCGCGCCGCGTCGCGGGTGGCCGACCGGGACGGCCAGGCCCGCGCCCACCGCAACCGGGCCGTGGCCTGCCTGCGGCTGGAGGACCACGACCAGGCCCATGCGCACCTGCACCGGTCGCTCCGGCTCTACACCGAACTCGGCGATGCGATCGGGAGCGCACGGGCCCACCTCAACCTCGGCATCCTGGCCGAGCGCCTGGGCCGCTACGAGCAGGCGCTCCACCACGCGCAGCAGGCACTCGGCCTGTTCGCGGCGGGGGAGAACACCAACGGGCAGGCGAACGCGCTGAACAACATCGGCTGGTACCACAGCCAGCTCGGCAACTACCAGCAGGCGCTCGACAACTGCACGCGGGCGCTGGTCCTGCAACAGCGGGTCGGCAACCGGTACTGGCAGGCGCACACCTGGGACAGCCTCGGCTACGTGCACTACCGGCTGGAGCAGCAGGCGGAGGCGATCCGCTGCTACGAGAACGCGCTCGCGCTGTGGCGGGAGGCGGCGGAACGCTACTATGAGGCCACCACGCTCACCCATCTCGGCGACAGCCACCGCGCCGCCGGTGCAGCGGACCTCGCCCACCGCGCCTGGCGCGGTGCGCTGGAGATCCTGGAGCAGTTGGGCCACCTGGACGCCGAGCAGGTCCGGGACCGGCTGCGCTCCGAGCCCGCACAGTCCTCCTGAACAGGCGCCGAGGCGCGCTCCCGGGGCGACGGTTTGCCGTCCCGGGAGTGACTCGTGGAAGAGGGTCAACGCCACTGCATGAAGTTGTTGACGACCGGCGCCGTGATCCGGGTGACGATGTTGTTGGTGGCGCCGGGCCCGGTGCCGTACGGTCCGCGGGCGAGGATCCCCAGCACCGCCGGGGTCGGGCACACGCAGTCCGGTGGCGGCGGGCACGGGCACGGGATCACCAGCCGCGGCGGCGTCGGGCACCAGTCGTCCGGGTCGGGCGTGTAGAAGACGGGGCTGCCCTCCTGCCCGCCGACGAGGGGGTGCCGGACGTAGAGGAAGCTCGTGCTCTCGGCACGGATGACGTCCTTGCTCGCCCACTGTCCGGACCGGTCGATCGGGTATCCCTGGGTCGACGTGCAGGATCCGGTCACGGGTTGGCTCGGGTAGCCGAGGCCGAGCCAGCCGGTCCTGGTGCCGATCGCGCAGTTGAGCTGCACCGCGCCGTAGTCGTAGGCCGGGTCGGCGGGGGTGGAGGCGTAGATCGAGCCGGTCCAGCCCGAGGGGGCGAAGAGCCGGACCGCCGCGCACGAGCCGAAGGGCGCCGTCGTGCCGTCGTGCCCCGGGTACGCGACGATGTTGGTACGCCAAACGCCGCTCGAGCCCCCGGAGTGCACGCAGTGGCCGGCGGTCGCGACCGTACGTTCGCTGATCATGAAGCCGGTGCACTGGCCGCCGGGGAACGTCAACCGGACGGTCGCCCTGGCGGGAAACGTGGTGGTCGGGCTGACCGGCACCCGCGTGTCGGGACCGAAGATCGCGTTGGTGCCGACCGTGGGAGTCGCGCCGGCAGCGGCGCCGGCCGCGGGGACCGTCACGCTCGTGGGCCGGTGACCGGCTGGTGCCGTGTCTCCGGCGGCGGGTCGGTCCTGAGCCGTCGCGGCAGCCGCCGGCCCCACCGGAGGCGCCGCGGTACCGACGACCACGGCGGCGAGGGCTACTACCGCCCATCTCTTCTTCAGCATGGCTCTCCTCTGGCCGGACGGGGCTCTCCCCGCGCTTGTGCCTGCGTAGACCAGGCTGCGGAAAGGCCATGTCGTCCGACCGGTTCCCGGACACCGGAACCCTCCGGCCGGACACCGAGATCTGCGCGCACGGCCGTCGCCCCTGCGGTGGCTACCATGGCTGCTCGTGGACGAGACCTGGCACGCGCTCCGCGCCACTCCGATCCGTGAGGTGCGCCGGCGCGCCGCGATCGTCAGCGAGCTCACCTTCCACCCGCCGACGACGGTCGACGCGGCGGAGCGCTTCGCCTGGGACGACAACGGCGGGCAGTCGACCCTCTGGCACTTCCTCGCCGACGGGCGGGCCCTGCTGCTGACCTTCGGTCCCGAGGCGGATCTGAGCGTGGGCTGGGACCAGTACGCCGCACAGGAGGCGCTCTACGGCGACGTCCCCGAGGACCTGGTCCGCCTGGTGCGCGACCGTCCGGCGAGCAGGGCGGCCGGCAACGTCACGGAGGTGCCGACCGGCCGGACGATCCACTGGGCCAGCGGCGTGTTCTGGTGCGACGGCGAGCAGTGGCGGGTGGCCGAAGGCCTGCTGGACCACTGCGACCGGACCGGCATCGACCCGATGATCGGGTCCGAGTTCGTCTACTGCCTGGACGTCTACCGTTTCGGCCGGGACTTCGTCACCCCGGAGGCCGTCGTCGCGGACACGGAGCACGGCTGGTACATCGACGCTGACGAGGGCGACGAGTTGGCCGCCGTCGAGGAGATCTTCGCGCGCTACGGCGACGCGGGACGGCCACCCGGTCCGGGCGCGTAATGTGACCTGTCGTGAGCGGGGAGTGCCGGTGCGGTGCCCCGGCCTGGTGGCGTAAGCAGGGCACCGTGCCGGCACCCACGGGTCCACCTTTCGACCGAGCCGACCAACTCACCGGGAGCAGGGCATGGGCCTCATCCACATCGAACTGTTCGCGACCCTCGACCTCGTCGGGCAGGCGCCCGGCGGCCCCGACGAGGACCCGGCGGGGTTCCCCTTCGGCGGCTGGCAGGCGCCCCTGCTGGACGAGGTCGCCGGGGCGCAGGTCGGTGCCGCGTACGAGGGCACGGACGCCCTCCTGCTCGGTCGGCGGACGTACGACATCTTCGCCGCCCACTGGCCGCACCAGGAGGGCGGCGAGGACGACGAGATCGCCACGCTCTTCAACAGGGTCCCGAAGTACGTGGCCTCCCGCGGCAGGCCCGACCTGTCGTGGGCCGGGTCCACCCAGCTCGGTCCGGATCTGGCCGGCGCGGTGCGCGAGATCCGTGACCGGCACGAGCACGTGAAGGTCGTCGGGAGCCTGAACCTGGTGCAGACCCTCCTGCGCGAGAAGCTCTTCGACCGGCTCGACCTCTGGGTGCACCCGATCGTGCTCGGCGTCGGCAAGAAGGTGTTCGACGGCGGCGCGGTGCCCACGAACCTCACCCTCCTCGAACCGCCGGTGGCCGCGCCGAGGGGCACCGTGTACCTGCGTTACGGGCTCGCCGGTGGCACACCCGCGACGGGGGACATGAGTGCACCCGATCGCGGACGCGACGACTGACGTCGCCCCACGCCAGGTGTCCTGTCACCGGCGGGTGGATCCGCCGGGCGCGGCCTCGCCGGCGCTTGCTCTCAAGCCCACTTCAACTTCTACCGTCGACACGTCAGACCTGATCGAGCGGACAGGACGTGGTCGGTATGGGCGTGCGGCGGACGGT
The DNA here is from genome assembly GCF_040704175.1 of Micromonospora sp. NPDC047812. Taxonomy (NCBI): domain Bacteria; kingdom Bacillati; phylum Actinomycetota; class Actinomycetes; order Micromonosporales; family Micromonosporaceae; genus Micromonospora; species Micromonospora sp. NPDC047812. Next base: position 123,199 of record NZ_JBEYRY010000011.1, on the reverse strand, counting down.
ACTGGTGACCGGGGGTACCGGGCGGGTGGGTGGGCAGGTCGTCGCCCGGCTCGTCGGGGCCGGGGACGTGCGGGTGCGCGTGTTGTCCCGCGATCCGGCGAGGGCATCGGTGGTCCTGGGGCCGCGGGTGGAGGTGGTTGGCGGTGATCTCGCCGTGCCCGACGGCCTGAGCGCCGCCCTGGACGGTGTGGATGCGCTGTTCCTCGTCTTCCCGTCGGTCACCGCCGACCGGGCGGCCGGTCGGTTGGTGGCGACGCTGGCCGAGCGGGTCGGGCGCATCGTCTACCTGTCCGCCCACGGCGTACCGGACGACCCGGACGGTGCCGCTGAGCCGGACGGGACCATCATGGGCTCCCACGCCCATGTGGAGGCCCTGATCGCAGGGTCGGCCGCCGAGTACGCCTTCCTGCGCTCCAGCGGTTTCGCCGCGAACACCCTGGCGTGGGCGCCGCAGCTCCGGCGCTCGGACGTACTGCGGTGGTTCGTGCCCCAGGCCAGCCGGGCCCTGGTGCACGAGGCGGACCTCGGGGCGGTGGCAGCGCGGTTGCTGACGGACGACCGGCACCACCGCGGGGCCTACCACCTGACCGGCCCCGAGCAGCTGACGCAGGTCGAGCAGCTCGCAGCGATCGGTGCCGCGCTCGGCCGGACGCTGCGTTACGAGGAGATGGACCCCGCGCAGGCCGCCGCCGAGCTCTTCCCTTCGATGCCGGCGGGCGTGGCCGCCGGCATCGTCGCCGGCCACGCGGCGATGGTCGCGCAATCCGAGCCGGTCACCGACACCGTCCGCCATCTGCTGGGCCGGCCCGCCCTGACGTACGCGCAGTGGGCCCGCGACCACGCCGAGGACTTCACCGGCCGGCGGTAGGGGCCTGTCCGGTCGACCGCTCGGGCCGGTCGCCGTTCGTGTCGAAGACGGGCGCGCGGCCGCGTCCGCGACCTACGTTGCCCCGAGCCACGGGCTGGAGCACTAGGCCGCCGACGCGGCCCGGGGGTCGTTCGGTCGGGTGCGCTGCGCCAACCCGGCGGCGGCAGGCCTGTCCGAGCGGCCCTGGCCGCCAGCCTGCCGCACCGCGTGCGGCGACGACTGCCCGGAGTCGGACCGGGCCATGCGCAGGGCGCGCTGGGCGTTGTTCCAGGCCGGGCAGGGCCAGGCCTGGCCCGCGCAGAGCAGGTTGCGGCACCCGCCGTCCCCGTCCGGTTCGTGGGCGTCGGCCACGTCCAGGGCGAGCTTCCACAGCAACGGGTCGGTCACCTCGGCGGGACGGTCTGCCTGACGGTCGGACCGGTCGGTGGTGTCGGACACGAGTTTGATCCCCCTTGAGCGCAGGTGCGATCTTCAGCTTCTCCAGTTTCCACGCCGCCGAAACCTCGACACCCCTTCCAGGCTGCGGAGCAGGGCCGCGGAGCCCTCCACCGGCAGCGGGACGGGCGAGGGCAGTGGGCCCTGGTCGTCACTCGGAGGCGTCCGGGCCTCGCCGCGGCCGGCGCATCCGCACCGCCGCGACGGCGGCGACGATCAGCAGGACCGCCAGCGCCGGCCCACCTGCGATGACCATGAGCCCCGCGCCGATGTTGGCGCCGATTCCTCCGGCGGTCAGCACCCGCCAGCCGAGGCCGACGAGGACGCCGGCTCCGACGAGCGGTGCCAGCACCCACCACCACCGGGGGTCGAGACGGCGTCGTGCGGTGGGCCGGAGCAGCCAGGCGAGCGCGACGACGACACCGACGCACGCCAGGACGCCGACGATCCGGTCGCCCGCCGGGCCGAGGCTCACCGGCCGGATCGCGTAGTCCAACTCGACGCCCTCGGCGGCGAGTCGTCGGGCCTCGTCGTTGGTCAGGTCGCCGATGAGCCACCAGGCAGCCACCGGTGTGCCGAGCACCAGGGCGAGCGCGGTGATCGGCAACGTCAGTCGGTGCGGCTCGGTCATGTGTGTCGCCTTCTTCCCGCGGGCCGGTCCACGCTGCTCGGGTAAGTATGTGGGCGGCCTCCGGGCAGGGCGTGAGCACACCTACTCACCGCCGGCCGCAAGGCGGCTCGCGGGTCCACCGGCGGCGCGGCCGGGACATCGACGGGGATTGACAGATCACTTTGTGTGCGCTGAGGATGACTCCAGTCCACCGACCTCGACCGGAACGCCCTCTCGTCCATCAGCCCGACGACGCTTCCGCGCCCGGCGGCGTCGGTCCGTCGCAACCGGACACCACCACCAGCTCCCCTCCGCCGCGTCGCGACGCGCGGTCGTGCACGCGCGACCGGCGGGGCGGAGCACGCGCAACCCGGGCGGTCCCTCGGCTCCGTCCGGCCACCCTGCCGACATCAGAAGGGCGGACACATGCGTGATCCCCTCGCTCCCCGGTGGCGACGCCGCCTCCCCGTTCCGGCCGCGCTCGCCGCCGCCACGGCCGCGGTGCTGCTGGTCAGCCCGGCCTCGGCCGTCGTGCCCGCCGCAGCACCCCCGGTCGAGCTGGTCCGGGTCGCCGACGAGGAGGCGAACGTCGTCGAGGTGCTGCTCGCCGGCACCGCCCAACTGGACGCCCTCGTCGCCACCGGCGTCGACCTCGACCACCACGTCACCCGCACCGGGAACGGGGTCGTCGCGCACGCGGTCGTCACCGCCAGCGAGGCCGCGGCGCTGACCAGGGCCGGTTTCACCCTCGGCGAGGTGCTGCACCGCCCCGCCGACGCCCGGGCCCGGGTGGCGGAACGCGAGGCGACCATCGCCGGGCACGTCGCGCAGAACCGCGAGTTCGCCGCCGCGGCGCGCGGTCCGGCCACCGCCGCCGCGTCCGACGTCAAGATCATCCGGGCGGACTACTACACCTCCGGAACGAGCCAGGTCCTCTCCGTCGAGGCGAAGTGGGCGCAGGGCCAGACCGCCGCCGACGCCCTCACCGTCGAGCGGGACAGCGGCCCGGGCACCGAGATCGGCTCGGGCGGTACGCAGACGATCTCCCGTTTCGTCGACGCCGGCGTCTACCTGTACCACCGTGGAGCCGCGCAGGTGACCAGCCGGCCCGACCGGATCCGCATCACCAGCCCGACCGGCGACGTCGCCGTGGCCCAGGTGCGCGAGTGGCTCCCCACCTCCGGCGACGGCCCCGAGGGCCCGGGCTACCAGAAGGACTTCGTCACCAGCTACCTGACGCCGACCGAGCTGTACGGGCGGATCCATCAGCTGGCGGCCGAGTTCCCCCGGCTGGCCGAGGTCGTCGAGCTGCCGTACCGGACCAACGGCTACCGGCGGCACGCCCAGGCGGTGCTGGGCGCCGCCGCCGACAGCCGCGTCGCGGTGGACTCCCTGGCCTGGGGGCACGAGGGCGGCAACGACGTCTCCGTGGAGCTGGCGGACCCGGGCGCGGCGAACGCGCCGCTGTCGGTGACCGTCGCCGGCGCGGCCGTCCGGGTCACCCTGGGTACCGACGGCGACGGCGCGGTGACCAGCACCGCCGCCCAGGTCGTCGCGGCGATCAACGCCGGGGCCGGGGCGCTCGTGCGGGCGTACACCTATCGGGGCAGCCCGGGCGGCGGCGTGGTCGCGCCGGCCGCGCGGACCCCGCTCAGCGACGGTCTGAACGCGCCGGCGAGCGTCTCCCGCGACCCGCACCCGGTGTACGCCATCCGCATCGGCAAGCACCGGGACGGCTCGAAGCTCGGCGTGCTCGCCTACGCGCAGGAGCACGCCCGCGAGTGGGTGCCGCCGCTGGTGACCGTCGAGACCGCCGAGCGGCTGCTGCGCAACTACGCCCACGACGGGCGGACCCGGCAGCTGCTCGACAGCCTCGACATCTGGATCGCCCCCTCGGTCAACCCCGACGGCGGCCACTACTCCTTCTACGACTTCAACTCGCAGCGCAAGAACATGACCAACCACTGCCCGACGACCGGGGCGGCCGACTTCCTGGCGCGCAACTCCTGGGGCGTGGACAACAACCGCAACTACACCGAGTACAGCCTCTTCGACGGCTACTCGGGGGCGTCGGCGAGCTGCACCAGCGGCACGTACGCCGGGCCTGGCGAGCTGTCCGAGCCGGAGAACCGCAACCTCGACTGGCTGGCCTCCCGGCCGAACATCAGGTTCTCGATGAACCTGCACTCCTCGGGCAACTACTTCATGTGGTCGCCAGGGGCGTACGCGCTGCCCGACCGCGTCTCCGCGCCCCGCCCGACGCTCGCCGAGGAGTCGGCGTTCTGGGGCGCCTCGTCGCGGATCCTGGCCGCCATCAAGCGGCACCGCAACATGGCGGTGACCCCGGCGCGCACGGGCCCGATCTCCGACGTGCTCTACTCGGCGGCCGGCAACTCCGGGGACATGCTCTGGTACAAGTACGGCATCTACGCCTGGAACTTCGAGGTCGGCACCTCCTTCCAGCCGGAGTGGGACGAGGCGCACGCCGAGACGCTGGAGTTCGCCAACGGCCTGGTCGAGCTGATGCGGGTGGCCCGGGACTTCGCCAAGGACCGGACCCGGCCGCGCAGCTCGCTGGCGGTCGCGCCCAGCGCGACGCCCGGCATGGTGGACGTGACCTTCTCCACCAGCGAGCCGGCCGCCGTCTTCTACACCCTCGACCGGGCCGCCCCCACGTACGCGTCGAAGCTCTACGGCTCGGCCGGCATCCGGGAGGGCGGGGAGACGCTGACCGTCCCGGCGGGAACCCGGATCCACTGGTTCTCCGTGGACTCGGCGGGCAACGTCGAGAACAACTACCGCCCCGACGGCAACGGCCGCAACTACCGCAGGGACACCGCCGTGCCGCCGGGGCGCTGACGGCCGGTCGCGCACGGGGGTGCGTCGGGGTCCCACCCGGCGCACCCCCGCCGCGTGTCGGCCGCGCCCGGGGTGGCGGGCACGCCCCGCCGCGTGTCGCCCCCCGGCGACGGGAGGCGCACCCGCCGGCCACCGCCGCATGATCGGTTACGGTGGTGGCCGGGGGCGGATGCCGACAGCGGGAGGGACCGGCGGGATGGGCGAGCTGGTGGCTCTGGCCCTCGGCGGCCTGGTCGTGGTCGTCCTGGCCAACGCCCTGGCCCGCCGCACCCACCTGCCGGCGTCGGTGCTGCTGGTGCTCGCCGGGATCGGCTACGGCTACCTGCCCGGCCCGAACCTGGAACTCGACCCCGAGGTCGTGCTCTACCTCGTCATCCCCCCGCTGCTCTACGGCGCCGCCCTGCAGTCGAGCCTGACCGCGCTGCGCCGCAACGCCCGGACCGTGATCGGCCTGTCGGTGGCGCTCGTCCTGGTCACGGCGCTCGCCGTGGGTTTCGGGCTCCACGCGGTGGTGGCCGCCGTCCCGCTGAGCTTCGCCGTCGCGGTGGGCGCGGCGGTCTCCCCGCCGGACCCGGTGGCGGCGCTGTCGATCGGCCGGCGTGCCGGCATGTCGCCCCGGCTGACCACGCTGGTCGAGGGGGAGGGGCTGCTCAACGACGCGACCGCCCTGACGATCCTCCAGGTGGCCGTGGCGACGGCGATCGGCGGCAGGTTCTCCGTCGGGCACGCCGTGGGCGACTTCCTGTTCGTCGCCGCCGGCGGGCTGGCCGTCGGCATGGCCGTGGCGTGGGTCATCGCGTACCTGCGGAAGGCGGCCTCCGATCCGCTGACCGACAACGCCCTGTCCCTGGGCACCCCCTTCGCCGCCTACGTGGCGGCCGAGAGCCTGCACGTCTCCGGCGTCCTGGCGGTCGTCGTGGCCGGCCTCTGGCTGGGCCACCGCAGCGCGTCCCTGCAGTCCAGCGGCGCACGGCTGCAGACCCGTTCGGTCTGGCACCTGGTGGAGTACCTCCTCGAGGGCTACGTGTTCCTGCTCATCGGCCAGCAGTTGCCCGCCGTCGTACGCGGGCTGGCCGCCTACGACCTCGGCACCGTCGTCGCGGCGGGGGCCGTCACCGTCGGCATCGTGCTGCTGGTGCGTCCGCTGTGGCTGCTGGCCGCCGCGCACCTGCCCGCCCGGATGCACGCCCGCCTCGGCGGCGACCCCCGGCCCGACAACCCACCGTTGTCCGGTCGGGAGCTGCTCGCGCTGAGCTGGGCGGGAACCCGGGGCGTCATCACCCTCGCGGCGGCGTTCACGCTGCCCGCGAGCACGCCCGCCCGGGACCTGCTGCTGTTCTGCGCGTACCTGGTGGTGCTGGTCACCCTCGTCGGTCAGGGGCTGACCTTCGCCCCGCTGCTGCGCCGGCTGCGACTGCCGGGCACCGCCGTCAGCCGGGCGTTGACCCGCAACGAGGCCCGCGCCGCGGCGGTGCAGGCCGCCCTCGACCGGCTGGCCGCCCTCGCCGAGGCCGACCCGGGCGTACGTGACGTCGCGGCCCCGCTGCGCCGGGCCGCCGAGGGCCGCCACAAGCGCTACACCGAACGGGTGGCACTGCTCTCCCACGTCGAGGACCAGGTGCTGCCGGTGGACGACCGCTACCGTGCGGCCCTGCTGGCCCGCCGGGAGATGATCGCCGCCGAGCGGGACGAACTGCTCGCCTGGCGGGACGCGGGTCGTCTCGCCGACGCCGACATGCGCATCCTGGAGCGGGAGCTGGACCACGAGGAGAGCGTCCTGCCGTCGCTGCCCCCGTCCTGACCTGTTCCCGCCGCCGTGACCGTCGCTGCCGCGTCGCGCGCCGTCCTGCCCTCGCGGGCCGGTGCCGTGGGGCGTCCCGCCGGCACGACGGTTCAGTCCGGCAGTAGCGGCATCTCCAGGCCGGGGTCCCGGCCGAGCAGCACCGCCCGGGTGAGCGCCCCCGACCCGAACCGGTCGCGCACCGCGTCCACGGCCGCGTCCAGGTCCGCCCCCGGATCGCGGTCGAACGGCAGCGGCGGCTGGACGGGGGAGTCGTCCAGGTTTCCGACCGACACGCCGAGCAGGGTCACGCCCCGCCGTTCGATCTCGGGCAGCGCGGCCCGCAGCAGCGCCCGCGCCGCGGCGAGCAGCGGGGCCGTGTCGGCGGTCGCCTTGGCCACCGTGCGGGAGCGGGTCGCGCGGGTGTAGTCGCCGAACCGCAGGCGCAGCGTCACCGTCCGGCCGGCCCGCGTCGCCGCCCGCATCCGCCGGGTCACCCGGTCGACCAGGCCGGCGAGGACCGCCTCCAGCTCGGCGGGGGAGTGCGGGACGGGGGCGAGGGCGTGCTGCGCGCCCATCGACCCGCGTCGGCGGCCGACCTGCACCGGCCGGGGGTCGCGGTTGTGCGCCAGGGCGTGCAGGTGCCGACCGGCGCCCGCGCCGAGCAGCGAGACCAGCGTCGCCTCGCCGAGGCGGGCGACCTGCCCGACCGTACGGATGCGTCGCTCGCGCAGCTTCGTCGCGGTCACCGGCCCGACGCCCCACAGCCGCTCCACCGGCAACGGGTGCAGGAACGCCAGCTCCCCGTCCGGCGGGACGACCAGCAGGCCGTCGGGCTTGGCGACGCCGCTGGCCACCTTGGCGAGGAACTTCGTGCGGGCCACGCCCACCGTGATCGGCAGGCCGACGCCCTCGCGTACCTCCCGGCGCAGCCGGGCGGCGACGTCGGCGGGCGGACCGACCAGCCGGCGCAGGCCGCCCACGTCGAGGAACGCCTCGTCGATGGAGAGCCCCTCGACGATCGGGGTGGTCCGCCGGAAGATCTCGAACACCGCGCGGCTCGCCGCCGTGTAGGCCGCCATCCTCGGCGGCACGACGATCGCCTCGGGGCAGAGCCGCCGGGCCTGCCGGCCGCCCATCGCGCTGTGGACGCCCCGGGCCTTCGCCTCGTAGCTGCACGCGAGGACCACGCCCCCGCCGACGATCACCGGCCGGCCGCGCAGGCGCGGATCGTCCCGCTGCTCGACCGACGCGTAGAACGCGTCCAGGTCGGCGTGCAGGATGCTGGCCTCTCGCGACACGAACACATGTTCGCACAGAAGCCCGCGACAGCGGTGCTGACCTGCCCGAACATCGCCGGGTGAGATGCCCGGAGGCGCCGGGGCCGGCGCGGCGGCCTACAGCTCGTCGAACGGGCGGGCGTAGGCGAACGCGCCGCGGATCGACGACCGCCAGGCGCTCAGCGGCCGGGCCATGAAGTGGCGCGGCCCCCACGGCTGCGGCGGGGTGACGCCGAGGTCGACCGCCGGGCGGAACCCGAAGCGCGGGTAGTAGTCGGGATGGCCGAGCAGCACCACCAGGGCCTCCTCGCGTGCGTCGGCCGCGCCGAGCACCGCGTGCATCAGCGCGGAGCCGACCCCGCGCCGCTGCCAGGCCGGAAGCACGCCGAGCGGACCCAACCCCAGCGCGACCGGCTCGCCGGCGACCCGGCCCCGCGTGCACACCACGTGCCCGACCACCTGCCCGGCGTCGTCCGCCGCGACGAGGGAGAGGGCCGGCAGCCACCCGTCGTCGGCCCGCAGCGCGTCCACCAACCCCGCCTCGACGGGTACGGCGTCCGGCTTCTGCGGGTCGACGAAGGCGGCCAGGTGCACCGCCCGGATCGCGTCGACGTCGGCGGGGGTCTCGCGTCTGATCAGCACCGGGCCACGATAGGTGCCGTCGTGCACCCGACGCGCGCCATTAACGGCGTCGCCCGCTCACCCCGTGTGCCGCCGACGCCGGTCGCCGCGCGCACGACGAGGGCGACGAGCACGAAGAGGACGGCCGCGGCGAGTATCAGGATCCGGCACCGCCGAGGGGTGATTCCGGCGATGCCGGGCGTCCACCCCGCGGCGGCCAGGAACTCCGCGTACCCGTGCGGCGCGTCGCGGACGGTCAGGACATCGCGGTCGGCGAGGGTGGGGCGGTGCCGCCCTGGGGGGCCTCCGCCGTCATCAGCCGGACGATCTGCGCCCGGTCGGCGGCGGACGGCAGCCCCCACTCGGGACGGTAGCCGTACACCTCGTGCAGGGGGTGTGAGGCGGTGCGGCCGTCGAGGACCTCGATCGCGTCGGTGTCGATGAGGCCCGGGTGCTCGACGCCGCACGCCTCGGCGACCTTGACCAGGTCCCGGCGCAGCGTCCGGACGTAGTTGGCCGCGCGGACGGACTTGGAGCCGGGGTCCACGCCCCGAGCGAGCCACGGGTTCTGGGTGGCGACGCCGGTGGGGCAGGTGTCGGTGTGGCACTTCTGAGCCTGGATGCAGCCGATCGCCAGCATCGCCTCCCGGCCGACGTTGACCATGTCGCAGCCGAGCGCGAACGCCACCACCGCGTTGTCGGGCAGGCCGAGCTTGCCGGCGCCGACGAACACCACCTGCTCGTGCAGTTCCTGCTCGGCGAAGACCTTGTAGACCCGGGCGAAGCCCTGCTGGAACGGCAGCGACACCGAGTCCGTGAAGATCAGCGGCGCGGCGCCGGTGCCGCCCTCGCCACCGTCGACGGTGACGAAGTCGACCCCACGCCCGGTGTCGCGCATCAGGGTGGTCAGCTCCTCCCAGAAGCCGAGGTCGCCCACCGCGGACTTGATGCCGACCGGCAGGCCGGTCTCGGCGGCGAGCAGCTCCACCCAGTCGAGCAGGCTGTCGCAGTCGGAGAACTCGGCGTGCCGGGACGGGCTGACGCAGTCGCGTCCCTGCGGGATGCCCCGGGTCGCCGCGATCTCCGCGGAGACCTTGGCCGCCGGCAGCAGGCCGCCGAGGCTGGGCTTGGCACCCTGGCTGAGCTTGATCTCCAGCGCCCGCACCGGCGCGCCGGCGACCAGGTCCTTGAGCCGGTCGAGACTGAACCGGCCGCGTTCGTCCCGGCAGCCGAAGTACGCGGTGCCGATCTGGAAGACCAGGTCACCGCCCTTGCGGTGGTACGGCGACAGCCCGCCCTCGCCGGTGTTCTGCAGGCAGCCGGCCAGGGCGGCGCCCCGGTTGAGCGCCTCGACGGCGTTGCCGGACAACGAGCCGAAGCTCATCCCGGAGATGTTCACCACCGACTCGGGCCGGAACGCGTGGGCGCGGCCCCGCGCGGCGCCGAGCACCTTGGCGCACGGCAGCCGCACGTCGTGTCCGGCGCCGGGCGTCGACGGCGGGACGGCCCGACCGAAGGTGCGGTGCTTGATGATCGGATATCCGGGCGTGAACTCGATGTCGTTGTCGGTTCCGAAGCCGAAGTAGTTGTTCTGCTGCTTCGCCGACGCGTACACCCAGCGGCGCTGGTCGCGGGTGAACGGCCGCTCCTCGTTGTTGCCCGCGACGATGTACTGGCGCAACTCCGGCCCGATGGACTCCAGCAGGTACCGGGCCCGGCCGAGGACCGGGAAGGTACGCAGCAACGCGTGCTCGCGCTGGATCAGGTCGCGTGCGGCCAGGGCCGCGACGGCGGCGACGGCGGCGGGTACGGCTCGGCTTGCCCACTTCATGCCCGCCACTCTTTCCGCGATCGCCTCCCGCCAAACGGGCCGGCGGTCACGCGGCCGGCGTCGCCGACCAGGACGGCGCTCCCGGGAACGGCCGACGGCCCGCCGGATCAGCCCGGCGTCAGGAGGCGGTGGACGACCAGCATGGCGATGTCGTCGGTCGGCCGCTCGGCGCCGAGGGCGTCCATGACCGTGGCGCACACCTCCTCGGCCGGAGCCGGGCGGACCACGTCGACGAGCTGATCGAGACCGACGTCGATGACCTCGTAACGGCGTTCGACGAGGCCGTCGGTGAAGCAGACGAGCACCGCGCCGGGCGGGAAGTCCACCTCCGTCTGTTGCCGGGGCGGCGGCCGGCGGCCCGAACCGAGCGGGGGGTCGGCGTGGACCGGGACCGGTGCGCCCGGCTGGCCCGGCGCGGCGAGGACGGGGCGCAGGTGGCCGGCGGAGGAGAGCCGGATGCGGGTCCGGTCGGGGGAGACCATGGCGTAGAGCGCCGTGGTGAGGTTCCCGGCCTCGAAGTGGCCGACCTTGCGGTCGAGGAGCGTCAACGCCTCCGCCGGGTCGTCGCAGACCAGCGCGTAGGCGCGCAGCGCGCTGCGGACGCGCCCCATGATCACGGCCGACTGCAGGCCGTGGCCCGACACGTCGCCGATGACCAGGCCCAGCCAGCCCGAGGGCAGGACGAACACGTCGTACCAGTCGCCGCCGATTCCGGCGACGTGCCCGGGCACGTACCGGGCGGCCATGTCCAGGCCCGGCAGGCTGGGCAGCTGGGCGGGCAGCAGGCTGCGTTGCAGGGCGAGCGCGGCGTTGTGGTCGATGTTGTTGGACCGGGCGAAGTTGGCCAGGCTGGCCCGGTCGGCGACCAGTTCCAGCAGGCGTACGTCGTCGCTGGTGAACCGGCGTTGGCCCAGCGTGCCGACGTGCAGCACGCCGATCAGCTCGCCCCGGGCGAACATCGGCACGCCGAGCAGCGACCGTAGCCCCATCGCCAGCAGGACCGGGTTGACCACGACGTCGGGGGTGACCTCCTCGACGAGGACCGGCCGTCGGGTCAGGGCGATCCGGCCGGCGAACCCGCGGCCCACGGAGACGCGGAATCCCTGCCGGACCTCCTCCTCCAGCCCCTTGGCCGCGGTGGCCACGAGCTGCTGGGAGTGCGTGTCCAGCATGAGGATGGCCGCGGTGTCGACGTCGAGCAGGTCCCGGACGCGGTCGAGGAGCTCGTCGAAGAGGTCGGCCGCGTCGAGGCGGGACAGCGTCGCGTCGGTCACGGCCTCGATGCGGCGTAACCGTTCGTCGTCCTGGATGAGCCCCTGATCGGCCACCACCGGATCCTAGCCCTGCCGGCTGCGTCCGCCGCCTTCGGCGCTGCGCCTGACCGGCCCGGGCCCGGGCGGTCAGGACCAGCGGCGGGTCGCCGAGGCCTGGAGCGTGGGCCGGCGGATCACCGCGATCCGGTCGCCACGGGCACGCAGCGACGTGCGTCCGCCGCGTTGACGGACGGTCAGGTGCCCCGGGCCCGTCGGACAGCGGTCCCTACCCGCTCGCGCCGCCGCCACACCTCGTCAGCCCCGGGGCTGGCCGATGTTCACCATCCAGCCGATGCCGAAGCGGTCGACGCACATGCCGAACTCGTCGCCCCACATCTGCTTCTCCCGGGGCACGGTCACCGTGCCGCCCTCGGTGAGCTTCTCCCAGTAGCCGCGCAGGTCGTCGGCGTCGTCGCCGCTGAGGCTGACGGAGACGTTGGTGCCGGGGTCGTGCTCCATGCCGGGCGCGGTGTCCGAGCCCATCAGGGTGAAGCCCCGGTCGGTCTCCAGCATCGCGTGCATGATCTTGTCGGCCAGCGCGGGATCGTCGGTGCCCATCGAGCCGAAGGTGTCCATCGACAGCGAACCGCCGAACACGCGGTGGTAGAACTCCATCGCCTCCCGTGCGTTGCCCGGGAAGCTGAAGTACGGGTTGAGTCGAGACGCCACAGCACCCTCCTCCGGTCGTGACGGAGTCATCGTCGCAGATCAGGAGCCTGGCGGGGGTGAGGTGCGCCGCGTTTCGCCGGCCCGCCGGGGCGGTGCGCCCCCACGGGCCGGCGGCGGTGGTCAGTGGCGGAACGACCGGCGTACGACGCCGCCGACGAGCGCGCACCAGGTGTCGAGGTCCAGCTTGCCGTGGGCCGGCAGGCCGTGGCTGCGCTGGATGTCCTTGACGGCCGTCCTGGTCGGGTGGTCGTACTCGCCGGTGACGGCGACCCCGGGGTGGCCCCGGAAGTTCAGCAGGAACTGCACGGCGGTGACCGGGAGGCCGGTGGCGTCCTTGCCCAGCTCCGGCACCAGGGTCTCCCAGGTGGGCGCGGTGAGGGTGGCGTCGACGTCGACCGGGATGCCGTTGCGGAACTGCCAGTCCTGCACCGCGGCGACGGTGGCGGCGTCGAAGACGCTGTTGACCGGCACGGTGTAGCCGCGGTGGGCCAGCAGGTACTGCACCACCCGGACGGAGGGGGAACCGACGAAGCGCCACAGGTCCGGCCAGCGGCGGGCCGGCACGTCGGCGAGGTCGGTGCCGAGCGCCTCGAAGACCCGGCGGCGCAGGGCGGGGAACTGCCCGTAGAAGGCGGCCCCGGGGCACAGCGTGGTGCGGAAGTCCCAGTGGCCGAAGATGTCGTGGGCGTGCAGCCCGTACCGCCGGCAGATGGTCGCGCAGAGCGTGACCAGCGAGTCCAGCAGGGCCTCCGGCGGCGTCTCGGTGACGTACGTGCCCTCGTTCTCGATGCCGATGGCCCGGCCGTTCTCGCCCGGGCAGTGCGCCGAGATCATCTGCCGGTCGCCGGCCCGCAACCGCTCCAGGCTGCCCCGGCGCCCTTCCATGACGTACCCGCCGCGGCTGATGGTGAAGTGCTGGCCGGTGTCGGACCAGCCGTTGCCGTCCATGTGCAGGTTCTGGCAGTCGCGGGCCAGCTTGACAGCCTGCGCCTCGGAGTAGTCGGTGACGTTCGGGAACGCCATGTGGTGCACGATGATCTTGTTGGTGGGGATGGCGCTGACCGCCAGCGGGTCCGCCGGTGGGCGCGCGCCCCACTCGTCGCAGCTGTAGATCCAGTCCAGATCGGTGCCGGGGTCCGCCTGCGCGGCGGACGGGAGGGCGAGTTGGCTGCCGACGACCGCGACCGTGGCGGCACCGAGGCCGGCCCGCAGCAGGGTTCGGCGGTCCACTGCGGAATTCTCGACGTGCATGGCATCTCCTCTGCGGCCGGAGGTGGGGGCGGGGCGGCCCCATGAAAAGGAACTCCAGGCATCGCGTGTGCAGTGGAGGATATTGCCAAGACTCGGCGCTACGCCAGCCTTCCGGGCCTGGCAGGATGGCGGGATGCGGCAAGGAGCGGTCGGGCACGTCCGGCTGGTGGAGCGCGAGGGGCGCCGCCTGGTCGAGAAGCGGATGACGCAACCCTCCCGCCACGACACCGAGGTGCTCGCCCTGCGGGCGCTCGCTGACACGGGCATGCCGGTTCCCGAGCTCGTCGAGGTCAGGCCGGGCTCGATCCTCATGACACTCATGCCGGGTGAACGACTGGACAGCGAGGACGCCGCCGTACGACTCGACGGGCTGCGTGCCTCGGCGACACTGCTCCGTCGGCTCCACGAGCTGCCGCCACCTGACGGGCTGCCGGCCGCGCCGGACGACGCGCTGATGATCCGCCGCTACCGCGACGCCGGCGGCCCCCCGCTTCCACTCGCCGTTCCACCGGCCGGTCGCACGGCGTTCTGTCACGGCGACTGGACCGACGGGAACATCCTCGCCGCGAACGGCGACATCACGGCGGTCATCGACTGGGAGGCGGCCCACCTCGGTGACCCGCTCAGAGAACTGTCGCGTGCGGCCTGGGGCGCCGCGCGGAAGGACCCGCGGTCGTTCGACGTCCTCGTCGAGGGCTACGGAGCTGACCCGGCCACGGTCCGGGCCTGGTTGCCGATCCACGCCGCCGAACTGTGGCTGTGGTTCGCCGAGGCCGGGCCACCCGAGTACCTCGAACAGCTCACCGCGGAACTGCGGAGCCTGCCCACGCGTTGAGGACGAGACCCAGGGCACCGCACGGGTCGGTTCACCGACCTGACCGGCTCGGCGCTAGAGCACCTGGGAGAGGAAGCGGCGCAGCCGGGGGTGCTCGGCCCGCTCGAAGATCGCGGCCGGCTCGCCGGCCTCCAGCACCACCCCGCGATCCATGAACGCCACGGTGTCGGCGACCTCGCGGGCGAAACCCATCTCGTGGGTGACCACCACCATCGTCATACCCCCGGCGGACAGCTCGGCCATCAGCCCGAGCACGCCCTTGACCAGCTCCGGGTCCAGGGCGGAGGTCGCCTCGTCGAAGAGCATCACCTGCGGGCGCAACGCCAGCGCGCGGGCGATCGCGACCCGCTGCTGCTGCCCGCCGGACAGGTGCGCCGGGCGGGCGTCGGCCTTGGCCGCGAGCCCCACCAGCTCCAGGTGCTCGCGGGCGACGGCCACCGCCTCGTCCTCACCGAGCCTGCGGATCCGGCGCAGCGCGAGGGTGACGTTGCGCAGCACGCTCATGTGCGGGAAGAGGTTGAACTGCTGGAAGACCATGCCGATCCGCTGCCGCAGGGCGTCCGGGTCGTCGCCCAGCACGCTGCGCCCGTCCAGCAGCACGTCGCCGCGGTCGGGCTCGATCAGGCGGTTGATCGTGCGCAGCAGGGTGGACTTGCCCGACCCGGACGGGCCGATCACGCAGGCCGTCGCCCCGCGCGCCACGTCCAGGTCCACCCCGCGCAGCACCCGGTGCGATCCGAAGGCCAGGTGCACGTCGCGGACGCTGAGGCTCACCGAGGTCGTGGTGTCGATCGTCATCGCTGGTTCCCTCCCGCCGCGCCCGGCAGCGCCAGGTCGAGGTCGTCGTCGGCGTCACCCGGCACGGTGGCCTGCCGGCCGTGCCGCAGCCGCCGGTCGATCCAGTTGACGGCGTGCGTCAGCGGAACCGTCAGGGTCAGGTAGAACAGCCCGGCGAGCAGCAGCGCGGACTGGTTGCCGGTGTTCGCCGCGTAGTCCTGCCCGATGCGGAACAGCTCCCGCTGGCTGGCCAGCAGGCCGAGGAAGTAGACCAGGCTGGAGTCCTTGATGAGCGCGATCAGCTGGTTCACCCAGGCCGGCAGCACCCGCCGGATCCCCTGCGGGACGATCACCAGGCGCATCGCCTCGCCCCAGGACAGGCCCAGCGCCCGGGCCCCCTCCAGCTGCGCGGCCTCCACCGACTGGATGCCGGAGCGGAAGATCTCGCCGATGTAGGCCGCCGCGATCAGTGACAGCGCCAGGATGCCCAGGGGATACGGGTTGGGCCCCCACACCTGCATGCCCAGCGGCGCGAGGCCGACCCCGATGAGCAGGATCGTCGCCGCGGCGGGCAGGCCGCGGAACACGTCGGTGTAGACCCGCGCCGGCCACCGCAACCATCGGGTACGCGAGATGCCCGCGACGGCCAGCGCCATGCCGAGCACCGAGCCGAGCAGGGCGGCGGAGATCGCCAGGATCAGCGTGTTGGGCAGCCCCACCGTCAGCATCTCGGGCAGCGCCTCGCGCATGGAGTCCGCGTCGAAGAAGGTCTCCCACAGGGTGCTCAACGGATCCATCGTCGCTCCTACCGCCCCGCTCGCTCGTCGTCCGTACGTCTCAGGAGGTGGCCGACGCCGACGGCACCGGCACCGTGCCGCTGCCCGGCGTGAAGTCGGCCGGGATCGGGCGGCCCGGGTAGTACTGGGCCTGCAGGCGGCTCCACGTGCCGTCCGCGATCACCTCGTCGAGGCCCTTGTCCAGCGCCTCGCGCAGCTTGTCGTTGCCCTTGGCGAACGCGTACGCCGTGGGAGCCGGGCTGAGCAGCTTGGCCGCAACGGTGATCTTGCCGCCGCTGTCGGCGGCCGACTTGTCGCCGATCTCGGCCGGGGCGATCCAGGCGTCGGCCGTGCCGGCCTTGAGCTGGTTGATCGCGCCGTTGTAGTCGGGCACCCGGACCGGGTCGAGCCCCTCGCCGGTGGCGTAGTCGTCCTGGACGGTGCCCTGCACGACCACGACCCGCTTGCCGGCGAGCTGGTCGAATCCGGTGATCGGCGAGCCGGCCGGCACGTCGAGTCCGAAGTGGCCGAAGTCGTAGCCGTTGCCGAAGTCGACGGTCTTCTTGCGCGCCTCGGTGATCGTGATCGAGGAGCTGCCGACGTCGAACTTGCGGTTGTTGACCTGGGAGAGCAGCGCGGAGAAGTCGGTGCCGACGAACTCCACCTTCAGGCCGACCTTCGCGGCGACCGCGGTGAGCAGGTCGTTGTCGAAGCCGGTGAACTTGCCGTCCTTGAGGTAGACGTTCGGCGGGGCGTCGGTGAGCGTGCCGGCGCGCAGCACGCCCGGCTGGAGCAGGCCGTAAGGGTTGTCGGTCGCGCTGGCCGCGTCGTCGCCGCAGGCGGTCAGGGCGGTGGCGGCGAGGACGGCGGCCACGCCGAGGGCGGCGGCCCGGGTGAGGGACGAGAGGATTCGCACAGGTGTCTCCGATGGGGTGTCTGCGGCGACAGGCACGGGGCGTGCGTCGCCGACGGTGCGCCCGATGGGCGTACCGCTGAGATGGTTCGGGAAAGAAGGGGTGGCGCGCCTAGCGCGCGTCGCCGGGGCGACAGGAGGTGGCGCAGACCCGCATCGTGTCGATGTGGCGGCGCCGGGTCAGTGCCGGCGACGTCGGGGCCACGGCGGGGACCGCCGGTGGGGCGCAGATGCGGAAGGACATGGCTCTCCTCGGTCGGTGTCGACCTGGGAACCAGGCCGCGCTTGCACCGGAGCCGCTCCGGTGCCTGGTCCTCACCCGGGGCACCCCTGCGCGGACGAGGGTTGCCGGCCAGCGAGCCGGGGCTTGACGCTGGCGCTCATGACCTGCCGACGAGGCTAGCAGCCCGACACGGTGGGCCGTCCAGCCGTTATGACCACCCTCACGCGTCCCCACTCACTCCTCGATCGCCCCGCCGACCTGGCGCAGGTGCTGCCGGAAGGTGTGGGCGGGGTCGACGGCGCGGCGGGCCAGGTAGTCGGCGAAGGCGGTCTGCTCCCGCAGCGTCTCCCCGGCGCGGATCCGCCGCGCCTGGACCCGCTCGACGGTCCCGATGCGCTCCGCCGCCGCGAACAGGTCGGGGGCGCGCCCTGCGGGCAGGAACAACACCCCGTCGTCGTCGGCGACGACGAGGTCGTCGGCGGTCACCAGGTGCGGCCCGACCCGGGCGCTGGTGAGCGTCTCCGGCTCCCGCGGGTCGAGGCGGGCCGGGCCCGCCGGGAGGCAGCCGTAGCTGAAGACGGGCAGCCCGATCTCCACCAGCTCCGGCGTGTCCCGGTGCAGGCCCCAGACGACGAGGCCGGCGATCCCGGCCGCGACGCCCTCCAGCACCGCCAGGTCCCCGACGCACGCCTCGTCGCTCCGGCCGCCGTTGTCGATGACCAGGACGTCACCGGGGGCGGCGTTGCCGTACGCCTCCAGGAACACGTCCACGCTGCCGTGGTGGCGCACCGGCAGCGCCCGGCCCACGAGGCGGTGACCGGGGACGACCGCCCGGATCCCGGCCGGTGCCGCGCGCGGGGGCACGCCGAGGCGTACGCAGGCGTCGGCGACCAGCGGCGTGGACAGCTCGGCGAAGCGCTCCCGCATGACGTCCTCCCGGCGGTGCGGCGGGTCGTGGGCCGTCATCGTAGGGAGCACGGGTGGTGCCGCAGCGAGGTCCAATCCGATCCGGCTGGCCCCTGCGGTGGCGGCGTGCGGGTCTAGACTGTTTGTCGTGACCCCGCCGCATGCCGTCGCCACCGCGCACGGTCGCTGGGTCACCCCGGACCTTCCGCTGTACGGCGACGGCCACGAGCGCTCCGACTACGTTCCCTGACCGGCCCGGCACTCCGTCGACCCCGGTCCATCTCCGCCACGCCTTGGGAGCGCCCAGTCATGCCCGGACCCGATCACCGCCAACTCGTACCGCCCGCCGATCCCGCGCCCGCCGACCCCACCGACACCTCCGCCCTCGCCGTGCTGCGGGCGCCGCAGACCGCCCGGGTGCTGGCGGCCAGCCTGCTCGGCCGGATTCCGCTGGGCGCCGCCCCGCTGGCCCTGCTCGTCTTCGCACGGGAGACGATGACACTGACCGTCGCGGGCCTGCTGGTCGGCGCGTTCACCGCCGGCACCGCCGTGGGCCAGCCGATGCTCGCCCGGCTGGCGCAGCGCTGGCGACAGCCGCCGGTGCTGTGGCTGGCCGTGACGGCGTCGACGATCGGCTTCGCGCTCACCGCCGCACACGTCAACCTGCCGGTCACCGTGTTCGCCGCCGCCCTGGCCGGGGCGGGCGCGCCGCCCTTCGAGTCGTGCCTGCGGGTGCTCTGGCGCGACCTGCTCCCCGCGCACCGGGTGCAGACCGCGTACACGTTGGACATCGCCGTGCAGGAGACCATCTTCATCCTCGGCCCGGTGGTCACGCTCGCCGCCGTGGGCCTGGCCGGCCCGAGCGGCGGTCTGGCCGCCGCCGCGCTCTTCCAGGCCGCCGGCACCGCGTGGTTCGCCACGACCGACGCGGTCCGCCGCTGGCGCGGTGAGCCGGCGGTACGCCACTGGGCCGGGCCGCTGCGCGCCAACCGGCTCCGGCTGGTTCTGGGGGCGCTGCTGCTGGTCGGCGCGGCGGTGGGCAGCGTGGCCGTCGCCGCGACCGGGTACGCCGAGTCCGCCGGGGCCCGATCCTGGGCGGGTTGGCTGCTCGCCGCGCAGGCCACCGGGGCCCTGGTCGGCGGCCTGCTCTACGTACGCTTCGGCGGCCTGCGCCGGTACGCCACCCTGCCGCGTGCCGTCGGGGTCTTCGCCGCCGGCTACCTGCCGTTGCTGCTCACCCCGGCCCCGGCCGTGATGCTGGCGCTGATGGCCGTGAGCGGGCTCGCGCTTCCGGCACTGCTGACCATCGCCTTCGTCGCGATCGACGACGTGGCGCCCGTCGGCACGGTGGCCGAGGCGTTCGCCTGGGCGGCGACGGCGTTCTCGGTCGGCAGCGCGGGCGGCGCGGCGGTGGCCGGCGCGGTGCTGGACGCGACGGGGGAGGTCGTCGTCGGCTTCCTCGTCGCCCCGCTGAGCGCCGTCGCGGCGTGCGGGATCGCGCTGGTGGCCGCCCGCAGGTTCGACGGCGGCGGATCGGCGGGCTGATCCGACGGGCCGGCCGGCCACCGGCGGTGCCGGGACTACTTCCCGCCGCAGCGGGAAAGGGCCGGCCGGGGAGCCGTTCGGATCGGGGGTGCCGTGGAAACGGTCGTGGTCGGCGTGGTGATCGTGGTCGCGCTCCTGGCGCTCGTCGGCGCGCTGAGCGTCCGGCTGGTGCAGCAGTACCAGCGCGGCGTCGTCTTCCGCTTCGGCCGGGTGCTGGCGCCGGTCCGGGAGCCCGGCCTGCGGCTGATCGTCCCGGTCGCCGACCGGATGGTCCGGGTCAGCATGCAGACGACCGTCATCGGTGTGCCTCCGCAGGGGGCGATCACCCGGGACAACGTCACCCTCACCGTAGACGCGGTGGTCTACTACCGGGTCGTCGACCCGGTGAAGGCGTTGGTCAACGTCCACGACTACCCCTCGGCCGTGCTCCAGGTGGCACAGACCGCCCTGCGTTCGGTGATCGGCAAGGCCGACCTGGACACCGTGCTCGGCGACCGGGACCGGGTCAACGCCGAGCTGAAGGCGGTCATCGACGCGCCGACGGAGGGGCCGTGGGGGCTGCTGATCGAGCGGGTCGAGGTCAAGGACGTCGCGCTGCCCGAGGGGATGAAACGGTCGATGTCCCGCCAGGCCGAGGCGGAACGCGAACGCCGCGCCCGGGTGATCGCCGCCGACGGCGAGTACCAGGCGTCCCGCCGGCTCGCCGACGCCTCCCGGGCGATGGCGAGCACGCCGGGGGCCTACCAGCTGCGGCTGTTGCAGACGGTGGTGGACGTGGCGGCGGAGAAGAACAGCACGCTGGTGATGCCGTTCCCGGTGGAGCTGCTGCGCTTCTTCGACAAGTTCACCCGGGGCGCGGAGCCACCGGCGGCGGAGCGCCCGCCGGTCGGGCGGCCGGAACCCGCCGCGCCGGTGCCCGGCGACGGCCACCGGCGCCCGCAGGCCTGATCCGGGGCGGTGGGAAAGACTCTCAGACCTCGGCCGCCGACTCCGCGGCCGGCTCGCCCGCCTGCGCGGGTACGGCAGCCGTCGGCAGCCGCGGAATCGTGAACACGAAGCGGGTCCCGTCGCGGTACCCCTCGTCCAGGCTCAACGTGCCGCCGTGGAACTCGACGACCTTCTTGCACACCGCGAGCCCGATGCCGGTGCCCGGGTACGTGCCCCGGGGGTGCAGGCGTTGGAAGATGACGAAGATCTTCTCGGCGTACCGGGGGTCGATGCCGATGCCGTTGTCCTCGACGGCGAAGGACCACGCCTCCCCGGTGTCCGTCACCGTCACCCGGATCAGCGGCGCCCTCTCGGGGCTGCGGAACTTGACCGCGTTGCCCAGCAGGTTCTGCCACAGCATGGTCAGCAGGGTCGGCTCGCCCCGCACGGTGGGCAGCGGGTCGCGGGTGATCGTCGCGCCGGACTCGTCCACCGCCCGGGACAGGTTCACCTCGGCCTGCGCGAACACCTCGGCCAGGTCGACCTCCCGCAGGTCGCCGTAGACCCGGCCGATCCGGGAGAACGTGAGCAGATCGCTGATCAGCTCCTGCATCCGGCTCGCCCCGTCGACGGCGAAGCCGATGTACTGCCGGGCCCGGTCGTCGAGCTGGTCGGCGTAGCGGCGCTCCAGCATCTGGCAGAACGACGCCACCTTGCGCAGCGGCTCCTGAAGGTCGTGCGACGCGACGTACGCGAACTGCTCCAGGTCCTCGTTGGAGCGGCGCAGCTCGGCCGCCTGCTGTTCCAGGGCGTCCCGGTCGTGCTGGCTGCGCTCCCACGCCTCCACCACGGTGCGGCGCATCGTCTCCACGTCGCTGGTCAGCCGGGCGATGTCGGCCGGGCCGTCGGGCCGCAGCCGGTGCCGGAAGTCGCCGCCGGCCACCCGCCGCACCGAGGCGCCCAGCCGGTCCAGCGGCCGCAGCACCCGCGTACGCACCAGCACGGATCCGACGATCCCGCACAGCAGCAGGGCCGCCAGGATCACCACGAAGGTCAGGTCCCGCAGCGCCCGGGCGCTGTCGAGGTCGTCCCGGCCGGCGTCGCGGATCCCGTCGAGGCGGCCGACCAGCCCGGTCAGCTCGGCGCGCACCGCCGCGAAGGTCTCCGCGTCCCCGGTCACCAGCGGCGCCAGCTCCTCCGGCGTCCCGCCGGCCTGCCGGGAGGCGACCAGGCGCTCGGCGAACTCCGTGCGCCAGCGGTCGGCCAGCCGCTGCGCCCGGTCCAGGTCGCCCAGCGCCGCCGGCTCGTCGGCGAGCAGACCGCGCAGCCGGGACATGGTCGCGCGTTCGCTCTCGACGCTCTGCCGGTACGAGTCGAGGAACCGCGGATCGGCGGTGACGACGTGGCCGCGTACGGCCGCCGCCTGGGCGAGCAGGCCGCTGTCGAGCTGGCCGACGGCCGTACGGGCCGGGGCGACCCGGTCGGCGAGGTGGTTGGAGACGGCGGCGGTGTGCCTCAGCGCGGCGGCGCCGGCGCCCCCGCCGAGCAGGACCAGGGCGGTCATCGTCAGCAACAGGACAGTGAGCCACCGACGGGTCGTCATCGGCCGTCGGGTGGATGCCTCGGGAGTCGCCTCGCTGCCCACGGCCTGCACCTTAGTGCAGTCGGCCGGGCGGGAGGGCGCTGCGCGGCACGCTTGCCGGCGGGTGGTACCAGTGGCCGTGTGTCCGTAACCGACCATGCCGCCACCCGCCGGGACGCCCCGGACGTACGGCAGCCGGAAACAGCCGTTGCGCCGATGGCCGCGCCGCCGCACGCGACCACAATGACCCCCGGAGGCGGCCCCACCGCCCCCGGGGGCGGGGAGGTGCACGCGTGACCGGCTGGCAGGTCTCCGGCTACCGCCCGGTGCGGCAACTCGGCGCCGGTGCGTCCGGCCGGGTGGACCTCGCCGTGCACGACGCGACCGGCACACCGGTCGCGATCAAGTACCTCACCGGCGGGATCGGCGACGATCCGGCGTTCCGCACCGCGTTCCGCGCCGAGGCCCGGCTGCTGGCCGGGATCGACGACCCGCACGTCTCCCGCCTCTACGAGTACGTCGAGTCGCCCGGCGGCGCGGCGATCGTCATGGAGCTGGTCAACGGCGTGTCGCTGCGGCAGATGCTGCGCGCGCACGGACCGACGACGCCGGAGTCGGCGCTCTGCGTCCTCAAGGGCTCGCTGGCCGGGCTCGGCGCGGCGCACGCCCGGGGCGTCGTACACCGCGACTACAAGCCGGAGAACGTGCTGGTCACCGCCGAGGGCACCAGCAAGTTGGCCGACTTCGGCATCGCCATGCCGGTGGGCGAGAGCTCCGGGGTCAGCGTCACCGGCACTCCCCGCTACATGGCGCCCGAGCAGTGGACGGGCGCGCCGGCGAGCCCGGCCTGCGACATCTACGCGGCCACCGCCACCTTCTACGAGTGCCTGACCGGCCGGCCGCCCTTCGACGGGCGGGACCTGATCACCCTGCGCCAGCAGCACGCCCGCGCGCCGATCCCCACCGAACCCGCTCCCGTGCCGGTGCACGACCTGCTGCGGCACGGCATGGCCAAGCAGCCGGCCGAGCGACCGCAACCCGCCCAGGTCTTCCTCGCCCTGCTGGAGCGGGTGGCGGCCGACGCGTACGGGCAGCGGTGGGAGGAGCGCGGCCTGCGCGAGCTGGCCCGGCGGGCGGCCCTGCTCGCCGCCCTCTTCCCGTTCCCCGACGGCACCGGCGGGGCCACCAGCCTGGCCAGCACCGCGTTCGGCGAGGGGTCGGGCCGGTGGACGTGGCAGCGATCCGGCCGCGCCCGCGCGGCGCTGGTCGGCGGCGGGCTGGCGGCGGCGCTGCTGCTCGGCGGCGCCGGGCTCACCTACGCCGGCCGCGACGAGCCGCTGCCCGCCGCCGGGCCGGCCGCACCCGAGGCGCCGACGGAGCTGACGGAGCCGACGGGCACGCCGTCCACGTCGGCCGTCGCGCCGCCCACCCCGGCGGCCGGGACGACGCCCACGCCGGCCCCTCCCGTCGCGCCGGCCGCCACGACGGCGGCACCGGAGCCGGCCGCCTCGCCGACCACGTCCGCCCCCGCCCCGCCGACCGCGTCGGCCAGCACCAGCGCCGCGCCGGCGGACACCGTCGCGCCCTCCGTCGGGCGGGTCGCGGCCGGTCCGACCGGACTCGATCCCCGGGGCTGCCCGTACGGGCCCACGTCCAGCACGATCTCCGCGGTCGTCTCCGACGACCGTACGACGGCCGGGAAGCTGAGAGTGAGCTTCCGGTACACGCTGGACGGCCGCACCACCGAGGTGACCATGGCGTCCGGTGGACGCGGGTCGTTCCGGGGCGTCCTCGGCGACCTGCCCCGGCCGGCGACCAGCACCCGGATCCCGGTCCGGGTCGTCGCCGTGGACGAGGCCGGCAACGCCTCGCCCGAGGGCTCGCCGGTCCACGTGACGCTGTACCCGTCCTGCACCTCGGGCTGAGCCCGGACACCCGGATGCCGACCACGACGACGGAGGGTGGGCCGCCGTGACCCAGCCGAACGACCCGACCGGGGCGCTGCCCAACCACCGGCAGCCGGACGACGACGCGGCG
Organism: Micromonospora sp. NPDC047812; assembly: GCF_040704175.1. Classification (NCBI taxonomy): domain Bacteria; kingdom Bacillati; phylum Actinomycetota; class Actinomycetes; order Micromonosporales; family Micromonosporaceae; genus Micromonospora; species Micromonospora sp. NPDC047812. The sequence goes on along the minus strand of NZ_JBEYRY010000011.1, from coordinate 99,161 downwards.
ACCGCCCGCCTCGACGTCCGCCGGCCGCAGCCGCCGGCCGAGCCGGCCGCGCACCTGCCCTCGCGGGACGCGACCGTGTACCTGGCCGCCGGGGAGCCGACGGCGCGCCTGGCTCCGGGTGACGCGACCGTGTACCTGGCGGCGGAGCAGCCGACCGCCCACCGCGCGACCGGGCAGCCCACGGCGCACCCGACCCGCGACGAGGCGACGGTGCGTCTGACCCGCGACGAGGCGACCGTGCACCTGGCCCAGGACGAGGCGACCGTGTACCTGGCCCAGGACGAGGCGACCGTGCACCCGGCCTACGGCGAGCCGACGACGCCGCAGCGCGCCCCGGGCGGGCGGGCCGTGCCGTGGCCGGCGGCGCAGCCCGCTCCGGGGCAGCGGAGCACGGGGGCGACGGCCGTGGGAGCCGGGCACGCGAGCGCGACCGCGACCGGGCGTACCACCGGATTCGGCCCGGGGACGCTCTTCGGCGGACCCACCGGTGCCGCCGGCACCGCGCCCGGCGGGGAGGTGCGGTTCGGGCCGGGCGTGCCGGCCACCCCGCCTCCGGCGCCCGCGTGGCCAGTGCCCGCGCCGCCACGGCGGCGCCCGGTGTGGCGGACGGTGACCTCGGTGCTGTCGACCCTGCTGACCGTCGCGCTGCTCGCGGTCGTCGGCCTCTACCTCTGGCAGCGGATCAGCCCGCTGGAGGTGACGGGTGTGACGGTGGCGGTGCCCCAGCCGGCAGGTGACCGGTGCGACGTCACCGTCGACGTGGTCGCCACCGTGTCGACAAACGGCCGGGCGGGGGAGATCCGCTACCAGTGGCTGCGTACCGGCAGCGCGCCCGGCAGCCTGCTGACCGAGCGGGTCGGGCGCGGCCAGCGCACCGTCGAGCTGACGCTGCGCTGGACCTTCAGCGGCGTGGGCACCACGACCGAGACGGCCACTGTCAACATCACCTCACCCGCTCCGGTGCAGGCCGAGACCCCGGTGTCCTACGACTGCCGACGCCGCTGACGGGGCGTTTCCCCGGTCGCCGCCGGGGGTAGGTCGGGCCGGACGAACCCGGATGCCGTGTGGAGGAATTCCGATGAGAGAGAACTTCGGCGACGCGGTGGGGGACGCCCTCCGGTCGGTGATGCTGTTCCTGCCCAAGGCCGTCGCCTTCGTGGCGATCCTGGTGGCCGGCTGGCTGATCGCCAAGGCCGTGCTGAAGATCGTGGACAAGGTGCTGGAGCGGGTGGGCTTCGACCGGGCCGTGGAACGCGGCGGGATCCGGCGGGCCCTGGCCCGCTCCCGGTACGACGCCAGTGACATCGTCGCCAAGCTCGCCTACTACGGGGTGCTGCTGGTGACCCTCCAGCTGGCCTTCGGCATCTGGGGCCCGAACCCGATCTCCGACCTGATCGCGGGCGTGATCGCCTGGCTGCCCCGCGCCTTCGTCGCGATCGTCATCGTCGTGGTCGCCGCGGCCATCGCCAACGCGGTGAAGGACATCATCAGCGGCGCCCTGGGCGGGCTGTCGTACGGCCGGATCCTGGCCACCGTCGCCTCCGTGTTCATCCTCGGCCTGGGCGTCATCGCCGCGCTCAACCAGATCGGCGTGGCCACCGCGGTCACCACGCCGGTGCTGATCGCGGTGCTGGCCACCGTCGGTGGCATCCTCGTCGTCGGCGTGGGCGGCGGGCTGGTCCGTCCCATGCAGAGCCGCTGGGAGTCGTGGCTGAGCCGGGCCGAGCGGGAGTCACAGCTGATCGCCGAGCACGCGCGCGCCTACCAGGCCGGACGCCGCGACAGCGCGGCCCACCTCGCCGGGGCGGCCACGGACGGCGGCCCGGTGGGCGGCGACCCGGACGCCACGCAGGTGGTCGCCGGCCCGCGCCTCGACACCGACCCGGAGGCCACCCAGGTGGTTGCCGGCCCGCGCGTCGCGGCGGACCCGGACGCCACGCAGGTGGTCTCCGGTCCCCGCGCCGACACCGACCCGACCGTGCCCGTGCCGCGGCAGGGCGGACCGGCCGCCACCCAGGTCACCTCGGGCGACGCCACCGCCCCGTCCCGCCCGGCGGGCGAGGACAGCGAGGCCACCATGGTGATCCCGCCGCTGGACGGCGAGCAGCGCCGCCGCTGACCGCGTACCGCCGCCGGGGCGGGATCCACATCGGATCCCGCCCCGGCGTGTGTCCGGCGAAGGGCGTGACGACCCGGGCCGGCGCCGCTACCATCGCGGGCATGACGTGGCGATGTTGATGCACTGCTAGGGGCCACTGCCGTGGGCCGCCGCGGTCGCCGTACGTCCGGCGTCCGCTTCGTCCCCACGGGAAGGTCCCATGACTGTCCACCCTCCGCGCGTGCCCGACGCGCGCGTCCGCCGGCTGGCGGCCACCCTCTACGGGTACGCGTTCCTCAGCGAACTCGTCCTGCTCTATCCGCTGTACGCACTGCTGTTCAGCGACACCGGCCTGTCGGTGTGGCAGATCTCGTCGCTGTTCGTGATCTGGTCGGCCGCCAGCATCCTGCTGGAGGTGCCCTCCGGCGCCTTCGCCGACGCGGTCTCCCGGCGGCTGCTGCTCAGCCTCGCGCCGGTGGTCACCGCCGCCGGCTTCGCCCTCTGGGTGCTCCTGCCCTCGTACCCGGCCTTCGCCGTCGGCTTCGTGCTCTGGGGCGCCGGCGGGGCGCTCGCCTCCGGCGCGCTGGAGGCGCTGGTCTTCACCGAACTCGACCGCCTGGGCGCCGCCGGCCGCTACGCCCGCGTCATCGGCCGGGCGAAGACGGCCGGGACGATCGGGGTGCTCGCCTCGATCCTGCTGGCCGGCCCCGTGTTCGCCGTCGGCGGCTACCCGGCCGTCGGGGTGGCGAGCGTGCTCGCCTGCCTGCTCGCCGCCGCCGTCGCCACCCGCCTCCCGGAACACCGCCCGCCCGCGACCGCCGACGTGGACGCCGCACCCGGCGGGGCCGACGCCCCGGCCGCCGATGTCGGCTCCGCGCCCGCCAGGGCCGCCGCCGCGACCGCCGTCGTCGCGGCCGACGGGGGACCGGACCGGACCGGACGCGACGGCGGGGCGGACGACGACGAGGACCTCGGCTGGTGGGCGAGCCTGCGCGCCGGGCTCGCCGAGGTCCACGCCGACCGGGCCGTGCGCGCGGCGGTGCTGCTGGTCGCGGTCGTCGCGGCGGTCTGGGGCGCCCTCGACGAGTACACCCCGCTGCTGGCCCGGGACACCGGCGTCGGCGAGGCGACCGTGCCGCTGCTGCTCCTGCTCACCTGGCTCGGGGTGGCCGCGGGCGGTCTGCTGGCCCCGGCGGGGGAGCGGCTGACCGCCCGCGGGTACGCCGGTCTGTTGGCGCTGTCGGCCCTGGCCCTGGTCGCGGGGGCGCTGTCCGCCCGGCCGGTCGGCTTCGCGCTGGTCGCGGTCGCGTTCTGCGGTTTCCAGCTCGCCACCGTGCTCGCCGACGCCCGGTTGCAGGCGCGGATCAGCGGGGGCAGCCGCGCCACCGTGACCTCGCTGGCCGGAATGGCCACCGACGTGACGGTCATCGCGGTCTACGGCGGCTACGGCCTGCTCGCCACGGGGGCCGGCAACGGGGTCGCGTTCGCGGTGGCCGCCGTGCCGTACCTGATCGTGGCGCTGCTGCTGTTGACCCGCTCCGGCCGCTCGGCCGGCCGCCGGCCGGAGCGGACGGCCGCCGGGCACGCGGGCTGAGCAGGGCCCGGCGGCGGTCCGTGCGACCGCCGCCGGGCCCGTCGCCCGTCAGCCGGGAGGAAAGGCGCGGGAACGACCACCGGTGGCCGGCGGGGTCGACGGCTGCGCCGTCGCGGGACTGCGTGGGGCGGGTGGTCGCGCTCAGGCGCCGGCGGTCTCGCCGGTCTGCTCCCAGATCGAGCTCATCTCGTCGAAGGCCTGCTCCATGAGCTGCACCATGGCCCGCCGGGCGCGCTCGCCGTCGCGCCGCTGGATCGCCTGGGCCACCTCGGCGTGCAGCTGGAGGGCCTGCTCGTGCGGGTGGTGCGGCATCAGGTGGTGCTGGTGCCGGCCGGTGAGCACCTCCGCGATCAGGTCCTGCAACCGGACGAACATCTCGTTGCCGGAGGCGACCAGGATCCGACGGTGGAATTCTATGTCGAGCTGGAGGAACCGCTCCTCGTCGCCGGCCTTGCCGGCGGCCCACATCTTCGCCGCGAGCCCGACCAGGTCGCTCGCCTCGTCGTGGCCGACCCGGCTGGCGGCCAGCCAGGCGGCGTGCGGCTCGATGGCGGTCCGCAGCTCGGTGATCGAGCGAAGCTGGACGATGCGGCCGGCCGAGGCGAGCCGCCAGCGGATCACCTGCGGATCGAAGACGTTCCAGTCCTCCGGCGGGCGGATCATGACCCCGACGCGGCGACGGGTCTCGATGAACCCGATCGAGGCGAGCACCCGCAGCACCTCACGGACGACCGAGCGGGACACGGCGTAGCGGTCGACCAGATCGTCGATGTTGAGCACCGACCCGGGAGCCAGCTCGCCGTCACAGATGGCCGTGCCGAGGCGATCGAGGACGCGTGCGTGCAGGCCAGCCTCGACAGGGGCGAGCTGGGCGGCCACAGCCCCCGGGGAGGACGATTTCACGCAACGGAGCATATCAGTTGGGTCTACCCCTTGTATAAATCTGTTTTTTCGGCCTAGCATCCGGTTGTTAAGCGGATGTAAACCGCGAGGTGGCAGCCCACCCCGTCAGGGCGGCGGCCACGGCCACGGCATAAGGAGAGATGGACGTGAGACGTCGATCAGTTATTGGGACTTCCCTGGCGATGGTCGTCGCCCTCGGCCTGTCCGCCTGCGGTGGCGGCGGAGACGACGCCGGCGGCTCGAACACCGTTCGCGTGACGCTGGTGAACCACGTCTGGACGGAGAACATCAAGAAGGCCCTGCCGGAGTTCGAGAAGCAGTCGGGCCTGAAGGTGGAGGTCACCCAGCTCGGTGAGGACCAGCTCTCCGACCAGTACAACGTCAAGCTGAACGCCGGGTCCACCGACCTGGACGTGATGATGTACCGGCCGCTGCAGGAGGGGAAGCTGTTCGCCAAGAACAAGTACCTCGCCGACCTGACCGAGAAGAGCAAGTCGGACAGCGCGTTCGAGATCGGCGACTTCCAGTCCGGGCCGGTGCAGGCCACCACGTACGAGGACAAGGTGGTCGGCGTGCCGATCATCACCGAGCAGGAGGTCCTCTACTACCGCAAGGACCTGCTGGAGAAGTCCGGCTTCACCGCTCCGCCGAAGACCCTCGACGAGCTCAAGGCGCAGGCGGCGAAGGTCGAGGCGGACAACCCGGGCGTGGCGGGCTTCGTGTCCCGCACCGGCAAGGCCGCCGCCGTCACCCAGTTCTCCAGCTTCCTCTACAGCTTCGGCGGCGACTTCGTCGACGCCAACGGCAAGGCCTCGATCAACAGCGAGCAGGCCAAGCAGGCGTACGCCTACTACGGCGGGCTGCTGCGTGAGCACGGCCCGGAGAACATCAGCACCGACATGAGCTGGTCCGAGGCGATGGCGATCTTCACCCAGGGCAAGGCGGCCTTCTACACCGAGGCCAACTCGCTCTACAAGAACGCCACCGACCCGGCCAAGTCGAAGGTCTCCGAGACCGTCGGGTTCGCGGCCTTCCCGGCCGGCCCGGCCGGCTCGAAGCCGTACAACATCCCGTCCTGGGCGCTCGGCGTCAACGAGGCCTCGAAGAACCAGGACAACGCCTGGAAGTTCATCCAGTGGGCGGCCGGCAAGGAGCAGGCGCTGACGCAGCAGAAGGCCGGCGTGCCCAGCGCCCGTACCTCCGTCTGGGAGAACCCGGAGGGCGCGGCGACCTACCCGAAGGACCTCGCCGAGGCCACCACGGTCAGCACCGCCAACGGCGTGGGCCACGACCGGCCGCTGGTCGAGAAGGTCGCCCAGGCCCGGGAGATCGTCGGCCAGCCGATCGTCGACGCGATCACCGGCAAGGACGCGGCCGCCTCGGCGGACGCGGCGAACGAGGCGTTCCAGAAGTTCCTCGACGACGAGGCGAAGTAGCCCGAAGCGCAGGTGGCGGAGCCGACCGGCTCCGCCACCCCGCGTCGGGCCGCTGCCCTGACCCACCCGGAGACCTGATGTCAGCCGTCACCACACCAGTCAAAAGATCGCCCGAGGCGCTTCCGGCGTCCCCGGAGACCTCGGCCTGGTCGCGCTGGGCCAACGAGCACCGCAAGTGGCTCTTCGCGGCACCCGCCATGTTGTTCGTCGCCGTGCTGATCGTCTTTCCGGTCGCGTGGACCGGGTACCTCAGCCTGACCGACGCCGAGGGCTCGGTCCGCGCCGAGAGCGAGTTCATCGGCATCCAGAACTACCTCGACGTGCTCGGCGACACCGACCGGTTCTGGCCGGCCGTGTGGCGCACCGCGCTCTTCACCGGCGTCGTGCTCTTCTTCGAGGTCGTCCTCGGCATGGCGATCGCCCTGCTGCTGTGGCGGCCGTTCCGCGGTGAGAAGTGGGTCCGGGTCGCGATCCTCCTGCCGCTGGTGGCCACCCCGGTCGCGGTCGGCATGATGTGGCGGCTGATCTTCGATCCCAACATCGGCATGGCGAACCAGGTGCTCGGCTGGGTCGGCATCGGCCCCCAGCCCTGGCTCTCCGGGCAGAGCTCGGCTCTGCCGACGACCATGTTCATCGACATCTGGCAGTGGACGCCGATGGTCGTGCTGATCCTGCTCGCCGGCCTGACGTCGCTGTCCGACGAGCCGCAGGAGGCGGCGCTGATCGACGGCGCCAGCACCTGGCAGCGGTTCCGGCACGTCACCCTGCCGCTGCTGATGCCCACCGTGATCGTCGCGATCCTGCTGCGCGGCATCGACGCCCTGAAGACCTTCGACATCCTCTACGCCACCAAGGGGCGCGGCGGCGGGTCGTTCCACGAGGTGGAGACCCTCAACGTGTACGCCTACGGGCTCAGCTTCGACTACAACGACTACGGCGTCTCATCGACCGTCCTCATCATCTTCTTCCTGATCATCATCGGGGTGATGTGGGCCCTGACCTACCGCAAGAAGGGCATGGAGCGATGAAGCTGCGCAGGCCTTACAAGATCTTCCGGACGGTCGCCCTCGTCCTCGTGGTGCTGGCGCTGATCGCGCCGCTGGTCTGGATGGTCGCCGCGTCACTCAAGACGAACGTCGACATCTACGACACCGACAAGGCGTTCGTCTTCTCCCCGACGCTGGACAACTACTCCAACGTGCTCCAGCAGGCGAACTACGTCCAGTTCATCGGCAACAGCCTCTGGGTGGCGCTCGCGGCCACCGTGCTGTCGCTGCTGCTCGGCGTGCCCGCCGCGTACTCGATGAGCCGCTTCAACATGAAGAAGTCCGCGCTCGTCGTGCTCATGGCGCGGGTCATCCCCGGCGTCTCGCTGCTGGTGCCCTGGTACTACGTCTTCTCGAACCTGCAGATGGTCGGCGGGTTCACCGTGCTGATCCTCAGCCACATGTTCGTGTCGCTGCCGTTGATCGTCTACATCATGATGGGCTACTTCGACGGCCTGCCGGCCGAACTCGAGGAGGCGGCGCTCGTCGACGGGCTGACCCACATCGGCGCGTTCCGGCGGATCACCCTGCCGCTGTCGGTGCCCGGCATCGCCACCGCCGGCATCCTGTCGTTCATCTTCTCCTGGAACAACTTCATGTTCGCCCTCGTGCTCTCCGGGGCCGACACCAAGACGCTCCCGGTGGCGATCTTCGACTTCGTCGGCTACGCCAGCATCGACTGGGGCGGCCTGATGGCGGCGGCCACGGTGGTCACCCTGCCGATCATGCTGATCGCCCTGTTCGTGCAGAAGTACGTCGTCTCCGGCCTCACCGCCGGCGCCACGAAGGGCTGAGGACACCGTGACCACGATCGAACGGGTGGAGACCTTCCTCGTCGCGCCGCGCTGGCTCTTCGTCCGGGTCGAGACGTCCTCCGGGATCGTCGGCTGGGGCGAGGCGACCTGCGAGGGCCGGTCCGAGACCGTCCGCACCGCCGTCGAGCAGCTCAGCGAGCTGCTTGTCGGCCGCGACGCGCTGCGGATCGAGGACCACTGGCAGGTCATGACCAAGGGCTCGTTCTACCGGGGCGGGCCGATCCTGGCCAGCGCCGTCGCCGGGCTCGACCAGGCGCTGTGGGACATCGCCGGCAAGCACTTCGGCGCGCCGGTGCACCAGCTGCTCGGCGGCCCGGTCCGGGACCGGATCCGGGTCTACGGCTGGGTCGGCGGCGACGAGCCGAGCGAGGTACGCGACCAGATCGCCGCCGCCGTCGCCACCGGCCTGACCGCGGTGAAGATGAACGCCTCCGGCCGGATGAGCGCCGTCGCGTCCGTCGCCGAGATCGACGGCGTGGTGCGGCGGGTGGCCGCCGCCCGCGAGGTGCTCGGCGACGAGCGGGACGTGGCGGTCGACTTCCACGGCCGGTTCACCCTCGCCACCGCCCGCCGGGTCGCCCCGCTGCTCGAGCCGTACCGGCCGTTCTTCCTGGAGGAGCCGGTGGTGCCGGAGAACTCGCACCTCATCGGCGAGTTCGTCCGCTCCACCACCACGCCGGTGTCGACGGGGGAGCGGCTCTACAACCGGCAGGAGTTCCTGCCGGTGCTCCAGGCCGGCATCGCGGTGGCCCAGCCGGACCTCTCGCACGCCGGCGGCATCACCGAGGTCCGCAAGATCGCCGCGCTGGCCGAGGTGTACGACGTGCAGCTCGCACCGCACTGCCCGCTCGGGCCGATCGCGCTCGCCGCCTGCCTCCAGGTCGGCTTCGCCACGCCGAACTACCTGATCCAGGAACAGAGCATCGGCATCCACTACAACCTCGGCGCCGAGGTGCTCGACTACTGCCTCGACAAGACCCCGCTGACGTTCGTCGACGGGTACGTCGAGCGGCTCACGGCACCCGGCCTCGGCATCGAGATCGACGAGGACGCCGTACGGGCGGCGGACAAGCGCGGACACGCGTGGCGCAGCCCCACGTGGCGGCACCGCGACGGCTCCTACGCGGAATGGTGATCACATGACCGTCAACCTCACCGTCGAACTCACCGCCGCCCGCATCCTCGCGATCATCCGTGGCACCGACACCGCCGCCGCGATCGCCGCCGGCACCGCGCTGCTCCAGGAGGGCGTACGCGTCGTCGAGGTGGCCCTCACCACGCCGGACGCCCCGGGGGCGATCGAGGCGCTGCGCGCGGCGGCCCCCGCCGGCTCGCTGGTCGGGGCCGGCACGGTGCTCACCACCGCCGACGTCGCCGACGTGGCCGCGGCGGGCGCGCAGTTCGTCGTGACGCCGGCCGTGGTCGAGTCGATCGCCGAGGCGGCGCGCCGGGGCCTCCCGGTCGCCGCCGGGGCGCTCACCCCGACCGAGGCGTACACCGCGGTGCGGATGGGGGCGTCGGCCGTCAAGCTGTTCCCGGCGTCGGTCGGCGGCCCGGCGTACCTCAGGGCGGTGCGCGACCCCTTCCCGGACATCCCGTTCGTCGCCGTCGGCGGCGTCGGCCTGGACGACGTGCCCGGCTACTTCCGGGCCGGCGCGATCGCGGTCGGCCTCGGCGGCCCCCTGGTCGGCGACGCCGCCTCCGGCGGAGACCTGGACGCGCTGCGGGCGCGGGCGCGCACCTACCTCGCCGCCGTGCGGGAGCCGGCCGCGTCATGACCGCACCGGACCTGCTCACCGTCGGCGAGGCCCTGGTGTCGCTGCGCTCGGCCGGGCCGCTCGCCGCCGGGGGACCGCTGACGATGCACCTGGCCGGCGCCGAGTCCAACGTGGCCGTCGCGGTGGCCCGGCTGGGCCACCGCGCCGCCTGGGTCGGCCGCCTCGGCGCCGACGAGTTCGGCGAGTACGTGCTGCGGCAACTGCGCGCCGAGGGCGTCGCCGTCGACGGCGTGACCCGCGACCCGGACCGGCCGACCGGACTGATGTTCCTGGAGCGGCGCACCGCCGACCTGACCCGGGTGCAGTACCACCGGGCCGGCTCGGCCGGCTCCGCCCTCGACGTCGACGACCTGCGGGCGCCGCTGGCGGCCGGTGCGCGGATGCTGCACCTGAGCGGCATCACTCCCGCGCTGTCCGACACCGCCCGCGCGGCCACCCGGTGGGCGGCCGAGGCCGCCGTCGCCGCCGGCATCCCGGTCTGCCTCGACGTCAACCACCGCGAGCGCCTCTGGTCCCGCGACACCGCCCGCGAGGTGCTCACCCCGCTGGCCGGGCTCGCCTCGACCGTCGTCGCCTCCGCCGACGAGCTGGACCTCGTCGGCGACCCCGGCGCCGACGAGCCCACCGTCGTGGCGGACCTGCTGCGGCGGGGCGTGGACACGGTCCTGGTCAAGCTGGGCGCCGACGGCGCCCGCGCGCACACCCGCGACGGGGTGCGGCACGCCGAGGCGCTGACCGTGACCGCCGTCGACGCCGTCGGCGCCGGGGACGCGTTCACCGCCGGCTACCTGTCCGGCTGGTTCGACGGGCTCGACCTGGCCGGCCGGCTGCGCCGCGCGGCCACCCTCGGCGCCTTCGCGGTCTCCAGCCCGGGCGACTGGGAAGGGCTGCCACGCCGCGCCGAACTGTCCCTCCTCGACGGCCACGAGGCCGGAGACGTCCTCCGCTAGCCGCCGAGCACCCCGAAGAAGAAAGGCACCCCGTGAAGATCGTCGCCGCTGACGTCATCGTCTCCAGCCCCGACCGCAACTTCGTCACCCTGAAGATCACCACGGAGGACGGCGTCACCGGCCTGGGCGACGGCACCCTCAACGGACGGGAACTCTCGGTCGCCTCGTACCTGCGCGACCACGTCGTTCCGCTGCTGATCGGCCGGGACGCGCACCGCATCGAGGACGCCTGGCAGTTCCTCTACCGCTCGGCGTACTGGCGTCGCGGTCCGGTCACCATGGCCGCCATCGCGGCGGTCGACGTGGCCCTGTGGGACATCAAGGCCAAGGCCGCCGGCATGCCGCTGTACCAGCTGCTGGGCGGTGCGTCGCGCACCGGCATCATGGCCTACGGACACGCCTCCGGCCGGGACCTGCCGGAGCTGTTCGACTCGATCCGCCGGCACCTCGACCAGGGCTACCGCTCGATCCGGGTGCAGACCTCGGTGCCGGGCATCAACGCCGTGTACGGGGTCGCCACCCAGCCCAGCGCCGACGGCAAGCGCTACGACTACGAGCCGGCGCAGCGCACCCCGCTGCCGGCCGAGGAGGACTGGGACACCCGCTCCTACCTGCGTCACCTGCCCGGCGTGTTCGAGGCGGTCCGCAACGAGTTCGGCCCCGAGCTGCCGCTGCTGCACGACGGCCACCACCGGATGACCCCCATCCAGGCGGCGAAGCTCGGCAAGGCGCTGGAGCCGTACGACCTGTTCTGGCTGGAGGACTGCACCCCGGCGGAGAACCAGGAGGCGCTGCGGCTGGTGCGCCAGCACACCACCACGCCGCTGGCGATCGGCGAGGTCTTCAACACGGTCTGGGACTACCAGACGCTCATCCGCGAGCAGCTCATCGACTACGTGCGCTCCGCCGTCACCCACACCGGCGGCATCACGGCCATGCGCAAGCTGCTGGACTTCGCCGCCCAGTACCAGATCAAGTCCGGCATCCACGGGCCGACCGACATCTCGCCCGTCGGCATGGCCGCCGCCCTGCACCTGGACCTGGCCATCCACAACTTCGGCATCCAGGAGTACATGCAGCACGGGGCGCTCACCAACGAGGTGTTCCGGCAGTCGTTCACCTTCACCGACGGCTACCTGCACCCCGGGGAGCAGCCCGGGCTCGGCGTCGAGCTGGACGAGGAGGCCGCCGCGAAGTTCCCGTACGTGCCGGCCTACCTGCCGTTCAACCGGCTCCAGGACGGCACCGTCCATGACTGGTGAGGGCGCGTCCCCGACGCGGCACGTCGTCGTGATGGGGGTGTCCGGGGCCGGCAAGACCACCGTCGCCCTGGGCATCGCCGCCGCGACCGGGTTGACCTTCGCCGAGGCGGACGAGTTCCACACGCCGCAGCACGTGGCGCGGATGCGCGCCGGCGTACCGCTGGACGACGCCGCCCGCCTGCCGTGGCTGCGCGAGCTGGCCGGCTGGATGGCCGCCCGCGCCGCCGAGGGCGTGTCGACGGTGCTGGCCTGCTCGGCGTTGCGGCGGTCCTACCGCGACGTGCTGCGCCAGGGGCCGCCGAGCGTCGAGTTCGTGCACCTGGACGGGGCGGCCGAGGTGATCCGGGAGCGGATGGCCGGGCGCGCCGGGCACTACATGCCGGCGAGCCTGCTGGAGTCGCAGCTGGCGACCCTGGAACGGCCCCACCCGGACGAGTCGGTGCTGGTGCTCGACGTGTCGCTGACGCCGGACGCGCTCGTCTCGGCGGCGGTGCGTCGGCTCGGCCTGTCGAAGGGCGTCACCGCGCACGGCTGACCGCGTCCCGGTCGCGGTGCCCCGGCGCCGCGACCGGGGTCAGTCGGGCAGCGCGTCGAGGTAGACCCAGCGGCCGTCCTCGCGGACGAACCGGCTGCGCTCGGTCTGCGTACCCGGCTGGCCGCCGGCGCGGTGGTGGGCCCGGAACTCGACGGTGCCGGTGGCGTCGAACAGCCCGCCCCGGTCGGTGTCGACGATCTCCAGGCCCGTCCAGCGCTGGCCGGGGTCGAGGTCGAGCCGGCCCGGCCGGGTCGAGGAGTGCCAGCTGCGCAGCAGGTACGCGGTGTCGCCGACGGCGAAGGCGCTGTACCGCGAGCGCATCAGCGCCTCGGCGGTCGCCGCGTCCGCCTCGCCCCGGTGCAGCCGCCCGCAGCATCCGGCGTACGGCTGGCCGGAGCCGCAGGGGCAGGGCCGGTCCGGGTCGTCGGCCGCCCGCCGGCGGGGTCGCTTCGCCACCGGCCCATTCTGGCCGACGGCCCGGCGCGGCCGGCGTCCGGACCCCGGCCGGGCGGCCAGACGGGGTCGGGCCCCCGACGCCGGTGACGGGCGCGCCGCGACCGGGCCGGGGTGCCCCCAGCCCTCCCGCGTCAGCCGGCGCTCGTCCGGGGCGCCCGTCGGGTGCCGAACGACTCCATGGTCGTCGCCTTGCGGGCCGGGGCCTTCGAGGCCGCGCCGGCGCGGGTCGCCGCGGCCTTCACCGCCTTCTTCGCGGGCGCCTTCTTCGCCGGCGCGGCCGTGGCGGGCGCCTTGCGGGCGCGGGCCGGGGTCGCCGTGGCCGAGGTGTCCTTCTTCCGGGCCACGCGGGCGGTCGTCGCGGTCGGCTTCTCACCCGGAGACTTGGCCGCGGTCGCCCCGGTGGCCCGCTTCGTGGCCGTCGCCACCTTCTTCGCCGCCGCCGCCCGCTTCATCGGGGCCTTGCGCGCCCCGGTGGCCTTCCTGGCCCGTCCTGCGTCCGCCATCGTCGCTCCTCGGGAATCGGCCCTGGGCGCACGGTCTTCCCCCGGCCCCGGCGGTCAAACGCCGGGGCCGCCGCGGCGCGGGAGCAGGCCCGGCCCCCGCGCGGGTGCGTCACCCCCCGGTCCCCGGCTTGTACGCGCAGACCAGCTCCCAGCCGCCGGGCAGCACCACCACCCGTTCGAAGCCGACCTCCTTGAGTAGGCCGGTGTAGAAGTCGACCTCCCGCAGCCGGCTCACGCAGCTGTCGACCCCGATGAGGAAGTAGCTCCAGAAGAACTGCATCGCCAGCCGGTCCGGGGTGCGGAACTCCTCGCAGATCAGCAGCATCCCGCCGGGCTCCAGGGCCGCGTACGCCTTCTCGACCAGCCGGCGGGCGACCTCGTTCGGCCAGTCGTGCAGCACCCGGACGAACGCCAGCGCGTCGTAGCCCGACGGCAGCGGCTCGGCGAGGAAGTCGCCGCCGACGAACCCCAGCCGGTCCGCGTGCCCCCTGCGGGCCCGGGTGGCCTGCACCAGCGGCGCCACCGCCGGCAGGTTGTACACGTCGACCCGCAGCCCCGGGGCGTCGTCGAGGACGTGCGCCGCGAGCGTGCCGTCCCCGCCGCCGACGTCCAGCAGGCGTCTGCGCCCCGGCCACAGCCGGTCGGCGTTGCGGTGCACCGCCTCGATCACCGGGCCGAGCCCGACGGCCATGCTGCGCTCGAAGTCGGCGGTCTGCTCGTCGGTCTTCGGCGGCCAGGCGAAGTCGTCGTCGCCCATGCTGACCTCGCCGCGCAGGCTCTCGCCCAGCCGGCCGTGCAGCCGCCGCCAGGGGTAGCGGTCCCGGTCCCGCTCGATGGCGTCCGGGCCGACCACCGCCGCGACGGCGTCGCGCAGGCCGGGCGCCGCCCGGTACGTGGCCGAGGCGATGTCGTCGCCCGGCTCGCTGCGCGCGACGAAGCCGAGGCTCTCCAGGCAGTCGAGGAACTTGTAGAGCCGCAGGGGCCGTACGCCGAACCGCTCGGCGAGCTCGCCGAGGCGGGCCGGGCCCGGCTCCAGGGCGTCGAGCAGCCCCATGCCGAGCGCGGTCTCCAGCACGTCCATGGCCTTGGGCCCGTTGGCGAGCAGGCTCATCAGTGCCCGCGGTGACAGGGTGACGTTCACCGGCCCAGCTCCTCTTCCAGTGCGTCCATGAACGCGTCGATCTCCTCGATGGTGTTGTAGACGTGCGGTCCGACCCGCAGGTGGCCGCGCCAGCTGCAGACCATGTCCCGCGCGGCCAGTCGCCGCTTGACCGCCTCGCCGTCGGCGACGTCGAGGCACACCACGCCGCCGCGCCGGTGCGGCTCGGTCGGGCTGACCACGTCGATGCCGGCCGCCGTCGCCCGCTGGATGACCCGGGACGTGCAGGCGAGCGAGTGCCGCCGGATCGCGGCGGCGCCCACCCCCGCCAGCAGGTCCAGGCCGACCTGGGAGACCAGCGAGGTGAGGGGGTACGGCGTACCGCCGGCGAACCGTCGGGCGCCGGGCGCCCAGCCCGTCGACGGCTGGAAGGTCAGCGCCCGGTCGCCGGCCTGCCAGCCGGTGGCCGCCGGTTCCAGCCGGGTCGCCAGGTCGGGGCGGACGTACAGGAACGCGGTGGCGACGCCGCACAGCCACTTGTGCGCGCCGCCGAGCACGACGTCGACGCCGAGCGCCGTCACGTCCAGCGGCACGACCCCGACGGTCTGGAAGGCGTCGACGACCACCAGGGCACCGACGTCGTGGGCCCGGCGCACCAGCCGGGGCAGGTCGAGGGTGGCGCCGGAGGAGAAGCTGGCGTGCGGGACGCACACCAGCAGCGTCCGCTCGTCGATGCGCGCTTCGAGGGCGTCCTCGTCGAAGCGGGGACCGCCCGAACCGACGACGTCCGGGCGCGCGCCGTAGCGGCGGAACGCGTTGAAGATGAACGGCACGGTCGGGTACTCCAGGTCCGTCATGACGACCCGGTCGCGCGGCGCGCGGTAGTCGAAACAGGACGCGACCCTGGCGAGCAGCGTGCTCAGGTTCGCGTCGGTGACGACGCTGCCCGGGGGCGCGCCGATGAGGGCGGCGACCGAGTCGGCGTAGCGGTCGAGGCCGACGTGCCAGTCCTGCCAGACGTCGTCGCGCCAGCCGCGCAGCGTCTCCCAGTAGCCGGTGAGCACGTGCTCCGCGCCTCTCGGCACGGCGCCGGTGGAGTTGTTGTTCAGGTAGACGCACGTGTCGAGCAGCGGAAACTCGGCGCGCAGGGCGGCCTGGGCGGTGGCGTCGAGGCACTCCGGCGTGTCGGGGCCGGGTGCCGGGGCGGGCGGGTTCACTCGGGGGTGCCTCCGGTCGGGTCGGTCCGCGCCGAGGGTCCCGGCTCGTGGGCGACGGAGGTGAAGACCGGGATGGACCGGACGGCGGCCAGGTAGGGCGTGCCCTCCGTGTAGCCGGTACCCGGGCGGGGCCCGAGCATCCGGGTGGCCAGCCGGTGGTGCGTGCGCCGCCACTGGAGCACGGCGTCGGCGAACGCGCGCATCGCCCGCGCCACCAGTTCGCCGTCCGTACCGGTGAGCAGGCCCCCGCGTACGGCCGCGCGGAACGCCTCGTCGACCGACGGCTGCCCGGCGTGCACCCGGTCGCGCACCTCCGGCACCTGCTGGTAGGCGGGCGACTCCAGCCGCGTCCCCTCCGGGGTGCGGCACAGCGACTCCATCAGCTTGTAGGAGCGGGACTGGATGGCGCTGGCCCCCTCGGTGTACTGCCTAAACGTCTGGAACGCCGTCGGCTGCATGGTGGCCAGCAGCGAGAACAGCGGCCCGGCGGCGGTGAGCTGCGCGCAGGCGTACGCCAGCCGGTCGGCCGCCGGCCGGGCGTGACCGGCGCGCAGGGCGGCGATCGTGGCGCGCAGCTCCTCGACGAGCCCCGCGAAGAGGCACTCGTACGCCTGGAGCACCCGGATGAACAGGTACTCGTCGTGCGACACATAGACCGGCAGCATGCTCAGCCGCAGGGCCGGCTCCCCGGCGGGGTCGCGCTCGGCGGCGAGGGCCCGCAGCACGGCGGCCGGCTCCCGGTCGTGGACCGCCCCGGCGAGGCCCAGGCGGGCGAGGGCGGGGGACGCGGCTCGGACGCCGAGCCGGTGGCGCTTGGCCACCACCTCCGGGCTCGGGCGGTCCTCGGGCAGCAGGTCGGTGGCGCCGGAGCCGGCGGCCAGCTCGAACGCCAGCGCGTCGGCGACGAGGCGCACGAGGAGTCGGTCGCGGTCGCGGCGCGCGCCGTCCGGTTGGCCGACCGACCCGTCGGCGTACCCGTCGTCCTCGCCGCCCGGCCGGTCGTCCACCCCGCAGGGCAGCCGGAGCACGCGCAGGGCCAGGTAGCTGCGGTAGTCGTACCGGCCGTCCCACTTGTCGAGCGCGACGTCGAGGAAGTCGCGCAGCAGCCCGACGGCGGGCGCCGGTCGGCCGGCCGTCGGGGCGCTCACCTGGGCCCGGATCTTGTCCAGCAGAGCGAGGAGCTCCTTTTCGACGAAGTGTTTGCCGACCCGGTGGAACTCCGCCAGTACGGGGGAGTAGGGAAAACTGTCGGCATCGGCGGTGCCCGACAGCCAACTCGTCAGTTCACGCACGAACCGCACCTCGATATTCGGCCCGTGTCAACCGGGGACGGGGAGACAATTGACGAATTAAGGGGTGGGTGGGGATTGTCGGGACCGTTCGGCACGGGAACGGTGGCTCTCATGCGGGGACGGACTTCACGCGGGCCTGCCACAGTTCGGGGAAGAACCGGTGCCCGATGAGCTTGGCGAGCATCGTGGCCTCGGCGCCGTCGGGGGCGTGGCCCCCGACGCGCAGGGCGGCCTGGTAGTGCCGCACCCGCCACAGCGACACCCGCTCGTCCCACTCCATCATCGCCTCGGCGAGCAGGTGGGTGGGGTCCGTCGGGTCCGCCCGGCGCAGCTCCGACAGGGCGGTCCCGCGCGCGGCGAGGTGGTCGGCGAACGCCAGGCCGAGCTGTCGGCTCGCGGCCTGGACCCGCCGCCAACCGGGCGACTCGGCGCCGGAGCCCTTGCCCAGGGCCGGTTGCATGGCCTCGAAGTCGGCCGGGGAGAGGTGCCGGAACATCTCCAGCTGGTCGGTGATGAGCCGCACCCCGAGCGTCGCCCGGGCCAGCAGCGGCTCGGCCGCCGCCGGCTCGCCGGCGCGGAGGCGGGCGACCGCCTCGGTCAGCTCGGCCCCCGCGAGCTTCAGCCACAGCTCGGTGGACTGGTGCACCACCTGGAAGAGCAACTCGTCCCGGTGGATCATGTCCGCCGGACTCCGTTGCAGGTCGAGCAGCGCGTCCGTGCGCATGTAGCGCGCGTAGTCCGTGGCGCCGTCGCCAGGAAGAACAGGTGAGTGGTCCCGCTTCACGGAATTGTCCCCTTCGGTCAGCGTCGCTGCGTCGGGAACCGTCGGCCCGACAGCGCGTGCGGCGGCCATTATGCAACGACGAAAGGCAATGTGTCACGCCTTCGTTGCGGGCCGTGCCCGACTCCGGAAAGGGGAGGTTTCCGCCATTTTCTGCGATGTGTAAAGGCGGCGGAATAACACATAGATCAACACGGGTCAATAGCGTTGGGCGGCTGACATGTCACACGGCCGCCGGCGGCGCGCCCCGATGGGGCGCGCCGCCGGCGGCCCGGCCTCACCAGCGCGACGGTGGCGGCGGCGGCACGACCGGCGGGCGGTCGTCGCAGGTGATGGTGTTCGGCAACTGCCACGGGGCCAGCCAGCCGCCGTCGTTGCCGCCGAGGTCGGTGAGGGCGAACTCCGAGCCGGTCGCCGGGAAGTTGAACGACCCGCAGTTGTTGACGCCGACGGCGCCGACGTTGCGGGCGTCGACGTTGCGCAACGAGGCCGAGCCCGCCGCGCGGGCGCTCAGCACGGAGGTGCCCGCGCCGTCGACCCGGATGTCCTGGAAACGGACGCCGGTGATCGAGTGCAGGTCCTTCACCGGCCAGTCGCTGACCAGCATGATGGCGTTGTACGTGTTGTCGAGGTAGCTGTCCCCGATCACGTCGATGGTCGCGTCGATGTCGCGGTCGAGCGCGTAGAACCAGATGGCCCCCAGCCCGATCCTCCAGTTCAGCTCGTACGTGCCGGCGCGGGCGGTGGTGTTGCCGGTGATCAGCAGCCGCCCGGTGAAGGGCTCCGCGCCGAAGCGGGACCCGACCTGGATCGCGCTGCCCTCGCGCACCGGATCGGCGACCAGGTTGTGCGACACGGTGAGGTCGGTGCCGCCGTAGAGGGCGATGCCGTTGGCCAGCACCGGCGACTGCACGGTGTTGTGGTCGAACCGGTTGCGGGCGTTGCCGACCTTCTCCGACCACATGGCGAGCCCGTCGTCGCCGGTGTTGCGGACGAAGGTGTGGGCGACCAGCGAGTCGGTGACGCCGGTGTGGAAGTTGAGCCCGTCCGCGATCTGGTCCACGATGATCGTGTTGGTGACCCGCACGTTGGTCATCGGCCCGTCGAACCAGATGCCCACCTTCGTGTGGCGCAGGTGCAGCCCGTCGATGGTGGAGTCGCTCATCGCGCCGCCGATCGCGTTGACCTGGTCGGTGTCGATGCGCTCGCGTACGTCGCCCTCGATGGCGAAGCCGGAGAGGTGCACGTTGCGGCTGCCGCCGTCGGCGGCGCTCCTGCCGTAGAAACCGACGCCGGTGTGCACCGAGCCGTCCGGGGCGGGCGTGGGCAGCGCGACCTCGCGCCCCTTGATGATCGTGTACCAGCTGCCGGCGCCCTCGATCGTCACGTCGTCGACGATGACGTGCCGGTTGACCTGGTACGTGCCGGGCGGCAGGTAGACCGGCACGTCCGCCCGCCGGGCGAAGGCGATGGCCCGGTCCAGGGCGGCGGCGGAGTCGCGGCGGCCGGTCGGATCGGCGCCGAAGGCCAGGACGTTCGCGGCGCGCAGCCGCACGCGCGGCGGACCGACGAGTTCGGAGTCGAGCAGGTCGATCACCGTCCACGCCGCGTTGCTGCCCGCCGGGGCGGTGAGCCGGATCCGGTCGCCCGCCCGGTACGTCCGGCCGAGCAGCAGCCGCTGCTCGTCGTAGAAGTGGCTGGGGCGGAACGGGGTGGGGATGCTCGGGTACGGCGTGGTGGCAGCCGGCACGCACGAGCACTCGGTGATCCACCAGTCCGGGTGCAGCAGCCCGGCGGTCGGGTCGTTGGAGAACGGGTATTGGTTGTAGAGCCAGGCGTACTGCGAGGTGAGAGTCATCGTCCGGACCCGCCGGTCGTTGACCGCGACGTCCAGCGGGGCGGTGATGCCGCCGCCCCGCGGGGCGTCGGGGATGCTGTAGCGCACGGTGATCGCGTTGGCGGCGCGGGGCAGGACGAACTCCACGTACCGGCCGGGGGTCAGCCGGACCGCGCTGCGCCCGGAGGCCTCGGCCGGCAGGGTGTAGGCGGTGCGGTCGGGGCCGATGACCTCGCCGTTCGTCGTGGCGTTCTCCGCCTCCTGCTCGACGAAGTCGACGTCGGCGCCGCGTCCCGCGACCAGGAGCGGGTCGAGGCCGGCCCTGGTCACGACCGGCCCGGTGCCGGCGGGTGGGGTGGCGGTGGCCGGGCCGGGTGCGCCGGCCAGGACGCCGAGGGCGGTGACGAGCGCGAGGGTGGCGGCGACCGCCGCCCGGGGCCGTCGCCGCGACGACGGTCCGGGCGGCGAGTATCTGCTCAGGGGCATGACGGGACTCTTCTCGTGGTGGGACGGGTCCGGCCGCGCGACTGTGCCGCGCGGCCGGCAGTGACCGCCGCTATGCGGCGTACACCTCAAGCTGGGACAGCTGCGCCGCCGGCCAGCCGGTGTTGCCGGTGACGCGGATCCGCACGTACCGGCCGGGTGTCGGCGGGACGGCGAGCGTCACCCGGTTGCCGGTGGCCGGATCGAAGACCCGGCCGGCCGGCGCGACGGGCGTGCTCCAGGTGGTGCCGTCCGGGCTCACCTCGACCGCGACCGTCTGGGTGCGTCGCTGCCAGGCGGCGGCGGGCGGGAGCCGGAGCACGACCTGTCCGACGGGGACGACCGTGCCGAGGTCGACCCGCACCCACTGTGGGAAGGCGTTGCCGGCGCTCTCCCAGTAGGTGTCGGCGTCACCGTCGACGGTGTTGGCGCAGCCGTAGGTCTGGACGTGGCTGCTCTCCGTCACCGGCCGGCCCCGGGCGAGGTCGGTCCCGGGCGCCGGGTCGGTGGTCACCGACACCGCGCTGGACGGCGCCGACAGGGTGCCGGCGCCGTCCACCGCGACGACCGTGAAGGTGTACGCGGTGCGGGGCGTCAGCCCGCCCACGGTGGCGGAGGTGCCCGGGACGGACGCGACGGTCTGCCCGTCGCGGCGCACCTGGTAGCCGGTCACGCCGTCCGCGTCGGTCGACGCCGTCCAGGCCAGCGACACGCTGGTCGAGGTGCGGCCGGTCACGGTGAGGCCGCCCGGCGGCGTGGGCGGGGTGGGCGTCCCGGTCGCCGCGTACACCCCGACGCGGGCGAGCTGGGCCGCCGGCCAGGCGGTGTTGGCGGTGACGGTCACCCGCACGTGCCGGGCGGTGGCCGACGGCACGGTGAGGGTCGCGGTGTTGCCGGTGGCCGGGTCGAACCGGACCCCGGCCGGCCCGGCGAGCGCGCGGAAGGTCGCGCCGTCGGTGCTGCCCTGCACCGTCAGCGTCTGGGTGCGCGCCTCCCAGCCGGCCGGCACGGCCAGCACGATCCGGGTCACCGCGTGCGCCGCGCCGAGGTCGACCTGCCACCACTGGGGGAAGGCGCCGTTGGTGGACTCCCAGTAGCTGTTCGGATCGGTGTCGACGGCGTTGCCGGCGGCGAACGCGCCGTTCTGGCTGCTCGCCGACGTGGGCCGCCCGGCGGCGAGGTCGCCCCCGGGCGCCGGGCCGCCACCGACGACGGGCGGCGTCGGCCGTACCGGGGTCAGGGCGAGCTGGCCCTTGAACATCCGGCCGCCGTCGGCGGTGATCCGCAGGTAGTAGTCGGCGGAGCAGGCGACGCCGTCCTCGTCCAACGCGCGGATGCCCGCCCCCGCCGGCGTGGTCGCCTGCGTCTCGCTGGTCTTGGCGATCTGGTTGCCCTCGTTGAACTCGTCGAACATCGACACGTAGAGGCCCTGGGCGCCCAGCCGGGTCATGTTGTAGAGGTGCCGCCAGTAGAAGTCGCCGTGGCGGCGGTGCCCGGCCGACAGGTCGCCCGGCATCACGCACGGCTGGTAGTCGATGCCGTGCGCGGCGCAGTCGGCCAGGTCGGGGACGTTGACGTTGGTGTGGAACCAGTCGAGCCCGTCGAGGGTGCCGGTGCGCCCGACCATCCACGGCGAGAGCATGTGGAACGCGTGGTAGACCTCGGAGAAGCCCGGCCGGGAGTCGTTGACGCCCTGCCGCCAGTACGTCGGCACACCGCCGATGACGTAGCAGCCCTGGGCCTTGAACCAGTTGACGACGTCGAGGCAGGCGGCGGGGGCGAAGGGGCGGCCGTCGTCGTTGAAGCCGAAGCCCCAGACGCAGACCACCGGCCGGCCGTTCTGCCGCGCGTACGCCGGGGAGGCGGTGTGCGCGGACATCCGGTTCAGCCAGTCCTCCTTGATCTGGGACTGCATCGCCGTCCAGCCGGTGACGTCGTACATGATGTAGAACTTGCGGCCGTGGCGTTCGGCCGCGCCCCGGACCTTGACCGTCATGGCGTCGCGCGTCGGCCCCTCGTCGCCGAACGGGTTGAACCGTTGCAGGGCGGCGGTGTCGCAGCCGTGCTCGCGCATCCAGCGGAAGTGGGTGTCGACGGTCTGCTCGTCGTAGGAGGAGAAGAGCTGCGCCGGCTGGCCGTTGCCGAGCGTCGGGTAGGCGGTGGTGTAGCCGCGGGCGTACTCCCGCATGTCGGGCCAGGAGACGATGGTGGTGTTGGCCGGGGAGGGTGACTGGAACCGGTCGCGGCTCCAGTGCCACCAGCCGCCGATGGGCGCGCCGTCACCGGGGCAGCTGAACCAGCCCTGGTAGCCGACCGAGACCTTGCCGACGACGTCGCCCGGCGGGCTGGCCGCGTACGCGGTGCCGCGCAGGGCCGCCACCAGGTCGGTCGGCGCGACGGCGGCGAGGGCCGAGCCCGCGGCGAGTGATCCGATCAGTCTCCGGCGCGACACCGCCATGGTCCTGCTCCCTCCGACACGGAAAGGTATCGATGGGCATGGTGTCAGTACCGGACTTGTGAGCGCAAGAGTTGGATCTCGTGACGAAAGAACTCGACTGCCCGTGAAAGCGGGGCGGGGCGGCGGGTCCGTGGCGGGGGCGGGCCGGTGCACGCCCGCCCCCGCCACGGTGTCATTGCCGCAGCAGCGGCAGCACCCGGCGGCCGAGCAGGTCGACGCCGCCGGCCGGGGTCAACCCGTGCGGCGTGCCGAACTCCACCCGGGTCGCCCCGGCGTCGAACACCGCCGCGGCCTGCGCCGCGACGTGCTCGGGAGTGCCGGAGAAGGCGAACAGGTCGAGCAGGTCCCCGCCGATCAGCGCGCCGGCGAGGTCGTGTTCCTGGCGGGCGACGTGCTGCTGGATGCGCGCCAGCAGCTCAGGGTCGATGTCGACGTTCGGGTCGAGGGCGGCGACCACGGCGAGGTACATGGCCACCTCCGTACGGGCCACCCGACGGGCCAGGGCGCCGTCCTCGTCGACCACGGTCACGGCGCCGAGCACCACGCCGACGGGGTCACGGCCGGCAGGCGTGGCGTCGTCCAGCCAGGCGCGCATGGTCTTGGCCATCGCCGGGTTGGCCGACCCGCCGACCTTGACCTCCGAGGCGAACGCGGCGGCCGTCCTGGCGGTCTGCTGACCCCACGTCCCCACCAGGACCGGCACGTCGGCGCGGACCGGGGCGTAGCGCAGCGCCGTGCCGGGCGCCACGGTGAACTCCCGGCCCTGGAAGCCCCGGTCGTCACGGGACAGCAGCAGCCGGACCACGTCGACCGTCTCGGCGATCCGCCGCAGCGGCCGGGCCTGGGGCACCCCGACCTGGTCCAGCCAGGTGCCCCGGGCCAGCCCGAGGTAGGCCCGCCCGTTCGACGCCAGGTCCAGGGCCGCGACCTGTCCGGCGATCTCCACCGGATGCATGGTGAACGGGTTCAGGCAGGCCGGACCGAGGCGGATCCGCCGGGTGTGCCGCGCGGCCACCAGCAGCGGGAAGAACGGCGGCTGGTACATCAGGTCACCGAAGACCGACAGCACGTCGAAGCCGTGCCCTTCGGCGAGCTCGGCCAGCGCGGCGTACTCGTCGGCACTCTTGTCGGACTGCAGTCCGATGCCGACCAGTCGGCGTCCGTCGTCGGTGCTCACGTCAGTTCTCCAGTCGGGATCTGGCGCCGGCCGGTCCGCTCGATGCGTAGGATGACCCGCTCGTCGGGATCGGGGCAGGCCACGTGGCAGTCCCGGGCCAGCCAGTCCTCCGGCGGCAACGGGCGCTGCTTGGCCGGCAGCAGCGGCAGGCACGCGGCGAGGGCGTAGAGGCAGAAGTGCTTGCCGGCCGGGATGCGCAGCCGGTTCGACTCGGTCAGGTCGATGTGGTCCCCGGGCTGGAGGCCGCAGACGGAGCGGCCCTCGATCCGTTCCACCACGACCCGCAGGTCGTACAGGTCGGTGACCGGTTCCTCGGCGCTCATCGCAGCGCCTCCGCGTGGTGGTGCACGATCCGCCAGCCCCGCTCGTCGCGGCGCAGCACGTCCGTCACCCGGAAGCAGTCGTCCGGCTGTCCGGCCGCGTACCGGGCCCGCAGGACGTAGCGGACCAGGCCGGTGTCGCCCCACGACTCGACCCGGAACTGCTCGGGGGCGACCGAGGTCGGCGGCGCGGCCGGTCCCCGGGCCGCCGCCCGGCGGTCCCGCAGGTCGTCGAGGGCGGCCAGACCGTCCAGCAGGTCGGGCGCGTCGGACTCCCAGATCGTCAGTTCGGGGTGCAGCCGGGCGTCGAACGCCGCCCGGTCGCCCAACGACCGGTACATGTCGGTGATGGCGGCGGTGAGATCGTCAACGGTCATCGGGGCTCGCTTCCGGTCGGGGCGGACGGGGGTGTCGGTGGATCAGGAGAGTTCGGCGAGGCGGGCGCGCAGCGGGTCGAGCCCCATCGGGCCGAGCCGCAGGGCGCGGTGGTGGAACCGCTTACGGTCGAACCCGGCGCCCTCGCGCCGCTCGACCTCCCGGCGTGCCTGCTGCCAGAGCCGCGCCCCGGCCTTGAAGGCCAACGCCTGCGCCGGCCAGCCCAGGTACCGGTCGACCTCGAAGCGCGCGGTCGCCGGGTCCAGCCCGGCGACGCGGATCAGGAAGTCCACGGCCAGCCCGGGGGTCCACCGGCGCGCGTCGGTGAAACCGGTCCCGGCCGGGATCGGCACGTCCAGGTGCAGGCCGAGGTCGATGACCACCCGGGCGGCCCGCCACATCTGCCCGTCGAGCATCCCGAGCCGCTCGGCGGGACCGGCGTAGAGGCCCAGCTCGTCGGCGAGGCGCTCGGCGTAGTGCGCCCAGCCCTCGGCGTACCCGTGCACCTGGCACAGCGACCGCTGCCACGGGTGCAGCTCGGCGGTGGTGAGGGTGATCGCGTGTTGCAGGTGGTGCCCGGGCAGCCCCTCGTGGCAGAGCGTCCCGACGTGCCGCCACACCGGCACCGTCGACTCGCCCGAGGGCGTCGACCACCAGATCCCGCCCGGCCGCGTCAACCCGGCGTCGGGCGGGGTGTAGTACATGACGCCGGAGGCGGCGGGACTGATCCGGCACACCACGCGGCGGGTGGCGGCCGGGATGTCGAAGTGCGGGCCGTCGAGGGCGTCGGTGAGCCGGTCGGTGCGCTCGCGCAGCCACCGCTCCAGGTCGGGCCCGACCGGCACCCGGCCGGCGGGGTCGGCGTCCAGCGCGGCCCGCGCCGACGCCACGTCCGGGTGGCCCAGCTCGGCGGCGACCGCGCGCTGCTCGGCGGCGGTGCGGGCCAGCTCCGCCCAGCCGTACGCGTACAGCTCGTCCAGGTCGACGCTCGCGCCGAGGAAGCTGCGGGCGGTGACGGCGTACAGGTCGCGGCCGACGCCGTCGACGTCGGTGGCCCGCGGCGCCAGCTCGGTGCGCAGGAACGCGGCGAAGTCCGCCGTCGCGGCGGCGGCCGACCGTGCCCCGGCGGCCAGCTCCCCGGCCAGCGGCCCGCCCGGGTGGGCGGCGACCAGCCGGCCGTAGAAGTCGTCGGCGGTGACCCAGGCGGTGCACTGGTCGGCGACCGCCAGCACCTGCCGGCGGGCGACCAGGTGTCCCCGCTGTGCCGACCAGCGCAGCGTGTCGGCGTACTGGCCGAGCGCCGCGGGCACCCGGCGCAGGTGCGCGGCGACGACCGCCCAGTCCCGCTCGCTGCTGCGGGGCAGATTGTCGAAGACCTGCCGGACCAGGTGCACCGGCGTCGCCAGCGGGGCGAGCAGCCGGGTGGTGAAGCCCGCGTCGTACAGGTCGACCTCGCTGGCCAGCCGGTCGGTCAGCGCGCCGGCGAGGGCCCGCTGCGCGGTGCCGCCGGCGTCGGCGCCGGCCGCCGCCGTGGCGGTGCGGCGGGCCAGCTCCGCGCGGGCGGCGAAGCCGTCGGGGGAGAGGTCCGCGAAGTGCGATCCGGGGGTACGACCCGCCGCCTCGGCGGCCTCCGGGTCCAGCTCGGCGAGCGCGTCGAGGTACCCGTCGGCGACCTCGGTGATCGTCGTCATCGGGCGACGCCGAGGCGGCCGTGGTCGTCGCGGTAGGCGACGCCACCCTTGAGCACCGCGTGCAGGGTGCGCAGCGCGGACACCGAGCGGGTGGGATCGTCGCGCAGGACCAGCAGGTCGGCGTGCTTGCCGACCTCGACGCTGCCGAGCGTGTCGGCCTGGCCCAGCCACTGCGCGGGGCGGATGGTGGCGGACCTCAGCGCGTCGGCGACGGGCATTCCGGCGTCCACCATGAACTCCAGCTCCCGCACGGTCGCGGTCGTCTCGTCGTAGCCGGCGTGCGGCGGCATGTCGCTGCCCAGCGCGATCGGCACCCCGTTGCGGATGGCGTGCTGGAGGCTCTCCCAGTGCCGGGGCCCGGCGGCCAGGGCGCGGTCCATCAGCCAGCCCGGCACACCGGAGTCGCGGAAGAACTGCTCGCAGCGGCTGACCACGATGGTCGGGACGTACCAGACACCCCGGTCGGCCATCAGCCGGGTCACCTCGTCGGTCAGCTCGTAGCCGTGCTCGACGCAGTCCAGCCCGAGTTCCACGGCGCGGCGCACCGAGTCGGCCGGGCCGGCGTGCGCGGTGACCTTCCGCCCCCAGTCGTGCGCCACCCGGATCACCGCCGCCAGCTCGTCGTCGAGCAGCTGGGGGGTGTCGATCGACTCGAACTCGCCGGCGATGCCGCCGGAGATGCACACCTTGATCAGGTCGGCGCCGGCCCGGATCTGCTGCCGGGTGAGCCGGCGGAACCCGTCCGCCCCGTCGGCCTCCAGGGCGTCGGCCTCCCAGCCGTGCCCCCCGGTGCAGCAGAGGGCGTGCCCGGCGGTGAAGATCCGCGGGCCGTCCACCGCGCCGCGTTCGATCCCCCTGCGCAGGGCGAAGTCGGCGTAGCGGCTCTCGCCGACGAGTCGGGCGGTGGTGACCCCGGAGTGCAGGGTCCGCCGCGCCGAGTCCGCCATCAGCAGCACCAGCTCGGCGAGGTTCGACCGGTGCACCTCGTCGCCGAAGTGGCCGGGCAGCCCGAGCGAGAGGTGCACGTGCATGTTGGTCAGGCCGGGCATGACGTGGTCGCCGTGCAGGTCGACCACCCGGGCGCCACCGGCCTCGGCGAGGACGTCGTCGACCGGCCCGACCGCGCGGATCGTGCCGTCGGCGCCGATCCAGACGCCGCTGTCGCGCTGGACGTCGTCCCGTACGCCGTCGTAGAGCGCGAGGTTGACCAGGACCTGTTCGGTGGGGATGTGCATGCGGAGTCCTCTACGCGGCGGGCACGGTGGTCGGCGCCACCGTGGGGTCGTTGAGCCAGCAGGCGGCGCTGCGGCCGCCGAGGTCGAGCGTGGGCGGCTGTTCCCCGCACGGCGCGAAGGCGTGCGGGCAACGCGGCCGGAACCGGCACCCGGTCGGCGCGTGCGCCGGGTCGGGCACCTCGCCGGCGAGCGTCCTGGGCAGCTGCGGGTGCGGGCCGATCTGCGGCACCGCGTCGATCAACGCCCGGCTGTACGGGTGCCGGGGCGAGCGCCACAGCTGACGGGTGGGTGCGGTCTCCACGATCCGGCCCAGGTACATCACCGCCGTGACGTCGGCGATCTCGTGCACCAGGGACAGGTCGTGCGAGATGAACAGCATGCCCATGTCCAGGTCCCGGACCAGCCCGACGAGCAGGTTGACCACCTGTGCCTGGGACGAGGCGTCCAGCGCGGTGACCGGCTCGTCCGCGATGATCATCCGGGGTTCCGGCGCGAGCGCCCGCGCGATGGCGAGCCGCTGCCGCTGGCCGCCGGAGAACTGGTGCGGGTAGCGCTCCGCGGCCCCGGCCGGCATGCCGACCCGGTCCAGCAGCTCGGCCACCCGCGCCCGGCGGGCGGCGCCGGTCACCGTGTCGGGCACCCCGTCGAGGAGCTGGGCGCCGATGGTGCGCCGGGGGTTCAGCGACGCGTACGGGTTCTGGAAGACCATCTGGAGCCCGACCTGCGGCACGGGCCGGCGGCGCCAGCCGAGCGGGGTGACCGGCCGGCCGGCGAACCGGATCGCCCCGGCGCTCGGCGCGGCCAGCCCGACCGCCACCCGGGCCAGCGACGACTTGCCGCAGCCGGACTCGCCGACCAGGCCCACGATCTGCCCGGGCGCCACGTCGAGGCTCACCCCGGCCACGGCCCGGACCGGCCCCCGGCCGCGCGCCTTGTACTCCACCTCGACGTCGCTGATCTCGAGCAGGTTGCCCGAGCCGACCGGCTCGTTCATGCCGCCACCTCCAGGTGCGGACGGACCACGCAGGCCACCGACCGGTCGGCGCCGGCGGGCGAGAGCGGGGGCGGCGCGGTGCCGCAGGACGGCTCGGCGAACCCGCACCGGGGCTGGAACGGACATCCGGGCGGCGCCTGCCCCGGCGCCGGCGGCCCGCCCGGGATGGGGCGCAGCGTGCCGACGGCCTGGGTGCCGTGCGGGCGGGCGCCGAGCAGCGCCGCCGTGTACGGGTGGCGCGGCGCGGTGAGCAGCGCCCCGGTGGGCCCGGTCTCCACCACCCGCCCGGCGTAGAAGACGTACCCGCGGGTGGTGAGCGCGCTGAGCACCCCGAGGTCGTGGGTGATGAAGGCGACGGCCAGCCCGGTCTCGGCGCGCAACTGCTCCAGCAGCGCCAGGATGCCGGCCTGCACCGTCACGTCCAGCGCGGTGGTCGGCTCGTCGGCGATCAGCAGCCGGGGGCGGGCGGCGAGGGCGATCGCGATGGCCGCCCGCTGCCGCATGCCGCCGGAGAACTGGTGCGGGTACGCCCGGACCGCCCGCTGCGGGTCGGGGATGCGGACCTGCTCGAGCAGCTCCACGGCCCGCCGGTCGGCCGCCCGCCGGTCCAGGCCCAGGTGGACCTGCATGTGTTCGGTGAGCTGCCGGCCGATCGTGAGCATCGGGTGCAGCGCGGCGGTGGGGTCCTGGAAGACCATCGCGATGCCGGCGCCGCGCACCTTCTGCCAGCGCCTGGTGTCCAGGCCGAGCAGGTCGGTGCCGGCGAAGCGGGCCGACCCGGTGACCTTGGCGCCGGCGGGCAGCAGCCCGAGCAGGGTCTGCGCGGTGAGGCTCTTGCCGCACCCGCTCTCCCCGGCGATGCCGACCATCTCGCCCTCGTCGACGGTGAACGACACGTCGTGCAGGATCGGCAGCGGCCCCGTGGGGCCGGGCAGGGTGACGGCCAGGGAGTCGACCTCGAGCAGGGGTGCCATTTCTCAACGTCCCTTCGCGTAGCGGGGGTCGATCCGGTCGCGCAGCGCGTCGCCGAGCACGTTGAAGGCCATCACCACGGTGAGGATGGCCAGACCGGGGAAGACGCTGACCCACCACATGGAGAGGTCCTGCGAGCCGAGCGCGACCATCGAGCCCCACTCGGCGGCCGGCGGGCGGGGGCCGAGGCCGAGGAAGGACAGCGCGGAGAGCAGCAGCACGGCGTTGCCCAGCTCCAGGGTGGCCAGCACGATCGCCGGACCCACGCTGTTGGGCAGGACGTCGCGGCGCAGCGCGCGCATCGGCCCGACGCCGAGCAGCCGGGCGGCGCTGAGGTAGTCCTCGCCGCGCATCGTCAGCACGGCGCTGCGGATGACCCGGGCGTAGACCGGCCAGGAGACGATGACCAGCGCGAGGACGGCGTTGCGGGTGCTGGGCCCGAACGCGGCCGTGACCGCCATCGCCAGGATGATCTGCGGGAACGCGAAGACCAGGTCCGTCAGGCGCATCAGCGCCTCGTCGACGAACCGGCCCACGTAGCCGGCGACCAGGCCGAGCAGGCCGCCGACCAGCAGGGCGAGCGAGACGATGGCGAGCGCGAGCGGGATCGACAGGCGGGCGCCGTGGATCACCCGGCTGAACACGTCCCGGCCGAGGGAGTCGGTGCCGAACCAGTGCGTGCCGGACGGCGGCGCGTAGGCGTCGGGGCTCTGCGCCAGCGGGTCGTACGGCGCGACGAGCGGGGCGAACAGCGCGGCCAGCAGCCACCCGCCGAGGATGACCAGGGCCGCCACGGCGATCGGCTGCCGCCAGATGGGCCGCCCGGTCGAGCGACCGCGCAGCCGCCCCGGCCACCGGCGCCGGGCCAGCGCGCCGGTCGCCTTCGGGTCGGGCGCCACGGGATCGGGTGCGAGTGTGGTCATGACAGGCGGATCCTCGGGTCGATGAGTCCGTACAGCAGGTCGACGGTGAGGTTGACGAGCGTGTAGACCAGCGCCACGAAGAGGCTGACGCCGAGGATCGCGGGCAGGTCCAGCGCCGTCGCGCTGCGGTACGCGTACTGGCCGAGGCCCGGCCAGCCGAAGATGTTCTCCACCAGCACCGTGCCGGAGAGCAGCGAGGCGAAGGCCAGCCCGGAGACGGTGATGACCGGGACCAGGCCGGCGCGCAGCAGGTGCCGACGGAACACCACCCGGGCGGGCAGGCCCTTGGCGTACGCGGCCCGGATGTAGTCCTGCTGGAGCACCTCCAGCATGGACGAGCGGACGAACCGGACGAGCATCGCCACGGTCAGGCTGGTCAGCACGAGCACCGGCAGGACCAGGTGCTGGGCGGCGTCCCAGGCGACGTCCCACTGGCCGGCGAGGGCGGCGTCGACCGTGTACATGCCGGTCACCGTCGGCGGCGGGCTGAAGTCGGTCGAGAGCCGGCCGCCGCTGGGCGCCAGGCCGAGTTGGTAGAAGAAGACGTAGAGCACGACGAGCGACAGCCAGAACGGCGGCGTGGACAGACCGAGCAGCGCGCCGACGCGGATCAGCTGGTCGGTGACCCGACCGTTGCGGACGGCGGCGAGCATGCCGATCCCGGTGCCGATGAGCAGCGCCAGCACCATGGTGGGGATGGCCAGTTCCATGGTCGCCGGCACGTACTGCAACAGGTCGTCGGCCACCGTCCGGCCGGTCTGCTGGGAGATGCCGAGGTCGCCCTGGAACAGGTTGCCCAGGTACTGCAGGTACTGCACGTACAGCGGCTGGTCCAGGCCCCACTTCTCGCGGAACGCGGCCACCGTCGCGGGGTCGTTGAGCGCCTGGTCGGAGAGGTTGGCCGTGACCGGGTCGCCGGGCACCACGGTGACCAGGCCGAATGTCACGATCGTGACGCCCAGCAGCAGCCCGGCCGTGATGGCCACCCGCTTGAGCAGGAAGAACAGCAGTGCCCGGTGCGGCCGGGGCCGGGACACGGTCGTGGTGACCGTGCCCGGCTCGGCGTCGTCGACTGTCGTCGTCATGGAGTGACTACCCCCGGCCCACCGCGGCGAGGTCGACCTGCCAACCGGCGGCGGTGTAGTCCGTGCCGGTCAGGTCGCCGCTCGCCACCACGGTGGAGGAGTTGCTGGCCAGGACGACGTACGGCGATGCGGCGTTCATCGCCCGCTGCCACTGCTGCATGGCGGCGGCCCGGGCGGCCAGGTCGAGGGTCTCGGTGACCTTCTTGCCGGCGGCCACGACGGCCGGGTCCGCCCGCTCCACGGTCCAGCCCGAGCGCAGCGCGGTGGCCTGGCCGGGGGACATGTTGTTGATCAGCGAGTCGGCGACCGGGTAGTTCAGGCTCTGCGGGGTGAACCCGAGGGCCATCTTGCCCGTACGCATCTCGTCGAGGAAGGTGGTCAGCGGCTGCGGGGTCAGCTCCAGCTTGATGCCGGCCTCGGCGGCGTCGCCCTGCACCTTCGTCGCGACCGTGCCCAGGTCGACCCCCTTGTAGGTGATGGCCGGGTAGTTGAACTTGACCGTGGGGTTGGTCAGCCCCGCCTCGGTGAGCAACGCCTTGGCCTTCGCCACGTCACGCTTCGACTGCTCCTCGGTGGGCAGCGCGCCCGGGAAGGCGGGGGCCACCAGCCCGGCGCCGGGGGCGGCGCCCTTGCCGTACAGCGCGGCGAGGCCCTCGTAGTCCAGGGAGGCGCGCAGCGCCTGGTTGAACTTCGCGTTCGAGGTCACCGGCGAGACGGCCGGGTCGGCGTTGAGGAAGAGGAAGTAGACGGTGTCCTGCACGCCGGAGGTCTTCAGGCTGCCCGGCAGCCCTTCCAGCAGCTTGCCGGAGATGTCCAGCGCGATCTCGGAGCCGCCGGAGCGCTGCATGGTCAGCTTCTGGGTCTGCACGTCCATGTTGCGCAGCACGACGCGGCTGAACTCGGGCTTGGTGCCCCAGTAGTTGGGGTTGGCCTCCAGCACCACCTGCGCCGACGGGTCGTACGACTTGAGCACGTACGGGCCGCTGCCGACGGAGTTCGTGTCGAGGTACTGCTGCGCGGTGTCGCTCTTGGCGGCGTCGGCGGCGTCCGTCGCGCCGTGCTCCTTGGCGACCTTGGAGTTCACGACGCCGGTGGAGGGCATCGCGAGCACCACGGGGATGTTCGGGTCGGCGGTCGCCGAGGTGACCACCACGGTCCGCTCGTCGGTCTTGGCGAACGTGAGGCCGCTGACCATGACGGCCGGGCTGGCCTTGACGTTCTTCAGCCGGTTGAGGGAGAAGACCACGTCGTCGGCGGTCAGCGCGGTGCCGTCGGAGAACTTCACGCCCTCGCGCAGCTTGAAGGTGAAGGTCTTGGCGTCGGGCGACGCCTCGTACGACTCGGCCAGCGCCGGGACCGGCTTGCTGACGTCCGAGCCCTCGAAGGTCAGCAGGGTGTCGTAGAGCGAGTGCACGGCGGTGAGGCCGGTCGCCTCGTAGATCCGGCCGGGGTCGAGGGTCTTGAGGACGAACGAGGTGTTGACGGTGAGGGTCTTGGCCGAACCGCCGTCACCACTTCCTCCGCTGCCGCCCGCGCTGCACGCGGTGCTGGAGGCTATGGCCAGCGCCGCCAGAGCGATCGCTCCGACGCGGAGCCGGCGAGGGGACACCGACATGCTGTTCCTACCTTCGTGTGGGCCGGCCCGCGCGGGACGGGCTCTGGGGCTGTCACACCCGGCGACGTCGGTGACGCCGCGGCCGGGCCGTTGGTGCCAACCGTGGCGGCTTCGCGGGTCTGCGCCGTTGTGCCGTCATGGGGTTGGATGTACCCGGACAGAACTCGTGTCCGGTTCGTGCCTCGACGCCGCTTGTCTAGTAGCGCCAAACACGTTCACCTTGTGTTTGACCACCCTAGACAGCGGCGTATAGTCACGTCAAACATTTCTAGCCACACTGTTTGGAACGAGGAAAGACGCATGCTCGGTGACCAGCTCCGCGACCTGCGCCAGCAGCACTCCCTCACGCTGCGCCAGCTCGCGGCCGCGGCCGACGTGTCGCCCGCCCTGCTCAGCCAGATCGAGAACGGCGCCACGGACCCCAGCCTGGCCACCCTGCGTAAGCTCGCCAAGGTCTTCGACACCTCGATAGCGGCGCTGTTCTCCGAGCCGGACGCCCCGCTGGTGCACATCAGCCGGCCCGGCTCGCGGTCCCGGCTCGCCGCGCCTCCCGGGCAGATCGCCTACGACCGCCTCACGCCGGGGCGGGGCGACCTGGAGGTGCTCGAAGCCGAGCTGGCACCCGGCGACGCCAGCTCCACCGAGCCGTGGGCGCACCCCTCCACCGAGTGCGCGATCGCCGTCACCGGCGAGGTCGTCGCCGAGATCGGCGGCGAGAAGTACGTGTTGAAGACCGGCGAGGCCATCACCTTCGACTCCCGGCTGCCCCACCTCTACCGCAACGCCAGCGACCAGCGGGCGCGGCTCATCATCGCGGTCACCCCGCCGACCCCCTGACCCACCCCGGCACGTCACCCGGCCCGCGTCGCGCACGTGGGCGGTACGACGCCGCCCGTCGAAAGGACCCGCAGTGGACCGTGACAGCGTCGACTGGTTCGGCTACCTCCCGGCCGTCACCACCCCGTTCACCGCCACGGGCGAGCTGGACCTCGCCGCCTGGCGCGGGCAACTGGACTGGCTCGCCGCCGAGCGGCTGCACGGGGTGATCGTCGGCGGGACCACGGGCGAGTGGTTCAGTCTCAGCGAACACGAACGGGCCGAGCTGTTCCGGACGGCCGCCGAGCGGGTCGGCGACCGGCTCACCGTGCTCGGCGGCTGCAACGCGTACACGCCGGCGGAGGCGATCCGGCACGCCGAGGCCGCCCGGGACGCCGGCCTGCACGGCATCCTGCTCACCCCGCCGCCGTACGTGGTGCCCACCCGGGCCGAGGTGGTGGCCTTCTACCGGGCCGTCTCCGAGGCGGTTGACATCCCGCTCTGCGTCTACAACTGGCCGCGCGGCACGGGCGTCGACCTGGACGCCGACCTGCTGCTGGAGCTGAGCGCGCTGGACACCGTGGTGGCGGTCAAGAACTCCACCCCGGACTTCGGCGGCTTCGTCCGGAGCCTGGTGGCCCTGCGGCACCGGGTGCGCTACTTCGGCATCCCCACCAACGAGGTGGGCATCGAGCTGATGACCACGATCGGTGGCGACGGGCTGATGGGCGCCGGCGCCGTGCTCGGCGCCGACCACCCCGACTTCTTCCGCGCCCTGCGCGCCGGGGACCTCGACCGGGCCCGGATGCTCGGCGCCCGCGACCGGGTGATCATGGAGGACTGGTTCGGGCCCGACTACGGCGCGCGGTTCGGCAACGCGCAGGCGATCATGAAGTACGCGCTCACGCTGCGCGGCGTGCCGGCCGGCCACGTGCGCGCGCCGCTGCTCCCGCTGACCCTCGCCGAACAGGACCGCGTCCGGGCCACCATGACCCAGCTCGACCTGCTGCCGTGACCGCGTACGACACGGCGGTCGTCGGCGGCGGACTGCTCGGCTGCGCGACCGCCTGGCACCTGGCCCGCGCCGGCAACCGGGTCCTGCTCGTCGAGAAGGACCAGGTCAACCGGCACGCCTCGGGGCAGAACGCGGGCAGCCTGCACTTCCAGCTGGAGTTCCGGATGGTCGAGCACGGCGACGACGCGGCCCGGGCGGCGGCCCGCGCGCTCCCGCTGCACCTGGACGCCGTGCGGGCCTGGGCGACCATCGAGGACGAGCTCGGCGAGCGTTGCGGGGTGTCCCGCACCGGCGGGCTGATGCTCGCCGAGACCCCGGCGGAGATCGCCGTGCTGGACCGCAAGGCGGCCCTGGAACGCGAGTACGGCCTCGACGTCGCCGTGCTCTCCGGCCCGGAGCTGCGCCGGTTCGCGCCGTACCTGGCGGACACCGTGCTCGCCGCCGGTCACGTGCCCGGCGAGGGCAAGGCCAACCCCCGGCTGGTCACCCCGGCGCTGGCCCGGGCCGCCGGCCGCCACGGTGCCGTGCTGCGCACCGGCTGCCGGGTCACCGGGCTGCACCGGCGCGGCCGGCACTGGGAACTGCGCACCGGGGCCGGCCCGGGGGACACCGCCGGGGAGACCCACCTGGCCGACACGGTCGTGCTCGCCGGCGGCGTCTGGACCGCCGAGCTGGCCGCGATGGCCGACGTCCGGCTGCCGGTCTTCCCGGTCGGGCTGACGATGAGCGCCACCGCCCGCAGCCGGCCGTTCCTGCCGCACCTGATCCAGCACGTCGGCCGGCGGCTGTCGATGAAGCAGACCGAGGACGGCAACGTGCTGATCGGTGGCGGATGGCCGGCCAAGCTGGTCAGCCGCGCCGGACGGGTCGACCTGGAGACCAACCCGGAGCTGCGGTACGAGTCGCTGGTGGGCAACGCCGACGCCGCCCGGGTGGTGCCGGCGGTGTGCGACCTGCCGGTGATCCGGACGTGGACGGGCATGACCACGCTCACCCCGGACCATCTGCCGCTGCTCGGCGCGGTGCCGCGCCGGCCGGGACTCTACGTCGCCACCGGCGGCTCGGCCTTCACCCTCGGCCTCACCTACGCCCGGCTGCTCGCCGCCATGGTCGTCTCCGGCGAGGCCGACCGGTCGATCGAGGACTACTCACCCGCCCGCTTCGGAGCGCTGAACTTTGTCTGAACACCGCCCTCCTGAGCTGACGCACGCGCCGAGGCGCACCGCGATGCACCGGCCCGCCCCGGTCACCATCGAGGTCGACGGGCGGCCCGTGTGCGCCCACCCGGGCGAGTCGCTGGCCACCGCGCTGCTCGCCGCCGGGCAGCGGGCCGTCGGCACCACGCGCGGCGGCGCCCGTCGGGGGCCGTACTGCAACATGGGCGTCTGCTTCGAGTGCGTCGTCACGGTGGACGACGTGCCCTGCCAGCGTTCCTGCCTGGTCCGGGTGCGCGACGGCATGCGGGTCGGCACGGCGGTGCCCCGGTGAGCGCGCCCGACGTGGTGGTGGTCGGCGCCGGCCCGGCCGGGCTGGCCGCCGCCGCCACCCTCGGCCGGCACGGCGCCGCCGTCACCGTCGTCGACGAGCAGGAGCAGCCGGGCGGGCAGATCCACCGCCGGCCGCCGGCCGGGTTCGCCCCGCCGGCCGCGTCGTCCTCCGCCGGTCGGGCGCTGCTCGCCGAGGCCACCGCCGCTCCCGGCGTCCGGTGGCTCGCCGACACCACGGTGTGGGGCGTCCTCGGCACCCGGGCCGGCCTCGACGGGTACGCGGGCGGGCAGCCGCCGCCGGGCCGCTACCGGGTCGCCACGCACAGCCCGGCCGGGGTCCGCCTGCTCGAACCCCGGGCGGTGCTGCTCACCGCGGGCGCGTACGACCTGCCCGTGCCGTTTCCCGGCTGGACCCTGCCGGGAGTGCTCACGGCGGGCGGCGTGCAGACGTTCGTCAAGGCGCAGGGCCTGCTGCCGGGCGGCCGGTTCGTGCTGGCCGGGGGCCACCCGCTGCTGCTGGTGGTCGCCGCCCAGCTGGTGCGCGCCGGTGCCCGGGTGGTCGAGGTCGCGCTGGTCCAACGCCGCCGCGACCTGGTGCCCGGACCGGCCGGGCTGGCCGCCGTGGCGGGCGCGGGCGGCAAGATCGCCGAGGGCTTCGGTGCGCTGCGCGTGCTGCGCCGGGCGGGGGTGCCGGTCCGGTTCGCCACGGTGGTCCGCCGCGCCGACGGCGATCCGGACCTGAGCAGGGTGACCCTCGCCGAGGTCGGCGCCACGGGGCAGCCGGTGCCCGGGACCGACCGGGACGTGCCCTGCGACGTGCTGGCGCTGGGGTACGGCTTCGTCCCCTCCGTCGAGCTGGCCCGGCAGGCCGGTTGCGCGGTGACCTGGGACTCGCCCGCGGGCGGCTGGGTGGTCCGGCACGACGAGTGGTTGCGCACCTCGGTGCCCCGGATCGCGGTGGCCGGCGAGCTGACCGGCGTCGCGGGTGCCGAGCAGGCGGAGGTCGAGGGCCGGCTGGCCGCCCTCGGCGTGCTGCGCGACCTGGGGCTGCTCGACGAGCGCCGGGCCGCCGTGCTGGCCGGCCCGGTGCGCCGGGAACTGCGCCGCCGGCGACGTTTCGTCACCCAGGTGCTCGACCGGTTCGCGCCGGACCGGGCGGCCCTGGGCAGCCTGGTCACCGACGACACCGTGCTCTGCCGCTGCGAGGAGGTGCGGGCCGGTGACGTGCGCCGCGCGCTGCGGGCCAACCCGCACCTGGGCACCGCGAACGCGGTGAAGCTGGTGACCCGCGCCGGGATGGGCCTGTGCCAGGGGCGGTCCTGCCAGCCGGGCCTCTGCCAGCTCATCTGCACGCTGACCGGCCGGGGGCCGGAGGAGGTCGGGGCGTTCACCGCGCAGGCGCCGGTCAAGCCGGTCCCGCTGCGCGCCCTCGCGACCGGCGACACGCCGCCCTGCGCGCCCTGACCGGAGCGCGCGCCGCCGGCCGCTGATCGGGCCGCCGAGCGGCCGCACCCTCGATCGACAACTATCAATCGCACTCCGTCAATCCCTTGATCGGCGGGACCGGCGCGGGCCGGCCGGTCGCAGGTGCTCGCGGATCATCCGATTTCCCGCCGAGGGCGCTCGGCGGGGCCACGCCGTCGCCGTCGGTTCCGTAGGTTGCCCAGCACATCCGCCTCGCCGGAGAGGGGTCGCCATGGGGAACATGCCGAACCTGGGGGGCGTGCCGCGCCGACGGTTGCTGCGCGACGGTGCCGTCATCGCCGCCTGCGTGCCGCCGCTGCTGCTGGCGGGCCCGTCCGGCGCGTCGGCCGCCGTGCCCCGCTACGACCCGCAGCAACGGTTCATCCGCCTGGTCGGCGGCGGGTACGGCGTCATCTTCGCCATCCAGGCCGACGGCGCGCTGCACTGGTACCGGCACACGGGCTGGCAGACCGGCGCGTTCAGATGGGCGAGCGGTTCGGGCCGCCGCATCGGCTCCGGGTGGCACCAGTTCCGGGCGGTCTTCGGTGGGCTCGACGGCTCGCTCTACGCCGTACGCGGCGACGGCACCGTGCACTACTACCGCTACCGGCTGACCAACGCGACGACCGGCGCCGGCACCTGGATCAGCGGCGGGCAGATCGGCAGCGGATTCGAGCGCTACCCGCGGCTGTGCGGGTTC
This sequence comes from Micromonospora sp. NPDC047812, assembly GCF_040704175.1. NCBI lineage: Bacteria > Bacillati > Actinomycetota > Actinomycetes > Micromonosporales > Micromonosporaceae > Micromonospora > Micromonospora sp. NPDC047812. Next base: position 60,749 of record NZ_JBEYRY010000011.1, on the reverse strand, counting down.
CACGGCGCGTTCTACGGGCAGAACGCCGCGGGCGAGCTGTTCCTGCACCAGTACGACCTGGTCAGCAGGACGTGGACGGTCCGGGGGGCGCGGATCGGTGGCGGCTTCGCCGGCGCGGTGTTGCAGGCGGACACCTCCGGGGTCCTCTACGCCTACCACTACGGCGACATCCGCTGGCACCGGCACCTCGGCGGCGGCACCTGGGCATCGGGTTCGGGCCTGCGGATCGGCTCCGGGTTCCGCAACTTCTTCCTCAACGACGGAGTGTGGTTCACCGGCCAGGGGGCGCTGTACGCGATCCCGCCGGACGCGGCCACCGCCCGGCAGGCCGGCGCGCTCGCGCAGTACCGGTTGACGAACCACACCACCGCCGGCCCCGACCGGCGGGCCGCCTGGATGAACAGCGGCACCGGGAAGAGGGTCGGTTCCGGCTGGACGGTGCAGACCCAGGCCGCCCTCCAGGGCTACGCCAACACGCCGAGCGTGGCGCAGGGCGAGGTGGCGCGGATCGCGGTGTCGACCGGATTCCCGTCGCTCACCGCGTCGATGGTGCGGCTGGCGCCCAACCCCGGCGCCCCCGTGGTCGTCTCGGCGCCGCTGCCCGTGACCGGCGGGGTGCAGTCGCTGCCGGTGGGGTTCCTCGGCGTCGGCTGCGGGTGGTCGGACCGGTTGCAGTTCCGGGTCCCCGCCGACTGGCAGCCCGGCCTCTACGCCGCCCGGCTGGAGGGCCCGAACGGGCTGCACCGGTACGTGCCGTTCCTCGTGCGGCCGACCCGCCCCACCAGCAAGATCGCGGTGCTGCTGCCCACCTTCACCTACAACGCCTACAACAGCTGGGGCGGGCACAGCCAGTACTGCCCGGACACGACCGGCCGGCGCCCCCTCTCCCTGCGTCGGCCGTCGACGGAGCTGAACGTCGACGACCCCGGGATCCGCGACCACACCCTCTTCTCGGATCTGCTGCTGACCCGCTGGATGTCCCGACAGGGGCTCGCCTTCGACGTCTACGAGGACGCCGACCTGCACGGCTCCGACGGCTGGCTCACCAACTACCGGGTGCTCGTGCTGGGCAGCCATCCCGAGTACTGGTCCGACACGATGCGGCAGCGCCTGGTCAACTTCCAGGCCGGCGGCGGCCGGCTGATCTATCCGGGCGGCAACGGCCTGTACGAGCGGGTGCAGGTCAACTCCGGCCGTACGATGGTCACCTACCGCCGCGCGGACGGCAGGCGGGACATCTACACGGAGCTGGGCCTGCCCGCCTCGCAGCTGCTCGGCACCAACTACACCGACGCCGGCACGTACGCGCCGTACCAGGTGCTGCGTGAGCACCCGTTGCTGGCCGGCACCGGCCTGGTGGTCGGCAGCAGGTTCGGCCGCACGGGTTACAACGGCGCCGCCAGCGGCTGGGAGACCGACGGGCTGCGCGGACTGGCCGGCGAGGCGTCCCCGGCGCAGGTCATCGCCCGGGGGGAGAACCCCGGGGGCCGCGGCGCCGCGCTGGTCTTCCTGGAGCGGCCCAGTGGCGCCCTGGTCTTCAGCGCGTCCTCGATCTCGTTCGTCGGCGCCCTGGCGGACGATCCGGCGATGTCGACGCTGTTCCGCAACGTCTTCGACCGGATGCTGGCGTCGGCCCCGGCGGTCCGGGCCACCGAGGTCCCGATGCCGCGCACCAGCCCCGCGCCCGCGATCCCGGAGCCGTCCACGATGGAGTGACGGCGCTCAGAGCCAGCCCGAGCGGCGGAAGAGGCGGTGCAGGGTGAACGCGGTCAGCGCCATCAGGCCGAGCACGGTGGGGTAGCCGTAGCGCCATTGCAGCTCCGGCATGTTGGCGAAGTTCATGCCGTAGATCCCGGCGATGCCGGTCTGGGTGGCGGCGATGGCGGCCCACGCGGCGATCTTGCGCATGTCGTTGTTCTGCTCCACCGCGAGCTGCGCCAACCGGGACTGCACGATCGAGTTCAGCAAATCGTCGTAGGCGGCCACCCGGTCCACCGCCCGGGTCAGCCGGGCGTCCACGTCGACGAACCACCGGTGCAGCCCGCGCGGCGGGTTGTCGGGCCGCTGGTCGAGCAGGGAGCGCAGCGGCGCCTGCAGGGGCTGCACCGCCCGCCTGAACTCGACCATCTCCCGCTTGAGCTGGTAGACGTGCTGGATGTCGGCCGAGCGGTCGCGGGCGAACACCGCCTCCTCGACGCGTTCCAGGTCCCGCTCGACGTGCCCGGCGACCTCCAGGTAGAGGTCGACCATCCGGTCGCAGACCGCGTACGCGACCGCCCACGGCCCCTGTGCGAGCACCGCCGGGCGCTGCTCGACGTCGGCGCGCACGCAGGTGAGCGCGCCCGCGGCGCCGTGCCGCACCGTGACGGCGAAGCGGTCGCCGAGCAGCACCATCACGTCGCCGGTGTCGACCACCTCGGAGGTGTCGGTCAGCTCGGCGTGCTCGACGTAACGGGCGGTGCGCAGCACCAGCAGGGTCACGTCGCCGTCGCGGCGCACCGTGGGGCGGTGGCCGTCGGCGAGGGCCTGCTCGACGGTCAGGTCGTCGAGCCCGAAGGTGCGGCCGACGGCCGCCATCACCGCCGCGTCGGGCTCGTGCAGGCCCAGCCAGACGAAGGCGTCACGGCCGCGACGGCTGCGGGCGTACGCGTCGGCGTAGTGGGGGCGGCCGGGCTCGCGCCGCCCGTCGACGTAGACGGCGCAGTCGACCACGGCGTCGGGATTGGAGCGTGGGGGCTCTGGCGCGCGCTGCCCGGGCAGCGGTCGGCCGAGCAGCCGGTCGAACACGGCCGACAGCCTCACCCGTTCTCCCACCCGACCAGCCACCCGTCCCCCTCCGTCGCGCCCGATGTCCGCGCGGACACCGTACTCGGCTGCGGCCGATCCGGGGCTCACGGCACCCGGGTGGCGAAGACGACGACGTTGTCGACGTAGTTGCCGGTGTCCCGGTCGAACCGGCCGCCGCAGGTGATCAGGCGCAGGCCGGTCGCGTCGCTGGGCCCGTAGACCAGGTCGGTGGGGAAGCGGTCCTTCGGGTACGACGCGACGCCGTCGACGGCGAAGGTGGCGACGCTGGCGTCGGCGCGGGTGATCCGCACGGTGTCGCCGGGTCGCAGCCGGCCGAGGTCGAAGAAGACGGCGGGGCCGGCGGCGGAGTCGACGTGCCCGACGATCACCGCGTTGCCGGTCTCGCCGGGGCTGACACCGTGCCGGTACCACCCGGCCAGGGTGGGCCGGTCCAGCGGCGGCACCTCCAGGCGCCCGTCGGCGTCGGCGCCCACCGGGACGATCCGCGCCCGTACGTCGATGGCCGGGATCCGCACGTCGACCGGCTCGGCCCGGTGCAACGGCGGCACCGACGGCGCGGAGCGGGCCGATGCGGGGGCGTCGGCGGCCCCCGGCCGTGGCGGGCGGGGCGGGGTCGTCGCCAGTCCCGCGGCGACCAGGCCGAGCCCGGACGTGGCGAGCAGGACGATGACCGTCACCGCCCAGCCGGGCCTGCGCCAGGACACGATCCCACCTCCGTACGCGTTCGCCCGGGTGCCCGCTCCGGTGGTTCACCGGTGCGGGCACCCGTTGCAGGGATGGACGGCTTCCAGGAGTGGACGGCGCGGGGCCGTCGGTCAGAGCGTGGCCGCTGCCATGTGGCGTCGGCGGCGGGCCAGGATCAGTGCGCCGCCCGCGGCGGAGCCGAGCAGGGCGCCGCCGGCCGCCAGCGCCCCGGTCCCGTCGTCGTCGCCGCGACCGCCGGCCTGGGCCCCGCCGATCGGGGTGACGGTGAACGTCGCGCTGCCGGCCGCGCTGCCGTCCCCGCAGGTCGCGGTCACCGTGTAGGTGCCCAGGGTGAAGCCGGCGGTGAAGAGTTCGGCGCTCAGGCCGCCGCCGGCCGCCGCGGTGGTGGACCGGACGTTCTGGTCGCGGTCGGGGCCGGTGACGCGGAAGATCGCGTCGCCGGACTTCGGGTTGCAGGTCGTCGCGGTGAGCACGACCGTGCCGCCGACCGGCGTGGTGGCCGGTGACACGACGGTGTCGGCCAGCGCCGCGCCGGGGAGCAGGAGCGTGCCGAGACCCACGCCGAGCGCCGCCGATACGAGAACTGTCTTTGCCTTCATACGCGTCTTCCCTCACTTTTCGTCCGCTGACTGCGTGGGACGTCGTTCGGGTGGCCAACTCCGTGACTAGCACCGGTGTGACCAACCCTAGGAGGGTTGGGGCCCCGATCCGGTGAAAATGAGAAATCCTCGTTGCCGTCACGTGTCCACCCGCGAGGCGGAGGGAGCAGCGGAAATGCCGGCACGGCCCGCCCGCGAGGGTTGGCCGCGCCGATGCCGCCGGGGGTCGTGCTGTCGGGGCTGGGCCGTCCCGGCCCGGCTCGGGAAGCGTGCCCCGCGTCGGGCCGTACGCGTCCGGCCCGCCGCGTTGGCCCGGTCCTAGGCGGTTTGCTGCCGGCGGGACGCGTTTGTGCTCCGGGCCGGACGCACCGCCGTTGCGGCCGCCGGCAGCGGAGGTTCGGTGCCGGCCCGCGCGCCGGGCAGGCGTGTGTCAGCCCCGCGCGGTGGCGCTCTCGGGGCGCGGGCCGGGCAGCGGCTCCCCGGTCTCCAGCAGCGACTTGAGGCTGGCCAGCAACTCCGGCCAGCCGCCGCTGCCGTCGAGCTGGCCGCTGACCGCCCGGTACATCTCGCTGTCGGGGGAGAAGTCCTCGTGGGTGACGGTCAGCCTGACGAACCCGCCGTGCGGGGCGATGTCGAAGGTGACCCGTGACCTCCGCTCGCCGAGCCGGGCCGCCAGCTCCTCGTCGGACCAGCCGAAGTGCGCGGCGTGCTCCGGCTGGAAGCCGTGCCAGCTGTAGGAGAGCCGGCGGAACGGTTCGGCGACCAGGACGCGCTGGCCGAGGTCGCGGAACTCGCCGCCCGGCTCGTCCTGCCACAGCACGGGGGAGCCGACCCGCCAGTCGGAGCGCAGCGCGACGCCTCCCCAGTAGCGGCGGGTGAACGCCGGCTCGGTCAGCGCGGCCCAGAGCTTCTCCGGGGTGGTGTTGACGTAGGTGGTGTAGACGAAGGTGGGACTGTCCATCGGCTCCCGCTCCAGAGCTGTCCGTAGGTCGGCGAGTGCGCGCACCCGCTCGCGGTCGTAGCGGTCGATCCATCGTTCGGCGACGGCGTTGATCGGCACGGGATTGAGGTAGTGCAGCTTCTCCCGGCCCCGTCGCACGGTGGTCACCAGGTTGGCCGCGGCCAGCACCGCCAGGTGCTTGCTGACCGACTGCCGGGTCATGTCGAGCCCGGCGCACAGCTCGCGCAGGCTCTGCCCGTTGCGGCGGTTGAGGTCGTCGAGGAGCCGGCGCCGACTCGGGTCAGCCAGCGCCCGGAAAACGTCGTCCACCCTGCTCACCTCGCACACGCAGCCAACCGGCTGCCTGTCAGATTAGGCAACCGGGCGGCTGCGTGTCCAGTCTGCCGCCGCTTTCACCCCCGCGGGGGCGGCAGGATCGGTCAGGCCGGGCGGCCGGCGTCGTCGTGCAGCAGCCCCGCCAGCGCGGAGAGGCCCTCCTCGCCGTGGCCCCGGGCGACCGCCGCGTCCAGCAGGTCACCTACCGGTCGCATCAACCCGGCGTCGACCCCCAGGTCCCGGCAGGCCGCCAGCAGGTTGCCGAAGGCGGCGGCCTGCATCCGCAGGGACGACCCGTCGCCGTCGTGCGTGCCCGAGTCGACGGCCGCCGCCATGGCCGGCAACTCCCCGAGCATGGCGGTCAGCCAGCCGGTCACCATCGGCGCGAACTCGCCCGCCGGTACGCCGGCCGCGCGGATCATCGCCGTGGCGTGCAGGAACCCGCCGAACATCCCGTACATGGCGGCGAGCAGGGCCAGGTCGTACGCGGCCGCCCGGCCGGGGTCGGTGCCGAGCCAGCGGGCCTCGCCGAACGCCGCGAGGGTGTCCCGCCAGTCCAGGAACGCGTCCTGCGCACCGCTGTAGAGCACGAGCGCCCCGGGCCCGCCGATCATGGCCGGAACCGCCATGATGCCGCCGTCGACGTGGCTGGCGCCCCGGGCCGTCACCCACTGCGCCAGCCGGCGGGCCTGCGCCGGGGTGCCGTTCGTCAGGTCGACCACCGTCCGGCCGGCCAGGACGGGCGCCGCCTCGTCGAGCACCCGCCGCGTGACCTCGTCGTCGAGGAGACACACCACGACCAGTTCGCCCGCGGCGACCGCCTCGGCGGGCGAGCCGGCCACGCCGGCCCCGGCCAGCGCGGCGGACCGCCCCGGCGTCCGGTTCCACACGGTCGTGGGATGGCCGGCGGCGAGCAGCGCCGCGGCCAGGGCCCGCCCCATCATGCCGAGCCCGAGCACGGTGACGGGCCGTCGGTGCGGGGCGCTCACGCGCCCACCTCCGCGTACACCCGGGCCAGCCGGGAGAAGTCGTCGTCACCGTGCCCGGCGTCCAGCGCCCGGGCGACGACGGCGTGGGCCGCCCGCAGCGTGCCGGTGTCGATGCCGTGTCCCCCGGCCGCCTCGACGATGTGTGCCATGGTGGCGGCGGCGGAGGCGATGGTGGAGACGTCGGCGGTGTGGTTGCCGACGTCGATCCGCCCGGCCAGGTCGTCGACGAGGTCGGGCAGCAGGCCCGAGACGCCCTTGGCGTACGGCGCGAGCTCCGCCGCCGTGATCCCCTCCGCCCGGGCCAGGGCGAAGGCGTGCGCCATACCGCTCATCCCGGTCCAGAAGATGTCGAGCAGCGCCACGTCGTGGGCGGCGGCGCGAGCCGGGTCCGCGCCGAGCCAGTCGGCCGAGCCGCCGAGGTTCGCCAGGCTGTCCCGGTGGGCACGCCAGAGGTGCTCCGGCCCGCTGTAGAGCACCAGCGCCTCCGGGCCGCCGATGGTGGGGGCCGGCGTCATGATCGCGCCGTCGAGGTAGTCGACGCCCTGCCTGGAGGCCCAGGCGGCCATCGCCCGGGCCCGCTGCGGGGTGTCGGCGGTCAGGTTCACCAGGGTGCGCCCGGCGAGGGCGTCGGCCGCGGGCTCGACGATGGCGCGGACGGCGGCGTAGTCGATGACGCAGGCGAGCACCAGCGGGCTCGCGCGGACGGCCTCCGGCACCGTCGGCGCCCGGCGTGCGCCGCGTGCCACGAGGGGGTCCGCCCGGGCGGCCGTGCGGTTCCAGACGGTGGTCGGGTGGCCGGCGGCGAGCAGCGCGCCGGCGAGGGCCCGGCCCATCGGTCCGAGACCCAGCACGGTCACCGGGGGCAGGTCGAGGTCGGTCATGGGGAGTGCTCCTTCGTGGACGGATCGCCCGGCCTTGCGCGTGCCGCCGGGCCGGTCCCATCCTGTTTCCGTACGCACGGAGCAGCAAGTACCGACTATTTTCTCAGGTACTTACCTTTTGGTAAGTGAGGGGAGCGACGTGAAGAAGCGGACCTACACGTGCGGGCTCGACGCCGCGATCGACGTCGTGGGCGGCAAGTGGAAGGCGCTGATCCTGTGGGAGCTGGACCACGGCCCCCGCCGCTTCGCCGAGGTGCGCCGGGGAGTCGACGGGATCAGCGAGAAGATGCTGATCCAGCAGTTGCGCGAGATGGAGGCGTACGGCCTCGTGCACCGCGAGGTCTACCGGCAGGTTCCGCCCAAGGTGGAATACTCGCTCACCGACTTCGGCCGGTCCCTCAACGAGGCGCTGATGCCGCTCGGTGACTGGGGCGAGCGGCACATGGCGACCATCGAGGCCATCGCCCGGGACTGACGGGCCGCCGCGAATCCCGCGTGCCCAGGCGCCCGCCCGGCGCTAGGGTCGCGCGGTGACGGAGATCAGGACCGAACGGCTGCTGCTGCGCGACTGGCGGGAGTCCGACCTCTCGCCGTGGGCCGCGATGAACGCCGATCCCGAGGTGCGCGAGCACCTCGGCCCGCTGCTCACCGCCGAGCAGGCCGCCGCCTCGGCGCGCTCGTTCCAGGCGGACCTCGACCGGCTCGGCTACGGCTTCTGGGCCGTCGAGGTCCGCGACGGCGGCGCGTTCGTGGGCTTCGCCGGGCTGGACCGGGTCGACGACGGTGTGCCGGTCACCGGCGTGGAGGCAGGCTGGCGGCTCGCCCGCTCCGCCTGGGGGCACGGCTACGCCACCGAGGCGGCCCGCGCCGTCCTGCGTCACGGCTTCGACACCGTCGGGCTGCCGGAGATCCTCGCCATCACCACCGCGACCAACGTGCGCTCGCAGGCGGTGATGCGCCGCCTGGGCATGACCACCGATCCGGCCGACGACTTCGACGACCCGGACGTCGACTCCGGTCCGCTGCGCCGCCAGGTCGTCTACCGCAGGCGGGCCGGGTGGCGCTGAGCCCCGGGGCGTCGCGGCACGGCCCCGACCCGGCGGTCTCCCGGGCCGGGCCGGCGCCCGACCTCAGGCGCGGCCGTCGGGCTCCGTCACCCAGCCGGCGAGCAGCACCAGCCCGGAGGGCCGGTGCACGGCGAGGAAGCCGAAGGGGCGGTCGACGTCGAGGCGTACCCGCCGCTTGCGCGCGGTGACCGGCCGCCGCGCCGCGCCCGCCCGCGTGGAGACGGCGGTCACCACACCCGCGCGGAAACCCGTCGCGCCGAACGTCGCCGTCGCGCTCTGCCGCGCCTGCGAGACGGCCAGGGGCCGGGCGATGCCGGGGAAGTGGTCGCCGTCGCCGACGGCGGTGGCGAGGCCGAACGTCGCCGCCCGCTCCAGCAGGTCGTGGTCGGCCGAGACGGTGAAGCCCACCGTGGAGACGAGCAGCTCGGGCCGGTCGTCGTACGCGTCCACGACCTCCTCGACGACGCCGGGGCCGGCGGCGACCGGCAGCGCGGACGGTGCGCCGAGCGCGCCGATCGCGGCCGGCAGCACCCGCGCCGCCCCGCGCCCCGGCGCGCCCAGGGCGAGGACCACGTCGACGTCCTCGGCGCCGCGTACGGTCAGCAGGCTCAGCGGTCCGGCGGCGGTGTCGACGGCCCGCAGCGCGTCGAGGTCGTGCCCGAGCCGGCTCAGCCCGGCCAGCCGGCGGCCGCGCCACGGCCCGGCGGCCGGCCGGCACCACGCGTCGCGGAACGGCTCGGCCCACCCGGTCCGCAGCGACAGCGCGCTGGCCAGGACCATCGCCGTCGTCGGGGTGACCCGCACCGGCATCCGGGGGACCAGGCCGTCGGTGTGGGTGGCGGCCCACTCGTCGAGGGCCGCCCGGTCGCGCGCCGGATCACCGGTCAGCTCCCCGCGCATGGCCGCCGGCACCTCCCGCGACCAGCGGTCGGTCAGCGGCAGGTCCCGCCGCGCCCAGGCGGCGAGCGCGAGCCGGGTGGTGGGGGAGCGGTCCAGGTCGGACCGGGCCGACTCCGGCGCGACCGCCAGCAGCTCGTCGCGGGCCGGACCGGCGGCGTAGCGGGCGAGCAGCGCCAGCAGCGGGTAGACGCCGGCGCCGGAGAGGACCGTCTGCCCGTCGTCCAGGCCGGACGCCCACCGGGCGGTGAGCGCGTTGGTGGCGTCGGTGCTCATGGGGCGGCGTCCTCCGGGGGTGACGTGACCGTCGCCCGGGGGGCGACCGCTGGCACCCTACCGCCGCCCGTGGCCGGCCGGATGCGCGCGCCCGGATGCGCGCGCCCGGATGCGCGCGCCCGGATGCGCGCGGCCGGGGGGCGGCGGGGCCGGTCGGTGGCCGGCCGGCCCGGGCGGTGTGGCAGCGTGGGCGGCGTGAACACCTCCGCGCCGCTGGACGTCGACCTGGCGCTGGTCGGTGGCGGCGGTGCCGCGTCGCTGGTCCTCGCTGCCCTGGACCGGCACGGGGTGCGGGACCTCCGGGTCGCCGTCATCGACCCGGTCCACCGGCGCGGCCAGGACCGGACCTGGGCGTTCTGGGACCGTCCCGGCAGCGACCTGGACCCGCTGCTGGCCGCGAGCTGGCCCCAGGTCGAGGTGGCGACGCCCGACGGCCGCCGCGTCCTCGATCTCGCCCCCCTGCGGTACGCCATGCTGCGCTCGGGCCCGGTCTACGACCGGGCCGCCGAGGCCGAGCGGCGGCTCGGGGTACGACGGATCGTCGCGCCCGTCGACGCCCTGCACGACGACGGCGGGCACGTCACGGTACGCGCCGGCGGCGCCGGGCCGGCCGTCCGCGCGTCCTGGGTGCTGGACTCCCGACCCCGGCCGCCCCGGCGACCCGGGCGCACCAACTGGCTCCAGCACTTCCGGGGCTGGTGGCTGGAGTCCGACGTGTCGGTCTTCGACCCGGCACGGGCCGTCCTGATGGACTTCCGCACCCCGCAGCCCGCCCGGGGCGTGTCGTTCGGCTACGTCCTGCCGGTGAGCGACCGGTACGCCCTGGTGGAGTACACGGAGTTCGGCCCCGACCTGCTCACGGACGCCGGGTACGACGCGGCGCTGGCCGGCTACCGGGACCTGCTCGGCCTCGACGCGACCCGGCTGACCGTCCGCGAGGTGGAGAACGGGGTGATCCCCATGACCGACGGCCCGTTCGAGGCCCGGCCCTCGCCCCGGGTGGTCCGCCTCGGCACGGCCGGCGGCGCCACCCGACCCTCCACCGGCTTCACCTTCTCCGCCATGCACCGCCAGGCCGAGCAGGTCGCCCGCGCCCTCGCCGCCGGCCGCCCGCCGGTGCCCGCTCCCGCGTACCCCCGTCGGCACCGCTGGATGGACGCGGTCGCGCTGCGGGCGCTGGACGCCGGCGGTGTCGGCGGCCCGGCCTTCTTCGGTCGGCTCTTCGACCGCAACCCCGCCGAGCGGGTGCTGCGGTTCCTCGACGGCGCGACCACCCCGGCGGAGGAGGTGGCGCTGATGAGCTCCACCCGGCTGCGGCCGATGGTCGCCGCGACCGCCGGCGACGCCGTGGCCCGGCTCCGCGACCGCCTCGACCCGACCCGCCGCGCGGCGACCTGGACGGTCCCGCGACCGGTGGTCGGCGACCGGGCCGACGCCGACGACTGAGCCGCCTCAGCCGGCGCGCACGGCGTCGCGGATCAGGACGCGCAGCTCCTCCATCGGGTCGCCGTCGCCGGCGCCGAGCAGCGTCTTCGTCGCGGCCACGGTCAGGCCGAGGTCCGGATAGGCGTACGCGAGGCTGCCGCCGCTGCCCGCGGAGCCGAACGCACCGTCCGGCTCGACCGCGTAGCCCAGGCCGAAGCTCGCCTCCCGGCCGAAGACCCACTCCGTGCCGCGCACCGCGACGGCGCTGACCTCGCGCAGCCGCTCGGGCGAGATCAGGCGTACGCCGTCGACCTCGCCGATCAGCGCGGCGAACATCCGGGCGACGGCCCGGGCGGACATCGTCCCGGTGGCCGGAACGTCGGCGCGGAGGAACTCGCCCCGGACGCCGACGGAGGCGTCGGGCCGCAGGCCGGGCGGGGCGACCCGGTCGAAGTTCGGCAGGTTGGCGGCGGCCCAGGCCAGCAGGGCCGACAGGTTGCGGTCGGCGACCGGGGCCAGCCGGCCCAGTTCGGCCTCGGGCACCCCGAAGAGCAGCTCTCCGGGCACGCCGAGCGGCCCGGCGACGTCCTCGGCGAGCACCCGCGAGATCGACCGGCCGGTGACCCGGCGGACCACCTCGCCGACCAGCCAGCCGAAGGTCCAGGCGTGGTACGCGAGCACGTCGCCCGGCGCCGAGAGCGGCACGCTGTCGGCGACGATCCCGCACATCCGGTCCCAGTCGGTCACGTCGGCGACGGTGACGTCGGGCGGCAGCGCGGGCACGCCCGCCGTGTGGGTCAGCACGTGTCGCAGGGTGACGGCACCCTTGCCGTGGCGGGCGAACTCCGGCCACACCTCGGCGACCCGCAGGTCGTAGTCGAGCATGCCCCGCTCGGCGAGCACGTGCACCACGGTCGCCGTGAGGCCCTTGCCGGTCGACACGCTCCAGATCGGCGTGCCGGAGGAGAGCGGCCGGCCCGTGGCGCGGTCGGCCACGCCTGCCACCTCGTCCACCACCCGCGCCCCGTGCAGGTAGGCGGCCACCTGTACGCCGGCCTCGCGGCCGGAGGCCACCAGCTCGTCGATCCTGCCCCGCACCTCGGCCCGCAGGCCCTCCCAGCTCCCCGTCACGGGAGGCCATCCTGCCAGCGGCGGGGGAACCGGGTCACGGCCTTTTCCGCCGCCCCACGCCCGGCCGGTGGCGGCGACCTTCTGACCGTCGGGCGATGCGGCCTTTCCGACCGACGGGGTGCGTTCGCGGGGGAGACGGCCCGCGCCGCGCCGCCGCCCGCCGACGGGAGAGGCGGTGCGGATTCGGTAGGTTGCCGGCATGGTGGACGAGACGACCGGCAGGGTCGTGCAGATCTGGACCGACGGGGCGTGCAGCGGCAACCCCGGCCCCGGCGGGTGGGGCGTGGTGCTGCGCTACGGCGCGCACGAGCGGGAACTGTGCGGCGGCGAGGCGACCCCGACCACCAACAACCGGATGGAGCTGATGGCGGCCATCCAGGCCCTGGAGAGCCTGACCCGGTCGGTCACGGTCGAGCTGCACACCGACAGCACGTACGTGCGCAACGGCATCACCAGCTGGCTGGCCTCGTGGAAGCGCAACGGCTGGCGGACGGCCGCGAAGCAGCCGGTCAAGAACGCCGACCTGTGGCAGCGGTTGGAGGCCGCGTGCGCCCGGCATGAGGTCACCTGGCTGTGGGTGAAGGGGCACAACGGCCACCCGGAGAACGAGCGCGCCGACGCGCTGGCCAACCGGGGCATGACCGAGGCCCGCGCGTCGGCGGTGCCCGCCGGTCGCTGACCGGACCGGCGAGCGGGGCGGCGGTCAGGTCACTCGGTGCGGCTCGGGTCGGTGGTGCCGGACACGGCGTCCACGTCGTAGCCGGCGCGGCTGACCTCCCGGGCCGAGCGCCGGTCCTCGGCCGGCAGGTCGGCGAAGTCGTCGCCGGTGTCGTCGGTGCTACGCAGGGACTCGCCCGGCGGACGCAGCGACGCCTGCATTGCGGTGGCGCCGTCCGGCTCGTCGGTGGCGGCCCGGTCGGTACGGTTCTGATCGGTCATGCCGCTCTCCTGCCCCCGTGGCCTGCCCGCAAACGTGCCCCGTGGTGCTCAGCGTGCCGCGTCCGGGTGACCCGGCATGCCGGACCCGCCGCTGGAGGTGCCCGACGCGCCGCCCGCCATGCCCGACCCGTCGTCCTCGGTGACGATGTCGGGCTTCGTCGTCGTGTCGTCCGGCGCCGGGACGTCGGTGTCCGCCTCGACCTGGACCAGCCGGGCCTGACCGGCCTCGTCCTCGGCGTGCGCCGGGTCGACCGGCAGCTCACCGTCGCGCGCCCGATACCCCACCGCTGCCTCCCCTGCCGTCCGCCGCTGCCGTTCCGCCCCCGGCTACCCGCAACCCCCCACCCGAAACCCCACCCCGCCCCGCCCCCGCCCGCCGGCGGCTCTGCCGCGAGTCCCGCCCTCCCGGCCCTGCCCCCACCCCCCCGCCGCCGCCCGCCCGGGCGGCCCTGCCGCGAGTCCCGCCGAGGTGGTCCTGCCCGCCCCGGCGGCCCTGCCGTGGCGATCACGCAGTGGTGGTGCCCGCCGTGATGGGGTGCAGACCGCTTTGTCCAGCACCACAACTGCATGATCGCGGAGAGCGGGCGCGCGGGGCGTGCGCAGGGCGCGAGGGCGAGGGGCGGCGCGCGGGGCGCGTAGGGCGCGAGGGCGGGGCGGGGCCGGAGAGTGGGGTCAGCGGCGGCGGGGTGGGCGGGTGGGGCGGGTGGAGGATCGGGGTGGGCGGCGCAGGGGGGTGAGGGACAGCGGTGACCAGTGGCCGGGGCGCGTTCGGCCGGGCGGTAGGGCGGTGCGCTGGTCGCCCCGGGCCGCGTCGAGCTGCGACTGGTGCAGGAACAGGGCGCCGGAGAGGTCCGCGCCGCGCAGGTCCGCCCCGCGCAGGTCGGCGCCGGTGAGGTCGGCCAGGCCGAGGTCGACGCCGCGCAGGTCGGCGCCGATCAGCAGCGCACCGCGCAGGTTCGCCCGGCGCAGGTCGGTCCGGCGCAGGTCGACGCCGAACAGTTGGGCGCCCCGCCGGTCCGCGCCGGGCCGGCCGCCCCGGCTCCGGGCCGCGTCCCCGGCGCGGGCCAGCAGCGGGTTGACCCGTCCCCGGTACGCGTCCACGTCGAGCCCCAGCAGCGTCCCGGCGGGCTCGCGGGCCAGCCGCTCGGTCTCGTCGAGCGCGGCGGACAACTCGTCGCGCAGTGGCTGCGGTGGGCGCGTCGCGAGTGCCTCGGTCAGGTACCAGAGCAGCTCGTGCAGCGGCCGCATCACCGCGAACGTGTCGAACATGCGCGCCGCGGTCTCCGGCGCATCGCGCCAGTCCCGCCCGTCGAAGGTGACCTGGGCCACCCGCTGCCCGGCGCCGAAGCAGTCGAAGACGGTGCAGCCGGGGAAACCCCGGTCGCGCAGGTCGGCGTGGATGCCGCAGCGCGAGTCGGCCCGCAGGTTCGGGCAGGGCCGCCCGGCGGGCTTGTCGATGGCGAAGTCGGCCGACGCGGAGAAGGCGGGCGCGACGCAGCAGAGCCCGAAGCACCGGGCGCAGTCGGCGCGCAGTCCGTCCGCAGGCGACGTCGCCCCGGGAGTCTCCGACACGCTGACCGTTCTCCTGCCGATCGGGTCTTCCGCCGACGGTCTCGCGGGCGGAGGCTCCCATTGTCCCGCCCCCCCGCGAGGCCACCGGGCCGCAGGGTGCGCGGCCCACGCCCCGGGCGCGGGAGCCGCGGCGCACCGTCCGCGTCGCCAGCGCGGGCCACGCCTGCGCTCAGCCCTCCACCGAACGCCAGTCGTGCGACTCCAGCGCGTTGGCCTGCGGGCCCATCATCAGCATGCCGCCGTCCACCGGCCAGGACGCGCCGGTGACGTACGCGGCGGCGGGCGAGGCGAGCAGCGCGACCACGGCGGCCACCTCCCGCGCGTCGCCGGGCCGCCCGACCGGCACCCCGGGGCGTTCCTCGGTGAACGGGTCGACGTCCTCCTGGCCGGTCATCGGGGTGGCGATCTCGCCCGGGGCGACCGCGTTGACGGTGATCCCGTCCGCCGCCAGCTCCTGCGCCATCACCTTGGTCAGCAGGCCGAGCCCGCCCTTGGCGGCACAGTACGCGGCCGAACCGACCCGGGGCGCGTGCTCGTGCACGCTGGTGATGTTGACGATCCGTCCGCCCAGCCCCGCGGCGCGCATCCGCCGGGCGGCCCGCTGCCCGCACAGGAACGGCCCGTCGAGGTCGACGGAGAGCACCTCGCGCCACTGCTCCCAGCCGGTGTCGACGAACGGCGTGGACGCCCCGGTGCCGGCGTTGTTGACGAGCACGCCGAGGCCGCCGAGCCGGTCGGCCAGCTCGTCGACGACCGCGTCGGCGCCCGGCAGCCGGGTCAGGTCCAGTTCGGCGACCTCGCAGCGCCGGCCGGCGGCGCGTACCTCGGCGGCGGTCCGCTCGGCGCCCCCGGCGTCGCGGTGCCAGGTGACGCCGACGTCGAAGCCGGCCTCGGCGAGGGCGACGGCGCAGGCCCGGCCGATGCCGGAGTCCGCGCCGGTGACGATGGCGATCCTCGGGTAGTTCTCGTAACGCGACGGCATGCTGGCGCACTACCCGTTCCCTGCGGATACAACCACGCGTCGATCCCCGTCCACGAAGAGGATTGTCTGCGTCGATGCGCTCTGTCATTCTCCACCGTGGACGCTGCCAGCGGCGGTCGGCAATCCGGAGGTCGCGCTGAGGTGGCGCCGTCATCTGCCGGAGGGACCTCGTGAAGCGCAGACGTCGCCATCTGCTCGCAGGACTGGCGGTCGGTGCCCTGGTGGCATCGACCGGGCTCATCGGAATCCACTTCGCCGGCGCCGAGGTGCCGACGCCCGTCGCCGCGGCCGGCGACGGGGAGATGCCGGGCGCGCTCGGCGCCCACATGGAGCGGCTGCGCCAGGCCGTGCCGGGCAGCGACGGCATGTCGCCGGACGGGCCCGGCAACGCCGCGCAGCAGGAGTTCCTGGAGCGCGCGTACCCGGCCAACACGATCAGCATCGCCCAGGTCGACCGCTCCAAGTCGGCGTACGCCGCCGCCGAGCGGCGCGCGGGCGGCACCCGGGGCTGGACGAACATCGGCCCCAGCGAGGCCCTCTACCCGTTCACCGAGTTCCGCAACGCCTCCAACTACGTGCCGAACGCGTACGTCGCGGGTGGCCGGGTCACCTCCATCGACATCGCGCCCGACTGCAACGCGCTGCTCTGCCGGGCGTACGTCACGCCGGCCGGCGGCGGCGTCTGGGGCACCCTGAACGTCCTCGCCGCCGAGCCGAAGTGGTTCTACCTGGGCGGGCCGCTCGGCATCAACGCGGCCGGCTCGGTCAAGATCGACCGCAACGACAGGACGGGCCTGACCATCTACGTCGGCACCGGCGAGGCGAACACCTGCGCCTCCGGCTGTGTCGCCGGCGTCGGCCTCTACAAGTCGACCAACGGTGGCGTCACCTGGAAGGGCCCGCTGGGCAAGGACGCCCTCGCCGGCAAGGGCATCGGTGAGATCACCATCAAGCCCGGCGACCCGAAGACGCTCTACGTCGCCACCACCACCGCCCTGCGCGGCATGTCCAGCTCCTGCTGCACCGGCGTCACCCGGCCCGTGCCCGACGCCGAGAAGTGGGGCCTCTACAAGTCCACCGACGGCGGCGCGAACTGGACGTTCATCCACAACGGCTCGGCCGACGCCACCCAGTGCACGGGCAGTGCCGCGGAATACAACAACACCGCCGCCTGCTCGCCGCGTGGCGTGCGCTACGTCAAGCTCGACCCGCGCGACGCGAACACGGTCTACGCCTCCTCGTACGCCCGGGGGGTCTGGCGCTCCGCGGACGCCGGCGCCACCTGGACGCAGATCAAGCCGTCGCTGAACCCGGCGGTCTTCCAGACCCGGGCCGCGATCGACGTGACCGCCCTGCCGAACGGCAAGACCCGCATGTACGTCTACGAGGGCAACCTCGGCAACCCGTACTCGCGGCTGTTCCGCAGCGACGACGTGGCCGGCGGCGCCCCCGCGTTCGCCGACCTGAGCAGCGCCAACCCGGCCGACCCGGGCTACGCCACCTACAACCAGTGCACCGGCCAGTGCTGGTACGACGTGTTCGTGCACACCCCGGCCGGGCACCCCGACATCGTCTACACGGGCGGCTCGTACGTCTACGGCGAGACCGTCGCCCACAAGCGGGCCGTGGTGCTCTCCACGGACGCCGGCGTCAGCGGCACCGACATGACCTACGACGGCACCGACGAGCTGCACCCCAACGGCCTGCACCCCGACCAGCACGCCCTGGTCACCAACCCGCGCAACCCGTACCAGTTCTTCGAGGCCAACGACGGCGGCGTTATGCGCTCCAGCGGCCAGTTCGTGGACCGCTCGGCCTGGTGCGACAACCCCGACCGCAACCTGACCACGCAGGCGCAGAAGGACCGCTGCCGGCAGATGCTGTCGAAGATCCCGTCGAAGCTGGACGGCATCAACAAGGGCATGAACACGTTGCAGTTCATCAGCCTCTCGGCCAGCCCGCACGACCACCGCCTGCTCCAGGGCGGCACCCAGGACAACGGCACCTGGGAGAACAAGGGCGAGCGCCGGCGCTGGGTCAACACGATGATCGGTGACGGCGGCGCGTCCGGCTTCGACGTCGGCAGGCCGGAGTTCCGCTTCCACACCTTCTACGACGCCTCGCCCGAGGTGAACTTCAACAACGGCGACGTGGGCAGCTGGATCTCGGTCTCCGACCCGATCTTCGGGCAGCCGGGCACCCTGTTCTACGCCCCGGTGACCACCGACCCGAAGGTCAGCGGCACGATGTTCGCCGGCACCTCGCGCACCGTCTACCGGACGAAGACGTTCGGGCTGGGCGACCGGAGCCTGGCCGAGGCCGACCGGATCTGCAACACCTGGACCGGCACCTTCGAGGCGCAGTGCGGCGACTTCGCGCCGCTGGGCACGGTCAACCTGACCGACGCCGCGTGGGGCGACCGGGCCGGCGGCGCCGTCTCGGTCGTCGAGCGGGTCGCCTCCGACTCGTCCACGGCGTACGCGGCCACCAGCACCGGCCGGGTCTTCGTGTCCCGCAACGTCGACGCCGAGCCGGCGTCGGCGGTCACCTGGACGCGCATCGACACCGCGGCCACGCCGAACCGCTTCGTCACCAGCGTCCACGTCGACCCGGCCGACCCGGCGCGGGCGTGGGTCTCCTACAGCGGCTTCAACTCGAACACCCCGGCGACCCTGGGGCACGCGTTCGAGGTGCGGGTGGCCGGCGCCGGCGCGACCTGGACCGACCGGTCGTACGACTTCGGCGACCAGCCGATCACCGACCTGGTCCGTGACGACGTCACCGGCACCCTCTACGCGGCCACCGACTTCGGCGTGCTGCGGCTGGCCGAGGGCAGCACGACCTGGGTGAAGGCGGCCCGGGGCATGCCGAACGTGGAGGTCGCCGGGCTGACCATCGTGCCGGGCAAGCGGGTGCTCTACGCCGCCTCGCACGGCCTCGGCGCCTGGCAGCTCACGCTCTGAGGCAGGTGACCATCGGCAACGACACGGTGAGGGGCCGCGCACGCGGCCCCTCACCGCTGCCCGAGGTGGCCGGCCGCGCCTGGCGGACCCTCGGCGCGGCCTTCGTCCTGCTCGTCTTCGTCCCACCGCTGCTGCTACTGGTCTCCGGTTCGCTCACCGAGCCGGGCCTGCCGCCGCCGCCCACCCCGCAGCTCGTGCCGGAGCCGGTCTCCACCACCGGCTACCGGCAGGCCGTCGAGCTGGGCGGGCTGCTGCGCGCCTCGCTCAACTCGGTCCTGGTCGCGGTCGTCGCCGTGCCGCTGAGCGTGCTCGTCGCCTCCCTGGCGGGCTTCGCGCTGACCCGGCTCGCCCCGCGCGTCACCGGCGTCGTCGTGGCGGCCTCCCTGGTCGCGCTGATGGTGCCGGCCACGGCGCTGCTCGTGCCCCGCTTCGCGATCTTCCGGATGCTCGGCCTGACCGACACCCTGGTGCCGCTGGTGGCCCCGGCGTTGCTGGGCACCTCACCACTCTACGTCCTGGTCTACCACCTGGCGTTCCGGGCGCTGCCGGCCGACCTCTACGACGCCTGCCTGGTGGCGGACCTGTCGCCGCTGCGCACCTGGTGGCGGGTCGCCCTGCCGCTGGTGCGCCCGGTCACCGCCGGCCTCACCGCGCTGACCTTCGTGCTCACCTGGTCGAACTTCCTCGACCCGCTGGTCTACGTCTACGACCGTGACCTGTTCACCCTGCCGCTGGCGCTGCGCTCCCTGTCGGTGCTGGACCCGACGAACTTCCCGGTGTTCCTGGCCGGCGCGGTGCTGGCCACGGTGCCGGCGCTGGTCGTCTTCGTGCTCGCCCAGCGGCGCTTCCTCCACCACGACGACCCGACGGGACGAAACTGACGATGCGACCGAAGGCGCTGCTCGCGCTGCTGCTCACCGCCGTGCTGGCCGCCACCGGGTGCGGCGCCGGCTCCGGGTCGTCCGCCGACGGCCCGGTGCGGCTGCTGGTCTTCGGCGCCCCCGAGGAACTCGCCGCCTACCGCACCCTCGTCGAGGCGTACGAGAAGGCGCGTCCCGGCGCCGACGTGCAGCTCGTCGAGGCCAGCGACCGCAAGGACCTGCTGGCCCGGCTGGCCACCTCGGTGGCTGGCGGCGCCCCGCCGGACCTGTTCCTCATGAACTACCGCTTCTACGGCCAGTTCGCCGCCAAGGACGTCATCGAGCCGCTGGACGACCGGCTGGCCGCCTCCGAGGCCGTCGACCCGGCCGACTACTACCCGGTGGCGTGGGACGCGTTCCGGTGGCAGGGACGGCAGCTCTGCCTGCCGCAGAACGTCTCCAGCCTGGCCGTCTACTACAACCGCACCCTGTTCACGAAGTACGGCGTGCCCGAGCCGAGGGCCGGCTGGACGTGGAACGACCTGGTCGCCACCGCGACCGCGATGACCCGCGACTCCCGCGGCGTGGTGGTCAGGGCCACCGAGAGCGAGGGCGCCGCGCTGCGCCCGGCCGTGCACGGCCTCGGCGTCGAGCCGTCGATCATCCGGCTCGCCCCGTTCGTCTGGTCGGGCGGGGCCGAGATCGTCGACGACCCGGCGAGGCCGACCCGGCTGACCCTGGACACCCCGGCCGCCCGGGAGGCGCTGAAGAACCTCGTCGACCTGCGGCTGGCGTACGGGGTGGTGCCCACCGACGAGGAGGTGGAGGCCGAGGACGACGAGTCGCGCTTCGCCAACGGCCGGCTCGCCATGCTGATGAGTTCGCGCCGCTCCACCACCACGTTCCGCTCGATCAGCGGCTTCGAGTGGGACGTCGCCCCGCTGCCCGTCTACAAGGAGCAGGTCGGGGTGCTGCACTCCGACGCGTACTGCATGACCCGGGGCGCGAAGCACAAGGACGCCGCGTGGCGGTTCCTGGAGTTCGCCATCGCCGAGGAGGGCCAGCGGATCATCGCCGCCACCGGGCGTACCGTCCCGTCCCACATCGGGGTGTCGCGGTCCCCGGCGTTCCTCGGCCCGGCCCAGCCGCCACGCAGCGCGAAGGTCTTCCTCGACGCGATCCCCACCGTCCGGGCGCTGCCGACCGTCTCCACCTGGCCGGAGATCGAGGACGTCACCTACGGCATCCTCGAGAACGCCATGCACCGGGGCGACCGCCTCGACGACGTCGTCCGCGAGCTCGACCGGCAGACCCGGCCGATCTTCGCCCGCGGGGAGCACGGGTGAGCGATCCGGGCCTGGCCCTGGCCGGCGTCTCGGCCGCGTACCGGGGGTCGACGGTGCTGCACGAGGTGGACCTGACGGCCGCCCGGGGCGAGCTGCTGGTGGTGCTCGGCCCGTCGGGGGCGGGCAAGTCGACGGTGCTGCGGGTCGTCGCCGGCCTGGAGCCGGTCACCGCCGGCCGGATCCGCATCGCCGGCCGCGACGTCACCGCCGAGCGCCCGGGCCGGCGCAACGTGTCGATGGTGTTCCAGTCGTACGCGCTCTTCCCGCACCTGAGCGTCGCCGAGAACATCGCGTTCGGCCTGGAGGTACGCGACACGCCGCGCGCGGTGGCCCGGGAGCGGGCCCGCGCGGCGGCCGAGACCGTCGGCTGCGCCACCCTGCTGGACCGCCGGCCCGGGCAGCTCTCCGGCGGCGAACGGCAGCGGGTGGCGCTGGCCCGGGCCCTGGTCCGCGAGCCGGACGTGTTCCTGCTCGACGAGCCGCTGTCCAACCTCGACCAGGCGCTGCGGGTGCAGATGCGCGCCGAGCTGCGGGCCCTGCACGACCGGCTGGGCGCGACGATGGTGCACGTCACCCACGACCAGACCGAGGCGCTGGTGCTCGCCGACCGGATCGCCGTGCTGCGCGACGGGCGCATCGAGCAGGTCGGCACCCCCGACGAGATCTGGCGCACCCCGGCCACCACCTTCGTCGCCCGCTTCGTCGGCTCCCCGGCGATGAACCTGCTGCCCGCCGGGGGGCCGCTCACGCCCGGCGGCGCCGCTCCCGTCGACCGGGCCGGGGCGGGCGAGCTGGAGATCGGCTTCCGGCCG
Organism: Micromonospora sp. NPDC047812; assembly: GCF_040704175.1. Taxonomy (NCBI): domain Bacteria; kingdom Bacillati; phylum Actinomycetota; class Actinomycetes; order Micromonosporales; family Micromonosporaceae; genus Micromonospora; species Micromonospora sp. NPDC047812. Next base: position 39,221 of record NZ_JBEYRY010000011.1, on the reverse strand, counting down.
GAGGCGGTCGTGCTGGACGCGACCGACGGCGCGGCGGCCACCGTCGACCGGGTCGAGGTGGTCGGCGAGGACGCGTACGCGTACCTGACCCTCGCCGGCGGGCACCCCGTCGTCGCCCGGGTGCCCGCCGCCCACCGGCCCGGAAGGGGCGCGCCGGTACGCGTCGGCGTGCGCTGGGCCGACGTGCACGTCTTCCACGCCGGCTCCGGGCGCCGGTACGTCCCGTGACGGGCACGGACCGCCGCTCGCGCCGGCAGCTGGCGCTGATGCTGGCGCCGTACCTGCTCGGGCTGGTCGGGCTGGTGCTGCTGCCTGCCGCGGTCACCCTGGCGCTGGCCTTCACCGAGTACGACCTGCTGCGCCCGCCCCGCTGGGTGGGGCTGGACAACTTCGCGGCGCTGCTGGCCGACCCGGTGTTCCGGGTGTCGCTGACCAACTCGCTGGTCTTCGCGCTGGTGGCCGTACCGCTGCGGGTGCTCTTCGCCCTCGGCCTGGCGCTGCTGCTGCACCGCCGGGCGATCGGCGTCGGCAGCGCCCGCACCGCGGCGGTGCTGCCGACCGCGGTGCCGGAGATCGCCTACGGGCTGCTCTGGCTCTGGCTGCTCAACCCGCTCTACGGCCCGATCAACCAGTTGCTGCGCACGGGCGGGGAGAACGGCCTGACCGCGCTGGGACGCACCCCGCCGCAGTGGCTCACCGACCCGACCGACGCCCGCGCGGCGATCATCGGAATGAGCCTGTTCACCGTCGGGGAGACCTTCGTGGTGCTGCTGGCCGCCCGCCGCGCGCTGCCCCGCGACGTCTACGAGATGGCGGCGATCGAGGACGCCACCGGCTGGGACGTGTTCCGCCGGGTCACGCTGCCGCTGATGGCGCCCGTGCTGGGGCTGCTGGCGGTGCGCGACGCCATCCAGAGCCTGCACTTCTCCTTCGTGCCGGCCTTCGTGGTCACCGACGGCGGCCCGCCCCCGTACGCCACCACCTACCTGTCGCTGTTCGTCTACCGCACCGGCTTCGAGTACCTGCGCTACGGCTACGCCGCCGCGGCGACCCTGGTGATGATCCTGCTGACCGTGGCGGCCGTGCTGGTGCAGTGGCGGCTGATCCGCCGCTACCGCGCGTTCTACCGGCTCTGAGGCCACCGGCGCCGACCCGATAATCCCGCGCGCCGGCCCCGGAAGCCGTGGCATGATCGCGCACTGCGCCGGCCGGGTGGCGGCGCGCGAGGAGGACAGCATGGAGTTCGAGGTACGCCGGATCGGGCCGGAGTCGACCGCCGAGGCGGCCGACGTGCTCGCCGACGCCTTCGACGGGTACCCCTGGATGGCCTGGACGGTGGCGGCCGACCGGCACCGGGAGCGGCTGTCGGCGATGTTCGCCGGCACCGTCGCCGCCGTCGGGCTGCCCTACGGCGACGTCTGGGGTGCGGTGGACGCCGGCGGCCGGCCGGCGGCGGTGGCGGTCTGGCTGCGCCCGGACCGGCCGGTGCCGGACGAGGTCTGGGCCGGTGTCGCGGCGCGCAACGCCGAGCTGGCCGGCGACCGGCAGTCGGCGCTGCACGCCGCCGACGCGGCCTGCGCCTCCCTGCGGTCGGCCGAGCCGGCGTTCCTGCTCGCCACCGTGGGCGTGCGCCGGTCCGACCAGGGCGGAGGGCTGGGCGCCCGGGTGCTGCGGCCCGGCCTGGCCGAGGCCGACCGCGCCGGTCTGCCCGCCGTGTTGGAGACCTCGTCGGAGCCGAACGTGCGGTTCTACCGGCGGCTGGGCTTCGTGGTCACCGGCCAGGCCCGGGTGCCCGACGGCGGACCCGAGGTCTGGGCGATGCGGCGGCCGGCCGCCGGCGAGCGGGTGTAAGGGCCGTCCGCCCGGGTAGCCGCCGGGAATGGAGCTGGTCGAGGAGTCGCCGTACCGCTTCCGGATCGACCGGCACGACCCGATGCGGGTGCCGGGGGTGGTGTTCGCGTCCCGGTCCCTGCTGCCCGACGCCGGGGAGGACAGGTCGCTGGAGCAGGTCGCGAACGTCGCCACGCTGCCCGGCATCGTCGACGCCTCGTACGCCATGCCCGACGTGCACTGGGGCTACGGGTTCCCGATCGGCGGGGTGGCCGCCACCGACGTCGCGAACGGCGGCGTGGTCTCGCCCGGCGGGGTGGGCTTCGACATCTCCTGCGGCGTCCGGCTGCTCGCCGCCGACTTCGACCGCGACGGGCTGCGGCCCCGGGTGGACGCGCTGATGGACGGGCTGGGCGAGGCGACCCCGCGCGGCATGGGCAAGGGCGCGGTGTGGCAGCTGTCGACGCGCGCGGAACTCGACGCGGTGCTGCGCGGCGGCTCCCGCTACGCGGTGGAGCGCGGCTTCGGCGTCGAGCGGGACCTGTACCGCTGCGAGGACGCCGGAGCCGTCGGCGACGCCGATCCGGCGCGGGTCAGCGAGCGGGCGATCGAGCGCGGCGCGCGCCAGGTCGGCAGCCTCGGCTCCGGCAACCACTTCCTGGAGGTGCAGGCCGTCGAGGAGGTGTACGACGACACCGCCGCCACCGCCTTCGGGCTGCGCCCCGGCCAGGTCTGCGTGATGATCCACTGCGGCTCCCGGGGGCTGGGCCACCAGATCTGCACCGACTACGTGCGGAAGATGGAGAAGGTGATGGCCCGCCACGGCATCGAGGTGCCGGACCGCCAGCTCGCCTGTGCCCCGGTCACCTCCGACGAGGGCCGCGCCTACCTGGGCGCGATGGCGGCCGCCGCCAACTACGCACGGGCGAACCGGCAACTGCTGACCGACGCCGCCCGGAAGGTCTTCGCCCGGGTCACCGGCAGCCGGCTCGACCTGGTCTACGACATCTCACACAACCTCGCGAAGATCGAGACGCACGGCGTCGACGGCGAGCGGCGCGCGCTGTGCGTACACCGCAAGGGGGCCACGCGCGCGCTGCCGCCCGGCCACGACGACCTGCCCGGCGACCTGCGGGACGTGGGCCAGCCGGTGCTGATCCCCGGCTCCATGGGCACCGGCTCGTACGTGCTCACCGGCGTGCCGGGGTCGCCGGCCTTCGCGTCCACCTGCCACGGGGCCGGCCGGGTGCAGAGCCGCAAGCAGGCCGTGCGGTCGGAGCGCGGGCTGGACCCGCGTGCCCAGTTGGAGTCGCAGGACATCGCGGTGCGCGGGGCGTCCCGGCGCGGCCTGGCCGAGGAGATGCCGACGGCGTACAAGGACGTCTCGGCGGTGGTGGCCGCCGCCGAGGGCGCCGGGCTCTGCCGGAAGGTGGCCCGGCTGGTCCCGCTCGGCGTGGTGAAGGGCTGAGCGGCACGCGGCGTGGTCCAGGGCTGAGCGGCACGCGGCGTGGTGCGGGGCCGGGCGGGCGGCTCACACGTCCAGCGTGACGGCGCAGGACCAGCCCTCGTCGTCGGGGCCGAAGCGCAGCCCGTGCAGGGCGACGGCCTTCGGCACCGCGCCGACCAGCTCGACGGCGTCGGTGTCCGCCGTGCGCCAGCGCACCACCAGGCCGCCGGCGCCGTCGTCGGCCACGTCGGTGCGCAGCGGCAGCTCACCCGCCGTCTCCATCCGGAAGATCACCTCGTCGAGTACGCCCACCAGCAGGTCCGCGTCGTCGTCGCCGGGCGGCGCGCGGAACTCCCGCCGTGGGCCCGGCCGCGCTCCGGCGGGGTCGACGAACGTGTCGACCAGCGCGGCGACCGCCTCGGCGACGCACTCCTCCCGGCTCGGCGCCCACGCCTCGATGCGGACGTCGGCGGTGTGCGGCAGGCGGCGGTGCCCCCGCCCGGGTCGTCGCTGCATGCCCCGATCCTCCGCCACGCGGGCGCCGCGCGACGGCCGGTTCAGTTCAGCCCGAGCCGGGCGATCGGCTCGACGAGCTCGCGCTCCTCGTACGCGAGGTGGGACAGCAGCGTGTCGCTGAGCAGGTCGACCGCCGCGCGCAGCTCCGCCATCCCGTCGGCGACCGAGACGAACGCGACGAGCGCCCGGTCCACCCGCTCCAGCACGTCGTGGATCGCGTGGTGCTCCTGCTCCAGCCGGTCCAGCACCGGGGCGAGGCGGGCGTCGCCCCGGCGCAGGTGCGGGAAGATGCCCCGGTCCTCCAGCGTGTGGTGGGTGGTGACCACCCGGCAGTACGACTCGCAGTACGTGCCCAGGGTCCACTTGTTCTGCCGGATGGTCATCGTGTTGATGTGCGAGCGGGCGGTGCCCGCGTCGACCAGCCCGGCGCCCACCTGCTCCACCAGGTCGTACAGCCGGTTCAGCTCGGCGCGCAATCCGTCGTGCACGTCGATCAGGTGCTGGGCGCCGGCCTGGTCGTGCGGGGTGTAGGCGCGTGCCGGGTCCGGCGCGGGGCCGGTGGGCCGCGTGGTCTCGTCCCAGACCCGGATCGCGCTGCGGCGCACGCCGTCGTCGGGCGTCGGGACGACGGCGAAGGCTCCGGCGACGGCGGGCGGGCGGGGAGCGACCGGCGCCCCCGTCGGGGTCGGCCCGGGCGTCGCCGGGGCCGTGGCGGGCGCGGTGCCGGCCGCGCGCTCGCCGGCCACGAGTTCGCGTACGGCGGGGGCGACCTCGGCGGCGAAGCGCCGCAGGTCCTCGGGGTCGTCGCTGCCCAGGATGAAGGTGCTGATCCCGTCGCTGAGCGCGAGGTCCGCCAGCTCCTCGGCCCACTGCTCGGCGGGGCCGTCGAGCGGTCCCCGGCCGACGGGGGCGAAGCGGCCGGTGACGTTGAGCAGGCGGCGCACGTCGGCCGGGTCGCGGCCGGCCTCCCGGGCGGAGTCGTCGATGATCGTGTTGCCCCTGCCGAGGTCGCCGGGTTGCAGGTAGCCCAACGACGGCAGCCACCCGTCGGCCCGGCTCCCGGTCAACGCCAGCATCCGCGGCTTGTACGCGCCGAGCCAGATGCCCACGTCGTGGGCGGGGGCGGGGCCCCGCTTCGCGCCGACCACCCGGTGGAACTCGCCGTCGACCCGGACGCCGCCGCGCGCCCCGACGTCCCAGACCTGGCGGATGACGTCGATCGCCTCGGCCAGGGCCCGCACGCCCTGCCCGGGGGAGAGCCGGCGCCCGCCCATCGCCTCGATGGCCTCCCAGAACGCGCCCGCGCCCAGGCCGAGCTCCACCCGGCCACCGCTGAGCAGGTCGAGACTCGCCACGCTGCGGGCCAGGACGGCCGGCGGCCGCAGCGGCAGGTTCGTCACGTTGGCGGCCAGCCGCACCGCGCCGGTCCGGGCCGCCACGAAGCTCATCAGCGTCCACGTGTCGAGGAACGCGGGCTGGTACGGGTGGTCCTGGAAGGTGACCAGGTCGAACCCGACCTGCTCGGCCAGCACGGCGAGGCTCACCACCCGCCCCGGCTCGGCGTTGCCGGGCGTCAGGAACGCCCCGAAGGCCAGCGGATGGCCGTAGTCGCCCATGTCGGTACCCCCTTCCGTCCCGCAGCCTCTCACGCGGCTCGGGGCGGTCCCCGAGCCGTCCGGCGAATCGGGCCCGGGAACGCCGGTCGGCGCCGCGCTCCGGCACGGCCCGTGCCGCCCGCCACGGGGGCACACCGGGCGCCGCCACCGGCGTACGGTCGGCGGATGCGGATCGTGAAGTTCACCCACTCCTGCGTCCGGCTGGAGCACGACGGCGGCGTGCTGGTCATCGACCCCGGCACCTGGAGCGAGCCACGGGCCCTGGCCGGCGCGGACGCCGTGCTGGTCACCCACGAGCACACCGACCACGTCGACGTGCTCCGGCTGGCGGGTCTCGGCGTGCCGGTCTTCGCGCCGGAGGGCGCCGTCCTGCCCGATCTGGCGCCGCTGTCCGTGACCAGGGTCGGCGCAGGTCAGCGGTTCACCGCCGCCGGCCTCACCGTGACCGCGCTCGGCGGTCGGCACGCCACCATCCACGGCGGCCAGCCCGACTGCGCCAACCTCGGCTACCTCGTCGGCGACGCGGTCTACCACCCGGGCGACTCCCTGCACCGGCCGGAGCGGCCGGTCGAGACGCTGCTGGTCCCGGCACAGGCATCCTGGCTGAAGCTCACCGAGGCGATCGACTTCGCCACCGCCGTCGGGGCCGAGCGGGTGTTCCCGATCCACGACGCGCAGCTCAACGAGCGCGGCCTGACCAGCGTGAACGGCTGGTTCGCCGAGACCGTGCCCGGCTACCGCCACCTGGCGCCGGGGGAGTCCGCCTGACCGTTGACCCCACTCAGGGGTGGTCTCCACCGAGACCGGCCGTGTCGTCCGCGGGCCAACTGCTATACGGTCGCTGGGTGAGGGTCGAAGAACACTGGTGGAACGGTGACACGTCGCAACGCGGACGTCGGGACGTGTACATCCGCACCGACGGGCAGCGATGGGACGTACAGGTACGGATCGGCGGCGAGTCAGGCCGCTCCCGGGTGCAGGAGTGCCCCGGTCGGACATCGGCGGTCATTCTGGCCGGCGCGTGGCGCGGCAACCACCCCGCCTGGCGCGAGGTTTCCGACTGACGGCGACCGCCGGCCTCGGGCGGTGACGGCCGGTCGCGGTCGGCGTTGGCCGGCTGCTCCCTCCGACGTTGGTTACGCTCGGGTGACCACGGCGGGGGGAGCAGCATGAGCGGCGAGACCGTCCCGGCGGTGATGCCGGCCGCGTTCATCGGCCACGGCAGCCCAATGAACGCGCTGGAACTCAACCGCTACACGCAGGCGTGGCGTGCCTTCGGGCGGGCGGTCCCGCGGCCCCGGGCGATCCTGGTCGTGTCGGCCCACTGGTACATCGGCGCCACCGCCGTCACCGCGATGCCCCGGCCGAGGACGATCCACGACTTCTACGGCTTCCCGTCGGAGCTGTTCGACGTCGACTACCCGGCGCCCGGCCTGCCGGAGCTGGCGGAGGAGATCGCCGACGTGGTCCGTCCCACCTGGGTCGGGGCGGACGTCGACTCGTGGGGGATCGACCACGGCACCTGGTCGGTGCTCACCCACGCGTTTCCCGACGCGGACGTCCCGGTCGTCCAGTTGAGCATCAACGCGTTCAAGGGCCTGGACTACCACCTGGACCTGGGCGCGCGGCTCGCCCCGCTGGGCGAGCGCGGAGTGCTCGTCGTGACCAGCGGCAACGTGGTGCACAACCTGCGGGGGGTGGACCCGCGCATGGTCGACGAGGGCTTCGACTGGGCGCGGCGGTTCGACGAGGCGGCGAAGGACGTCATGCTCGGCGAGCCGACCGAGGCGGCCACGCTGGACGCCCACCGTGACTTCGGCCGGGCCGTGCCGACGCCCGACCACTTCATCCCGCTGCTCTACCTCGCCGGCCTGGCCGGTGCCGCCGGCGACGGCGCGCGGGTGCTGGTGGACGGGTACGCGTACGGGTCGCTGTCGATGACCGCCTACACGGTGGGGTCGTCCTGCCGTGCCGAGGCCCCGCTGGCCGGCGCACCCGCTCTGCCGACCGACGTGCCGCCGGACTCCTCCAACATCTGACGGCCACCGGCCGGCCGCCGCCGCTGCGGGCCGCCGCCTGTCGGCTTTCCGGCCGGTCCCGGCGGGCGGCGGGACGAGGGACCAGCCGGTCGTGGGGTGCCGGCCCGGCGACCGGTCCGCACGGCTGGGCCCTCATCCGCTGCCGCCGCCGCGTCCGTCAGCGGCCCTTGACGACCTCGACCAGCTGGTCCAGCGCGGCGCTCCAGCCCTCGACGAAGCCCATCTCCTCGTGCGACTTCTTCGCCGAGGCGTCGGCGTGGATCGCCGTGGCCGTGTACTTCGTGCCGTTGCCGGTGGGCTCGAGCTTGATGATCGCGGTGAACGGGAAGTCGTCGCTGCCGACCTGGGGGCGGAAGCCCGGGCCCAGCCCCGAGGTGAAGATCAGCGTCGAGCCCTCCTCGACGACCAGGATGCAGCCGGTGTTCGGGTACTCCTCGCCCTCGGGCGAGCGCATCACCGTGTTGAACCTGCCGCCGGGCTGGAGGTCGATCTCGCAGGACGAGGTCGACCAGGGCCGCGGGGCGAACCACTGCACGACCAGCTCGGGCGTGGTCCATGCCTTCCAGACCAGCTCGGGCGCGACGTCGACGGTGCGCTCCAGGACGAGGTCGAGATCCGGGTTCACGCTCGGGTAGGCGGTCATGTCTGCTGCTCCTTCAGGTCGTGGAGAAACGAGTCGAGCTGGTCGAGGCGCCGGGACCACGTCGCGCGCTGACCGGCGAGCCAGGTGTCGACGTGCTCGAGCGGCTGGGGGGCGAGCCGGTAGGTGCGCACCCGCCCCTTCTTCTCCGACGTCACCAGGCCGGAGCGCTCGAGGACGCCCAGGTGCTGGGTGAACGACGGCAGTGCCATGTCAAACGGACGGGCGAGCTCGCTGGTTGTCGCGGGCCCCCGGCCGAGGAGCTCGACGACCCGGCGGCGGGTCGGGTCCGACAGCGCGTGGAACACGCCGTCCAGGGTCCCGTCGTCGCTGCGGTCTCCGGCGCCCGATTGCTTAGGCATGGACCTAAGTATGCCCGTGCCCCACACTTAGGTCAAGCCCTAAGTGAAGTGGCCTGGTCCCGATCCGTCCGCGTCGGTCATGCTGAGGGCATGACCGACGCCGGCGCCCCGGAACCACTCACCCTCAACGTGTACTGCCGGCTCACGGTGGCCGTGACCGATCCGCAGGTGCTCACCGACCACGCGGTGGCCGACCTGCGGGCCGCGGACATCGACTGGTCGGCGGAGGAGGACGACCTCGAAACGGCGGTGGCGGACCTGCGCAACGACGTCGTCGTGTCGCTGGCGTCGCTCGTGGACATCAACCGGATGATCGACGGACTGCCGGGCGTGGCGGCGAAGGGCGGGCTGTGCTGGGCCGAACCCGGCCCGCCGCGCGAGGCCGTCTGGCGCGCCGAATAGGCCCTGTGTCGGTCCCGGACACTCCGGCGTCGCCCGAGGTGTCGACGGCACTCATGTCCACTGTGCCCGGCGTCACGTTAGCGTCTGCGCACGCCGGCACGACGCCGCCGCTCCCGGACAGGAGAGCGCCATGACCGCACCGCTGAGGGCCACCGCCGCCCTCGTCACCGCCCTGCTGCTCGTCCTCACCACCGCGATCCCCGCCCAGGCCGCCACCCCGGCCACCAAGGCGCCGGTCGCCGGCACCCTGCGTGCCTACGACGTCTCCGGCGTGTACGTCGCCGGCGTCTCCTCGGGTGGCTACATGGCCACCCAGCTCCACGTCGCCTACTCGTCCCGGATCCGGGGCGCGGCGGTCTTCGCCGCGGGGCCGTACTACTGCGCGCAGAACAACGTCGCCCAGGCGCTCGACGGCTGCGGCGACAACGTGTACCCCACGAACGTCCCCGCCCTCCAGGCGTACACCCGGACGTGGGCCTCGTACGGCTGGGTCGACCCGGTGGGCAACCTGTCCGGCGATCCCGTGTACGTCTTCCACGGCAACGGCGACACCGTGGTCAGGAAGTCCGTCACCGACGACCTGGTCCGCTACTACCAGCACTTCGGTGCCAGCGTGCAGTACGACAGCGGCTCGCCGGCCGGCCACGCCTGGGTCACCCCGTACGGGACCCTCGGGTGCGCCGTCACCGCGTCGCCGTTCCTGGCCGACTGTGGCACCGACCCGCAGAACGCCCTGCTGCGCAAGCTCCTCGGCAGCGTGCGGGCGCCGAACACCGGCCCGCTGGGCGGCAACCTGATCCGGTTCAGCCAGCACACGTACGCGGTCAACGGCTGGGCTCCCGGGCTGAGCATGGGCGCCGACGGGTTCGCCTACGTGCCGGCCTCCTGCGCCGCCGGACACTCGTGCCGGCTGCTCGTCGCCCTGCACGGCTGCCTCCAGGGCCACGGCGCGGTCGGCACCGCCTTCGTGGACCGGGCGAACCTCAACCAGTACGCCGACACCAACGACCTGATCGTGCTGTACCCCCAGGCGAGCACCGCCGCCACGAATCCGAACGGCTGCTGGGACTGGTGGGGTTACCTGGGCGCGACCAACTACCCGATCAAGGGCGGTGCCCAGCTGGAGACGATCATGAACATGGTGCGCCGACTGGACGGCTGAGCCGCACCGCCGCCGCGCGGGCGGGGCGTCAACGGGGCCCCGCTCAGGCCGGCGCGTCGCTGCCCACCAGGCGGGCGTCGGCCGCGGCCTGACCGTCGACGTCTCCCGCCTCCTCGCAGACGCCCGCCGCGTCCGCCCAGTGCCGTCGGGCCTCGTCGGCGTCGTCGAGGGCCGCCGCGGCGTCGCCCAGGTGCAGCAGGGTCCGCCCCAGGCCGGCAGTCGGTCGCCCGTCGCGCAGCCGCAGGCTCTCCGCCAGCATCTCGTACGCCTGCCGGGCCTGGGCCGGCGTGGCGGCCAACAGCGCGGCACCCGCGTTGAGCAGGGCGGCGGCCCGGTTGGTCGGATCGGCCACGGAGTCGTACTCGCGCAGCGCCGCCCGCCACGACTGCGCCGCGTCGAGGTGCTCGCCGAGCCCGGCGTGCACCAGCACCAGGTTGGTCAGCGCCGCCGCGTAACCCCGGGCGTCGCCGAGCGCGCGGAAGGCGTTCGCCGCGCGGACCAGGTGGCGGTGCGCGACCTCCAGCTCCCCCCGGGCCAGCCGGGCGGCGCCCAGGCCCAGATCGGTCAGCGCGTGCCCGGCCCGGTCGGCCGCGGAGCGGTGCCGCCGCGACAGCTCCAGGTGCTCCACCGCGTCGTCGAACTGCCCCAGGTCCAGCAGCACCAGGCCCAGGTTCATCCGCGCCTGCGCGGTGCCGCGCCGGCCCCGCTCCGCCACCGCCAGGCTGAGCGCCGTCGCCGCCCCCTGCGGGTCGTGCCGGCGGCGGCGCAGCACCCCCAGCTCGTTGTGCGCCCAGCCGGCGATCTCCGGCCGGTCGTCGGCCGTGGGCGTGGCGAGCACCGTGCGGCACACCTCCGCCCACTCGTCGAGCCGCTCGGCGTGGGCGAGCCAGCCGCACAGCGCCACCGCCAGGCGGAACCACCAGCGGCGTACCCGGCGCGGCAGGGTCTCCGCCGCGCCCGCCGGCACCCGGACCACGGCCAGCAGCAGCTCCTGGTGCAGGTCGAACCAGCCGTACGGGTCGTCGTCCAGCGCCAACGTCGGCTCCCGGTCCGGCGGCGAGCCCACCACGGCGAGGCTCGCGGCGTGCCGCTCGGCCCGCCGGGCCAGGTGCCGGGTGAGCCGGGCCTGGGCGGCGACCCGCCGCCGCGCCGGCTCCGCGTCGCGCAGGTGCATCCGGGCGTACGGGGCCAGCAGCGGGCGCACCTCGTAGCGGTCGCCGGGCGCGCCGGTGACGAACCCGCCGGTGGCCAGCTCGTGCAGCAGGGCGGCCACCCGGTCCGGGCGACGACCGGCGAGCGCCGCGAGCGTCGGCCGGTCCAGCGGCACCGGGCTGAGCGACATCAGCCGCCACAGTCGCCCCGCCTCGCCGCCGAGCGCGTGGTACGCGGTGTCCCGCGCGGTGACCAGCAGGGTCGCCGGGGAGGCGGCGACGTGCTGGTGCGGGGGCGTGTCCACGGCGCGGCGCAGCGCGTCGAGCACGTCGGTGTGCCGCCACCCGTGCTGTGCCGTACGCCGACCCAGCTCCGCGACCGTGCGGGGCTGCCGCCCGCAGAGTTCGACGAGGGCGCGTACCGCCGGGTCGGTGCGCGGGTCGGGGCGGTGCGGCCGGGCGACGGGCGCGGTGGCGCCCGCGGCGGCGAACAGCTCGACGGCGTCGTCGGCGTCCGGCTCGGCGAGCCCGTGCGCCACCACCCCGTCCAGCGCGGCCAGCGCTCCCGTGCCGGCCAGCAGCAGGCGGCACGTCCGCGCGGTCGGCGGCAGCAGCGGCCGGACCTGGGCCGGGTCGTCCACGTTGTCCAGCACCACGAGGATCGCCCGGCCGTCGAGCTGGCCGCTCAGCTCGTCGACGGCGTCGGCGAGGTCGTCGGCGCGTCCCGACGCCGGTGGCCGGGTGCCGAGGATCCGGGCCAGCGCGGTCAGCACCTGCCGCGCGTCGTGCCGCCGGCCGCCCCGGCGCAGGTCCAGGTAGTACTGGCCGTCCGGGAAGTCGTCCCGGCACAGGTTGGCGGCCTGGATCGCGCAGGCCGAGGTGCCGACGGCCCGCCGGCCGACCACCGCCACCGCGTGCTCCTTCTCCAACAGGCCGATGATCGCGTCGACGTGCCCGTCCCGCCCGGTGAAGCCGGCCGGCCACGGCAGGGTGGGCGCGCCGGCGACGGGTGTGGCCTCGACGTCGTCCGGCGTGGCGGCCTGTTGCCGCTGACGGCGCCACTCCACGATCATCGCGGCGGCGAGGCCGAGCACGATCACCCCGGCGCTGGCGGAGCCGAGCTGGGCGACGGAGAGCTCGGAGAGCAGGTTGCCGGTGACGTTGCCGAGCACCGCGCTGACCGTGCCGCCGACCACGCCGCCGATCGCGAGCAGCAGGCTCAGCCGCCGGGGCCGCCGCGAGCGGCGGGCCGGCCCCGGCGGCGTCACCGCACGCCCCCGGCGACCAGGCCGGCGACGAGCTGGCGGCGGGCCAGCACCACCAGCAGCACCGGCAGGATGGAGGCGATGACCGACCCGGCGGCCAGCGCCCCGCTGTTGGCCGCGAAGCCCCGGGTCTGGCCGGCGAGGAACAGCCCCAGCGGCAGCGCGCCCGGCCCGCTGAACAGCAGACCCACCACCAGGTCGTTCCACACCTGCACGAACTCCAGCACCGCGACCGCCACCACGGCCGGGCGGTTGTGCCGGGCGAGCAGCCGCAGGGTGCCCCACCAGTGCCGCCCACCCACCCGGGCCGCCCGTACCTGCTCGGCGGGCAGGTCCGCGAACGCGTTGCGCAGCACCAGCACGGCGAACGGCACGCCCAGCGCGACGTGCACCAGTGCCAGGCCGCGCGCCGTGCCCGAGGAGAGCACCACGCCGAGCACCTCGTTGACCGGCCCGGCGATCACCTGCACCGGCACGATGCTGGCGGCCATCAGCAGCAACCCGGTGGCCTGGGCGGGTGGCCCGCTCAACCAGGCCAGCGGGTACGCGGCGAGCAGCGCGACGCCCAGCACCACGGCGGTGACCACGGTCGCCAGCACCAGCGTGAAGCCCAGCGTGCGCCACAGCTCGGCGCCGGTCAGCAGGTCCCGGTAGGAGTCGAGGCCGGGCGGGCTCCACCACCAGCCCCGGGCCGCCGCGTCCACCGCGCCGTGCAGCGAGGTGGCGAGCAGCACCCCGAGCGGCACCAGCCAGGCGACCGCCGCGCCCGCCACCAGCAGCCGGGTCGTCCGCCGCGGCGCCGCCGCCACCGGCTCGGGCGCGACGGGCACCGGGTCCCGGGGCGGCGGCCACGCCTGCCGCACGAACAGCGCCGCGACCAGCATGCCGGCGGCCACCGCCACCAGCCACACCACGCCGAGCGCGGCGCCCTCGCCGGTGGTGGCGCCGTTGGAGGTCTGCCAGACCCGCAGCGCGAGCACCGACGCCTCGTCACGTACCGAGCCGGGCGCCATGACCAGGATCAGGTCGAACGTCCTGGCGGTGCCGAGCGCCGCCAGGGTGAACACCACCGCCACGGTGCGCAGCAGCAGTGGCCGCCACTGCGCGTCCCAGAGCACGTCGCGGCGGTTGCCGCCGTAGGCGCGCACCGCGTCGGCGAGGCTGGGCGGCACCGCGTCGAGGGCGGCCCGGAACACCAGCACGGCCAGCCCTACCCACGCCCACACGAACGCCGACATCAGCGCCACCGTGACCAGGCGGGGGCCGAGCAGTTGCGGGGCGTCGGCCGCCGAGCGGCCGGTCAGCGTCGCGGCGACCAGGGTGGCCAGCCCGCGTTCCGGGTCCGGGTCGTACATCAGCCGGAAGGTGACCCCGGTGACCACCAGCGGCAGCGCGGTGGGCACCACCAGGATGAGGCGGACCAGCCCGCCCTCCTGCGAGCGACGCGAGGCGGCGGCGAGCAGGTAGCCCAGCACGGTGACCACCGCCGGCACCAGCAGCGCCCAGAGCAGCGTGCGTCCCACCACGGCGCCGGTGCCGGGCGCGGACAGCGCGGTGCGGAAGTGTTCCGCGCCCACCCACCGGCCGTCGGTGGTGACGCTGGCGTGCAGCGTACGCAGCACCGGCCACGCCACCAGTCCGCCGAGCAGCAGCAGGGCGGGCAGCAGCAGCGCCGAGGTGGCCCCCGCCGCCGGGTAGGCCCGCCCGCGCCGGGGCGGCCCGACGTCGTCGAGGACCGCCAGCTCGCCCAGGACCCGGCTCACCGGCCGCCGCCCGCCGACCGGGCCGCCGCCGCCAGTTGCCCGACGGCCCGGCGGGTCGCCCTGCCGGCGGGGACCCCGTCGGTGACGTCGGCGAAGAAGTCCTGCATGATCCGCCACATGCCCACCCCGTCGGAGCCGGTGAACGGGCCCGGCAACCGGTCGGAGAGGTCGAAGCGCACCGCCTCGCCCGTGCGCAGCTCGGCGGCGAGGCGGCGGCGGACGGGGTCGCGGTAGTCGTCCAGCGGCACGGACACGTTGGGGGAGAGGTAGCCGCCGGCGCGCAGCCACGGCTGGAACGCGGAGCCGCCACTGAGCCAGCGCACCAGCTCCGCCCCGCGGGCCGAGCCGGCGAACGCCACGGCGGCGTCACCGCCGACGATCAGCGGTCTGTCGGCCACCCGGGTGCCGGGGAAGCGGAAGGTCTCCGGCTGCTCCGGGCCCCGGCGGAACCGGCGGCTGACGTCGTCGACGAAGTCGGCCTCGAAGAGCATGGTCGCCCGGCGGTGGTGCACCACCTGGATCACCGACTCCTCGTACTGGGTCAGCAGGGCCCGGCGACCGCCACCGGGGAACGCGCCGTCGACGCCCCACAGCTCGGCGAGCCGGTCCAGCGCCGTGTGCACCGACGGGCTCCGCCAGTCGGCCTCGCCGCGCGCCAGCGCCTCGTAGTAGCCGGGCGGGGCCACGTCGGCGAGCACGTTCTCGAACCAGTCGGTGAGCACCCAGCCGTCGGCCGCGCCGATGGCCAGCGGCGCCGGGCCGTCGCCCGAGCGGGCCCGTGCGCCGAGCCGCCGGGTGAGCGTCACGAGCTGGTCCCAGGTGCGCGGGGGCGCGGGGAGCATCGACGGGAAGTACCAGAACAGCGACTTGTGGGCCGCCTTGACCCAGACGCCGTAGCGGCGCCCGTCGGCGGAGAGCAGGTCGGCCATGCCGGGCGGGAGCGCGTAGCTGGTGGCGGGGCTCAGCTCGCGCAGCCAGCCGCGCCGGGCGTACTCGACGACCAGCCCCGACCGGGGCAGGATCGCCACGTCGGGGCTGGTGCCGGCCAGCTGGCGGGCGCGCAGGAACGCGTCGATGTCGTTGCCGGCGCTGATCACCTGCACGTCGGCGCCGTAGTTGGCCACGACCTCGCGGAAACGGGCCAGCTCGCCGCCGCTCCATACGACCGCGACCTGGACCGCCGGCGGCGTGGTGGCGCAGCCCGCGACGGCGACCGTGGTCGCCGCGGCGGCGGCCCGCAGCAGGGCACGGCGGCTCAGGCGCGCCGCCGGCGCGGCCCGGCCCACCGGCGTCACCCGCCCACCTCGGCGGCGACCGGCACGTCGGGCAGCGCGCCCGGGTCGGCCGTGCACACCAGCACCGCGACCCCCGGGGTGTCCGGCGGGGAGAGCCGGCCGACCAGGTCGGTCAGCCGCCCACCGCCGGCCGGCCCGGTCGGCAGGTCGATCACCAGCACCTCGGGCAGGCAGACCACCGCCCGGGCGAGCGCCACCCGGAACCGCTGCGCGTCCGACAGCAGGTGCGGTCGCAGCCCCAGCGTCGGGGCCAGCTCCAGCCGGTCGACCACCGTCGCCGTCCACGCGTCGGCCATCTCCCGCACCCGTTCCCGCCGGCGCTGGCCGTAGGCGATGTTGCGGCGCACGGTCAGGTGGGGCAGCAGCGCGCCGCCGGCCGGCACGTAGGCGATGCGGCGGTGCGGCGGCGGCAGGGCGGTCACCTCCCGGTCGCCGACCAGGACCCGGCCGGCGACCGGCGCGGCCAGCCCGCTGACCACCCGGGCGACGGCCGTGCCGACGGGCGGGGCGGCGACCAGGGCGGCCGTGGCGCCGGCGGCAATGTCGAGGGTCACCGCGGCGGCGCCGGGCACGGCGACGAGCTCGCACAGTCGTAACGTGGCCATCACCTCCGGTGACCGGGGCAGTCGGTCCCAGGGTCGCACAACCGGGCGACGACCCGCGCCCCCGTCACCGTCGCCTGTGGAGCGGCGGCGCGGGTCCCGGGTCGGGACCGCCCACCGGGTGCGGCGGCCAATCGGTGCTGGCGGCGGTCGCGCCGCCGCGTCGCGTCGCGCCGCCGCGACCGCCGTCCGGTCAGCCGGCCTGGCGGGGCGGGATCCCGAGTCGCTCGCACGCCTCCCGGTACATCCGCACCACCTCCTGCCGGATCTGGGCGCGTTCGGTCAGCCGGTGGGCGAACGGCACCCGCACCGGGACCTCGATGTCGTCCACGGTGACGGCGAACTCCATCCCCTCGGCGTCCAGCCCGGTGGCGCGGGCCCGGGTGGCCGCCGGCTGCCCGCCGAGCGTGCGGCAGATGAGCACCGAGTCCCCGGCGTGGTCGTCGTTCATGTGCCGGCAGACGGCGGCGACCACGTCGGCGCCGAACGGGGCGCTCACGCCGCCGCCTCCGCGTCCGTGGCCGGCACGAGGTGCGACAGGGCGGCGAGGACCTCGGTGTTGTGCCGGTACGCCACGAGCACCTCGGCCCGCAGCACGGCCCGACCCTCCTCGTCGAGCGGGAGGGCGTCGAGCCTGGCCCGGTAGGCGTCCTTGTACGCCTTCGGGCTGGGGATCCGGTCGAACCGGTAGAACGCCGCCCCGGCGTCCCCGGTCAGCCCGTAGTGCCGGGCGAGCGACCGTCCGATGTGCAGGCCGCCGGAGAGGTCGCCGAGGTAGCGGGTGTAGTGGTGCGCGACGAACCGCTCCGGCGAGCCGGCACAGACCGCGAGGCGCCCGGCGTAGGCGACCGTCGCCGGGGTCGGGTCGATCCGTCGGCGCCAGTCGGGACCGAGCAGGAACTCCAGGTCCGCGGCGAGGGCGGGCAGCCGGGTCAGCGCGTCGTCGACGAACGGGCCGGCGAGCGGGTCGTCGCGCATCGCCTCGGCGGCGCCCTCCAGCGCCTCGTAGATCACGTGGTGCTGCATCACCAGCGCGGTGTAGCCGGCGCGGTCCAGGTCGCCGGCGACCAGGGCGGAGACGTACCGCTGGGACTCGGCGCCCTGGTGGGCCTCCTGGCTGGCGGCCCGCAGTTCGGCCGAGAACGGGGTGCTGGTCGGGCTCATGTCTCCTCCAGGGTGACGGAAGGCCGGGTGGCTCGCCGCCGGGGAACGACCAAGGGTAGTCGGGTACGTGGATGGGGCACGACCTCGATGTCGTGCCGGTACACCTCGCTGAGCAGGGGGGCGGTGAAGACCTCCGCCGGCGGCCCGGCGGCGCGTACCCGCCCGTCGGCCAGCAGGGTGACGGTGTCGGCGTACGCGCCGGCGAGGGTCAGGTCGTGCAGCACCGCCACCACGGCGTCGCCGGCCCGCGCCCGGTCCCGCGCGACGCGCATGACCAGCTCCTGGTGGCCCAGGTCGAGGGCCGCGGTCGGTTCGTCGAGCAACAGCACGGCGGCCTGCTGCGCCAGCGCCCGGGCCAGCGCGACGCGCGCCTGCTCGCCGCCCGACAGCGCCGGGTACGGCCGGTCGGCGAACCGGGTCGCGTCGCAGCGCCGCAGGACGTCGGCGACGACCGCGTCGTCGCGCTCCTGTTCCGGTCGCCCCGCCCACGGCGCCCGTCCCATCCGCACCACCTCGTCGACGGTGAACGGGAAGCTCAGCGTGCTGCGCTGCGGGAGCACGGCCCGGCGCATCGCCAGCTCCACCGGCGTCCAGCCCGCCGGGGGCGAGCCGTCGATCTCCACGGTGCCGGCCACGGCGGGCAGGTCCCCGCTGACGGCCGCGAGCAGGGTGGACTTGCCCGCCCCGTTCGGCCCGACGAGGGCGTGCACCTCGCCGGCCCGGATCAGCAGGTCGACGCCGTCCAGCACCGGCCGCCCCGCGCGGGCGACGCGCAGGCCGGCGACGCGTACCCGGGTCGTCCCGGCTGGCGCCGGCGTCGGCACGCGGGGCGTCGCCCAGCGACGCGGGGCGCGCGTCACCCAACCGACGGGCGGGCTCATCCCCAGCCCCCGGCCCGGTCCCGGGTGCGGCGCAGCAGCCAGAAGAAGGCCGGCCCGCCGACGACCGCGGTGAGCACGCCGAGCGGGAGTTCCTGGTGCTCGACCAGGGTGCGGGCGGCGAGGTCGGCGGCGATCACCACGACCGCGCCGCCCAGCGCGCTGGCCGGCAGCAGCACGCGGTGCCCCGGGCCGGCGACCATCCGGACCAGGTGCGGCACCACCAGCCCGATGAAGCTGATGATGCCGGTGAAGGCGACGGCCGCCGCGCCGAGCAGCGCGGTGACCACGATCATGCGGATCCGCAGCCGCTCCACGTCGACCCCGAGGTGCCGGGCGGCGGGCTCGCCGAGGGCGAGCAGATCGAGCCGGCGGGCGTCGGCGTACGCGACGCCGAGACCGACCGCCAGGCAGGGTGCGGCCAGCGTGACCGCCGACCAGTTCGCCGACGCGAGGCTGCCGAGGTTCCAGAAGGCGATGGCCTGCACGCCGGACTCGTCGGCGACGAACATGAGCAGTCCGATCGCCGCCCCGGCGACGGCGTTGACCGCGACACCGGTCAGGACCAGGGTCACCACCTCGGTCCGACCGTTGGCGCGGGCCAGCAGGTACACGGCGTACGTGGTGGCCAGCCCTCCGGCGAAGGCGGCGGCGGGCACGGTCCAGCCGCCGAGGACGGTGACACCGGTGACGATGGCGAGGGCCGCGCCGACGGCCGCCCCGGCGGAGACGCCGATGACGCCGGGCTCGGCGAGCGGGTTGCCGAAGACGCCCTGCATGACGGCGCCGGCGCAGCCGAGCGCGGCGCCCACCACGGCGGCCAGCACCACCCGGGGGAACCGGACGATCCAGAGCGCGTTCTCGCCCTGGGGGTTCGTCGGCAGGGCGCCGACGTCCAGGCCGAGCCGGTGCAGGACCGAGCCGAGCACCTCGGCGGGGGAGACCTGCACCTGTCCCCGGCCCGCCGCGACCAGGACGATCAGCAGCAGGGCGGCGCCGAGGCCGGCGAGGAGCAGCGGACCGCGTCGGACCGGGCGGCGGGACGGGGGCCGCGCGGGTGGTCGGACGGGGGTGTCGACGCCGGTCACGACGGGCTGCCGCAGGAGTACACGGCGGCGGCCAGGGCCTGCACGGTCCGCCCGGAGCGGGTGCCGAAGGTGAGCAGGGTGCCGTCGTCCATGTCGACGATCCGGCGGGCCGCGCCGGCCGGGGTCTGCGCGACGCCGGGGAGCTTCAGCAGACCGTCGACGCCACCGACGGAGGCGAGCCCGGCGCTCATCACCAGGATCACGTCCGGGGCGGCGTTGATGAGTCCCTCGCTGGTCAGCGGGCGGAACCTGGCCAGGCCGACGGCGCTGCCGGCGTCCACCCCGCCGATCGCCTCGATCATCGCGTCCGAGCCGGCCCCGTCGCCGCCGATCAGGTAGACCCCGGCGGTGCCGCGCAGGTAGAGGAAGGCGATCCGGGGCGCCCGGCCCCCGGGCGCGCTCCGGCGGGCCGCCGCGATCTCGCTCTCGACCCGGGACACGAGCAGTTCGCCGGCCGCCGGGACGCCGAGGGCCGCCGCGACGGCGCGCACGTGGCCCGGTACGGCGGCGAGGGTCTGCTCGGCTTCGATCAGGACGACGGGGATGCCGGCGGCGCGCAGCTGGCGGAGCACCTCCGGCGGCCCGATGCTGTCGTCGGCGAGCACCACGGTTGGGTTCAGGGCGAGCACCGCCTCGGCGGAGAGGTCGTGCCCCGCCGGGGTCACGACCGGCAGGTGCGCGGCGGCCGGGAAGGTGGTCGAGGTGTCCCGGCCGATGACGTTGCCGCCGAGCCCGAGGCCGAACACGGTCTCGGCGATGGAGCCGTAGAGGTTCACCGGCAGGATGCGGCTGGCGTCGGTGACGGTGACGCTCGTGCCGTCGGCGGAGGTGACGGTGGCCGGCAGGGCGGGTGCCGGTGCCGGCCGCAACGCGGTGACGTCGGTGCTGTCCAGAGTGGCGGTGACCGGCCCGCAGCCGGCGGTCGCGGCCGGCGTGGCGCCGGAGGGCGACGCGGAGCAGGCGGTGGCCCCGAGCAGCAGCACCGCCAGGGCGGCGACCGCGCGACGGCGGGCGGCCGCCGGCACGAGGCGGGGGTGCCCGGTCACCGGGCCTGTCCTCGGCGACGCCACCGGCGCAGGCCCAGCAGCGCGGTGGCCGACAGCGCGAGCACCACCAGGCCGATTGTCCACCCGCGTCCGACCTCGGTGGCGGTGCTCACCCTGCTGATCGCCAGCTCGCTCGGGGCGGCGGCCGTGGGGGCGGCGCCGTCCCCGGCGGCGGTGGCCACCGGGGCGCCGGCGGGGGAGGCGGACCTGGCCGTCGTGGTCGCCGGTTCGGCGGCACCTCCCGGTGCCCCGGTGGCGGCCGAGGGGGCGCGGCCCGGGGCGGTGGCGCCGGATGTCGCCGGGCGGGGGCTGGCCGGGGCGGGGGCGGGCCGGGCGAAGGTGGTCGGCACCCGGACGTCCTGGGAACGGTCGGCGGTGCGGGTGTGGTCGGCGCGGGTCACCACCGCGCACCGGCGGGTGGTGCAGTCGACGTCGCCGATGGTCGGGGTGACCCGGAGGGTGATCCGGAACGACCCGCCGGGCCCGTACGGCACGGCCAGCCCTTCGCCGTACGAGGGCGGGTTCGACGAGATCCAGTGCGACGCCCCGAGCGCGCCGGTCGTGTCGGCCCCGCCGCCGCAGGGGCTGGGTACCGCACCGGCCCCGTTGTCCACACAGAACGCCACGTAGATGCCCTTGGTGACGTCGTACCCGCGGCCGGAGACGGTGACGGTCGCGCCGGACCTGTCGAGTCCGGTGCTGGGGGTGACGCTGAGCGTCTGGCCGCCGGGGCCGCGGCCGGTGCCGGCGTACGCGGGCGGTGCGGCGGCGACGACACCCACGGTGATGAGGGTGGCGGCCATGAAGACGTGACGCGGTGTGCGCATCGGGCTCCTCACGAGAGTGTCGGCGGCGAGGCGAAGTTAGGTTTGGCTAACCTAAGTTATAAAGATCCAGTTCACAAGGGGTTGTTCGGTCCGGATAACCGGGCCGAATGAAGATGGCCGCGATCTTAGGTTTGCCTTACCTTACTGACTGTCCGTAACGGATCAAGAGAAGGAGTCAGCATGGTCCGATCCAGAGCCGGTCAGGCCTGGCGGCAGTCGATGCGTTGGGCGGCGGTCGCCGCCCTCGGCCTGTCGACCGCACTCGTGGGCGCCGGCCCCGCCTCGGCAGCCGAGGCCGACATCACCGGTGGCACCCTGACCTGGGGTTTCAAGCAGTCGTTCCGCAACTACGTCTCCGGCGGCAACGGCAACCCGCCGATCGCGGCGAGCAACGGCGCCACCATCAACGCCGACGGCACGTTCACCTTCCCGTCGACGGGGGGCACCCACGACTCCGCCACCGGCGCCGCCAGCGCCGAGTACGGCGGCACCGTGGTCTTCTCGTACCCCTCGCACATGTTCACCATCACCCTGGCCAACCCGACGATCGCCATCTCCGGCGGCACCGCCGCCCTGAAGGCCGACGTCGACCTGGTGACGACGGCGGCCGAACCGGTGTCGGTGCGGCAGGCGACCATCGCCACGCTCGCGTCCGGCGGCGGGAACCCGGGCGGCACGGGGACGGTGAGCGGCAGCAACCTCGCCGCGACGCTGACCGCCGCCGGCGCCTCGGCGTTCAACGGCTTCTACGCCGCGGGTGACGCGCTCGACCCGGTGTCGTTCACGTTCACCAGCGGGGACTCCGGGCCGGCGCGTCCGGCGGTGGCCGTCACCCCGTCCGGCGGGCTCGACCCGTCGGGGGCGACGATCACCGTCGAGGGCTCCGGCTTCGACCCCGCCGCCAACGGGGCGGCCGGGATCTACGTCGCGTTCGGGCCCAGGGTCGACGAGCACTGGACCAACGCCGGCGTGCTCCAGGTGACCAAGTGGGTGAGCGCGACGAACGAGCCGACGGAGGCGCGGGACAGGCTCAACGCCGACGGCACGTTCCGCACCACGCTTCCGGTCAGCGCGGTCTACACCGACAGGACCGGTAAGCGGGTCGACTGCACCGCCGTGCAGTGCTACGTGATCACCTTCGCGGCCCGCGGCTCGGCGGACCGCAGCCAGGACACCTTCACGCCGGTCACCTTCTCGGGGACCGGCACCGGCGCGGGCGACGCCGAGCAGCGGATCACCGCCACCGTGAAGGGCGGCCCGCTCACCCTGGGCGTGGCCGGCTCCGCCGTAGCCCTGCCGGCCGTCACCAACGGCCAGGTCGCCAGCGGTGCACTGCACGACGCCACCGTGGCGGACCTGCGGGGCACCGACGCCGGCTGGAGCCTCGTCGGGCAGGTCTCCGACTTCACCTCCAGCACCGGCGGGGTCATCGCCGCGGACAACCTCGGCTGGGTGCCGAGCGCGGTCGCCGTCGACGACCCGCTGGCCGGCGACCCCGGCACGGTCGTGCCGGGCGCGGTGGCCGCGCCCGGTGCCGGCCTCGGTGCGGCCCGGGCGCTCTGCACCTCGGCGGCCGGAGCCAGCGGTGGCACCTTCACCTGCGGTGCCCGGCTGGACCTCGGGGTGCCGGTGTCCGCGGCGGCGGGCGACTACGCGGCGACCCTCACCCTGACCCTCTCCTAGGTCGGCGCCGGGTCACCGGTGGGGCGGGCCCTCCCCGGCCCGCCCCACCGGCCGTCCCGCCCACCGTCACCCACCCACCCGGAGCCCGGCATGTCCCTCGTCACCCTCCTGTCCCGGACCTGCGTCACGCTCGCCGCCGCGCTGCTCGCGGCGGGGCCGACGGCCGCCGTCGCCGCGCCGACGCCCGCGCCGGCCGCGCCGACGCCCGGCCCCGCCGCGACCCGGTGGGCGGTGCAGCCGTCCGGACCGGACGGCCCGACCGGACGCAACTACTTCATCTACGACCTGGCCCCCGGCAGCACCCTCACCGACCACGTCGGCGTCACCAACCTGAGCGACCGGCCGCTGACCTTCCAGGTGTACGGCACCGACGCCTACACCACCGCCGACGGCGCCTTCGCCCTGCTGCCGGCCGACCGGGCGGCCACCGACGTCGGCTCCTGGGTCCGCTTCGACAAGCGCACCTGGACGATCGCCCCCGGACGCCGCGCCGACATCCCGTTCCGGCTGAGCGTGCCCGCCAACGCCACCCCGGGCGACCACGCGGGCGGGGTGATCGCCGCGATCACCCGGGCCCGCACCACGGCCGACGGGCAGCAGGTCCGGGTGGACCAACGGCTGGCCGCGCGGGTCTACCTCCGGGTGGACGGCGACGTCCGCCCCGCCGTCGCGATCGAGTCGGTCAGCGTCAGCTACGACAATCCGATCAACCCGGCCGGTGGCGGCGACGCCGTGGTCAGCTACCGCGTACGCAACACCGGCAACGTGCGCGTCGGCGGAACCGGCACGGTGGCCGTCGAGGGACCGTTCGGGTGGCGGCTGGCCCGTACCGCGCCGGTGGACCTGCCCGAGCTGCTGCCCGGCGGGGTCTTCACCGTCACCGAGCGGGTCACCGGCGTGCCGCCGGCGCTCCGGCTGACCGCCGAGGTCGACCTGGCGCCGACCACCGTGGACGCGGCGCTGCCGCCGGTGCTCCGCTCCGCGAGCGCCTGGGCGCCCCCGTGGCTGCTGCTCGCCGCGCTGGCCGTGCTGGCCGGCTGGCTGGCCGTCCGGCTGCGCCGCCGTGCCCTCGCCAGGCGCGGCGCCGGGGACGCGTCCGCGCGGGACGTGGCGGCGGATCCGGGCCGTCCGGCCGGCTCACCGGCCGCCCGCCCGGTCGCCGGCCCGGCGGGCGGCGCGCCGTGACCCGGCTCCTGCCGGCCGCCGCCACGCTGCTCGCGCTGACCGCCCCGGTGCCCGCGCCCGTCGTCGGCCCCACGCCCGCCCCCGCCGCCGCACCGGCGCCGCGGATCGCCGTGCCGGCCGGCACGTTCCGGGCCGGCGATCAGATCCTGGTCACCCTCGGCGGCTGGCCGGCCGGCACCGTGCAGATCGAGGTCTGCGGCAACGGGGGGCGACGCGGCGCGCTCGACTGCGCGACGAGCCGGGCCGGGCACGGACAGGTGCCGGCGTCGGGCGCTCTCACCCTGCCGGTGGTGCTCGCCGCCCCGCCGGTCGGCTGCCCCTGCCTGGTACGGGCCCGCACGCCGACCGGCGGCACCCGGGCCAGCGTCGCCCTGCCGCTGACCGGCGTGAGCGCGCCACCCGCCCCCGCGCCGGTCGGCGCTGCGGAACTGGTCGTCGCCGGGCTGCGCGCCACCGACCGGTCCGGCGTGCCGGGCTGGTTCGGTGTGCCGGGAGACCTGACCGTGGACCTCGCCCTGCGCAACGTCGGCCCCACCGACGCGGTCGACCCTCCGTTCTCGCTGCTGTTCGGCCGCCCCGGCCGGGTGCACACGCTCGTCGACGCCCCGCCGCTCGGCACGATCGGGGCCGGGCAGACCCGGGAGTACCGGATCCGCGTCCCGACCGGCGCGACCGTCGTGGGCCGGCACGAACTGCACGGCCGGATCGAGCCGTCCGGCGGGCCGGTCGCCTTCACCGTCGAGGCGGCCCGTTACCCCTGGGGCCTGCTGGGCCTGGTCGCCGTACCGTTGCTGTGGGCCCTGGCGCGGCCGGCCCGGCGCCCCCGCCGGCTTCGCCGTGCGGAGGTCGGATCGGGGCGTCCCGCCCGGCACGCGTGACGCCGCCGCGCGGGAGCCGACCGCCCGGCACGCCCGCCGGGTGCACGGCCGACGGCGCGGTCGAGACGCCGGTGCAGCGGCGGTCCCGGACGGCGGGCTGGCGCAAGGACATCGGACCGGTGCTGCGTACGGAGGACTTCGACCGGATGGTCGCCCGGCTCGACGCCGAGCTGGCCGCCGCCCGCCGCGGTCAGGCCGGCGGGGGAGCGGTGCTGCGGTAGATCGCTGCCAGCCACACGTCGCGCAGCACGTCTACCACGTCCCGCTCGGCCACCGCCGGCCCGTCGCCGGCGAAGGTGGCGTACCAGACGCGCTCGTTCATCGAGTTGAGCGCGATGGCGAGGTCGCGGGCCGGCACGCCGTCGGGGGCCGCCCCGCGCCGCCGCTCGGCCACGATGGCGGTCTCGATCGCGTGCACCCAGCGCTCCAGCACCCTCGCCCAGAGCCGGCGCACCTCGGCGTTGGTGCCGCGCACCTGGGCGCAGGCCAGCACCACCGCGCGGTGCGCGCCGAACGTCTCGTGGAACCGGTCGATCAGCTCCCGCCAGCGCGCCGGCGGGTCCTCGGCCAGCCGCTCCAGCACGTCACCGGCGGCGGCGTCGGCCTCCTCGATGACCCGGTCCAGCAGCGTCAGCAGCACCGCGTCCTTCGACGGGAAGTAGAAGTAGAAGGTGGGCCGGGAGATGCCGGCCCCGCGCGCCAGGTCGTCGATCGAGATGTCGGCGAAGGCCCGCTGCCCCAGCAGCCGCTCGGCGGTCGCCAGGATGGCCAGCTCCCGCTCGTCGCCGACGGAGCGCGCCGCGCGCCGTCCGCGCCCGGTCGCGCTGCCGGTGGCCGTACGGGCGGGTGTCATGCCCGGTGACTCTACACCGGATCAACACGGTGTCGATCGAACTCGACACGGTGTTGACGAGCCTCGACAGCCGTGGCTAGTGTCCGGTGTCTCACCCGCGGACGGGAGACGAGATGGCCACCGACCACGTCGACGTGCTCATCGTCGGCGCCGGCCTGTCCGGCGTCGGCGCCGCCTGCCACCTGCGCCGCCACTGTCCCGAGAAGACGTACGCGGTGCTGGAGTCCCGCGACGCGATCGGCGGCACCTGGGACCTGTTCCGCTATCCCGGCGTCCGGTCGGACTCCGACATGTTCACCCTTGGTTACTCCTTCAAGCCGTGGACCGACCCGAAGGCCATCGCCGACGGCGACTCGATCCGCGACTACGTCCGCCGCACCGCCGACGAGTACGGCGTCACCGACCACATCCGTTTCCGGCACCGGGTGCTCCGGGCCGACTGGGACAGCGCGAGCGCCCGCTGGACGGTGCACGCCCACCGCGACGACACCGGCGAGACGGTCGCGCTGACCTGCTCCTTCCTGTTCACCTGCGCGGGCTACTACCGTTACGACGGCGGCTACACGCCCCGCTTCCCGGGCGTCGACCGGTTCGCCGGGCGGATCGTGCACCCGCAGCACTGGCCGCGGGACCTCGACCACACCGGCAAGCGGGTGGTGGTGATCGGCAGCGGCGCCACCGCCGTGACCCTGGTGCCGGCGATGGCCGAGCGCGCCGCCCACGTGACCATGCTCCAGCGCTCACCCACGTACGTCATCGCGCTGCCCTCGCGCGACGTCCTCGCCGACGCGCTGCGGCGCCGGCTGCCGGCGAAGGCCGCGTATCCGGTGGTGCGCTGGAAGAACGTCCTGCTCTCCACCGCCAACTTCCAGCTCAGCCGGCGCGCCCCCGCCCTGGTCAGGAAGCTGCTGCTGCGCGCCGCCCGGGGCCGGCTGCCGGCCGGCTACGACGTCGACCGGCACTTCTCGCCCCGCTACGACCCCTGGGACCAGCGGCTGTGCGTGGTGCCCGACGGCGACCTGTTCACCGCGTTGGCGCGGGGGAGGGCGTCGGTGGTCACCGACACCATCGACACCTTCACCGAGCGGGGCGTCCGGCTCGCCTCCGGTGAGGAGTTGGCCGCGGACGTCGTCGTCACGGCCACCGGGCTCAACCTGCTCGCCCTCGGCGGCATGACGCTGACCGTGGACGGCACCGAGGTGGAGCTGCCCGGCACCGTCGCCTACAAGGGCATGATGCTCTCCGGGGTGCCGAACTTCGCGATGACCCTCGGCTACACCAACGCCTCGTGGACGCTGAAGGCCGACCTGGTCGCCACCTACGTCTGCCGGCTGCTGCGGCACCTGGACCGCACCGGTCAGCAGGTCGTCACCCCGCTGCCGCCGCCCGACGGCGAGCTGGAGCCGATCATCGACCTGACGGCCGGCTACGTGCTGCGCAGCGTCGACGCCCTGCCCAAGCAGGGCGCCCGGGCGCCGTGGCGGCTGCACCAGAACTATCCCCGGGACGTCCTGCTGATGCGGCACGGCCGGCTCACCGACCCCGGCGTGCGGTTCTCCCGCGCCGGCACAGCGGAAAGGAGGACCATCCGTGCGTAGATTCGTCTTCACCGGCGGCACGGCCGTGGTGACCGGCGCCGCCAGCGGGATCGGGGAGGCCCTCGTGCACGGGCTGGCCCGCCGGGGCAGCGACCTGGTGCTGGTCGACCGCGACGCCGGGCGCCTCGACGCCGTCGTCGCGGCGGTCCGCGCCGCGCACCCCGACCGGCAGCTCACCGCCTACGTGGTCGACCTGGCCGACGCCGCCGCCACCGCGCGGGTGGCCGAGGAGATCCGGCGGCGGCACCCGGTGCTTCGGCTGCTGGTCAACAACGCGGGAGTGGCGCTGGGCGGCCGGTTCGACCAGGTGAGCCTGGACGAGTTCAGCTGGGTCGTCGACGTCAACTTCCGGGCGGTGGCGCAGCTGACCCACGCGCTGCTGCCCACCCTGCGGGTCGAGCCGGGCGCGCACCTGGTCAACGTCTCCAGCCTCTTCGGGATCATCGCCCCGGCCGGGCAGACCGCCTACTCGGCCAGCAAGTTCGCCGTCCGCGGCTTCACCGAGGCGCTGCGCCAGGAGTTGGCCGGCGACGGGATCGGGGTGACCTGCGTGCATCCGGGCGGCATCCGCACCCGGATCGCGCAGAACGCCCGGGTGGGCAGCGGCGTGCCCGCCGAGGAGTTCGAGACCGGCCGCCGGCAGTTCGAGAAGCTGCTGACCATCGATTCCGCGCGGGCCGCCGAGGTGATCCTGCGCGGCGTGCACCGCCGCCGGGGCCGGGTGCTGATCGGCTGGTCGGCGAAGCTGCCCGACCTGCTGGCCCGGGTGGCGCCGGTGTCGTACCAGCGGGTCGTGGCCTTCGCGCTCGACCGCGTCGGAGGCGAGTCCACGCGCCGGCTCACCACCGGGTCGTCCGTCCCGGCGCAGCGGCAGCCCGAGGCGGCCCCGGCGGCCGACCCGGCCGGGGAGCCGGCATGAACGCCCCGGCCGGGGAGCCGGCATGAACGCCCCGGCCGGACGCCGGCACGTGAGCGTGGACGGCCGGCGGGTGTGCCACCGCGTCGACGGCGACGGGCCGCCGGTGCTGCTGCTGCACGGCATCGGCCGCACCCTGCGCGACTTCACCGAGCTGCACGAGCTGCTCGCCGAGCGGTTCCGGGTGCACAGCGTCGACCTGCCCGGCTACGGCGGTTCGCTGCCGATGGCCCGCCCCTGCACCCTGCCGGCGCTGGGTGAGTTCGCCGCCCACTACCTCGACGCCGTCGGCGTCGACCGGCCGGCGCACGTGGTCGGCAACTCCCTCGGCGGCGCGGTCGCCATGCGCCTCGCGGCGTCCGAGCCGGCCCGGGTGGCCAGCCTGACGCTGGTCAACAGCGCCGGCTTCGGCCGGGAGGTGACCATCGCACTGCGGCTGCTGGCGCTGCGCCCGTTGGGCCGGCTGCTGCTGCGGCCCACCCGGTGGGCGGCCCGCCGCGCCGAACGGTCCCTCTTCCACGACCCGGCCTTCGCCACCGCCGAACGCGTCGCCCACGCCCTGGCGGTCGCCCGCCAGCCGTACGCCGCCCGGGTGATGCTGGAGACCGCGCGCAGCCTCGGCACCTTCCGGGGGGTGAGCCCGCAGTGGCGCGAGGAGCTGCTGGCCGAGGTGGAGCGGCTCGACCTCCCCACCCTGGTCGTCTGGGGCGACCGGGACCTGATCCTGCCGGCGGCGCACCTGGACGCCGCCCGGTCCCGGCTGCCCGGCGCCCGCACCCACCTGTTCGCCGACTGCGGGCACATGCCGCAGATCGAGTGCGCCGAGGAGTTCCACCGCCTGCTCGTCGACTTCTGGGCCGGTACGGACGCCGCCGCCCCGCCCGAGGACTCCGCTGTCGACCCCGGCGACCGGCCGGCGGTCGCCGGCACCGGCTGACCGACGCCGGCGTCCCGGCGCGGGACGGCCGGGCGACGGTGTCGCGGCAATGCACGGCGGTCGCCGGTGTCCCGGCAATGCACGGCCGCTCGGCGGCGCCCGGGCGTCGGCAGGTGAGCGGGCGGCGGGACGGGGAAAGCGGACCGGGTGCCCGAGCTGACCCTGTTCCTCGGCGGCGACGTGATGACCGGCCGGGGCGTGGACGCGATCCTGCCCGCGCCCGGCCCGCCCGAGCTGCGGGAACCGGCGGTACGCGACGCCCGCGACTACGTCGACCTGGCCCGGGCCGCCAGCGGGCCGGTCCCGCGCCCGGCGCCGCCGGCCTGGCCGTGGGGAGAGGCGCTCGACCTGCTCGACGAGCTGCGGCCCGACGCGCGCGTGGTCAACCTGGAGACCGCGGTGACCGGCCGGGGCGGGCACGCCCCGGCCAAGGCGATCCACTACCGGATGCACCCGGGGAACCTGGCCTGCCTCGCCGCCGCCCGGCTCGACGTCTGCGCCCTGGCCAACAACCACAGCCTCGACTTCGGCCCGGTCGGGCTCACCGACACCCTCGACGCGCTGGCCGACGCCGGCATCGCCACCGCCGGCGCCGGCCGGGACGCGGCCTCGGCCTGGCGACCCGCCCGGGTGCCGCTCGGCCCGGGCGGCCGGCTGCTCGTCTGGTCGGTGGCCGCCCCGTCCAGCGGGGTGCCTCCAACCTGGGCGGCCACCGCCGGGGCGCCCGGGGTGGCGTACCTGCCGGAGGTCTCGGTCGCCTCGGCGGACGCGCTGGCCGGACGGATCGCCGCCGTGGCCGGGCCGGGGGACCGGGTGCTGGTCTCCGTGCACTGGGGCACCAACTGGGGGTACGAGGTGCCGCCCGCGCACGTCGACTTCGCCCACCGGCTGGTCGACGCCGGTGTGGACGTGGTGCACGGCCACTCGTCGCACCACCCCCGGCCCGTCGAGGTGTACCGCGACCGGCTGGTCCTCTACGGCTGCGGCGACCTCGTCGACGACTACGAGGGCATCGGCGGGCGGGAGGCGTACCGGCCGGAGCTGCGGCTGCTCTGGCTGCCGACCCTCGACGCGGCCACCGGGGCGCTGCGGCGACTGCGGGCGGCCCCCGTGCGGATGCGCCGGATGCGCCTGGAGCGGGCCGCGCCCGACGAGGCGCGCTGGCTGGCCGGGCTGCTCGGCGGCTTCGACCCACCGTTCGCGCGTGGGTTCGCCGTCGACGGCGACGGGCTGCTGACGCTCCACCCGCGCTGACGGTGGCCCGCACCACCCCCGGCGGGGGCGCCGGGCGCGCCGAGGAGGCGGGGCCCACCATAGATACATGACGCATCCCTCCCCGCCGGGCCGGACGGCCGCGCCCTCGGCCGCCGAACGCGCCTACCGGCATCTCAAGCGCGAGATCCTGGAGCAGATCCACCCGGGCGGGTCGCTGGTCAGCGAGGGGGAGATCGCCGAGGCCACGGGGGTCTCCCGCACCCCGGTCCGGGAGGCGCTGCTGCGCCTGGAGGCGGAGGGACTGGTCCGGCTCTATCCCAAGCGGGGAGCCCTGATCCGCCCGGTCTCCGCCCGCGAGATCACCGACGTCATCGAGGCGCGGCGGCTGGTCGAGCTGCACGCCGCCGAGCGGGTCTGGCCCCGGCGCGCGGCGCTGCGGGACGACCTCGCCGCCCGGCTGGCCGACATGCGCGACGCGCACGCCGCCGGTGACCTGGCCGCGCTGATGCAGGCCGACCGGGCGTTCCACGCCACCCTCGTGGACGCCGCCGGCAACGAGATCCTCGCCGAGCTGTACCAGCGGCTGCGCGACCGGCAACTGCGGATGGGGGAGGCCAGCTTCCGGCTCTCGCCCGGCTGGGCCGAGACGGCGCTGACCGAGCACGCCGACCAGCTCGCGGCGCTCGACTCCGACGACCCCGGGCGCTGGCTCGCCGCCGTCGCCGCGCACATCGACAACGCCGCGGCCGTGCTGCGGGCCCTGCGGTGAGGGTGCTGACCGCGCGGGTCGCCCCGCTCCGGTCGGCGGGCGGCCTCGTCTGGGGCGTGGCCGTGGCCGCGTACGTGGCCGCCGTGTTCCACCGCAGCTCGCTCGGCGTCACCGGCGTCGACGCGGCGCACCGCTTCGAGGTCAGCGCCTCGGCGCTGGCCACCTTCTCCGTCGCCCAGCTCGCCGTGTACGCGGCGATGCAGGTCCCGGTCGGCGTGCTGCTCGACCGGTTCGGGTCCCGCCGGCTGCTCGTCGCCGGCGGCGCGCTGATGGTCGCCGGCCAGCTCTGCTTCGCCCTCGCCACCGACGTGCCCCTGGCGATCGCCGCCCGCGTGCTGATCGGGCTCGGCGACGCGATGACGTTCATCAGCGTGCTGCGCATCGTGGCGCTGTGGTTCCCGGGGCGGCGCTACCCGATGATGACCCAGCTCACCGGCACGCTCGGCCAGCTCGGGGCGATCCTCGGCGCCGTACCGCTGGTGTTCCTGCTGCACGCGGCGGGCTGGACCCCCGCCTTCCTCACCGCCGGGGCGGTCGGGGCGACCGTGCTGCTGATGGTCGTCGTCGCCGTCCGGGACACCCCGGGCGGGCCGGTCCCGGCCGGCGCGGCGCCCACCCTCACCGACGTCCGCCGGGAACTCGCCGCCGCCTGGGCCCAGCCGGGCACCCGGCTGGGGCTCTGGACGCACTTCGTCACCCAGTTCTCCGGTGCCGTGTTCGCCCTGCTCTGGGGGTACCCGTTCCTGGTGCAGGGGCAGGGGCTCAGCCCGACCACGGCGGCGTCGCTGCTCACCCTGATGACCGCCGCCATGCTGCTGACCGGGCCGGTGGTCGCGCACCTCTGCGCCCGGCACCCCTTCCACCGCTCGGTGCTGGTCTTCACGATCACCGGCGCCACCGCCGCGGTCTGGGCCGTCGTGCTCGCCTGGCCGGGACGCGCGCCGGGCTGGCTGCTGGTCACCCTGGTGCTGGTGCTCGCGGTCAACGGCCCGGCCTCCCTCATCGGCTTCGACTACGCGCGCAGCTTCAACCCGGTCAACCGGATCGGCAGCGCCACCGGGGTCGTCAACGTCGGCGGCTTCGTCGCCTCGATCGTGCTGGTGCTGGCCGTCGGCGTGGTGCTCGACCTGGCCACCCCGGCCGGTCGGGCCACCCCGGACCTGGCCGCCTTCCGGTGGGCCTTCGCCGTGCAGTACGTCCTCTGGGCGCTCGGCGCGGTCCAGGTGCTGCGCTACCGCAACGCGGCCCGCCGCGAACTCGCCGCGCGGACACCCGCCGCGATCCCGACCTGACCTCCGGCGCGCGCGGGACCTCAGCGGCGCCGGCGGCCGTGGGTGAGGTCGTCCAGCACCAGGGTCAGGCCGGCCCCGAGCAGCCAGACGTCCTTGGCCAGGCCGATGCCGTCCTGGGTGGGCCGGAGGCTGCCCGGCTCGCGCATGCCCGGGGTCCTCAGGTAGAGCTGGACCAGCCCCGCGCCGAACGCGGCCAGCCCCAGACCGGCCAGGGCCGACGGCACGAACGGGGCGAGCAGCGCGGCGCCCAGGGCGATCTCGGCCCGGGAGAGCAGCCGGGCGAACCGGTCCGGGTCGAGCCTGCCGAGTTGCGGGACGGCGCCGACGGCCATCCCGTGCACGCCCTGCGCTGCTTCCCCCTCCAGCGACCGCTTGCCCATCCCCGAGTTGAGGACGAACGCGCCGATGCTGACCCGCAGCGGCAGATGGCTGACCCTCATGGCGTACTCCCGTCCGACTGTCGAACCGTGCCCCCGCCTACCCCTCGCCGGCCGCGATAACCGCCCGGCGGCCCCGGTCGTCCGCGACGATCGGGGGTAGTTTCGGCCCGAGGGATGTGATCGAGGTGCCGCGTCAGCGCACCGACGGACGGCGGCGCGACGCGTCGTCGTGGAGCAGGAGGAAGCGTGAGCCAGGAGGTCAGGGGAGTCATCTCCCGCAGCAAGGGCGCGCCGGTCGAGGTGACCACGATCGTGCTGCCCGACCCGGGGCCGGGCGAGGCGATCGTGCGGATCCAGTCCTGCGGGGTCTGCCACACCGACCTGCACTACCGGGAAGGCGGCATCAACGACGACTACCCGTTCCTGCTGGGCCACGAGGCCGCCGGCGTCGTCGAGCAGGTCGGGCCGGGCGTCGACGGCGTCGCGCCGGGCGACTTCGTGGTGCTCAACTGGCGGGCCGTCTGCGGGGTGTGCCGGGCCTGCCGCCGGGGCCGCCCGTGGTACTGCTTCGCCACCCACAACGCGGCGCAGAAGATGACCCTCACCGACGGCACCGAGCTCACGCCCGCGCTGGGCATCGGCGCCTTCGCGGAGAAGACCCTGGTCCACGCCGGTCAGTGCACCAAGGTCGACCCGGCGGCCCGGCCCGCCGCCGTCGGTCTGCTCGGCTGCGGCGTGATGGCCGGTCTCGGCGCCGCCATGAACACCGGCGGGGTCACCCGGGGCGACTCGGTGGCCGTGATCGGCTGCGGCGGCGTCGGGGACGCGGCGGTGGCCGGCGCCGCGCTGGCCGGCGCGACGACGATCGTCGCGGTGGACACCGACCCGCGCAAGCTCGACTGGGCCCGGAAGTTCGGCGCCACCCACACCGTGAACGCCCGCGACGACGACCCGGTCGAGGCGATCCGCGCCGCCACCGGCGGCTTCGGCGCCGACGTGGTGATCGACGCGGTCGGCCGCCCCGAGACCTGGAAGCAGGCGTTCTACGCCCGTGACCTGGCCGGCACCGTCGTGCTGGTCGGCGTGCCGACCCCGGAGATGACCGTCGACCTGCCGCTGCTCGACGTCTTCGGCCGCGGCGGCGCGCTCAAGTCGAGCTGGTACGGCGACTGCCTGCCCAGCCGGGACTTCCCCGTGCTCACCGAGCTCTACCTGCAGGGCCGGCTCGACCTGGACGCCTTCGTCACCGAGGAGATCGCCCTGGACAAGGTCGAGGAGGCATTCGCCCGGATGCACCGCGGCGACGTGCTGCGCTCGGTGGTGGTCCTCTGATGGCGGCCCGCGTCGACCACGCCGTCACCTCCGGCACCTTCTCCCTCGACGGTCAGACCTTCGACGTGGACAACAACGTGTGGGTGGTCGGCGACGACACCGAGTGCGTCGTCGTCGACGCCCCGCATGACGTCGACGCGATCCTGGCCGCCGTCGGCGACCGACGGGTCCGGGCGATCCTCGCCACCCACGCGCACGACGACCACGTCCGGGTGGCCCCGGCGCTGGCCCGGGCCACCGGCGCTCCGGTGCTGCTGCACCCCGCCGACCGGGTGCTGTGGGACATGGTGCACCCCGACGAGGCGCCGGGCGGAGACCTGCGCGACGGGCAGAGCGTCGAGGTGGCCGGCACCGCGCTGACCGTGCTGCACACGCCGGGCCACAGCCCCGGCGCGTGCAGCTTCCACGCGCCGCAGCTCGGCGTCGTGTTCACCGGCGACACGCTCTTCGCCGGCGGGCCGGGGGCGACGGGACGCTCGTACAGCGACTTCGGCACGATCGTCGCCTCGATCCGGAACCGGCTGCTCACCCTTCCGGCGGAGACGGTCGTGCACACCGGGCACGGGGAGAGCACCACCATCGGCGGGGAGGCTCCCCACCTCGACGAGTGGCTGGCCCGCGGGCACTGACCCAGGCCGGCCGCCGGGCGTCCCGGGCAGCCGCTCAGCGACTGCCCGGGGCCCCGGTCACGCCGGGCGCCGCACGTACATCCGGACGGTCGTCCCGGCGGCGGTGGTGTGCACGCGGACCAGGTCGCACAGCGCCTGCACGATCACCAGACCCCGGCCGCCGATGCCGTCCGCGGCCGGGGTCAGGCGCCCGGCCAGCGGGTCGGTCAGCCAGCCGTCGTCGCGGATCTCGCAGACCAGGTGCTCGGCGGTGCGCCACACGCGCAGCACGCCGGTGCCGCCGGCGTGCGCGACGCTGTTCGTCGCCAGCTCGGTCACCGCGATCTGCAGGTCGGCCAGCCGGTCCTCGTCCAGCCCGACGGCCTCGCCGTGCCCGGCCACGAACCGGCGCACGGCGGACAGCGTGCCGAACTCGTAGACCAGCGCCGAAACCGGCTCCGCCGGGCACGGCAGGGGTTTGTTGTAGCGGGCGACCACGTCCGCCGGGGCGTACTCCGCGCTCGGCCGTCGCCCGGCGTGGTCGACGAGGATCGGATGCGTGGCGTACGCGTCGGCCAGCACGTCGGCGTCGAGCCCGGCGACGTCGTACGGGCAGAGGATGGTCGCCTCGCGGCCGGCGAACGCCGCGTTGATCAGCGCCTCGTGCTGGGCGCACGCCGGATACTCGGTGTCGCTGCGCCCGGCCCAGATCGGCTCGCCGATGATCCGCACGCGGCGGCCGGCATGCTGGTCGATGAACGCCTGCAACACCCAGGGGATGATCCGGCCCGGGTTCCGGCCGGCCTCCGACATGTCCGCCCAGCGCACCGAAGCCGTGGGCCCGACGGCGGCGCGGACCAGCCGCAGGTTGGCGCCGGGCATCGCGACCAGCACCGGCTCCCCGGCGGCGAGCCCGTCGGTGACGAACGGCACCGTGCCCGCGAGCAGACCCTCCGGGTCGTGGTAGAAGAGCCCCTCGTGCACGAAGGCGCCCGCCGCCTCCGCATGCCACGCCCCGGTCATGCCGGCTGTCCCAGGCCGGGGGCGGACCTGGTCCCGCGTAGCCGCCGGTCGTAGCGGCGCAGCGCGACCACCCGGCGGGGCACCTGCTCGACCACGGCACCACCAGTCATCCGTCGGCTTTCACTTCGCGTTCCCACTGTAGTGGCTGGTCCCGGTGCCGGCCCACCGGGTGAAACGTCGGCGCCGCCGCGCCGCCCATCCGGCCGGCACGGGCCGGGCATCGCCCGCCCACAGGCGTGGTCCGGGTCGCGTCCGACGCGCGCCTCGAACCCCCGGCCGGCCGCCGGACCACCCTCTTCGAGGAGGTGCGCGGCGCACCGAAAACGGGGGTGCGTCCCGGCCCGCTCGTGAGGGAGATTCGTCGGCGTGCGACCCGCCACAGAACCGGCCGCCACGCACGCGGAGCCGGCACTCACCCCCGCCCAACGCGCCGCTCTCGCGCACGTACGCGAGACGGCGCTGCGCGAGCGTCCCGCCGCCTTGGCCGCCATCGCCCGGGCGCTCGCCGGCTCGGGCGTCACCCACGGGCCGGAGCGCCTGATCGCGGCGGTCGGCGGGAACGGGCGGCTCACCCTGAACTTCCACCCCGACCGGCTGCTCGCCGACGGGCGTACGGTCGCCGACGCCCTCGCCGCCGAGGGCGTCTACCGCAGCCAGTTCGAGACCGGCATCTCCAACGGCGGCCTGTTCGCCTACCCCGGGGGCGACCGGGACCGCTGGGAGGAGACGCTCTTCGGCGGCGCCTACCAGACGGCCGGCGTACGCCCCGCCGACCGGCCCAAGTACGGCGGTCTGAACCTGCTCGACCATCCGGACGGCGCGTGCCCCCGGTTCGGCTCCTGCTACCTGCGGCTGCGTTCGCAGGTGCTGGCGCGGACCACGTTCTGCTTCGGCGACAGCCACCTCGGACCCCGTGACGTGGGCACCGTGGACGTGTTCGAACCGGTGCTGGCGGCCCTGCTGGCCGCGACCGACGGCACCGGGATCTGCCTCGGCGTGCCGGGCGACGTGGTGACCCTGACCCGGGCGCTGCTGCGCCGGCGCGAGGACGCCGTGTGGGCCCCCGGCGCGGCCGGTCGCGCGCTCGACGACTACATCGAGGCGCAGGTCCACGGCGAGCTGAGCCTCGCCCGGGACGTGGAGGCGATGGTGGTCGATCCGTCGTTCCGGGGCACCGAAGCCGGGGCGACGCTCGCCGCGATCGCCCGGCGGCACGGCTTCGCCCTGCGCTGGCACGCCGGGTTCGCGCTGCCCGTCGACCGGATCGACGCCGAGTTCCGGGGGCCGGCCATCCCGCCGTTGGCCGCCCGGGTGCACGCCGAGTTCGCCCGGCCGGGCGAACCGGTCGACGCCGCCCTGATCGGCCGCGCGGCGGCCTCGCTGGTCACGGAGCCGTCCCGCTGGGCCGACCGTGGGCCGACGGAGGTCACCCGCCAACACCTCAAGCAGCTCTGGCACGTCCTCGTCCGCTTCGGTGCCCCGTACGCCGCCCAGGACGACCGGGCCCCGCGGCCCGGGGGCCCCTCGGGGGGAGCGCGGGCGGGTCGGTGAGCCGCCCGGACGCGGCCGGGCGGACCGTGCCGGCCGTCCGGTTCCGCCGCGGTATTCCGGAACGCGACCGCCTGTGCCCGCCCGTCCCGAGCGCCGAGTGACCCGGGTCGCAGCCGACCGGCACCGGTTCATATCCGGAATGCCCGACAGGCCAGGCTGGTTGTGTTCCCCGTACCGCCGGAACCGAAACCCGTCCGGCGCGGAAGTTTCCCCCGAAGGAGTGCTCATCCAGGGAGCGCTTCGCCTGACCGAAAGGGCAACCATCGTGAAGTACGACTTCACTCGATGGCTCCCGGCCATCGCGAAGGACTCGAAGGACTCGAACCGCAAGATCGCGCTGAGCGTGGTGGGTGTCGCCGCCCTCGGTGGCCTCGCCTTCGGGCCGACGGCCGTGGCCGCCCCTGTCACCACCACGCCCCACGAGGGCGCCGTGGCGGCGATCGAGCAGGCCACCGGCAAGGGCAGGCCGGGCGCGGCCGAGGAGTCGGCCCTGACCACGGGCGGTACCACCACCAAGCCGTCCGCCGACAAGCCCAGCCGCGAGGAACTCATCCCGCACGGCGTGCAGGGCGCCCAGTCGCGCATCCCGCTCGACGACGCGCAGCTCGCCAACGCCAAGGCCATCATCGAGGAGGCCAAGGAGACCGGCGTGGGTGAGCGGGGCGCCGTCATCGGGATCGCCACCTCGCTACAGGAGTCGAAGCTCTACAACCTCGGCCACCTGGGCGCGTACAACGACCACGACTCGCAGGGCCTGTTCCAGCAGCGTCCGTCGTCGGGTTGGGGTTCGCCGGACCAGATCACCGACCCCGAGTACGCCTCGCAGGCGTTCTTCCGCGCGCTCAAGAACGTGGGCGGCTGGCAGGACCTGCCGCTGACCTCCGCCGCGCAGACCGTACAGGTCTCGGCCTACCCCTTCGCGTACGCGCAGTGGGAGGAGCAGGCGGCGGACATCGTCTCCCAGCTCTGGTGACAACCCCGTGACACCGGCCGGTCCCCGCATCGGGGGCCGGCCGGTCCCGTCCACACCGACGCGACCCGCCTCCAACCCGGCACCCGACCGGCGGCCCCCAACCCGCCCTCCCGCCCTCCCGCCATCCCCGACCCGCTCCGGGCTGCTACTACCGGGTGCGCGACTGCCGGGGAGAGCGATCTTGGCAAGAAAAATGCCCCTCCGGGGGCCGCCGTCCATCAAGATCTCCGCGGCTCACCGATAGTCGTCTGCGTGAGGTGTCCGGTTTGTGGGTGGCTGTCCAAGAGAGGCGGGTGGCTCGTGTCCCGTCAGGTAATCCGGTGACGGGTGTCCGGTTCGGGGGTGTGATCGGGGGCATCGTGGGGGCGGAATCGTGGCGGGGCCGGGGTCGTTACACCCTGCGTACGACCGAGCAAGGCAGGGCCGCGCCGCCCGACAGGATGGCGTGCCGGGGCCCCGGAATGATGGCGGGCCGGTGGTCGTTACACATGGTCCGGCCGACGTGAGGGCATCCCCCCGCCCCCGCGAGACAGGCCCCGGTGTGGGCCTCTACGGCTCGGACATCCGGCCGGCACGGGCCGATCTGATCTTTCCTCCGGTTGATTCGCCGGAGATTCCCCCTTGAGTACATGAGCGCCGGACGGTGCTTGCACCCGCGTGAGCCGATCCCCCTCGGCGTGTGGGTGCCAACCCCCGAATGGAGCATCTGCGATGAACACGATTCTGCGTAAGAGCGTTCTCGGTGTTGCTGGTCTGGCGTTCGCCGGTGGTCTGGCTGCCGGTCCGCTGAACCACAGCGACAGCAGCGCCGCGGTGTCGTCGGCGGCTCCGGTCACCGCCGTGGCGGTGCAGGCGGACAAGCCGGACATGGGTGTGCTGGTGCCGCATGGTGTGCAGGGTGCGCAGTCGCGTATCGACCTGTCCGACGAGCAGGT
>NZ_JBEYRY010000010.1:0-156984 GCF_040704175.1 Micromonospora sp. NPDC047812 | reverse complement strand
GTACGCATGATTCGTCTGCACCTTTCGATCGGGGGCACGCGACACACACCAAGGGGGGCGGGTGCGCCACGGAAGAGGAAAGGTCGAGATATCAAAGGGGGCCTGCGGCCGAAGGAGCCGGCGGGCTCGTCCCTGCGGGGGATGCAACCCGCCGGGCCGGCCACCCATTCCCACGGCCACCCGGCTCGCGGTCCGCCTGGACGCGGCGGTCATCCGCTCGGTGGCCCGGGGATGTAACCACCGTGGGCGGCCGGTCATTCCGGCGCCCGGTCGTCCCGACGCGGGTACTCGGTGGTCCGCCGGGTGTAACCACGCCGGGCCGGTCCGCATTCCGCCGACCACCGGGCCGACGAGCGGCCGGGTCACGCGGCCACGACGGTTACAACGACCCGGCACCCCGACCCATGCCCACCCCACCCGTGGCGCCCGCCACCACAAACCCGACATAAACGCCTGATGGGCCCAATCCGTCGCGGCAAGGCGAATACGCGCCCCTCGTGATGAGGTGCGAAACGCCCAGACCGGCCACCAGCCGACACCACGCCCCGCATGGCCGGCCGGGGTGTGCGGGGGACGGGCGGCCGGACGCGGCCGGGCGGGCCACCCGCACGGCAGTGCCGCCGCGCGGGTGGAGCCGCGCAGTGCGGGAGGCGGGTCAGGTGGTGGGCGGCAGGCGGCGTTCGATGGTGACGGTGGTGCCCTCGGCGGTGGAGACCAGGCGGACGTCGCCGTACGCGTTCATCAGCGTGGCGCCCCGCCCCCGGTCCATGGCCGGACGACGGTCCCGCCAGGTGCCGAAGTCGCGCACCGAGATCAGTACCGCGCCATCGGTCACCCGCAGTCGTACCCGCACCTCCGGACGGGTGGGGCGTTGGGCGTGCTCGACGGCGTTGTTGACCGCCTCGGAGGCGGCCAGCAGGAGATCGGCCACGGTGTCCGGATCGACGTCCAGGTTCTCCAGCGAGGCCCGCACGTCCCGGCGCATCGCGGCGGCGGAGGTGGGCTGCGAGGGGTAGGTCCAGCCGGTGTCCAGCGCGGCCGGGTGCTCGGGGGCCGTCCGCCGGGTCCCGTTGTGCGCGTCCTCCCCGCTCCGACCGACCGACGCGCCGACTCCGGGCGCGGCAGGTGCGCCGCTCACCGGATCGCCGGCCACGTCCACGGAACCGGCACCCGGGGCCGGTGACCCGGCCGGGGCACCCGGTGTGTCCGGGGTGCCGCCGCCCACGGAGTCGGCCGAGGTCGCCGGGCGCGCCCCGGACGCCGGCTCGGGCGCGGTCCCGCCGGGACCGTCCGCGTCGGCCGTCGTGCCGCCGGGGCTGTCCGCGTCGCGTGCCGTGCCGCCGGGGCCACCCGGTCCGCGTGGCGTGCCGCCGGGGCTGTCCGCTGCGGGCGCCGTCTCGTTCCGGCGGTGCCCCCGGGTGCGGGCGCCGTGCAGGGCGGACCGGATCCGGGCGATCAGTTCGGCGGCGGCGAAGGGCTTGACGACGTAGTCGTCGGCACCCAGGTCGAGCCCCTCCACGCTGGCGTCCCCGCCGGCGCGCGCGGAGAGCACCACGACCGGCAGCGTCCGGGTGCCGGCCTGCCCGCGCAGCCGACGGACCAGCTCGAAGCCGTCGATCCCGGGCATCATCACGTCGGTGAGCACCAGGTCCGGCTGTTCCCGGCGGATCGCCTCCAGGGCCTGCCGGCCGTCACCGACCGTCTCCACCCGCCAGCCCTGCTCGCCCAGCAACCGGGCCAGGTACGCGCGCATGTCGGCGTTGTCGTCGGCCACGAGGATCCGCGCGTGCCGCAGGGCGTCCGCGCCACCGTACGCCGGCACCGGCGGCCCGGCCGGCGCGGACGCCCCCGCCTGCGCCGGGTCGGCCAGCCAGCCGACCGCCTCCTGGACGGCGGCCCGGGCGGCGTCCCCGACCCCGTCGACGTCGGCGGCCGGCCGGGCGGTCCGTCGCGCGGCGGACCAGGGCAGCGCCACCGTGAACGTCGTTCCCGTCCCGACCCGGCTCTCCACCCGTACGTCGCCGCCTTCGAGGCGGGCCAGCTCGCGGACCAGGGCGAGTCCGATGCCGGTGCCCTCGTGGCTGCGCGACCGGGTGCCCTGCACCCGGTGGAAGCGTTCGAAGAGCCGGGGCAGATCCTCCTCGGCGATGCCGATGCCCGTGTCGGCGACGGTCAGCCGCACCTCCTCGTCGTCGGCGGTCAGCCCGACCCGGATCCGGCCGACGAAGGTGTACTTCAGCGCGTTCGACAGCAGGTTGGTGACGATGCGTTCCCAGTTGACCGGGTCGACGGAGACCGCGCGGGGCAGCGGCGGGCAGTCGACCTCCAGGCGCAGCCCGGCGCGTTCGACGGCCGCCCGGAAGACGCTCGCCAGCTCGGCGGTGAGCCCGGCCAGGTCGACCTCGCGAGCGTGGCTGTGTGCCTGCCCGGCCTCCAGGCTGGAGAAGGTGAGCAGACTGTTGACGAGGGTGAGCAGCCGGGTGGCGTTGCGCCAGGCGGTGTCGACCCGGTCCCGCTGCGTCGCCGGCAGGGGATGCTCGTTGTCGTTGAGGGCGTCGGCCAGCGGGCCGAGCATCAGCGTCAGCGGGGTCCGGAACTCGTGGCTGACGTTGGTGAAGAAGCCCGTCTTGACCCGGTCCAGCTCGGCGAGCGCCTCGGCCCGCCGACGCTCCTCCTCGTACGCCTGCGCGTTGCGCACGGCGACGGCCACCTGCTGGGCCAGCAGCGCGTGGAACGACCGGTATGCCTCGTCCAGCCCTCGGCTCGGACTGACTCCGACCAGCAGCACCCCGAGGGGCTGGCCCGCCTCGGCGGACGGCAGCGGCAGGGCGAGGGCGGTGTCGACCGGGTCGCCCCACGGCCCCGCGGGCAGGGCGAGCCGCCGGTCGACGCCGGCCACCTCGGTCGTCGTGCCGGCTGCGGCGGCCGCCAGCCCCCACTCGTGCTCCTCGCCCGCCGGCAGCGTGCCGGGCA
Organism: Micromonospora sp. NPDC047812; assembly: GCF_040704175.1. Lineage (NCBI taxonomy): Bacteria > Bacillati > Actinomycetota > Actinomycetes > Micromonosporales > Micromonosporaceae > Micromonospora > Micromonospora sp. NPDC047812. The sequence goes on along the minus strand of NZ_JBEYRY010000010.1, from coordinate 154,011 downwards.
GGGCGGCGGCCACGGGACCCCCGCCGACGTGAGCGGCGCGGCGCAGCAGCTCGCCCTCGCGCAGGTAGATCGCGGCGAACGGGACGTCCAGCGGGTGCCCGCCGATGGCCTCGACGAGCCGCGCGCAGGTGCTCTCGACGTCGACGGTCCGCCCGTCGCCGCCGACGGACAGGTCGCGCAGCAGGCGCAGCCGGCGCTCGCCGACGACCTGTTCGGTGACCTCGCTGCACACGGTGAGCACCCCCACCGTGCGTCCCTCGTCGTCGCGGGCGGGGGCGTGCGAGACGCTGAAGTACGCCTCCTCGCGGTAGCCGGCGCGGTCGAGCAGCAGTTGCAGGGCCGGCACCCAGCTGGCGACCCCGGTCGCCATCGCCTCGTCGATCAGGGGGGCCAGCACGTCCCAGCCCTCGGCCAGGGTGACCCGCACGTCGCCGCCGAGCGCGTCGGGGTGCTTGTCGCCGATCAGGGCGGAGTACGCGTCGTTGTAGAGCTGGGTGAAGTGGTCCCCCCACAGCAGCAGCATCGGGTAGCGGGAGGAGAGGACCATCCGGACGGCGGCGCGCAGGCTCTGCGGCCAGCCGTCGACCGGGCCGAGTGGGGTGGCGGCCCAGTCCAGGCGCGCCATCAGCCGCCCGGTCCCACCGCCGTCGGCGAACAGGTCCCCCGTGGGCCGTGTCACCCTCGGTCGCACCCCATCGCAGCCCTCACTTCCGGGCCCCGACGACCCTTGCTGGCGTTACCCGAACATCCTGGCACCCGGCTTCAGCTGCACGCCCGCCGGCACCCCAGCGGGTGTCTGTACCCAGGCCTCCGCGTTTTCACACCTCGACCCACCAGGTCGGGTCGCAGGGGGCGGGACGGGGGTCAGCCCTCGGCGGCCGCCCGGCGGCGCAGCAGCTCGACCGCCTCGTCGACCAGGCCGCCTTCGGTGAGCAGCGTCAGCAGCAGCGGCAGGTGCCGCCAGTCGCCGCCGTCGACCGCCTGGCGCAGCAGGTCGATCGCCTCGTCGCGCCGGCCCCGGGCGGCCAGCATGGCGGCCAGCTCGTCTCGGGCGCGCGGATCACCCTGCTCGGCGGCGATCCGCCAGTACCGTTCGGCCCCGTCGGTGCGGCCCTCCTCGGCGAGCAGCGCGGCGAGCCGGGCGGCGGCGTGCCAGTCGCCGTGCTCGGCGCGGATCCGCAGCTCATCCGTCCGCCCCCGGTCCGCCAGCAGGTCGACCAGGACGCTGCCCGCCCCGTTCGCGCCGGCCCGGTCGAGGTCGCGCAGGTAACCGGTCGGGTCGGGCACCGCCACCAGCCCGGCGGACTCCGGGCCGAAGAAGCGGCTGCCGCCGAACTCCCGCCGGAGCTGGTCGTCGAGGTCGTCGGCGAGCGCGATCATGGCCCGCAGGGCCAGCAGCAGATGGGTGGGGGCGAAGTCCTGCCCGAAGACGGGGATGGACGCCCAGACGGTGTCGCCGGTGCAGTAGACGCGCCCGACCACGAGCCCGTTGGTGAGGTCGGAGAGCCTGCGGTACAGGGACTCGGTCGGGTCGACGCCGGTGAGCAGCGGGGAGAACACGTCGACCAGCGGCGGGTCGTCCTGCGCCCGTACGAAGATCATGGCCGAGCCGGCGCGGATGCCGACGTCGCCGTCGGCGTCGACGCGCAACTGGTCGGTGGTGACGCCGAGGAGGCCGGCGAGCACCGCCCTGACGCGGTGGGTCAGCTTCCCGCCGCCGTCGTCCCCGGCGTCGGGGCGGGGGAGCGGCCCGGTGCTGCGGGCGGTGACCGGCCGCGCGGCCAGCGCGGCGGCGAGCCTCGTCCGGGCCGGTACGGGAACGGCCGTGGCGGTGGTGGCCGGGCGGGCGGCCAGTGCGGAGACGAACCTGCCCAGCAGGTCCTCACGCGGCGTCATCGTGCTCGCCGCTCGTGCCGCTCGTGCCGTCTCGACCGCTGTCGGCCGGTCGTTCCGCCACCCGGACCTGGTCGAACATCTTGGCGATCACCAGCGGGGCCGCGACCCCGAACGTGAAGCTGGCGAAGGCCGTGGTGGCCAGGCCACCCGCCCCGGCCGCGGCGGCGAGGCCGGTGCCGGCCACGGTCCTGAGCAGCACCGCGAACACGACGATCGGGGCGTCCCGCCGGTCCCGCCACGGCCACTGCCACCGGCCCCCGGACTCGCTGGTCGGGCGCATCATCCCGGAGAGGTTCAGCGCCTCGGCCACCGCGCTGCCGACCAGTCCCCACATCGCGGCCATCCATAGAGACACATCCCTACCGTACTGACCGCCCGCCGCGGCGGTCGCACCAGCCCTCGGCTTCTCCCGGCGGCCACGTCGACGCCATCCCCGACGGTAGGGCGCGGGGGCAACGCGACGCCAGTCGACGCTCCGCGGTCCCGTCTTCTCGCCGTCGGCGACGGCTCGTATCCTTTCCGCGAACCTTCGGTGGGCTTTCGAGGATGAAAGGACACGGTGTGAGCAACCGGGCCGAGACGTTGGAGTTCCAGGCCGAGGCGCGTCAGCTGCTCCAGCTGATGGTCCACTCGATCTATTCGAACAAGGACGTCTTCCTGCGTGAACTGATCTCGAACGCCTCGGACGCGCTGGACAAGCTGCGCCTGGCGTCGATGGTCGACAAGGAGCTGGAGGTCGACACCTCCGACCTGCACATCGAGATCGAGGTCGACAAGGCGGCGCGCACGCTGACCGTGCGGGACAACGGCATCGGCATGTCCCGCGACGAGGTGGTCCAGGTGATCGGCACGATCGCCAAGTCCGGGACGGCCGAGCTGCTGCGCAAGCTGCGCGAGTCCTCCGACGCCGGGGCGCGGCAGGAGCTGATCGGCCAGTTCGGCGTGGGCTTCTACGCGGCGTTCATGGTCGCCGACCGGGTGGAGCTGGTGACCCGCCGGGCGGGGGAGAGCGGCGGCACCCGGTGGGAGTCGGCCGGTGAGGGCACGTACTCCGTCGAGTCGGTCGAACAGGCGCCGCAGGGCACCTCGGTGACCCTGCACCTCAAGCCCGCCGACGACGAGGACAACCTGCACGACTACACCGCCGAGTGGACGATCCGGGAGATCGTCAAGCGGTACTCGGACTTCATCGCCTGGCCGATCCGGATGACCGTCGAGCGCCCCGGCGAGGGCGACCAGACCAGCACCGAGACCCAGACGCTCAACTCGATGAAGGCGCTCTGGGCCCGGTCCCGCGACGAGGTCGACGAGGCCGAGTACAAGGAGTTCTACAAGCACGTCAGCCACGACTGGGCCGACCCGCTGGACATCGTGCACATGAAGGGCGAGGGCACCTTCGAGTACGAGGCCCTGCTGTTCATCCCGTCGCACGCGCCGCTGGACCTGTTCGCCCCGCAGGGCCGCCGCGGCGTGCAGCTCTACGTCAAGCGCGTCTTCATCATGGACGACTGCGAAGCGCTCATGCCGAACTACCTGCGCTTCGTCAAGGGCGTCGTGGACGCGCACGACCTGTCGCTGAACATCTCCCGGGAGATCCTCCAGCAGGACCGGCAGATCCAGGTCGTCCGCCGCCGGCTGGTCAAGAAGATCCTGTCCACCGTCAAGGACATGAAGGCCAACCACGCCGAGCGTTACCGGACCTTCTGGACCGAGTTCGGACCCGCCGTCAAGGAGGGCCTGATCGACGACACGGAGAACCGCGACACCCTCCTGGAGATCCTGTCGGTCGCCTCCACCCACGACCCGGCCGAGCCCACCGACCTCGCCGGCTACGTCGGCCGGATGAAGGACGGGCAGACCGACATCTACTACGCCACCGGCGACTCGCGCACGATGATCGAGAACTCGCCGCACATGGAGGCGTTCCGCGCCAAGGGCTACGAGGTGCTGCTGCTCACCGACCCGGTCGACGAGGTGTGGATCGAGCGTGTCGGCCAGTACGACGGCAGGACGCTGCGCTCCATCGCCAAGGGCCAGGTCGACCTGGACACCGAGGAGGAGAAGAAGGAGGCCGAGGCCGAGCGCGAGCAGCAGCGCAAGGACTTCGCCGACCTGCTCACCTGGATGGGCGCCACCCTCGCCGACTCCGTCAAGGAGGTCCGCCTCTCCTCCCGGCTGACCACCTCGCCCGCCTGCGTCGTCGGCGACGCCCACGACATCACCCCGACCCTGGAAAAGATGTACCGGGCGATGGGGCACGAGGTGCCGACGGTGAAGCGGATCCTGGAGCTCAACCCCGGGCACCCGCTGGTCACCGGCCTGCGCAAGGCACACGAGCAGGACGGCGCCGAGGAGTCGCTGAAGGAGACCGCCGAGCTGCTCTACGGTCTGGCGCTGCTCGCCGAGGGCGGGGAACTGGCCGACCCGTCCCGGTTCACCCGCGTGCTCGCCGACCGCCTCGCCCGTACCCTCTAGCACCACGCACGGGCCGGTCGGCGGAGCGCCGCCGGCCGGCCCGTGACCGGTCTGCTCCCACGCCCCGGCGGACCGCGGGCCGGCCCGTCGCCGGTCGCCGGAGCGGGCCGACCGCGTCGTCCTGCTCGACGGGCACACCGCCGTTCGCGTCGCGCCACGCGCGCGGACCCGAGTCGCCCCCGGAATCCGCCGCGTCCCACCGGGGAAAACTCCTGCCGGCATTCGGGCGGCCGTCCACGAACGCATCGTGAGCCACGTTTCTGTTTCTGGTACGCGTACGAGCGCCCGTCGGCCTTTCACGGCCACACCATCGGCCGATGTCGAACCGCCTTTCCGTCCGGCCGCCCGGGACACGCGGGACCGTGGCGCGACGGAGTGCCCGATGCCGGCGGCTGCGTCGTCTACCCTGTTCATCGCCGCGACCGGCGAGCAAGGAACACCCCGCAACTTGCAGGACGACGTGGTGCGTGCGTGACCGAAGGCGTGGAAATTGCGTATCGGCACATTGAAGAACGCTGATATTGACTTGCTCCCGGAATGGGCGCACCGTGAAGGCGTGCGGCGATAACCGGATCCTCGGAAGTCGTTCGGCAATTCCGTTCGTGGCCATGGCACTCCAGGAGGCGGTCATGCGATTGGATCCGTTCGCGGGGGCGTATCTCGTCGATCCGGCGCAGGTGTGGCGGCGGCTGCTCGACGAGCCCGAGAGGGTGCACCACGACCCGGATCTGGGGCTGTGGCTGATCACCCGGCACGCCGACGTCCGCCGCGCGTTGAGTGACGCGGAGGCCTTCGGCAACGCCCTCACCCTCGCTCCGATCTACGACGTCTGCCCCGAGGCGATGGAGTTCGTCGCCCGCATCGACGCGCCGCCCACCACCGCCGCCGCGGACCCCCCGGTGCACCCCCGGACCCGCCGGGCCCTGCGGGCGACCTTCGCCAACACCGCCGAACGCGTGGAGCGCCGGTACGGTGCGATCGTCCAGCGTCGGGTCGACGAGCTGGTGTCCCGGCTCGTCGACCGCCCCGACGGGCGGGCGGACCTCGTCGGCGAGTTCACCACCGAGCTGCCCCTGCTGGTCCTGCTCGACATCCTCGGCGTGCCGGAGGAGGACATCGGGCGGGTCAGGGCCTGGGGGGACGGTCAGATCGCGTTGCTCTGGGGGCGGCCGGAGCCGGCCGAACAGGTCCGGCTGGCCCGGGGTCTGTGGGAGTTCTGGTGCTACTGCGAGCAGTTGGTCGGCGCCCGGCTCGGCGGTGGCGGGTACGGCGACGACTACGTCAGTCAGTTGCTGGCGTACCGCGACGGCGACGACGAGGTGCTCACGCTGGCCGAGGTGTCGAGCATCGTGTTCAACCTCCTGGTCGCCGGGCACGAGACCACGGCCGGGCTGCTCGCCCACGCGCTGGACCAGGCGCTGTCGAGCCCGGACAGGTGGCGGGAGCTCAGCGAGGACCCGCGACGGATACCCGCGTTCCTGACCGAGACGCTGCGCTTCGCGCCCGCCATCGACGGTTGGCTGCGGGTGACCCGCCGACCCGTGACCCTGGACGGCGTCCCCATTCCGGCGGGTGCGCGCTGCCTGCTGCTGATTGGCGCCGCGAATCGGGATCCGGCGGTGTTCGCCCGTCCGGAACAGTTCGATCCGCACCGGCCCGACGCGGACGGGCACCTGTCGTTCGGGCACGGGCCGCATTTCTGTATCGGCGCGGCGCTGGCCCGGCTGGAGGCGGGGGTGGCGTTGACCCGGCTCTGCCGGGCGGCTCCCGGACTGCGCCTGAGCCCCGACCATCGCCGTTCGTACAAGGTCAACATCGCCTTCCGCGCGCACCGGAGCCTGCCGGTGGTCGTCGACGCGACGGTGCCGTCCGGTGGTCCGGCGGCGCCCGTCGCCGGGTGACCGGTCGCCTCGCCGCGGCGCCGATCCTCACCCCCCGGGCGGGTGCGCGTCGGCCCGTGCCGCGCGGTGCTCCGCCGGCTGTGCGCGGACCCGTCGGTTCGGTGGGGTGGGCCCGGTGGCCTCCGGCGGGCGGCTACCCTCCGAAGTCACGTCTTCACACCCGTCGGCTGATGGGTTAAGAATTGTCCCCTGCGAATACCCATTCATCGCCCAATGTCTATTGATGCCGACGCCGGCCGGTCGGCGTCGTGAAGGTGAACACATGGATCGCACGCCCCCGTCGAGCGCCGACCGCTCCGGTGCCATCCACCGGTTCCGCTCCGAGCTGCGCACCTGGCGTACCCGTCAGGGGTTGACCCAGCGGGCGCTCGCGGAGCGGGTGCGGTTCAGCCGCGAGACGGTCGCGGCGGTCGAGTCCGGTCGCCGGTACGGCAGTCACGAGTTCGCCGTCCGCTGCGACGAGGTGCTCGGCACCGGCGGTTGCCTGGCGGCGTTGTGGCCGCAGGTCGCGGCGGAGCAGTTGGCGGCGGACGGCCGCCGGGGCCCCCGGTTCACAGTGGCAGGGCTCGACCAGACCCCCGCGCCGCCGGCGGCGCGGCGGGACGCGCGCGACCCGGAGGCGGTCGTGGCCGCGATCGACGAACTGCGGGAGTTGATCGGCCAGGTGCTCGGCGGGCAGCCGGAGGCGGACCTTCCGCCGCACCCGTCAGGCGAGCGGTCCGGACGTCCCTGACCTGCCCGGGGTCGGGATCGCGGGGCGGGCCCGGCGCTGCTGACGCTGGGTACAGATGCCGGTACGGGCCGTTTGTACCACCGTCAGGTCTTCTCTGCGGGCGCGGGTTCCGGCGGAATGAGACGTGCAAATGGCAAGGTGCGCATTGGCCGTCCTGAATGAGTCGCGGGAGTCAATCTTGGCGTCGAGCACGAGGTCCCACGCGGCCCGACCCTACCCGAACGGCCGCCGCGGCTGGAAGATCGGCACCCGGATGCGCCTCATCGTGGCGGCCCCGCTGGTCGCCGTGATGGGATTCGCCGGGCTCGCGCTGACCGAGAGCGTCCGCCAGACGACCCGCGCGAGCGACCTCGGACTCCTGGCGCACCTCGGCGCCGACGCGGGAGACCTGGCCCACCGGCTGCAACGCGAGCGCGTCGTCGCCGCCGACCTGCTCAGCCGGGGCGCGGCCGAGCAACAGGAAGCCTTCGCCGACGCCACCGGGAGCACCGACGACGCCGTCGCCCGCTACCGCCGGCAGCGGGCGACGGTGCCCCCCGGACCCGCCGCCGGTCAGCCCGCGCTCCAGCGGATCGACCTGGCGCTGGAGGGCCTGCCGCCGCTGCGCGCGCAGGTGCGTACGGCGGCGCACGCCTCGGTGTCGGCGATGACCTTCAGCTACCGGATCGTGATCGCCGACCTGCTCAGCCTCCGCGAGAGCATCACCCTCGGCGCGGTCAACGCCCGGATCACCGACGGCATGCGTGCCTCGGCGGCGCTGTCCAAGGCGGCCGAGGCGGCCGGCCAGCAGCAGGTCGCCGTCCTGCGCGCGGTCGCGGCCGACCAGCTGACCCCCGCCATGCAGCAGGACATCACCGCCGCCCGGTCCGGCTTCACCGAGTCCAGCCTGTCCTTCCTGGCCCTCGCCCGGCCCGCCTGGCGGGGCTGGTGGGAACAGGCCGGCAGCGGCGAGGACGCCCTGCTGCTCCAGCGGCTGCAGGACGAGGTGTCCAGGACCCGCGCGGGGAGCCGGTTGCGGCTGGACCTCGGCGCCTGGGTCGCCGCGACCCAGCAGTGGTCCGTCCGCCTGGCCGAGCTGCGTCAACGGGTCGACGCGGCGGTGCTCGACGACATCCGGTCCGCCCACGCCGACCAGCGGCGGCGCACGGCCGTTGAGGCGGCGGCCGTGGTGCTGGCCCTGCTGCTCACGGCCCTGGTCACCTGGGCGGTGGCCCGGCAGATCACGCGGCGCCTCCGTCGGCTGCGGGACGCGGCGAACGCCGTCGCCTTCGAACGGCTGCCGCAGGTGGTGGCCCGGCTCCAACACCCGGACAGCTCGTCGGTGGACCCGGACGAGCTGGCCCGCCGGCAGTCCGAGGACGCGCTGGAGCCGTCGCGCGGCGACGAGATCGGCGAGGTGGGGGAGGCGTTCGCGGCCGTGCACCGCGCGGCCGTGCGTACCGCGGCCGAGCAGGCGGTCATGCGGGCCAACACGGCCGACATCTTCATCCACCTCAGTCGCCGCGAGCAGCGGCTGGTCGACGCGGTGCTGGCCCAGGTCGACAAGGTCGAGCGGGACGAGACCGACCCCGAGCGGCTGGACCAGCTCTACACACTGGACAACCTGGCCACCCGGATGGGACGGATCAACGCCAGCCTGCTGGTGCTGGGCGGAGTGGGGGTCGGGCGGGTACGCCAGCACGACGTGCCGCTGCAACAGGTGTGCCAGGCCGCGCAGAGCCAGATCGAGCACTACGCCAGGATCCGCCTCGGCATGGTCGACGGCGACGTCGCCGTCGCGGCCGACTCCGTCGACGAGGTCGTGCACCTGCTGGCCGAGCTGATGGACAACGCCACCGGCTACTCCGCGCCGGGTACCGAGGCGTGGGTGACGGGCCGCAGCCTCGGCGACCGGGTGATCGTCCAGGTCAGCGACGAGGGCGTGGGACTGTCCCCGCAGCGTCGGCAACAACTCAACGACCTGCTGGCCCGCCCGCCCGCCATCGACGTCGCGGCCGTGCGGGCGATGGGGCTGGTCGTCGTGGGACAGCTCGCCGCCCGGCTGGGCGTGGCCGTCCAACTCCGTCCGGGCCCACGCCGCGGCACCATCGCCGAGGCGGCGCTCCCGGGGGCGATCATCCGACCGCTGCCCCCGGAGGAGTTCCTGCTCACGCCCACCCGGCCGTCGCGGCGGGCGGCGCGGACCACCCTCGCGTCGCCGGCGTACGCCGCGGCTCCGGAACCGTGGGCCGGGAGCCCGGCGCAACCGTGGGCGGGCAGGCCGCCGGCCGAGCGGGCACTGCCGGTGGCACCGGTGTTCCGGCCCGCACCCGCGCCGACCGGGCGAGGTGACGAGCCCACCGAGGAACTCGTCATCTTCGAGGAGGTCAACCACTGGTTCCAGGCCGGCCACGACGACGCCACGAACGGCGCCGCGTGGGCCAGCCCCGCCGACGAGGCATGGCGGACCGCCGCCCGGGCCGACGCGCCCGAGGTGGTCGCCACCACCACGTCCGGTCTGCCGCGGCGTCAGCCGCAACAGCACCTCGTCCCGGGCGGCGTCGCCGTGCCGCAGCAGCGCTCCGCGCACCGAGACCCGACCCAGGTGGCCACCGCGATGGCCGCGTACGCGCGGGGCGTCGCCGGCCGCCGGCCCAACCTGATCAACAACTGACCCGACAGGGAGAGCACGTGACCGACCACCAGGATCTCGGCTGGCTGCTGGACGCCTTCGCCGAGCGCGCCACCGAGGTCAGCCATGCGATCGCGATCTCCAGCGACGGCCTGATGGTGGCCGCCACCAGGGGCCTCCCGCCGGACCGGGCGGACCAGTTGGCGGCGACCGGCAGCGGGCTGGTGAGCCTGCTGCGCGGCGCGGCGGCCTTCTTCGACGCCGGCGCGGTGATCTCCAACGTGACCCAGCTCGAGGGCGGATTCATGTTCTCGATGGCCTTCAACGACGGCGCGTCCCTGCTCGTGCTCGCCGACCCGCAGTGCGACGTCGGCAAGGTCTCCTACGAGATGACCGAGCTGGCGAACCGCATCGGCGACGCGCTGACCCCGGCGGCGCGGGCGGCACTCAGCCGCAGCCGCTGACACCCCGGCACCCCACGCCGGAACCCCCCATCCCTCCTGGAGAAGACATGTCGCTGACCATCCCCCGGCGCAGCCGTGCCCGCACCGCGGCCCTGCTCGCCCTCGTCCTGTTCGCCGCGACCGCCTGTGCCGACGGCGGGCGCGGCGCCGGCGCCGCCGGATCGATCAAGATCGGCCTGCTGGCGTCGCTGTCCGGCACGTACCAGGCGGTCGGCAAGGATATCCGCGCCGGCTTCGAGCTCTACCTGGCCACCCACGACGGCAAGCTCGGCGGCCGGCAGGTGGAACTCGTCGTCGCCGACGAGGGCAACGGCGCCGCGACCGCGGTGCCCGCCGCGACGAAACTGCTCAAGCAGGACCGCGTGGTCGCGCTCACCGGGATCGTCGGCGGTGGCTCGGTGGCGGCGGTCTATCCGCTGCTCAACGAGACCAAGGTGCCGTTCGTCGGCTCGAACGGGCGCCCGGAGCTCAAGGACGTGTCCCGGATCTGGCACACCTCGTACCTCTCCGACGAGCCCGGCGAGGCGATCGCCCGCCACGTGCGCGACAACGTCGAGGGCAGCGTCTACGCCATCGGCCCCGACTACCAGGGCGGCTGGGACGAGCTGCGCGGCTTCACCGACGCCTTCGTCAAGGAGGGCGGCAGGCTCGCCAACGCCGACGGCAAGACCACCTTCACCCCGTTCCCGACGACCACCAACTTCACCCCGTACTTCGCCCGGATCAAGGCCTCCGGGGCGGACGCCGTCTACACGTTCTACGCGGGCAGCGCGGCCGTCGACTTCGTCAAGCAGTACGCGCAGTCGGAGATCAGCGACCTGCCGCTCTACGCCGCCGGGTTCCTGACCGAGGGCGGGGTGCTCGACGCCCAGGGCGAGGCGGCCCGCGACGTCTACTCGGTGCTCAACTACTCGCCGGACCTGGACAACGCGGAGAACCGCGCCTTCGTGGCCGCCTGGAAGGCGAAGAACGACGGCTCCCCGACCACGTACGCCATGGCCTCCTACGACGCCGCGGCCGTGCTGGACCGGGCCATCGCGGCGGCCGGGGACGACCCGAGCCCGGAGAGCATCAACGCGGCCATCGGCCAGCTGGGCCAGATCGCCAGCCCGCGCGGCACCTGGCAGTTCTCGCCGAGCACGCACGCGCCGGTGCAGAAGTGGTACCTGCGCCAGGTGCGCCAGGACGGCCGGGCGCTGTCCAACACCGTCGTGGGTGACCTCGCCACCGTCGGCGGGTGAGCGCCGTGGCGGGCGGCATCCGGATCGACCCGTACCTGGTCCCGGCCCTGGACGGGGTGGCCTACGGGCTGCTGGTCTTCGTCGCCGCGGCGGGACTGGTGCTCTGCTTCGGCGTCGCCGGCATCCTGAACCTGGCGCACGGCACCCTGTACGCGATCGGCGGGTACACCGCCGCCGCGCTGCTGGACGGCGGCTGGCCGAGCCTGGTGCTGGCGCTGGCCGTCGGAACCGTCGCCGCCACCGCGGCCGGCGCGCTGGTCGCCGGCCTGCTCACCCGGGTCGCCGCGCGCAGTCATCTCACCCAGGCGCTGCTGACCTTCGGGGTGGCGCTGGCCGGGGGCAGCCTGCTAGCGGGGGCGTTCGGGCCGGACGACCCGCCGGTGCGCGTGCCGGCGGCGCTGGACGGGTCGGTGGTCGTGGCCGGGCACCGCTACGCGGCGTACCGGCTGGTCTTCATCGTCGTCGCCGCCGTGCTCGCCGGTCTGCTCCACGTCGCGGTGCGCCGCACCCGGGCCGGGATGCTGGTCCGCGCGGCCGTCGACGACGCCGAGATGGTCGCCGTGCTCGGCGTGAACCCGGCGTGGATCCGCGTCGGCGTGCTCGCCGTCGCCGGGGCGCTGGCCGGCGCCGCGGGCGTGCTGGGCGCGCCGATCATCGGTCCCGGGCCGGACACCGCCGACGCGGTGCTGCTGCTGTCGCTGGTGGTCGTCGTCCTCGGCGGGCTCGGGTCGATGACCGGCACGCTGCTCGCGGCCCTGGCGGTCGGGCAGATCCAGACCCTCGGGGTGGCGCTCGCCCCGTCGGCCGCCCCGTTCCTGCTCTTCGCCGCCATGGCCGCCGTCCTCGCGGTGCGGGCGCGGGGCCTGGCCACGGTCCGGAGGGCGACGTGAGGGACGAGGCGGTACGCGCGCTGCGGCGCGGTGTCGCCGTCCTCGTCCTGGCCGGCCTGGTGCTGGCGCCGTGGGCGGTCGACGACTACACCGTGGCGCTGCTGGCCCGTACCCTCGCGCTGGGCCTGGTGGGGGTGAGCGTCGCCCTGCTGACCGGCGTCGCGGGGCTGCCCACCCTGGGGCAGACCGCGCCCTACGCGGCGGGCGCGTACGCCAGCGCGGTCGTCGGCAGCCGGCTCTCCGACGTGGCGGTGGTGCACCTGGTCGTCGCGGCGGCGGCCGGGGCGGCGCTGGCGGCGGCGACCGTCCCGCTCGTGGTGTACGCCCGCGGTGTGATCGTCCTGATGATCACCCTGGCGATCGGCGAGCTGGTGGTGACCGTCGTGGGGCGGTGGCGGTCGGTGACCGGCGGCACCGACGGGCTCGCCGGGGTTCCGCCGGTGCGTCCCCTGTGGGGGCTGCCGGTGCTGGCCACCGACCGGGCGCGCTACCTGTACGCCCTGGTGGTCGTCGCCGTGCTGGTCGGCGCGGTGTTGCTGGTCCTGCGCACCCGGGTCGGCCTGCTGCTGCGGGCCGGCCGCGACGACGAGGCGCGGCTGCGGGCCAGCGGCCACCGGGTGCCGGCCCACGTGGCGGCCGTGCACGTGGCCGCGGGCGCGGTCGCGGGCGCCGCGGGCTCGCTGCTGGTGGTCGCGCAGCAGTTCGTCTCGCCGGCCGACTTCGGCTTCGACACCTCCGCCCTCCTGCTGCTCGGGGTGGTGGTCGGCGGCGTCGCGTCCGTGGGTGGCGCCCTGGTCGGTGCCGCGATCGTGATCGCCGCCCGGGACTGGTTGTTCGGCGTGCTTCCCGGGCACGCGCCCCTGGTGCTGGGGTTGGCGTTCGTGGCCACCGTCTACCTGCTGCCAGGCGACGGGCACCGGCCGGCGGGCGTGCGGGGCGGGCTGCTGCCGGGACTGCCGGCGGGCCCTCCCAACACGGAGCGGCCGGCGCCGACGGGGGCACGCGCATGACGCCGCTGCTGTCCGCCCGGGGCGTCACGGTCCGCTACGGGTCGCTGGTCGCGCTGGACGGGGTCGACCTGCGGATCGACCACGGTCAGCGGCACGCCCTGATCGGGCCCAACGGCGCCGGCAAGAGCACGTTGCTCGACGTGCTCGGCGGGGCGACCCCGGCGGGCGGCGGCCGGGTGCTCCTCGCCGGCCGGGACGTGACCCGGCTCGGCCCGGCAGCCCGGGCGCGGCGGGGCATCGGCCGGATCCACCAGCGTCCCGCCGTCTGGTCGACCCTGACCGCCACCGAGAACGTGGTGGTCGCCGCGCTGCCCCACGCGGTGCGGCCCGGCCGGTGGCGGCCGGGCGCGCGGCGGTGCGCCGCCGAGCGTACGGCGGGCGCGTGGTTGGAGCGGCTGGGCCTGCGCGACCTCGGCGCGACTCCCGCCGGTCAGCTCGCCCACGGGCAGCGCCGGCAACTCGAGATCGCCATGGCGCTGGCCGGTCGCCCGCGGCTGCTGCTGCTCGACGAGCCGGCCGCCGGCCTGTCCGTCGTCGAGGTCGGCCGGCTGGTGGAGTTCCTGCGGACCCTGCCGCGCGCCGTCGCGGTGCTGCTGGTCGAGCACCGGCTGGACCTGGTGTACGCGCTCTGCGACCAGGTGACCGTGCTGCGGGACGGCCGGACGGTGGCCACCGGGACGCCGGCCGAGATCCGCGCCTCCGGTCCGGTCCGGCAGGCCTACGCGGAGGGGGTGTCGTGATGCTGCGGACGGAGCGGCTCTGCGCCGGCTACGGCGGCGGGATCGTGCTGCACGAGGTCACCCTCGACGTGGCGGCCGGCACCGTGCAGGCGGTGGTGGGCCGCAACGGGGCCGGCAAGAGCACCCTCGTGCACGCCGTCGCCGGGCTGGTGCGGCCCTCCGGGGGGCGGATCGAGGTCGACGGCGTGCCGGTCGCCGGCCGGCAGCCGCACCGGATCGCCCGGTGCGGGGTCGGCCTCGTCCCGCAGGGCCGGCGGGTCTTCTCCCGGTTGACCGTGGCCGAGCACCTCGCCCTGGCGGCGGTGCCGTGGCGCGCGGCGACACCCGGGGGCGAGGGGTGGACCGTCGCGCGGATCCTGGAGCTGCTGCCCCGGCTGGCGGCCCGGCTGCGTCACCGCGGCGACCAGCTCTCCGGCGGCGAGCAGCAGATGCTGGCGATCGCCCGGGCCCTGCTCGGCCAGCCCAGGGTGCTGCTGCTCGACGAGCCGTGCGAGGGGCTCGCCCCCGGCCTGGCCGCCCGGGTACGCGACCTCGTCGGCACCCTCGCCGGCACCGGGCTCGCCGTGCTCCTCGTCGAGCAGCAGCTCCAGCACGCCGTCGAGATCGCGGACCGGATCGCGGTGCTCGAGTACGGCCGGGTGGTCTACGACCGCCCGGCGGACGAGGCCCGGGCCGAACCGGGCCGGCTGGCGGCGATGCTCAGTGTCGCCGCCGTCGCGGAGCTGCCGGCTCCCCGATCGGTGCCCGGGCCATGGGCCGATCCCGCGCACCTGACCCGACCACCTTCCACAGGGACGAGCGACGATGCCGACAGACATCCGTGACACCGAGTACACCTTCGACAACGGTTCCCCGGAGGCGGTGCCCCAGCTGCGGGCGCTGGAGTCCTTCCTGGATCCGATCACGGCGGCGCGGATCGGCGCCCCGGTGCTCGCCCCGGGCGCGGTGTGCTGGGAGATCGGCGCCGGCGGGGGCTCGGTCGCCCGGAGCATGGCCGAGGCGGTCGGCCCGACGGGGCGCGTGCTGGCGACCGACATCGACGTCGCCCGCCTCGCCCCCGCGGCCAACCTCGACGTCCGTCGGCACGACGTGCGCAGCGAGCCGCCGCCCGGCGACGCCTTCGACCTCATCCACGCCCGGCTGGTGCTGCTCCACCTGCCGGAGCGGCGGCGCGTGCTGGCCTCGCTGACCGGCGCGCTGGCCCCGGGCGGGTGGCTGGTGGTCGAGGAGTTCGACTGCACCGCCCCGCTGCGCGTGCTGACCGCGCCGAGCGACGACGCGGCGAAGCTCTTCGCCCACGTGACGGACGCGATGCTCGGCGTCCTGCAGAGCCACGGCGCGGACCTGGCCTGGGCGCAGGACGTGCACGGGCACCTCGCGTCGGCGGGACTGGTCGAGGTCGACACGGTCACCCACTCGCAGAGCTGGCCCGGCGGCTCGCTCGGCGCCTCGCTGTACGAGACGAACTCCCGGCAGCTGGAGCCGGAGCTGATCGAGGCGGGTGTGTCCCCGGGGCAGCTGGAGGCGTTCCGCCGGCTCCTGCGCGACCCCGGGTTCGTCGTGATGTCGTACCAGTTCGTGTCGACCCGGGGCCGGCGTCCGGCCCGCCGCTGAGGCCGACCGCCTCGCCGCGGACCGCACCGACCGGCCCGCGGGGCGTGGGAACCTCGCGGGCCGGGTATTCCCGGCGGTCATGAGCACGAGCAGCACGGTGAGCGACGAGCCGGCGACCGCCGCCCGGGTGGGCACGGTCGCGGTCGTCGCCCACCGGAAGAAGACCCTCGGCGGCGGCCTCGACGAACTGCGCGCGGAGCTGGTGGGCGCGGGCGTCGAGGACCTCCTCTGGTACGAGGTGCCGAAGAGCCGCAAGGCGCCGAAGAAGGTCCGCAAGGCGCTGAAGAAGGGCGCCGAGCTGGTCTTCGTGTGGGGCGGCGACGGCATGGTGCAGCGCTGCGCCGACACCCTCGCCGGCTCCGGCACTCCGATGGCGATCCTGCCCGCCGGCACCGCCAACCTCTTCGCCGCCAACCTGGGCGTCCCGGAGGACCTTCCCGAGGCCGTCCGCATCGGCCTGCACGGCCGGCGCCGCGCCCTCGACCTGGGCAGGATCAACGGGGAGCACTTCGCCGTGATGGCCGGTGCCGGCTTCGACGGCGACCTGATCCGCGAGGCGGACGGCACGCTCAAGGGCAAGCTCGGTCGCCTGGCGTACATGTGGACGGGGCTGCGGCACGTGCGCGGCGAACTGGTCCGCACGCGGATCACGGTCGACGGCGCGGACTGGTTCGACGGCGACGCGAGCTGCGTGCTGTTCGGCAACGTCGGCACGATCACCGGCGGCATCCCGGCGTTCGACGACGCCCGCCCCGACGACGGCTGCCTGGAGGTCGGCGTGTCCACGGCCGACGGCGCGGTGGACTGGGCGCGCACCCTCGGCCGGATGGCGGCCGGCCGCTCGGAGGAGTCGCCGTTCGTGCGGATCACCCGGGGCCGCAAGATCAAGGTCCGGCTCGCCGCGCCGCGCACGTACGAGCTGGACGGCGGCGCGCGAGGGGAGACCACCAGGCTCAAGGTGCGGGTGGTGCCCGGCGCGCTGACGGTCTGCTGCCCCGAACCCGTGTCCTGACCGCGGTGCGGATCGCCAGAGGCGGGCGCCGTCCGGGCTGCCAGCGCGCGTCGGACGGCAGGACGGTGCGCTACCCCGTGAAGTAGGCGGCGCTCTCCGGGTCCGCCGGGTAGTAGGACTCGATCGCGATCTCGTCGATCGTGATGTCCATCGGAGTGCCGAAGGTGGTGATGGTCGAAAACAGCCGCAGCTCGCGCCCGCCGATCCGGAGGATCATCGGGATGACCACGTCGCCGTCGACCCGTTGGCCCGTCGGTTCTTCGGGCCGAGGGCTCAGCAGCTCTTCGTAGAGCGCGGTGAGTTCCGCGTCGGGAGCGGTGGCGAGCTGGCGCGAGATCCGGTTGCGGAACACCGCACGCACGTCTGCCAGGTTGACGACCAGGGAAGCGAGCCCGCGCGGATCCAGGCCCAGGCGGACGAGGTTCACCGGTGGCCGCAACAGATCGGGAGCGACCTGCGCGAAGAACGGGTCGACCGCGCGGTTGGTCATCACGATGTTCCACCGGCGGTCGAAGACCAGCGCCGGATACGGCTCGTGCGCCTGGAGCACCCTGCGGACCGCGTCGAGGGCAGCCGACAGAGCGGTGCCGTCGAGCGGACGCTCCGCGTACCGGGGGGCGAAGCCGGCGGCGAGCAACAGGCGATTGCGGTCACGCAGCGGCACGTGGAGCTGATCGGCAAGCCGGAGGATCATGTCCGCGCTCGGCCTGGACTTGCCAGTCTCGACCAGGCTGACGTGACGAGCCGAGACATCCGCGGCGATCGCCAGGTGCAGTTGGCTGAGCCCCCGGCGTTGCCGCCACTGCCGCAGGAGTTCCCCGACCGTAGACACGATCATGAGCGTACTCATCGTCGCGCCGGGCGCCATGAAGTGCGAGTTCATCGACAACCGAACGGGTCGGGGAAACACTCGGGCCCATGACCAAGGAGAACAGGAGCATCGTCCAACGAGCGCTGGCGGGGCTGATCGAGACGGGCGACGTCGACACGCTCGCCTCGTTCCTCAGCGAGGAGTTCGTCCACCACCGGCCGGATTCGACAACCTCGACCAGGACGCAGTGGCTCGCCGCTGTCCGCGCCGCGCTGGGCCCGACCGCCGGCATGCAGGTCGAAGTCCTGCACCTGCTGTCCGACGGTGATCACGTCGTGGTGCACTCGCGACGCACGCTACCCGACGCGGGACCGGAGATCGTGGTCGTCGACGTCCTGCGTGTCGCCGACGGGCTCATCGCAGAGGTATGGGAGATCATCGAACCGGTGGCCCACGCCGCGGCCAATGCGTCGTGGTGGGAATCTGCTCATCATTGACCGGGGGTCTGGTCACGACGACGCGTGATCAGGTCGGGTGGTGCGACGACCGCTGGACCCGAGCCCGCTCCGGCGGCGTCAGGCGAGCCGGGCCCCCGCCGGGGTGGCCGGCACCAGGCGACGGGTGATCCACAGCGGCGAGGTGACCGCGTTGCCCATCACCACCGAGTGGGCACCCGCCGCGAACGCCTGCCCGATCTGCTCGGCGCTGCGGTAGCGGCCCTCGGCGATCACCGGCACGGACAGCACGCCGGCGAGTCGGGCCAGCAGCGTCAGGTCCGGCCCGTCGGTCGGCGGGCTGGCCGGGGTGTAGCCGGAGAGGGTGGTCGCGACCGCGTCCGCACCGTCCCGCACGGCGGCCACGCCCTCCTCGACGGTGGAGACGTCGGCGAGGATCAGCGCGTCGGTCCGCTCCCGGACCGCCCGGACGGTGTCGGCGAAGCTGCGCCCGTCCGGGCGGGGACGGTCGGTGGCGTCGACGGCGACGATGTGCGCGCCGGCCGCGGCGACGTCGAGCGCGTGCGCCGCGGTGGGGGTGATGAACACCCCGTCGACGCCCTGCTTGACCAACCCGATGATCGGCACGTCGACGGCGGCGCGGATCGCCCGGACGTCGGCGGTGCCGTTGGCCCGGACGGCCACCGCGCCGCCCCGTACCACCGCCGCGGCCACCCGGGCCTGGACGTACGGGTCGCGCATCGGGTCGTCGGGATCGTCGAGCACCGGCTGGCAGGAGACCACGAGGCCGCCGGCCAGCTCGTCGAACACGTTCACGCACTCGTCCTCTCGTCGGTGACCACGGCGGGGCTGTCGCCATCCAGCCGGCCGTGGCCCGGGGGGTGGTGGCCCGCCAGCCGGGCGGCGCCCACGACGACCGCGTCGGCGCCGAGCGCCGCCGGGATCAGGGGCACGTCCGCCCAGGCCACGGGCAGTTCGGCGGTGAAGGCGGCGCGGGCGCCGGGAAGCAGGGCGTCGGCCGCCCCGCCCGCGAGCACCACCGCCTGCGGGTCGAGCAGGGCGACCAGCCCCGCGAGCGCCCGGCCGAGGGCCGTGGCGGCGCGGTCCACTACCTCCCGGGCGGTCGGTTCGCCGGCCGCCGCCCGCTCGGCCACGGCCCGTCCGGTGATCCGCAGGCCGGTTCCGAGGGCGTACGCGGCGGACAGCCCCGTGCCCGAGGCGACACCCTCCAGGTGCCCGTACCGGCCGCATCCGCAGCGCAACCGCTCGGCGCCGGGAGCCGGGAGGTGCCCGACCTCGCCAGCCCCGCCCCGGGCGCCCGTGACGATCCGGCCGTGCTGGAGCATCGCGCCGCCCAGGCCCGTGCCGACGGCGACCAGCAGCAGGTCCCGCCGGTCCCGGCCCGCGCCGACCCAGCTCTCGCCGAGCGCGGCGGCGTTCACGTCGTTGGTGACCCGGACCGGTCGGGCCAGCCGCTCGGCCAACTCGTCGGCGACCGGCGTGCCGGACCAGCCGGGCAGGCTGTCGGTGGCGTACCGGATGGTGCCGGTGGCCGGATCGACCGTGCCGGCGGTGCCCACACCGACCGGGCCGGCGCCGCCCCGATCGAGCAGTTCCCGGGCGAGCCGCGCGGCGGTGTCCAGCACGGCGGCCGGGCCCGACCCGGCAGGGGTGGGTGCCAGGCGACGCCCGAGCACCTCCCCGTCGGGTCCGACCAGCGCCGCCGCCGTCTTGGTGCCGCCGATGTCGAGGCCCACCAGGGGAGCTGGCACCGTCATCCCTTGAGCCCGGTGTGCGCCAGACCCTCGACGAACTGCTTCTGCGCGATGACGAAGACCACCAGGACCGGCAGCGCGGTCATCGACGCCGCCGCGAGCTGGACGTTCCACATCGGGCCGCCGTAGGCGTCGACGAACTGGGTGAGCGCCTGCGGCAGGGTGAACTTCTCCGGCGAGGAGAGGAACACGATCGGTTCCAGGTAGAGGTTCCAGCTGTGCAGGAAGGTGAAGATGGCGACCGCGCCCAGCGCGGGCCGGGACAGCGGCAGGGCGATCTTCCAGAAGGTGGCGAACCGACCCAGCCCGTCCACCCGGGCCGCCTCCTCCAGTTCGCCGGGGAGGCTGATGAAGAACTGCCGCATGATGAAGGTCGCCAGCACGCTCGGCGCGCCGAGGATCGGCACCAGGATCAGCGGCCAGTGGGTGTCGACCAGGCCCAGCTTGAAGAACATCTGGAACAGCGGCACGATCGTCACCTCGCTCGGGATGAGCAGGCCGGCGAGGATCACCAGGAAGAGCACGTTCTGGCCACGGAAGCGGATCCGGGCGAAGGCGTACCCGGCCAGCGCCGCCACCGCCAGGGTGCCGACGGTGACCACCAGCGCGATGTAGAGGCTGTTCAGGTACTGCTGGCCGAACGGCTGCAACTCGAACACCCGCCGGTACGCGTCCAGCTCCGCGTCGACCGGCAGCAGTTTCGGCGGGAAGGCGAAGATGTCCGCCACCGGCTTCAGCGACGAGGTGACCATCCACCAGGTCGGGAAGACGAAGGGGACCGCCAGGACCATCAGCACCCCGTAGAGCACCAGCTTGGTCCGGCGCGACAGCTCACGACTCATGGTGGACCCACCTCTTACGCATCTGCCACTGCAGCACGGTGAGCGCGAGCACGATGACGAACAGGACGATCGACAGGGTGGCGCCGTAACCGAAGTGGTGGAACTGGAACGCCTGCTGGTACAGGTAGTAGACGAGCACCGTGGTGGAGGTGCCGGGGCCGCCCTGGGTGAGCACCGCGATCTGCGCGAAGACCTGCAACGAACCGACCACCGTGATGATCGACGTGAGCAGGATGGTCGGGCTGATCATCGGTACGGTGATCCGCCAGAACTGGCGCAGCCGGCTCGCCCCGTCCACCTCGGCGGCCTCGTACAGCTCGGCCGGCACGCCCTGGAGCGCGGCCAGGAAGAGCACCATGTTGAGGCCGACGTTCTTGAACACCTGCACCACGACGACCGAGAACATGGCGGTGCCCTCACCGCGCAGCCAGTTCGGCCCGTCCACGCCGACCGTGTCGAGCAGGCCGTTCACGCCGCCGTTGTCCTGCAGCAGGAACCCCCACACGATGGTCCAGGCGACCAGCGAGACGACCACGGGGGAGAAGAACAGGGTGCGGAACACGATCGTCCCGCGCAGCTTCTGGTTGAGCAGTACGGCGAGCAGCAGGGCCAGGCCGAGGTTGAACACCACCAGCCCGACCGAGAAGAGGCCGGTGGCCCGCAGCACCGAGCCGAGGTTGGTGTCGTCGGCGAGGTTCGCGTAGTTCTCGGTGCCGACGAACTCGAACGTGCCGGCCAGCACGTTCCACTCGTGCAGGCTGTACCAGACCACCAGGATCAGCGGCAGGATCACGAAGACGGCGCTGCCGAGCAGTTGGGGAGCGATGAACAGGTAACCGGTGAGCTGGTCGCGGCGGCGGCTGGTCCAGTACGGCCGCGACCGGTCCCGGGTGGGCGGGGCCTCGACCCCGCCCACCGTCGTGTCCGTCTGGGACATGGTCAGGCTGCCCTACTTCGCCAGCAGCGGCTGGATCTTGGCGCAGACACCGTCGAGGACGGCCTTGACGTCCGCGTCGGCCTTCCAGAGCGGGTCGAGCCCGGCGCGCACCTGCTGGCTGAGCTCGGCCTGCCCGGCGTGACTGGGCTTGACCACGCCGTTGGTGATGCCGTCGATGACGACCTTCTGCAACTGCTCGGGCTTGAGCGTCGGGTTCGACTTGGCCAGCGTCTCCGCGGTGAGCTGCGACTGGCGCGGCGGCGGGAAGAACTGGGCCAGCTTGGCCGAGTTGGTGGGGTTCGTCAGGAAGGCGAGGAAGTCCGCCGCCGCGTCCGCGTTCTTGCTCTTCTTCATCACGCCGACGCCGGCCTGACCGACCACGGCGTAGCTGCCCTTCGGCCCGGCGGGAAGCGGCACCAGGTCCCAGCCGAAGCCGTCCGGCTTCAGCAGCGAGGCACGGGAGATCTGGGTGACGGTCATGGCGGCGTCACCGGCGAAGAAGTCGGCGGTCGTACCCGGGCCGGGCAGCGCCTTGCCGGTGAAGATCGCCTTGTGCAGGGTGGTCATCGCCTCGACCATCTCCGGGGCGGCGAAGCCGCAGGACCTGCCGTCCTCGCTCCACGCCTGGGCGCCCCAACCCGTCCACACGGTCGACAGGTTGTCCCAGCCCTTGTAGTCGAAGTCGCGGATCACCAGGCCGGCCTTGCCGGTCGCGCCGGCGGTGGCGCCGGCGACGGTCAGCGCGGTGTCCCAGTTCCACTGCCCGGCCGCGATCAGCTCGGCCGGGGTCTTCTGCCCGGCCTTCTTGAGCAGGTCGGTGTTGACGAAGACCCCGAACGGCGAGGTGGAGAACGGGTACGCGTACAGCTTGCCCCCGTTCTGCCAGAGCTTCAGCGTGGCGGGGGAGATGTCCTCGTACTGGTAGCCCTCGGTCTTCTTGAGCTTGTCGTCCAGCGGCAGCAGCGCGCCGGAGGCGACGAAGTCGGGGGCCGAGTTCTCGAACACCCAGGCCAGGTCGGGCGCGTTGCCGCCGGCGATCTGCGTGGTCAGCGTCGTGGTGTAGTTCTCGAACGGCAGCGGGTCGAACGTGATCGCCGCGACGTCCGGGTGGGTCTTGCGGTACTCGTCGGCGATCTCGTTGAACAGCTTGAGGTGCGCCTCGTTGGCGGACCAGACGGTCATCCGCAGGCTGGCCGGACCCTTGTTCTCGGCCTCGTCACCGCCACCGCAGGCGGTCAGCGCGAGGACGCCGGCCAGTGTCGCCGCGACACCGCGCACAGCCTTTCCCAATCTCATGATCTTCTCCTAAACGGGGGTGTTCAGTAGCCCGCGATCTGAGGCCAGCGCAGTTCCACGCCGGCCGCCGAGAGGCGGTCCTGGAAGTCGGCCAGCAGGCGGGGGGTGCCGCGGACCGCGCGCGGGGACTCGCCCCGCGCCAGACAGAAGTCGGCGAGCATGCCGGCGACCTCGCCGACGTTCCACTCGACCGGGTGAAGCCGGTAGCTGCCGTTGGTGATGTGGGTGGTGCCGATGTTCTTGCCGGCCGGGAGCAGGTTCTCGACCCGCTGCGGGATCAGCGCGCCCAGCGGGATCTCGAACGGGCACGACCCGACGTCGATGTAGTTGTCGCCACCGGTGGAGGGGTGCAGGTCGATGCGGTACATCCCGACGCCGATCGAGTCCGGGTAGGCGACCGCGCCGTGCTCGCCGCGCACGGCCAGCGACAGGTCCTGCTCGACCACCGTGTACTCGGCCCGGATGCGGCGCGACTCCCGGATGTAGGGCGCCTGCGCCAGGCCGTCACGGCTGCCGGTCACGTCGCCGCGCAGGCGCAGGCCCGGGAAGCCGGTCCCGCCGTCCGGCCGGGGCGCCTCGGTCTGCATCCAGTAGAGCACCGAGTACGACAGCTCGCGGGCCTTGCTCAGGTGCCACGACGCGTTCGGCACGTCGATGACCGGACCCTCGAAGTAGTCGATCATCGGCCAGTTCACCAGCGTGATGTCGCTGTCGTACGCGCCGTCGGTGAAGTTGCGCCGGGCGGCGATGCGCCGGAACGTCCAGAGGTTGCCGTCGCCGGGGTTGAGCCGCTGGTCGGCGTTGACGGCCAGCGGGTCGTCGTCCGGGTTGGGGGTGAAGCTGCGCTCGACGATCTCCAGGGTGCGCGGGTGCGGCGACCGCCAGGACAGCAGCCGGTCGCCCCAGAAGTCGGGCTTGTAGTCGCGCCAGAAGTCGTAGTTCGCCGGCCGCTCGATGGTGTGGTCGCCGTCGACGTGGTCGAGGGCGAAGCAGACGGAGACGGCCTGCATGTTCATCGGCTGCGCCTCGGCCGGCGCGCTGGGCTCTCCGGTGTCGGCCTGCGACTCGAAGCCGGTGACGTACTCGGTGCCGGTCAGCGGCAGCAGCTCGCCGGTCTCCGTCGCGTCGAGGATGTACGGCGCGACGAGGTCGATCCGCTCGTCGCGGTCGCGGTGCGCGACGGTCACGCCGACCACCCGGTCCCCGTCGGTCTCCGCGGCGACCGGCCGGTACGGCTGGAGGACCCTCAGCCGGCCGGAGCCGAGGAACGGCGCCAGCATCTGCTCGATGACGGCGACGGCCACCCGGGGCTCGTGGCAGACCCGGCTCACCCAGCCGGCTCCCGGGTTGAGGTCGGTCCAGGCCCGCGACCGCTCGGTGAGCGGGTAGTGCCGGCGGTAGTAGTCGCGGATCCCGGTGCGCAGGGCCCGGTAGCTCGCGGTGGCTCCGAACTGTTCGATCCAGGAGTGCTCGTCCGGCGGGACGGCCTGGCTGGTGAGCTGTCCGCCGAGCCAGTCGAACTCCTCGGTCAGGATGACCGACCGGCCGGCCCGGGCCGCGGCGAGCGCCGCCGCCACCCCGCCCAGCCCGCCCCCGACGACGAGGACGTCCGCACGCATCTGTACCACTTGCTTCCTTCCGGGTTGCACGGTCACCGCTCAGCTGCGGTGGACCGCCGATCAGGGGTGCCGAGGGTGTCGCCCTCGACGAGTTCGCAGGGCAGGAGCCGCTGCTGGACGCCGACGGCGCTGCCGTCGATGACGCTGGCGAGCACCTCGACCGACTGCCGGCCCATCTCCTCGCGGGGGATGCGGAATCCGGTGAAGGCCAGGTCGGTGGGAACCGGGACCGTCGGGTCGCCGAGCGTCAGGATCGACAGGTCGGCCGGAACGCTCAGCCCTCGCCGCCGGGCGGCCTGCTCCAGCGCCACGGCCGTGGCGAAGTCCTCGACGAAGGCCACCGTGGTCCGGTCGGCCAGCAGGTCGTCGAGGATGGCCTCGGCGTCCCGGGCGACGGTCGTCAGGTGGCGGGCGCTCTCCGCGGCCGTCGCGGCCTCGACGAACCCGCGCCGCCGGTCCGCCGAGGACTCGGCGCTCAGGTCCGTGTTCAGGTAGGCCAGGCGCCGGTGGCCGCGGGCCAGGGCCAGGGCCACCAGCTCGCCCACCGCCGCCGCGTAGTCGGCACCGACGTAGGGCACCGGGCCGCCCGCGTCGTCGCGGCGCCCGACGGCGACGTACGGGAAACCGTCGCGGTTGAGCCGGTGCAGCTCCGCGGCGTCGATCTCGCGCCCGAGCAGGATGCAGCCGTCGGCGAGGCGGAGCCGGTTGTCCTGGTGGAAGATGCGTCGCCGCCCGTCGACCACCGGGGCGCTGGTGAACAGCAGCAGGTCGCAGCCGGCCCGCTCCGCGTACTCCTCGATGCCCAGCAGGAAGGGGTGGAAGAAGTCGCGGCTGCCGCTGGGGAAGGCGGGTTCGTAGGTGAAGACGCCGATGATCCGGTTGAACCGTGCGGCGAGCCGGCGGGCCACGGGATCGGCGGCGTATCCGGTCTCGGCGATTGTCCGCAGCACGCGGTCGCGGGTCTCGGGCGCGATGCGGACGTCGGCGTCGGCCCGGTTGTTGAGCACCAGCGACACGGTCGCCTGACTGACGCCGGCCAGCCGCGCGATGTCACGCTGAGTGACGCGTCGGGGTGTAGAGGGCACAACAGGTCCTTCCGGTGCGGCTAATGCGTATTAGCGCTCGGCGTTGGGGAGGAGCCTGGCGGGCCGACCGGGTTTGTGTCAAGGGTTGGGCGCAGAGATTTCGTGAAGATGAAGTCCCTGGAGTAATGCGGATTAGCTCGGGTCGATCGACGCGCCCTGCGGGGGGTGGCGGCTCCCGCCGGGGCCGACGGGCGGTCCCGCCGGGGCCTACGGCCGACCTCTTGACAGAACTCGTCCGGGTCGAGCAACATTCGAGAAGCATAGATGGTAATACGTATTAGCAATCGAGGCGGACGGCCCGCTCACCCTCGCGGTGGCCGGCCGTCTCACGCAGCGTGACTTGTGCCGCCCTGCGGCGGCGTGCCGCCGACGTCCACAGTCGTCACCGGTGGGGACCCGTCCCCGCCCCCTGAGCTTTCCGTCGACGGCCCCGTGCCCCGGCGGCCCGTACGGGCTGCCGGGGAGCCCCACCACCCACCGACAGAGCAGGAACAGCGATGACGAAAGCACCCGTCCGAGTGTCCGGTCGCGCCGCCGTGGCGGCAGCCGGCGCGGGCATGCTGGTGACCGCGCTGGCCGGTGCGGCTCCGGCCGCCGCCGACCCGGCCCCCGACTTCCCGCGCTTCACCTACGCGGGCACCGCGTTCGACAAGAGCGCCCTGACCTACAACCCGACCAACGAGTTCATCTTCCCGAGCGTGATCCGGGCCGCCGACTACTTCCCCAACCCGCTGGGCACCTACTACCTGTACTACGCGCCCCACGAGCGGCCCGGCGGGATCGCCCTGGCGTACGCGGACTCGATCAACGGTCCGTGGACCGAGTACCGGGCCAACCCGCTGATCGGCAACACCTGGCTGCCCCACTACTCCACGGTCAGCCACATCTCCTCCCCGCACGCGATCTGGGTCGAGGGGGAGCGCAAGCTGTTCCTCTACTTCCACGGCGAGAACTCGATCACCCGGTACGCCACCTCCGAGGACGGCATCCACTTCGACTACGGCGGGACGGCGGTCAGCCGCGACGACAGCACCGGCGGGGAGACCTCCTACGCCCGGGTGTTCGAGCACGCCGTGCCGCGGCTGGGCAGCCGGTACCTGATGCTCTTCATGGACAATCCGACCGCCGCGCCGCCCGGGCCGACCGGGCCGGTGTCCCGGCGGATCCGCTGGGCGGTCTCCCCGGACGCGCGGACCTGGACGATCCAGCCCGACCCGATCGTCACCCCGCAGGGCGTCCAGGGCCCGAACGCCTCGGGCCCGTTCTTCCTGCGCTGGAACGGCCGCAACCTGGTGATCTTCCACGCGGCCGACGGCAACATGCACGCCGTGGACGTCGGCGACGACCTCGACCGGGAGGTCCACCTCGGCGTCGTGCACGACTCGATGGCCGCCGCGCCGGACCTGGGGCGCTCGGCCGCGCCGACGTTCTACTTCGACGGGCGCACGGCGCACATGTACTACGAGGCCGGCGGGCGGCTGACCGCGACGATCGGCCACGCCGTCGCCACCCTGGACCAGCCGGTGCCCACCCGCGAGGTGGACTGCGTGGTGGACCGGCCGGTGCTGTGGCCGCCGAACCACCAGATGGTCGACGTCACCGTGACGGCGGACCTGCGCGACGGGGTCCTCGGCCCGTACGCGCTCAACCTGACGGCGGTCACCGGCGGCGACGCCACGGATGTCAGCGACTTCACCGTCGGCACCCCGGACACCAGCGGCCGGCTGCGGGCGGAGCGCGACGGAGCCGGTGGGGACAGGGTCTACACCCTGACGTACGCGGGCCACGACGAGATCGGGCGCCCGGTCGGCTGCACCGTGACGGTCACTGTGCCGCACGACCGGGGCCGCGACTGACCGGACCGGGGGCACCTGGGCGCCGGCCGTACCGCGGGTATGGCCGGCGCCCACGCCTTGGGCTCGCCCCCGCCGGCGCGGCCGGATACCGTACCCGCGGCGCGGGTCGACCCGGGTCGCGCCGTCGAGCGGTGGGAGGATCCGATGCGCCTGCACGTGGGGTGCGCCATGTGGACGCACAGGTCCTGGCAGGGGCGCTACCTGGCGCACCCGCTGCCGGCCCACGAGCGGCTGCGCGCGTACGCCGGCTGGTGCACGGCGGTCGAGGGGAACACCACCTTCTACGCCACCCCCACCCGGGAGACGGTCGCGTCCTGGGCGGGGCAGACCGACCCCGACTTCCGGTTCGTGCCCAAGCTGCCGAAGGTCGTCACGCACGAGCGGCGGCTCGCCGGCGCCGACGAGGAACTCCGGGCCTTCCTGGACGCCGTCGAACCCCTCGGTCCACGGGCCCACGCCCTCTGGATCCAGCTGCCGGGCTCGTTCGGCCCCGCCGACGTGTCCGCGCTGGCCCGCTTCCTGCGCGGGCTGCCCGCCGCCCACCGCTACGCCGTGGAGGTCCGTCACCCCGCGTTCTTCGACGACCCCCGGGCGGCGCGGACGCTGGAGGAGGCGCTCGCCACCGTCGGCGCGGAATGGGTGCCCTTCGACACGACCACGTTCTTCCGCGCCCCGCCGACCAGCGACGCGGAACGCGAGGCGTGGACCAGGAAGCCGCGCACGCCGCTGCGCACCCGCGCGCTGACCGACCGGCCGATCGTCCGGTACCTCGGCCGGGACGACCCCGCACGCACGATCGAGGGCTGGCGGCCTTGGCTCGACGTGGTGACCGACTGGCTGCGCGAGGGACGATCGCCGACGGTGTTCGTGCACACCCCGGACAACGCCGACGCGCCCGAGCTCGCCCGCCGGTTCCACGACGAGGTGCGGGCGCGGCTGCCGGAGGTCGAGCCGCTGCCGGAACCGGAGCCGGTCGGGCCGTCGACGCTGTTCTGAACGGACCCGATCCGTCGATCGCGCTCTCTCGACCGCCCGGAGCACCGTCGGCATGCGGCAGGTGGCCTACCGGATCGGGGACTTCCGCGACGAGACCGAGCGGCGCGCGCCCCGGGTCTTCCCGCACTGACCCGGCGACTGTGGCCCGCCGACTCAGGCCCCGTCCGGCTGGTTCGGGTCGATCAGCACCTTGGTGTGCTCGCTGCGTCCCGAGTCGAGTTCGTCGAGGACGTCCTTCAGCGACGACAGCCCGAAGGTGCCCGTGTGCAGTGCCGCCACGTCGATGCGGTGTGCGCCGATCGCGTGCATTGCGCCCACGAAGTCCTCGTGGTGGTAGGCCAGCGATCCGATCACCGTCAGTTCCCGGCTCTGCCAGTCGCCGTAGCTGACGCTCGAGTTCTCCAGCGGGTAGCCGAGCAACGCGAGCGTCCCGCCCCGGCGCACCAGCTCCGCCGACGGCTGGAACAGCGACGGAACGCCGCTGCACTCGTACACGACGTCGGCGCCCAAGCCCGCGGTGAGTTCGTCCAGCGCGGCCCGCAGGTCGGCGGGCTCGACCACGTGGGCGAAGCCGAGCTTGCCGGCCAGCGCTCGACGCGCCGCCGAGGGCTCCGAGATGATCATCGGCCCCGCCCCGGCGTTGCGCGCGTGTTGGGCGGTGAGCAGCCCGATCGGGCCGGCGCCCTGGACCAGGGTGGTGCTGCCGTACTGCGCCGCCACCCGCCGCACGGCGTGGAAGGTGACCGTGGCCGGCTCCACGAGCGCCGCCTCCACCGCCGAGAGACTCTCCGGAACCGGGATCACCCGCCGCGCCGTGACCTGCACCCGGGTGGCGAAGGCGCCGTGCGGCGGCGCGTCGGCGTCGACCCCGTTGGCCTCGGCGAACACGGTGTCGCAGTTGCGGGCGTGCCCGGCGACGCACTGGCGGCAGCGGCCGCACGCCGGCCCCACCGCGCCGACCACGCGCTGGCCGACCCGCAACCCGTCCACGCCGGCGCCCACCGCAGAGACCGAACCGGTCCACTCGTGCCCGAAGACCGCCGGCGGCAGCATGTGCCCGTCGGTGTAGCCGTGCACGTCCGTGCCGCAGATCCCCGTGTACGTGATGTCGACGGTCACGCGACCGGGCCCGGGCTCGGTCCCGGACACCTCTCCCGCACGCAGTTCGCGCGGACCGGCGACCGCAAGATAGCGACCAGCAGACATACGGGATCCCCCTCGGCGACAGCTCCAGTCTTCCACCCGACCCGCGCCGAGGGGCGTCGACCAGCAGATTCGTGCGGCGGGCGTCCCCGGTCCGGCGGGGCCCCGCCCGCCGACCGTGGATCTTCGGTCCCCGCGCCGAAACATACCTTCATTGCCGACGGGTCAACGTGTAGACAATCTTCCTCGTTCTGTCTATCGTCAGCACAACTTAGCGATGTCCTTCGATTTGAAAGAGGTCGTCAATGGTGCACATCAGACGATGGGCAGGCATCGCCACAGCCTTGCTGGCGACGGAACTCCTGGTCGCGGGCACCGCCGCGCACGCCGCGCCCACCCCGGACCCGGTCCGCGTGAGCGTGGAGGACGCCGTCGCCGCCAAGCTGCGCGCGCAGGTCCGGACCACGGAGGCGGAGCACGCCGGCAGCCCCGCGGCGGAGCACGCAGGCAGCCCCGCGGCGGAGCACGCCGAGAGCTCCGAGACCCGCGTGACCGTCACCCGCAGGAACGGCCAGTGGGCCTTCGGCACCGCGGTGGCCGTCACCACCCACGAGAAGGACGTCCACCCGACCGGCGCGATCTTCATCGCCCGTGCCGAGGCCGGTAGGTGGCGGGTGAACTTCGACGGCGAGGCCGGGTTCAGCGAACTGGCCGCCGAGTCGCCGCTGGTGAACAAGCAGGAGAAGGCGGTCTTCCAGCGCACCCCGAGCACCATGCAGGCGGGCGGCGACTACCGGACCGGGATGGCCCTGCCCTTCGCGGTCGGCCAGACCTGGACGCTGACCGGCGGCCCGCACGGCTGGGGCGGCTCCGAGACGCCGTACAGCTCGATCGACCTGGCCGGCGGTGACCAGGTTGTCCGCGCGGCGCGGGCCGGCACGGCGTACACGATGTGCACGGGGTGGATCCGGGTGATCCACGACCGGGGCTACTCCACCGACTACTACCACCTGTGGAGCAGCATCTCGGTCAACGGCGCCGCCGTCGGCCAGGGCGCCTACCTGGGCTACACGGGCACCGACGTCACCTGCGGCGGGGCGGCCTCCGGCCGGCACGTCCACTTCGGGCTGCGGCAGAACAGCGCCTACGTCTCCATCGGCGGGCACGGCCTCGGCAAGTGGGAGTTCGTCAACGGCGCCGGCCCCTACCAGGGCGGCGCGCGGCACGGCTCGGCCTGGGCCGGCGCCGGCGCCGGCCTCTACAACTACGGGGCGCTGGGCTTCAACCAGGCGGTGGTCGACGCCAACGGCGGGGGCTCGGTGAACAAGCGGTCCGGGCCCGGCACCGGCTACGCCGTGCGCGGATCGGTCGGCGACGGCGCCACGGTCACCGTCTCCTGCTCCGCCAACGGCACGTCCCACACCGGGCGGTACGGCACCACCGCGCTGTGGAACCGGCTGAGCGACGGCACCTGGATCTCCGACGCCTACCTGGCGAGCGGCGTGAACGGCCCGATCAACGGCTGGTGCTGACCGGCACCCGACCGTAGCGTCGACGCAGGGGTCCCGCCATCTCGGCGGGGCCCCTGCGCTTCGTGGCGGCCGGGCGTCGGACGGGTCAGCCGGGCAGGCCGAACTGGAGCGAGACGTGGACCCGCTCGGTGACCGCCTCCCGCCCGCCGAGGGCGTCGCGGACCTCGGCGGTGAACGCGGCCCGCTCCGGTGGCGAGGGCAGCAGGTCAGGTGACATCGCGGAGAAGACGCCGCCGACCATGTCGTGCACGGTGAGCGGCGCGGCGTACTCCACCGACGACTCCGCCACCCGGTAGCCGGCGGCGGCGAGGGCGTCCCGGTTGCGCCGGCGGCCGGCGGCGTCGGTCTGGCACGTCGCGGTGACGGGGTGCCCGAGCAGCCCTTCCAGGCATCCGCGCAGGGTCTGCGACCATTCGGCGTCCTGCGACCAGAGCGGGTCGCCGTTGGTGATCACGACGATCCCGCCGCCGGGGCGCAGCAGCGGCCGGGCGGCCCGGAACAGCGCCTCGCGGTCCATGAAGTGGATCGCGACGGCGACGGACAGGGCGCCGACCGCCCCGTCACCCAGCAGCCGGCCCAGGACGGGCAGGTCGGTGTCCGCGCCGAGCAGCCACGCGGCGTTGGTCGCTCCCGCGTCGAGGGCGGCCCGGCGGGCCAACGCCAGCATGTCCGGCTCCGGATCCACGCCGACGACCGCGCCCACCCGGGCGGCGAGCGGCAGGCTCAGCTGTCCGGTGCCGCAGCCGAGGTCGACGACCGTGTCGCCGTCGCCGAGACCGAAGGCCCCGACGACGGCGTCGATCACCTCCGGCGGGTACCCGCGCCGGTGTCTCGCGTAGTACGTGGCCACCTCGCCGCTGAAGCCCGTTCCCATGCCGCCAGCCTCCGGCCCTACGGCCCGGAAGGCGAGCGATTCTGCTCAGGGCAGCGCGATCCGGGCCGCCGACGGACCGTCGGGCCGTTCGGCTCGGCCCGGGGCCCCGACGAGGAGGGACTCGTGGCGACTCCACAGCCACCGCAGGTAGTGCTGGAGTTCCCCGAGGGTGGCGACCTGGTCGTCGTCCATGTAGGTCAGGATCCGTTTCACTTCCCCCGGTACGAGGTCGTAGGCGGTGGCCCCGGTCTCCGGGACGGGCGTGTCGGGGGAGACGGCCACGGGGACCGGGATGACGGGCAGGCGGAGGCTCTTCCTGTCCAGTGCCTTGAGGACCGTGAGGTAGGCGCGGGGCAGGTGGTAGGGGGAGACGGCGAGCGCGAGGCTCGCGATGCCGAGGCCCTGCGCCTGCTCGGCGATCCAGGCGGCCTGCCGGCCGGTGTGGGGGGCGGGTCCGGCCTGGAGGCAGACCCCCTCGCACCGACGGAGGCCGAGGCCGCGCAGGTGGTCGAGCGTGAGTTCGACGTAGGTCTCCTCGGCCGGGTTCCCGTTCGTCACCAGGAGGTGACGCAGGCCGGGGTTCGCCTCCCAACCGCGGATCGCGTGGCTGAGCCGCCACTCCTCTCCCTGGCCGGTGGCCACGGCGAGGGCGTCGACGCGGTCGGCGGCCGACGGGGGCAGCGTGAGGATCGCCGTGAGGGCCTTCACCACGTCCAGGAACTGCCCGGCGGTGAAGCCGGCGAGGTCCTCCTCCCCGACAAGCCGAGGGGTTCCTCCGTGGAGGTTCACCGCATGCTCCGCCCTCGTGCGCATCGAACGACGGTACTGCGTGGTCCCGGCACGGGTCGGCCGCAGTGGCTGGCCTTCGCCGGCGGGACCTGGGTGGCGCGGCCGGCCTGCGTGCCGATGGTGCTTCGCTCGGCCGGGCGGCAGGCGCAGGTGCGGATGGGCGTGGGAGCGCCGTGTGGCGGCGTGGACGGTCGGTAGTCCGGGATCGAGGGCCGAACCGCCCCTACCGGTAACAATGGGAAGTATCGACCGGCACCAGTTTCCTCATCGCGCGGCCGGTGGTTGTACGAGACGTGACGGCAGCCCCGTACTCCATCATGGCGGTCCCGGCGTCGGCGCAGCCTGCGTGGCGGATCAGGTGGGCGGAGCGCGAGAACGACCGGCGTCGGCGCGCGTACGACGCGCGGTCCGCGGCCTGGCAGCTGCGCCACGACCACCTGGTCCGGCTGCGGATCGAGGCGGCCGGGTTCCTCGGCTGTACGCAGCCGCGTGCCGGCCTGCCGGTGGCCCTCGACGACGACGAGGTCGTCTACCGGGTGCTGCCGGTCGCGGACCTGGTCGAGGTGGACGCACGGCACGGCACCGGGCTGCCCGCACCGGGCCTGACCGTCGCCACGGACGACGTCGCCGGCCGCGCGCTGCCCAGGGGCGCGCGGGTCCTCGACACCGGACTGGCCGTCGTGACCAGCCGCCGCGTCGCCTTCTCCTCGGAGCGCGGGCGGCGGCACGAGTGGAGGTACGCGGACCTGGTGGGGCCCGCGCACCACCGTGCGCTCCCGCTCACCCTGCTGCACGCCGCCGACGGGCGGCGGCTCGCCGGGCTGCGGGTGCCCGCCGCCGGGACCGTGAACTTCCGCTTCTACCTCACCCTCGCCTTCGCCGCCGCCACGGGCGGACGGGCCGCCGTCACCGCGCAGCTCGAGGCGCTCCTGGCCGCCCACCGGCGTGCGCGGCCGGTGCCACCGCCGCCGGTCCGCCCGGATCAGGCCCCGTCGAGCGGGCTGCGTGCCGAACCTCGCGCGGCCCTCGCCGCCGCCGTCGTCGCGGTGGCGTTCGTGACGCTGGCCGCCGCCGGCACGGCCGCACCCGAGCGGGTCGGCCCGCCGTACCGGGCGCAGGCCGCTCGGGGCATCACCCCCGGCGTGACGTCGGACCTTCTCGTCTCGACCGCCCCCGCCGCCGGGACGCCGGACCTTCTCGGCGCGACCGTCCCGGGCGTCCCGGGCGTCCCCGGCGGGCCGGTGGTGCCGAGGACGGGCGCGGCGAGGCCGGGGGCCGGTGCGCTGGCACCACCGGTGCGGTGGCTCGCCTGCCCGCGCGGCGGGGCCGCGCCCGTAACCGGGTGACGTCGTCGCGCCGGGCGTGCGACGCGTACGGGAACCGGACCGGGCCTAGGCCGGCGGCGGTGCGGCTGTGGTCGGCAGCGGTTGGGGCGCGCTGGCGCCGACGTAGCGCGAGTCCGGCCGGATGATCTTCGAGTCCTCGGCCTGTTCCAGCACGTTGGCGCACCATCCGATCACCCGGCTGGTGGCGAACGTCGGCGTGAACATCTCCCTGGGCAGCCCGCACAGGTGCATGACCACGCCGGCGTAGTACTCCACGTTGGTGTGCAGTTCCCGGCCCGGCTTCAGTTCCGCCAGCAGCGACAGGACCCGCTCCTCGACGGCCACGGCGAAGTCCACCAGATCGCCGCCGAGGGAGCGGGCGATCCCCTTGAGCAGGCGCGAGCGGGGATCCTCGGTGCGGTAGACGGGGTGCCCGAATCCCATGATCCGCTCGCCCTTCAGGATCCGCTCGCGCAGCCACGCGTCGGCCCGGTCGAGGGAGCCGATGGCGTCGAGGGTGTCGAGGGCCCGGCTGGGCGCGCCCCCGTGCAGCGGGCCGGAGAGCGCGCCGAGGGCGCCGCCGACGCAGGCGTAGATGTCGGCGCCGGTGGAGGCGACGACGCGGGCGGTGAAGGTGGAGGCGTTGAAGCCGTGATCGACGGTCGCGATCAGGTAGCGCTCGATCGCGCGGGCGTGCGCGGCGGACGGTTCCTCGCCGGTGATCATGTACAGGTAGTTCGCCGCGTGCGACAGGTCGTCGCGCGACTCGACCGGCTCCAGCCCCGCCCGCAGCCGGAACAGCGCGGCCAGCAGGCTGGGCGTGAGCGCGCAGAGCGCCATGGCCTGCGCCCGGCGCTGCGCCGGCGAGGTGTCGTACAGCGGGCGGGCCCCGGCGGCGAGGCCGGCGACGGCCAGCGCGGCGCGTAGCCCGCCCATCGGGTCCGGCGACGTCGACGCCGCGGCGATGTCGGGCAGCGCGGCGGCGACGGCGGGCGGGATGTGGCGCAGCGGCGCGATCTCGCGGCGCAGGGCCGTGGGATCGGCGGGCAGGCGACCGTCGACCAGCAGCGCCCAGACGTCCTCCAGGGTGCGCTGCTCCGCCAGGTCGATCGCGGAGTACTGCCGGTAGTGGTAGAAGCCCTCGGCGCCGCGGACGCGGCCGATCGTGGTGTCGGTGACCACGACGCCGGCGAGCCCGCGCGGAACGGTGATGGTGTCAGGCATGCGGGCAGCGTCACGCCGTCGAGCGGGCACGGTCAACGTTGATTCAGTCAATGTGAGACCATGCCCACATGTCCGGGGAACACCTGCTGACGACCGCCGAGGCGGCGCTTCGCCTGCGCGTCAAGCCGGAGACGATCTACGCGTACGTCAGTCGCGGGTTGATTCCCCGGGTCAAGGTTCCCGGCGAACGGATCAGCCGGTTCCGGCTGACCGACGTCGAGCGGCTGGCCGCCCGGACGCAGGCGACCCGGCCGGACCGCGACGCGGCCCCCGCGATGCGGACCGCCACCACGTTGATCGCCTACGGGCGGCTGCACTACCGGGGGCTGGACGTCGGCACGCTCGCGCCGGCGACCGCGTTCGAGGAGGTCGCGCACTGGCTGTGGACGGGGGAACGGCACCGGGGCGCCTTCGCG
The DNA here is from genome assembly GCF_040704175.1 of Micromonospora sp. NPDC047812. Lineage (NCBI taxonomy): Bacteria > Bacillati > Actinomycetota > Actinomycetes > Micromonosporales > Micromonosporaceae > Micromonospora > Micromonospora sp. NPDC047812. Next base: position 118,449 of record NZ_JBEYRY010000010.1, on the reverse strand, counting down.
GCGTCCGCCGAGACCCTCGACAGGGCCAGGCTGGCGAGCGCCCACCTGCCGGCCCGGGCGCGGCTGTTCGACCGCCTGCCGGTGGTCGTCGCCGTCGCCGCCGCGATGGACCCGCTGCGCTTCGACCTGGCGCCCGCGACCGTGACGGCCCTCGCGCCGGCGCTGCTGTCCACCATGGTCGACGCCCTGCCCCTGGCCGGGCAGGCGCCCGCCGAGGAGCGGCTCGCGGCCCGGCTGTGGTCGCGGCTGACGGGCACGCCACCGTCCGCGGCCGGTCTCCGGGCGCTCAACGCCGCGCTCGTCCTGCTCGCCGACCACGACCTGGCCGCGTCGACCATCGCGGTACGCGTCGCGGCCTCGACCCGGGCGAACCCCTACGCGGCGGTGCTGGCGGGCCTCGGGGCGCTGGACGGGCCGATGCACGGAGCCGTCGGCAGCGGCGTCCACCGGATGATCGAGGCCGCCCGGCGGGACGGGGCGTCGGCCGCGATCGCCGAGTGGCTGCGGGCCGGTGACCTGCCCGGGTTCGGGCATCCGCTCTACCCGGCGGGCGACCCGCGTGGCGCGACCCTGCTCGACCTCGTCGCGGACCTGCCGATCGAGGGGGACCTGCGGCGGGCCGTGGACGACCTGACGGCCACGGCGCGGCGGCGGGGCGCCCTGCCCAACGTCGACTTCGCGGTCGCCGTGCTGTCGCACGCGGCCGGCATGGGGCCGGGCGCCGCCGAGGTGATCTTCTCGGTCGCCCGGACGGCGGGTTGGCTCGCGCACGTCAACGAGGAGTACGCCCAGCCGCCCTATCGGTTCCGCTGGAACAGCGGCTACACCGGGCCGCCCCCCGCCCTGCCGTGAGTGCGGTCAGGTGGTCACGGTGGCGATGAACGCGGCGACGTTCGCCACGGTCCGCTGGATCTTCTCCTCCAGGGTGAGTGACTCCTGCAGTCGTGCGCCGGCGCCCGCGTCCTTCTTTCCCCGCACGTACAGGGAGCAGGCGAGGTCGCTGCACAGGTAGGTGCCGACCGTGTTGCCCTGCTGCCCGGCCTTGCCCGCCTTCGGCGCGACCATCAGGGAGACGCCGCCGGTGGGGGCGGTCAGACACGTCGAGCACATGCCGCGCCGTGGTCGCGAGGGGGCGGGGCTGGGGCAGCGCAGCACGAGGGCCCTCGGGCAGCCGTCCAACTCGGTGACGAGGTAGGCGCGGTGGGGGGCCTGTGGATCTCGCCAGCCGAGGTAGTCCAGGTCGTCCCAGGGGCGCTCGGCCAGGTCGCGCGGGACGGACAGGCGCTTCGCCTCGCCCTTGGTGCAGTTCACGAAGGCGGTGCGGATCTCGCGTTCGGTCAGCGGCTTCATACGGCGGAGGCTAATTTGCCTAAAGCCATTAGGCAAATGCATAATAGGTTATGCCGATGGGTGGAGGAGCATGGCACGCGCAGGACTGACCACGGAACGCCTGACCCTGGCGGGGGCGGAACTGGCCGACGAGGTCGGCTTCGACCAGGTGACCGTCTCGGCGGTCGCCAGGCGGTTCGACGTCAAGGTCGCGAGCCTCTACTCGCACCTGAAGAGCTCCCAGGACCTCAGAACCAGGATCGCCCTGCTCGCCCTGGAGGAACTCGCCGACCGGGCCGCCGACGCCCTCGCGGGACGGGCCGGCAAGGACGCCCTGACCGCCCTCGCGAACGTCTACCGCGACTACGCCCGGGAGCATCCCGGCCGCTACGCCGCCGCCCAGCTCAGACTGGACCCGCAGACGGCGGCGGCGAGCGCCGGCGGCAGACACGCGCAGATGACGCGGGCGTTGCTGCGTGGCTACGACCTGACGGAGCCGGACCAGACGCACGCGGTCCGACTGCTGGGCAGCGTCTTCCACGGCTACGTGAGCCTGGAGCTGGGCGGCGGGTTCAGCCACAGCGCCCCCGACACCCAGGAGACCTGGTCACGGGTCCTGGACGCCCTCGACGCCCTGCTGCGGAACTGGCCCGCGCCTGACCGCGGCGCGACCCCCTAGAGCCGGTGCCTGACCCAGACGTTGGGCTCGACGTAGACGGCGTGGTCGTGCGCCACGTCGCAGTGCACCGGCACGAGGGCGCCCGGCACGTGGACCGGCCCGCTGGTGTCGAACGGCAGGCCCGTCCAGCGCCGCCAGTCGGCGAGGGTCCCGGCGATCGTCATCGACCGGGTGGCGACGCGCTCGATGCGTCCGCCCGCGCGGACGTGCACCCGCAGCCAGGGGTCGACCGGCAGGCCGTCCTCGCGGACCTGCGCCGCGTACTCCGCCATCGGCAGTTCGGGCCGGGTGTGCTTGCCGCTCGGCCGGACCGGCGCGACGAGCGTGTCGTAGCCCCGTTTCGCGACGGCCTCCCGCATGGCGGCGAGCATCACGGCGGACAGCCCGGTGCCGCGACGGTCGGGCCGGATGCAGATCTCCAACGCCGAGACGATGTTCGTCTCGGCGCCGGTCAGGCGGTTGATCGTGGAGCGCTGGATCACCCGGTCCCAGCCACCGTCGGGAAGCTCGGACTCCGTCCAGCGAAACGGCACCGCGTACGCCCGGGCGACCGCACGCGCGGGGTCGGTGGGGTCCACGGCGGCGAACACGAACTCGGGATACAGGTCGTGGGCGACGCCGTAGTACACCGCGCCCATCGGGTCCCACAGCATGAACGGCGGCCACGCCCCGTCGAAGTCCTCGTCGAGCGAACGGCCGAGGTCGGGGCGGTCCGCCAGGCTCACGATGTCGAGGGTCACGGCGGAAACGTAGAGCGCCGGGTCGCCCACGCGCACGCCAATTTCGGGGCCTGTGTGACGGGTCACGGCCGCCCCGACCGACCCGGCAGCCCTCACGACGGGCGCGAGGCGCCCGGCGCTGGCCGGTACGCGGGCGTTCGGTCTATGGTGACGCCGTGATCGCCCCCGGCCCCTCCCGGCAGCCCCGCACCGCGGCGTACCAGGAGTTTTCTGCCCCGTCGCGGACGACTGCGACGGCCGGGCCGCGGGCCCACCTCGCGGCGGGCGCGATCACCCGTCGCCTCGTCGCGCCGTCGGTCGCCCGCGTCCGCCGGGGCACCGTCGCGCCGATGGTCGCGCCGCTGACCCGGCGGGCGCCTCGCCAGGGCCGCCCGCCGCCACCCGGTCGAGATCCACAGGACCGGCACACGGCGGGCGGAGCGCATCAGCGCTCCGCCCTTTCTTTCGTTGCGAGCAGGGAGAAGGACCGATCGTGTACGTCGCGAACAGGCAGGACGAGCTGGGAGTGCTCCGGATCGTCCTGGAGGAGCAGTACGAGCGGCACAGCACCCAGTTGGCGCTGCTGGACCGGCAGGCCCGCCAGGTGCGCTCCGACGGCGCCGATCTCGAGGCCGCCGCCGCGTTGACCGCCGCCACGCGACGGGCCCTCGGTGACATCGCCCGGGCGCTGCACTACCTGGAACAGGGCCGCTACGGCACCTGCAAGGGGTGCGACCGCGACATCCCGATCGAGGAGCTGGCGCACCGCCCGTCGGCCCGGTACTGCGCCACCTGCCGGCCCTCGCCCCACCGGCGCGCCGCCCACGGCCGCACCAGCTGCGACTGTCGTAGCTAGGCGCGCCACCCGTCTTCGCCGGCGCGGTCCTACGGCAGCACGGCGGACAGAACGGCGCCGGCCCGCCGCGAGGGTGGGCCGGCGCCGTCGGACGTGCAGGTCAGCGGATGCGTCGGCGACCGTAGGCGCCGGCGGCGATGGCGACACCGATCGCGGCGAAGACGACCTGGAGGGCCAGCTCGATCCAGTCGATCCCCCTGGTGTCGTCCACGCCCAGGGCCCCGGCGACGAGGGTGCCGAGGATTGCCGCCACCACACCGATGAGCAGCGTGAGCCAGATCGGGATGTTCTGCTTGCCCGGCACGACCAGGCGGCCCAACGCCCCGATGATCAGGCCGATGATGATGGCGGTGAAGAAACCGGTGACTTCCACGTGGAGCCGTCCTTCCGGAGAGTTGTCGTCGAGCTGCGTGTTGCCCCCGCCGGAAGGGCGGCGAAACCACTCCCGGTTACTTCCACAGCTTCTTCATACAACTGTCATGGAGCTGGGTACGAAACGTCATCGGTGTCACCGGACGGCTCGCAGCCGAGCTGGCCTGGCCGGGAACCGCGCCGACCGCGCGCCGCAGTGCGGAGGGGGGCCGCCGTCCGCCGGAGCCGCGGTACCGGGCCGGCTGCGGAGCGTAGGCGGATGTCTCGTCGCGCCGGGCGTAGCTCAGGCGAAGGCGGCCTCTTCCCGTTCGTGCCACCTCGGGCCCAGCGATGAGCGCGGCAGGTGAGGATGTGGTGCGTCGTCAGTCGCGACCGTTGGCTGGCGTGTAGACGCCGGCCCGGGCGGCTGCCGCTGCCCCTTCGGCAGCCCGGTCCGCCGCGGCCTCGTCGACGGGATCTCCGCTGACGAGCAGGCGGTAGTAGAGCGGGGCCGAGACGGCGCGGATGACTTCGGCCGCATCCGTGCCCGCCGGCAGCTCCGCCCGCTGCACGGCCTGCTCGACGCAGGGAGCCCACTCGGCGATGCGCACGGCATAGAAGCGATGTAGCGCTTCGGCGGCACGGGGGTCGCAGGTCGCGGCGACGATGACCGCCCGGAACAGCGCGCCCTGGCGCGGATCGACCAGGGTGCGCTGCACGAGCCGGGCATTGGCGCGCAGGTCCCCGATCAGCGAGCCGGTGTCGGCCCGGGGCGAGGACTGCTCCGCCATGTCCGCCAGCAGGTCGGCGACGAGGCCGGCGACCGTACCCCAGCGGCGGTAGACCGTCGTCTTGCCCACCTCGGCGCGGCGCGCCACATCGGCGAGGTCGAGACGGTCGAAGCCGTGCTCGATGAGCGCGTCAGTGGCGGCTTGGAGCACGGCGGCACGTACCCGGGCGGTCCGTCCTCCGGGCCGGATGGCACCGACGGTCATAACGGGTCTCCAGTTCCCTTAACTGCGGATGGCTGCTATCGTACGCAACATCTTAAAGGAACTGAAGTTCCGTTAATAAAGGGGTGTGATCGTGGAGTACCGACGACTGGGGGCATCCGGCCTCACCGTGCCCGCGCTGAGCTTCGGCGCCGGCACCTTCGGCGGTTCCGGACCGCTCTTCGGTGCCTGGGGCAACACGGACGCGCGCGAGGCCAGGCGCCTCGTGGACATCTGCCTGGACGCCGGGATAACCATGTTCGACACCGCGGACGTGTACTCCGACGGCGCGTCCGAGGAGGTGCTGGGGCAGGCGATCAGAGGCCGACGCGACGCCGTCCTGATCTCCACCAAGAGCGGCCTGCCGACCGGCGACGGACCGAACGACGCGGGGACCTCACGGGCCCGGCTCATCCGATCGGTCGACGCAGCGCTGCGCCGACTCGGCACCGACTACATCGACCTGTTCCAGCTACACGCCTTCGACGCCGCAACGCCCGTCGAAGAGGTCGTGGCGACACTGGACGACCTGGTGCGGGCCGGCAAGATCCGCTACGTCGGCGCATCCAACTTCGCCGGCTGGCAACTCATGAAGTCCCTCTCCGCCGCCGACCGGGACCACCGTTGCCGGTACGTGGCGCACCAGGTCTACTACTCCCTGGTCGGCCGGGACTACGAATGGGAACTGCTGCCCCTGGGCCTCGACCAGGGCGTCGGAGCCGTCGTGTGGAGCCCGCTCGGCTGGGGACGACTCACCGGCAAGATCCGCCGCGACACCCCGCCACCGCCCGCGAGCCGGCTGCACGCCACCGCCGCCTACGGCCCGCCGGTCGACGACGAGCACCTCTTCCGCATCGTGGACGTCCTCGACGAGCTGTCCCGCGAGACCGGCCGGGCAGTGCCGCAGATCGCGGTCAACTGGCTGCTGCGACGACCTACCGTGGCCACCGTCATCATCGGCGCCCGCAACGAGGAGCAGCTGCGGCAGAACATCGAAGCCGTCGGCTGGTCACTCACACCCGAACAGATCGCCCGGCTCGACACCGCCAGCGCCCGCACCGCGCCCTACCCGTACTTCCCTTACCAGCGGCAGGAGGGCTTCGCCAGGCTCAACCCCTCGCCGGTCGCGACCGCCTCCTGATCTTTGCGACCCGCCGACCACCAGGGCTTCCTCGACGGGCGCCGGAAGCCCTGGGCTGCTGGCGCGTCGGCTGTGCTGATCCGGTGGCCGCGTGCGGGAGGCGGGCGGCTCGCCCGTCTCCCGCCCGCGTGCGGCATCCGTCCGGCGCGCAGCGAGGCCCGGCCGGCGGCTCGTCGGTCCCGGGCGGTGCCCGTCAGCGCAGCGGGTCGAAGGGGCGCAGCTCCACAGGCTGCCCACCGCCGGTGATCTGCTCGGCGAGCAGCTCGCCGGTGAGCGGGCCGAGGGTGATGCCCCACATGCCGTGGCCGCCGGCGGCGAAGACGCGCGGTGACCTGGTCCGGCCGATCAGGGGCAGGCCGTCGGGGGTGCAGGGCCGCGAGCCGACCCACTCGTCGGTGCGGGCATCCAGGTCGGCGCCCCGCAGCAGCGGTCGGGCGGCCTCGGCGATGGCCGAGATGCGGCGCCGGTCCAGCGGCGCCTCGGCGCTGCGGAACTCCATCATCCCGGCGACGCGCAGCCGGTCGCCCAGCGGCGTGCAGGCCACGCGCTGCGCGGGGAAGTAGACCGGACCGGCCGGCAGGTGCTCGATCGCGACGCTGAAGCTGTAGCCGCGGCCGGCCTGCACGAGGGTGCGGACGCCGAAGCGCCGGGCCAGCTGGCCGAGCCAGGTGCCGGTCGCCAGCACCACCGCGTCGTAGCGCTCGTCGGCGCCGGCGGAGGTCAGCACCCGGACCCCGGTCGCCTCGTCGCGGACGTCCACGACGTCCACCCCGGTCTCGATCGCTCCGCCCCGCGCGCGGACGGAGTCGGCCAGCGCGTGCACGTACTGCCCCGGGTTGACGTAGCGCTGGTCGTGCAGGCGGATGGCGGCGCCGACCGCGTCCGACAGGGAGGGCTCCACCTCCCGTGCCTCGGCCCCGGTCAGGACGTCGAACTCGATCCCCTGGCCGGCGGAGTGGATGTGCGCCAGCTCGTCGAGCAGGACCGACCGTTCGGCCTCGGTCCGGTACGCGGCGAGGAACGACTTCGCCTCGTGCGTCGGCGCCGCGACCCCACCGGCCGTCAGCGCGTCGAACGCCGCCAGCGCCCGCCGGTTCACCGGGATGAGGGCCCGCATCGCGCTCTGCCACCTCGACGCGGTGCTGTGCCGCGCGAAGCCGGCCAGGAACCGCAGCAGCCGGGCGTCGGCGCGCGGCGGAACGTAGACGGGCGAGGACGGGCTCAGCACGGCGCGCACCCCGTACCGCAGCACCGCCGGCTCCGGCAGGGGAGTGGTGATGCCGGGGGTGAGCCAGCCCGCGTTGCCCCACGACGCGCCCGCCGCGACCCCCGTACGGTCGAGCACGGTGACCCGGACCCCCCGCTCCTGCAGGAACCAGGCGGTGGCCAGCCCGACCATCCCCGCGCCGACGACGGCGACGTGCTGGGGGGCGGGCACTGACTCGGCGGGGGACATGGCGTCTTCTCCTTCGGGCGCGACAGGGATCGCGGCAATCCTGTCCCCGCCGGGCCGGGAGGTCATTGTCCGTTCCGGCCAACGATCGCCCAGGTCATTGGCCCTCGCGCACAAGATCGGGGCACAATCGCGGCATGCTCACCGTGGCTGGCGTGGTGGACGCGGCCGGCGCCGCGTTGCTCAAGGTCGTCGTCGCCGCCGACGAGGCGGAGGTACGCGACGTGACCCTCGCCGAACCCGACGACGCCACGACCGGCCAGAGCGGCGACCTCGTCCTCGGCGCGGGTGTCGCGACCCCGGAACAGGCCATCGCCGTCGTCGCCCGCTGCCAGGAGACCGGGGCGGCCGGCCTGGTGCTCAAGCCCCCACTGGCCGCGCACCCCGACGTGACGTCGGCCGCCGCCGAACGGCGCCTGACCCTGGTCGAGCTTCAACGCCACGGCTCCTGGGCCCAGCTCGTCTGGCTGCTCCGCGGGATGATCGACCGGGCCGTCGCGCCCGGCTCGCCGGAGACCGGGGAGCCCGGCGTGTACGACGAGCTGTTCGCCCTCGCCGACGCGACCGCCGCCGTGGTCGACGCGCCGGTGACGATCGAGGATGCCCGGTCCCGGGTGCTCGCCTACTCCTCGCGCCAGGACCGCACCGACCCGGCGCGCGTGTCGACGATCGTCGGCCGCCGCGCCCCCGGCAACGTGATCGCCCATTTCCGTTCCCGGGGCGTCTTCCGCAAGCTCGCGACGGGCAGCGAGCTGATCTTCGTACCGCAGGGCCCGGACGGGACGCTGCCCCGTCTCGTCATCCCGATCCGCGCCGGAGGCGAGCTGCTCGGCTCGATCTGGGCCGTCGTCGAGGGCCCGGTGCCGCAGGGGCGGCTGCGCGATCTCCAGGGCACCGCGTCCGTGCTGGCCCTGCACCTGCTCCGCCTGCGCGTGCAGGCCGACGTCGCGCGCCGGGTGTCGGCCGACCGCCTGCGGGCAGTCCTGCGGGCCCCCGGGAGGATGGGCCGGGAGGAACTGGCCCTCCCCGAGGGGCCGTGGCGGGTCGTCGCCCTCGGCGCGCACGGCGGGACGGGGGAGATGGTCGACAACCTCGCCCTGTGGGAGTCGATCACCCGACGGCACGGCTGGCGCCAGCCGCTGCTCGCGGACGTCGGGGACGTCCTGTTCGCCGTCCTGGTCGACGAGGGCGCCTCGCCCGGGTCCCGGCGATGGATGGAGAAGCTGATCCACGACGTCGCCGCGCAGGACCCCGGGCTGTACGCCGCGTCCGGCGGTGTCGCCCGGGACCTGACGGACCTGCCGCGCTCCCGCGCCGAGGCGGCGGAGCTGCTCGCGTTGCGCGGTCCGACCGGGCAGCGGGGCCCGGTGCTGCGGTTCGAGGACCACTGGGCGGAAGTCGTCGTGCACCGGGTGGTCGGCGCCGTGCCGACCGCCGACCTGCTGGTGGGCGGCCCCCTGCCCGATCTCGTGGCCCACGACCGGGAGCACGGCACCGACTACGTCGCCACGGTCGCCGCCTGGCTCGACCAGCAGGGCGACCCGCAGCGGGCCGCCCGGCAGCTGCACGTGCATCCCAACACGCTCCGGTACCGGTTGCGTCGCCTCACCGAGGTCGTCCCCGTGGATCTCGACTCGCCGCGCACGCGGCTGGCGTTGCAGATCCAGCTCGCGGCGCTGCGCCCCGCGCCGACCGCGCCCCGTCCCGTGGCGTAGGGGACACGCGGTTCCGTACCGGCGGTGCGGAGGCGGCGAGGCGCTCAGGCGAGGCGGTGGTCGAGGGCGGTGTGGCGGCGCCCGGCGCCGACGGTACGGACGGCGGCGGCGAGGGCGCGGCGGGAACCGACCAGGACGACGAGCTTCTTGGCGCGGGTGACGGCGGTGTAGAGCAGGTTGCGTTGCAGCATCATCCAGGCGCTGGTGGTCAGCGGGATGACGACCGCCGGGTACTCGGAGCCCTGCGAGCGGTGGATGGTCATGGCGTACGCGTGGGCGAGTTCGTCGAGTTCGTCGAAGTCGTAGTCGATGCTCTCGTCCTCGTCGGTGCGTACCGTCAGGGTCTGCTCGTCGGTGCTCAGCGCCGTGACGATGCCGACGGTGCCGTTGAAGACGCCGGCCTGGCCCTTGTCGTAGTTGTTGCGGATCTGGGTGACCTTGTCGCCGACGCGGAACACCCGTCCACCCAGGCGGCGCTCGGGTTGGCCCTCGCGGGCCGGGGTGAGCCGCTGCTGGAGCAGCGTGTTCAGGGCCGCCGCGCCGGCGGGTCCGCGGTGCATGGGGGTGAGGACCTGGACGTCGCGGCGCGGGTCGAGGCCGAAGCGGGCGGGGATCCGGGTGCAGGCGACGTCGACGGTCAGGGCGGCGGTGGCGTCGGTGTCGTCGCAGGCGAACAGGAAGAAGTCGCTGAGGCCCTGGAGCAGGGGCGGCTTGCCGGCGTTGATGCGGTGGGCGTTGGTGACGACGCCGGACTCCGCGGCCTGGCGGAACACCTGCGTCAGCCGGACCCGGGGGATGGCCGGGGCGGCGAGCAGGTCCCGCAGGACCTCGCCGGCGCCGACGGAGGGGAGCTGGTCGACGTCGCCGACGAGCAGCAGGTGTGCGCCGGGCGGGACGGCCTTGACGAGCTTGTTGGCCAGGATGAGGTCGAGCATGGACGCCTCGTCGACCACGAGGAGGTCGACGTCGAGGGGGTTGTCGCGGTCGTGGCTGGCCTCCCCGCCGGGGCGCAGCTGCAACAGCCGGTGCACGGTGGCCGCCGGATGCCCGGTCAGCTCCGACAGCCGCTTCGCGGCGCGGCCCGTCGGCGCGACGAGGGTGACCTTGGCCTTCTTCGCGGCGGCGAGTTCGACGATCGAGCGTACGGTGAAGCTCTTGCCGCAGCCGGGCCCGCCGGTCAGCACGGCGACCCTGGAGGTGAGGGCGAGGCGGACCGCCTGTTCCTGCTCGGGGGCCAGCTCGGTGCCGGTGCGGGCCTTCAGCCAGGCCAGCGCCCTGCCCCAGTCGACGCCGGTGAAGTGGGGCAGCCGGTCGGCGCGGTCGCGCAGCAGCCGCAGCAGGGATCCGGCGAGGGACTGCTCGGCGCGGTGGAACGGCACCAGGTACACCGCCGCCGTCGGCTCGCCGTCCGGCCCGGGCAGCGTCTCGCGGACCACCCCCTCCTCGCCGACGAGCGCGTCCAGGCAGGTGGCGACGAGGTCGGCGGGCACGTTGAGGATCTTGGTGGCGTCGGCGACCAACTGCCCGTCGGGCAGATAGCAGTGCCCGTTGTCGGTGGCCTCGGACAGGGTGTACTGCAGGCCGGCCTTGACCCGCTGGGGGCTGTCGTGCGGGATCCCGACGGCCTGCGCGATGGTGTCGGCCGTCTTGAAGCCGATGCCCCACACGTCGGCCGCCAGCCGGTACGGCTCGTTCCTGACGACCGTGATGGAGGCGTCGCCGTACTGCTTGAAGATCCGTACGGCCAGGGAGGTCGACACGCCGACGCCCTGGAGGAACACCATCACCTCCTTGATGGCCTTCTGCTCCTCCCACGCCGCGGTGATCTTCGCGGTGCGCTTCGGCCCCAGGCCGGGCACCTCGACCAGCCGGGCGGGCTCCTCCTCGATCACGCGGAGGGTGTCGAGGCCGAAGTGGGCGACGATCCGCTCGGCGAACACCGGACCGATGCCCTTGACCAGCCCGGAACCGAGGTAACGGCGGATGCCCTGGATCGTGGCCGGCAGGACGGTGGTGTACGAGTGCACCTCGAACTGCCGGCCGTACTGCGGGTGCGACGACCACCGACCGGTCAGGCGCAGGCTTTCCCCCGGCTGGGCTCCCAGCAGCGCACCGACCACCGTGAGCAGGTCGCTGCCGCGGTCGGTGGCCACCCGGGCGACGGTGTAGCCGGTCTCCTCGTTCACGTACGTCAACCGCTCGAGCACCGCGTCCAACACGGCCGACGGCGGGCGGGTGGGGGCAGTCACCCGACTATCCTGCCTCCTGCCGACGCGGGGATGCCGCCGGCCCAGCCACGCGCCACGGCAGGCGGCCCATCCGCCGCGGGGACGGATCGTCGATCCCTGCCGTGGACGCAACCGCGGGCGGTGGGCGGCGCGTTGACTCATCGGGCGGCCGGGTCGCGAAGCGCTCCGGGCTGGTTCAGGCAGCGCCCGTCGACGTCGCGTCGCCGCCGGGGGTGCCCGGCGGCGCCGCCGGCGGTCGCCGGACCCGACCCCGCCCATCCTCGTGACCCGACAACGGAGGGAAGACCATGCCTTCGACGCAGCCGACCGTCACCCGTCGCGCTCTGCTGGGGGCGGTGGCGGCGTTGCCGCTGGCCGGCTGCGCGGACGACAGGACGCCGTCCGCCGCCACCTCCTCGGCTGTCCCCGCTTCCCCCTCCGCCGCCGAGACGGGTGGTCACCACGATCGCCTGGCGGAGCTGGAGCGCAAGTTCGACGCGCGCCTGGGCGTGTACGCCCTGGCCACCGGCACCGGCGACACCATCGTCCACCGCGCGGACGAGCGCTTCGCGTTCTGTTCCACGTTCAAAGGGCTGGCAGCCGCGGCGGTCCTGCACCGCCACCCGCTGTCCCACCTGGACACTGTCGTCAGGTACACCCCCGACGACCTCATGAAGAGCTCCGTCATCACGAGGCGGCACGTGGCCTCGGGGATGACGATCCGCCAACTGTGCGACGCCGCGGTGCGCCACAGCGACGGTACGGCCGGCAACCTCCTGCTCCGCGATCTGGGTGGGCCGGCCCAACTGACGGCGTACGCCCGTAGCCTCGGCGACGCGGTCACCCGGATGGACCGGACGGAGCCGGCGATCACGACCGCCATCCCGGGAGACCTCCGCGACACGTCTTCTCCGCGAGCACTCGGCACCACCTACCAGCGGATCGTGCTGGGCGACGCCCTGCCGCCCGAGAAGCGCGCCGTCCTCCGCGACCTGCTGGAACGCAACGCCACCCGCGCCGGCACCCAACGCGTCCGCGCCGGCGTGCCCCGGGGCTGGACCGTGGCCGACAAGACCGGGACCGGCGACTACGGCACCGTCAACGACATCGCCGTCGTGTGGCCCCCGACGTCCGCGCCCCTCGTCATCGCGATCCTGTCGAGCAAGGCCACCAGGGACGCGGAATACCAGCAGGCCCTCATCGCCGAAGCCGCCGCGTACGTGGCAGCCACTCTCGCCTAGGGGCGTACGTCATGAGGGGACTCGCCCGGGACGTTCACGTGGCGCAGCGCGCCGGTCTCGAACCCCGTGACGGGCGACAGATCCTGGTGCCGGAAACCTTACTGTCGGGTCTCCGGGCTGGCGCCGTAGCGGCACGATGGCATCGTGACCGAGCCCCAGAACGTCGCCGCCGATCTGGTCGTGGGCGCTGCCCACGCGGCGGTGCGTCGCATCGCCCCCGAGGAACTCCCGGTCTTCGACGAGGTGGCCGCCGGCTGGCGGCGGCAGCTGTCGAAGGGACGCGTCAGCTGGTCCGTCCCGCAGGATGGGGTCGGGTTCGGCCTCGACGTCACCCTGCTTACCGAGCTGGTGCTCCAGGTGGTGGCCGCCGCCGTGGGCGAGGTGCTGGTCATCGGTGCCACCACCGTCCAAGCCGGCCTGCTGCGTCGTCGCCGCCGGGAGCTGCCCGCCCCGCCCGACGCCCGACCGGGGCTGGACCCGGAACAGGCACGCCGCCTGCGGGAGGCGTGCCACCGGCACGCCGTGGCGCTGGGCCTGGACGCCGGTCGGGCCGAACTGCTCGCCGACGCCGCGGTCGGCGCGATGGTCGATCCGCCGGACGCATGACCGGGCCCGGTGCCGACGGGACCCACCACGACGGCGGTACGGCTGCGGACGGCACGACCGGCGGCGATCGTGGCGACGCCGGCCCCGGCGTCGGCCCGCCCCTGCCTCCGGACCGGCTCGGCTGGCTCTACGCACTCGTGCTGGCGGCCCTGATCAGCGTCGGGATCAGCGCGGGTGGCCTCTACTTCCTCGCCGACCGCTCGCTCTCCCGGCCCTGGGCGACCGCCGTCGACGTGTGCACCCGGGCCCATCCCGTGGCGGCGGCGGAGCAGTCGGCCGCCCGCGACCGCTGCCTGGCCGGGCAGTTCGGCCGGCGTGGAGTGGCCATGCTCGCCGGGGCGGGGATCGCGCTGGGCGCGGCGGCGGCGCTCGTCCTGGTCCTGCCGCTGGCCGACCGGCGTCGGCTTCGTCGCCGGCTCGCCGTGCCGGGCGCGCAGGAACGCTTCGTCGATCTCTGCGACCGCAACGGGTTGGTCGGGCGACGCCGACCGAGGTTGGTCGTCGCCGCCCCGCCCGTACGGCAGGCGTACACCACCGGTGGTGTGGTCGGCCGGCCGACGGTGGTGCTCCCGGCGGCCGTCGCGGTGGCCCACGCCGACCCGGCGCGGTTCGACCCCGTGGTGGCGCACGAACTCGCGCACGTCCTCGCCCGGGACGTGGCCTGGGCGTCGGCCGTTCGTGCCCTGATCTGGTTGCCGGTGCCGGCGGTGCTCGCCGCCGGCCTGCTCGAGGTGGCCTTCTTCGGGCCGAACGCCACCTACCTGACGGCACTCGGCCGGGCGACGGTCGTCGCGGTGCTGACCGCGCTGCTGGCGGCCGAGCTGCTGCGGCGGCGCGAGCGGGAAGCCGACCGGTACGCCGCCGATGCCGGCCACGCCGAGCGCCTGGCCGCGCTGCTGCGCGCCGGGATCGTTCGCCCCACGCGACGGCGTCGGCTGCTCGCCCGGCATCCGGATCCGGCGACCCGGGCTGCGGCGCTCGGCCGACCGGCGGATCCGCCGGGCGGCCTGACCCACGGGCTGGCGGTCGGCGCGGTCGCGATGCTGGCGACGGGCGCCGCCGACGCCCTCGCGCGCGACCTCTTCCTGACCGCGCAGGCGGCCGTCGGCCCGCCAGTCGCGGTCTGTGTCGGCGCCGTCCTGCTGAGTCTCGGACTGCTGCCCGCGCTGGTCCGCCGGGCCGCCGCCGGGGCGGGCGGCTGGTGGCGACCCGTTCTCGGCACGGCCATCGGCTTCGCGGTGACGGCGTTCATCGCCACCGCACTGCCGGTTCCGGGAAGCTCGGGCGTCTCTGCCCGACCGGACGTCTCCGTCGCGCTGCTCGTCGCCGCGCTCGCGGGGCCACTCGCCGCGTCGGTGGCCGGGCTCTGCGTGCTGCTGGCGCGACTGGTGGTCGCCCGCCGGCCCGGGTCGGTCGGCTGGCGTTCGGCCACGTACCTGGTGGCGGCGCCCGCCGGTGTCGCGGTCCTCTGGCCGTTGCCGGCGGTGGCGTCCGTGGCGGGCGACGGCCACGCGGCCCGCAGCTGGCTGGTCTTCGCGCTGCCCCGCAGCGGTTGGCCGCTGCTCGCGCTGCTGGTACCGGTGCTGGTCGGCCTGCTGCTGCGCGGGGCCGGGGAGGGGCACCGACGCCCGCCGCGCCGGTGGGACCGGGGGGTCGTGGCGGCGGTCCTGACCGCCGTGCTGGTCGGTGCGGGAGCCGCCGTGTGGCGGACCGAGCTGTTCCCGCCGGGCACCCTGGCCGAGGCGGGCCGGCAGGCCCAACAGCGCTGGCTGCTCTGTGCGCTCTCCGGCTGGGCGGTCCTGGTGGTGCTCGCGGTCGGCCGTCGTGCCGGTGTCGGCCGGGCGCTGACCGCGGGCTGGGCGGCCGGCGTGGCGGCGGCGCTGCTGCAGTACGCACACGCCCTGCTGACCGGACGGGCGGACGGGCTGGACACCGCCGAGGCGCACCTGCTGGCCCCGCTGGCCTGGCTGGGCTACCTCGTCGCGTTCACCCTGCCGTTCCTGGTGTCCCGGCCCGCCCTTCCCGGACCGACCCGGTCCGCTCCGGGCGGCGCCCGGGGGCCCGTCGCGACGGTGGGGGTGCTGACGGCCCTGCTCGCGGTGGCGGTACTCGGTCCGGGGATCCCCGGGGCGTACGCCCCGCTTCCGGTGGCGGAGCCGGCCGGGCTCCCCGCGCCGGCGACCGCTCCCATCGTCCCGCCGGTGCCCGACGCCACCCCGGGGCCCACGCGGTCCGCTCCGGGACGAGCGGACCCCGGTCGGCCGCTCACCCACGCGGAGGCCCGCCGGGCGGCCGGCGCGGTCGGGGCGGTGCTGCCCCGGGGCTGGCGGGTTCCACCCGCCCGGGCTGAGGGCGGCGGCTCCCGGATAGACCCGTCGGCCTGCCGGCCCCTGGCCGAGGACTCCTACCTGGACCGGCTCGGCGGAGTCGAGCGGGTCCGGAAACGGGCCCGCTTCGCCACGGTGCCCGGCCTGACCGCCACCGCGTCGGCCGAACTGGTGATCGAGATCAGGTCCCACGCCGAACCGGTGCCCGCCTCGGTGCTCGCCGAGGCGGAGTCGGCGCGCCGGGCCTGCCCCCGCTTCACCGCCCGGGGCACGGGCGGCTCGGCGGTGCGGTTCGCGGTCGACGCGCAGCCGCCACCCGCGCTCGGCGAGCAGTCCTGGCGGGTGGACTACCGGCTCAGCGCGGGCAGCGGGCGGACCCGGATCACCGGGCGGTCGGCCTTCGTGATCGTCCGGGCGGGACACAACCTGGTGACCGTCTACGCCAGCGCCGTCTCGCAGCCCCTGGACGAGCGGCTGCTTGACGCGGCGGTCGAGGCCGCGGTGGCGGGACTGGGCGGCTGACCGACCGGTGCGGCCGGCTCGCGTCCGGTCCTCACGGCGCCCAGGGCGCGGCGACGTTCCAGGTGCTGTCCGCGCTCCAGAGGGTGGGCGTGTCGTACGCCGCGCCGCCGGCGCCGTCGCTGAGCCACACCTCGGAGTTGAAGTGGCGCAGGAACGAGCCCCGGAAGTTGTACGACTCCAGCGAGACCCCGCTGCCGGTCAGCCCGGTGCGGGCGCACCAGGTGGCGTCGGCGCGCATCAGCGCCGAGCCGTCGTTCGGCGAGTTGCGGACCCGGGACGCGGCGTGCCGGAGGTACTGCCCCGGGAAGTTGACCGACTCGAAGGAGTAGCAGCTCGCGTCGGCCAGCCCCGCCCGGATCGTGTAGGTGGCGTCGTTCTTGAGCAGCGCGGTGCTGCCCGCGTCGACGACCGCGGTGTAGGCGAGGCTGTCCTGGTGCCGCAGGTACCTTCCCGTGTGTCCGGGCGTGGTCACCTGCAACGACCGGCGCGTGTTCAACGGCAGTGCGACCGGCTGGTTGTCGCCGAGCGACCTGGACGCGTCGATGAGCGCCTGGTTTGCCGCCCGGACCCGGGACTCGACCATCTTGACGATGCGGCGGTCGTAGGTGAGGAAGCCGTTCAACTCGCCTTCGAGGTCGGTGATCTCGGTGTACACCGAGGCGCTGAGGCCCTTGCCGAGCATCAGGTTCCGGGTGCCCTGCACCAGCCCGACGTACCGGTCGGTGAGGGCGGTGGAGTTCGGCTGCCACTCGTAGGCGAAGAAGCTGCCGCTGGGGCTGTACTCGTGCCCCGGCGTCCGCAGACCCAGGCCGCCGAACTCACCGAGCACGGCGATCCGGGAGGCCGACGGGCTCGGCGACGCGGGGCCGAGGTAGACGTGCCAGTCGTCGACGTCACCGTTGCCCGGGTCGCCCAGCGACTGGCAGCAGTTGTGGCCGCTGTGCACGTTCACCAGGCGGGTGGGGTCCTGGTTCTTCACGTTCTGCCCGACCCGCCGGGTGTCGGCGAGCGCGCGCTCGCCCCAACCCTCGTTGTAGACCGTGTACGCGACCACCGCCGGGCTGCTGCGGTGCTCGTCGACGACCTCCCGCGTCTCGGCCTCGAACTGCGCCTGCTGGGCGTCGTCGGCGTTGACGTCCTGCGCGGTCAGGGACGGGACGTCCTGCCACACCAACAGGCCGAGGCGGTCGGCGTGGTAGAACCACCGCTGCGGTTCGACCTTGATGTGCTTACGGACCATGTTGAACCCGAGGTCCTTGTGTTTCTGCAGGTCGAAGGCGAGTGCCGCGTCGGTGGGGGCGGTGTAGAGCCCGTCCGGCCAGTACCCCTGGTCGAGGGTGCCCGTCTGGAACACGAACTGACCGTTGAGCTTCGGGCGCAGCACCCCGCCGACCATCCCGGTGGTGATCTCCCGCATCCCGAAGTAGTGCGTCGTCCGGTCCGTCCGGGCGCCGCCCGGGTCGCGCAGCGTCACCCGTAGGCCGTAGAGGAACGGATCGTCCGGGGACCACCAGCGGGCGTTCGGCACCGGCACGCTGAAGTCGGTGAAGCCACCGGTGGCCGAGCCGACCACCGTGGTCCCGTTCAGCGCCTCGGCCAGCACACTGTGCCCGGCGACGTTCCCCCGGGTGGACACCCGCACCCGCAGACTGCTGCTGGACAGGTTCGGGTACACGTCGACGCTACTGATCGACGCGACCGGCACCGGCTCCAACCAGACGGTCTGCCAGATGCCGGAGTTGGGGGTGTAGAAGATCCCACCCGGACTCTTGGTCTGCTTGCCGATCGGCGGCAGGCTGCCGTCCTGACGGCTGTCCGTCGGATCCCACACCTTCACCACGATCTCGATCGAGCCGCCGTGGAGATGCGGCGTGACGTCGAACGTGAAGGCGTCGTAGCCCCCGGTGTGCCCGCCGACCTGAGCGCCGTTGACCCACACGGTGGCCTGCCAGTCGACCGCCCCGAAGTGCAGCAGCGTCCGGCGGCCGGACCAGTCGGCCGGCACGGTGAAGGTGCGCCGGTAGAACAGGTAGTGGCGGTTGTCGTTCGCGGCGCGCTGCACGCCGGACAGGGCGCTCTCCACCGGGAACGGCACGTTCACCCGCTCGGGGAGGTTCGTGCCGAACTGCGGGGCGTCGTTGGTGGCGGACTGGCGGAGCTGCCACTCGCCGTTGAGGTTGAGCCAGTCGGGCCGGGTCATCTGCGGTCGCGGGTACTCCGGCAGGGGCGTGCCGGTGAGGGCCTGGCTGGTCCAGGGCGTGGTCAGTGTGGGCGTCTTCGCGGGTACCGCCCGGGCCGGGGACACCGGCGTGAGAAGGGCGGCCAGCAGGGTGAGGGCGGCCGTGAGCGGCAGGGTGCGGATGCGGGCGCGACGTGTCATGCCGTCTCCGATGTGGACGGGTCGGCGGGCGCGGGGACGCGGCCGTGCGACAGGGACGGGGGATCTCCGGGATCGGGCGTACGGCGGTGGTGACGGTCGGGGCAGGACGACCCGCGCGGGCCGTCCTGCCCCGGGTGGCGCGGTCAGCTCAGGGGTTCGACCCAGATGTTGCGGTAGTGGACGTTGAGGCCGGGGTCGCCGTGGTCCTGCAACCGGATCGGCCCCACGGAGGGTCCCTCCGGGGCGCCGTTGCCCGTGGGCCCGTTGATCACCGCGTTGTCGTGGACGGTGACGCCGTTCCACACGACCGTGACCCGGGCGTTCTCCGTCTTGACCCCGGCGCTGTCGAAGCGGGCCGCCCGGAAGGTGACGTCGTAGGTCTGCCACGTCTCCGGCGCGCCGGCCGCGTTGACCGACGGCGCGATCTTTCCGTAGATGGCGCCGCCCTCGTCGTTGGCCGGGGTGGTGTCGCCGAAGGAGTCCAGGACCTGGAGTTCGTAGCGGTCCTGTAGGTAGATCCCGCTGTTGGCGCGGGCCTGGCCGGTGACGTCCGGCGGAAGGTTGGGCAGCCAGAACTCGACGTGCAGCCGGAAGTCACCGAAGGCGCGCCTGCTGCGGATGTCGCCGCCGAGGACCTCCACCCCGCCCTTGGCCAGCGGCCACGTCGCCGGTGTGCCGTTGGTGTACTCGAAGTTGTCGAGGTGGGACCCGTCGAGGAGCGTGACCCGGCCGGTGTCGCCGCCGGGGCCGTGGGCCTCGAACTCGTAGATGCGTGCGGCGTTGTCCGAGGTGTTGGTGGCCTTGGTGACGTTCAGTCGGACGTATCTGGCCTGGGTGGGGGAGATGTCGTGGGTGGTGGTGTTCGCCGTGTTGGCGGTGACGGTCGCCGCTGTCGTCCAGGAGGTGCCGGTGGTGCTGGTCTGGATGGTGAAGTCGCGGGTGTTCCAGGCGGTGTTCTCGCCGCCGGCGCCGGCGTGCCGTACGACGAAGCGGCTCACGCTCCGGGTGGTGCCGAGGTCGACCTGGAGCCACTTGTTGGTGCCCGTCGAACACCACTTGTCGCTGTTCCCACCGGACACGCTGCCGTTCACGGCCCTGGCCGGGCCCTCGGTGGCCGAACAGGAACTGTCGGCCGTCGCCGCCCTGCCCAGCGCGAGGTTCTCGGTGGCGGCCTGCCCACCGTAGGCCTCGAACTCGTAGATGCGTGCGGCGTTGTCCGAGGTGTTGGTGGCCTTGGTGACGTTCAGTCGGACGTATCTGGCCTGGGTGGGGGAGATGTCGTGGGTGGTGGTGTTCGCCGTGTTGGCGGTGACGGTCGCCGCTGTCGTCCAGGAGGTGCCGGTGGTGCTGGTCTGGATGGTGAAGTCGCGGGTGTTCCAGGCGGTGTTCTCGCCGCCGGCGCCGGCGTGCCGTACGACGAAGCGGCTCACGCTCTGGGTGGTGCCGAGGTCGACCTGGAGCCACTTGTTGGTGCCCGTCGAACACCACTTGTCGAGGTTGCCGCTGGTGACCGTTCCGTTGACGGCCCTGGCCGGGCCCTCGACGGCGGAGCAGGAGCTGTCGGCGGTCGCCGCTCTGCCGAGCGCCAGGTTCACGGGCGGCTGCTGCCCGGGGATGGCGTTGAGCGTGTACCACACCTCGGTGCTCCAGAGCGACTGACCGTTGCTGGCCGCGAACGGCCGGGGCGACCGGACGTGCACCACCCGACCGGCCTTGAGGCCGTTGATCACCAGCGTGACCGTCTTTCCGTCCTGCGACAGCGTGGCCGACGAGACCGACAGGGTCTCCTCGTCGACCTTCGGCCCGCCGTACGCGGCCGTCGCCACGTAACGCCACTGCTTGACCCGGTACTTGGAGGCCAGCGCCGCGGCGGTCGTCGCCGACAGCGGCTGGGTGTATTCGATCTCGAAGCCGTTGGGCAGCGCCCGCATCGCCCGCATGTCGAAGTTGTTGCTGCCGTTCGGGGCGATCTTCTGCAGGCCGTAGCTGAGCTTGCCGTCCTGCCCCCAGTTGCCGCCACCGTGCAGGCCGCCGGTGTAGATGGCGCCGTCGGGTCCGACACTGACCTCGGACACCCCCGCCTCCAGGCCCTGGGTCAGTCTGAACAGCGCCCCCTGGTACTCGCCGTTGACCTTCTCCAGGAAGGCGCGCTGGAGCCCGCCGTAGGTCACGTCGCCGATGAGCATCTGCCCGGCGAAGGTGCCCTGGGTCAACATGACCGGGGTGCTCGGCGAGTTGCCGATCTCGTTCTGCGGCATCCAGAGGACCGGCTGGACCACCGGGTTGTTGTCGAACGGCCCGGGCGGGTTCATGTAGTGGTTGAAGAAGCGGCCCTGCTTGACGTGCACGAGCTTCGACGACGGCAGCCAGCCACCCTGGTTGTCGGTGACGAAGATGTCGCCCTCGGGGCCCCAGCCGATGCCGTGCGGGGTGCGCAGGCCGCCGGCCACGTAGTCGACCGCGCCGGTGCTGCGGTTCACCCTGATGGTCGTGCCCCGGTTCGGGGCCGGTTGCGGGTCGGTGGTGGCCCCGCCGTAGTTGATGGACACCGAGAGGTTCAGGTAGAAGTACCCGTCCCGGTACAGCAGGCCGAACCCGAACTCGTGGAAGTTGTTGCCGAACGGCCAGGTGGCCACGGTGCGGTACTGGTCGGTCACGCCGTCGCCGTTGGTGTCGTTGAGTTCGGTGAGCTTCGCCTTCTCGGCGACGTAGATCTTCCCGTCGACGATCTTGATCCCCATCGGCTCCTGGAGCCCGGTCGCCACCCGCTGCCGGGTCACCTGGCCGGCACTGGTGCTGCCGGTGACGTTGCCCAGGATCCACACCTCGCCCACGCTGGTCAGGGAGCCACCCCAGGTGGACACGGCCAGCCGGCCGTCGGGGAACCAGTCGAACCCGGTGACCTGCGGCTGGAAACCACTCGGACGCAGGTCGGTCAGGGTGTAGTTCGGGTGCACCGACGTGAGCGGCAGCCCGTCGCCGGGGGAGTCGCCACTGGCCTCGCATTCCTTGCGGCCGGGTGCGGTCACCCGCACGACGCCGGCGTCGGTGCTCAGCGCCGAGTTCGGGACGTCCACGAACGTGCCGGAGCCCGGCGTCTGCCACTGCAACGTGAGCTGCTGGCCGCCCGTACGCTCGAAGTGCTCGATGCGCAGGGAGTGGTATCCGGCGGTCAGGTCGACCGCGCCGTCCTTCGGTTCCGGGCCGTGCACACCGTCGTGGTCGACGATCACCGTGTCGTCGATCAGCAGGCGCGAGCCGTCGTCGCTGATGAGTCGGAAGGTGTAGCGCCCGGCCTGGGTGATGTTGACGTTGCCGAGGGCGTGCACCAGGAAGTGGTCCTCGATGCCGAAGTCCACCGCGCTCGTCCAGTTGACCGTCGGCATGAGCTTGTCGACGTTCGGGGTCTGGCCGGCCTTCAGGGTGCAGAGGTTGTTCAGCGGCACCTGCAGGTCGAAGACGCGCAGGGTGACGCCGGGTTCCTGCGGGGGCGGAGCGGCAGCCGCGCTCGGCGGGGACAGCCACAGGCCGGCGACCGCCATGACGGCGGTGACGGCGCTCGCGATGGGCACGCGTGCTCGTCGGGACGATCCGAGCATTCTTCTCCTCCAGGGGAGCGGGACAACGACGTACGTCGTCGCGCGGCGCTCGGGCTCAGCGGCGGGCCCGGACATCGAACGGACATCGTTGTCATGTCCTGATGGTTGGCCTGGCACGCCGCTGCCTGGTGAGGCAACACTAGGATTCTTAAATCTAAATGTCTAGATGTTTGTGCGAGATCGTCTGAACTTTCGTCCGGACGGGCAAAAGTCGTCGACGCCGTGCGGCGCCACCGTGGACCGGCCACGGTGACGCCGGATGGGGGGAACCCGGCGGTCCCCGGGCTACCGGAGGGCGGCGTCGACGCCGTGCGGGGCGACGAAGACCTTGTCGGCCTGTCCGACGGCCTGGGCCTCGAGCGCCTGCGAGACCTCATCCAGCCCGAAGAACGCCGGCCGCAGCCGGTCCAGGCCGAGCGTCGGCAGCATGCCCACCGCGCGGTGATGGGTGTACGGGTTGATGACCGCCCCCACGATGGTCAGCTCGCGCGCGAAGACCTCGTTGGGGCGCACCCGGGCCTCCTCGTCCGGCCGGGCGACACCGAAGACCAGGATCCGGCCGCCGCGGCTGGCCATGCCGATCGCGGACTCCAGCAGGCGCGCCGAGCCGACGGCGTCGACGACGTACGGGAAGCCGAGGCCGTCGGTCAGGGCCCGCGCCGCCGCCCCGCTGGCCGGGTCGGTCGGGTCGAGGGCGGCGTCGGCTCCCATGCGCAGCGCGAGGTCGCGGCGGTCCGGGCGGGGATCCATGACGACGACGGGGGCGAGCCCGCGGGAACGGGCCAGCGCCACCATCATCGCGCCCGCCGGGCCGGCGCCGTAGACGAGCACGGGCAGGCCGGAGCGGGGCGCGAGCTGGTCCATGCCGTGGATACAGCACGCGAGCGGCTCGGTGAGAGCGCCGATCCACGGTGGCGTGTCCGGGGGCAGCCGGTAGGCGATCCGTGCCGGCACCACCATGCGCTCGGCCATCCCGCCGTCGAGCCGTACGCCGTAGCCCCGCTTGGCGTCGCAGAGATGCTCCTGCCCCAGCCGGCAGTACGCGCAGGCGGTGCAGTAGTCGTGGGGCTCGACGGTCACGAGGTCGCCGTGCGCGAGCCGGTCGACCCCGGGGCCGACCTCCCGCACCCGTCCGCAGACCTCGTGACCCAGCACGACCGGGGCCGCCGCGGGGAAGCTGCCGCCGACGATGTGACTGTCCGTGCCGCAGACCCCGACGGCCAGGGGCTCGATGGCCACCTCGCCGGGGCCCGGGGCGCGCTCGGGCAGGTGCTCGACGCGTACGTCGCCCGGACCGTGGCACCGGACGGCGGTGATCGTACGGGTTTCAGTAAGCGGCACGAAGCAGCTCCTTGAGTCGGCGGATGTGCGCCCGGGCGGCCTCACCCGCGGCGTCGGGATCACCCGAACAGAGCGCCTCGAAGATGGCCTGGTGGTCGGCGACGGCCTGGGCCATGCCTCCGGTGATGCTGGTCGAGCGCATCGCGATCAGGACCCGACTCTGGACACCGTCGAGCATCCGGGTCAGCACCGGACTCTGCGCGGCCTGCCGGATCTCCCGGTGGAACGCGGCGTCGAGTTCGATGTGGCGGGCGAAGTCGCCGTCCGCCGCGACCTGCCGGTGCTCGGTGAGCAGAGCGAGCAGGCGGCGGCGCAGCGCCGGGCTGTACCGCTGCGCCGCCAGCCGCGCCACCGCCCATTCCAGAGCCTCGCGGGCCTCGTAGAGACTGACCAGCTCCTCGCCCTCGATGCGGGCGACGACCGCGCCGCGGTTGAGGGTCTCGCGCGCCAGCTCGTCCTGCACCAGGCGGATCACCGCGTCACGCACGGGGCTGCGGCTCACCCGGAACTCCTCGGCCAGCGCCGGGACGCTCAGCCGGGTGCCGGGTCGCAGCTCGCCCGAGATGATCCGGTCTCGCAGCGTCCGGTAGAGCAGCTCGCCGACCCGCTCACCGGTCTGGGGATCCGCTTCCTGCGCGGGCACCGGCAGCGTCGCGGCGGGGGGCCGGGGCATGGAGGGTGG
The DNA here is from genome assembly GCF_040704175.1 of Micromonospora sp. NPDC047812. Classification (NCBI taxonomy): domain Bacteria; kingdom Bacillati; phylum Actinomycetota; class Actinomycetes; order Micromonosporales; family Micromonosporaceae; genus Micromonospora; species Micromonospora sp. NPDC047812. The sequence continues at coordinate 94,288 of NZ_JBEYRY010000010.1, read as the reverse complement.
CGTCACTGGTGTCCTCACTCGTGTGGCTCGGGCCCGACCGGCACCGCGGCGAGGAACGCGGCGGCGAACCCGCGGTAGTTCGCGGCGACCGCCGCCACCGCCTGAGGGCGGGCCAGGTCCCCGGCGAGCAGCCCGCGCAGCGCGTCCCACCAGATGCTACGCCCGATAGCGAAGCCGGTGAATCCGGCGGCGGCGGCGTCGGCGAGCCAGCCTTCGACCTGGGTCGCCGGCGCGTTGGCGCCGAGCAGGATGCACTCGCCGCCGGCCTCGGCCGCGATCCGGGCCGCGGTGCGGTAGTGCTCCTGCCGGTCGAGGTGCTCCAGCTTCCAGACGTCCACCGGCACCTCGTCGAGCAGTTCGGTCATCGCGCGGTGCACCAGCGCGGGACGCAGTTCCCGCTCGAACCGTCCCGGGTCGCCGCCGACGGCGTCCAGCTGCGCGGGCGTGGGCGGCACGAGCAGCTCGAACAGGAAACGGCCACCGGCGTCGCGGACCGCCGCGGAGACCTCGGCCAGCCGGGCGCGCTGGACCCGGTTGCCGTCGACGTCGCCTTCGACGTTGTAGCGGACCAGGACCTTGGGCAGCTCGGGCTGGTGGTGCTCCAGGTGGGACTTGAGGTCGGCCGGTTCGGTCTCGTAGATCTCGCAACCGCCGCGTTCCAGCGGCATGCTCACGGTCACGCCGTTGGCGTGCGCCCGCTCGGCCACGCCGGGGCCCAGCGTCGCGTCGACGAGGATGCCGGCGTGCGCGGCGAGCCTCGGCTCGTCGGCGAGCGCCGCGAGGAGCCCCTCCACCACCATGTGCTTGCCGTCGGTGATCGCCGCGCGCTGGCTGCGCGTGGCGGTGCCGGTGTGGCGGTAGAGCGCCTGGGTGAGCCAGGGACGCTGGTCGACCGCGAGGATGAGCAGGTGCTGCGGCTGGTTCATGGGGCGTCCTCCGACACGATGCAGGGCTTGAAGTAGTCGCCGGCGACGAAGCGGGCGAAGGCGTCGGGCAGTTCGGCGAGGGTCACCGGCACCGTCAGCCGGTCCCGCAGCGCGGCGCCGTGGCCGCGCAGCAGGTCCCAGTTCGCCTCGACCTCGCTGGTGGGGAAGTAGAAGGAACGCACCGTGTAGCAGTCGGTGCGCCGCCAACGGGGCGTCGCCGGCATCGTGTAGGGCTCGTCGGACTCGCCGAGGGCGATCACCGCGCCGCCGGGCGCGACCACCCGTTGCGCGGTCTCCCGGGCCGCCGCCGCGCCGCTGACCTCCACCACGAGGTCGTACTGGTTCTCGACCGCCAGGTCGCCCGCGGCCCGGGCGCCCAGCTCGACGGCGGTGGACAGCCGACCCTCGTGCGGGTCGAAGGCGTCGACCCCGCCGACGCCGAAGGCGCCCGCCACGGCGATGACGCCGAGGCCCAACGGGCCGGCGCCGATCACCAGCGCCCGGTCGACGCCGTCGGGTTGGGTGCGCTGCCACAGGCGCAGGGCGTGCGCGGCGGTGCCGACGGTGTCCAGGCCCAGCACCGCCGTGTCGAGCGGCACGTCGTCGGGCACCGGCAGCAGGCAGCGGGCCGGCACGTCGACGTGCTCGGCGAACCCGCCGTCGCGCTGCCAGCCGATCAGCTCCCGCAGGTGCAGGCACTGGTTGGTGCGGCCGGCGGCGCAGCGCCGGCACGTACCGCAGAAGACCGGGATGTAGACGATGCCGCGGGTCCCGACGGGCACGGCGACGTCCGCGCCGGCGTCGACCACGGTGCCGGCGATCTCGTGTCCCGGCACCACGGGCGATCCCGACCGCAGCAGCCGCTTGTCCGAGCCGCAGAGGGCGCAGACGTCGACGCGGACACGTACCTGCCCGTCGGCGACCGGGCCGAGCGTGGCCCGCTCGAAGTCGATCCGTCCGTCGCCGAGGAAGCGGGCACGGACACTGGTGGTCGTCACTTGACGGCACCTCCGGTGATTCCACGCACCAGCCACCGCTGCGCGAAGATCGTCAGCAGGAGGGCCGGCGCTGAGATGAGCGTGCTGGCGGCCATCAGACCGCCGAAGTCGTTCGATCCCTGGCCGATGAAGTTGAAGGCGATGACCGTCAGCGGCAGCGTCCGGTCGTTGGCGAGGGCCAGGGCGAACAGGAAGTAGTTCCAGGAGAAGACGAAGCTGAGCGTGAGGGCCACCGAGACGCCGGGCAGGGCGAGCGGCAGCACCACCATGCGGAACCGCTGCCACGTGGAGGCTCCGTCGATCAGCGTGGACTCCTCGATGCTGATCGGGATCTCCTCGAAGAACGGGATCAGCAGCCAGATGCACAGCGGCAGGGTGACGATCAGGTGCGCCATGATGAGCAGGGCGTAGTTCAGCCCGGTGTTCGACGGGGCGTCGATGCGGATGGAGAGCACGAACAGCGGAAGGACGAACAGCACGCCGGGTGCCATCCGGGCGAGCAGGGTGACGAAGCCCAGCGTGTTCAGCTGCCGCCGGACGATCACGTACGCGGCCGGGGCGCCCAGCACCAGGCCGAGCAGGGTGGAGCCGCCGGCGACGATGAAGCTGTTGGCGATGTAGCGGCCGAACTCGAACCGCTCGAACAGGTTGGTGAAGTTCTCCAGTGTCAGCGGCGAGGCCACGTCGAACAGGGAACCGGTGATGTCGACGTTGCGCCGCAGCGACGACCAGAGCATGAACAGCACCGGGCCGAAGAAGACCACGGCGAACAGGACGTACGCGGTGTAGACGCCGACCAGCCGCTTGCCCGCGCTCATTTCGCGGCCCTCCTTCGGACCAGGGTGAAGACGGCGGCGATCAGGACGACGAGCACCAGCAGGGCGATCTGCAGGGTGGCGGCGTAGCTGGGCGCCTGGTTGATGAACGCCTCGTTGTAGCCGTACACGTTCAGGGTGTTCGTCGAGTCGACCGGCCCGCCCTGGGTCATGATGTAGATGGTGTCGAAGAACCGGACCAGGTCGACGGTGCGCAGCAGCATCGCGACGATGAGCACCGGCCGCAGCAGGGGCAGACCGATGTTCCACGCCGTACGCCAGCCGCTGGCCCCGTCGATGGCCGCCGCCTCGAACGGCTCCTCCGGCAGCGACCGGATGCCGGCGGAGATGATCAGCGCCATGAACGGCGTCCACTGCCAGATGTCCACGAGCGCGATCGACCAGGGCGCGACCGACGGGTCGCCGAGCCAGACCACGGGATCGATGCCGATGACGGCCAGCAGTTCGTTGGCCACCCCCAGCGACGGATCCATGATCAGCAGCCAGAGCAGGCCGACCGCCACCGAGGCGGTGATCGCCGGGATGAGCATCATGCCCTGGAAGACGCGCCGGCCCGGCACGTCGAGGCTCATCACGTAGCCGAGCGCGAGTCCCAGCACGGTCTCCACGGCGAGGCACACCACGAAGAGGAAGAGCGTCACCTTCAGGGAGTTGTAGAACGCCGGGTCGGCGAACATCCGGGCGTAGTTGTCGAAACCGAGGAAGCCCGCGTTCGTGCCGTCGGACTGCCGGTCGGTCACCGACAACCAGACGGTGTACGCGATCGGCAGCAGGACCAGCAGGGCGGTGACCACCGCGGCCGGCACCACGAAGGGCCAGATGCCCCGGGCCGTCGGATGCACCGTCCTTCTCGGCCGGCGCCCCGCCCCCCGCCCCGCCGTGGTGGCGGGGCGGGGGCCGGTCGGGCGTTTCGTCATCGTGTCGGTGCTCATGAGGCTCCTACTCGCTGTTCTTCGCCAGCAGCGGGGTGAGGCCGTCCTGGATCTGCTTGGCCGCTTCCTCGGCGCTCGCCCGCCCGAGGATCACCGTGCCCACCGCGTCGCCGATGACCTTGCGCATCTCGGCGGCCGCGACACCCACCGGGCCGACCTCGGTGTCACCGTCGGTCTGCGCCTTCGTCAGCGCCGCGTTCCACTGCTTGAGCGTCTCGGTGTTGAGGGTGGCGGTGTAGGCGGGGTCCTCGCTGACCGAGGTGCGCGGCGGGGCGATGCCGGACTTGGTGAGTTCCAGCTGGGTCTTCGCGCTGGTGGCCCACTGCACGAACTTCCACGCCGCGTCCTTGTTCTTGGAGAACGAGGAGACCGCCAGGCCCCAGGACAGCACGGTGGTCTTGGAGCCGGCGGCCCCGGCCGGGAAGTCGAGGACGCCGATCTTGTCAGCGACCCGGGAGGTCTTGGGGTCGATGATGCTGCTGACCTCGTTGCTCGACTCCAGCTCCATGGCGGCGTCGCCGGCGGCGAACAGGGCCGAGGACTGGGTGAAGGTGTTGTTGACGACGCCGGGCGGGCCGTACTCGCGGGCCAGGGTGGCGTAGCGGTCGATCGCCTCGACGGCCTTGGGGTCGTCGAAGTTGGGCGTGCCGTCGGGCTTGGTCCAGCTGACGCCCTGCGAGTGCAGGAACGGGCCGAAGGTGAACGGCAGCGCCGCGGACTGCCCGCGCAACGCGATCGGGGTGACGCTGCCGCCGGACTTCTGCTTGATCGTCTCGGCGGCGGTGGTCAGCTCGTCGAGGGTCTTCGGCGGCGTGACGCCGTACTTGTCGAACAGGTCGGTGCGGTAGTACAGCACCACGCCCTCGACGTTGATCGGCGCCGCGATCAGCTTGTCGTCCACGGTCATGCCGGCACGTACGGCGGTCGGGAAGTCGTCGACGTCGTAGTCCGCCCCGGCCTTGCTGACGTGCTCGTCCAGCGGCTCGTAGTAGTTGGACTTGGCGAACTGGGGGCCCTCGCGGGAGGGCAGCGTCATGAACACGTCCATCGAGGAGCTGCGCGACTGGAGGTTGAGCTGCACCTTGTCGCGCATCTGCTGCTCGGCGAACGTCTGGACCTTCACCGTGACGCCCGACTCCTTCTCGAAGCCGTCGATCAACGGCTCGATCGCCCGCTGCCAGGGGTGGTTCGACATGATCAGGTTGATCTCGTTGGCGGAGCCGGCGGAGTCCGAGCCGCAGCCGGCGGTGAGCCCGCCGACCAGGGCCAGGGCGAGCGCCGCGCTCAGGTACCTGTGCCGCATGTGCCTGCCTTTCGATGGAGGGGTCACTCAGGCGATGAGAGGGGTGAGCCAGTCGTGGAATTCGTCGAGGTCGGCGGGGTCGGTGGTGCGCCACCGCGCGGGTACCGGTCGGGTGTGGCCGGCCACCTCGGTCAGTGGCACCGGGTCGTACCCGGCGGCGTAGGGGTCCGTGCCGACGCGGTGCAGGCCGACCATGAGTCCGCTGCGCCGGTCCGCCAGCAGCCGCGCGGCGTGCCGTCCGGCCTCGGTCGCCTCCCGGCGGTCGACGTCGCCGGCCAGGGCGCCGGCCGAGCGCTGCACCATGCCGAGGACCTCGCCGCGGGCGGCCACCCCGAGTTCGGCGGTGACCAGCGCGGCGAGCCGGCGGGACACCCCGCCCAGCAGGATCCGGGTGTGGTTGGCCGCCTCGAAGGGCTCGTCGGTCAGCTCGCGGGCGGCGCCCTCGCTGGTCACCACGAACGCGCGGCCGTGCGTGTGCAGGGCGTCGGCGACCTGGCGCAGGAAGTCCGCCCGGTCGAACGGCACCTCCGGCAGCAGGACGAGGTGCGGTGCGTGTGCCGGATCCTCCCGGTGCCATGTCGCGGCCAGCGCCAGCCAGCCCACCGACCGGCCCAGGGTCTCCACGATGCGTACCGGCTCGATCGCCCGCATGGCCGCGTGGTCGCGGGCGAGGTCGGGCACGACCCGGGTCAGGTAGCGCGCGGCGGAGCCGAATCCGGGGCAGTGGTCGACGCCGACCAGGTCGTTGTCGACGGTCTTGGGGATGCCGGCGGTGCACAGGGGCAACCCGGCCTGCTCGGCGCGTTCGGTGAGGGCCCGCAGCAGCGCCATCGTGCCGTTGCCGCCGATCAGCGCGACCCCGTCGACGCGGTGCGCGGCGAGCGTCGCGACCGCCGCGTCGAGGTCGTCGCCGGTGACCGCCCGGCGGCCGGCGCCGAGCCAGGATCCGCCGCGGCGGGCCCAGGCGGGTGGGACGTCGGCGAGGGTGACGGGGGTGAGCCGGCCGTCGACGAGACCGTCGGGGCCCCCGCGCAGGGCGAGGACCTCGTGTCCCTCGGCGCCCTCCAGGAAGCCGCGCAGGCTCGCGTTGACGACGGCGGTCGGCGCGCCGGTCTGGCCGATGAGCAGGCGCATGACGCTCAGGCCCTCACCGGGCGGGAGGCGACGCTGAGGTAGGTCTGGAACGCCTCCAGGCCCGGCCGGCCGCCCTCGTAGCCGACGCCCGAGTCACCGAGTCCGCCGAACGGCACCCACGGCGTGTTCGGCGTGCCCGTGTTGATCCCGACGATGCCGGCGCGCAGCCGGTCGGCGACCGCCCGCGCGGCGTCCAGGTCGGTGCCGCACACGTAGCCGGCGAGCCCGTAGCCCGTGGCGTGGTGCACCGCCAACGCCGCGTCGAGGTCGTCGTAGACGTGCACCGGCGCGACCGGACCGAAGATCTCTGAGGTCATGGCGCGGCTGTCCACGGGCGCGTCGAGCAGCACCGTCGGGGTGGCGTAGTGCCCGGCGGCCGGTGCCGTGCCGTGCGGCGCGACGGCACGGGCGCCCCGGGCGACGGCCTCGTCGACCAGGTCGGCCATGCGTGCCGGGTCGCCGGCCGGGGCGAGCGGGCCGATGTCGGTGCCGGGATCGCGGGGATCGCCGACGCGCAGGGCGCGGGTGGCCGCGACGAACGCCTCGACGAACTCGCCGGCCACCTCCCGGGCGACCAGGATCTGGTTCGCCGCGATGCAGGACTGGCCGTTGTTGCGGTACTTCGCGACCATCAGCGTCTGCGCCGCGGCCTGCGGGTCTGCGTCCGGGAGGACGACGAACGGCGCGCAGCCGCCCAACTCCATCACGGTACGCAGGAACCGCGGCGCCGCCTCGGTGGCCACCAGGCGACCGACCCGGGTCGACCCGGTGAAGGAGACCGCCCGCACCGCCGGTGCCGCGAGCCACGGGGAGACCACGTCGGCCGGGGTGCCGAGCACGGTGCCGAGCACCCCGTCGGGCAGGTGCCGCTCGCACACCGCAGCGAGCACCATCGACGACAGCGGAGCCAGTTCCGAGGGCTTGAACAGCACCGGGCAGCCGGCGGCGAGCGCCGGTGCGATCTTCCGGGCGGGGATCGAGACCGGGAAGTTCCACGGGGTGAGTACGGCCGCGATCCCGACCGGCCGGACACCGACCCGGTGCTCGTGCTGCGGCACCACCGTCAGCCGCTGCTCGGTCTGCGATTCGGCGAGCTCGGCCATGGCCCGGAAGTACGTCACGGTCAGCCCGAGCTCGGCGGTCGACTCGGCCAGGCGCTTGCCGGTCTCCCGCGTGATCAGCGCGGCCCAGTCCGGTCGGGTCGCCAGGGCCTCGACGTCGTCGGCGATGGCCCGCAGGGCGGCGGCGCGCCTGGTCACCGGGGTGGCCGCCCAGGTCGGCAGCGCGTCGGTGGCGGCGGTGAGCGCGCCGGCGGCGTCGGCCGGGCCACCGGTGGTGACCTCGGCGAAGGCCGTCCCGGTGGACGGGTCGACGACGGGCAGGGCGGGCGCGCCCGTGGCGGTGCCAGGGACGGCCCGGCCGCCGATGCGCACCGCGCTCCGGGTTGCCAGGACCTCGTCGACGATCGGGGAATCGGTCACGACAGCTGCTCCTCGTACGGGTCGAGCTGGTCCGGATCGAGGTCGATACCGAGACCGGGGCGGTGGGGCACGGTGACCGTGCCGTGGGCGGTCAGGAACTCGTCGGCGGCCCGGCGCAGCGGGTTGGACCGGACGTCCCACTCGACGAGGGACGTCGCCGGGCTGCTGGCGGCCACCTGCACGGTCGCGGCGGTGGCGATCGCGCCGTTGTACAGATGCGGGTTGACGGTCTTGCCGGCGGCCTCGGCGGCCCTGAGCACCGTCAGGTACTCGCTGATCCCGCCGACCTTGGTGAGGTCCGGTTGCACGATGGCGACCCCGTCGCCGCGCAGGTACGGGGCGAAGGCCGCGGCGCCGTAGAGGTTCTCGCCGGTGGCCAGTGCCATGCCGGTGCGGGCGGCGAGTTCGTCGAGTTCCTCCGGGCGGTCGCCGGCGAGCGGCTCCTCGACCCAGGCGACACCCAGGTCGGCCAGCGCCGGCAGCAACCGCAGCGCCTCGGGCAGCGACCACGCCTGGTTGGCGTCGGCGAAGATCTGTGCCCGGTCGCCGAGGACGCGCCGCGCGGTGCGGACGTTGTCCAGGTCCCGGTCCCGGCCGAAGCCGACCTTTACCTTCACGGCGGTCAGCCCGAGTGCGCCGCAGTGCGCCGCGGTTTCCGCGACCCCGGCGGGGCCGAGGCTGGAGCCGTAGACGGGCAGCTCGGTGCGGGGGTGCGTGCTGAGCAGCGACGCCAGGCTCCGTCCGGCGTGCCGTGCGGCCAGGTCCCACAGCGCGATGTCGACGGCGCTCACGGCCTGGTGGATCGGGCCCGGGGCGCCCCACTGGCGGCCCAGCGGACCCAGCTTCGCCATGAGCGCCCGCTGCGCGTCGGCGGGGCCGGCCGGCCGCGTGCCGACCAGCAGCGGCGCCACGCCCTCCCTGAGCGTGGCGACGCGTTCGCGCCAGGCCCAGGACGGGTAGTTGGCCCAGCTCTCGCCGACGCCGACCGAACCGTCGGCCAGCTCGACCTCGACCAGCACCATCACCCGGTGGGTCAGGGGGGCGAAGGACATCGCGATCTGTTCGGCGGGCCGGGCGCGGAACACCCGGCAGCGCACGTCGGCGACGGGGACGTCGGGCAGCCGCACGGTGTCCACCGGGGGGCCGGCCTGGTCGGCCGAGGAGCCGGCCTGGTCGACCGCGTCCGGGGCGTGCCGCAGATCTCCGCTGAGTCCCATGAGGCCTCTCTCACACTTGTTAAGAACTGCATGCAGTTCTAGCCGCCGTTCATCGGTCCGTCAAGGGCTGGAAACAAACTGGGTCGACCCGGCGGCGGGCGGTGGAGGGCGAAAAAAGGACGACGCGCCCCGCAACGGGACGCGTCGCCGCGGTGTGGCGGCCGGTGGCGAGGGTGGGGCCGGGAGATCAGGCGGTGATGACGCGGATGCCGTTGCGCCGCACCGTCGTCGCGACCGCCTCGGGCAGCGGCGCGTCGACGACCATGCTGTCGATCCGGTCGAGCCCGCAGACCTGCACCGGGGCGGTGGCGGTCAACTTGCTCGCGTCGACCACCAGGACGATCTCGTCGGCGATCTCCATCAGGGCGTGCTTGGCGCTGAGCTCGATCTCCGAGCGCACGTAGACGCCGCGCTCGTCGACGGCGCCGGCGCCGAGGAACAGCATCCGGATCCGCAGGCGGCGCGTCAGGTCGAGGGCCGCGAAGCCGACCAGCGCCTGGTTGTCGTGCAGCAGCTCGCCGCCGATCCCGATGACGCGGGCGCGCGGACGCGACAGCATGTGCCCCAGCACCGGCACCGAGTGGGTGACCACGCATCCCTCGAACTCGGCGGGCAGGGCGTGTGCCACCTCGGCGGCGGTGGTCCCGCTGTCGATTCCGATGGTGTCGCCGGGCTGCACCAGGCCTGCGGCGGCCGCCCCGATCGCCAGTTTGGCCTGCGTGTGGGTCTGGGCCCGGGAGGCGAAACCGGGACCGGCCACACCGCCGGGCGGCAGGCTCACCCCGCCGTGCACCAGGGTCACCTCATGCGACTCGGCGAGCTGGCGCAGGTCGCGGCGGACGGTCATCTGCGAGACGCCGAGCTGGGCGCTGAGTTCCGCCACGGAGAGGAAGCCCGCCCGCCGCAGCGCCGCCATGATCTGCGTGCGACGCCGGGGGGCGCTCTCGTAACGGGACGTCTGCACGCTCACGCCGGGCCCTCCTGCCGGATGTCACCCCACGGGGCTCGGTGGAGAGTTTAGAGCAACGAAGGGATGTTATTTTTCCACCATCCGATGGTACGTTGCCAACGTCCTTTGGTAATTCTGGGAGGTACCATGACCGTCGCCACCGTGTCGCCCACCGTCCTGGCCCGCCCCTCCGGCGGCTACGCCATGCTCGCCGTCGACCAGCGGGAGGCCCTGCGGGCGATGTTCGCCGCGCACCAGAGCCACCCGGTGACCGACGAGCAGATCACCGACTTCAAGGTCGCCGCGGCCCGCGCGCTGAGCCCACACGCCTCGGCGATCCTCGTCGACAAGCAGTTCGGCTGGGACGCCGTCATCGCCCAGGAAGCCGTCGCCGCCGAGTGCGCCCTGATCGCCGCCGCCGACCGCTTCACCGCCAGCGCCACCGAGTTCGTCGCCGACGTCGCCATCGACGACGACGTCGACCCCGCCGCCGTACGCGCCCAGGGCGCCAAGGCGCTCAAGCTGCTCGTGCTCTGGCGCCCCGACGAGGACCCCGCCCCCCGGATCGCCCTGGTGACGGACTTCGTGCGGCGGTGCCGCGACAACGGACTCGTCAGCATCATCGAGCCGGTGTCCCGCGCCCCCCGCCAGGGCGGCGCCTTCGACCACGACGCCGGCATCCTCGCCGCCGCCAAGGAACTCGGCTCGCTCGGCGCCGACCTCTACAAGGCCGAGGTCCCCACCGCCGGGCAGGGCACCCCGGCGGAGATCGTCGCCGGCTGCTCCCGGCTGAGCCAGTCCATCACCGGGCCCTGGGTGGTGCTGTCGTCGGGCGTACCCGCCGAACTCTTCCCCGACGCCGTCCGCCTCGCCTGCCAGGCCGGCGCGTCGGGCTTCCTGGCGGGCCGGGCGATCTGGGCGTCGGTCGTCGGCAGCCCGACCATGGCCGACGACCTGCGGACCATCTCCGTGGACCGGCTGCGCCGCCTCTGCGACGTGGTTGACGACGCCGTGTCCCGCTGACGGTGGCCCTCCTCGGCGCCGCCCTCGCGGTGGTGGCGGTCGCCCTCGGGGCGGCCATGCAGCGGGTCACCGGGCTCGGCTTCGCGCTGGTCGCGGCGCCGTTCCTGGTCATCATCCTCGGCCCGTTCACCGGTGTCGTGCTGGCGAACCTGCTCTCCGCCGCGATCAACCTCGTCGTGCTGGCCTCGACCTTCCGGGCCCTGCACCGCAGGCTGGCCGTGGAGATGATCGTCGGCGTCGTGGCCGCCGTCCCTCTCGGCGCCTGGGTGGTGGCGTCCCTGCCGGGCCCGCTGCTGCTCATCGGCGTCGGCTCGATCACGGCGATCTCCGTCGCCTGGGTCGCCCGGGGCAACCCGCTGCGGTTCCTCCGCAGCCGTGGCGGGCCGGTGCTGTCGGGCTTCACCTCGGGGTTCTTCAACACCACCGCGGGCACCGGCGGGCCGCCCCTGGCCGTCTACGCGGTGAGCACCGACTGGGGCCAGCGCAGCTTCGTGCCGACCGTGCAGATCGTCGGCCTGGTCACCAACGTGCTGTCGCTGGCCGCCAAGGGCACGCCGGCGCTGTCCTGGCCCCTGCTGCTGGCCTGCGGCGTGGCGATGACCGTCGGCATCGCCGGGGGCCAGGTCCTGTCCCGCTGGCTGCCGGAGGAGCGGGCCCGAAGATCGGTCATCGGTCTGGCGATGATCGGCAGCGTCATCGCCGTCGGAAAGGGAGTGACCGCCCTGTGGTAGTCGACACGGACGACGACACCTCCTCGCGGACGCACGGGCGACGCCGGTGGCCCGGCCGGGTCTTCGAGCGGGGCGTCGATCCCGACCCCCGGTTCAGCCTCGCCAACGAGCGGACCTTCCTGGCCTGGATCCGTACGTCGCTGGCGCTCTTCGCGGCCGGGATCGCCCTGGAGGCGCTGGCCCTGCCCATCGCGCCCGGCCTGCGCCGGGCGGCGGCCGTCGTCCTGATCGCGCTCGGCGCCGCGGCGCCGGTGCAGGCGTGGATCGGTTGGCTGCGCACGGAGGCGGCGCTGCGCCTCGGCCGGAGCCTGCCGCCACCCGCGCTGGCGATGCCGCTCGGCCTGGGCCTGGTCGTGGCGGCCGGACTGATCCTGATCGGCCTCGTCCGGTGAGCCGTCCCGCCGGGACGTGGAACCGTCGGCGTCGGCAGGTCCACCCGTGACATCCCCTCGCCTGGACGGCGACCCCGGCCTGCAACTGGAACGGACCATGCTGGCCTGGCGGCGCACGGCGGCGGCGTTCCTGGTGGCCGGTGCCGTCGGCGCGCGACTGCTCACCCCGCTGCTCGGCGGCTGGGCCTATCCGGCCGTGGCGGCACCGGCGCTGTGCGCGGGCGCGCTCGCCCTCGCCAGGTGCGTCCCGCCGCGTCGCACGACGTCGCCGCCGGCGGCCGTCGTCCCACGGGCCGGCTGGATGGCCGGCGTCGCAGGGCTCACCTGCCTTCTCGGACTCGCCGCCGCGGCGGCCGTGCTGACCGCCGCGACACCGTCGTCGATCCCCTGACCGTGCCGGCCGGTGGCGGGTCCCGGTCAGCATCGCCGCGCACCGCGGCCCGGCCCGACACGCCCTCGTCGCCTGGTTCTGTCCTCGCGGAACAGCCCGACGCGCGTGCCGACCCTGCCGGGTCGACGGCCGCCGGCCCGCGCGGTGACCTGACGTGCCGCCATGCTGCTCACCCTCCGGCCGCTCGCGCTCGACGACACCGCAGCCGTCCACGACTGGGCACGCCTGCCGGAGTCGTGCCGGTGCTGCGCAGGATCGGTATGCGGTACGAGGGCCGGATGCGTGGCACCGCCCACATCCGCGACGGCTGGCGCGACTCGGACCTGTACGCGGTCCTCGCCGACGACTGAGTCCCGGCCCGGCCACACCTCACCGTCCGCGACGGGCGTGCAGACGGTAGGCTGTCGAAGCGGGTACGCGAGGGCCGATGACGGGCCCCGACCACCCGCCTTCCTTCCGGCTCGCAGCCGCCAGTGGTCACGTTGCGTGCCGCCCTGTGAAATCTTGGAGTACGTCTTGGCAGACATGACGCCGCCCGCCCTGAATCCCTTCGAATCAGAGGGAGACGGGGACACCGACCGCGAACGCGGGCGAGCGGTGGACGTGAGCGCGGACGCGATGACCCGCATGCGCAGCCCGTTCGTCTCGCCAGACAGTGACCACGGCACCGCTGACGAGGGGCGGGCGTCGCGTTCCTGATGCGCCGCGCCGTAGTGGTCGAGGACGACGGCTACGGCTGGATCCGCCGCAGCATCGGCGTCCGGCCCTTGGCTGACCGTCAACTAACGGTCCGACTGGTTCACCAGGTGGGGCCGGACTGGGCAGACTGGGACGATGTCCGCCGCTGAGTCGCCCGCCCGCCGCCGTCGTACCCAGGCATTCGTCGCGGTGGTGGCCGCGCTCGCCGTGGCGGCCGCCCTCGGCGCCTGGTCGCTGCGGGACCGGGTCGCCGGTGGACCCGGCCTGTCGGAGCGGGGCGCCGTGACCGCCTTCGGTGCCGCCCCGGCGGATCGCGCCCCCGCCTGCGCCGGTCGACCGGCCCGGGCGCCCCGCGAGCTGCGGGGCATGTGGATCACGACCGTGAACAACATCGACTGGCCGAGCCGACGGGGGTTGCCGGCCGAGACGGTGCGGGCGGAGTTCCGGGGCTGGCTGGACCTGGCGGTGCGGCACCACCACAACGCGGTCTTCGTGCACGTGCGGCCGAGCGGGGACGCGCTCTGGCCGTCGGCGTACGCGCCGTGGTCGGAGTGGCTGACCGGGCGCCGCGACGGCCGTGATCCGGGCTGGGACCCGATGGAGTTCATGGTCGCCGAGGCGCACGCCCGCAACCTGGAGTTCCACGCCTGGTTCAACCCGTACCGGGGCGGGCAGCCGGCCACGGTGGGCGGGCCCGGCCCGAGGCTGGACCGGCTCGCGCCGACGCACCCGCTGCGGCGGCACCGCGACTGGGTCGTCACCTATCCGAGCGCCGACCGGCCCGGCAGCCGCCTCTACTTCAACCCCGGCATCCCCGAGGCACGCACGTTCGTCGAGGACTCGATGCTGGAGGCGGTCCGGCGGTACGACGTCGACGGGGTGCACTTCGACGACTTCTTCTACCCGTACCCGGAGGCCGGGCAGGACTTCCCGGACGACGCGACGTTCGCCCGGTACGGCCGGGGGTTCGCGGACAAGCACGCCTGGCGCCGGGACAACGTGAACACGCTGGTCCGCGAGATGAGCGAGCGGATCAAGGCGATCAAGCCCTGGGTGAAGTTCGGCATCAGCCCGTTCGGCATCTGGCGCAACAAGCGCACCGACCCGGCCGGCTCCGCGACCGCCGGGTTGCAGAGCCACGACGACATCTACGCCGACACCCGACTGTGGGTACGGCGGCAGTGGCTGGACTACGTCGTGCCGCAGTTGTACTGGCACATCGGGTTCGACAAGGCCGACTACGCCAAGCTGCTGCCGTGGTGGGCGGCCACGGTGCGGGGCACCCGGGTCCAGCTCTACATCGGCCAGGCCGACTACCGGGTGGGCGAGCGTGGCGCCTGGCGCGACCCGGCCGAGCTGACCCGCCAACTCGCCCTCAACCGCCGGTACGGCGTCGACGGCAGCGTGCACTTCAGCGCCAGGCAGGTACGCGCCGACCGGCTCGGGGCCGTCAGCCGCTACAGGGCGGCCCACTACGCCGGGCCGGCGCTGGTGCCCACGATGGCGCAGCTGCCGGCGGCGCGACCGGCCGCCCCCACGGTCACCGGCGCGCGGCGTGCCGGTGTCGGCGGGGTGACGCTGACCTGGCGCGGGGACGGCGCCGCGAGCTTCGCCGTCTACCGTGTCGACGGCGACACGGCCCGGCTCGTCGGCACCGCCCGGGGCACCGGCTGGGTCGACCGCACCGCCCCGGCCGACCGTCCACTGTCCTACTGCGTCTCCGGCCTGGACCGCAGCGGCAACGAGGGCCGCCTCAGCGCACCGATGGCCGTCGACACCCGGTAGGAGCGGGCGGTCAAGGGACGAGGTGGACACGCTCACCGGGTCGCAGGCGGCGGATGTCGGCGCCCAGGCGGTCGGCCTCGCTCCGCAGTACGCCGTCGAGCACCCGCAGGCCCCAGTCGTTGAGGAGGCCGTCGTGGATGGCGTAGGCGCGCCGGGGTGCCATCCGGCGTAGGTGGCCGATCAGGTCGGGGACGGTCATCCACGGCGCCTGGCCGGGCACGAGCAGCGTGGGCACGTCCACGACGGTCAGCGCGTCACCGGGATGGAAGACCTCCTCGTCGATCAGGAAGCCGACGTTGTCCACGGGCGGGACGTCGGGGTGGCTGCGGTGGTGTTTCTCCCCGACGGCCCGTACCCGGAAGCCCGCCACGTGCAGCACGTCGCCCTCGCGGACCACGTGGACCCGATCCTCCAGGCCCGTCAGGTGCCGGGCGACACCCGGACAGGTGTAGACGGCCAGAGCGGGATCGACCGCGACGGCCGCGCGCAGCCGGTCGGGCTCGAAGTGATCGAAGTGTTCGTGGGTGATGAGCACCGCCTCCACGTCCGCCAACGCCTCGGGCTCGGGCGTCATCGCGCCGGGGTCGATGACGAGCGCCCGCCCCGCCTTCTCCAGCCGGACGCAGGCGTGGCCGTACTTGGTCAGCTCCATCGCTCCCTTGTAGCACCACCCGCGTCGCACGGGCGGCCCACGGATCTGCCCCGGCGGCCGGATCTGCCGCAGGCAGAACCGGGTAGGCGACGGAGCGTGCCGGAGGGGGTCGCCCCGGTTGCGGCAGCGCCCGGTCGCGCCGGCTACCCTGCGGCGGTGGTGGTCGGCGAGGACGGGGAGCGGCTGGCGGCGTCGCTGGCCGACCGGCTCGACGCGGTCACCTTCGCCGACCTGACCACGGACCAGGTGACCGCCCGGTTGATCGACGCGGTGGTCGACTGGGCGGGGGAGCGGGGCTGGCGGGTCTACCGGCGGGCGTCCAGCGTGTTGCCGCTGCCGCCGCCGATGTCCGCGCAGCAGTCGGTGCTCGACGTGGCCTGCGCCCGCCCGGACGGGCCGCCGGTCGTCGTCGAGGTCGATCACGGTACGCGCCGCCGTACCTGGGAGAAGCTGCTCGCCGAGGCCGACGCGGGGCGGGTCCCGCTCTGGGTGCGCTGGGGCGCCGGCCGGTTCACCGCGCCGCCTGCGCCGATCCTGATGGTGGCCTGCGAGGTGAACAGGCGGCCGGACCCGACCGGCCGGGGTCGCGTGCACAGCCGTTCGCCGCGAGCCGACAAGCTGCCGCCGGCGCATTCGGCCGTACGGGTCGCGACGGTGGACGCCGTCGAGTTGCCGCTGCCGCCGCCCGGGCCAGCCGGGGCCTGACCGCACGGCCGCTCCGCACCGGCGACGCTCAGCGCCGCGACAGCCGGTCGATCTCCGCGAGCATCCGCTCCACCTGCGGGCGGGCCCGGGCCCGCAGCTCGTCGCTCCAGCTCTCCTCGGAGTAGCGGCGGTTGAGGTACAGCTCCCTGGCATGCGCCAGCACGGGTCGGTGCTCCCTCGGCAGCCGGGCCAGGGCCCAGTCGGCGGCGGCGTCCTTCGACCGGATCTCGCCCGTCGCGAGCGTGCTCCAGATGCGGGCGAAGGTCAGCACGACGTTGCGGGTGTCGCCGTCCAGGTCGTCGAGCAGGCCGGGGATGCCCGCCACGCTCGCCCGGACCAGGTCCGCGTGCGGTACGGGATCCAGGACCCGCGCCGGCGGCGGGCCGGTGAGGGGCCGGTCGCCGGCCAGCACCATCGTGATCAGCAGGGCCAGGTCCGGCATCGGCTCCGGGCGCGGGAGGACACCGGCCTCGAACTCGGCGCGCAGCCACTCGCCGTACAGGAAGTCGCCGGTCGGCGGAAACCGCCACGGGCGGACCTCGGACTGGACGACCACGGTGAGTTCGACCGGACGGGCCCCGGCGGGCGAGCCGGAGATCGCGAGCAGCCCGTCGACGAGTGCCCTTCGTTCCTGATCGTCCGTCCGCCGGCGCGTGACCACGAGGACGTCCAGGTCACTGGCCGGCTTGAGGCCGCCGAGCACGCAGGACCCGTGCAGGTAGGCGCCGACGGTCTCGCCAGCCAGCACGTCGCCGACCAGCCCCACGACCTGCTGAACCTGATCCATGGCCGCCAGTCTCGGCCGTCGGGGCGGGGCAGCGCATCCGGATAAGGACTTTGCGATCATGGGTACGTCGACCCGCCCGAGAGGAAGTGATCCGTGGTGGCCGGCGTCCCCGCCGATCCGAACGTCCTGCATCCGATGCCCGGGCAGCCCCGGGTGGTGCTGTTGAAGCCGCTGGTCACCTCCCCGCTCATCGAGGTCGGCGAGTTCTCCTACTACGACGACCCGGACGACCCGACCGCCTTCGAGACCCGCAACGTGCTGTACCACTACGGGCCGGAGAAGCTGGTCATCGGGAAGTTCTGCGCGCTCGGCGAGGGCGTGCGGTTCATCATGAACGGCGCCAACCACCGTCTGGACGGCCCTTCGACGTTCCCCTTCCCGATCATGGGTGGCTCCTGGGCCGAGCACTTCGACCTCATCACCGGCCTGCCCGGACGGGGTGACACCGTCGTGGGCAACGACGTCTGGTTCGGATACCGCGCCATGGTGATGCCCGGCGTCCGCATCGGCCACGGGGCGATCGTCGCGTCCGGTGCCGTCGTCGTCGACGACGTCCCCGACTACGGCGTCGTCGGCGGCAACCCGGCCAGGCTCATCCGCCGCCGCTACAGCGACGAGGACGTCGTCCGACTGCTGGCGCTGGCCTGGTGGGACTGGCCGCTCCCGCACCTCACCGAGCACGTCCGCACGATCATGTCCGGCAGCGTCGACGCCCTGGAGGCGGCGGCGCCGCGCCCGCGGCGGCCCGGGTCCGCCGATTCCTGACGACGCGGCGGTCGCGCACCGCCGCCACCTGCCGCGCTCCGAGGTCGACGTCGAAAGCTCCGCCCGCCGCACCGACCTCGGGTAGGGCCGGGAGCCTGGACCGGGCTGGGTGCGGATACTCAGCGTCGGATCGGTGCGACGGCTCAGGCGTCCCCGGCCGGATCCGCCGAGGATTCTGGCATGGCCGAGACGCTGCACCGATACGCTGATCCGTCCTTTCTCGTGTCACCACGCCTGACGGCCGGCGAACGCTGGCGACGGGCACGTCTGACGATCTTCGGTCGGGTGCTCGGGGCGGCGGTGCGGCTCGCCGGTCGCCACCCCGCCTCGTGGCGGTGGTCGGCCCGGCGGCACCACCCGGCACTGGACCTGCTCGCGGCGGCGAACGCGCGTGCGGGTTGCGCGCTCGCCGCGCTGGACGTCCCGGCGTACCGCTCCTTCCTGCGCACCCGGCCGGCCGGGGTGCGTCGCCGGCTGCGGGACTTCCCGGAGACCGACAAGGTGAGCTACGTCGTTCCCTTCGACGCCGCCCGGCGCTGCCGGGGCGGCCGGCTGCCGGCCCGGGGCGTGGTGGTCGACGAGTCGGCCGGGTCGTCGGGCCGGCCCTTCAACTGGCCGCGCGGCGAGCGGGAACTGCGCGCGGTGCACCGCGACATCGTCGGCTACACCAGCCTGGTCTTCCCGATGCGTCGCCCGTTCGTCATCAACGCCTACTCGATGGGCGCCTGGGCGACCGGGACGACGACCGGCGCCGCGATGGCCCGGATCGCGGTGGTCAAGAACACCGGCCCGGACCTCGGCAAGATCGTCGACACGCTTCGCGAGTTCGGCCCGGACTTCGACTACCTGGTGACCGCGTACCCGCCGTTCCTGAAGCACCTGCGCGACCGCCTCGACGCCGACGGCTTCGACTGGTCGCGCCACCGCGTCTTCGCCAGCTGCGGGGGAGAGGGGATGACCGAGGCGTTGCGCGCCTACCTGGAGGAGCGGTTCCTGAAGGTCCGGTCGGCGTACGGGGCCTCGGACCTGACCATCGGGATCGGCGCGGAGACCCGGTTCACCGTGTGGCTGCGGCGCCGCCTGCGCACCGACCCCGAGCTGCGGGCGGCGCTGTTCGGCGTCGACGAGCAGCGGTTGCCGATGGTGTTCCAGTACAACCCGTTGGCCACCTACCTGGAGACCAACGAGCGCCGGGAACTGCTCTGCACCATCACCGGCCCCGACGTCCTGCAGCCGCGGCTGCGGTACAACGTCGGCGACGAGGCGCTGCTCGTCGGGTACCGGCGGATCCTCGACCTGGTCCGCGGCGACCCGCAGCGCTGGGCCGAGTGCCGCGCGGCGCTGGCCAGCGAGCGGATGACCCTGCCGGTGCTGCTGCTGTTCGGCCGGCGCGACTCGACGGTGTCGTACCTGGGCGCCAACCTCTACCCGCAGGACGTGGAGTACGGCCTCTACGCCGGGAACCCGTACGCCGCCGAGATCAGCCGGTTCTGCCTGGCACTGGCCGAGGACGCCGCGCTGGAGACCCGGCCCGTGGTGCACCTCGAACTGCGCCGCCCGCTGTCCGACTCGGACCGCGAGGCTCTCGCCGGCGCCTGCCGCGGCGGGGTACGCGGGCACCTGGCGGCCGTCTCCCGCGACTTCGCGCAGTCGCTGGCCGAGGACCCGACCGCCGGTGACCTCCGAATCGAGCTGCACGAACCGGGCGCCGGCCCGTTCGCCGGACAGCAGAAGATCAAGAACGTCTACCTGAAGGGCTGAGAGATGCGTACCCGTGACTTCTCCCGCGCCCCCGCACGGGCCCAGGCCGGCGCCATGTTCTTCGGCGCCACCCGCTACAGCGGGCCGCTGGCGATCCTGCGGCTCCTCCCGGCCTGGCTGCGGATGGTCCGCGACATGCGCCGCATGTCCGGATACCGCTGGCACCGGGTGTACTGGGAGTTCCCGTTCACCCTCGGCACCGTCGCGTTCTTCGCCGACCGTGACGCCCTGCTGCGCTTCGCCCGGTCCCGGCACCACCGCAAGCTGATGGTCTGGCTCACCGACGGGGACCGCAACGCGACCGCGGGCTTCATCCGGCTCTTCACGGCCGAACCCGACGGCTACTCCAACGGGCTGTGGCGGGCCGAGTCCCCGGAGATGGGGCACATCGCGACGTTCACGCCGCTGGGATCGGAGACGGTGGGACCGGCGGTGCGGCGATGACCGCGCCGCGCGGTCTGGAACGCGTCGTCGACCGGCGCGGCCTGCGCGAGTTCCTGGCGCTTACCGACCGGGTGTACGCCGGCGAGCCGCGCTTCGTGCCGCCGTCGCGCCAGCAGGTGCGACGGTGGTGGCGCGACGGCGTGCCGATGTACGTGCTCCGCGACGGCGCGGGTGCCGTCGCGGCCCGCACCACGCTGCACACCGACGCCGCCCTCGACGCCCGACTCGGTCGCCGGTGTCAGCTCTTCGGGCTCACCGAGTTCACCGACGCGGCGGCGCAACCGCTGTTCGAGGCGATCGGCGCCGCCGCCCGCGCCGACGGCGACCGGGACGCGCTCTTCGGGCCGGTGGCGTTGCTGCCCAACCAGTCGGGCGGGGTCATCACCTCCGGGTACGCCGACCGGGGCTTCATCGACAGCGCCTGGAACCCGCCCCGGTACGTGACCGCGTACGAGTCGTCCGGGTTCCGCCGGCGGTTCGAGTCGGACACGTGGATCTGCCCGGTCACCGCCGACGCCGACGTCCCGGCCGACGCCGACGTGCCGCCCGGCGCCGACGAGGACGGCGCGGAGCTGAGGGTGCACCGGGGCGACGTCCGCCGGCTCGCCGACCAGCTCGAACTGCTGCGCGGGATGCTGAACGCGTCCTTCGCCCAGCTCGGCTACTACACCGAGATCTCCGCCGCGCAGTTGCGCCGGCAGACCGACGGGCTCGCGTACCTGCTGGACGAGTCGCTGCTGCTCTACCTGACCAGGGCCGGGCGGCCCGTGGCGTTCGTGCTGTGCGTACCGGACATCAGCGAGTTCGTGGTCCGGGTCCGGGGCGACCTCCACCCGGTCAACCAGCTCCGGCTGCTGGCGGTCCGCCGCCGGTACCGGCGGGAGGCGGTGCTGATCGTCAAGGGTGTGCTGCCCGAGCACCAGGGGCGCGGGTACCAGCGGCTGCTCTCCGCCGCGCTGCGCCGCAACCTGCACGCCGGCGGGTACACCACGCTGCGCAGCACCTACGTCGGCCGGGACAACCCGGCCTCGGCCGCGCAGTACCGCGCGATGGGCGGCCGGCCGCTGCACGGCTACACCTTCTACGAGAAGGCGCTGTAGACATGGACCTCGCGACGTTCCGCGCCCTGGAGCCGCTCTGCTGGCGGGCGCCGAGCGCGCACAACACCCAGCCGTGGCGCCTCGACCACCAGCCCGGAGCGATCCGGGTGGGCTGGGACGAGGCGCACACCCTGCCGGCGGCCGACCCCTCCGGCCGGGACCTGCGGCTGTCCCTGGGCGCCTTCGTCGAGACCTGTCTGGTCGTCGCGGCCGACGCCGGGCTCCGGATGCGCTTCCTCGCCGACCACTGCGCCACCGACCGTCGGGCGGGCTGGCTGCGGCCGTCCCCGCACCGCTACGACACCCCGTTCGACGCGGCGCAGGTGCTCACCCGACGCACCCACCGGGGCCGGTTCTCGGCCGGCCCGGACGCCGGGGTGGTGGCGGCCGCCGACGCCGTCGCGCGGGCGTCGGGCGGGGCGGTCCGGGCCGTACCGGACGCCGGCCTGCTGGCCCGCCTGCTGAGGACCGCCGACCGGCAGACGTACGCGGATCCCGCGGTGGTCGGCGAGTTGCGGTCGTGGCTGCGGCTCACGCCGACGCACCCGGACTACCACGCCGACGGGCTCACCGACCGGTGCCTGGGGCTGTCCGGGCGCGAGGCGACCGCGTTGCGGGCGGCGTTGGCGGCGTACCCGGTCCTGCGCCCGCTGGGCCTGCCCCGGCTCCTCGCGGCGGCGTCCGGCAACCCGCTCGCGCGCGGTGGCGCCGTGATCGTCCTGATCGGACCGCCCGGGGCGGACGACGCCACCCAGGTCGAATTCGGTCGGGTGCTCGCGCGCACCTGGCTGACCCTGCACGCGGCCGGGCTGGCGGCGCACCCGCTGAGCCAGCTGATCGACACGGCCGCGACCCGCGACGCCCTGGGCTCGCTGCTGGGCGTGGCGTCGGAGCGCCTGCTGCACGTGGCCCGGGTCGGCCGGCCGGCGGGTCCGGCGGCACCCTCGGCGCGCCGGCTCGGCGGCATCGGGCCGGGCCGGCGCTGAGCCCTTCTCGACGGCGGTGGCGCGACCGCGGCGGTGCCGCGCGGGGCCGGCGTGCCGGTGGCACCGCCCAGGGTCACGACGCCTGGCTGGTCGCGGGTCGTGGGGTCGCCGGCCGGCGGGTCACCGGCTCGGACCCGGCGCGGCGCACCGGGGTGAACAGCCCGCCGACCGCGACCAGGAGACACCCCGTTCCCGCGACGAGGGTGACCGCGGTGACGCCGTAGCGGCCCGCGGCCCAGGTCAGCACGGCGGCGCCGGCCGGGCCGAGCGCGTAGTGCGTGCTCCAGAACGCCGAGGTGACCCGCCCGAGCAGGTGGTCGGGGGTGATCTCCTGGCGCAGCGACATCGAGCAGATCCCGCCCACGCTGACGCCGCACAGGTACACCGCGGTCAGCACGGTGACGCCCCGCACGCTCCCGACGACGCCGATGCCGACGATGGCGAGACCGCACACCGCGTGCGCGCCGATCCAGGTGATGCCGAAGCCACGCCTGCGGCGCAGCGGCGCCACCAGCAGCGCTCCGACGACCGTGCCCAGGGCCGCCAGGCCCAGCACCGTGCCGACCGTGCCGTCGGAGCCGCCGAGGTCGTGCTTGACGTGGTAGACGAGGACGTCGGTGAAGCCGTACGTCAGGAAGATGAAGACCGACAGCAGGACGGTCAGCGAGCGGAGCACGGGCTGCCGCCAGAGGAACCGCGCGCCGGCGAGGAACTCGGCCAGCCGGCCCTCCCGCGCCACCGCGCCGCCGGCCTCCGCACCCTCGTCGGGCCGCCGCAGCCGCACCACCCAGAGGCCGAGGGCCGACAGGGCGAAGCTGGCCGCGTTGATGGCGATGGCCGCCGTGGGGCCGAAGCGGGCCGACACCACGCCGGCGAGCAGCGGTCCGAGCACGGCCGCCGCCGCGTACGTCGCCTGGAGGCGACCGTTGGCCTCGGTGATCCTGGGCCGGTCGACGAGGTTGCGCACCGCGGTCACCGCGGCGACCTGGAACACCATGCCGGCCGCTTCGCAGATCGGCAGCACGACGAAGAGCAGCCAGACCTGCGGACCACCGAGCCAGGCCAGCGGGATGAGGCCGTAGAGCACCAGCCGGGCCAGGTCGGCGGTGATCATCAGTTTCCGTCTGTCGTACCGGTCGACCAGGACGCCGCCGAAGATCCCCGCGCCGACGGACGCGGCACCGGCCGCGGCCGTGAGCAGGCCCATCTGGGCGACCGACCCGGTCGCGTGCAGCACGAGCAGCGGCACCGCGATGTAGGCGAACGAGTCGCCGGCGGCGGAGAGCGACTGCGCAGCCCAGTAGGCCCCGAAGTCGCGATCACGCCACAGGGGACGCGGAACCGGATCGGTGCGTCGGCTCATGTCGGCGAGGGTAGTCCGACGCCCCCTGCGAGCGGTGCCCCTTGGCCCGCGAACGGGCGTCTTCCGTCCGGGAATCAGGGTGAGGCCGGCCGCGGCCGCCCCGTATGATCTTCCCCGCGGTGGGCGGCTCCCCGCGGTGCTTCCTTCTCACCCTTTCCTGGCAACTAGCGTCGCGACTCTCCGCCCACCGCCTTCGCACGGGGAGGTCGCGAGCATGGATGCGCTGGCCGTGGTGCTGCTGCGACGCACCGGCCGGGTCGCGGTGGTGGGTACGGGCCCCGCCCCTGTGGACGGTGCCGCCTGGGTGGCCGCGCTCGAGGCCGATCTGGCCGGTCGTGGCTGGCTGCTCCGGGACGACCTGCGCACGGCGGCGGCCCGGCTGCCGGCCGCGGTGCGGGTCCGGTGGGCCGACTGGCTGCTGGCGACCATCGACGAGATGGTCGGCGCGGATCGTCCGATGCTGCCGCTCTACCGGTCGTTCCCCGACACCCCGCGCGACGTCGAAGCGGTCTACGTACGGCGGCTGCTGACCCACCTGTTCGCCGTGCCCGGCGCGCCCTGCGTGCTGTGCGGCCGCGAGGACGGTGGCGCGCCGCTCGACCCGTGCGGCCATCCCGTGTGCCCGGCGTGCTTCCCGCCGGAGCAGGTCACCGCGTGCCCGGTCTGCGGTCGCCGGCTCGCGGCGGACGACACGTACCTCACCGTCGTCGCGCCCCCGGTCCCGGTGCGCCGCCGGCTGCGGCGGGCCGGTGCGCCGGTCGAGGACACCGACGCGGGCGCCGTCCCGGCCGCGCCGTCGCTGCCGATGCGTCTCGCCGGGCTCGAGGCCGACCCGGTCGGCGCCGCGGCCCGGCTTCGCGACGAGCTGGTCGCCCGGCCCGCCGCGCTGAGCGAATCCGACCGGGCCGACCTCGAGGTGTTGGTGAACGCCACCGCGCCGGGCCGCCTCGACTGGTTGCCCGAGGTGGTGCCCGCGCGGGAGACCCTCGCGCTGGTCGTCGCCTGGGCGCTGCACGCCACGGCGTGCACCCCCGGCTACCGCGACCTGGTCGCCGCGGCCCGGCGGCGGTGGTCGACCGCCACGGACGTGGCGCGGACCCTGTGGGCGTACTCGGGTGGGGACCCGGGGCTGGTCCTGCCACGGCGGGACGACGAGTCCGACGCTCCGGGCGCGGCCTGGCGACCGGTCCACGAGCCCGTCGTCGTCGTGCCGGTCACCCGGGTGCGGGCCCTGCCCCGGCCACTGCGGCGCGCGGCGCTCGCACACCTCGACGCCTGCGGTGCCGCGGGCGCGGCGGAGGACCTGCGGCGGCACCCCACCGTCTGGAAGCGCCTCGGCGAGCGGCTGCACCCGTACGAGAACGTGGCCGCGCACCCGGCGGCGGCCGTCGCGTTCGCCGCGCTGCGCGGCACCCGCGCGGCCTGCGCCAGCGCCCTCGGCGCGGCCATCGTGGCGGCCTGCGCCCGCGAGCCCCGGCAGCTCGTGCTGACCGGGCACCCCGACGGCACGGTCACCGTCCGCGTGCGGACCCACGCGTCCCTGGTGGAGGAGGCCCTGACCGGCGACGACGTGCTGCGGGCCGCCGGCCTGCTCACCGAACGTCCGGGCGAGCTGTGGCGCCGGCTCGACCACCTGCTGCGGGTCGCCGGGGACGATCCGGCGGCGCACGCGGCCGTCGAGACAGCCATGCGCCGGACGGTGGCCCGGGTGGCACCCGGCGTGCTCGCCGCGGCGGCGGCTCAACTCACCGGCCGCGCCGAGACGGTACGGGCGACGGCCGCCGAGCTGGCGGCGACCGCGCGGGCGCGGGCGGCGGCGCGGTCCCGCGGCTCCGCGCACACCGGGGCCGCCCCGGCGCTCGCCGTCGGCCTGGGCGACCTCCTGCGCGCCGTCGCGCGAGGCGTGCGCGGTGCCGGCCCCGCCTTCCTGCGTGAAGCGCTCCGGCCGGGCGGCGAGTCGCCCCCTCCCGTCGAGGCGCCGCCCGTGGGCGGCGCCGTCGAGGAGCCCGGGATCGTCGGCGGCCGTCCCGGTCCCGGTATGCCCCGGCGGGTGTTCCATCCCCGCGGCAGTGTCGTGACGACCTGGACCGAGCCCGAGCGACGCCCGCCGGTGCCCGCGCCGGCGATCACCGCGGTACGCGGGCTGGTCGACGCCGAGCTGACCGCCCGCGCCGCCCGGCTCGGCCGGTTCGACGTGGCCGTCCTCGACGCCGCCCTGGCCGAGGTGCCCGCGCCGACGCGGGAACGGGCCGCCTCGGAACAGCTGGCGGGGTGGCCACGGGGCAGCGTGCGGGCGCTGCCCGACGCGGAGGTGTTGCGGTTCTTCCTGCACTGGGAGGAGCCGGGCGCCGCGCGGGTCGACCTCGACCTGTCCTGCGTGTTCTTCGACCGGGACTGGCAGCGGGTGGGCCACTGCGACTTCACCCGGCTGCGGTTCGCCGGCGACGGCGCGATCCACTCCGGCGACCTCACCTCCGCCCCGGCTCCGCTCGGGGCCACCGAGTTCCTCGACCTCCACCTGACCCGTCTCGCCGAGCACGGCGTGCACTACGCCGCGCCGACCGTCCTGAGCTACAACGCCGTGCCGTTCGAGGCCCTCACGGAGGCGGTCGCCGGCGTCATGCTGCCCCTCGCCCGGGGCGAGCAGTTCGACGGGGCCCGGGTCGCGCAGCGGTTCGACCTGCGCGGCAACGCCCGGATGCTGCTGCCGATGGTCGTGGACCTGCGCACCCGGCGGTTGCTCTGGACCGACCTGACCCTGACCGGCCGCGGCTACGGCCACAGCGTCGACCGGCACGGCGACCAGCTCGCGCGGGCGGCCGCCGACCAGTGGGAGCACTTCCTGGGCGGCCACCGCGCCACGCTCCTCGACCTGCTGGCCTGGCACGCGGTCGGGCGCGCCGACCGGATCCTGGTCGGCCACGCGGACCACACCTACACCGAGGTGCCGGCCGACGTCGCCGCCGTCCGCGCGGCGGCGTCGGCGGACACCGGCGAGATCGGCGTACCGCCCGACCTGGCCGGCCGCACGGTCCTGGCCGGCGCCGCCGACCCCGACGCCCTCGACCGGCTGGTCCGCGTGCCCGCCCCGGTCGCGCCGGGCTCGACGGTGGTGACGGTGACCGGCACGCCCGGCCATCCGTGGACGGTGCTGCGCGCCGGCGACGTGCTGGCCGGGCTGGGCACGGGCTGAGGCGACCGATCCGCGCGGTGCGTGGGGCGGTTGGGTAGGCTCGCATCGATCTTCGCGGGAGGCCAGTCAGTGATCGAGCTACACGTCGAGCCGGAGTTGCTGGAGAAGGCGTCGCGGGTGTGCGACGACCTGCGGGACGATCTGCGGCGCGACGTGTCCGACGTCGAGGACGAGACCCGGGCGGCGGTCTCCGGCCTGCCCGGATGGCAGACCCGGGCGGCGCTGGAGCAGCTGCGTTGGTCGTGGTCGGACGACCTGACCAGGTTGGACCGCTATCTGTCCCAGGTGGGCGAAGCCCTGCGGGGCTGCGCGATGGACTACCGCTACAGCGACGAGGCCAACGCCGCCCGTTTCGACATCCGCGGGCGGTGACCGCGCGGTGGTGACGTACGCGGACCTGCGCGAGGCGCGCGTCGCCCCGCTCCGGGACGCCGCGCAGGCCTGGACGGACCTGTCCCGGGCCTGCGCGAGGCTGGAAGAGCGGTGTGGCGCCGAGCTGACCGGGCCGCTGCGCGTCTCGGGCTGGCAGGGGCCGGCCGCCAGTGCCGCGTTGGGCCGGCTGGACGAACTCGACGACGAGTTCGAGGTCGCGAGCCTGCAGACGCGGACCGCCGCGAGCGTGTTGCGGGAGGCGGCGGAGGAGTTCGGCGACCTGCAACGGCGGTTGGAGTCGGCCGTCGGCGCCGCCCGGTCCCTCGGACTGGCCGTGGACGAGGCCGGGCGGGTGTCCGCGCCGGCGGTGGCGGCAGGGGACAGGCACGACCCGGACGCGGAGATGATCCACCGTCGGCAGGTCCAGAACGCCGCGATCTACACCGACCTCATCACGCGGATCGTCACCGAGGCCACCGAGGCCGACAGCCGGATCGCCCGCGCCCTGACCCGGTTGAAGGCCAGCGCGCCGGGACAGTTCGCCTGGGAGTACAACCGGGCCAACGACGGTGCTCTCGCCGCCGCCACGGCGCTCGGGCTCCACGAGGAGAGCATCCCGGCGCCGGGCAGCAGTCCCGTCGACGTGCACGCCTGGTGGAGCGGCCTGTCCGACGACGAGCGGCAGGTCTACCTCACCGCCTACCCGGAGAGGATCGGCGCCCTCGACGGGCTGCCCGCCACCGACCGCGACGCGGCGAACCAACTGGCGCTGCGCACGTTCGTCGGTGACGACGCCGGCCGGCACCGCGGCCGGGACGACCCGCAGCATGCCGCCGCGCTCATGCTGCTGGACAAGCTGGAAGGCACGGAGCACGCGGCGCCGAACGAGCGGCTCTACCTGCTCTCGGTCGATCCGACGGGTGACGGGAAGGCGGCGGTGGCGATCGGCAACCCGGACACCGCCGCCCACACCGCGGTCCTCGTACCCGGCGTCGGCACCGAACTCGACGACATCCGTGGCCTGATCGGGCGCGCCAACGACCTGCGGGAGGCCTCGGTCGAGCTTGCCCCCGCCGGCGCCGACGTCTCCGTCGTGGCCTGGCTCGGCTACGACACCCCGTCGGTGAACCTCGACATCGTCAGCGCCGTGTTCGGGGCCAAGTCCGAGGCCGGGGCCCGCGCGCTCGACGGCTTCGTCGACGGGCTGCGCGCCTCCCACGACGACGGTCCCTCCCACCTCACCGCCATCGGTCACAGCTACGGGTCGACAGTCCTCGGCGAGGCCGCCAGCACCGGCGACGGCCTCGCCGCGGACGACCTGATCGCCGTCGGCAGTCCCGGCATGCGCGTCGAGAACGCCGGCGAGTTCAACGTCGACCCGAGACACGTGTGGGCCGGGGCGGCGGCCGACGACACCGTCGTCGCCCGACCGGAGGAGACGATCGGCTGGCTCGACGGCGTACCCGTCGTGGGGCAGTGGTTGGTCGACGGCCTCGTCGGCATCCACGGTCCCGCCCCGCACGATCCGGAGTTCGGCGGCAACGTCCTGCACGTCGACACCTCCGGCCACAGCGGATACTGGGCGCAGAACAGCCAGATGCTGCGCTCCCAGGCGGCCGTGATCGTCGGCGACTACGAGGCAGCCGCCCTCGACCACGGAAAAGCCCCGTGACCCTTCGTCACCGCACGCCCTGGTGGCTCGCCGTGGCGGTGGCAGCCGTACTGGTGCCGGCGACCGCCTGCGCGGGCGGTGGCCCGGACACCTCGTCAGGAAAGGACGACCCGTTGCAGACCAAGGCAGCCGCCGAGGTGAGCGCCCTGGCCGAGGCCCGTGCCAAGGCCGTCGCCACCACCGCCGGCGTCGCGCTGGACGACTGGCGGACCAACACCTCGCCCTGCCAGGGCCAGCGGGGCGAGATCGCCGACGACGGACGGTGGACGTTGAGCGGCTTCGCCGGGCTTCCGGTCCCGCCCGCCGACCAGATCACCACGCTGCGGCGCATCCGGGACATGTGGCGGCAGCAGGGCTACGAGATCACCGAGGACCGCACCTTCGCCGACGGCACCCGGGGCGCCGTGTCGATGCGTGACCCCGACACCGGGATCACGATCAGCCTCACGACCACCGCGAGCCGGGACCGCGTCGCCCTGATCCTGGCGAGCGACTGCTACCGGCCCGCGGCCGGCGAGGACCCCGCCAACGCCTAGGTCGGCTCCCGGCGCGTCCGCCGGCGGCCCGGGCAGGCACGGCCACCGGAGTTCAGTGCGCCGTGACCTTCCAGTAGCCGCCGAAGTACACACGCTCCTTGGCGATGCCGCGCTCGGTGCACAGGTGCCGCCGGACGGTCGTGACCATGGCGGACTCGCCCGCGACGAAGGCGTACGGCGTGCCGGCCGGCAACGCCAGGTCCCGCAGCGTACGGATCACCACGTCGCTGCCGCCCGCCGGTGCGCCGCCCCGGTGCAGCCAGGTCAGCGTGACGCCGGGCGGCGTGCGTACCTCGATCTCGTGTTCTGCCGAACCCACCTCGATCAGCGTGATCGCCCGCGCCTGCGGCGGCAGCGCCTCGACGGCCGCGGTGATCGCCGGCATGGCGGTCTCGTCGCCGACGAACAGCTGCCAGTCGGTGTCGGCGGGCGGCGCGTACGCGGCGCCGTCGCTGAGCAGGCCGATCCGGTCGCCCGGGGCGGCCCTGAGCGCCCAGGCGGAGGCCGGCCCGCCGTCGCCGTGGAGCACGAAGTCGATGTCCAGCTCGCGCCGGCCGGCGTCCAGGCGCCGGACCGTGTAGTTGCGGACCACGGGCCGCCGCTCCGCCGGCATGGCCTGCAGGGCGGGCCACCACTGCGCGGAGTCCGGCAGGTGCAGGTCGGCGTCGGGCGCGGGGGCGAGGAAGATCCGCGCCAGGTGGTCCGGCCCGTCGTAGCCGAAGCGGTCGATCTCGGCGCCGGTCAGGGTGATGCGCCGCAGGTGGGGCGTGAGCGGCCGGTTGGCGACGACCTCGGCGAGCATCGGGCGTCTGATCACCCCGGCCTCGACCAGTGTGCTGCCGACGGTCATGGTGTCGCTCCTTCGAGGATCGTGAGCTACCTCCTGGCTGCGAAGTTAGGTTAGCCTGCCCTGATCACGGTTCATGTTCTGCGCCTGGGCACCGAAGGCGGGGGATCGGCACGCACGGAACGCGTCACGCCGGTAACCCCAGGTGAGGCGGCCTGCGGGGGTGGTCGCGGGCGGGGCCGCAGTAGATCAAGAGCGCCTCGGAACGTGTGTTAGGTTAGCCTCCCCTTACCAGCATTGAGGTGTACTTTCATGCGCGCAAACCGCTTCCTCACCGGGGTCGTCGCCCTGGCCGCCACGTTGGCGCTCACCGCGTGCGGCGGTTCGTCGAAGGCCGAGGACGCCTCGGCCGACGGTGGTTCCGCCGCGTTCCCCGTCACGATCACGCACGCGCTCGGCACGACGACGATCAAGGAGAAGCCGAAGCGGGTCGCGACGGTGGCCTGGGCGAACCACGAGGTTCCGCTGGCTCTCGGCATCGTTCCCGTCGGAATGGCGAAGGCCAACTTCGGCGACGACGACAACGACGGCGTCCTGCCGTGGGTCGCCGAAAAGCTCAAGTCGCTGGGCGGGACAGCCCCGGTGCTCTTCGACGAGAACGACGGCATCAACTTCGAGGCGGTCGCGGACACCAAGCCCGACGTCATCCTCGCCGCGTACTCGGGTCTGACCCAGCAGGACTACGACACCCTGAGCAAGATCGCCCCGGTGGTCGCGTACCCGAAGGCGCCCTGGGCCACGGCGTGGCGCGACACGATCAAGCTGGAGAGCCAGGCCCTCGGCCTGGCCAAGGAGGGCGACGCGCTGATCGCCGACATCGAGAAGCAGATGGCCGACGCCGCCGGCAAGCACCCGCAACTGGCAGGGAAGTCGGCGATGTTCATGACGCACGTCGACCCGACCGACCTGAGCAAGATCGGCTTCTACACGACGCACGACACCCGGGCCCAGTTCTTCGCGGACCTCGGGATGAAGGCCCCGGCAAGCATCGCCAACCTCTCCGCCGGCACCGACAAGTTCACGCTCAACCAGAGCGCCGAGCAGATCCAGGTCTTCGACGACGTGGACATCATCGTCGCCTACGGCGACGACAAGCTGCTCGCCGCCGCGCAGGCCGACCCGCTGCTGTCGAAGATCCCCGCGATCAAGCGCGGCTCGGTGGTCATGCTCTCCGGCGCCACGCCGCTGGGCACCGCGGCGAACCCGACCCCGCTGGCCATCCCGTTCGTGCTCGACGACTACGTCGCGATGCTCGCCAAGGCTGCCGACCGGGTGTCATGACCCGGCTCGACTCGCCTGCCCTGCCGGACGTCGCCGTGGTGCGGCGTCCGGCACGGGTACGGCTGCTGTGGTTCCTCGTCGCGGCCGCGGTGCTGCTGGCGTTCATGCTGGCGTCGGTCGCGCTGGGCTCCCGCAACGTCGGCTGGTCCGACATCCTCGCCGCGTTCCAGGGCGCGGACGCGACCATGGAACAGGCCGCGGTCACCAAACGGATCCCGCGCACCCTGCTCGCCGTGGCCGTCGGCGCGGCCCTCGGCCTGTCCGGGGCGGTCATGCAGGGCGTCACCCGCAACCCGCTGGCCGACCCCGGCATCCTGGGCGTGAACATGGGTGCGTCGCTCGCCGTGGTCACCGCCATGGTCACCTTCGGCCTCTCCTCGGCGACCGGCTACCTCTGGACGGCGATCCTCGGCGCCGGCCTCGCGGCGGTCTTCGTGTACGCCGTCGGCTCCCTGGGGCGCGGCGGCCCGACGCCACTGAAGCTCGCCCTCGCCGGCGCCGCCACGTCCGCCGCGCTCGCGTCGTTGATCAGCGCCTTCGTGCTGCCCCGCAACGACGTGGCCGGCGGCTTCCGCTCGTGGCAGATCGGCGGGGTCGGCGGTGCGACCTACGACAGCCTCCGGCAGGCCCTGCCGTTCCTCGCCGTGGGTTTCGCGATCTGCGTCCTGTCGGCCCGGGCCCTGAACTCGCTCGCGCTCGGCGACGAGCTCGCGGCGGGGCTCGGCGAACGGGTGGCCGTCGTGCGGGCCGTCGCGGCGATCGGCGCCGTGCTGCTCTGCGGCGCCGCCACGGCCGTCGCCGGACCCATCGGGTTCGTCGGCCTGGTCGTCCCGCACGTGTGCCGCCTGCTGGTCGGGCTCGACCACCGGTGGCTGCTGCCGTTCTCCGCGCTCCTCGGCGCGTCGCTGCTGACCGCCGCGGACGTCGTCGGCCGGATGGTGGCGCGCCCGGCGGAGATCGACGTGGGCATCGTGACGGCGCTGATCGGCGCCCCGTTCTTCATCTACATCGTCCGCCGGCAGAAAGTGCGCGAGCTGTGAGCACCACGACTCTCGAGGCCGTCACCCACGGCCGGGTCCGCCGTACGCTCCGGCGACGCGGCGTGCTCGTGGTGCTCGCCGTCCTCGTCGTCGCCGCGTTCGCCGTCTCGCTGATGGCGGGGCGCACCTTCTACCCGCCGGCGGACGTCCTGGCGGTGATCGCCGGCGAGGACGTCCCCGGGGCCTCCTTCACGGTGGGCACGCTCCGTTTGCCCCGGGCCGTCCTCGCGATCCTGGCCGGGGCATGCTTCGGGCTCGGCGGCGTCACCTTCCAGACGATGCTGCGCAACCCGCTCGCCAGCCCCGACATCATCGGCATCAGCTCCGGAGCGAGCGCCGCGGCCGCCTTCGCGATCGTGACGCTGCACCTCGGGGAGGCGGGGGTGTCCGCCTTCGCGATCGTCGTCGGGTTGGCGGTGGCGCTGGTCGTCTACACGCTGTCGTTCAAGGACGGCGTCGCGGGAACCCGCCTCGTCCTGATCGGCATCGGCATCGCCGCGATGCTCGACAGCATCACCGCGTACGTCCTGACCCAGGCCGCCGAATGGGACCTGCAGGAGGCGATGCGCTGGCTGACCGGCAGCCTCAACGGCGCCACCTGGGCGGAGACCGTTCCGGTGGCCGTCGCCGTGGCCGTCCTGGCGCCGGTGCTGCTGGGGCAGGCCCGCAACCTCTCCATGATGCAGCTCGGCGACGACACCGCCGCGGCGCTCGGGGTCCGCCTCGAACGCACCCGGATCCTGGTCATCGTCGCGGCCGTCGGTCTCATCGCCTTCGCCACCGCGGCCACCGGGCCGATCGCCTTCGTCGCCTTCCTCTCCGGGCCGATCGCCGCCCGGATCATCGGCCCGGCCGGCTCGCTGCTGCTGCCCTCCGCCCTCGTCGGCGCCCTGCTGGTGCTCGTCGCGGACTTCGTCGGTCAGTTCGCCTTCGACACGCGCTACCCCGTGGGCGTCGTCACCGGCGTGCTCGGCGCCCCCTACCTCATCTACCTGCTCATCCGTACGAACCGCGCGGGAGGCTCGCTGTGACCACCACCCACACGCTCGCGGTCGAGAGCCTGACGCTCGGCTACTCCGACCGCGTCGTCATCTCCTCGCTCGACCTCGTCGTGCCGCCCGGGAAGATCACGGCGATCGTCGGCGCCAACGCGTGCGGCAAGTCGACCCTGCTGCGATCGATGTCGCGCCTGCTGGCGCCCCGCGCCGGCCACGTCCTGCTCGACGGCAAGCAGGTGCACCGGCTGCCGGCCAAGCAACTGGCCCGTACCCTCGGCCTGCTTCCCCAGTCGCCGACGGCGCCCGAGGGGATCACCGTGGCCGACCTCGTCGGTCGTGGGCGCAATCCGCACCAGCGCGTGCTCTCCCGGTGGAGCAGGGAGGACGACGCCGCCGTGGCGGCGGCCCTGGACGCGACACAGACGACGGACCTCGCCGACCGCCCGGTCGACGAACTCTCCGGCGGCCAACGGCAACGGGTGTGGATCGCGATGGCCCTGGCCCAGCAGACGGACCTGTTGCTGCTCGACGAACCGACGACGTTTCTCGACGTCAGCCATCAGGTCGAGGTCCTCGACCTGCTCACGGACCTCAACCTGACACGCGGCACGACGATCGTCATGGTGCTGCACGACCTCAACCTCGCCGCCCGGTACGCGGACCACCTCATCGCGCTTGCCGCCGGCAGGCTGCACGCCGCGGGGGAGCCGGCGCAGGTCCTGACGCAGGAGTGCGTCCGCGCGGTGTTCGGCCTCGAGAGCCAGGTCATCGTCGATCCGACGTCGCAGAAGCCGCTGATGCTGCCGATCGGCCGCCACCACGTGACGACCCGCCCCGGCGTCGGCGTGCCCGAATGAGGCGTCGTCGAGCCCCCGTTCACCGAGGCGATTAGGTGAGGCTAACCTGGCCCTCGATCGCTGGGAGGGCGCATCTCGTGTACACATCCACGTTCGTCCGGACCGTCTCCGAGCCCAGGCGGGCCCCGGCCCCCACCTGGGCCGACGCCCCCGTTGCGCCCACCGGGGCGTGACGCCGATGGCAGCCGACGTGATCAGCGGTCCGGCGGTGCTGCGCCGCGCCCTGCGCCGTCAGCGGGGTCGCGTGGTGGCCGGCATCGTGCTGCTCTGCGCCCACCAGGCCGCCGAAGCCCTCGTCCCGGTCGCCATCGGCCTGATCATCGACCGGGCCGTCGCCACCGGGGACGTGCGGGCGCTGCTGCTCTCCCTCGTCGGTCTCGCCGCCCTCTTCACCGTCCTCGCCTTCGCCTACCGGGCAGGCGCCCGCCAGGCGTACGCGGCCGTGGAGCAGGAGGCCCACCTCGTGCGCGTCGAGATCGCCAGGAGCGCCCTCGACCCGCGCGGGAACCGCTCGGGCATGCGCGACGGCGAACTGCTCTCCGTCACCGCCTCCGACGCCGAGTTGTCCGCGCTCGTCGTGCGGGTCGCGGGGCTCTGCGCCGCCGCGGTCACCGCCATCATGGTCGCGGCCGTCGCGCTGCTCGTCGTTGACGTCCCGCTCGGGCTCGGGGTGCTCCTCGGCGTACCGCTGGTGGTCGTCGCCCTGCACCGGATGGCGCCGTTGCTCAGCCGGCGCAGCGCGTCGCAGCAGGAGGCGCTCGCTGCCACGACCGCGCTCGCCGTGGACCTCGTCACCGGCCTACGCGTGCTGCGCGGCATCGGCGCCCAGGACCACGCCGCCCGCCGGTACGCGGTCGCCAGCCGCCACGCCCTCGACGTCACCCTGCGCGCCGCCACCACCAAGGGCCTGCACCTCGGGCTCACCACCACGGTGAACGGCCTCTTCCTCGCGGCCGTCGCCGGGGTCGCCGGCTGGCTCGCCCTGCAGGGGCGGCTCACCGTCGGCGAGCTGGTCGCCGTCGTCGGGCTGGCCCAGTTCATCGCCGAGCCAGTGCAGACGCTCGGCTACTGCGTACAGCTGTTCGCCATGGCTCGCGCCTCCGCCGGACGGGTCGCCCGGGTGCTCGGCGCCGAGCCGCTCACCCGGCCGGGTACCGCCGGCCCACCCGCCCCCGGCCCGGCGCGGCTCACCCTCGACACGATCGGGTACGCCGGACTCGACGGGCTGTGCCTGCGGGTCGGCGCCGGTGAGGTCCTGGGTGTGCTCGCCTACGATCCGGGCGAGGCCGAGGCGCTGGTGCGGCTGCTGTCCGGCCGCGTGTCCCGCGAGGACTACCGGGGCACGGTGTGCGTCGACGGCGTGCCCGCCGAGGACCTGCACATCGACGCCGTACGCGGCGTCCTCCTGGTCGAGCAGCACGACGTGGCGTTGTTCGAGGGGACGCTGCGCGCCAATCTCGCCGCCGGCGCCGACGTCGACGAGGCGGTCCTGCGCGCCGCCGTGCGCGCCGCGGCGGCCGAGGACGTGCTCGCCGCGCACCCGCACGGCTTCGACCGCCTGCTCACCGAGCGGGGGGCGAACCTCTCCGGCGGGCAGCGGCAGCGGATCGGGCTGGCCAGGGCGCTCGTCGCCGACCCGCCGGTGCTGGTGCTGCACAACCCCACCACGGCGGTCGACGCGGTGACCGAGGCGCTGCTCGCCGAGGGGCTGACCTCGGCCCGCGCGGCGGCGGCCCGCGGCACGGTGCTGATCACCAACAGCCCGGTCCTGCTGCGGGCCACGCACCGGGTGGCCGTGATCGACCGTGGACGCGTCGTCGCCGAGGGCCCGCACGAGCAACTGCTCGCCGGCGACGCCCGCTACCGGGAGGAGGTCCTGCGGTGACCGATGAGTCGAGCACGCCCGGCGTGGAGACCAGGCGGCTGCTGCCCACGGCCACCGCCCGGCAGACCTGGGCCGCACTGCGGGTCGAGTTCGCCCGACTGCCGGGGCTCAGCGCCGCCGCCGCCACGTTGCTGGTCGCCGCGGCGGCGACCGGGCTCGTCGCCCCATGGGTGCTCGGCCGCCTCGTCGACGACGTCATCGCCGGGTCCGACACGCCCCGGATCGTGACCTGGGCGGGTGTGATCGCGGGCGCCGCGGTGCTCGCCGGCCTGCTCACCGCGGTCGGCGCCGCGGTCGCCGCACGCCTCGGCGAGACCGTGCTGGCGCGGCTGCGCGAGCGGGTCCTCGACCGTGCCCTGCACCTGCCGTCAGCCACGCTGGAGCGCGCCGGGACCGGGGACCTGATCGCCCGCGCCGGCGACGACGTGGCCGTGGTGACGAACGTGATCGCCACCAGTGGACCCGCCTTCCTCGGCGCGCTGCTGTCCATCGTGCTGACCGCGGCGGGGCTCTTCGCCCTCGACTGGCGGCTCGGCCTCGCCGGGCTGGCCGCGGCCCCCGCCTACGCGTTGGCGCTGTACTGGTACCTCAAGCGGTCCGTTCCGTACTACGCGCGCGAGCGGGTGGCGACCGGCGAGCGGTCGCAGGCCATGGCCGGGGCGCTCCACGGCGCGGCGACCGTGCGCGCGTACCGCATGGAGGACGCCCACGTCGGTCGGATCGCCGATCGCTCCGCCACGGCCCGCGACCTGTCGTTGGAGATCTTCGGCCTGCACACCCGGTTCGGGCTGCGGATCAACCGGTCGGAGTTCGTGGGGCTCGCCGCCGTACTGCTCGCCGGTTTCCTGCTGGTCCGCGACGACCTGGCGACCGTGGGGGCGGCCACCACCGCCGCCCTCTACTTCCACCGCCTCTTCAACCCGATCGGCCTGCTGCTGCTCCAGTCGGACTCCGTGCTCCAGGCCGGGGCGAGCCTCGCCCGGCTCGTCGGCGTCACCGCACTGCCCGACACCGATCCGCCCGACGGCTCCGCGCCCGCCCGTGCGGAACGGCCCGGGACGGCGGGGCCGGGCGCGCTCGAACCCGCGGCGCTGGAGGTGGCCGTCGCCCGGCACTGCTACGACGACGGACCCGTCGTGCTGCACGACGTCACCCTCCACCTCGCACCCGGGGAACGCGTCGCCCTCGTCGGCGCGAGCGGAGCGGGCAAGAGCACGCTCGCCGGTATCGCCGCCGGCATCATCGCGCCCACCCATGGCTCGGTCCGCCTGCGCGGCGTGCCGCTGACGGAACTGGACGAGCACCGCGTGCGTCGCGAGATCGCCCTGATCAGTCAGGAGGTGCACGTCTTCGCCGGGACCCTCGGCGACGACCTGCGCCTCGCCGACCCGGACGCCACCGACGCCGAGATCACCGCCGCGCTCGACCTCGTCGGCGTCACCGACTGGCTTCGTACCCTGCCCGACGGCCTCGACACGTGCGTGGGGGAGGGCGGGCGACGCGTCACCGCCGCCCAGGCCCAGCAGCTCGCCCTGGCTCGCCTCGTCCTCGCCGACCCCGCCGTCGCGGTCCTCGACGAGGCCACCGCGGAGGCCGGCAGCGCGGGGGCGCGCGACCTCGACCGCGCCGCCACGGCGGCCACCGAGGGCCGCACCACGCTCATCGTCGCCCACCGCCTCAGCCAGGCGGCCACCGCGGACCGCATCGTCGTCCTGGAGCACGGGCGCGTCGTCGAGCACGGCACGCACGAGCAGTTGCTGGCGGCCGGGGGCGGATACAGCCGGCTGTGGCGGTCCTGGAGCACGCCCGGTCCCGTGGTCCCCAGGGGACGCGGGAGCGAGGATGCCGCCGCCCGTCGTCCACGCTCGGCCGTGTCGCCGGGTTAGCGCGCGACCGCGGGGGCATCGGCGGCACGCCGGTCGCCGTACGCCGCACCGACGACGCGACGGGCTGGTCCCGGCGCTGCCCGCGTGGCGTCGCCCGCCGGAGCCGGGGCAGGATGGGTACGTGGACATCGAGCCGGTCGACTCCGCGCCCGAGCAGGCCTTCCGGTGGGGGATCCTGCGGCAGCGCTGGGACGACCTGACGTTCCTGCACTGGGCGGTCGCGCCGGAGCTCGTCGCGCCGCTGCTGCCCCAGGGAACCCGCCCCGACACCCTCGACGGGGTCAGTTACGTCGGGCTGATCGGCTTCCGGATGGTGGGGCTGGGCCTCGGCCGAGGGCCGGGGGTGCCGTACTTCGGCAGCTTCTGGGAGACCAACGTCCGGCTCTACTCGGTCGACGACACCGGCCGGCGTGCCGTGGTGTTCCGTTCGCTCGACGCGTCGCGGCTGGTCCCGGTGCTGGCCGCCCGGGCGACCCTGCGGCTGCCGTACATGTGGTCGGCGATGCGGCTGGACCGCGACGGCGACCGCCTCACCTACCGGTGCCGACGCCGCTGGCCCGGGCCGGTGGGTGCGACGAGCCGGATGGTGGTGCGGGTGGGGGAGCCCGTCGCCGACCCGACCCCGCTGGAGCACTTCGTCACCGCCCGCTGGGGGCTGCACACCCGGGCGTACGGGCGGACGCTGCACCTGCCGAACTGGCATCCCCGCTGGCCGCTGCACCGGGCGGAGCTGCTGCACCTGGACGACGAACTGGTCGGGGCCGCGGGGCTGCCGCGGCCCGTCGGAGCGCCGGTGAGCGTGCTGTATTCCCCTGGCGTCCCGGTGCGGTTCGGCCCACCGGTCGCGACGGGCCGGACGCGGGCTGCCCAAGTCAGGCAGTCAACCTGAACCGCTGACCCTCGGCTGCTGATGGTCGGTCAGCCGGAAGCCGACACCGCGCACCGCGTCGATGGCCACCCCGGTGCCGAGTTCGTGCAGCTTGCGACGCAGCCGCTTCACCAGGGACTGCACGTCCGCCCTGCGTTCCCGCCCCTCGTCACGCCAGACCGAGCGGTGCAGCTCGGCGTAGCTCCACACCCGGATCGGCTCGGTGGTCAGGCAGGCCAGCAGGTCGTGCTCGAGCCGCGTCAGGCCGATCTCGCGGCCCCGGCTGCGGGCCGTCGAGCGGGCCGAGTCGATCAGCAGCGCGTCGCCGTCGGCGGTCGGCGTGCGGGCGGACGGCTCCGGGGCGGGCCCCGGCGCGACCCCGATCAGCCTGCGCAGCTCGTCGAGGTCGGCGACCAGCAGCAGCGGCGCGACCCCGTCCAGGCGTTCGGCGAGTCGTATCCGCTCGGCCGCCGACGGCGTCACCGCGATCACCAGCGGAAATGGTTCGTCGGCCGGAGCTGGTCCGTCCGGCGTAGTGCCTTCGTCGCGTGCCCCCACAGCACCCACCCGGAAACTATGGGCAGCCTCTGCCCATCTTCGTCATGACCGTGACAATCATTGGCAAGCTCCCCATTCGCCGGCCAACAGCTAGTGACAGATTGCTTACGGCAAGTTCTTGATCGTCCATTCTTGTCGATCATAGTGTCCAGACGGGCAGCCGGCGCGACCCGCGCGGTGCCTGGGGGGCATGTAGGGGTCGGATCCGGATCATCCGAACGGAGCCGGCCCCCTGCACCTTCCACCATGGCTCGTTCCACTCTGGGTCGTTCTGGAGGAGGCACCACCGATGTTCACACGTCCACCCGCAAGGCGCTTAGCCAGATCTCTGGTGAGCGCCGGAGCGGCGATGATCCTCGCCGCGACAGGCCTGGCCGCGACCGGGTCAGGCGCACAGGCCTCCCCGTCCGACAAGATCAGGCCGGAGCTCACGAAGGAACTCCAGGGCAAGACCGAGGGCGACTTCTGGATCCGCTTCAAGGACAGGGCGGACCTCAGCGAGGCCGCCGCGATCAAGGACTGGGCCAAGCGCGGCACCGCCGTCGCCGACGCGCTGAAGAAGGCCGCCGCCAGCAGCCAGTCCAAGATCCGCGCCGAGCTCGACGGTTCGGGGACGAAGTACGAGACCTTCTGGGCGACCAACGCGATCAAGGTCAGCGGCGGCTCCCTGACGATGGCGCAGAGCTTCGCCGCGCACGCCGAGGTCGAGGGCCTGTACGCCCCGGTCGCCTACAAGGTTCCCGAGGTCACCGAGGGCACCGACGAGAAGACGGTCAACGCCCTCGAGTGGGGCATCGCGAACATCAACGCCGACGACGTCTGGTCCCAGTACGGCGCCAAGGGCGCCGGCATCACGGTGGCGAACATCGACACCGGGGTCCAGTTCGACCACCCCGCGCTGGTCAACTCCTACCGGGGCAACAACGGCGACGGCACGTTCGACCACAACTACAACTGGTACCGGGCCACCGGCTCCTGCGCCGCGCCCTGCGACACCAACGGCCACGGCACCCACACGATGGGCACGATGGCCGGCTCCGCCGGTGCGAACCAGATCGGCGTCGCACCCGACGTGAAGTGGATCGCGGCCAACGGCTGCTGCCCGAGCGACGCGGCGCTGGTCACCTCCGGCCAGTGGATGCTCGAGCCGACGGACCTCAACGGCCAGAACCCGGACGCCAGCAAGCGGCCGAACATCATCAACAACTCGTGGGGAACCACGCTGCCCTCCAACGACCCGTTCATGGAGGACGTGACGCTGGCCTGGACCGCGTCGGGCATCTTCGGCGTGTGGTCCAACGGCAACAGCGGGTCGGCCTGCCAGACCAGCGGCTCACCGGGCAGCCTGGTCAGCAACTACTCCGCCGGCGCCTACGACGTGAACAACAACATCGCCAGCTTCTCGTCCCGTGGCGCCGGCCAGAACGGCGAGATCAAGCCCAACATCGCGGCACCCGGGGTGAACGTCCGGTCGAGCATCCCGGGCGGCGGGTACGCCAGCTACAACGGCACCTCGATGGCCGCCCCGCACCTCGCGGGCGCGATCGCGCTGCTGTGGTCGGCCGCGCCGGCGCTCGTCGGCGACGTCACCGCCACCCGCGCGCTGCTGGACAACTCGGCGATCGACAAGGCCGACGCCCAGTGCGGCGGCACCGCCGACGACAACAACGTGTTCGGCGAGGGCCGGCTGGACGCGCTGACGCTGCTCAACGCCGCCCCGATCGGCGACACCGGCACCCTGGCCGGCAAGGTCACGGACGCGACCACCGGCGCGCCGATCGCGGGCGCCACGGTGACCCTGACCGGCGCGGCGGACCGCGAGCTGACCACCGGGTCCGACGGGACGTACTCGTCCCTGCTTCCGGTCGGCGACTACCAGGTCGCCGTGGCGGCGTTCGGCTACCAGGCCAAGACGACGCCGGCAGCGGTCGCCCGCAACGCGACCACGACCGTCGACGTGGCGCTGACGGCCGTGCCGAGCGTCACCGTCAGCGGCACCGTCACCGACGGCTCCGGACACGGCTGGCCGCTCTACGCGAAGGTGACCGTGGAGGGTCCGTCGGGCGTGTCCGACTACACCACCCCCGTCAACGGCCGCTACAGCCTCAAGCTGCCGGCCGGCACCACCTACGACCTGAAGGTCGAGCCGCAGTACCCGGGCTACCAGACGGTGACCAAGCAGGTCGTGGTCGGCACGGGTAACGCCACGGCCAACGTGGCGGTGCTGGTGCGGACCGACGCCTGCACGACCGCGCCCGGCTACCGGTTCGGCTCCGACGGCGAGTACGAGACCTTCGACGGCAGCACCGTGCCGGCCGGCTGGTCCGTGGTGGACCACGCCGCCAGCGGCCAGGTCTGGAAGTTCACCGACGACGGCGCCCGCGGCAACCTGACCGGCGGCACCGGCAACTTCGCGATCGTCGACAGCGACGAGTACGGCTCCGGCGGCAAGCAGGACACCTCGCTCGTCAGCCCGGTCGTCGACCTGACCGGCGTCACGGCACCGGTGATCCGGTTCAACCAGGACTACAACTGGCTGGGCAGCGACCGCGCCGACGTCGACCTCAGCCTCGACGGCGGGACCACGTGGACCAACGTGCTCCGGCAGGCGGCCGACGTCCGCGGCCCGAAGGTGACCCAGGTCGCCATCCCGCAGGCCGCGGGCCAGGCCCAGGCACGGGTCCGGTTCCGCTACTACGACGCCTCGTACGAGTGGTGGTGGGGGGTCGACAACGTCCTGATCGGCAGCCAGCTCACCTGCGAGCCGATCGACGGCGGCCTGGTGCTCGGCCACGTCCGCGACAAGAACGACAACGGCTACGTCAACGGCGCCACCGTCACCAGCGACGACCGGCCGACGGAGAAGGCCACCACCGTGGCGACCCCGGACGACCCGGGGCTGGCGGACGGCTTCTACTGGCTGTTCTCGTCGCTGACGGACACCCACCCGTTCACCGCCCGCGCCGGCAGCTACGTCAGCCAGAGCAAGCAGGTCGACGTCCAGGCAGACTGGGCGACCGCCGCGAACTTCCAGCTGGCGGCCGGCCGCCTGTCGGTCAAGCCGACCCAGGTGGCCGGGACGGTCCGGATGCCCAGCGGCAAGGTCACCAAGGCGTTCACGGTGACCAACACCGGCGGGGCCCCGGTCGCGGTCGAGTTCAGTGAGCGCGACGGCGGGTTCGAGCTGCTGCGGGCCGACGGGTCCCGGATGAGCAAGCAGGAGGTGCTCGGCTCCCAGGGCGCGCCGGTGCAGCGGCTCGAGGTCCCGACCTCGTTCGCGGCG
Source organism: Micromonospora sp. NPDC047812 (assembly GCF_040704175.1). Lineage (NCBI taxonomy): Bacteria > Bacillati > Actinomycetota > Actinomycetes > Micromonosporales > Micromonosporaceae > Micromonospora > Micromonospora sp. NPDC047812. Next base: position 51,652 of record NZ_JBEYRY010000010.1, on the reverse strand, counting down.
AAGACGTCCGGCAAGTCGACGGCGGCGGCGTCGCCCGAGGCGGGCCCGCAGGCCGCGCCCTGGACCGACATCGCCAACTACCCGGCCGTGGTGATGGACAACCGGGTGGTCAACCTCGGCGGCAAGGTGTACTCCATCGCCGGCGGCACCGGCTCGGCGTCCTCGGCGAAGAACTACGCCTACGACCCGGTCGCGCAGACCTGGACCGCGATCGCCGATCTGCCCGGCGCGCGTACCGCCATGACGGTGGGCGTCCTGGACGGCAGGATCATCGCCACCGGCGGGTGGGCGGCGGCCGGCCCGGACGGCACCACCTGGTCGTACGACCCGGCGGCCAACACCTGGACGGAGAAGGCCGACAACCCCGCGCCGCGCTCGGCGGCGGGCCAGGCGGTCGCGGGCGGCAAGCTGTACGCCATCGGCGGCTGCACCACGGCGTCCTGCACGCCGATGTCCAACGACGTCGTGCGCTACGACCCGGCCGACGACAGCTGGGAGACCCTGGCCGACTACCCGAAGTCGGTGGCCTTCGTCTCCTGCGGCGGGATCGACGGCATCGTCTACTGCACCGGAGGCAACGACGGCTCCGCCGCGCAGAAGGCGAGCTACGCCTACGACCCGGGCGCCAACACCTGGACGGCCATCGCGGACGCGCCGGCCGACAACTGGGCCAGCTCGTTCGCCGTGGCCAACGGCAAGTTCCTGGTCGTCGGCGGCTCGCAGGGCGGCGCCATCACCAACGTGGGCTTCGCCTACGACCCGGCCACCTCCTCGTGGTCGAGCCTGCCGAACGCCAACACGGCGCGGTACCGCGGCGGCGCGGCGTGCGGCTTCTACAAGGTCGGCGGCTCCTCCGGCGGCTTCACCGCGACGCGGGACAGCGAGGCGCTGCCGGGCTTCGAGGAGTGCGCCGCCAGCACCGCCGACGTCAGCTGGATGACGGTCGACAAGACGGCGGCCACCCTGGCGCCGGGCGAGGCCGTCACGGTCAACGTCGGCATGACGGCGAACGTGGACCAGCCCGGCACCTACACCGCCTCGGTCGCCATCAAGGAGAACACCCCGTACGCGGTGGAGCCGGTGGCGGTCACGATGAACGTGCTCCAGCCGACGACCTGGGGCAAGTTGATGGGCACGGTCACCGGGACGAGCTGCCAGGGCGCCGGCTCGCCGCTCTCCGGTGCCACCGTCCAGGTCGACTCGTGGGCGATGTCCTGGACGTTCGCCACGGACGCCGAGGGCAGGTACGCCTACTGGCTGGACCGTCGGAACAACCCGTTGACGATGATCGTCGCCAAGGACAACTGGAAGCCCCAGACCCGGCAGACGAGGATCAACACCACCGCGCCCACGGTGGAGGACTTCGCGTTGTCGCCCGTCCGCTGCTGACACCGAACGTCAGCCGACAGGTCCGGCCCGCCTGGTTTCCCACCAGGCGGGCCGGGCCGCGTCGGGGCTCCGAAGAGGCCGGACGGGTCAGACCGGCGCGAGGCGGAAGCCGACCCCGCGGACCGCGTGGATCGCCGCCGAGGCGTCCAGCCGGGCGAGCTTGCCCCGCACCCTGCGCACCACCGAGTGCATGTCGGAGCCCCGCCCGAGGTGCACGTTGCCCCAGACCTCGAGGTGCAGCCGCTCGTAGGTCCAGACCTGCCCGGGCGCGCCGACCAGGCACCGCAGGAAGTCGTGCTCCAGGCGGGTCAACTCGACCTCGCGGTCCAGCCAGCGCAGCATCCGTCGGTCGGAGTCGACGCTCAGGTCGGCCGGCGGCGGTGCCACGGCGCCCGGCACGGGCCCGGCCGCCACGGCCGGCCTGGTCGCCACGACGGGCTCGGCTGTCACGACGGGCCTGGCCGCCACGACCGGCTCGGCCGTCACGACGGGCCTGGCCGCCACGACGCGCTCGGCTGTCCCGACGCGCTCGGCTGCCGCGACGGGCTCGGTAGCCACGACGGGCCTCGCCGTGACGGCCGGCTCGGCCGCCGCGACGGGCTCGGACCGCGCCACCGGCGCACCGGGCACGCCGAGGAACGTGCGCGCCTGATCGACGCTCGAGACGATCAGAAACGCCTCGGTCCCGCCGAGCAGACGTGCAAGCTGCCTGCGTTCGGCCGGCGAGGAGGCAATGCCGATGACCAGCGGAGCCACCCCCCTCATTCCCACCCCTTCCGGTGTCCCACCCACTCCGGGGACGATTTCAGCCACGACACCGATCAATTGGTTTCCTGACCCTAGTGGTGACTCGTCTCGCTTCGGTTAAAAACGGTGACGCGTTGGCGTCGATAAATTGACTGCATTCGGCGTGCCGAGTCGGGTCGTGGCCCTTCATGGCGGCTTGACCCTTTTCGGCGCGATGTTCTCCGGGCGCGCGGTTTCGGCGACCGACAATTGCCCGGCGGGTGCGAGCGGGGCCCGCGTCGAACCCGGCGAATCGTCAGGCCCCGGCAGCCGCCCGTGGCGGTGTGGAAACTCCTGTCGACGTTGCGGGCCCTTGCCCGAACGGTGGCGGCACAGGCGACGCGGGCCGGGGCGCGCGCCGTGGTCGGGTCAGGTGCGGGCAGGCGACCAGCCGACGGGGACGAGCCGGGCGGCGTCGCCGCCCTCGCCCTGGAAGAGGAGCCCGTCGCGGTCCGCCGCCACGATCCGGTCGACGTATACGCCGCGACCCTGGCTGGAGGCGTCGGTGGTGCTGCTGAAGCGCAGGTGGGTCGCCCGGTCGGGCAACTCGACCGAGACCTGCCACCAGACCCGGCCGCCGTAGCCGGTGACCGTGCCGTCGCTGCTCCACCGCCGGTCGGAGTGCCGCAGCAGCAGCCGTCCCGGAGCCCACGTCGACCCGCCGTCGGTGGAGACCTCGAACCGGGCGCTGTCGTAGCGGGGCTCGGTGTCGTACCAGAGCAGGAAGCTCGCCGTGGCGCCGCCCCGCGCCGCCCGGCGCAGCGGGGCGGTGAGGGTCACCGTCGCGAGGTCGCGCGGGTCGGCCCGCCACGCCTCGCGGGACCGGGGCCGCACCGGCGTCGCCTCGGCGAGATCGCGCGCGACGGCGCGCCGGGCGACGTTGTTGCTGCCCCAGCCGCGATCGGGGTGCACCCGGTTGCTGAGCAGGATGACGAACGAGTGGGAGAGCGGGTCGACGACGATCGACGTCCCGGTGAAGCCGGTGTGCCCGAACGCCACCGGGGAGGAGAGCCCCATCATGTACCAGTGCTTGTCGAGCTCGAAGCCCAGCCCGCGGTCGCTCTCGGGGTAGCCCTGCTCCAGCGGGGCGTTGTGGTTGACCAGCATCGCGCGCACCGTGTCCGCGCGCAGGATCCGTCGTCCCCGGTACTCGCCGCCGTTGAGCAGGGACTGGCAGAGCACGGCCAGGTCCGCCGCCGTGGAGAACACCCCCGCGTGCCCGGCGACGCCGCCGAGCGACCACGCGTTCTCGTCGTGCACCTCACCGTGGACCATGCCCCGTCCGGCGTACGGCTGGTACTCGGTCGCGGCGATCCGCGACCGCCGCTCCGGCCCCGGGTTGTAGCCGGTGTCGGTCATGCCCAGCGGCGTGGTGACGCCGTCGGCGACGAGCGCGGCCAGCGGCCGGCCGGTCACCCGTTCCACCAGCACGCCCAGCGCGATCAGCCCGAGATCGGAGTACACGTACCGGGTACCGGGCTGCGCACCGGGCGTGAGTGGCGTGGCGAGCGCGGCGGCGAAGCGCTCCGCCGGCGTCGGGTACCTGCTCCACAGCGGCGCGAAGGCGGGCAGCCCCGAGGTGTGGGTGAGCAGCATCCGTACGGTGACGGCCGCCTTGCCGCCGGCCGCGAACTCCGGGACGTACCGGGCGACCGGCGCGTCGAGGTCCACCCGTCCCCGCTCGACCTGCTGCATGGTCACGATGGCGGTGAACAGCTTCGACACCGACGCCAGGTCGAAGATGGTGTCGGGCCGCATCGGGATCTGCTCGTCGGCGGGGAGTTCCACCCCTTGCAGCCCGGGCGGCGGGCCGACGGCGGCGTACCGCACCGCGGAGCCCACCGCGGCGTGCTGCACGACCACGCCGTCCTTGGCCGCCAGGACCACGGCACCCGCGTACGCGGGATGGCCGGGGTGATCCGGCGTCGGCTCGAGGTATGCCGCCAGGTCGGCGGGCAGGCGATCCACGTGCTCGGGGAGCAGGCCGACCTCGCGGGCGTGGCCCGGCCGCAGCGTGTCGTGCCGGAACGTGATGTCGGCGGGCGTGACGACCGGCGGCGCCGATCCGGCCGGCGGCGGCGCGGCACCGGCCGCCGTGGCCGGAAGGGCCGCGCCCAGGACGGCCGCGGTCAGGCCGATCGCGAAGGGGCGGAGCGACGACATGGTGGGTTGCCTCCTACCAGCTCATGCCGTGGCCGTAGGGATAGAGCACGGTGCCCGCACCCTCGGCCGTGGGGATCGTGACGGGAAGCCGTCCACGGGGGGACAACTCGCCGTGCAGCGCACGGACGAGGGCGTCCATCGCCGCCCGGGTGTACGAGTAGGTCGCCAGGTAGGTGGTCACGCCCGGCAGGTACGCGACGTCGTAGGGGTCCCGGACCGCTACCACCACCACGGGCCGGCCCGTGCCGAGCAGCGCGGCGACGAGCCGCCGCTGGGTGCCGCGTGGATCGGTGACGGTCGTGTCCCACGCCTTGTTGGTCAGCACGACGGTGAGGTCGTGCTCGGCGGCGGCCGCGGCCGTCGCGGCGATCGTCTGATCCGACGGCAGGGTCGCGGGCCGGGCGGTGGCCCGGGCGCCTCGGGCGGTGAACCCGTCGGCGACGGTCTCGACCGGCGCGAAGGCGGCGCTGTTCCAGCCGGTGACCAGCACCGACCGCTGCCCGGGGGACAGCGGCAGCAGCCCCGTGTCGTTGCGGACCGCGGTGAGGGTCGGATCGGTGACCCGTGCCACGGCGGCGAGGTGCGCGGGCGCCCCGACCGTGCGTACGGCCTGCTCGACGTCGACCAGCGGCGACCGGGCGAGGCCCTGCCGGTACTTCAGGGCGAGGATGCGCCGGACGGACTCGTCGACGCGCCGCTCGGTCAGCTCGCCGGTGGCGACGGCCCGCAGCACCGCGTCCCGGGCCAGCCGCAGGTCCGGCGGCATCAGGAGCTGGTCGGCGCCGGCCTTGAGGGCCAGCACGGGCACCCGGTCGTCGCCGTACTTGCGGCGCACGCCGGCCATGTTCAGCGCGTCGGTGACGATGACTCCCCGGAAACCGAGCTCGCCGCGCAGCACGCCGTTGAGAATCGTCGGCGACAGCGTCGCCGGGTCGCCGGAGGGGTCGAGCGCGGGCACCACGATGTGCGCCGTCATGATCGATTCGACGCCGGCGTCGATCGCCCGCCGGAACGGCGGCGCGTCGATCCGGTCCCACTCCTGTCGAGTGTGGTCGATGACCGGCAGGTCGGTGTGGCTGTCCGTCGCCGTGTCGCCGTGGCCGGGGAAGTGCTTCGCCACCGCCGTCGCGCCGGCTCCCTCCTGGAACCCGGCGACCTGGGCGGCGGTCAGCTCGGCCACCAGGGTGGGGTCGGCGCCGAAGGACCGTACGCCGATCACCGGGTTGCCGGGGTCGACGTTGACGTCGGCGATCGGTGCGTACGGCTGGTGGATGCCGACCGCGCGCAGCTCGCGTCCGGTGATCTTCGCGGCCTCGTGGGCGGCCCGGGGCGACCGCCCGGCCCCCAGGGCCATCGACCCGGGGAACTGCGCGGCGGGGGCGGGCATCCGCAGCACCACGCCCTGCTCCTGGTCGGTGGAGACGAGCAGGGGCACCCGCCCCTTCGTGCCGTCGCCGACGGCGGCACGCTGCAACCCGTTGGAGAGGTCGGCGATCTGGCGCGGGCTGTCCAGGTTGTGGGACCACGAGAAGTAGCAGACGCCGCCGAGGTGGAACTCGTCGACGACCTCGGCCGGCGTCTCGACACCGAACGCCGCGCGGTTGGCGGCGCGGTCGGCGGCCGAGGGCTCGGTGGCGTCAGCGCCGTAGACGTAGGTGGCGAAGAGTTGGCCGACCTTCTGCGTCAGGCTCATGTGCCGCAGTGTCGAGGTGACCCAGCCGTGCTCGCCGCCCGGTGGACGCGCGGGTGCCGCGGAGGCCTGGACGGGCAGCGGCGCGAGGGTGGTCGACAGGGTGGCCACCAGGACGGTCGCGGTAACGAGTCGGGCCTTCATGGACGACGACCTCCCAGTCCGGATGGCTGAAACTTAGCTACGCATCGATGAATCGTCAAGAAGGTTTGCTACAGGTCCGGTCGGACCCGGAGCGGTCGGCGGAGGCCGGCGACCGGACATCTCCCTCGACGCGGCGGAACCCGCGGGGCGTCGGCGGTGTCATGAGTGTGTCCCCACCGGAGGTTCCCCTGAACGACGAAGACCTGGTCACCCGTGCCCGGGCGGGCGACCTGGAGGCGTACGAACTCCTGGTCGCCCGGCACACCGCATCCGCGTACCGGACGGCGGTGCTGCTCGGCGCCGGTCCGGACGCGGAGGACGTCATCCAGGAGGCGTTCGTGAAGGGACACCGCAAGATCTCCCGCTACCGGGGAGAGTCGTCGTTCCGGTCGTGGCTGATGGCGATCGTGGCCAACGAGACCCGCAACCTGCACCGGTCGCGCAGCCGGCGCGACGGGCTCGCCCTGCGCGCCGCCGCCGCGGACCCGCACGCGGAGATCGGCGAGGACGCCGCCGTCGAGGCCGTCCTCGCCGGGGAACGCCGGGCCACCCTGGTGCGGGCCCTGCGCTCGCTGTCGGTGAAGGACCGCGAGGTGATCGTGTGCCGGTTCTTCCTCGACCTCAGCGAGGACGAGACCGTGACCATGCTGGGTTGGCCGCGCGGCACGGTGAAGTCGCGGACCTCCCGGGCGCTGGCGAAGCTCCGCGGCCTGCTCGACGTCGCGGAGGTGCGCCGTGGATGACCTCGAACGCGAACTGCGCGACCTCTCCGCCTGGCTGGAGACGCCCGACCCGCCCGACGTGACCGCCCGGGTACGCGCCCGCCTCGCCGCGCCCGCGCCGAGGCGACGCCGGTGGCGCCACCTCGTCGCCGCGGCGCTCACCGTCCTGGTCGTGGCGGCGCTGCCGCCGGGGCGCGCCGCCCTCGCCGACGCCGCCGCCGGGCTGCTGCGCTTCGCCGGAATCACGATCGCCACGACGCCCGATCCGGCGCGTCCCACCGGCGCCGCCTCGCCACTGCCGACGCAGCGGCTCACCACCGTGGCCGAGGCGCAGCGGAAGGTGCGCTTCCCCGTCCGCACGCCGACGAGGCTGGGCCCGCCCGAGCAGGTGCTGGTCGCCGACCCCGACGGCGCGGGCTTCTGCCGGGTGGCGACGCTGCTCTACCGCGGGGGAGCGCTGCGCATCGACGCCTTCGACGGCCGTCTCGACCTGGCCTTCCACAAGGAGAGCAGCGCGGTGGGAACCAGCTGGGTCCAGGTGAACGGCGGCTTCGCCGTCTGGATCGGCGCCCCGCATCCGGTCTCCTACGTGGACCGCGCGGGCGCCGTCCGGGTGGAGACCGCGCGGCTCGCCGCCTCGACCCTGATCTGGCAGGAGGCCGACGTCAGCTATCGGATCGAGGGCGACCTCACCAGGCCCGAGGCGATCGAGATCGCCCGGTCACTCGGTTAGGGCGGTCGTGCCGGTGCCGGCCCGCCACCCGGAGGGCCCGGGCCGGGAACCCGGGGGAGCCGGCCGGTGTCCTGACAGTGCAGAGCACGAGCAGGTCGTCGGGAGGCGTGAGATGGGTGCGGCGCGCAGGGTGTTGCTGGGGACAGTGGTCCTGTTGGCGGGGTGCACGACAGCGGGGCGGCCCGTCCCGCAGGCGGCCTCCCCGGCCGTGACGGCGTCGGCGGGCGCGGCGTCGGGTGGTGCCACCACCGGCTGCGGTTCCCGGGTCGAGACGGGGCCGCTGCCCGACTGGGCGGACGCCGGGTTCAGCGGGAGCACCCGGATGCCGCACGTTTTCGGCGCGAGCGGCGAGATCGTCGCGGTGCTGTTCGGACACCCGCTGGCCCGGGCCAGGAAGCACGGGACGAACAACAAGATCCTCTGGGTCGCCCGTCCCGCCGCGACGCCCCCCGCCGCGACCACCCCGGACGCCCTGCGGATCACCGCGACCCTGGACGGCACCGGAACCCGGGTGACCCGGGAGGTCGCCGGCGGCCCGGGCCCGTCGATCATCGACATGCCGCGGGCCGGCTGCTGGCACCTCGAACTGCGCTGGGCCGGACGCACCGACGTCATGGACCTCGTCTACGAGGACAGCTAGGCCCCGGGCCGTCGCCCGCTCGAACGCCCCGCCGCCCCCCGGCACACCCGGCGGCGACGTGCGCCGACGCCACGGCGAGGGCCGCCGGGTCGACCGGTACGGGCGGTGGCGTCGCCACTGCCGGCCCCGGGGTCGACGCAGGTCGCCCCCGCCGTGGCGCGGTGGCGCGGAAGGCGCTCCGCCGATGCGAATCCGATACCCGCGCCCGCGGCGGACGCCCGGCGGCGACGACCGCGGACCACCCGTGCCGCCGTGCCGCCGCAGGAGCCACAGTCGAGGGTCGCGACGGCTTTGCCGAGGCTCCCGAGCGCGTGGCAGGATGCGACCATGACAAGCGACGAGCAGGTGAAAGCCAGCCACCGCAACACCCCGACGAGCGACGCGTTCCGCGCTTTCATCGCCTCCGGTTGGGCCAGTCCGGATGCGGCACCTGTCCCGCGGGCGGAGGTCGCCGACCACGCGGCCCGCCGTCGGGCGGCCTTGTCACGGCGGTTCCCGGGCGAGCGCCTCATCATCCCCGCCGGCGGCCTCAAGGTGCGCAGCAACGACACCGACTACACCTTCCGGCCGCACACGGCCTTCGCCTGGCTGACCGGCCTCGGGTTCGACACCGAGCCCGACAGCGTCCTGGTGCTGGACCCCCGGCCCGACGGCCACGAGGCGATCCTGTTCTTCCGGCCGCTCGCGCCGCGCGACAGCGAGGAGTTCTTCGCGGACTCCCGGTTCGGCGAGTTCTGGGTCGGGCCCCGCCCGACGATGCGCGAGATCGAGCAGCGGCTGGGCATCGGCACCCGGCACATCGACTCGCTCCCGGACGTCCTGGCCAAGGACGCCGGCGCGACCGTGGTGCGCGTCGTGCGGGGGGCCGACGGCGAGCTCGCCCGGCTCGTCGACGAGACCCGGGCCCAGGCGGAGACGCCCGCCTCGGTGACGCAGCAGCACGAGGCGGACGAGGAGCTGGCCCGCCACCTCTCGGGGATGCGCCTGCTCAAGGACGAGTGGGAGGTGGGCGAGATGCGCAAGGCGATCGCCGCCACCCACCGGGGCTTCGAGGCCATCATCGCCGGGCTGCCCGAGGCCGTCGGCAAGGAGCGCGGCGAGCGGTGGGTCGAGGGCCTCTTCGGCCTGTACGCCCGCCACGACGGCAACGGCATCGGCTACGAGACCATCTGCGCGTCCGGCGACCACGCCAACACCATCCACTGGACGAAGAACACCGGGCCGGTCCGCGAGGGCGACCTCATCCTGGTGGACGCCGGTGTCGAGGTCGACTCCCTCTACACCGCCGACATCACGCGCACCCTCCCGGTGACCGGTCGCTTCACCGACGTGCAGCGCAAGATCTACGAGGCGGTCCTGGAGGCGCAGGAGGCCGGCCTGGCGGCGGTGAAGCCGGGCAACAAGTTCAGCGACATCCACGCCGCCGCGAACGTGGTCATTGCCCGACGGCTGTACGAGTGGGGGCTGCTGCCGGAGGGGGTGACCCTCGAGCAGACCCTGGACCGCGAGCGCGGCGGCTGGCACCGGCGGTGGATGGTCCACGGCACGTCCCACCACCTCGGCATGGACGTGCACGACTGCCAGATGCTGCTGCGGCAGGAGTACATGGACGGCGAGCTGAAGCCCGGGATGATCCTCACCGTCGAGCCCGGCCTGTACTTCAAGGCGGACGACCTGCTGGCGCCGGCGGAGTTCCGTGGCATCGGCGTCCGTATCGAGGACAACGTGCTGGTCACCGAGGACGGCCACGAGAACCTGTCGTCGGCCATGCCGCGTACCGCCGACGACGTCGAGGCCTGGATCGACCGGGTGCGCTCCGGGGCGGGTGCCTGAGCGCCCCGCCACGTGTGGGCCGGCACGCGCGGGCGCTGAGCGCCCGGCCGTGCCGGCCCCTCCGGCCGGGCGGGTGACCGCCTCCGGCTGCCCACGCAACCGGCGCGCACCGCTAGCCCGCCGGGCACCGCGATCCGGTGCCCGGCAGGCGGCGGTGCGGGCGCGACCGCCCGCACCCGGCCGGTGGCGGGCGCTCAGCCGCCGTGGAAGGTGCAGCCGATCCTCGCGCCGCCGGCCATGCTGACCACCCCGACTCCCGGGTCGGTGCTGCCACGGACGAGGCAGCCGGCGTATCCGTCCTCGTCCACGACGTCGCGGTCGGCCAGGTAGACCCCCCAGTTGAGGTAGAGGTCCTGCACGCCGCCCGCGCCGTCGGGAAACGGTTCGGCGGCGGGCCGGACCCGGCGTTGCAGCACGAACGGGCCGTCCAGCGCGGAGTCGAGCCGGGACCGCCACTCGTCGGCGTCCACCGTCCAGCCGGCGAGCACGCCGTTGCCCCCGTGCAGCAGCGTCGGCTTCAGGACCAGCTCGTCCTGCCGGGCGCGGGCGTAGGCGAGCAGGTCGACCTCGGCCCCCTCGGGATCGGTGCCGCGCGGGCGTACGTGCCGGGTCCACGGCAGGATCCGGTCGAGGCAGGCCAGCTCGTCGGCGTCGAACAGGCCCCGGTGCCGGTCGTCGGAGAGCATGGCCAGGGTGCCCTTGTTGCCGTAGAGCTCGGCGTCCAGGCGGCTGAACAGGCCGACCTTCTCCTGCTCCGCGGCGACCAGCAGCGGCTCCACCTGGGCCTCCACCGCCGGGTCGGCCAGGTCCTCGGGCAGGAAGTAGCGCAGGACGACGTCGACGGCGCGGCCCGCCACGGTCGGCCGGCCCTGCGGGTACGTGAACTGGCCGAGGTGGCAGCCGATCCCCTCGATCCCGTACCCGGCGAGCATCTCGGCGAGCACCTCGAGCCGGCCGCCCACGATCGGGAAGTTCTCCGTCGTGTCCACCACGGCGACGACGGGCGGCCGGTCCGCGGGGATCATCGCGGCGCACTCGGCGTACATCGTCCGCACGATGCAGCCCAGCGTGTCCCGGTACCGGAGCCGGTGTCCGTCCACGAACTCCCGCAGCGGCGGGTACGCCAGCATCGCCCGGTTGATGTCGGCGCACTCGAAGCCGCCGAGGGCGCTGGTGAGGTTGAACTCGAGCAGGCGGAAGCCCGAGCCGTCGTGGTAGAGGTCGGCGCGGCCCAGCGGGACGAGCGACCCGGCGCGGGCGCCGCGCGTGATCAGCGCCGTCTGCCGGGGATCCATGCCGACGGCCTCGGCCAGCGCGGTGAGGTCTCCGCCGAACACCCGCTCCGGCAGGGCGCGCAGCAGGTCGTAGACCGTGCGGAGGTCCCGGGCGACGGCCCGGCACTCGCTCTCCGCCAGGAAGGCGGGGCCGCTCATGAACCGGTCCCGGTACGGCTCGAGGATGACCGAGGCCAGGGCGGCGGCGGTCGGGTGGTCCGTCGACGCGCTCCGGGCGAGGTGCTCGGCGTACGCGCGGCCCAGTGGCGACCTGCTCACTGCGGGCGGCCGGGTGGTCGTCATGGTGTGTCCTTTCGGGGCGGGTGGCGCGTCCGGTCCGGGCCGGGCGGGGCCGGCAGGGGGGGGGTGCGGCGGTGATCGTCGTCCGTCGCCGGTCGGGCTTCGCCGGCGGGCGGCGGTCGATGAATTCCATCCCCCCTTTCGAGCTGCCGATCCACCGCCGTCGACAATTCGACCGGACCGTCCGAAAATGCCAGCACGGTGGGCTGACGAAGATAGTCGCAAATGGTCGTGCCGGCGTCGACGGCGCAGTGCCGTCGGCGCCGTCACACCCCAACGTGGACTGTCGTGAGAGTGACCCAACAGCCAGGTTCACTCGGCGCGGTCATCTGATAGCTTCGATGCCGGCGGAACGCTGCGGCTGACGTGGAGCGCAACGGCCGCATCGGTTGTCGTGCTTGTAGACGGGGGCTCCTTCGGATATTACGTCGAGACTTCTGAGATCAAGCTATATGTCCGATTGTTGTTCGACGAAGCGGCAATTCCGAGCGAACGGAATCCGCCGGACGACTCCCGGTCACGACGTGTCCCGACATGCGCCCGGCGCACCCGTCTCTTCCGACGACCCACCGGCCGCGACGCCCGCGAGGGCGGTCGCGCCGCAGTGGGCGTCGCGCGGGTCGTCCGGGCACCCGCACCCGGGAGACGGCACGGCTGGGCGACGTCCGGCACGCCGACCCCGCGCACCCGGCCCCCGTGGTGCCGCACGAGGTTCCGCCCGGGCCGCCGTGCACATCGACTGGTGAGGACGACCTACTTGAGAACCTACGACCCGGAATCCGCGAGCCACCCGACCCGTACCCGCCGCTCCCTCGCCCGGTGGTCGCGGACCGGCCGGCTCCGGCGCCCTGGAGGCACGCCTTGAGTCTCACCGCGGACGTGACCGACGCCGAGGTCCGCCTCGTCGAACCCGCCACCGTCGCCGTCATCGGCACCGGGGCGATCGGCCAGGACCTGATCAGCAAGATCCACCGTTCCTCCCTGCTGGACTGTCGACTCGTGGCCGGGCGCAATCCGGACTCGGCGGGCCTGCGGCACGCCGAGCGGTTCGGCTACCCCGTCAGCGCCGCCGGGATCGACGCCGTGCTGGCGGCGGGGGACGCGTTCGACGTCGTGTTCGACGCCACCAACGCGGCGTCGCACCTGCGCCACTGGTCGCTGCTGGAGCCGCTCGGCACGCTGGTGGTCGACCTGACACCCAGCAGGGCGGGCCGGATGGTGGTGCCGACCGTGACCGGGGTGGAGGCGGCGACCGGGCGCAACATCAACCTGATCAGCTGCGGCGGTCAGGCGTCCATCCCGGTCGCGCACGCGCTCGCCGCCCGCTTCCCGGTGAGCTACATCGAGGTCGTCTCGACGGTGGCCAGCGACGTCGCGGGCCGCGGCACGCGGTTGAACCTCGACGAGTACGTGGCGACCACCCGGCACGCCGTCACGACGTTCTCCGGCGTGCCCGACGTCAAGGCGATCCTCAACATCAGCCCGGCGGTGCCGCCGGCGACGTTCCGCACGGCCGTGCACGCGCGGATTCCCGGCGCCGACGTCGCCGCGGTGCGTGCGGCGGTGGACCCGGTGGCCGAGCAGGTGCGGTCGTTCGCCCCCGGCTACGCGGTGACCGCCTGCACGGTGGTCGACGACCGGGTGACGGTCGCCCTCCAGGTCACCGCCCACAGCGACGTGCTGCCCCGGTACGCCGGCAACCTCGACATCATCAACTCGGCCGCCATCCTGGTCGCCGAGCAGCACGCGGCCCGGCTGGGCCGGTCCGCCCGGACGGAGGCGGCCCGATGAGGAACGTCGTGATCCACGACCCGACGCTGCGCGACGGCCAGCACGCGGTCCGCCACCAGCTCGGGGCCCTCGCCCTGCGCCGGTACGCGGAGGCGGCGGACGCGGCGCGGATCCCGGTGGTCGAGGTCGGCCACGGCAACGGCCTCGGCGCGTCGTCCCTGCAGGTCGGGCAGGCGGCGGTCAGCGACGACGAGATGCTGTCGACGGTCCGGGAGGCGCTGCGGCACAGCCGGATGGGCGTGTTCATGCTGCCGGGTTGGGGCACCTCCGACGACCTGCGGCGCGCGATTGGCCACGGCGCCGACGTCGTCCGCATCGGTGTGCACGCCACCGAGACGTCGCTGGCCGAGCGCCACCTCGACGTCCTGCGCGAGGCCGGCGCCGAGGCGCACTGCGTGCTGATGATGAGCCACATGGCGTCCCCCGACGAACTGGCCGAGCACGCCGCGCAGGCCGTCGCGTACGGCGCGCAGGCGGTCGGGATCATGGACTCGGCGGGCCACTTCCTGCCCGCCGACGTCACCGCGCGGATCGGCGCGATCGCCGCGGCGGTCGACACGCCGGTGATCTTCCACGGCCACGACAACCTCGGCATGGCCGTCGCCAACTCGGTGGCCGCGGCGCAGGCCGGCGCCCTGATCATCGACGGTTGCGCGCGCGGCTTCGGCGCCGGGGCGGGCAACACCCAGCTCGAGGTGCTCGTTCCCGTGCTGGAGCGCAGCGGGTTCTCGACCGGCATCGACCTGTACGCGCTCCTCGACGCCGCCGACCTCGCGGAACGCGAACTCATGCCCGCGCCGCCGGTGACCGCCTCGATGTCCATCGTGAGCGGCCTGGCCGGGGTGTTCTCCGGGTTCAAGCACCGGGTGGTCGAGCTGTCCGGCCGTGCCGGCGTCGACGCGCGTGACGTGTTCTTCGAACTCGGCAGGCGGCAGGCCATCGCCGGCCAGGAGGACCTGATCGTGGACGTGGTGGCGGAGCTGAGCGCCCGTAGGGTCACCACGTGACCGGCCGCGCACCGCGGCCCCGGCAGTGAGGAAAGGCGACATGGGAGTTTCGGACGCAGTGTCCAACGCGAACGGGTCGGCGGGTGTCCCCGTGGCCCGCATGACGTTCGACGAGTTCATGGCCGTCGGTCCCGGCGGCCTGTTCAAGGCCGACGTGCCCGTGGTGATCGCGCTGCCGGGCGACGTGCAGGGGCTCGGCCGGGAGGGCGTGGCGAGCCGGCTGGCCGACATGACCGTCACCCTGTTCACCGAGCCGGGCGACAAGAACCACCCGGGGCGCTGGGAGACCCGCGACATCAAGCTGTGCGACTTCTTCGCCGACGAGCGCCACCTGACCACCCCGGGCACGTGGCACCGGGTGGTGTCGAACATCCGCAACAGCCCGGCGGACGTGAACGCCGTCATCGGCTTCGACGCGGACAAGTTCTTCGGCTACGGCGACACGCTGTACGCGGCGAACCTGTGGATCAGCCACCGCGGGGTGTTCACCAAGAACCACTTCGACGAGTTCGAGAACTTCAACATCGCGCTGGAGGGCCGCAAGCGGTTCATCATCGCCCCGCCCGGTTCCCGCGAGTACTACCCGCGCTCGGTGCTGCGTGGGTTCGGGGACAAGTCCCGGGTCTTCGACCTGGACAACGTGGACCTGGCGCGCTATCCGAGGCTGGCGCCCAAGCTCGCCCAGCGCCGTGACTTCGTCCTCGAACCGGGCCACATGCTCTACCTGCCGCTCGGCTGGTGGCACCAGGCCGAGTCGCTGGACGAGATGAATATCAACGTCAATTTCTGGCTGAAGTCGAAGAAGATCCTCCGCAGGCCGCACGCGCTCGGCGTCGCGCTGTACACGTACGCCTACCGGAGGGTCAAGGGTGTCTACAGCTACAAGCCCACCGAGGTGAACTCCTGATGAGCGAGCGCAAGACCATCACCCCCACCCACCGCTACCGCAACAACGACAAGCTCATCGGTGTGGGGAACACCTTCTGGAACCTCTCCGAGGAGCACGGGGTCGCCGGCATCGTCGGCGACCTCTCCGACGGCGTGTTCCGGATGGCCGACGGCCACGAGTTCGTCAACTTCACCGTCTGCTCCTACCTGGACCTGGACACCCACCCCAAGGTGATCGACGGGGCCGTCGACGCGCTGCGCCGATTCGGTGTGCTGGACCACTGCATCCCGCGTACCCGCGTGCAGACGTCGGTGCTGCTGGAGCTGGAGGAGTCGCTGGGCGAGCTGTTCGACGCCATGGTGATCAGCGCGATCTCCACGGCGGCGGCCAGCACCGGCCTGCTGCCGCTGATCGCCTCGGGGCACCTCGGCAACGGCACCCGCCCGCTGATGGTCTTCGACAAGAACGCCCACGTGTCGATGGCCAACGCCAAGCCGAACTGCGCCGACGAGACCGAGGTCGTCACCTGCCGCCACCACGACCTCGACTACCTCGAGGACATGTGCCGCACCTACGAGCGCGTCTGCTACGTCGTGGACGGCTCGGACAGCCTCGGCGGCTACGCGCCCGTCGAGGAGCTGGCCGTGTTGCAGGACAAGTACAACATGCTGGTCTTCTACGACGACTCGCACTCGCTGTCGGCGTACGGCGAGCGCGGCATCGGCTACGTCCGCTCGCACTGCCCGGTGCGGGACGACCGGACGATCACCGTCGCGACCCTGAGCAAGGGCTTCGGGGCGGGTGGTACGGCGATCCTGCTCGACGGCTTCCCCAAGGAGACCCGGCGGATCATCGAACGCTTCGCCGGGCCCCTGGGCTACTCGCAGAAGATGAACGCCGCCGCGGTGGGCGCCGCGCTCGCCTCGGCCGAGATCCACCGCACCGAGGAACTCACCCGGTTGCAGGGGCGGCTGCGGTCCAACATCGCGCTGTTCGACTCGCTGCTCGCCACCGAACAGTCCGGCAGCACGTACCCGATCCGGGTGGTGCCGATGAGCGACGAGACCGTCGTCGAGGCGGCCCAGCGGGTCTTCGCGGCCGGGTTCTACACCTCGCCGGTGTTCTTCCCGATCGTCGCGCGCGGCACCGCCGGCCTGCGGGTCATGCTGCGCGCGGGCCAGACCGAGGAACAGATCACCCGGCTGTGCTCCGTGCTCGTCGAGGCGGGCGCCCGCCCGGCCGCCGCCGCGCGACCCGAGCCGGTGACCCGGTGACCGGCGCCGCGCGGGCGATCCCGCGCAGCATCCTCTACACCCCGGCGCTGTCGCTGGACCGGGTCGTGAAGGCATGGTCCTACGACGCGGACGTCCACCTGATCGACCTGGAGGACTCGGTACCGGCGGCCGAGAAGCCGGCCGCGCGCACCGTGTGCCGGGCCGCCCTGGAGAAGGCGCCACGGCCGGGGAACGTCGCGGTACGCATCAACGAGCTGGGCAGCGTCGCGGCGGTGCACGACCTGGTGGCGCTCACGGAGGGCTCGGTGCGGCCCGGCATCGTCATGATGACGATGGTGACCTCGGCGGCCGAGGTGACCCTGCTGCGGCGGATCCTGGCCTCCGCGGACGCGCATCCGGAGATTTACGTGACGGTGGAGACCGTGGAGGCGGTCGCGGAGATCGACGCGATCGCCGCGGCCAGTGACGGGCTGGTTCTCGGCTCGGCCGACCTGGCCGCGACGCTCGGGGTCGAGATCACCTGGGAGGCCATGCTCGCCGCCCGGCAGGCGATGGCGCTGGCCTGCGCGCGGCACGGCACCGCCTGCATCGACACCGCCAACTTCCGGCTCGCCGAGCCGGCCGTCCTGGCGCAGGAGACCGCCCGGGTGCGGGCGCTGGGCTTCCACGGCAAGGCGACGGTGCACCCGGGCGAGCTCGACGAGATCAACCGGGTGCTGCGCCCCCAGGCGGACGACCTGCGCCTGGCGCGCCGGGTGGCCGAGGCCGTACGGGCGGCCAACGGCGGGATCGCGGTGCTGGACGGCAACATGGTCGGCCCGCCGTTCGCCCGGATGGCCCGTGCCACGGTGTCCCGCGAGGACGCCTGGGCCGTCCGGTTCGGCACCGAGGAAGCTGCCCTGTGACCGCGCCGGTGACGGTCGGCGCCGCGCAGATGGCGGGTACGCCCCAGCTGGTGCGGGTGATCGACGCGCTGGGCGAGATGTTCGCGGACCTGGCTGCCGGCCGGACCGACTCCCCGGCGCGCACCGTCATCGAACACGGCCCCCAGCGGGTCCTGCTGGTCAGCCCCGCGGTCTGGGAGCGGCGCGGGGTGGGCAGTGTCAAGATCACGACGCTCACCCCCGACAACCCCGGGCGCGGGCTGCCGCTGATCCACGGGATCGTCGCGCTGACGGACCTGACCACGGGGCAGATCACGGCCCTGCTCGACGGCGCGGAGCTGACCGCCGTCCGCACCGGTGCGGTCGCCGCCCTGGCGACCCGCTGGTGCACCGCCGAGGACGCCGAGGACCTCGCGGTCATCGGGGCGGGGGTGCAGGCGCGGGCCCTGGTGCGCGCGGTGGCGGCGGTGCGCCGGATCCGTACCGTCCGGGTGTTCTCGCGGACCCGCGACCGGGCGGAGCAGTTCGCCGACTGGGTGGGCGACGTCGTGCCCCACCCGGTGCACGCGAGCGTCTGCGACAGCGCCAAGGCCGCCGTCGCCGACGCGGCGATCATCTGCACGGCGACCTCCACCAGCGACAACACGCCGCTGGTGGAGGCGGACTGGGTGGCGCCCGGCGCCCACGTCAACGTCATCGGCGGCACCCACCCCGACGCGATCGAAGTCGACCCTGCCTTGCTGGCCGGCGCCGTGGCGGTCGTCGAGGACCGGACCGCGGCGCTGGAGGGCGCCGGCGAGGTGCGCGCCGCCCTGGCCGCCGGCCTGATCGGCGTGGACGACCTGCACGAGCTGGGCGCGCTGGTCACCGGCGAGGTGCGCGTCGGCGGGCGGACGTCGGTCCTGCGTACGGTCGGGATGGCCATCGAGGACACCGCCGCCGCGGTGGCGCTGCACGAGGGGGCGGCGCCCGGGGCGTAGGTCAGGAGGAGCTCTCCCGGCAGCGGACCATGAAGGAACGCTCGAAGACGATGACCGTCTCGCCGGTGGACTTCGTGCCCGTCGTCTCCACCGTGACGATGCCCTGGCCGGGCCGGGACCGGCTCAGGCGCTTGTCGAGGATGCGGCTGGTGGCGTACAACGTGTCCCCGACGAAGACCGGCTCCCGCAGGCGGACCTTGTCCCAGCCGAGGTTCGCCACGGCCCGCGCCGACAGGGCCTGCACGGTCATGCCGCCGATCAGGCACAGGGTGATCCCGCTGTTGACGAGCACCCGCCCGTACTCGCTGCCCGCGCCGTAGTGCTCGTCGAAGTGCAGCGGGTGCTGGTTCATGGTGAGCAGGGTCAGCCAGGTGTTGTCGGTCTCGGAGATGGTGCGGCCCGGCCAGTGCCGGATCACCATGCCGGGCTCGAAGTCCTCGTAGTCCCCGCCGTGCTCTTCGCGGTACTCGTTGCCCTGGACGTGACGCAAGGTCATCGGCAGTTCTCCCGTTTCGCGTGTGGACGAGCCGGCACGGTCCCCGTCGAACGTGAATGTTAGTCTATGTCGATCATCGTTTCGGAGACACCGGCCCGCGGCGAGCACGCTCCGACGGCCGGCCCGACGTGCAACTCCGGGGAGCGTCAGATGACCGTGCGCGAGCATGTCGGCAGTGCGGGGCCGGCCGGGCATCCGTGGTTCGGCACGCACCGCCTGGCGCCGGCCGCGCCTGCCGAGACTATCCGCGGGATGCTCCGCCACGAGCTGCGGGACACGGGCTGGCCCTACCAACGGCTGCTGCCCGCGGCGCCGATCGCCATCCCGCGCGCGTCCTACGCCGAGATCTTCCGGGCGGCCGCCGCGCTGGTCGACCTGCTCCGCCGCACCGCCCTCGAAACGGCCCCCACCACGCAGGGCCGGCTGGCGGCCTACCGCATGCCGCAGAGCGAGGACCAGCTGTTCGTGCGGGACCCGTTCGTCGAGGAGCGCTATCCGGACTGCGTCGTGCGGCCGGACGTCGTCATCGGGCCGGACGGGCCGCAGTTCCTGGAGTTCAACGTCAGCGGCGCGCTCGGCGGCGTGGTGGAGACGCACTGCCGCCTCGAGGTGTGGCGCAAGCTCCACGCCGACGCCGAGGGCAGGACCCCGTTCAGCTCCCCGGACCCGTTCGCCGTGCGCGCCGAGATGTACCGGTCGCTCTGCGCCGAGCTGGGCCTGGCGCCCAGGGTGGCCATCGTCGGCAGCGCCCGGGTCTACGGCGTGCAGAGCCGCTACTTCCAGCTGGAGGCCGACTACCTCAACAACCACGGCCTCACCGCCCGCTTCTTCGAGCCCGAGGAGCTGCCGGAGGCGTGGGACTGCCCGCCCCACCTGCGCTACCCGATCGGGCTGCGCAACTTCACCATCCCGGACTGGCTCGACGCCGGTCTCGACACCTCCTACGTACAGGACGCGCTGGACAACGGCTGCCTGCTCGTGGGCACCCAGACGTCGACCTTCATGCACAGCAAGCTGACCATGGGCCTGCTGTCGGAGGGTCGGCCGTGGATGAGCGCGGCCGAGCGCAGCCTCGTCGACCGGTACGTGCCGTGGACGCGGATCCTCTCGGACCGCAGGACGGGGCGCGAGGGCCGCGAGGTCGAGCTGCTCCCGTTCGTCCTGGCGAACCGGGACCTGCTGGTGCTCAAGGCGGGCCTGGGCGAGAGCGGCAAGCAGGTGGTCATCGGCGGCGAGGTCGACCAGGCGACGTGGGAGTCCGCGGTCGCCGAGGCCGCCGCCGACGGCACCAGCGTGGTGCAGGACTTCGTGGCGCCACGCACGTGCCGGGTCGCGCTCGTCGCCGACGGCGCCGACGAACCCCACGACGTCGAGGTCGCCCCGGTGATCGGACCGCTGCTGTTCGGCGGGCGCGCGGCGGGCCTGTTCTGCCGCTACTACGGCGACGGCTCCGCCGGGATCGTCAGCGCCCGGGGGCGCGACAGTGGCTCCGACAACTGCATGGTGGCGGTCTGACCACAGGGGAGTGCCGCCGTCCGTCGACCGGTCGCGACGATAGGGGTTCGCGGCACGAATGAGGTGTTGTCGCGGTGCGACCCCCGTGTCACGATCGCTGCCACCGAAGCCCGTGCCGCGCGACCCCACGGTCGGCCGGCGACCTGTCGGCCCGCCGCCGTCGAACCGAAGGGACCTGCCATGCCTGCCGATCCCGAGGTGTCCGGGCCGCCGGCCGGATGGGACCCCGACCGGGCGGTGCCCGCGCTGATCTGGGCGGCCGCGGGACGGCACGGTGACCGTACGGCCGTCGTCGGCGCGGACGCGACGCTGAGCTACACCGAGCTGCGCCACGCCGTCGCAGGTCTCGCCGACGTGCTGCGGCGCCACGGTGCGGCAGGCGCCCCGGTGGCCGTCCTGGCCCACCGCGGCGCCGCCCAGCTGGTGGCGTGCCTGGCCGCGCTGCACGCCGGGGCCGGCTACGCCTGCGTGGACGCCAACCAGCCCCGGGCCCGCGTCGAGAGCCAGTTGCGTGGCTGCGGGGCCGCCATCGTGGTGACCGATCGCGACGACCCGCCGGTGTCCGGGCAGGTGGTGCTCGCCGTCGACCTGGCCGGCTGGATCGACGTGGGGACGGCGGCGGAGAGCGCCGGGATGCCGTGCGGGCCGTCGCCGGTGGCGGGGGACCAGCTCGCCTACACCGTGTTCACGTCCGGCTCCACCGGCGTACCCAAGGTCGTCGAGATCCCCCACGCGGCCCTGGCCAACTACGCGGCCTTCGTCGCCCGGCTGGTCGAACCGGAACGGGCGGACGGCGGACAGCTCCGCTTCGCGTCGGTGACCAGCCTCGCGACGGACCTCGGGCACACCGCGGTCTTCCCGGCGCTCACCGGGGGAGACGCGGTCCACCTGGTGCCGACCGGGACCGCGACGGATCCCGACGACTTCGCCGACTACCAGGACGAGCACCGCGTCGACGTCCTGAAGATCACCCCGTCGCACCTGGCGGCGCTGCTCGACGAGGCGGCGGAGCGGGTGCTGCCCCGCCGCCTGCTGATCGTCGGCGGCGAGGTGTGCCGCTGGGAGCTGGTGGACCAGGTCCGCGAGCTGTCGGACGTGCGGATGGTCAACCACTACGGCCCGACCGAGACCACCGTCGGCGCGCTCACCTTCGAGGTGCCGACCGACCCGGCGGCGCGCCCGGGCACCGCCACCGTGCCGATCGGCCGTCCGATCGACAACGCGCGGGTCGCCGTCGTCGACGCCGATCTCCGCCCGGTCGCAGCGGGCGTCGAGGGGGAGCTGCTGATCTTCGGCGCGGGGCTCGCCCTCGGCTACCGCGACGACGCCGGACTGACCGGCGAGAAGTTCCCGACCGGCCGTCCCGACGGCCGGTGCTACCGCACCGGTGACCTGGTGACCCGCCACCCCGACGGGCTGGTGGAGTTCCACGGCCGCCGGGACGGCCAGGTCAAGATCCGAGGCCACCGCGTCGAGCTGGGCGAGGTGGAACAGGCGGTACGCCGGTGCGCCGGGGTGCGCCGGGCGGCGGTGGTGCCGGTCGGCGGGACCGGCTCCGTCCCGCGCCTGGTCGCGTACGTCGTGCCGAGCGAGCCGCCCGGGCCGACGGCCCGCGAGCTGCGCGACCAGCTCCGCGAGACGCTGCCCGACCACCTGCTGCCCGGCGCCGTGGTGTGCCTCGACGAGCTGCCCCGGACGCCGAGCGGGAAGCTGGACGTGCGGGCGTTGCCGGCACCCGGCCGGCCCGGCGCGCGACGGTAGCTGCCGACCCGGCTGCCCGGGTTGGCCGCCGCGCGGCAGCCGCCGGCTTCAGCCGGCGTGCGGGTCGAGCCCGAGCGCGACCCGCCCGATGAACGGGTAGCCGTCCAGCGAGCCGAAGGGCTGCATGAAGCCGCCCGCGCGGGCGTCGCGGTAGAGCCGGGACAGGGGGTGCCGGCTGCTGAAGGACGCCCCGCCGCAGATCGTCATGGCCCGGTCGACCGTGCTCACCGCCGTGCGGTTCGCCAGCAGCTTCGCGGTCTGCCACGCCCGTACGACGTCGCGGACGGCGGCCTCGGACTGCTCCGCCGGGTCGGCGGCGAACAGGGCGTCCACCAGGCGTCCGGAGCGCTCCAGGACCCCCCGGGTGGCAGCGAGGTCGAGCTCCATGGTGGCGATCTCCCGCTGTACGGACGGGTGGTGTGCCGGCGCCGCCCGCCCGGGCTGCCGGGGAACCCTCGTGGCGTGCTCCACCGCGATCTGGAAGGCCGCCTCGGCGATCCCCAGTGAGGCGCCCAGCAGGGGGAAGTTGATCGCGCAGGAACGCGCCAGGTCCTCCGACGTCGGCGGGCCGAACGGCTCGCCGACCGTGACCCGGTCGGCGGGGACGACGCAGTCCTCCAGCAGGAGCCCGTGGCTGCCGGAGCCCCGCATCCCCAACGCGTCCCAGTCGCCCAGCACGGTCAGCCCGGGGGTGCCGGCCAGGACGACGGCCTCGGCGTGCCGCCACCCGCCGTCGGGATCGGCGACCCGCACCGCGACGTTGAACGAGTCCGCGACGGCCGAGTTGGTGACGAACGTCTTGCGCCCGGTGATGACGTACTCGTCGCCCTTGCGGACGGCCTCGGTGAGCGCGCCGTTCCACGTCGCGCCCGGTTCAGTGGACGCCCCGGCCATGATCAGGTCGGAGCCGCCCAACGCCTCCAGGATCGCGTCCAGCTGTGTCGCACTGACCCGGTCGCCGTCCGCCTCGGCCCGCTCCCACCGGCGGACCTGCCCCCACACCGAGGCCATGTGCATGTTCGCGCAGATGGCCGTCGACCCGCAGCCCCGGGCCAGCCGGGAGACGGCCACCAGCACGTCGTGCAGGGAGCGGACCCCCAGCCCGCCGTGCCGGGTCGGGGCGCACGCGGAGAGCACCCCGCTGTCGCGCAGGTCGGCGAAGTTGTCGGCGACGAACGTGTTGTCCCGGTCGTGCCGGCCGGCCCGCTCGGTGAGGGTGCCGACGTGGCCCTCGGCGAGGGAGACCAGCTCCCGGCCGGCGGCGGTCGTGGCGGTGAGTTCTCCGAACACCTACAGCATCCTCAGGATGGAGAGAAACTCCTCGGCCCGCTCGGCGTGGGGCTGCTGCGGGCCGTCGAAGCGGGCGCCGGTCTCCGTCGGCACCGGCGTCGGCAGCACCCTCGGGAACAGCGGACCCCCGATGGGATCACCCGGCCGCAGGCCGTGTTCCCACAGCAGCGGCAGGACCGCGTGCTGCGGCTGGAAGGTGACGCCGTCGCCCACCCACCGGGAGACGAACGCCCGACGCTGCCGCTCGGGGCCGGTGCCGGTGGCGCCGTGCAACGCGGCCGGGTGGAACAGCACGATGTCGCCGGGCGTGAGGTCCCAACTGAGGATCTCCTGGTCGGACACGTCCGGCACCGCCTCGAGTTCCTCGCGCCGGCCCAGGTGGGTGGCTCCCGGGGTGATCGGCACGTAGCGCCGGCCCCAGCGGTGCGAACCGCGCACCACCTGGAGCGCGGCGGTGTCGGGAGTGCACGGGTCGAGGGGAATCCACATCGCGCACACCTGGTCGCCCGCGATCGGCCAGGAGCTGACGTCCTCGTGGAACGGCGTCGGGGCACCCGACCCGGCCGGCTTGGCGAAGATCTGGTCGTAGAAGGCCGTGATCGCGGTGGAGCCGAACAGCTGCTGGGCGATGCGCGCCGCGGGGGAGAAGAACATGAAGTCGCGGAAGCCGTCGTGGGTCTTCCACATGAAGGCGTCCCCGGCGAAGCCGCCGCCGCCCAGCAACGCGGTCGCCTGCGCCAGCACGGTCGGGTTGGCGAGCAGGTACTCCACGCCTTCGGCGATCCGGCCGAGCCACTTGTCGTCGATCATGCCGGAGAGCCGGACCACGCCGTCGGTGTGGAAGGCGTCGATCTCGGCCTGGGTGAGGTCGCGTGGTGGTGCCTCGGGAGGGCTGATGTCCATGTGAGTGGTCTCCGTCAGGGAAGACGCCGCCAGTGGGCGCCGAAGAGGGTCTCCTCGTCCGGCAGGCTGGCCGGCAGGGGATGTGAGACGTAGGTGTAGTTGAGGAAGTCGCGCCAGGTCACGTTCTCCGACCGGGAGCAACCGCCCCAGCTGCCACTGGCGATGACCTGGGTGAACGGCATCCCGTTGTCGAAGCTGCCGCTGTTGCCCACGGCGGTCGACTGGTTGACCATGACGCGTCCGGCGCGGGCCCGCTCGGCCAACCTGACCACCCGGTCGGGCCGCTCGGTGTGGATGCCGCAGCTGTGGCCCTGCCCGATCCGGCCCAGCAGCGCCTCCACCGCGGCCAGCGCGTCGTCGAAGGCGGTGAACGTCGACACGGTGAAGACCGGCGCCAGCTTCTCGCCGAGCATCGGGTCGTCGAGCGCCGGGACACCGCCGGGCGCCAGGGGCGGCAGCTGGGCCACCAGGGCGGTGGTCTTGGTCGGCTCGGCCAGGTCGATCCCGGCGGCGGCGGCGAGCGCCGCGGCGGGTCGACCGACCGCGTCGCGGTTGAGCAGCCGCCCGTCCGGCCAGAGCAGCGTACGCAGCCGTGCCGTCTCGGCCGGGTCGCACAGGTGGGCGCCCTGCCGGGCCAGCTGGTCGCGGAAGGCGGCGGCGATCCCGGCGTCCACCAGCACGTTGCTCTCCGACGAGCAGGAGGTGCCGTTGTTGAAGCTGCCGCCGAGCACGATCAGCTCCGCCGCGGCGGCCACGTCCGCCGAGGCGTCCACGATCACCGCCGGGTTGCCGACGCCCGCGCTGATCGCCGGCGTGCCGCTGCGGTACGCCCGGCGTACCGTGCCGGGCCCGCCAGCGGCGATGACCAGGTCGGCGGCGGCCATCAGGGCCTCGGTGGTCTGTCTGTCGGTGACCGGCAGGCACTGCACGAGGTCCGCCGGGGCGCCGACCGTCTCCAGGGCCCGACGCAGCAGCTCGACGGTGCGGGCCGCGGAGTGCCGGGCCCGGGGGTTGGGGGTGATGACCACCGCGTTGCGGGTCTTGAGCATCGGCAGGGCGTTGCCGACCACCCCGGAGCAGGGTGCGGTGGCGGGGCTGGCCACGGCGATCACCCCGATCGGCTTGGCCAGCTTGCGCAGGCCCCGCTCCGGCAGCTCCTCGATGATCCCGCTGGTGACGACCCCGTGCAGGTCGCGCAGCGTGCCGAGGACCCGGCGCCGGTAGAGCGTGAACAGGTGCTCCGGGTCGCCGAGGCCGGTCTCCCGGTACGCGAGGTCGGCCAGCGACCGGGCGGTGTCCTCCTGGTAGGCCGCCCAGCCGAGGGCCGCGACCAGGTCGTCGACGCGGTCCTGCGGCCAGAACTCGACCTCCGCCTGGGCCCGACGGGCGCGGGCCATGGTGGTCTCGACGTCGGGCCGTTCCTCCTCCGTGGAAAGGGCGCCGGCCGGGACCCCGTCCCGGCGGCTCGCCGCCGGTGCGTCCGGCGCCCCGGTGTGCGTCACGGCCGCGTCGGCCTCACGGAGGTCACCGCTGGACACTGGCGTGCTCCCGGTCCGAAGGGTGCGCCGACCGCAGCCGGCCGATGGTCTCCTCCAGCATGTCGTCGGTGACGGTGAGGGAGAGCCGCAGGTAGCCCGGCGCGCCCATCACCGAGGCCGGCAGCACCAGGAGGCCGTGCTCCTCGAGCAGGGCCGCGTGTGCCCAGTCGTCCGCGTCCGGCACCCGGGCCAGCAGGTAGAACGTTCCCTCGCTCGGCTGGACCTCGTACCCGGCCTCGCGCAGGGCGTCGACCAGCAGGTCGCGGCGCTGCTCGATCGGCTTGACCTGCAGCGCGTGCTGTTCCAGCTCGGGCAGGGCGAACAGCAGCGAGTTGTTGGGAAACGCCCAGCCGGTGGTCAGGCGGGCCACGGTCAGGGCCCGGCGGAGCACCGCCGGGTCGGGCACGGTCGGCGGGATCGCGACGTAGCCGACGCGCTCCCCGGGCAGCAGCAGCGTCTTGGTGTAGGTGTGCACCAGGAACGTGAACGGGTAGTGCGCCGCCGGGCTGGGGCACGTCCGGCCGTCGAACACGATGCGCCGGTACGCCTCGTCGGAGAGCAGGTAGATCGGCCGGCCGTTGCGGGCGGAGGCCTCCCGAAGCACCTCGGCGAGGGCGGCGAACTCCTCGTCGGTGTAGACGGCGCCGGTCGGGTTGTTGGGGCTGTTGACGATGACGGCACTGGTCCGGGGCGTGATCGCCGCCGCGATGAGTTCCGCGTCGAGTCGCCAGGAGCCGGGGGTCAGCGTCACCGGCCGGGGGACCGCACCGACCGAGGCGATGATCGGCTCGTAGTAGAACCAGGCGGGGTCGAGGTAGACGACCTCGTCGCCCGGGTCGCAGACGCTGCGCAGGCAGATGGTCAGTCCCGCGAACGCCCCGTTGGTCAGGGCGACGTCGTCGGCGGTGAACGGCAGCGCGAGTTCCCGGCTCAGGGTGGCCGCCACCGACTCCTGGGCCGGCGGGTGGTCGCGGGTGTAGGCGAACCAGTCGGTGTGCTGCGGGCTCAGGTGCCGCCGCAGGACCTCCACCAGCGCCGGGGCGGGGAACTCGTGCGGATCGCCGAAGGCGAGGTCGATCACGCCCGGGCCGCCGCGCAGCCGCGAGTAGGAGGACTGCTCGAGGTAGGCCCCCAAGCGCCGTCCGTACGCGTCGGTCGCGTCGGTCATCTGCCGACTTATCCGGTGCTCCATCCTGCTCCGATCTCCACCCTGATCCGTGGCCGGCGAGGTCGCCGGGTTCACACCGTGGCGGGTTGTGCGGCGGGGACTCTTGCGGGCAGCTGACGCACGGACCGCGCGGAGAAGGTCGCGACGGTCACCAGACCGAGCACCCCGCCCGCGATGACCAGCGTCTGGGCGACGCCGATCCGGTCCGCGACCGGGCCGACGACGGCCAGGCAGAGCGGGCCGAGCACGAACGAGCCCATGGCGTCGTACGAGCTGATCCGCGACAGCGCCTCGTTGGGCACGTGGTTCTGCAGGGCGGTGTCCCACAGCACCTCGAAGATGTCGACGCAGACGCCGTTGACGAGCATCGAGGCCGCGATCAGCCAGACCGGCGCGCCGGCCGCGATCAGCGCGAACGGCGGGAGGAAACCGAAGGTCGCCAGCACCGCCACCCGCATCGGCCGGCGGGGGCGGATCCGCATCGCCACGAGGCTGCCGCCGACCAGCCCCACGGCCTGCGCGGTGACGATCACCGACCAGGCGGTGGCGCCGCCCAGCTGCTCCTTGGCGGTCAGCGGGCCGAGCACGTAGATCGCCGAGAAGCATCCGTTGACGAACGCGAACTGCACGACCACCAGCCAGACCCAGGACCGGGAGCTGAACTCCCGCCAGCCCTCCCGCAGGTCGGCGAGCATGGTGCCGGTGACGGCCCGGCCGGGGTGGGACACCCGGACGCCGGCCAGCAGCAGCGCCGAGCCGAGGAAGGTGGCCGCGGGTACCGCCAGCGCCCAGCCGGCGCCGAGGGCGGCCACGAGCACGCCGGCCAGCGCCGCGCCGCCGATGGTGGTGCTGTTGCGGGACAGCCGCAGCAGCGCGTTGGCCGACTGGAGCTGTTCCCGGGCCACCACCTGCGGCACCACGCCGCGGGAGGCCGGCAGGAAGAGCGCGGCGGCGGCGCCGTTGACGGCGGACAACGCGATCACGACCGGCAGCGAGGGCCGGCCGCTGACGAACACCACGGTCAGGACCGCCTGCGCGGCGAAGGCCAGCAGGTCGGAGCCCACCATCAGGCGGAAGCGGTTCATCCGGTCGGCGAGGACACCGCCGAACAGCAGCAGCGCGACCTGCGCCAGCGACCGGGCGGCGAGCACCAGACCGAGGTCGGTGGCGGAGCCGCCCGGCGCGTCGAGGACGGCGAAGGCCAGCGCCACCGGAATCACGGCGCTGCCCAGCAGCGACAGCGTGCGGGCCAGGAACAGCATCCGGTACGACCGGTCGGCCAGGATCCGCAGGTCGTCGCGCACCTGGCATCACCTCCGGTCGGCCGGTCGAACGGGTCGCGTGCCGATGCTCCGGCGGCGTCACAGCGTGCCCATCATGTGGCAGGCAGGCGGGTTGCCCAACCCCTAGGAGTCGGAAGAGATGTCGTGAATTGTGAGGTCAAACCCCTATAACGGCTCTGTTCGCTGACTGCCTGCTCAGCCAGCTGGTACAGATCGATGATCGGCACCCGCATCGGTGGGACGTGCCCGCGTCCGGCGGTGACCCGGAGCGTGGACCGGATCACCGACGGACAACGGAGGACCAGTGGGACGGCAGGAGCATCCGGTCGCGAGTGACGTCACGCAACGCGTGGCGCGGCTGTCCAGTTCGGCGCGGGCCCTGCTCGACGAGCGGCTGCGCGCCGGCCGCTCCGATCCGGCGCCCGTCGCCGGCGCCATCCCCCGCCTGGACGCCGCCGAGGCACCCCTGTCGTTCGCCCAGGAGCGGCTCTGGTTCATCGAGCGCCTGGAGGACGACGCCGTCCACCACAACGACGCCACGCTGCTGATCCTGACCGGTGAGCTGGACCAGGTCGCGCTGCGCCGCAGCATCGAGGAGGTCGTCCGCCGGCACGAGATCCTCCGTACCGCCTTCCGCCAGCTCGGCGAGCGGGTCGTGCAGGCCGTCACGCCGCCCGCCCCGCTGAGCATCGACGTGGTCGACCTGCCCGGCGCCACCGCGCGCCCCGACGATCCGGTCCTGCGGGCCGCCGTCGAGCGGGAGATGCGGGTGCCGCTCGACCTGGCCGCGGGCCAGAGCATGCGGGCGGTGCTCTACCGGATCGCCCCGGACGTGCACGTGCTCGGGGTCACCGTGCACCACCTCGTCTGCGACCTGTGGTCGTTCACCATCTTCTGCCGCGAGCTGGCCGCCACGTACGCCGCCTTCGCGTCCGGCGCCGCGACGGCGGACCTGCCCGAGCTGCCGATCCAGTACGCCGACTACGCCGCCTGGCAGCGCACCGCGGTCGGCGAGGAGCGGATGGCGGCGCACCTGCGCGAGCGGGTCGACGAACTCGCCGGCGTGCCACCCCTGCTCACCCTGCCCACCAAGGGTCCCCGGCCAGCCGTGCAGCAGTTCGTCGGCGCGTCCGAGTGGTTCCGCGTCGGCGCCGCCGACGCCGAGCGGATCCGCGCCCTCGGGCAGGGCCAGGGCGCCACCATGTTCATGACCCTGCTCGCCGCCTTCAGCGTGCTGCTCGCCCGGCACAGCGGCCAGCGGGACATGGTCGTCGCCAGCCCCATCGCCACCCGCGAGCAGGACGAGCTGGAGCACCTCATCGGCTGCTTCCTGAACATGATCGTGGTGCGGGCCGACCTGTCCGGCGAACCCACCTTCGCCGAGCTGGTGGCCCGGGTCAAGGCGGCCTCCCTGGACGCGTTCCGGCACCGCGACGTGCCGTTCGAACGCCTCGTCGCCGCGTTGCAGCCGGAACGCAGCCGCAGCCACCAGCCGCTCGCGCAGGTCGCCTTCGTGCTCCAGAACGTGCCCACCAGCCGGCTGGACCTGCCACGGCTGCGGGTCGACGTCCACCAGATGGAGACCGGCCGGTCCCGGATGGACCTGTCGATGAGGATCACCGAGACGGCCGACGGGCTGGTCGGTGAGATCGAGTACGACACCGGCCTCTTCACCGCCGACGCGGTGCGCGACATGGCCCGGCAGTTCGAGCTGCTGCTCGTCGGGGCGGCGCGGGAGCCCGACACGAGCGTGTGGCGGCTGCCGCTGCTCGACGACGCGCAGCGCCACCGGATCCTGCACGAGTGGAACGACACCGCCGCCGACCTCGGCCCCGAGGCGCTCGTCCACCGCCTCGTCGAGGCGCAGGCGCGGCGTACCCCGGACGCGGTCGCGGTCGTCGAGGGCAACGTCCGCACGACGTACCGCGAACTCGACGAACGGGCCAACCGCCTGGCGCACCACCTGCGCGACCTCGGCGTCGGCGTGGAGGACCCGGTGGCGGTGTGCCTGCCGCGCTGCACCGCCGAGGTGGTGGCGATCCTGGCGGTGCTCAAGGCCGGCGGCTACCACCTGCCGGTCAACCCGCGCGACCCGCAGGCCCGCCGGGACGCGCTGCTCGGGCAGGTCCGCCCGGCGGTCGCGATCTCCGCCGGGGACCTGTGCGACGAGGTGTGGAGCCCCGGCCGGCGGATCATCGACCTGGACGGGGAGTCGTCGCTGACCGGCACGTGCCCCGCGACCGACCCCGCCGTGCCGCTGCACCCGGACAACCTCGCCTACACGCTGTTCACCTCCGGCTCCACCGGGCAGCCCAAGGGCGTGCAGGTCACCCACCGCGGCTTCACCAACCGGATGCTGTGGGCCCAGCGCAACTTCCCGCTCGGCCCGGACGACCGGGTGCTGCGCAAGGCGGCCTGCACCTTCGACGTCTCGCTGGACGAGCTGTTCCGGGCCCTGTTCAACGGCGCGGCCAGCGTGCTGATGCCCGAGACGGCGACCTTCGACCCGCGCCGGCTGGCGGGGGTCATCGCCCAGCACGGCGTGACCGACGCCGACTTCGCGCCGACCGCCCTGCGCGAGGTGCTGCTCAGCGCCGACGCCGCCGAGCTGAAGTCGCTGCGGCGGATCGTCTCGGGCGTGGAGGAACTCACTCCCGAGACGCAACGGCTGGTCTTCGACCGGCTCGACGTCACCATGTTCAACCTGTACGGCCCGACCGAGGTCTCGGTCTCCTGCACCGCCTGGCCGTGCGACCCCGCCGACGAGCGGCCGTTCGTCCCGATCGGCCGTCCGATGGCCAACGTCCGAGTGTACGTGCTGGACGAGGCGATGCAGCCCGTACCGCCGGGCGTGACGGGGGAGGTGTACGTCGGCGGCGCCGGGCTGGCCCGGGGCTACCTCGACAACTCCGCCCTGACCGCGGAGCGGTTCCTGCCCGACCCGTTCGCCGGCACGCCCGGCGCCCGCGTCTACCGCACCGGCGACCTGGCCCGGTTCGGGCCGGACGGCGTCCTGGAGTTCCTCGGCCGGGGCGACGGGCAGCTGAACCTGCGCGGCTACCGCATCGAGCCGGGCGAGGTGGAGTCCGCGCTGCGCCGCCACCCGGCCGTCCGCGAGGCCGCCGTCGTCGTACGCCGGGACCCGCCCGCCAGGGACGCGCGGCTGGTCGGCTACGTCGTCGGCGACGACCTGCCGGGCACCGCGGACCTGCGCGCCCACCTGCGCCGGCGGCTGCCGGACTACCTGGTGCCGGCCGCCTTCGTCAGCCTGCCCCGGCTGCCGCTGACCAACCACGGGAAGCTCGACGTCGCGGCGCTGCCACCACCGGGCCAGGACGAGCCCGCCGCCGCCGGGGCCGACGGGCCGCGCGACGAGCGCGAGCGGGTGCTGCTGGACATCTGGCGCGACGTGCTCGGACGCGAGGGCATCGGCATCCACGACGACTTCTTCGA
The DNA here is from genome assembly GCF_040704175.1 of Micromonospora sp. NPDC047812. Taxonomy (NCBI): domain Bacteria; kingdom Bacillati; phylum Actinomycetota; class Actinomycetes; order Micromonosporales; family Micromonosporaceae; genus Micromonospora; species Micromonospora sp. NPDC047812. The sequence continues at coordinate 19,785 of NZ_JBEYRY010000010.1, read as the reverse complement.
CCTCGGTGGCGACTCCCTCACGGCCACCCGGATCGTGGCCCTGGCCGCCGCGAAGCTGGGGGCGGACGTCGAGGTGGCGGTGATCTTCGACGCGCCGACGGTCGCGGAGCTGGCCGCCCGGCTCACGCCCGGCCAGCCGTGACCCCCGGTCCGACCCCTGTGCAGCGAGTGGAGAGCCAGATGACCGAGCACCACGGCGCGTTGACCCACGAGGCGACCGACGTCGTCAACCTGGGCGCCGCCCTGTCCCACCAGGCGCGGGTCCAGCCCGGCAGCCCCGCCCTGCACCTGGTGGCCGAGGACGGTTCGGCCGAGACGGTGGACTACGCCACGCTCGACGCCCGGGCCCGCCGGGTCGGCGCGGCCCTGGCCGGGCACTGCCGCCCCGGTGACCGGGTGCTGATGCTCGTCGGGGCGGGGGTCGACTTCCTCGCCGGCTTCTTCGGTTGCCTCTACGCCGGCACCGTGCCGGTCCCGCTGGCCGCCCGGCTCAACCGGGCCAGCGCCCCGGTCGTCGCGCGGATCCTCGACGACGCGCAGGCCACGGCGGTGCTGGCCGCCCGCGCGGTCACGAGCGCGGTGGACCTGACCACGCTCATGCCCGGTCGCCGGCTGCCGGTCCTGGAGCTCGAGGCCCTCGACGCCGCCCCCGCCGGCTGGCAGCCGGCGGTGGCCGAGGGCGGACTGGCGTTCCTCCAGTACACCTCGGGCACCACCAGCACCCCCAAGGGGGTGATGGTCAGCCACGCGAACCTGCTGGAGAACCTGCGGGCCATCCGCCGCTCCTTCGGCTTCGACGACGCGACGGTGATGGCCTCCTGGCTGCCCCCGCACCACGACATGGGCCTGATCGGCACCCTGCTCACCCCCGTCTACCTCGGGGTGCCGACGGTGCTGATGGACCCGGCGACGTTCATCCGCACCCCGGTGCGGTGGCTCCAGGCGATCAGCCGGTACCGGGCCACCATCAGCGGCGGGCCCAACTTCGCCTACGACCTGTGCGTACGGAAGGTCGCCGAGGTCGACCGGGCCGCCCTGGACCTCAGTTCCTGGCGGGTGGCCTTCAACGGCGCCGAGCCCGTACGCGCGGCGACCCTGCGCGCCTTCGCCGAGGCGTTCGCCCCGCACGGATTCGACGAGCGGGCCTTCCTGCCCTGCTACGGGCTGGCCGAGGCGACGCTGCTGGTCGCCGGGCGGGCCCGGCCGCGGCGGCCCGTCGTGACCACGGTGGCCGACCCGGAACCCCACCGTCCCGGCACGGAGGTGGTCGGCTGCGAGATCCTGCCCGAGGCGGAGGTCCGCATCGTCGACCCGACCGGCCACCCCGTCCCCGACGGCACCGCCGGCGAGATCTGGGTGCGTGGCGGCAGCGTCGTCGACGGGTACTGGAACCGGCCGGAGGAGTCCGCGCGGACCCTGCACGCCACCCTCGGCGGCGACCCCGACGACGGCCCCTACCTGCGCACCGGCGACCTCGGCTTCCGCCAGGACGGTCACCTCTACGTCCGCGGCCGGATCAAGGAGACGGTGGTCGTCCGCGGCCAGAACCACTACCCGGACGACATCGAGCAGACCGTCCGCGCCGCCTGCCCCCGCCTCGGCGGGCGGATCGCGGCGTTCGGCGTGGAGGTCGCCGACGACGCCCACGGCGTGGGCGAGGCCGTGGTCCTGTGGTACGAGACCCGCTCCGACAGGGCGGCGGACGAGGCGCCGGCCATCGCCGAGGCGGCCCGCCGGGCCGTGGTGACCGTCCACGGCCTGGACCTGCACCGGGTGCTGGCCGTGCCGCCCGGCACCATTCCCGTCACCACCAGCGGCAAGACCCGGCGCGGCGACTGCGCGCGGGCGTACGCCGCGGGCAGCGCCAAGATCGTCGCGGACGACCCCCTGCGCCCGGCGGCGCGTCCCGCCCCGGCCGCCGCACCGGCGCAGGCGCAGCGGCTGCGCGTCCTGGCCGGCGGGCTGCTCGACGTCGACCCGGAGCGGATCGACCCGGAGCGTTCCCTGCCGGAACTCGGGTTCGACTCGCTGCGGGCGGTGGAGCTGCAACACCTGATCGAGGGGGAGTGGGGCGTCCGCCCGGCCCTGACCGACCTGCTGGGCGACAGCACGGTGGCCGAACTGGCCGCCGCGCTGCCGGCCGCGCCCGCGCCGGCCGACCCGCCGGCCGCCCCGGCCGCCGCCGACCGGCCCTACCCGCTGTCGTACGGCCAGCGCGCGATCTGGTTCCAGGGCGCCCTCGCCGAGGACCCGGCCAACCTCAACCTGTGCCGCGCGGTGACCGTCGACGGCGAGCTGGACGCCGCGGCGCTGGCCCGCGCCGTCCGCGACCTCGGCGTCCGGCACCCGGCCCTGCTCACCCGCTACGACGACTCCGGCGCCGAGGTGACCCAGCGGGTGGCCGACGACGCCGAGGTGACGCTGGAGGTGCGCGACGCGGCGGGCTGGCCGGCGGGCCGGCTCGACGAGGAGATCGAGGCGGAACTCGGGGTCGGCTTCGACGGCCCGCCCCTGCTGCGCGCCGTGCTGTTCCGGCACGCGGCCGACCGCCACACGCTGCTGCTGTGCACCCACCACAGCGTGATGGACGTGTGGTCGCTGGCGGTGCTGGTCGAGGACCTGGCGACCGGCTACGGCCGGCACGCCGCCGGGGACGCGGCGGCACCGCCCGCACCCACCGCCCACCCGGCCGAGTTCGCCGCCTGGCAGCGCTCCTTCCTGGACACTCCGGTCGGCCGGGAGCTGACCGCGACGTGCCAGGCGCAGGTCGCCGACCTCGTGCCGCTGGACCTGCCGACCGACCGGCCCCGCCCGTCGGTGCGTACCTTCCGGGGCGCCGCCCACGCCTTCCGGCTCGACGCCGACCTGTGCGCCGGGATCGACGCGCTCGCCGCCTCGCACGGGGTCAGCCGCACCGCCGTGCTGTTCGCCGGCTACGCGGCGGTGCTGTCGCGCTACGCCGGCCAGGCGGCGTTCCCGCTGGGCTTCGTGCACGCCGGCCGGGTCCGCGGCCGCTTCGCCGATCTGGTCAGCTACCTGGTCAACCCGCTGCCGGTGCCGGTGGACCTGTCCGCCGACCCGGAGTTCGGGGCCCTCGCGCGGGCGGCCCACGACGCGGTGCTGGCCGCCTCGGACCGCGCCGAGGTGCCGTTCGGGCGGATCGTCGAGGGGCTCGGGCAGGCCGCCGACGCCAGCCGCGGCGCGCTGCTCAGCGCGGCCTTCGCCTACCAGCACGGCCGCGGCACCGACCGGCTCGGGCTCACGCCGATGGTGCTCAACCACGAGGGGGCGCTGGGGGACTGGGCCGGGCTGCGGGTGCGCAGCCGGCCGGTGCGGCAGCGGGCCACCTACTACGACCTCTCGCTCTACCTGGGCGAGCACGGCGGCGAACTGCTCGGCACCTTCGACTACAGTACCGACCTGTTCGACGCCGACACCATGGGCGTGCTGGCCGAGGCGCTGACCGCGCTGCTGTCCGCGGCCGTCGCGGCGCCGGCCACCCCGGTCGGCGCCCTGCCGCTGCTCGGCGCCGGGCGGCACCGGCAGGTGCTGGTGGAGTGGAACGACACGACGGCCGACTACGACACCGACCGGTGCGCGCCCGAGATCGTGGCCGAGCAGGCCCGGCGGACCCCGGACGCGCCGGCCGCGATCGACGACACCACCCGGCTCACCTACGCCGAGCTCAACGCGGCGGCGAACCGGCTGGCCCACCGGCTGATCCGGCTGGGCGCCGGTCGGGGCACCCGGGTCGGCCTGCTGGTGCCCCGCTCCACGGTCAGCCTCACCGCCGTGCTGGCGATCCTCAAGACCGGCGCCGCCTACGTGCCGCTCGACCCGTCGTACCCGGTGGAGCGGCTGCGGTTCATGCTCGCCGACTCCGGGGCCCGGCTGCTCGTCGCCGCCCCCGGCGCGGCCGGCGGCCTCCCGGACGTCGAGGTGGTCGACCCGGCCGAGGAGTCGCTCGCGGCCGAGGACGACCGCGACCCGCGGCCGACGGCCCACCCCGACGACGTGGCCTACGTCGTCTACACCTCCGGGTCCACCGGCACCCCGCAGGGCGTACTCGGCCTGCACCGGGGCATCGTCAACCGGCAACGGTGGATCATGGACCGCTTCCCGATGGGGCCGGACGAGGTGGGCAGCCACAAGACCTCGCTGAGCTTCTTCGACTCCGGCGGCGAGATGTTCCTCCCGCTCTTCGCCGGCGCCCCGGTCGTCGTGGTGCCCGAGGACGTCGGACGCGACCCGGTCCGCCTGGTCGACCTGCTCGCCCGGCACCGGGTCACCCGCCTGGTGGCCGTACCGTCGTTGCTGCGGGCGATCCTGGACGGCGTCGCCGACGCCGGCGAGCGCCTGTCGGCGCTGCGCTACTGCCACTCCAGCGGAGAGGCGCTCACCCCGGACCTGGCCGCGCGGTGGCTGGCGGCTCTGCCCGGCTGCGTCCTGGTCGACCTCTACGGCTCGTCGGAGATCTCCGCCGACGTGACCCTGGACGTGGTCACCGGCCCGGAGCGGGTCGGCAGCGTCGGGCGGCCCATCGGCAACACCAGGATCTACGTCCTGGACGAGGCCATGCGGCCGGTGCCGCCCCGCTTCGCCGGCGAGGTGTACGTCGGCGGGGCCGGCCTGGCCCGTGGCTACCTCGACCAGCCGGCGTTGACGGCGGCACGGTTCCTCCCCGACCCGTACGGGACCGGTGGGCGGCTGTTCCGCACCGGCGACCGGGGCCGGTGGAGCCACGACGGGCGGCTGGAGTTCCTGGGCCGGGCCGACCACCAGGTGAAGGTCCGCGGCTTCCGGATCGAGCTGGGCGAGATCGAGGCGACGCTGCGGGCCCACCCCGGGGTCGCCGCCGCCGTGGCCGCGCTCGCCCAGGCGCCCGGCGGCGGCGAACAGCGGATCGTCGCGGCCGTCGTGCCCCGCCGCCGGGGCGACTCGTCCCGGCCGGCGCCGGCCGGCTCGGACCCGGGCGGGGCGCCGGCCACCACCCGGGTGTCGGACTGGCGGCTGCTCTACGACCGGATGTACACCGAGGCCGGTCCCGCCGAGGAGGCCCAGCAGGCGATCTGGACCAGCAGCTACACGGGCGCGCCGTTCACCGACGTCGAGATGGGCGAGTGGATCGACCAGGCGGTCCGGCGGATCCGGGAGCTGCGTCCCCGCCGGCTGCTGGAGCTGGGCTGCGGCACGGGCAACCTGACCCTGGCGCTGGCGCCGGACTGCGAGGCGTACGTCGGCACGGACTTCTCCGCCGCCGGCCTCAAGGTGCTCGAACAGCGGCTCGACGCCGAGGGGGTGGACCGGGACACGGTCACGTTGCTGCTGCGCGAGGCCGACGACCTCACCGGCATCGAGGCCGGCAGCTTCGACACGGTCGTGCTGCACTCGGTGACCCAGTACTTCCCGAACCACGACTACCTGCGCGGGGTGCTGCGCGCGGCGGTCACCGCGGCCTCGCCGGGCGGGCGGATCTACCTCGGCGACGTACGCGACCTGGACCTGCTGGAGGTGTTCCACGCCTCGGTGGAGCTGGGCGGCGACCCGGAACCCGGGCTGACCGTCGCCGAGCTGCGCCGCCGCGTCGCCGCCCGGGTGCGCGCCGACGACGAGCTGGTGCTGGCCCCGGACCTGTTCCTCACCGCGCCGGACTGGCTGCCCGGGGTGACCGGGGCGGAACTGCACCTCAAGCGCGGCCGGCAGGCCAACGAGCTGAGCGCGTTCCGCTACGACGTCGTCCTGCACGTGGGCACCGCCCCCGACGGCGACGCCGCCGGGCCGGTCGAGCCGGTGCGGCTGGACTGGACGCGCGACGGGCTGGACGTCGCCCGGCTGCGGAGCCTGCTGCGCGGCAACCGCAACCGGCCGGTCGAGGTGCGCGACGTGCCGAACGCGCGGCTCGTCACGGTCGCCGGCCCCGTGCGCCGGCTGGCCGGTCTCGCCGATCCGGACCCGGTGAGCCGTCCGGCGGGCGAGCTGCCGCCCGGGGTCGACCCGGAGGACTGCTGGAGCATCGGCGAGGCGCTGGGGCGGCGGACCGCCGTGGTGCCGTCGACCGCCCGCGACCCGTACACGATGGACCTGCGGTTCTGGCCCGCCGCCCGACCGGACGACGCGGTCGGCTGGACCCCGCCCGGGATCCGGCGCGCCGACTGGCCGGAACTGGCCAACGACCCGCTGGGCGCGACCGCGCGGCGGGACCTGCTGCACGACCTGCGCACCCACCTGCGGCAGCGGCTGCCGGAGTTCATGGTGCCGCTGCTGCACCTGGTCGACGAGCTGCCCACCACGGCGACCGGCAAGGTGAGCCGGCGCGCCGTCGCGGCCGAGGCCACCGAGGCGCTGGCCCGGCTGGGCGCGGGCGCCGCGGCCCGGCCGCTCGCCCCGGCGGCCGGTGGGCTCCAGGCCCAGGTCACCGAGATCTGGCTGGACGTCCTCGGCGTCGGCGCCGTCGGGCTCGACGACAACTTCTTCGACGTCGGCGGCAACTCGCTGAGCCTGGTCCAGGTGCACATCCGCCTCCAGGAACTCCTCGGCCGGCAGTTCCCGCTGGTCGACCTGTACGAGCACACCACCGTGCGCAAGCTCGCCGAGCACCTCGGCGGGCCCGCGCGCCCGGCGACGGACCCGCCCGTCGACCCGGGGCCCGACCGCAACGAGCAGGTGGCCAACCGCCGCCGGCTGATGCGCCAGCGTATTCAGGAAGTGGGAAGTCGATGAGCAGCGAGATGGACATCGCGGTCGTGGGGATGAGCGGACGGTTTCCGGGCGCGGCGAACGTCGCCGAGTTCTGGGAGCTGCTCCGCGGCGGCGTCGACGCCGGCCGCGAGCTGACCGCCGCCGAGCTGGACGCCGTCCCGGCCGAGGAACGCGCCGACCCGGCGTACGTGCCGGTGTGGTCCGGCATCGAGGGCGCCGACCGGTTCGACGCGCAGTTCTTCGGCTACTCGCCGACGGACGCGACGCTGATCGACCCGCAGCACCGGATCCTGCTGGAGTGCGCCTGGGAGGCGTTGGAGGACGCCGGCTACGACAGCCGCCGCTTCCCCGGCGACATCGCCGTGTACGCCGGGTGCGGCCTGAACCAGTACCTGCTCTACCACCTGCTGCCCCAGCAGGAGCTGGTCGACTCCGCCGGCCGCCTCGGCATGGCCGTCGCCAGCGACAAGGACAACCTGGCCACCCGCATCTCGTACAAGCTCGACCTGACCGGGCCCAGCATGACGGTGCAGACCAACTGCTCCTCGGCCCTGGTCGGGCTGCACCACGCGATCAGCAGCCTGCTCGACTACCAGTGCGACATGGCGATCGTGGGCGCGGTCAGCGTCAAGAACCCGGTGCCCCGCGGCTACCGGCACGAGGCCGACGGCGTCAACTCGCCCGACGGCCGCTGCCGGGCCTTCGACGCCGAGGCCGCCGGCTACCACCTGGGCGACGGCGCCGGCGTGGTGGTGCTGCGCCGCCGCGAGGACGCCGAGGGCGCCGGCGACCGGATCTACGCCCTGGTCAAGGGCTCGGCGGTGAACAACGACGGCGCCGGCAAGGTCAGCTTCGTGGCGCCCGGCCGGTCGGGCCAGGTGCGGGTGATCCGCCGGGCGCTGCGGGTCGCCGACGTCGAGCCGAGCTCCATCCAGTACGTCGAGGCCAACGGCAGCGGCACCCTGATGGGTGACTCGATCGAGGTGTCCGCCCTGGAGGAGGCGTACGGCGCCGCCGGCGGCCCGGGCACCGGGTGGGCGATCGGCTCGGTCAAGCCGAACGTCGGCAACCTCGACACCGCCTCCGGCGTGACCTCGCTGATCAAGGCGGTCCTCGCCATCCACCACGGCGAGCTGCCGCCGTCGATCCACTACCGCAAGCCCAACCCGCAGACCTCGCTCGACCGGGGCCCGTTCCGCGTCAACGACATGCTGCGGGACTGGCCCGAGGGCACCGGGCCGCGCCGGGCGGCGGTCAGCTCGTTCGGCGTCGGCGGCACCAACGCCCACGTCATCCTCGAACAGGCGCCGCCGCCCGCGCCGCCGGGGCCGAACCCGCCGGCCGTGCTGCTGGCCGTCTCCGCGGCCGGCGGCGAGGCGCTGGCCGCCGCCGCCGGGCGGCTCGCCGGGCACCTCGGGCGCCATCCCGAGCAGGCCCTCGCCGACGTCGCCTACACCAGCCAGGTCGGCCGGCGCGCGTTCCGGCACCGGGCCTTCGTGGTGGCCGCCGACGTCGATGAGGCGGCCCGCGCGCTGTCCGCCGTCGGTGCGGGCGAGGCGTCGCCGGAGGCCGCCACCGTGGCGTACGCGTTCCCCGCCACCTGTCCCGACCTGGCCGCGCTGTGCGACGCCCTGCCCCGGCTGCGGGCGGAGCTCGACCGGGTGGCCGGTGAGCTGGGCGTCGACCCGGGTGCCGGCGCGACCGGGAACGACGCCGCCACCGTCACCGGGCAGCTCGCGCTCGCCCGGCTGCTGGGCGCCTGCGGCGTGACCCCGGTCGCCGCCCACGGTGAGGGCCCGGGCGCCGTGACGGCCGCCGTCGTCGACGGCCGCTGGACGGTGGCGGAGGCCGGGCGCGCGCTGCGCGCCGGCACCCAGCCGCCGGCGCCGGCCGGGGCACCGGCCCAGGCCGACCTGACGCTGGCCGTCGGCCCGGCCGAGGCGGCGACGCTGGCCCTGACCGACGACGCCGGCAGCCTCCGTGGGCTGCTCGGCACGCTCGGCGAGCTGTGGCGCCGGGGCGTCGAGGTGGACTGGGCCGCCCTGCACGAGGGCGCGTCGCGGCGTCGCGTCGGCCTGCCGACGTACCCGTTCCAGCGCTCGCGGCACTGGGTCGACCCGGTGGCCGTGGCGCCCGTGACCGGCCCGACGCCGGCGGCCCCGCCCGCCGACGCCCAGCCGGCGGCCGGTTCGGTCCTGGAGGAGGCGGTGGCCGCCGTGTGGCGCCGCCGGCTCGGGGTGGACCGGATCGGGCCGCACGACTCGCTGCTGATGCTCGGCGCGGACTCGCTCAGCGCGGCCCGCACGCTGCGGGACCTCGCCCAGGCCTTCCACGTCGAGCTGCAACTCGGCGTGTTCCTGCAGAACCCCACCGTCGCCGCGCTCGCCGAGGTGATCGACGGCAAGCTGCGCGAGGCGCAGGAGATCCGGGCCGCGCTCGCCGCGGTCACCGAAGAGGGAGCGTGAGGCCGTGCCCGACGTCAGCTTCATCACCGTGGTGCCCCGGGTCCGTGACCTGACCGCGTACGCGGACACGGCGATGTCCGTCATCCGCCGCACCGACGCGGCCGACCTCGACGGGGTGCTCATCTTCACCGGCAGCGGCGCGGTGCTGGACCCCTGGATCCTGGCGACCGCCGCGGCGGCCGGCACCACCCGGCTCAGCCCGCTGGTCGCGGTGAACCCCGTCTACCAGCACCCGTTCACCGCGGCCCGGATGGTCGCCTCGCTCGGCCTGCTCTACCAGCGGCGGATCGACCTCAACCTGATCACCGGCACCGCCGTGAGCGACCTGGACGCGCTCGGCGACCGGCTGGACCACGACGACCGGTACGCGCGCCTCGCCGAGTACGTCGAGATCATGATGGGGGTGCTGGGCAGCCGCCGCCCGTTCAGCTTCGACGGGCGGTTCTACCAGGTGTCCCGGTTGCAGCTCACGCCCGGCCTGCCCGCGCACCTGCTGCCGCGGCTGTTCGTCGCGGGACAGTCCCCGGCCGCCCGGCAGGTGGCCGAGCGGGTGGGCGCCACCAGCATCCAGATGCTGACGGCGGCCCGGCCCGACGCCGACGGCGCGCCGGGCGCGCTGAACTTCGGGCTGCTGACCCGGGCGACGGCCCAGGAGACCGAGCGGGCCGCCGAGGCCCGGTTCCCGGAGGACCCGGACGGCGCGAAGATCACCGCGGTCACCATGGCCAACACCGACTCCGTCTGGAAGCAGCGGCTCTTCGCCGAGGCGGAGGCCGGCCACGGCGCCGTCACCGTCGACCCGGCGTACCGGCTCGCGCCGTTCCGCTCCGGCCAGGCGGACGGGCCGTACCTGGTGGCCGACCACGCCGGCGCCGTCGAGCGGCTGCTGGGCATGATCCGGGCCGGGGTACGCACCTTCGTGCTGGACACCCCCACCGACGACGAAGACTTCCACAACCTCGCACAGGTCGTCCGGACCGTCCGTGACCGACTGCGGGTCGACCCGACCGGGGGAGAACGATGAACCAGCCCTTCGCCAGCCACGACCTCGTCCACGCCCGGCCCAACCTGGCGCTGGAACCGCTGATCCACCGGTACTACGCCTGGCTGAACCTGGTGTCGCCGGTGCCGGCGGCGATGAACTTCGCCAAGCTGCACGTGCCGCTGCTGCGCTCGTTCCTCGACGCGCCGGCGCTGCACCGCCGCTCGGCCCGGGACCCGAAGCTGCGCGGCGGCATGTTCGTCGACCTCGAGGACGACCACCTCGACGGGGTGTCCGACCTCGTCGGCCGGCTCGCCGACGGGCCGATGCCGGACCTGTCGGCGGCCATGGACGAGCTGACGGTCAACCTGGAGAAGCTCGCCGACGGGTTCGACCTGACGCCTCGCTACGGCGAGATCCCGCCGGCCCTGCGCGGCTACGTCGAGCTGGTCTACGACCTCAACGACCACGCCCGGATCCGGCTCGCCGAGCGGATGCTCTACCGGTCGCGGCACTTCGACGAGACCGCCCACTCGGTGGACCTGTCGCTGGCCACCGGCGACGAGCGGCCCTTCGCGATGACCACCCCGCGGTTCCCCGGCAACGGGCACGTGCAGGCCACCATGCCGCTGCGTGATCCCCGCATCGACCTGCTCTTCTCCACCATGACCACGGCCCGGCCCTTCGGCGAGCTGCGGGAGGCGTTCGACGTCTCCGACGCCGACCTGGCGACGTTCAGCGGGCTGTTCTCGGCCGAGCCGGGCGGGAGCCCGGACCGCAACCTGGACGGCCCGGGGCTGCGGGTGCGCTACTTCGGGCACGCCTGCGTGGTGGTGCAGTCCGGCCCGGTCACCGTGATGACCGACCCGTTCCTGTCCGACGCCCTGGGCGACGGTGACCGGTACGCCTACGCCGACCTGCCCGACGTCATCGACTACGTGCTCATCACGCACGGGCACCAGGACCACCTCGAACTGGCCACCCTGCTGAAGCTGCGGCACCGCATCGGCACGGTCGTCGTGCCGAAGACCGCCGCCGGTGCGTTGCAGGACCCGTCGTTGCGGCTGTGCCTGGAGGCGCTCGGCTTCCCCAACGTGGTCGACGTGGAGCCGGGCGAGACCATCGAGCTGCCCGACGGCCAGATCGTGGTCTGCCCCTTCGTCGGCGAGCACTGCGACCTCGACATCGCCGCGAAGGTGACCTACTCGGTGCGTACCGGCGGGAAGAACCTCTACTTCGGCGCGGACAACCGCTGCGTGGACCCGGCGCTGTTCGGCCACATCCACGACATGATCGGCGACGTCGACATGGCCTTCCTCGGCATGGAGTGCGACGGCGCCCCGCTGTCCTGGATGTACGGTCCGCTCTTCTCCCGCCGCATCGACCAGAAGATGAGCCGCAGCCGCAAGCTCAACGGCTCCGACGCCGTCGAGGCCATGGGCATCGTGCGGCGGCTGCGGGCCCGGCAGGCGTACGTGTACGCGATGGGCCGCGAGCCCTGGCTGGTGTTCGTCATGGCGACGAACTACACCGACGAGTCGTACCAGCTCAAGCAGATGGCGGAGTTCTTCCAGCGCTGCGCCGACGTCGGCGTGCCGGCGCGGGAACTCTACGGACGGGCCGACCTGGCATGAGCCGCAGCTGGACGTGCCAGTCCCGGTACGTGGCCACGCGCGACGGGACCCGGCTGGCCGCGTACGTCTTCCGGCCGGTCGGCCAGCGTGACCCCGCGCCCGTCGTCTGGGCCCACGACCGCTACCACCAGGTGTCGCCGCGCCCCGGGCGCGACGACTTCCTGGCCGTGGTGCGCGCCGAACTGGCGGACGTCGACCTCACCGACATCGAGGACCTCGGGGTGGCCGAGGTGGCCCCCGGGGAGGTGACGCTGCGGGCCTTCCCGGTCGCGCAGCGCCTGCTGGCCCGGGGCTACGTCGTGGTGGTGGTGGACAGCCGGGGCAGCGGCGCGTCGTTCGGCACCAGCGACGGCCCGTTCGGCACGGCCGAGGCGACCGACACGTACGACGTCACCGAGTGGATCGCCGCCCAGCCCTGGTGCGACGGCCGGGTGGGCATGTTCGGCCGCTCCTACCTCGGGGTGTCGCAGTACCTGGCGGCGAGCACCGCCCCGCCGCACCTGGTGGCGATCTTCCCGCAGATGGCGCTGTTCGACCTGTACCGCTTCGCGTGGGACGGCGGGGTGTTCCGGGACGACTTCGCCCGCGCCTGGGGCGAGGACGTGCGCGAACTCGACCTGCGCGGTCCGGTCGCGCCCCTCGACGACGACCCGGACGGTCTCCTGCTGGCCGCCGCCCGTGAGCAGCACGTGGCGAACCGGGACGTCCGGACGATGTTCGCCGGCCTGCCCGCACGCGAGTCGCGGCTGGCCGACACCGGCGAGGCGGCGTACCTGACCCGCAGCCCGTCGGCGCTGCTGGAGGCGATCAACGCCTCCGGGGTCGCCGTCTACCACCTGGGCGGCTGGCACGACGTCTGGGCGCGCGACGCGACCGAGTGGGCCCGCCGGCTGACCGTGCCGCACCGGGTGGTCATCGGCCCCTGGGCGCACACCGGCGGGGTGCTGGGCGGCGCCGGCTACAACCTGGCCGACGAGCACGTGCGCTGGTTCGACCACTGGCTGCGGGGCCGGGACACCGGGATCATGGACGGCCCGGCCGTCCGGTACCACGTGCTGGGCGCCGACGGGTGGCGTACCGCCCGGTCCTGGCCGCCGGAGCCGGCGACGACCGGCACGTGGCACCTCGGTCCGGCCGGCGAGCTGGGACCGGAACCCCGGGCCGGCGAGGCCCGGCGGTACGAGGTGGACTACGCCACCACGTCCGGCAAGACCAGCCGGTGGGCCAGCGGCTACGGCTCGCCCTTCCAGCGACCCGACCTGACCGACAACGACACCCGGGCGTTGTGCTGGACCTCCGACCCGCTGACCGAGGCGGTCGAGCTGGTCGGCGCCCCGGTGCTGTGCCTGGCGGCCCGGGTCACCGACGGCCCGGCGGACGTCTTCGCCTACCTGGAGTCGGTCGCCCCCGACGGCACCTCGCTGTACGTCACCGAGGGCTGCGGCCAGGTCGACGGCGCTCCCGGCGACGCCCGCCTCGAGATCGAGCTGCACCCGATCGCCTACCGGTTCGCGGCGGGCGAGCGGATCCGGCTGGCGATCACCGGGGCGGACGCCGACAACGCGCTGACCGTCCCCCGGGACGTGGCGCCGGTGCTGACGGTGCGGCACGACGCCGACGCCGCCCCGACGCTGGAGCTGCCCCGCGTGGTGGCCCCCGAACGGCGGGACGCCGACGACGTCACGGCGCCGCTGTCGGTGGCGCAGCGGGCGATCTGGCTGGCCGAGCAGGCCGGCACGAGCGGGGCGGCGTACCACCTCGACGCGGCGGTCGAGCTGACCGGGGCCGTGGACGCCGGCGCGCTGCACGCGGCGGTGGACGAGATCGTCCGCCGGCACGAGGCGTTGCGTACCACCATCGTCGAAATCGACGCGGAGCCGGTCCAGCGGATCCATCCGGCGGCGCCGCTGACCATCGCGCGCCTGGACCTCACCGACGCGCCCGCGGACGGCTGGGCCAGCGACCCACGGGTGACGGAGTTCCGGGACCGCCGGTGGGACCTCGGCCGGGAGTGGCCGATCCGGGTCGCGACCGCGCTGCTGCCCAGCGGCCGGACGGCGCTGCTGCTGGTGGTCCACCACGTCGCCGCCGACCCGACGGCGGCGGAGATCTTCTTCGCCGAACTGGCCCGGCTCTACCCCTCCCACGCGCTGGGCGAGCCGGTCCGGCTGCCGGACGTGCCGTGCCGGTACGCGGACGTGGCCCGCCGCCAGCAGGCCGAACTCGCCGGGCCCGGCATGGCCGACCAGCTCGCCCGGTGGCGGCGCTACCTGGACGGGGCCCCACAGGTGATCTCCCTGCCGACGGACCGGCCCCGGCCGCCGGTCCTCGACCACCGGGGCGGGTCGGTGCGCTTCACCGTCGACGACGCCCTCGCCGCCCGGCTCGTGTCGGCCGCCGCCGCGGCGCGGACCAGCCCGTTCACGCTGCTGACCGCCGCGTTCGCCCGCACCCTGAGCGCGTACGGCGCGGGCGACGACCTGCTGATCGGCACGCCGAGCCTGCAACGCGACGACGAGTCGACCCGCGACCTGATCGGCTGCCTGGTCAACCTGCTGCCGTTGCGGGTCCGGGTCGACCGGGACGCCACCGTGGCCCAGTTCCTGCACGACGTGCGGGGCAGCGTGCTGACCGCGCTGGAGCTGCGCCGGGTGCCCTTCGACACGCTGGTGGGCGAGCTGCGCCCGCGCCGCGACCCGGCGGTCTCCACGCTGGTGCAGGTCTGCGTCCGGTACGGCCGGGCGGTGCCGGACCGGTTCCGGCTCGGCGAGGTCGAGGCGGTCCGGCTGGAACCGCCGGAGTGGACGTCGGCGAAGTACGACCTGGCGCTGGCCGTGAACCAGGTCGGCGAGGACCGGATGGTGGGCAGCCTGGACTTCCGGCTCGCCCTGTTCGACCGGGCCACCGTCCAGCGGATCCTCGACTCGACGCTGACCGTGCTCGACCAGCTCGTCGCCGGCCAGGACCGGCGGGTGGGCGAGCTGTCCGCGATGCCCCGCCGGGAGCTGCGCGCCGTGCTCGACGGCTGGAACCCGGCGCGGCTGCCGGACGCGCTGGCCGGCCAGGACGGCCTGCCGGCCGTGGCCCGCTGCTACGTCCTCGACGACCGCGCGCGACCCGTGCCGGTGAACACCCCGGGGCGGCTGTGGGTCAGCGGCGCCGGCGACGTCGACGACCCGTACGCCGCGACGCCGGGCGTGCGGATGCGGGACACCGGGGCCACCGTGCGGTGGACCACGGCGGGACGGCTGGAACTGGTGCCACCCGCGACGCCCCCGGGGGAGCCGCCCGCCGCGGCGGGCCCGGCGACCGACGACGGTCGGTCCGAGGTGCTCGACCAGCTCGGGCAGATCTGGGCCGCCCTGCTCCAGGTCGACGGCGTCGATCCCGGGGACGACTTCTTCGACCTGGGCGGCGACTCGCTCTTCGCGATCCGCCTGATCGGTCGGATCCGCAAGGCGTACCAGGTCCGGCTCTCCCTGCAGGACGTCTTCGCGGCGCCGACGCTGGCCGAGCAGGTCGACCTGGTCCGTGAACGGCGCGCGTCGTGACCGGGCCCGTCTTCTACCCCTGGTCCGCCCAGGAGGAGATCGACCCGGTCCGCGTCGCCGGCGGCGCGGGCAGCTGGTTCTGGGACGACCGGGGCAACCGGTGGCTCGACCTGCACGCCCAGATGGGCAACCTGCACCTGGGCCACCAGCACCCGGCCCTGGTCGCGGCGCTGCGTGAGCAGGCCGGGCGGCTGTGCACGATCGCGCCGTCGTTCGCGGTCGACATCCGCGACGAGGCGGCCCGGGCGATCGTCGAGGTCGCCCCGGGGGACCTGGAGACGGTCCTGTTCACCACCGGCGGCGCGGAGGCCGTGGAGCACGCGGTGCGGATGGCGCGGGTGGTCACGGGGCGGCCGAAGGTGCTCGCCGCCTACCGGTCCTACCACGGTGCCACGGCGGGGGCGCTGGCGTTGACCGGTGACCCCCGCCGCTGGCCGGTGGACACGGCCAGCGGCGGCGCCGTGCACTTCATGGGCCCGTACCCGTACCGCAGCGACTTCCACGCGGAGGACGCCGCGCAGGAGTGCGACCGGGCGCTGGAGCACCTGCGCCGGCTCGTCGGCTACGAGGGCCCGGACACCATCGCCGCGATCCTCCTCGAGCCGGTGGTGGGCAGCAACGGCGTGCTGGTCCCGCCGGACGGATACCTGGCCGGCGTCCGCCGGCTCTGCGACGAGCACGGGATCCTGCTGATCGCCGACGAGGTGATGACCGGCTTCGGCCGGTGCGGCCGGTGGTTCGCCGGCGACCTCTGGGACGTGGTGCCCGACCTGATGACCTTCGCCAAGGGGGTCAACTCCGGCTACGTGCCGGTGGGCGGCGTGCTGCTGTCCCGCGCGGTGGCCGCCCACTTCGCACACCGCCGCTACCCCGGCGGGCTCACCTACTCCGGGCACCCGCTGGCCTGCGCCTCCATCGTGGCGGCGCTGCGGGTGCTGCGGGAGGAGAACCTGGTCGACCGGGCGGCCGTACTCGGCCGGGACGTGGTGGGCCCGGCGCTGGCCGAGCTGGCCGAGCGCCACCCGATCGTCGGCGACGTACGCGGCGTCGGCCTGGCCTGGGCCGTCGAACTGGTCCGGGACCGCGCGACCCGCGAGCCCCTGGCGCCGTACGCGGCCCCGGGGACGCTGGCGCCCGAGATGGCCGCCGTCCTGGCGGCGTGCAAGCGGCAGGGCGTCTGGCCGCTGGCGGCGGGCAACCGGCTGCACCTGTTCCCCCCGCTTACCATCACGGAGGCGGAGCTGACCGACGGGATCGCCGGGATCGACCGGGCCCTGGCCATGGTGTCCGAGGTGTGAGGAGAAGAAGATGACGGTGGAGCAGCCGGAGACGGCCGAGATCTGTCGGGTCGTGGTGAACGACGAGGAGCAGTACTCGATCTGGCCGGAAGGGCGGGAGATCCCGGCGGGCTGGCGTGCCGAGGGCTTCGTCGGGCCGCGGGCCCGGTGCCTGGAGCACATCGACTCGGTGTGGACGGACATGCGCCCGCTGAGCCTGCGCCGGGCGATGGCGGCCGAGGCGCGGTAACGCGGACGGGAGGGCCGGCCGCCCGGGCGTGACCGTTCCGTCAGCGCCCGGCGGCCGTCCCGCCCAGCGCCCGAACGCACCCGCCCGCGTGGGGCCGCCGGCCACCGCCGGGCGGCCCCACGCGCGCGTCACCCGCCGGAGCGCCCGCGCTCACCGACCGTCCAGCGCGCGGGCCAGCCACCCGGCGATGCGCTCCACGGTGGGCCGGCGCAGCAGCGAGTAGTGGTCGCCCTCGTACTCGTGCACGGTGGTCCGGGCGCCCACGTAGCGCTCCCAGCGCGGCTGCCAGCGCGGCGACGCGGAGGCCTGGACGACGGTCACCGGCAGCTCCACGCCCTCCGGCCGGTACCCGGCCACGGCGGTGACGTGCCGGGCGAAGGTCTCCACCCGGCGGCGCACCTCGCGCACCGGCAGCGCCACCGGGGTCACCCCGGCGTCCACCAGCCACCGGCGCAGCAGCATCGTCTGCTCCTCGACCGGCAGCGCGGCGAGCGTCGCGGCCGTCGGCGCCGGGTGGTCCCGACCGAGGGACGCGGCGAGGTCCGCGGCGAACCGGGCCGCCACCGCGGCGTCGTCGCTCCCCTCGCCGGCCGGGCGCGCCTGCCCGGGCGCGGTGTCCACGACCACCAGCAGGTCGACGGCGCGCCCGGCCCGCACCAGCCGGCGGGACATCTCGTACGCCAGCAGGCCACCCATCGACCAGCCGCACAGACGGTACGGGCCGGCCGGCCAGCGGGCGACCAGTTCGGCCAGGTACGCCTCGGCGAGCGCGTCGACGGAGTCGCCGGTGGCGTCGGCGGCCGACTCGATGCCGACCAGGTGGTACGCGGGCAGCAGCCGGGCGAGTTCGGCGTACGCGCCGACCGTGCCGCTGACCGGGTGCGGCAGGACCAGCGGCGGACGGTCCGTCGGCCCGCCGAGGTGCACCAGCGTGCCGGACGCGGTCCCGCCCGGCCGAGCACGCGCCGCGGGCGGCGGGGCCGCCGCCCGGACGCCCGGGGCCGGCACCGGCCGGCGCACCGGCAGCGCGTCGAGGGTGGCCTGCGGGTCGGCGACGACCGCGCCCAGCAGCGCGACGAAGTCGTCGGCGACGGCGGCCAGGTCCGCCGGGTCGAACAGCTCGTCGCGCCAGGTCCAGGCCGCCACGCGCCCGCCCGAGTCGTCCGTGAGGACGTCCAGCTGCACGTCGAACTTCGCCGTGCCGGTGTCGACGTCGATCCAGGCGGTGCTCAGGCCGGCGAGCCGGGGCGGGGGCGCGGGTCGGCCCTCCACGCTGAACGCGAACTGCGAGAACGGCATCCGGCCCGGCACCCGCGCCGGACGCACCTCGTCCACGATCCGTTCGAAGGGCACCGCCATGTGGGCGTACGCCCCGAGGGTCAGGTCCCGGACCCGGTCGACCACCTCGGCGAAGGTCGGGTTCCCCCCCAGGTCGCCGCGCAGCACCACGGTGTTGACGAAGTACCCGATCCGGCTCTCGTCGGCCTCGCTCGTCCTGCCCGTCGTCGGCGACAGCACGGCGACGTCGCTGCTGCCGGTGCGCACGGACAGCAGCACCAGGTACGCGGCCAGCAGCGTCATGAACGGGGTGGCCCGCCGGGACCGGCCCAGCCGGGTCAGGGCCGTCGTCACGTCCCGGTCGAGCGGGACGTCCAGCCGCCGCCCGGCGGTCAACGCCCCGGACGCCCGGTCGCGGACGCCGGGCAGGTCCAGGTCCGGCAGGCCCGCCAGCCGCTCGCGCCAGTAGGCCAGCGCCGCGTCCGGGTCCTCCGGGTCGGCGAAGTCGTCCTCGTCGTCGTCCTCGTCGTCGGGCACCGGCGGGTCGAGGTCCGGCACCCTCCCCGCCCGCAGCGCGTCGTACGCCGTGGCGAGGTGCTCCCAGAAGACCGGGCGGGACCCGCCGTCGAAGACGATGTGGTGCACGGTGACCGCGAGCAGGTGCTCGGCGGCGCCGCAACGGATCAGCACCGCCCGTAGCAGCGGGCCGTCGGCGAGGTCGAACAGCTCGTCGTGGGCCTTCTCCAGCTCCTGCCGGATCCGCTGCTCGCGGGTCGCGGCGTCCGTCGTGCCCAGGTCGACGACCGGTAGCGGCACCGGTGCGCAGGGACCGATCCGCACGACCACCTCGTCGTCGACCATCGCGAAGGTGGCCCGGAGCAGCTCGTGCCGGTCCGTGACGGCGGCGAGCGCGCCGCGCAGGGCCGGCAGGTCCAGCTCGCCGGTCATCCGCACCACCGTCAGGATGTGGTACGCGGTGCTGGTCGGCTCCAGCTGTTGCAGGAACCAGAGCTGACGCTGGGCCACGGTGGCGGGACCGGTCGGCGCGGCGGGCAGCCGCTCGCGCAGCAGCCGCACCAGCAGCTGCCGGTGCTCCTCCGCCGGCCAGCCGGGCGGCGGTCGCAGCAGCGCGGCGACCGGGTCGGGCGGCGGGCCGCTCATCGCGGTGCTCCTGTCTCGTCGTACGGCTGGCCGGGCCGGGTGGCGGCGGCCAGCGCTCGTCGGGCCTGGTCCTCGGTGAGCGCGGCGACGGCCTCGCGCATGCCGGCCACGGTGTCCATCCAGCCGGGCCGGCGCTCGACGCGGCGCAGCTCGCCGGCCAGGCCGACGATCGTCGGGTCCCGGAACAGGGCCGCGACCGGCAGCTCGACCTCGAACGCGGCGGCGGCCTGCGCGGTGACCTGCGTGGCGAGCAGGGAGTGCCCGCCGAGGGCGAAGAAGTCGTCGCGGACGCCGATGCCCGCGACGGAGGTGCCCAGCACCGTCGCCCAGATCCCCGCGAGCTGCCGCTGCACGGCGTCGCCGGGCGGCTCGGAACGGACGGCCGCGGAATCCGGTGCGGGGAGTGCGTTGCGGTCGATCTTGCCGTTGCGGGTGAGGGGGAAGTGGGGCAGGGCGATGATGCTGTGTGGTACGAGGTGGCGGGGGAG